>CBDCTW010000019.1:0-58229 GCA_965222425.1 Candidatus Marinacidobacterales bacterium
ATACGGGTGTGATGTCGGAACGGTTGGCGGAGAAACTGGGGGAAGTGGACGGGGTGAGGGCGGTTGCCCCCATCTTGTACTGGCGGATAACCAGCATCAAAGAAACCAAGAAGCTGGTCGCGATCTTTGGGGTCGACCTGGATACTTATAATGAAATCGGCAATGGAGTGCAGGTCGTGGACGGCACGGTGTTCCAAAAACCTAACGACATTATAATTGATACCGTGTTATCGAGTGCAGACCAACTCGACCTCGGAGACCGCCTTCGCATGATGGGCCGGGACTTCGAAATTGCCGGTATCTGTAAGGCTGGCGCCGGGGTTCGCATCTATGTCGACCTCGCCGCGCTCCAGGAAGCGAGCGGCCAACCGGGCAAGGTGTCGTTCTTTATGATCAGGGTCAACGAAGGGAGCGACGTCGGTGAAGTGGCCGCCGCCCTCGAAAAGAAATTCGAGGGTTACAAAGTGACGGCCATGGAAGGATTCGTGGAAGAGCTCAGGGACAACGCGCTGGGTCTGAAGCAATTCGTCCGAGTGCTCTCATCCCTCGCCGTCCTCATCAGCTTCATGGTGATTCTGTTGGCCATGTACACGACAATCATCGAGCGAACGAGAGAGATCGGTGTGCTGAAGGCGCTGGGAGCCGGGAAGATGTACATCATCCGGCTGGTCATCACCGAGTCGTTCCTCATATGCCTGCTCGGTGTGGTCGTTGGTTATGGTCTTTCTCTGTTGGGTCGTTTCACCATACTGGCTTTCTTTCCGACTCTCACCGTTTCCCTGGTCCCGAGCCAGTTCGTCATCGCCGCGCTTCTGGGTATCTGTGGCGGGTTGTTGGGGGCCTTGTACCCTGCCTATCGTGCCGCTAAGCTGGATCCGGTGGAAGCTCTGAACTTCGAGTAGCTAGAGCCGTGTAATGGAATCGACCGGAAGCATTCTCAAAGTCGTCGGCCTTCGGAAGATCTATAAGGTCGGGAAGGTGGAGGTCCCGGCTCTCCGAGGAGTCAATGTCGAGATCCAAGCCGGTGAGTTCGTCTCCATCATGGGCCCCTCAGGCTGTGGTAAGTCCACGCTTCTTCATCTCATGAGTGGCTTGGCACGTCCTAGCTCCGGCAAAGTGATCTTGGATGGCGAGGATCTCAGCCTTGCCAACGACTCCGAGCGCACTCGTCTCCGCCGCGAGAAGATCGGCTTTGTGTTTCAGAGGTTCAACCTCCTGCCGACCTTGACCGTGCAGGGGAACATAGAGATCGCACAGCAAATCTTCGGCAATGGACGCGCTGGAGGAGGGGAGATCGCGGAATTGATGGACATTGTAGGGTTGGCCCACAAGCTTCATCACAAACCGCTCGAGCTTTCGGTCGGAGAGCAGCAGCGTGTCGCTCTGGCCCGCGCATTGGTGAACCACCCCGCGATCATTTTGGCCGACGAGCCAACCGGAAACCTCGACTCCCAGAACTCCCGTCTTGTATTGGAGCTGCTCGCCGACCTCAATCGCAAAAGAAAGCAGACCATCGTCATGATCACTCATAACCCGGAAGCGGCAGCAGTCGGACATCGCGTAATCGAGATGCTGGACGGACGAGTCGTCGACCACGCCAACGCCTCGCACCTCGTGAAGGCCGGGGACGTCGGCTAGAGGTTAGTAAGACGATAAAACGATGACGCTTCTCGTCACCCTCGCCCTTCTTCTCGCCACCGCCAACTCTTCATTCGCTCTCGACCGCCTGGAAGAGATCCTAGCTGCCATGGGCAAAGCGGGTGACAGTCTCGAGACTCTCGCAGCTGACTTCGAGCAGACGAACCGCGACCACATTTTGGAAGAAGAAGAGAAGAGCTCGGGCAAACTGTACATGAAGGTTCCTGGAAACATTCGGTGGGAGTACGCTCCTCCGGACGGCAAAGTGCTCCTCGTTAAAGACGGCAAGATCCTGCTCTATAACCCCATCGCACATCAGGCTCAGGAGTTCACGCAGGGTCAGAGGCGAGGGTCCGGCGCCGATCTGCTCGTCGGGTTCGGAAGATCGAATGCCGAGATTGGCAAGCACTACGACGTGAGTCTCCTCGAAGAGGATGACCAGCACGTGGTTCTGAAGCTGGTTCCGAAGCCGGACTCCGCCGCCTCGGTCTTTGCGGCCATCGACATGACACTCAACAAGGAGAATTGGGCTCCGGAACGGACGGTGTTTCACGAGCTGAACAAGGATACGACGATTCTGGAGTTCCTGGACGTTCGTGTGAACGGGCCTCTCCCCCCCAAGATCTTCGAGCTCGAGCTGCCACCGGACATCGAGATAATTCGCGGCGAATAAACACACCCCAGAAACGAGGATGAAACCGCCTGTTGAGGATGTTTTAGCCCGGCGTGAGCCCATTCATCGGTGTACGCTTGACCCTTTTGCAGGAAACGGTAATATTTAGCGAAGTCGTGAGGGCCTAGCCCCTCGGGTTCTGGCTTATGAAGACGAGAAACAAGGTGAGGATCCGGCTCACCGAGTTCTGGATGATCGCCCGGGGGCTTCTCTCCACGCGCCACCCGATCCTCGTCCATATCATACCGATGCGGCGCTGCAATCTCGCCTGCACGTACTGCAACGAGTTCGACGATTTCTCGGAGCCGGTACCGCTGGAAGAGATGAAACGGCGCCTGGATCATCTCGCGTCGCTGGGAACCTCCATCATTACGATCAGTGGGGGAGAACCGACTCTTCATCCGCAGCTAGACGATATCATTCGCCACATTCGCCGCCTCGGCATGATCGCGGGACTCATTACCAACGGCTATTTCTTGACCCCCGAGCGGATCCAGCGGCTGAACGAGGCTGGATTGCAGCATCTTCAGATTTCCATCGACAACGTCAATCCGGACAAGGTCTCAAAGAAAAGCCTAAAGGTTTTGGATTCCAAGCTGGAGAACCTGCGTCGCCATGCTGAATTTTACGTGAACCTCAACTCGGTCATTGGTGGTGGCATTCGAAATCCGGAAGATGCTATCAGCGTCTCTGAGCGCGCCGTCGAGCTTGGCTTCAGCACCACGCTCGGGATCATCCACAACGAGGGCGGCCGCCTCGAACGATTGAACGAAACCGAAATGAGTGTCTACGATCGTCTGAGAGAGCACGGGAAACGAAGCTATGCGCGGTTCACCAAGTTCCGAGAGAACCTGGCGCACGGACAGTCCAACCAGTGGCGATGCAGGGCCGGCGCGCGCTATCTCTACATTTGTGAGGATGGGCGGGTGCATTATTGCTCGCAGCAAAGAGGCTACCCCGATGTACCGCTCGTACAATACACGAAGCAAGACATTCGTCGAGAGTTCTCCACACCGAAGAGCTGTGCCTCCTATTGCACCCTGGCTTGCGTACAGATCATCGGCTTGTTCGACAACTGGCGGTCACCGCAGACCAACGAGCCCTACCGCGTCGGTCAGCGCGGCTCCCGGGGTGTGAGCGCGGGAACTCCCGAGGCGGTCTGAGTCTCGTGGTCTTCTAGTAGTTTGGCTCGCTAGTTTGATCCGTTCGCTACCGCATGTTACTTTGAGTCGAGGTTAAGACCGTGCGCCGCCACCGTTCCTTCCGTGCAATATTTGCCCTGGTTTTGATCGGCCTCGTCGCCGCATCGGGTTGGCTCTCCCCCTCTCACTTACTCGAGGAGAACGTAGGTCCGTTTCCGGCCCAGGTATCGCCGGTTACGGTTGACGGCGAGAACTGCCAGCCCGGAAACGGCTATGGCTTGGTACCCGATCACGCTCGCCTGGTGGACCCCGTCCACGTTTGCGTGGTCTGCAAGATATTCAAGGGGGCGCTGCACGTAAGCTCCCGTCTCACCGTACCTCTGTTCGCTCCTGCCGCCACGGCTGCTCTTTCCCTTTGTGTCACACCTCACTTCACCGGTTTTTGCCGCCTCTCTCGCTCTCCCCCACTCACCGCATAACTTTCACCTCCTCGCTCGCTGAATGCGAGCAGGATTGCGTCCGCAACCAAGCTCGGTCTTTTTCATTTACGCGGCCGTTCGCCGATCGCGAAGTCTTGTATGTGTAGAGGAAGCAAAAAGGGAACATGCGATGAAAAAAGAATCGACACGTGTCATAAAGAATTTGGCCCTAGTTTTTTGTTTGGTGGCTGCGCCAGCTGGGGCGACGACTCAGGAGGAGAAGAAGGAGATTGCCGCTCTGCAACAACGCATCGCTGCACTCGAGTCGTCGCTCGATTCATTACAGAGTGAATACGAGACTCGCCTCGCCGCCCTGGAAGAGAAACTAAAGAAACGTGGTGCACGCGATGAGGCCGCGCCGGTGGAGGAGGAAAGCGAATCGGCACTCGATGCCGAAGAGAGGGCGGCTTTGGAGGCGGAGCTAGCGGGAATCCTCGGAGAGGGCGAGGGACCGCGTGCCGGGAGCGCTGCGACCGCCGGTCAAGAAGAGCTGGCGCCGACCCCGGAACGCACGTTCACCGGGAAGACCCGTAATCTCAACAGGCTCAATCCGGAGATCTCGGTCACCGGTGACACGTTCCTCGAGCTTTCGGATGACACCGGCAACCCCGAAAGCAATCAGTTTCGTCTCGCCGAGTTCGAGTTTGCGTTCCAGGCGCCGCTCGATCCTTTCTCCTTGGCCAAGGCCTTCATCGTCCTGGAGGAAGACGAGTTCGAGCTCGAAGAGGCGTACATTGACTGGATATCCTTGCCCGGCGGCCTGGGTCTGAAATTCGGCGCCATCCGCAACGATTTCGGTAAATTGAATCGCTGGCATCAACACGCGCTGCCGCAATCGCGGCGGCCCCTAGTGCATCAGGCGTTCTTCGGAGAAGACGGACTCCGTGGCACCGGAGTCGGACTTTCCTGGTTGCCGGGGGCTTTTCTTGGGGATTACAACGAGCTCTGGTTGCAGGTGACCAACGATGAGAACGATGTCAGTTTTTCGGGTCGAGGCTTCGATGAGCCGGTCATCACGCTTCACGAGACGAATTATTGGGACCTCTCGGAAGCCACTTATCTGGAAGTCGGGATTTCCGCATCGACTGGAGTCAACGACGAGCTCGGCGACTTCCGGACCCTGGTAGTCGGGGCCGATTGGAACTTGAACTGGACGCCACCCTCCCGCGCGCTCTATAAGGGACTCGATGTCCGCGGGGAGTTCCTATGGCAGCGGCGTGAGGAATTGGAGCGTACGAGCGACAGCTTCGGTGCCTATGCTTACGCAACCTACAAGCTAAACCGCCGATTGTTTTTCGGCTTGCGCGGCGACTGGACCGAGTTACCCGAAGAGCCGGGTTCCAGCCTGTGGGGTGTTTCGCCTTATGTGGATTGGTGGCAGAGCGAGTGGGTACGGATTCGCGTCCAATACTCACATAGCGCGCGCATGTTCGAGGAGCCGGACAGCGAGAGCCGACTCTTTTTCCAAGTGACGTGGTCCCTCGGGCCCCACAAGCATGAAAGGTATTGAGATGAGAGGGCTGAGAGTTATGATTTCATTGTCGAGAATACTGTTTCCCGTGCTTTTGGCGTTCTCCGTCCCGGGTCCGGCGGTCGAGGCCCGGCCAAAGGATAACCTCAGTGTCGTCGCGTCATTGACCGTATACCGCGACATCGCGGAGGAGATCGTCGGCGAGCGCGGCGAGGTCGCTTCCATTGCCGCGGCCCGGCAGGATGCCCACTTCGTTCAGGCGAAGCCGAGCTACGCCATGATGGTAAGCCGGGCCGACCTCTTGCTCTCCACCGGCCTGGACCTCGAGATGTGGATGCCGGCTGTGATCGACAAATCCCGCAATCCTAGGATTCGAGAGGGCGAAGTGGGATACGTCTCGATAGCCACCGATGTACTCATGCTTCAGGTGCCCGACAATCCGAGTCGCGCCAGTGGGGACATTCACATTTTCGGCAACCCCCATGTGCATATGGACCCCCTACGAGCGGTGATCATTGCCAATAACATCAAGACCGGTCTGCGGAACGTCGATCCGGAAAACGCCGCCTACTATCAGGAACGTTTTCAAGACTTCAAGCGTCGCATTCACGAGAAGATGTTCGGCGCCGAGCTCGTCGATCTGGTGGGCGACAAGCTTGCCGAGCTCGAGATGCGTCACGAGCTCCTGCCTTTTCTCGAGGGCAACGAGATGGGCGGTCGCCCTCTGATCTCGAAGCTGAGCGGTTGGATGCGGGAGGCAGAGTGCCTACGCGGCAAGCGGATCATCGCCTATCACCTGAACTGGATATACTTCACCGACCGATTCGGGATCCAGATTGCCAACTACGTCGAGCGACGCCCCGGGATTCCGCCCTCGGCGGCCCACGTTGCCGACTTGATCGCGCTCATGCGCACGGAGAAGATTCAGGTGCTTTGGGTCGCGGATTACTTCGATGAGCGGATTCCGACCTTGATAGCCGAGCGTACCGGTGCGAAGTTCCTGTACGCTCCTCAGTACACCGGAGGATCGGAAGAGACTTTGGATTATTTTTCACTCGTGGACACCTGGATCAACATGATGAAGTCCGGATTTCCCGACTGCGAGAGTGATTAGGGGAGATCTGTGGAGCTGGCACTCGAAGTTCTACTGCCGCCTTTCGTCGCCTGCCTGGTGTTGATGGGCATTCACGTCTACCTCGGCTTGCATGTAGTCTCCCGCGGCGTGATCTTCGTCGATCTCGCCCTGGCGCAGATCGCAGCACTCGGGGCGGCCTTTGGGTTCCTGCTGGGCTACGAGCCGAATGGGACGGCGGGCTACCTCTACTCGTTGCTTTTCACGTTCATCGCCGCGGCGGTCTTCTCGGTCTTGCGTTTGTCAGAACAACGCATCCCTAAAGAGGCGATCATTGGTATCTCGTTCGCCGTCGCGTCGGCGGGCGGCATCTTGATCGCCGACCAGTCGCCGCACGGCGCGGAGTTCGTGCAGGCGATGCTGACCGGTGCGCTCCTATGGGTGACGTGGCCACTCATCATCAAGACCGCGATCGCTTACGTTTTGATTGGCCTCTTCCATTGGCAGTTCCGGCACCGGTTCCTGACTTTGTCTCTCGACCCGGAGCGAGCCGAGACCGAGGGATGGAGTCTGCGTTGGTGGGATTTTCTTTTTTACACTTCCTTCGGTTTGGTCATTACCTACAGCGTGTCGATGGCTGGCATTTTGCTGGTTTTCTCGTTTTTGATTATCCCCACGGTGATCGCGATGCTGTTTGCTCGGGGCATCGTGGCTCGGCTCATCGTAGGCTGGATGGTCGGGACGCTGGTCAGCATGGTGGGCCTGTCACTGTCTTATTCGTATGACCTCCCTAGCGGGCCGGCGGTGGTTTGCACATTCGGCGCGGGGCTCGTTCTCGCCGGGGTGATTCGCTATCTCATCGGGGCGGAACAAAAGATCGTGGCGCTCGCGAAAGTTGCCGCAACCGGAGGCGTCGTGGCAAGCGGACTGTGGCTCGCCTTCAACATGGCCGCGGTATCACTGGGCGATGAGGCCGGTGCCACCGCGACACTCCCGGGAACGGAGCGGATAGTCGACCCCGCGGAGCGCGCTGCCGAAGCGCTCGCCGAGATCGCAGACTCCAAGGGCGAGCCCCCGGCAGATGCGATCTCACGTTTTTTGTCGGTCGGAGAAGAAGTCCACCGTATGATGGCCACCGGGGAGCTGAACGTGAGTGAGAACGCGGTTACGGCATTGGCCCGCGCACCGCAAGGAGCCGAGGTCGAGGAGCTCTTGGAAGAGATTGCCTATCACGCCGACGATCCCTGGGCGCGCCTTCGTGGCGCGGAGGCGCTGCTGGCCTGGCGCAATGTGCTCGGCATCGAGGCTCTGATAGAGCTCTTAGAATCCGACACGCCTGCTTTCTTGCAGGCTCAAGCTGCCCAGGCGTTGCGTCGGGCGACGGGTGAGGATATCGCCTTTGATGCCCAGGGGGAGGAAGCCGGTAGGGCAGAGGCGATCGCCCGGTGGCGGACCTGGTGGGAGGTGCACCGGGACCAGCCTCTACCGTAGCCCCGACACTCCAGGTCGCTGCTAGCGGTGTCCCTGCCGCCTAGCCTTCGATCTCGGTGATGATCCACTTGGCGACGGGGCTCAGCCCGGTTTTGGAATCCACGATGTTGTACTTGCGCAAAACCAGCGTATAGGTCTTTGTTCCGGACCCGCCGTTGACATTGACCTTGGCCCGCTTGACCGCCACATCACCCTTGAAGGAGTTTTTCAGGGGGATACTGGTCGACATGCGGATGCTGCTTCTCTCCCGCTCCAGCGCTTCATGGGCTTCCTTGACTTTGTTCTGGAGATTTTTCTGGGTTTCGAGTTTCTGCTCCCAGACCTCTTGGAACTCGGCCATGACGCCGCTCGCGTATCTGTACTCTGGATCGTCCTTCAGCTTCTGCTGGTAGCGAATAGCGTTTTTCTCGTTGGCCCTCAGGAACTCGTCATTCTCTACCGTTTTTGCGTCGTAGACCGCTTTCGCCTCGAAGTGCTCATCCCGGAATCCGGTGAGCCGGTAGGGCTCCGTGGACTCTGGGCCGATCTGGTCAAGTCTTAATTTTCCTGTCAAATCTTCGTACGGTTCCCCGCGCTCGGTTAAGCTGCTGATTCCTCCGACGTGCCTTGCGGGAGAAGCTCGTTGCGAAGCTCCTCGACTTTCCTAGCGGCGAAGACATCCATCCTCACGCCGCGCCATTTGTTTGCGACGGCCAAGAGCACAGCGAACGAGAGTTTCATCGCGGCCTCCTCGGTGAAGAAGTGAGGAATGACCTTTGTGCGACGTTTGTGCTCTCCGAACGTGCGCTCAAGTAGATTCGACGTGCGAAGCCTTTTGTGATGCGCCGCAGGAAGGCGCAGCGCCTGAAGACACGCTTCGAGGGTCTCTTCCATGCACTTCATCGCGCTCGGGAATCGTTGGCGGTACCGAGCGATCACCTCCCGACCCTTCTTCAGCCCTTGCTCGTAGCTGTTCGCATGGAACGACTCAAGGATGGCCGCCTTGAGTTCGTCGCGCACTTCCTTCGGAGCCTTGCCCAGGATGTTCTCGAGGCGGTGCTTCTGGCAACGTTGCTTGAGGCTTCGAGGGAAGACCTCTGCGATCGCTTTGAGCACTCCAGGATTCCCGTCCGTCACGATGAGCAACGGCTCCCTCATTCCTCGGGCCACCATCTCCTGCAAGAACCCCTTCCAGTTCTCGTAGGATTCTCGGTTGCCGACACCGATATGAAGAAGAACTCGCGTCCCATCAGCGCGATAGCCGGTCGCAACGAGGATGGGCTCTTTCCTCTCCGCTCCTTGGTGGTAGCGCAGGTACGTGCCGTCGAGCTCGAGATACAACAGCTTCTCGTTCGAGAGATCCCGTTTTCGAAACGCCTCGAAATCCTCCGACAGACACCGTGTGACCCGGCTCACCACCGACTTCGAGACACCCGTGCCGCTCAGCACGTCCGCGAACGTCGCCTCAATGTCACGCGTCGACATCCCGTGGACGTACATCCGCGCGATCAGTTCATCGAGTTTCTCGGTCCGGCTCACGTAGGCGTCGAGAATCTTTGACTGAAACACCTTCTCTGTTTCTCGTACCTGCGGCACTTGCACCGTTACCGCTCCCTCGCCCGTGAGGACCCGATGCGACTCATACCCGTTGCGTCGTCCCTTCTCCTTCGTCGTTGCCGGAGCGTTCTCATAGTAATTTCGACCCAACGCCTCCGTCACCTCGCGCTCCAACGCATATTGAAGCATCATCTGAGCTCCCGACCGGACGATCTCCGAGAGATTCATCTCCCCAAATACCAGTTGTTCCTCGAACTGCTTGAGCAATCGCTGACTCGGTAGTACCTTTCCCATGATGTATGGTTCTCCTTTTCTGTCCCCATGACGGGGACGGGTTTGGGCTTGGGGAACCATACATCGTTTTTCTTTGACAGGAATCTTAAGACATCACCGCCGATCTCGACGATCTCCCAGGACTGGATGTCCTCTTCGGGAAAACTCACCAACGACACACCGGCCACGATCCCGTCTTGGCCATCTCGGACGGCGGCTAGGTAGTAGTCCACGATTCGTTCCTCGGGCGTGGCACAGCCAGCCCCGGCCGCGAGTAGCACCGATAGCAATCCCAACAGTGTCAGTGTGCGCATGAGACACCCCTTTCCTATTTAGGCAATATGACAATCGAAAGGCGAGGACGAAGGAATTGACACGCCGGAGGAGTCGGGCGCGGGAGAATCGCCTTGCCAGTGAGTGCGGTCTCGCTGCCTCCGCCCTCGGGTGCTATTTCTTATTCACTCTGGGGCTTGCGTCAAGTCCGAACTGGGGGCTACCATCTGGCCCAGTTCGGGATGTCTTCCGGCCCGCTGGGCCCTATCATGCCCTCCATCGACGCCAGGAGCTCGGTTGGATCATGCGGGGTCCCTGTTTTGATGACGAGGCGCACATTCCGCGTATTCCGGATATCGTTGAGCGGATTTCCTCTAACCACCACCAGGTCCGCGAGTTTCCCCACTTCTACCGTTCCCAGATAGCTTCCGACGCCGAGGGCGCGGGCACCGTTCACGGTTGCAATCTTGAGCACCGCCGAGTTTGGAATTTCCGCTCTGGTCAAGGCGTGCATCTCGCGGTGGACGTAGAAGCCCGAGAGGTAGTGGCCCCGGCTCGGGCGGTCGGTTCCGAGCGTGATGAAGTCGGCACCACCCGCATCGTAGAAGGCCCGAACCGTTTCCTTCTTGACGTCGTAGATCTGGGCGAACTCTTGGATTTGCTCCGGGGATCGCTTGCTCAAGACCTCTCGCATGTAAGGGGTCAGATACTTTTTCTCGTCGACAAAGAACTCACAGACCCCGGCGTCGGCGCGACCCACGCAGGCGTAAGGTCCCAGCGTTGCATCGAAGTAGACTCCGTGCCGAAGGTACATCCGCACAATGGACTCGATCTCGGGACTGTCTGCCTTAACGTTGACCAGCGATGAGTAAGCGGGCTTGTCGTCAGTGATGCCGTCCCCGCCCAAGAAATGCTCGATGCGGTCGATACCCATTGAGGATGGCGTCGCGAGGGTTGACGCTATCGCGAAAGCCGGATCCTAGGTGGCCGGTGACCGTTAGCCCATGTTGGTGTGCCTGAAAGATCAGCGCGCGGAGCTGGTCAGGAGCGATGCCCTTCGCCTTGAAACCACGTGCACCCTTGGCGGCCCATTCGTCGACTTCACGGCGGACATCTTCCGGCGTCGCTTCGGCATCCCAATCATAGCGGGCGGTTCCAAAATACGGGCCGGAGTTGAAAATGCGCGGTCCCGGTTGTTCGCCGCGATCGATGCGCAGCCGTAGCTTCCGCATCTCGTCGGGATTGACCTCTCCGGCGGGAAACGTCGAGGTCACCCCGTTGGCGAGGAATATCGCGGGGTATGCTCGTGTATCATCGACGCGCCCTCGACCGAATAGATCGAGCGCGTAGTGTGCGTGGAGATCGAAGAACCCCGGCAGGACATAGTCTTCGTCATCGAGCTCGATGATCTCGGACGGGTCTGACGGAAGGTCGCCGCCGACCTGGAGAAATTTTCCGCCGCGGATCCAAATGCCGGGGTTGGGAATGACTGTGTCGCCGGTTCCATCGAAAAGCCATCCACCGCGGATTAGAATCTCGTCTGGTGCTTGAGTGTGGGCTGGTGGGCCAGCGGCGAGCAGAAGTGACAGAAGTGGCAGGGCGATGGGGGAGGCGACGGTCCTCAAACGAGTGAACACTGGGCTATTCTATAGACAAACGTTCTATGAACGAGGTGCTAGCACAAAAACTGGCCGAGCTTCCTTCTACACCGGGCGTCTATCTCTTTCGCGGCCGAGGCGGCCAGATCCTGTACGTGGGCAAGGCTCGCTCGTTGAAGGATCGGGTTCGCTCTTACTTCCAAGGCTCCCGCATCGACAGTCCCCGGCTGGATCGACTCATCGAGTCCATCCGGGATCTCGAAGTCGTGGCCACCGACACCGAGCGGGAGGCGTTGATCCTTGAAAACAGCCTCATCAAGACCCACAAGCCCCGATACAACGTTCTACTCCGAGATGACAAGAATCACCCCTATTTGAAATTGACGGTTGGGGAGGACTACCCCCGGATATACGTCGTCCGGCGACCAGGCACTGATGGCGAGGTTTACTCCGGTCCCTATGTTCCAGCGAGTCTCGCGCGAAAGACGCAGAACCTGGTGCATCGGCTCTTCGGTGTCCGAAACTGCAACGAAAAGCTGGACGGCCACCGTCCGCGGCCTTGCCTCCAGTACCAGATCAAACGTTGCGTTGCACCCTGTGTCGAGAGTATCGCCACCCTCGAGGAGTACAAGAAAAACGTGGAGAGCGCCCGTCTGTTCCTGGAGGGTAAGAACGACGACCTCGTCGCTTCGCTCAAAAGGCAGATGTATCGCGCCGCGGAGGAAGAGCGTTTCGAAGAGGCGGGTCGGTTGCGGGATACGGTGCGAACGCTCGAGGATCTCAGTACCCGTCAAAAGATGGCGACCGTGCGCGGAGAGGAGAGGGATATCTTCGGCTATTATCGCGAAGGGGACCAAGCGGTGCTCCAGGTTTTCTCGATGCGGTCGGGGAAGGTCGTCGATCGCGACAGTTTCGTTTTGGATAAACTCGAGGCGTTGGAAGACACGGATGTCCTGAGCGCGGCCTTGAAACAATATTACGAGCTGGGGCGGTATCTACCCGCCGAAATTCATGTGCCCATCGACTTTCCCGAGCGGGAGCTGGTTCAGGAGTGGCTCACGAGTCGGCGGGAAAGCGGGGTAGAGGTCGCAGTGCCGCGCCGCGGTGGCAAGCGACGCATGGTGGATTTGGTCTGTCGGAACGCCCGGTTGGCGTACGGGCTTGCCAATCAGGAGGAGGGTCGCCAGGCTGCATCGCGTCTCGAGGCTCTGCGCAAGCTCTTGGACCTTCCTGACGAGCCCCGCCGCATCGAAGGCTTCGACGTTTCCAACATCCAGGGTAGCGACATCGTGGCATCGATGGTGGTCTTCGAAGATGGACAGCCCAAACGCAGCGAGCATCGCAAGTACAAGATCAAAACCGTTGCCCACGGACCCGACGACTTTGCATCGATGCGGGAAGTCGTCTTGCGACGTTATCGGCGTGTGCTCGAGGAAGGCACCGAGCAGCCCGATCTGATACTGATTGACGGTGGCAAAGGGCAACTCTCGGCGGCCCTCACGTCCCTTACCGAGCTCGGCCTTTCGCATCTACCCCTGGTCAGCATTGCCAAGAAAGAGGAAGTGCTCTTCCAGAATGGCCGAGCGGAGCCCATCATGCTCCCGAAGAGCTCTCCCACGCTGCAGCTTGTCCAGCGGGTCCGGGACGAGGCGCACCGCTTCGCGGTCACATTCCATCGCCAAAGAAGAGCGATGCGCAACTTCCACTCGAAGTTGGACGACATTCAAGGCATCGGGCCGCGCAAGAGGGAGCTCCTCATGGATCGCTTCAAGAGCCTCAAACGCGTGAAGGAAGCGACGGTCGAGGAGCTCGCCGCCGTCGTCGGCCCTCTTTTGGCCGAGCGCGTCCATCAGCATCTCGCCGAAATGGGCTGAGCCAACCAAGCCAAGCACGCGCGCCACGACGAAGGTTTAAATCCTTTATTTATCGGAAGTTGACCGCCAGATCCTGCTGTGTTAGCATGCCGCCGATCTTCCAGAGTGCGAGGCCATAACCCGGGAGGAACCGAAACCCTTTGGAGCCTCAAGAGATTCAACGCATCCTCATTCATTACTTGGTGCTCCTTTTCTCTCTAAGTGTCCACGAAAGCGCCCACGCCTGGGCAGCCCTTCAGCAAGGGGACGACACCGCGTTACGCGAAGGGCGTATATCGTTGAATCCTCTCGTCCACATCGACCCGATCGGCACCGTGCTGTTCCCGCTAGTGGGTTTGTTCATGGGTGGGTGGATTTTCGGCTGGGCCAAGCCCACTCCCATGCAACCACGTAACTTCCGCGACTTAAGGTGGGGACAGATTTCGACTTCGGGAGCGGGGCCAGTCAGTAACTTTCTGTTGGCCATCATGTTCACGGTCCTGTACGGATTCGCTGCTCGAGTGGCTTCTCCGGACAATCCCCTGGTTCTCATATGCTGGACCGGGATCTGGTTGAATATTCTCCTGGGCGTCTTCAACCTGCTCCCGGTGCCTCCTCTCGACGGCTCCTGGATCGCTTCTTGGGCACTTCCCCGGAAGTGGGGCAACCTCTATGATAAATACATGGAGCCGTATGGCTTCCTGATTTTAATTGGCTTGTTCATAACGGGTGTGTTGGGCTTCATCGTAGGGGTGATAGTTTGGCCGGTCGCGTTTTTTCTCCGCGAACTCGTGGCGTGAACGTGAGCCGTAAACGCGTTCTGTCCGGAATGAGGCCGACCGGGGGACTCCATCTCGGCCACTTGGTTGGGGCGCTAGAGAACTGGGCGGCGATGCAGGACGAGTACGAGACGTACTACTGCATTGTGGATTGGCATGCCTTGACGACGGACTACGCCGACACCAGCAAGATCAAAGAATACACGTTGGAGCTGGCGGTGGATTGGCTGTGCGCCGGGCTCGATCCAGATCGCTCGGCGCTCTTCATCCAGTCTCACGTGCCCGAGCACGCCGAGCTGCACGTGTTGCTTTCCATGGTGGTACCTCTGCCGTGGCTCGAGCGTGTACCAACCTACAAAGAGCAGATGGAGCAGATCGCGGACAAGGATCTGCACACCTACGGGTTCCTGGGCTACCCAGTCCTACAGACCGCGGACATTCTCATGTACAAGGCGGAAGTCGTCCCGGTGGGGGCCGATCAGCAAGCGCACGTTGAGTTGACCCGGGAAATAGTCCGCCGCTTCAACAACTTCTATGGACCGGTCTTCCCGGAGCCACAAACCAAGTTGACTCCGACTCCGAAGCTTCCGGGAACCGATGGACGGAAGATGTCGAAGAGTTACAAGAACACGATCAGCCTGTCGGACGACGAGCCGACGATTCGGGAAAAGCTTCGCACCATGATGACCGACCCGGCTCGCAAGCGCCGCACCGATCCGGGGAACCCCGATATTTGTCCGGTCTTCGATCTCCACAGGGTTTTTTCGGATGATAAGACGAGAGCCTGGGCGGCCGAGGGTTGCCGGACTGCCGGCATCGGTTGCATCGATTGCAAGGGAGCGCTGGCCGATCATTTGGTGACGCGCATGAAACCGTTCCTCGAAAAACGCAAGGAGCTCGAGTCGAGTTCCGATAAGATATGGAAGATCCTCGATGAAGGGGCGGAGAAGGCTCGAAAGGTGGCGCGGGAGACGATGAAAGAAGTCCGCCGCGCGGTGAAGCTGCCATGACCGAAGAGTCCCTGAAAGCGAAGACAACCGCCGAGCTCTATCTCGGCCCGCCCTCCGACGAAGAGAGTCAGAACGCCGAGCCTCGTTATCACGTGAAGCTCCCGGCCTTCGACGGTCCTCTCGATTTGCTGCTGCACCTGATCCGAAAAAACGAAGTTGATATCTACGACATCCCCATCGCCTCCATCACGCAGCAGTACCTCGACACCTTGGAGATCATGAGAGATCTGAATGTCAACATCGCAGGGGATTTCGTGTTCATGGCCGCCACCTTGATCCACATCAAGTCCAAGATGCTGCTTCCTCCGCCGCATGAAGACGGAGTCGAGGACGAGCTGGGAGACCCGCGAGACGAGCTCGTGGCAAGGCTTCTCGAGTACCAGCGTTATAAGGAAGCCGCTCAAATGCTCTACGAACGGCAGACCCTGCGAAGTGCCATGTGGCTTCGGTCTGAGACCGCGGTTGCCTCGCTTCTCGAAGCCGATGCCCAGGCTCAAGAGGAGCTCGTCGACGTCGATCTCTACGAGTTGCTCACCGCGTTTCGCTCCGTTCTCGAGCGCATCAGTTGGCGCAAAGGCATCAAGTTCGAACGGGAGACGGTCACTGTAGAAGAGATGATCCAGATCCTCACTGCGAAAGTCGCACCGGGCACGAACATCTTGTTCGAGCAGCTGTTCGACGATGTCACCACCCGCGCGCTCCTCATCGTGACGTTTCTTGCCCTGTTGGAGCTGGTCAGACTGCGGGTCTTGCGGGTCTATCAAACCAAGGCCTTCGGGCCGATTCACGTCTCGCGGCCAGACGAAACGGTCCCTCCGGCGACGGAAACTAGTGACCGACCGCCGGACACCACCGACGGGGGTCGTACAGAGTGACCGAACACCTCGAACCTACCTCCACTGAAGAAGCGCCGGCCGAGTCCGCGGCCAGTGAGCTTCCAGCCGAGCAAATAAGAGCCAGCATCGAGGCGCTTCTCTATGCGGCCGAAGAGCCGCTTGCCTTGAAGGATCTTCTGAAGGCCTTGCCGGATGCCTCGCGGGAGAGCATCAAGCAACAGGTGGAAGAGCTCCTCGAGCAATACCAGCACCCGGGCCGGGGGCTTCAGATAGCGCAAGTGGCCGGCGGCTACCAGATCACGACCCGCCCCGAGTATCACGAGAGGATAAGTCGGTTGTTCTTGTCCAAGCCTCCATCGAGACTATCGATACAAGCACTCGAGACGCTTGCCGTCATCGCTTACCGGCAGCCGATCACCGTTCCCGAGATCATGGTGCTCCGCGGCCTTCATTCGGCAGGTGTGGTCCGCACTCTGCTCGAAAAAAAGCTCGTTCGGATCCTGGGTCGCCAGAAGGTCGTCGGACGCCCTCTGCTCTACGGCACGACGAAAGAGTTTCAAATCCGCTTCGGGCTGAAGAGCCTCGATGACCTGCCGAACCTGGAAGACATGGCGGAAGTGTTCGGCGAAGAAATCGCTTCCCAACTTGGGGACGCGATGCAAGAGACGGTCGAGCTCGACAGCAGTCAAGAAGACGAAACGACCGAACCCGGTGAGCCCGACGGGGCCCGAGAGGTAGACACGGAGAACGAGAGCCCCCAGGGAAGCTGAGTCGGTTCTGCCCCTCGGTAAGCAATTAGTCAATTAGTCAATCAGGCAGTCACTCGGGGACTCGGGCATTCGGACATTCGGACATTCGGACATTTGATCAATGGAGGAACGGCTTCAGAAAATCATTGCCCGTTCGGGGCTCGCCTCTCGTCGTCAGGCCGAGCAATGGATTGCCGAGGGGCGGGTGAAGGTCGGCGGGGAGGTGGTGACCCAAGCCGGCCGGAAGGTCGATACATCGGGCGACGACATTCGCGTCGACGGCGTGCGCGTCCGACCCGAGCGACCCCGTCGATATCTCTTGTTGAACAAGCCGGTTGGTTACTTGACAACGCGATCGGATCCCCGCCGTCGCCGGACCGTGATGCAGCTTCTACCGATCTCACTGCGCTCGCTCTTCCCAGTGGGCCGGCTTGACATGGCTACGTCTGGGTTGTTGCTTCTCACCGACGATGGCGACTTCGCTCAAACGGTGGCCCATCCTCGCTACGGCATCCCCAAGACGTACGTGCTCACCGTCTGGGGAAACCCGAGCGAGCTCACCCTCGAGCGCGCCAAGAGGGGCATCCGTGTCGAGGGACAGTGGCTGAGAGTTGCGTCGGTCCGTAAAATCCGCGCGTTGAAGAGAAACCGCGGGGCCAAACCGCGAAGGCCGGTCAGTAATTTGAAACAGGGGGCACGCCAGAAGAAGAAAACGAAAGAAGCCGAAAAATCGCGATTGAGGGTCGTGCTATCAGAGGGACGATACCGAGAGATCTGGCGGTTGTTCAAGGCACTTGGCCATCCGGTCATAGAGCTTCACCGGGAGAAGGTCGGCTTCCTCGACGATAAAGGCCTTCCGCCCGGGGCTTTTCGCCCCCTGACCCCGAGGGAGATTTCTGGCCTGCTCTCTCCCCGAACCTTGCTGAAGTCTACCGGCTCCCAAAAAACGTCTGCCGGTGCCAAGAGAAAGCGGCCCAAGAGCACAGCCGTGAGCCCACGCGCCCGCCTACGGAGCGTGAGGCGTGGGCGTGGGGCCCCGCGCCACTGACTAATTTCCCATCATGCCACGTAACCTCATCATCACCATCGACGGTCCCGCGGGGGCGGGAAAGACCACCACCGCGCGCGGCTTGGCGCAACGCCTCGGCTACTTCTATCTCGACACCGGCGCCACCTTCCGGGCCGTCGCGTGGAAGGCGCGCGAGCTGGGAGTCAGTCTGGAAGACGCGCAGTCCCTTGGCAAGATCGCCAGAGAAAGCGAAATACGATTCGGGGGAGAGCATGACGAGAAGATCTTCCTCGATGGGGAAGATGTCAGCGCAGCTATCCGGACGTCCGACGTCACCGAGGCGGCCTCCCGGATCGCTGTTTTTCCCGAGGTTCGGGGTCCCCTCATGGAGCTTTGGAGGCGGCTCGGCAGGGACGGGGGAGTGGTCTTGGAGGGACGCGATACCGGAACCGTGGTCTTCCCGGATGCGGAGGTCAAGTTTTTCTTGGTGGCCGAGGAGTCGGTCCGGGCCGGCCGCCGGTACCGGGAGAGGGCCCACGAGCCCGGGGTCACCGAGGAGAGGGTCATCGAGGAGCTCCGCGAGCGGGATCGGGTCGATCAGGCCCGGCAACACGCCCCTTTGGTGAGGGCCCCCGACGCCATCGAAGTCGATACCACCGGGCTAGGCCCCGAGGAGAGCCTCACGCGGCTGGAGCACGAGGCTCGCGCCAGGATTGCCAATCTGCACTCGGGACAACCTTGAGCAGGTTTGAGCGGGCCTTGACCAAGCCCGTAAAATAGGGTAGCATAACGGCTTGCGGGAAAACCCGCGCCGGCGAAGCGAGCCACTATCCCTGGTCCCTTCCAGTCTCACTCGGTCGCCACACGAAAAATCCGCAGGGAGGTAACAAACTTTAATGCCTGAAGCGAACGACGTCGAGAAAACTGTAATAGAAGGAGGGAACGTACCAGACTCAGGAACGCTTGAAAGCCAGACTGAAGATTCCTTACCTGAAGATTTCATGCCTATGGAGGAGTACGAGAAGCTCCTTGATCAATACAACGCCAATATCGCTGAAGGCGAAGTGGTTAAGGGGAAGGTTCTTCAGATCTCGCGTAGTGAAGTCGTAGTGGATGTCGGATATAAATCCGAAGGCCTAATACGGTTAGAAGAATTTCAGGATGAGTTCGGCAATCTCACCGTTAAAGTGGGTGACGATGTAGAAGTCCTGCTCGAAAAAGCGGAGGATAAAGAAGGTTATCTGGTCCTCAGCCGCGAAAAAGCGGAGAAGATGAAAGTTTGGGATCAGATCGAGGCCTCCTACCAGAGCAGGGAAGTTGTTACCGGACGAGTGATCGAACGAATCAAGGGTGGCTTGGCGGTGGACATCGGCGTGCGCGCATTCCTGCCGGGCTCCCAAGTGGATGTGCGCCCGGTCCGTAACTTGGAGAGTCTCAGGGGGCAGGAGCTCCGGATGCGGGTGATCAAGGTCAACAAGAAGCGGGGGAACATCGTTCTGTCCCGCAAGGTGGTCATGGAAGAGGAGCTGTCCGAACGGAAGGGCAAGACGCTCGAGGCGCTCGAAGAGGGGAGAGTTTTTCGCGGGGTGGTCAAGAACCTCACCGATTACGGAGCTTTTATCGATCTCGGCGGCATCGACGGGCTTCTCCACATCACCGATATGTCCTACGGTCGTATCAGCCACCCCTCGGAGCTGTTCAATGTCGGCGATCAGGTCGAGGTCGTGGTTCTGAAGTTCGACCGGGAAGCGGAGCGGGTCTCCCTCGGCTACAAGCAGCTCCGCCCCAACCCATGGGAATCGGCCTCGGAGAGGTTCGTGGTCGGGTCGCGCGTCAAAGGCAAAGTGGTCAGCCTTACCGACTACGGTGCCTTCATCGAGCTGGAGCCCGGCGTCGAGGGTCTCATCTACGTTTCCGAAATGTCTTGGAGCAAGCGGGTCAAGCACCCCTCGAAGGTTCTCTCGGTTGGAGATCCGGTTGAGGCCATGGTGCTACAAGTGGATACGAACGAGCGCCGCATCAGTCTCGGGCTGAAGCAGATCGAGCAGAACCCTTGGGAGCTTCTCGCGGAGAAATACGAGCCGGGCTCACGCATTGAGGGCAAAGTCAGAAACCTGACCGATTTCGGAGCCTTCGTGGAAGTGGCAGAGGGCATCGACGGGCTCATTCACATTTCCGACCTTTCCTGGAGCAAGCGGGTCCAGCATCCGTCTGAAGTGTTGAAGAAAGGCGACACCGTCGAGGCGGTGGTCCTCAACATCGACGCCGACAACCAGCGTCTATCGCTCGGATTGAAACAATTGTCCACCGATGTCTGGGAGGAGTTCGTTCAGAGGCACAAGGTCGGAGTTGTCGTGGAAGGGACCATCGTGCGGCTTACCAACTTCGGCGCTTTCGTCGAGATCGAGGAAGGGGTCGAGGGTTTGCTCCATGTCTCTGAGCTGGACGAAGAACGGGTCGAGAAGCCGGAGGACAAGTTAAAAGTGGGCGAGACCCATCGCATGAAAATCATCAAGATGAGCGAGGGCGAGCGCAAAGTCGGGCTCTCCATCCGGGCGGTCGACATGGACATCGATCCCGCCGAGTACGAAGCGCAGGCATCGAGCTCCGGCTCCCCCAACGCAACATTGGGTGATTTCGCGGACTTGAGTGGGGCGGTGATATCGTCCACTGGGTCCGCCGAATCTGCTGAGAACGACGGATGATGAGAAAGCCAACTCGGCCAACTCGGCCAACTCGGCCAACTCGGCCAACTCGGCCAACTCGGGAAGCAGGGGGGTGACGAACACTTGCCTTCCGGTCTTGGCAAACCTTGAGCAAGCCTAGCTAAATTGCAAAATTAACTGGGGACAAACGAGGAGTCGTGGAAGATGACTAAAGCCGAATTGATCGAAGAGGTTTCCAGAGTCTCGGATCTCACGAAGAGGCACTCCGAGATCGTTGTGGACACCGTCTTCAAGAGCATCATCAATGCTCTGCACCGGGGCGATAAGATCGAGCTCCGCGGCTTCGGGAGCTTTCGAATCCGGCAACGGGAGTCGCGCAAGGGGCGCAACCCCAAGACCGGTGAGAGAGTCGACGTTCCCGCCAAGAAGGTCCCTTATTTCAAGCCGGGTAAAGAACTCAAAGAGCTTATCAACAACGAACAATAGAGCGCCGGGCGCTCTATTACCTGGCCTTCCATGGTGCATTCGTCACCCTTAGTCAAGGGTTTTGCCCCGACCCGATTCATTGAAGGCAGCCAGGAAGAGGCCGAGCGGCTTCTCGGGGGTAGCCTGCCTCCGCTTCCAGCCGGCGAGCTCGCCAATCGGGAAGAAATTGTCTACTACGTTCAACACCACCCTCACCTGCGAGGATTCGCCCAGGGTTATCTGACCCATCTTCTGCTCGAGCTCTGTCCAGAAGCGCAACGCGAAGGCGTCGGTCCCGCCCCTGCCCGGGCCGAGCAGGACTATGCCGGTTTGCTCGAGCGGACGCTGGTCAATTCCCTCATGCAAGACCGGCGCATCGGCCTCGTCAATCTATTCTGGCTGTCTCACTCCAAGGAGATCGCGGACGTGTTGGCCCGCCTCACTGCTGCGACGCCGACTCTACAGCGGGCGAGGTTCGCCATCCATCCTCTGTTGGCGAGCTTTCTCCGGAACGTTTGGCAGTCTGCTTGCCGGGAGGTCGATCGAGGCCGCCCTGGATTCTTGAGGTTCCTGCTGGGCCGCTACGTCCAGGTCTCGCTTGCCGATGCCATCATCGATGATCAACTTCCCCTGACACTTACCGATGTGGGGGAGGTGGATTTCGCTACCATTCTCGCCAACAACAGCCGCTACCGCATCTCGGTTGAGATCTTCTCGGAGATCTATGACCTTCTCTATGAGGAGATCGAGGCGCGCGTGCTGACGGAAGATCCGCTTTTCTTAGCAAGGGTGGCCCGCCATCTTCCGTCTATCGAGAGGGAGAGCTACCTTCTCCCGGCTTACATGACGAGAATGCTGTTCAACGCCGAAACCCGACGTCATCTTCTTTCCGATGTCTGGGGGTTCGGAAGCAAATTGAGGAAATCCCGTTTGTTTAAGTCTCAAGTCGACGCCGGAGTGAATCCTTTGACGCTTCTGGAGGTGTTCGACGAGCTAGCTCACGCCGTTCAGAGGTTCGAGATCGTCTCCCACGTGCGAGACCATATTCGATTGCTTCCTTCCGTTATCAGCGAAGCACAGATCAACGAGCAGTTCGGGCCCGTTCGCTTCTACCGTTACTCCGAGTCGGTGGAGGTCAGCGGCAACGCGGTCAACGCCACGGTGATGTTCCTGGATCTGCGGGGATTCACGAAGATTTCAGAGGGTTTGGTCTCCGAGCGCGACCTCACGCGGGAGCTCTACGGGGTATTCGATCGGTTCGTCGAGATCGTCGAACGTTTCGGCGGCGAGGTCGATAAGTTTCTCGGCGACGGGATGATGATCACCTTTGGTGCCGGTCACAGCTCCCGCTATGGAGCGCTGAACGCGCTCCGAACGGCGATCCTGTTACAGGAGAAAATTGCGGAGTTACGGAAGGAAGGTCAGACGGAGTTCACTATGGGGGTGAGCATCCATCATGGGCGAGTCTATCTTGCCCATTTCATCGGGAGCTCCGGAGGCCAAGACACCACCGTGATCGGGCGGAACGTCAACGTGGCGGGTCGACTATCGTCGGCTTCCAAAGTGGACGGAAAAGCCCCGGACGAAGCGCGAGAGAGCGGCGAGGATGGGGACGAAGATGGCGGGCGGTCCGGCAAGGGAGAGGGAGGGCGGGGGCTCGTGAGAATTGATGGGAGGGGTAATCTCTTCAACGAGGGCATCGCCGTCAGCCGGGAGACCGTCCGAGCCGTCGAAGAAGTGCTGCCGCTCACGCGCCATGACGACGTCCAAGATCTTTATGGAGAGTTCTACGATCCGAGCGTCAAGAAGACGGTGCGATTACGGTACGTGGGCGAGGCCAAGTTCAAGGGAGTATGGGAGTCTCTGCCAGTTTACAATGTCGATTACGGCGAGCAAGTTTGACACTAGGAGTGCCCGCTGACTATGATTGTTGGAGAAGGTATTTGGTTTCAATGATTTGCCCCGCCTTCACTAACACTTAAAGATGCCCGAGACTTCCACGTACACGCCACGAAACAAGGTCCGGTTCGTCACCGCGGCCTCGCTCTTCGATGGTCACGATGCATCGATCAGCATCATCCGTCGCCTCTTGCAGCGCGGCGGCGCGGAGATCATTCACCTGGGCCACAATCGATCGGTGGCTGAGATCGTGGAGTCCGTCATCGAAGAAGACGTTCAGGCGGTGGCGGTCAGCTCCTATCAGGGAGGGCATAACGAGTTCTTCCGCTATCTCGTCGATCTGCTGCGAGAGCGGGGTGCGGCTCACGTCAAGGTCTTCGGCGGCGGCGGCGGCGTCATCGTGCCGAGCGAGATTCGCGCTCTCGAAGAGTACGGCGTCACAAAGATCTACTCGCCGGAGGACGGCCGACGTTTTGGGCTCAAGGGCATCATCAACGACATGTTGGAGGCAGCGGACTTTCCCCTGAAGCCGCCTTCCCTGGATGGAGATCTCGCCGAGATGGGGAGTACGAGCGTTTGCGTGTTGGCTCGTCTCATCACGCTGGCCGAGCTCAATGGCGCTGGGCCTGGCATCTCGGCCGCGTTGGCCGAGAAGCTTCAGGAGACGGCTGCCGAACGCACCGTTCCCGTCGTAGGGATCACCGGGACCGGGGGAGCAGGCAAGAGCTCCCTCACCGACGAGCTCATACGTCGGCTGGCGATGGATTTCCCCGAGCTGCGGGTCGGGATCCTGTCGGTCGATCCCTCGAAGCGTCAATCGGGCGGAGCCCTCTTGGGTGACCGAATCCGCATGAACGCCATCAATCATCCCGGCGTCTACATGCGAAGTTTGGCCACCCGTGGCTCGGGCTCCGAGCTTTCCGCGGCCACGCGACAGGCGATCCAAATTCTCAAGGCCTCCGGCTTCGAGCTGATTTTTGTGGAGACCAGCGGGATCGGACAGGGAGCATCGGCGGTGGTGGACATATCCGATGTGAGTCTCTACGTGATGACATCGGAGTACGGCGCTCCGTCGCAGCTCGAGAAGATCGACATGCTCGATCATGCTGACTTGATCGTCATCAACAAATTTGATCGGCGGGGTAGCGAGGATGCACTGCGCGATGTGCGTCGGCAGATTCGCCTTACCAGGGACTTGCCACGGGAAGTGGAAAACTCGCAACTGCCCGTCTTCGGCACCATCGCCAGCCAATTCGGCGACCGCGGAGTCACAGCGCTCTACCTCGCTTTGTTGAAGAGCTTGGGTGAACAACTGAATCGCCCACTGAAGTCTTCGCTGACGGTTCCGGACAGTGTTGTCACCGGAGAACGCCATCCGATCATCCCGGAAGCCCGTGTGCGATACCTGGGCGAGATCGCCGAGGCGCTTCGCACGAAGCGGGACTGGGTGGAGAAGCAAGAGGCGGTGGCGAGGCGCCTCTACCAACTCGATGGGGCGAGGCGTGAATGCAACGACGACCGAGTGCGCCGAGCGATCGACGACCGGTTCGAAGCGCTACGAAAGGAATTGGAGCCCGAGTGCTGGGAGCTCATCCAGGGCTGGGAGGAGGTCCATCGATCCTACGAGGAAGAGGCTTTTTCCTTCGGTGTCCGAGATCGGAAAGTTGAAGTTCCGACGAGCACAAAGACCCTCTCTCACACCCGAATCCCCCGCGTCGCCCTCCCGCGCTTCGAGGACTGGGGCGAAATTCTCAGGTTTCAGCTCAAGGAAAACGTGCCCGGAACATTTCCCTATACCGCCGGGGTCTATCCTTTTAAACGAAGAGAGGAGTCGCCGCGCCGGCAGTTTGCGGGGGAAGGCGGGCCGGAGCGGACGAACCGGCGGTTTCATTTTCTGAGTCGTAACGACGAAGCAAAACGCCTGTCCACCGCCTTCGATAGCGTCACGCTGTACGGCGATGATCCGGATGAACGGCCGGACATCTATGGGAAGATCGGCGAAGGTGGTGTTTCTATCGCCACCCTCGACGACATGAAGAAGCTTTATGCGGGGTTCGAGCTGACAAATTCATTGACTAGCGTCTCGATGACGATCAACGGACCCGCACCGACTATTCTGGCCATGTTCTTCAACACCGCTCTTGACCAGGAGGTGGAGAAGTTTCACGAGAAGGAAGGTCGGGACCCCAAGCCGGAAGAGCGCGCGCGCATTCAAGAAGAGACTCTAAAGGTCGTGCGCGGAACCGTGCAGGCGGATATTCTCAAGGAAGACCAAGCTCAAAACACGTGCATCTTCTCGACGGAGTTCTCGCTCAGACTGATGGGCGACGTCCAGCAGTACTTCATCGACCAAGACGTGCGCAACTTCTATTCGGTCTCGATATCCGGCTACCATATCGCCGAAGCCGGTGCGAATGCGATAACGCAGCTCGCCTTCACTCTGGCGAACGGGTTCACCTATGTCGAGTACTATCTAGCTAGGGGGATGAAGATCGATGAGTTCGCCCCCAACCTCTCCTTTTTCTTTAGCAACGGGCTGGACCCCGAGTACTCGGTGATGGGGCGTGTGGCGCGACGCATTTGGTCGCGAATGCTGAAAGAGCGTTACGGCGCCAACCAGCGCAGCCAGATGTTTAAGTACCACATACAAACCTCCGGCCGCTCCCTGCATTCTCAAGAAATTCAGTTCAACGATATCCGCACCACGTTACAAGCACTCACCGCGGTGTACGACAACTGCAATTCTCTACACACGAACGCGTACGACGAAGCAATCACCACTCCTACCGCCGAATCCGTACGTCGCGCGATGGCTATCCAACAGATAATCAACCGTGAGTTCGGAGTCAGCTTGAACGAGAATCCCTTGCAGGGCTCTTACTTCGTAGAGGAGCTAACCGATCTGTTGGAGCAAGCGGTGCTCGCCGAGTTCGATCGGCTGAACGAGCGGGGTGGGGTGCTGGGGGCGATGGAATCGCAGTATCAACGTAGCCGCATTCAGGAAGAGTCGCTACTGTATGAGCTGAAGAAGGACAGCGGGGAGATCCCCATCGTCGGCGTGAACACTTTCATCGATTCCGAATCTCATGAGAATTTGGCGCCGCGAGATGTCGAGTTGGCGCGGGCCACGACGAAAGAGAAAACTCAACAGATCGACAATCTTCGCACGTTTCAGGATCGGAATCGCGCCGAGGCTCCGGAGGCTCTGGATCGACTGAAAAAAGAAGCCCTCTCCGGGGGCAATGTGTTTGCAGAGTTGATGCAGGCGGTTCGGGTCGCAAGCCTCGGCCAGATTACTCACGCTCTCTACGAGGTGGGGGGGCAGTACCGCCGCGCCATGTAAGAGTCGGGTTCATCGATGGCGTCCAAAACACAATCCGCTCCCGCAAGAGTTCTCATAGCTAAGCCCGGCTTGGACGGACACGACCGCGGCGCACTCGTCGTCGCCCGTGCGCTTCGGGATGCAGGGATGGAAGTCGTATACACCGGACTCCGCCAGACCCCGGAGCAAATCGTCGAGGCAGCGCTTCAGGAGGACGTCAAAGCGATCGGAATATCTATTCTCTCGGGAGCGCATAACTATCTGCTGGGCAGGGTCATAGAGCTATTGAAAGACAAGGAAATGGACGACGTCCTGGTATTCGTGGGAGGCATCATTCCCGATCAAGACATTCCGCATCTGCGCAAGCTCGGTGTTTCCGAGGTGTTCCAGCCAGGAAGCCGTTTGGACGCCGTCGTCGACTTGTTGCGCCAGAAGCTTTCCGCTGACTGAGGGGGAATCCCCCCGCGAGGGCGTCTAGATCGGGCCTGGGAGTCTATCCAACAGGGAAAAAAGGGGTTAGGACTCGTCCCCACTTGGCAGTCTTGGCCCAGCATGATAGTCTTTCTAGAATTTCGACGAAGCGATTGCCACGCAAACTAACAAATTCCGGCTTACTGCGTTGCATCTAGGAGGGGCGATGGGACATAAGATCCTGCTCGCCGACGATAGCATCACTATACAGAAGGTCATCGAGCTGACCTTCACGGACGAGGATTTCGAGCTCCATACCGTCGGCAATGGGCAGAAGGCAATCGAAGAGATCCGGACCGTCAGGCCGGACATTGTCCTTTGCGACATCATCATGCCGGAAAAGAGTGGCTACGAAGTATGCGAGCACATCAAGACCAGCGATGATCTGAAGCATATCCCTGTGCTCCTGCTCACCGGAGCCTTCGAGCCCTTCGACCAGGAGCGGGCGAAAAAGGCCGGTTGTGACGGCTTCTTGGCGAAGCCGTTCGAGCCGCAGACGCTGATTTCTAAGGTGAAGGAGCTTCTGAACGCGCCCGCCCCTGCCGTGAGTGCCGCGAGCCCTGAAATTCCGGACCGCTGAGCCGGCTCCATCCACTCCGGCGACTCAGGTACCACCCGCACCGCTGCCCGATGAGCCAGCCGACGCGACGGTGATGATGTCACCCGACATGGGAGCAGGAGGATTGCCCCCGGCTGCAGAGGCGCCGTCCGCTCCCGCTCTAGCTGCACCGCCCGAAACCCCTGGACCGTCCGCCCCGCCTGCACCTAATGCTCCGCCAGAAGGTGCGGGTTTCCAAGAGAATTTTGCGGTCGAAGCGGGAGAACGTGAGCTCTCCGTCGATTCCGACGATCGCACGATGTTTCTGGGCAAGAACCTGGCGGCGGTACCTCCGACGATATCTGGAACGAAGTCCGAAGCGCACCGAGCGAACCGACTCCTCCGGGTCCAACGGTTCTCCCGACGCCGGGAGCTCCCCCGGCTGCGCCTGCTGCGCCTGCTGCGCCTGCTCCGGATGAGGAAGGCCAGACGGTCATGATGTTGGCTCCTCTAGCTCCCGAGCCTCCACAGACTCCGCCGGCGCCCGAAGCACCGCCAGCACAGCAAGAACCGCCAGGATTTGTGGCGCCACCCGACACAGTCGATCCGGTTGAAAGCAAGGACGTCAAGAGCCCGGAGGATGTTCCCATAGACGCCGGTTTCACCGAGCTTCCTGCTTCGTCCGCCGACGCTCTGGGAGGGGACGAGGCTTGGGTGATCGCTGAGCCGGGCGAACCCGCACCAGTACAACCCGAACCGTCGGGACCATCTGAACAATCCGGACAATCTGGACAGGCGGCCGGCCCGGCCGACACTGGAAGAGGAGGGGCCGAATCGGCAGAGCCAGAGCTCACTCCTCTGGGAGACTTCGGTGGCTTCGATGACTTTAGCGCCGATCAGCAAGCGCCTCCGGGAGCTACCAAGCAAGCCGGAAGTGGCCCGGCCCAGCCAAACCAGCCGGCACCGGTGGCACCGACCGGGGCTTCGCCGGCTGAAGAAGACGAGCCTTTCACTGAGCTCGCCCCCACGGTTCCCCCCTCGGGCGGCTTGCCGGAGACGCCTGCCGGACCTGCCGGAATGGATGAAGGCTCGACGCAAGGAGTCTCGCCGAAAGCGGCAGCGGTTTCTGTTGGTCCTGACCTTTCTGCGGCGGCGATTGGGGATAAGGATATGGACGAGCTAGCCGACAAGATAGCGAAGAAGGTCCTGTCGCAACTCTCCGAGAAGGTGATTCAGGAAATCGCCTGGGAGGTCGTTCCCGACTTGGCCGAGGCTCTCATCCCAAAAGAGATCGCAGAGATCAAGGCTAAAATTCCAAAGTAGATCGGCTTCACTTCGCCGCCCAGTTAGTAGCCGAAAAGCCGAAGAACAGTCGAAAGACTCGGTGAGGGAGTCATTTTTCCTGACTCATCACCCCACGCACACGGGGTCGCCCCTTCCTAAAACATTCGAGCCCGCTGAGCTCGAGCGCCGTTGGTACACCTATTGGGTGGAACAGCGCTATTTCGAAGCTCGCCCCGACTCCTCCGCGATTCCTTTCTCGATGGTTCTGCCTCCTCCCAATGTCACCGGGCCTCTTCACATGGGGCACGCCTTCGGGACGACACTTCAAGACGTCATCGTTCGTTGGAAACGCATGCAGGGGTTCGACTCGCTATGGTTGCCGGGGATCGATCATGCCGGAATCGCAGCGCAGCACGTGGTGGAACGCTAGCTCGCCAAGGAAGATTAGGATCGATGGACGCTGGGTCGGGAAGCGTTCTTGGAGCGAGTCAGGAGGCTCAAAGAGGAGAGCGGCGCCACCATCGTGAGCCAGCTCAAGAAGCTGGGCGGGTCCTTCGACTGGTCGAGAATGCGTTTCACGCTTGAGCCTCAGCTGACCAGCGCCGTTTTATCGGCTTTTGTTGGTTTATATCGTCGGGATCTCATCTACCGCGGCGAGCATATCGTTCACTCGTGTCCTCGCTGCCTGACCGTCATCTCCGAATTAGAGATCCGCCATCGCGACGTCGAAGAAAAGCTCTACACGGTGCGTTTCCAGCTAGCCGAGTCTGACGAGCAGGTGAAGGTCTCACTCTGGAGGCCGGAGACGCTTCTGGGTGCTCAAGCCTTGGCGGTTCATCCCGACGACGAGCGGCATAGAAACTTGGTTGGCAGTACGGCGATTCTTCCACTCGTGGGGCGCGTGATGCCTATCGTTGCCGATCCGAGCGTAGACCGGAACGTCGGAACCGGCGTCATCGCGGTGTGCCCCGCCCATGACGTGAAAGATTTCCAGATCGGCTGTAGGCATGGCCTCGCTCCGTTCGCCGTCTTGGATCGAGCGGGGATCATGACCGAGGGTGCCGGTCGCCTCGCCGGGTTGGACCGTTTCAAGGCTCGTAAAGAGATCGTCGTCTACTTCCGTTCGTCGCACGCTCTGGAGGGATCCAAGCCCGAGCGCTTCCTCCTTGGCTATTGCGAAAGGTGCGACAGCTTGGTCGAGCCAACGCTTTCCACGCAGTGGTTCGTGCGCAGCGGGCCCTTGGTCCGCCCAACCATCGAAGCGCTGAAGCAGAGAAAGGTGCGTTTCGTTCCCGAGGGCTGGGCGGAAGCATGCATCGAGTCTCTACGTCATGCAGAAGACTGGTGCATCTCCCGTTAGTCTTGGTGGGGGCATCCCATCCCCGCCTGGTACTGTCGCAAAGCGGGGGGAGAGCACATCCTGGTGTCGGAGACGGAGCCCGCTAAGTGCGAGACCTGCGGCGAAACCGAGCTCTACCAGGATACCGATGTGCTCGACACTTGGTTCAGCGCGAGCCTCTGGCCCTTCGCAGCTCTGGGTTGGCCCACCGAGAACCGAGACTACCGGCGCTACTACCCGACGGATCTCCTCGTCACCGGCCCTGACATTCTCCTCCCCTGGGTTTCGCGCATGCTTTGATGGGATTGCTGTTCACATCGGAAGTCCCGTTCCGCGAGGTTTACGTCACCGCCCTCGTAAGAGACGAACGCGGCCAAAAGATGTCCAAGACGAAGGGCAACGTGGTCAACCCGCTTGAGGTCTTGGAGCGTCACGGCGCCGATGCCGTGCGTTTTGCGCTCGCTCGATGTGCTCTACCGGCGGCCGACGTTCTCATCAGCCATCCTGATCTGGCCAAGTCACATGGCTTGGCGACGAAGCTGTGGAGTGCGTCTCGTTTCGCATCGACGCAGATGGAGTCTTCGGTAGAGTCATTTGAGGGCGATCCCCATTCGCAAGAACTACCCGAACGCTGGATTCTCTCCCGCTGCTCTCGCATCTCTAGTGCTGTCGAGAACGCCTTCGGGGACTTCCGACTCGACAAGGTGGCCGAAGAGCTCGGTCGTTTCCTCAAAGAAGACTTGCTCGATGACTACTTGGAGGCCGTGAAGTGCGGTCTGAAAAACGAAGACGGCCGGGATGCGCTTCCTGTTCTGAAGCTCGTTCTCGATCGAAGCCTGCGACTGCTTCACCCCTTCATGCCCCTCGTCACGGAAGAGATCTGGCAATCGTTGTCATATGAAGGGGATTCCATTACCCTTGCCGAGTTTCCGACACCTGTCCCAGAGTGGGAAGACGCAGATGCTGAGGCGGAGATGACCACCCTGAAGAGTGTCATCGACGTGGTACGCCGGTTCCGAACGGAATACAATGTCGAGGCCACGCGGAAGATCCAGGTCGGGGTCAGGACCGAGAATTCGGATAAGGAAGGGCTCCTAAGCTCTCATCGGCAGCTGGTTATGTCTCTCGGCGGGGTATCTGACCTCGTCTTCGCGGGTGACGATCCGGCACCGCCGAGCGCCGTCACCGAGACGGTCGACGAGGTGGAAGTCACCATCGCGTTGGCAGATATCGTCGACCGCGACACCGAGATCGGCCGTCTCTCTCGTGATGTTGGTAGGATCGAGAAGGAGCTCGAGGGACTCGCAAAGAAGCTTTCGAATCCGGATTTCACTTTCAAGGCCACCTCAGATGTTGTACAAACGGCCCACGCTTGATATGAGGCGCTTCGCGATTCGGCTTGACGTACTGGTCAGTCTGGTCGTATCGCACCGATCCTCGACGGTTGACGATGGAGAGACCCCGGACTGATGGCAGCTTCTCTCGGTCGTTTGCTCAGGGATCGCGGCAAGGCCAGCCAGCTGGGCGCTTGTGTCCTTTCCTACCAAGAGGCCGATTCGACCAACTCCCTTGCTTTGAACTTGGCTCGGCAGGATGCACCGCACGGCGCGGTGGTCCTGGCGGATACACAAAGTGCGGGTCGCGGGCGCTGGAAACGTGAGTGGAGCTCGCTCGAGGGTGGGCTTTACATGAGCGTTCTTCTCAGGCCGCCTCCGGAAAAAGAACCAAGTATTACGTTATTGCCCGCGGCTGCCTCGGTAGCCGCCGCCGAAGCGATGGTGGAAGCCAGCGGTTTGAAACCCCTCATCCGGTGGCCCAATGACCTCCTCTTGGAGGGACGTAAAGTAGGGGGTATCTTGTGCGAGGCGAGTTTTTCGGGCGAACGCCCGGACTTCGTGGTGGCGGGATTTGGCATCAACGTGAACCAGGCACGTGAGGATTTCCCCGAGGAGCTTCAGACAGTAGTGACCTCTCTCAAGATCGAGACCGGTCGCGCTCAGGATCGAATGCTGGTGGCAGCTTGTCTTGCAGAGCGGCTCGAGTTTTGGTGGGAGAGATGCTTCGAGAAATCTCCCGATATCCTTCGTGCCTGGGAAGAGCGCGCGTGGGGAGAAGCCGGAATGCGAGTGCGGGTTCAGGATAAGGAGGGGGAAGAGTTCGAGGCCACGACCTTCGGCCTTGCGGAGGACGGAGGTCTGAAGGTTCGGCTTCCCGACGGCCGGATTCAAACCCTCTACTCTGAGGATGTCCATTTCCTTCGCGGTATAGACGAATGAGTCACGCCCACCCTCCGGATATACATGAGGATGACGAAGTTTACTATCCGGCAGTCGAGAAGCACTTCGTTGCTCTTCGCGGAAGCCCTCTGTTCATCAGTCCCCGCGAGTGGCAGCTCATCGATCGGTGGCGCCAGCAACGGATTCCTTTGAGGGTCGTGAAGCAGGGTCTCGACCGAGCCTTCGAGAGACGCAAACCCAACCGTCCCATTCGACGGCTTTCCTACTGCCGGCAGACCGTCGAAGCCAACTATCGACGATTCCGAGAAGCGGTCGCTGGCGAACCATCGGTCAACGAACCGAACGGCACTGACGCTACAGATGTGCAGGCCTATTTGTCCCGCCTAAAGGGAGAGCTGGCCCGAGCGGCAGAGAAAGTCGATGCCGCACGTCAGCCTCTCGTCGATGCCATCGACGACGCCGTTCGCCGTCTCGAGGCGCTCGCCTCGGAACATTCCCATCAGGCGGATCGGGCGGATCAGGCGGATGGGATTGGGCTCGAGGAGATCGAGCGGGAGCTGGACGCGGTCGAGAGGAGCCTCCTGCGAGCGGCGGAGTCGATCCTGAAGCCCGAGGATCGGCAACGATGCTTGGATGAGGCGGAAAGATTGCTTCAAGACTATCGAGAACGCATGCCGTCCGACGTCTACGAGTCCGCGTCGAGAGCGGCTTACTTGAAACGGGTTCGTTCGATCTTTGGATTACCGCCACTGAGCCTTTTCTATCTCTAGGCACTAACCGTCTCATGAAGGAACCAACCAGCCGGTTTCCTCTCCAGATCGACAAGATCGTTGCCGGGGGTCTCGGCATCGGAAGATACGAAGGCCAAGTTGTCTTCGTTCCCCAATCGGCTCCAGGCGATCGGCTGCTGGTCGAGCCCTTCGAGCGTAAACGAGATTTCTTGCGGGCCGCCGTTGTCGAGGTCGTCGAAGCCTCACCCGATCGACGTCACCCTCCTTGTTCGTACTTCGCGAGTTGCGGGGGGTGCTCGATGATGCACCTTCGGCCGCCGGCTCAGCAAGAGGCGAAGCGCCAGATACTCCTGGAAAGCCTCAGGCGTGGAGGGGGTTTCGACTTCACGGGTGAGGTGCCGGTCCGGACGGGACCCGAGTCCGGATATCGCGCCAAGGCGCGTTTCCACGTCAAACAAACCCGACGTGGTCCCGTGGTCGGGTTCCATGCGCAAGGCACGCACCGCGTGGTCGATATCGATCGCTGTCTTCAGATGTCGGATACGGCAAATCGAGTGCTCAGCGAGCTCCGTGGTTGGTTGGCCGCTAACCGACAGAGAGCGTCCGGGATCGAATCGTTCGAGCTCCTCGAATCTGTCAGGCCTGTGGGGCCCGTGGGGCCAGCCGGAGATTCGACCGAAAGCGGCATATCTGGAGGGCCGGAATCTGGAGGGAGGTTGGTCGTTCATTTCCTCGTCAACACTGGTAGGGCCCCGGGTCGTCGCGATCTCCAAGAGCTTCTACAAAGGGTTGGCTTGGCAGGGTTGGTCGTTACCGAGAGTGGACTCACGACCGTACCGCGTGTGTCACGCCGACTGGGCGAGACCAAAACGAGACATCGCGTCGCGGGCTTCGACTTAGAGGCGAGTGTTCATGCCTTTTTCCAGGCAAATCGGTTCCTCCTGGACGCGTTGGTGGCGGAGGTGGTGCCCGGCGTCGGCCATGGTGGGCATGTTGGGCAGGCTGGGCGGAGGCTCGGTCGTGTCGTCGATCTGTACTGCGGTGGTGGGCTCTTTTGCTTGCCGTTGGCCGGCTTGGCAGATGCGGTCGTGGGCGTCGAAGTTTCTCCGCCGGCGGTTGCGGACGCTCGGGCGAACGCGAGCCGGGCCAGGATCGCCAACCTCACGTTCCGAGAGGAGACCTCTGCCGACTTTGCGGCCCGCGAAGGCTTCGAAGCGGTGGATCTTGTGGTCGCCGACCCGCCAAGAGGTGGTTTGGAGCGCACGGTGGTGGATGCCCTCTGCCGTCAGCCTCCCAAGGAGCTCCGCTACGTCTCTTGCGATCCCGCATCGTTGGGTCGCGATGCTGGCCGTTTGCGGCGAGAAGGTCTGGAACTGGCTCGTTTGGTCTTGCTCGACTTCTTTCCGAATACCCACCACATCGAGTCAGTTGCGACCTTCCGCCCCCGATAGCAAACATAGCAAATCTTCGCCCAACCTGCACCTCCCCGAATTTTGTTTTGACCTGGCGGGCTAGGAGTCGCTAGTATGATGCCCACACCCATTGGGAAAGGAAAGCATGCAGCGCTTTGTACCTGCCCCCACCGTGATGACCGTCCTTTTGCTACTGCTCGCAGTGGCCGTGGCCGCCGACGTCGTGATTTTCACGGACGGGACGCGGATGCGAGTCCAAAAGTACGAGATCAAGAACAAGGTGGTTGTCATCACCACGATGGAAGGCGAGCTCCGATCGATACTGAGCAACTACATCAATCTCGACGCTACCGAGCGCGTGAATGGACGACAACGACCGCGACAACCTCGGCAGGCGCAACAGGCGGCGCCGACTCCGCCGCAACCACCCACCACGCCGCCGCCAGCTCCACCGGCGACCCAGCCTGCGCCTACGCTTCCAGTACCCCCCCCGGCACCCCGACGGACAATCCCCAAGATCCTGGCCAGCGACGTTCCGCCTCCGGTTTGGACGAACGACGAACTGGGGGTGAGCCTCGTCGTTCCGTCGACGGCCTGGCAGGTTCAAGACATGGTCGCTTCGTTCGACGTCGCGGTTCAGCTGAAAAAAAAGGAGGGCGAGGCCCGAGCGACATTAGCGCTGATCCGAAGATCGGTGCGCAGCTACAAGGACTTCCGCAAAGTGATTGGAGAGGTCGAGAGCTCGGTAGCCGCCGCTCCGGGTTTCCGCTTGCTGGGCTCGGGACCGTTGGACCTCGGACCATACACCGCCTACGAGTTACGCTTCATCAAACAAGTCGCCAACTTACCCGTCTACCATCGCATCGTCGCTTACTATTCGAAGGACCTCGCCTACCTCCTGAGCTTGGCGTGCCCCGAGACGAGGCTGGCCGAGAATCAAGACGACTTCGATTCGCTGGCCCGCGGACTCATCATCAAGAAGGTCCGCGGGGAGCTTACCCCCAAGGGAAAACCCAAAAACTAACATCCCGCTTGTCCGCCGAAACCTTGGCGAAGGCGGACCTTCGCACCGCGCCACCTGCGCGCGCTTCGGCGAAGTAAATGAGGGTACCCGCTGTTGCGCTTGCCGGCGCCTTCGTCGGCGGGATAGTCTCGGGGATTGCGCCTCCACTTGAGAGCACGGTAGCGCTGTCGGTTTCGTTTCTTGCCGCCGCCGTCTCGACCTGCCGCGGTGGAAGAAGGCTCGCCGCAACCGTTCTCCTGCTCGCAAGCTACTTCTTCTTGGGTACGTCCTCGCGCCTGCTGGTCGAGCAAACCTTCGAGCGTCAGCCACTCCTTCGGTTTTACAACTCGATCGGTAAGGCCGGGTTCGAAAACCCTTGCTTTCTGGAGGGCACGCTGAGGGTTGAGCCGGAGCAACGGCCACGCGCTACCAAGCTCCTAATGAACGTGACCAGCGTGAGGGTCGGCGGCACGACTTCGCTCGACGGACTCGACGCCGGAAACGTCAGCCTAAATGTTCGGGGCGAACCGGAGCTTCGACGATCCCTTTCAAGTCTCGATGCGGATGATCGTGTCTCACTCTGGGCTACGTTACGCCGTCCCAGGGGGTTTCAGAATCCCGGAGGCTTCGACTTGGAGGCTTACTTGGCTCGCCGCGGAATCTCGATGTACGGCTCGGTGAAGAGCGCGCTCCTAGTCGAGCGGGGAACGCCGGCGTTCAGCGCGTCGCCCGGAAGGCTCGGTTCGCGAGCGCGCGAGTTTGTGCGCCGCCGAATACGCGAGGCATTCCGTCGCATCGGCGTCGGAGAAGAAGTTCCCGGCGTGGCCGTCGCCCTGTTGATCGGAGATCGTTCCCTCATACCTCCGTGGGCGGAAAAGCTCTATCAAGAATCTGGAACGTTCCACGTGATCGTTATCAGTGGAGCTCACGTCGCTCTTCTGGTGTGGGTCCTCTATCGGGTGCTGCGATGGTCCGGAATCGATCAGACACCTGCTCTCCGTATGCTTCTGATTGCACTTCCTCTCTATGCAGTGCTTTGTGGCGGCCGTCCTTCGGTAGTACGCGCCGTGACCATGTGCTGCGCGATCGTGGGTGCTAAGCTTCTGAGTCTCGAGGTGTCCGCTTTCAACCGACTAGCGGCCTCCGCACTCTTGCTTCTCGCCTGTCGGCCATTGGACATCTACGATCCCGGTTTCCAACTTTCCTTTGCGGCCACCGTTTCGATCATCGGTCTAGGGAGACCAATGTCGCATTTCTTTGGTCCAAGGCTCGGGGGAGTCGGGCACGCGCTCGGCATATCCATCGCCGCACAGGCCGCGGTCGTTCCGATCCTGGCCTGGCACTTCCAGCGGCTAACACCGGCGGCCGTCTTGGCGAGCATTGTTGCCATGCCTCTCGCCGCCGGTTCGTTGGTCGCCGCGGCGCTGCTCTTGCTCGTGGCCCCGCTGCCTTGGATCGGGGAGGCCCTCGCGTGGTTGGTCTGGTTGCAGATCAAGGGACTCGCGCTCTGCGGGCAAGTCGCGATCGCCCTTCCCGGGGGCTCGATGCGCGTGCCTTCGCCAGGCTGGTTGTGGTTGTGGTGCTACTTCGCTCGACATGGGAGAGAAGGTCGTCGTTCCCGAATTGCTTCGCCGCGGAGTACGAAGTTTGCACGCCGTGGTCCTCACCCATTCGGACTTCGACCACCTGGGAGGTTTGCCGGCGGTGATCTGCCTTGGTGCATAAATACAGGTAAGTCATTGATTCCATTGACTCTGCGATTTTTGGCCCAAAAACGTAACCTGCTGATTCCTTTAGAGTTGTCCAGAGTTATGCACCAAGGCAGCCCTGCGGCGCGAAATACCCTGGATTGTGTTCGCTAGTCTGAATTGGCCCATTTCGCTCATTTGATTTGGCCCACCCCATCGAGACCGATACCCTGAGCCGGGGAAGAACCCGGAGAGGAGGGTCGGTTGAAAAGGGGTGCGAAAGTACGATTGTTCGAGCAGATCCGTGGCGAGTACGAGCACGGAGTAGGAACGATAAAGGGAGTGGCGAAGGAGTTCGGAGTACACCGTCGGATGGTGCGTCAGGCGCTGGAGAGCGCGGTACCGCCGGAGCGTAAAGTCGCGGAGCGTGCGAGTCCGAAGCTTGAGGAAGTACGCGAGTTCATCGACGCGGTCCTGAAGGAGGACAAGCGAGCGCCTCGGAAGCAACGCCATACGGCTCGTCGTATCTGGTCCCGGTTGCGCGCCGAGCATCCGGAGCATGAGATTGGCGAATCAACGGTACGTCGCTACGTCGCTCGTCGGAAGAGCGAGCTCGGCCTGAAGGACACAGAGATTTTTGTTCCGCAGAGCTACGCGTGGGGCGATGAAGGGCAAGTGGACTGGTACGAGGCGTACGCGCGGATCGGAGGTGAGCTCGAGAAGGTCCACACGCTCGTAGTCCGAAGCATGGCGGGAGGAGGCGCGTTGCATCGCGGCTATCCGCGTCCGACGCAACAAGCATTTTTCGAAGCGCAGGAGCATGCGTTCGAGTTCTTTGGTGGCGTGTTCCGCCGCATGCGCTACGACAACCTGTCACTCGCGGTCACTAAGATTCTGCGTGGTTATCAACGAGAGCAGACGGAGCGATTCGTGGCGTTTCGCTCCCATTGGGGATTCGACTCGGAGTTTTGTAATCCGAGTCGAGGCAACGAGAAGGGCGGGGTGGAAAGCGAAGTCGGCTACTTCCGGCGCAACTATCTGACGCCGGTACCGGAGTTTTCGAACTGGGATGAGCTGAACGAGTATCTGCTCTCGTGCTGTCTCAAGGATGCGACGCGCCACATTAGCGGCAAGGAGCATGCTGTCGGAACAGCGATGGAGCTTGAACGGGAGCATCTGTTGCCATTGACCGTCGAGGGGTTCGATATCGAGGAGCGACGATTTGCAAAGGTGAACAAGAAAGGCTGCGTTCGAGTCGGCACGAACTGGTACTCGACTCCGTTGAAACGGGACCGGCGAGTTGTGGCCAAGCTACTGCCGTTGGAAGTTGAGATCTGGCACGAGGGCCACGTCGTGGCACGCCACGAGCGCTGCTACGGCCGCAGCCAGTCGATTTATGAACTCGAGCACTACTTGGATGTTCTGGTCAGGAAGCCTGGAGCGTTGGCCGGCTCGACGCCGCTCGCTCAATGGCGGGAGAAAGGTCGGTGGCCCACGAGCTACGACGAGTTGTGGTCCAAGCTGAATCGACGTCACGGGAAGCTCGAAGGAACCCGCCAGATGGTCGAGCTCGTGCAGCTCGGCCGCGAGCACGGCTACGACAAGCTGCGTGAGGCGGTGAGTCAAGCGCTCGAACTCGGCTGTACGGATGCTGAGGCGATCCGTCACCTCGTCGAATCATCAGTTCTTCGACGTGAGCAGGCGCAGGCTCTTGGCGATGTGGAGCTCGGAGAGCTCACGAAGTACGAACGTTCCTTGCCAGGTGTTGGCCATTACAACGCGCTGATCGGCGAGGTGAACTCGTGAACGCGAAGAGCATCGAGCTCCAGAGCATCCGTCAGCATTGCAAGACGCTTCGCATGCCGAGCGTGGCAACGCAGTTCCAGAAGATTGCCGAACAAGCGCAGCGCGACGAGCACAGCTATGTCCGCTACCTCGACGTGCTGCTCAGCGCCGAAGTCGAGGAGCGTGAACACCGCGCGGTTCAAAGACGACTGAAGGAAGCACAACTACCGAGAGCGAAGACGCTCGAGGAGTTCGACTTCTCGCAATCGCCGAAGGTCTCCGCCCGTCGGATACGAGAACTGGCCGAAGGCGACTACATCGACCATGCACGGCCGGTTCTGTTTCTCGGCGATGCCGGCACAGGCAAGACTCATCTGGCCACGGCATTGTGTGTAGCGGCGTGCCAGCAACGTCGCCGCGTTCGCTTCACGACGGCCTCGAGACTCGTCAACGAACTCGTTGAAGCTAGGGAGGAGCACGAACTCTCGCGAGTGATCCGTCGCTACGCCCGCTACGAGTTGTTGTGCATCGACGAGCTCGGCTACGTCCCACTCGCCGATGTCGGCGCCGAGCTTCTGTTCCAAGTGGTTTCGGAACGATGCGAAAGGGCGGCGCTCGTGATCACCACCAACCTGCCCTTCTCGGAGTGGACCCAGGTGTTCACGAACGTCCGCCTGTGCAAGGCACTGCTCGACCGAGTCACGGACCAGGCGCACATACTCGAAACCGGCACCGAATCCTATCGGTTCCGGCGCACCCTGAAGAGCGAGAAAAAGACCATAAAGGCATGAGTTCGTTGGGTTTCACTAGCCGCGGCCTGCACTTCGTTCCGGCCGCGGAATAAGGAAAGGGGCTTTCTTACAGCTCGTCTTTATTAATCAATAACTTAGGGTGGGCCAAATTAGATGAGCAAAGTGGGCCAGACCGAGTGGACAAACACACTGGATTCTGCGCGGATTCCAAGGGCGTCTAAGCTGCTGATTTGTGGTCTATTTCTAAAGGGCCGAGTTTTGGCACAGGACGGGATACAGCAGGCGGCAAGAAACCTCACGGACAATGTGGGATGGTTTCCTCCTTGGCAAGCGGTACCTCATCCACGACCGGGACCCGCTATTCACCGAGGCGGTACGTGGGCTGTTGAGAGATTCAGGTGTGAAGCCCCTCCGCCTTCCAGCGAACAGTCCGAATCTGAACGCATACGCGGAAAGATTCGTTCTCTCCATACGTCGAGAGTGTCTCGACCGCTTCGTACCTCTCAGTGAGCGACACCTGCGGACAGCGGTAACCGAATACGTAGTGCACTATCACAAGCGGAAGGAGTCGCGATGGACTGGAAGACCATGCTGAGCTACATCTGAGGGTCCGTGGCGCTTAGGAAGTACGTCGTCTACATCACCACGAGAGGAATCATCAAGGCAAGGAGAATCTGCTGCTATTCTTAGCCAGCGACCAGTTACCTCAGTCCGAGCGCAAGGTGCGCTCCCTTGAACGGCTTGGCGGGCTGCTACGTTTCCACCATCGGGAAGCCGCATGAGTATTTTGACCTCACGGCATCACAGCGACGAAATTGTCATCGGGAGGGGCGTCGTAGGTTAGCCTTTCGGCCAGGGAGCCACGCCGTGGCCAGCAACCCGATCACCATCAACGAGGAGGCCGCACTCGCGATGGCACCTGTGCGCAAAGACCTTGGTCGGTACCGAAATGTCACGCGGTGCTCCCCCGCGGGTACCGAAACCGCGCGCATCGTCCACTGTGCTCTCAGAATTGGAGTTTCCACCCCGTCTACCTCGGCCATCCAACCGGGGCGAAACGTGTCCGCGAGCACGACGAAGCCATCGCGCGGTGAGCTCGTCTCGAGTTCGATCCATTCCGGCTGATAGCGGTTGATCCGTACCGCATTTTTGCGAAAAAAACCGGATACCCCTTTGCCCGTCTCTGGATCTTGAATTTGAACTCCCTGATGTACGCTCCAACACTTCAAATTTTCGAGGGTTTGAAGCTCACTCGGCACCGGTGACGGCACCATGAAATAGGCACGCGGCAACGTATGCAAGTTGATTTTTATTTTCTCAAGAACGAGAAAATCGGCTTTAAGCCCTATGGGATTAAGATCGATTTCGATGGATTCGATGCGGACGCCGTGGCTTGGCCGAACGAGTCGGACCGTGAGTTCTTCGATGAGCTCGGGCTTCTCGAAATGGACGTCGAGCGGAGTTCCCGGTCCGAGGCGGTAGGTGGTTCCGCCCAGCTCGATCACGATACTTGTCGGGTCGCCGAGCGCCTGCCAATCGAGGCGAAAGCTCGACGCCGTGACCGGAGGTAACAGCCGAATCGAGACTGGCGCGATCTGGGGAGGGATATCGAGCAGCGGAAGTGGTGAAGCAAAGCGCGATCCGCACCAAGGGTAGTTCGTGGTGGGCCCACGGCGAGCGATGAACTTGGCGTTTAGAAGCGCTAACGCGTTCGCGCTCGAATCGCTCAGGTCGAGGAGCTCGGAGTAGCGGGCGTCCACGAGTGCTTCGTGGCCGCCGGCGAAGTCGACACCGTGAAGAGTCGCGTAGTTCTCGAGGTTCGATTCAGAAACGTAGCGGCTGCGGTAGCCTTGCGCGCGCGTTATGAGTTGAACCGGTCGCACGTTCGCGCGCACCAGGGTCTGAAACGGCCGCTCGCCGCGATCCTTGACGAAGGCACCCAAGTCGATGACAGCAATAGCGAGCACAACGGGAGCAACCCACCGCTCCTTCGGTCGCCGAACCACGTAAGCCACCAGAATGACGTTCAGCATGCCCAGAAGCACTGCCCAGTAGCCCCCACCAACCAGTCGCTCCATTTGCTCTGGCTCGAGCATGCCGTTACGAACGACGTTGGAGTGAAGATATGCAGTCCAAGCGGCGAGCAGGGCCAATACGACGAAGGCCGCCTTGACGATTCCTCGCAAGCGAGTTCGGATCCTGCGACCAGCATCTTCGAGCACGTTCACTCCAAGCCCGGCAAGCACGGCCATACCCATCGTGTAGATGCCAAGAAGACGATAGGGAACGCGGAATTTTTCGAAACCAGGCACTGCGGCGTAAAACAAATCGAATAGCGGCGAGTCACGACCGAACGAAAGCAGAAGTGCCACGAGAGCGGACGCCGCAAAAAACAAACGCCACCGCTCCGGTGCGAGCATGAGACCAACAGCGGCGAGTAGCAACGTACCGATACCGGCGTATAGATGAAGAGGAGCGGCGCTGTTTTGACCCGGTAGCCGGATTTGTGCCCGGGGGACAAACGCTGATGAGAGCAAGTAGGGTGAGAACGCGAACGATGTCGAGTACTCGTAGCCGAGTTCGGAACGCGAGGAGTCCTCGGCGAGTTGGTACGTCGGGAGAAGCTGTACGGCACTCAAGCCAAGAGCCAACAGCACGGAGGGTACGACGCGTGTGCAAGTCCTCTTGAATCCTCCCATCGCCACCGCGAACGCCAGCGCCAGCAATATCCCATAGTACGCCACTTGCGGGTGTCCAGCCAAGATCATAGCGGCGAGGCTGAGCGTGACAACGCCGAGGTGTGCCGCCCCCTTACCCAGCATCGCGCGTTTTACCGCGTACAGCGTCCACGGAATCCAGCTTGCCGTGAGCACGATCGCGTGGTGTCCGGGCGTGGTGAAAAATCCCGTGAACATAAAAACGAGCGCGGCAAAAAGCGCTCCGAGATTCGAAGCACCGAACGAGCGCATGAGAAGCCACATCCCAAGACCAGCGAAGACCTGGTGGAGAAGCTGGTAAGCCTCCAGGGCGATGTAGTTCACCTGAGCGTCGACTTGAAACGGCAGAAGCAAATAAGTGGGAGGGTAAAAAATCCCGACCTGAGGATTGGCGTGAATCGCGACGCCCCCTAGAACATGCGGGTTCCAGAGTGGAAGCTCGCCGCTCGCCACTCGGGTGAGCGCATAACTCTTCCAGACATAGTGCTGATTCAGAAAATCGCCGCGGAAAATCTTTCGTTCGTCAGCGTCGAACGTGAACAGCCTCCAGTGGAAAACGAAGGGAAGCAAGCCCAGCACCACGAGGGCCGCGAGCTTTGGTAGCTTGCTCTTCATAGGACCATGGTCGGAACGGATGCTTCTGCCATTGAGTGTTGGTCGCCGCTAGAGGTGTTTGATGCTGGTTTCAGTTGGATTGCGTGTGCCGACGAACGTCATCTGCTTAACGCCTCTCGGCATCACAGATTATTGTGCCCTTACAAGGATCCAGCAAAACGGAGGAAATCCGTGCGTGGTGCTTCCGCCATTAAGTGTTGGTGAGATGACGCTAAAACTTTACAGTGCATTAAATTACATCGCAAATAGCGCCTGCGGCCTTCGCTGCGCGCTAAATGGAGCGTAAGCGCTTCTTTTGAAATGGGATACGTACACATCACCAACAGCAAACAGCGCAAGCACCGGCCCGGTCGCTAACACAGACAGTAAGTTACTGATTTATAGTCTATTTCAAAAGGGCCGAGTTTTGCCACAGGGGGATGTCCCGGCCGCTGTTGAATTTGGTCGGGTAGCGGCGGCACCTGTGAATACTCTTAGGCAGCAAACTCATCGCTGTCAAGAGATTTCTGTTTGCTTCTAAGCGCGTGAACGAGAGGCCCATATGGCGATAGCCTTTGATACGCCGGAACTTTTTCTGCGCGGTGACGACGCCAAGAGCGGTCCATCGGCGAACCATGAAGGACTCTTCCAACGCTTGACGTTTCTCGATACTCTGCGAATGGTTCCGTTGAGATTCTCAATGGCGTTCGTCGTGACAAGAGATGACCTTGCCGTCCTGTGCCAAAACTCGGCCCTTTTGAAATAGACCACAAATCAGCAGCTTAGACGCCCTTGGAATCCGCGCAGAATCCAGGGTATTTCGCGCCGCAGGGCTGACTTCCGACCCATGGGGCTGGCGGGTGAATAAATAGAAGGCACACCTATGCGAGTGCTTCCGCCATCAAGTATTGGTAAAATGACGTTAAGACTTTACGGTGCATTAAGTTACAGCCAAAATAGTGCTCGTGACCTTCGCTGCGCGCTAAATAGAGCGTAAGCGCCTCTTTTGCAAAGGGATGCGTACACATCACCAACAGTAAACAGCGCAAGCACCCGATGTCGTCGTTCGTGCGGCCGGCGGGCACCACCAGCGCGTGGCCGTCATCGTCGCCCGCATCCTGGTGCCGCTCGATGTAATCAGCGACGCGCGACTCTTCTTATGCTGTCTTCTCGAGAAGCAGCCCCGTCATCCAGCGCGACATGATACCTTATTAAATCGTTGAATTCCCTGCACACAAATGCAGTTGCAGCAGATCGAGCAATTGACACACCTAGCGTTTTCGCTCTGCCCACCGACAAGAGAGTAACCACCACCGTGATGGCGAAGAATATGACCTCAGACGAACTCCGCGCCAAGCTTGAGGAGGTCGACCGAGATCAACTCATGTCCCTCATCACTCAACTTGCTGATGAAGATGACGGAATCCGGGACCGCGCGGAAGCTCTCGCTCTTCGCGGAGAACCCACGGCTCATGCCGACGCACTGAAGCAGCGACTTGAGCGCTGGAAACGGGCTAGACACTTCATTTCCTACAGCGAGAGCACCGCCTTCGCCCGGCAGTTGGACATCTGGCTCGATGAGCTGGAGGAAGAGCTACTTGCGGTAAATCCCGAGGCGACCTGGGAACTTGCTGACGCCTTTCTTCGCTCGGATCGCCAGATCTTCGACCGCGCCGATGACTCGAACGGAGCAATCGGCGATGCCTATCGTCGGTCTTGCGGCCTCTGGCTGCGGGCTGCCGCAAAACTTGGGGCTTCCCCGGCCTGGGTGGACCGTCTCCACAGCTTGCACTCTGACAATGACTACGGCGTTCGAGATGCGTTGCTGGACGGTGCGGGGACGCTGCTTTCGGAGCTTGAGCTACGACGGTTGGTGAAAATCTACGAACAAGAGTTCCGGACAGAGGCCAAGCGAACGACTGGAGAACCCTCGCGCTCGCTCGCACCTGCTGTAGCGATGGGACAGGTGGCACTCGCAGCAGGTGATGCGGAACTCTACGAGCGCTCGGTTCGACTTCACTCGCCGCAGCCCAATAGTCTCCAGGCTCAGGAGATCGCGAAACAGTATGTTCGCTTCGGCCCCGTCGACAAGGCCCTGCCGTGGCTCACCGGTGCCGCGACGGTCGGATCCGACGTCGACCGACTTGGTCTGCTCGCGGAAGCGTACGGGAAGCTGGGCAACCGCTCCCGCCTCCTTGAAGTGCGGTGCCAACTTTGGGAGAACACGCTCTCCGCTGAGGCTCTTCGTGAGTACATCGAGTTACTTCCGCCGTCCGAACGCTATGAGGCACGCCGACACGCCATCGAGAAAGCGTCCCACAGTGACGACGTCGTCTTGGGAACCACACTGCTGCTGAGCCTCGGCGAGTCCGCGAACGCCGCGGCTGTGGCGTGGAGGCTGCGCGACAGGCTGGTCGACGCGTACTACACCCATCTCATTGATCTGGCGAAACAGTTCGAGGCGGCAGAGTGTGCACTAGGCGCCGTGCTCTGCCTGCGGGCGTTGATTGATCAAATTCTCGCGGCGGGGCAAACCAAGACCTATCGCTATGCCAAGCGATACCTTGATCGCCTTGTCGCACTGGATGGCTGCGTGAGGGACTACCGTGAGGTACCCGACCACCGAGGGTATCTGGAGCACTTGCGAGAAACGCATAGCCGCAAACGGAGCTTCTGGAAGCTCGTCGACGGGTGACCGCCGTCCTGTGCCAAAACTCGGCCCTTTTGAAATAGACCACAAATCAGAAGCTTAGACGCCCTTGGAATCCGCGCGGAATCGAGGGTATTTCGCACCGCAGGGCTGGCTTCCGACCCCTGGGCTGCGGGTGGCGAGCGACAGGCCCACCGGGGGTGCGCACGGCGTGAAGAAAATCCGTTGCGCCATCTATACGCGAAAGAGCGCGGAAGAGGGTCTCGAACAGGATTTCAACTCCCTCGATGCGCAGCGAGAAGCCTGCGCCGCGTATGTCGCGAGCCAGAAAGCGGAGGGCTGGGTGCTGCTGCCAACTGTCTACGAGGACGGAGGGATCTCGGGAGGAACCCTGGAGCGCCCGGGCCTACAGCGCTTGCTCGCCGACATCGATGCCGGTCTCGTCGAGCAGATCGTGGTCTACAAGGTCGACCGGCTGACCCGTTCCCTCTCCGATTTTGCAAAGCTCGTCGAGCGGCTCGAGGCGGCCGGCGCGGTTTTCGTCTCGGTGACCCCGTCCTGTGCCAAAACTCGGCCCTTTTGAAAGACCATGGCTGTAATTTAATGCACCGTAAAGTCTTAGCGTCATTTTACCAACACTTAATGGCGGAAGCACCCATGAGGTCTGTGTGAGCAGCAGGGCTGCCCGATCGAACAACGGCTGCCTGACCAACAGTAGGATTTGCACATGGTACGTCATGATGGATCCGAAGATAACACCCTCGAGCCAGACGATTGTAAAGCCCACAGCCCTTGGCACCGTCGCAAAACACAGACGCTAAGCTGCTGATTTATCGGCTATTTCAAGAGGGCCGAGTTTTGGCACAGGACGGGGTTGGCGACCGCCGCCTCGGCTTCCGAGGCGAGGTGCGGAGCGGAGCGGGTCTCGACCAGGGATACCGTCGCGCCTGCTTCGCGGAGAACTTGCGTCGCACGGTGCGCTTGCGGGACGGCTCGCCCGCCTCCCGCCGTTCGATTGAGCAAGAGTAAGATCTTCATGGGGTCAAGATGAGATCATTAACATGAGGTCATTCATTAACAGGAGATCAGGGTTCGAGCTCGACACCTAGACCCTGGGCCATCCGGTTCACGAAGGCGTAGTACGCCGTCACCTGGCAGGTGTCGAGGATGTCCGCATCCGATAATCCGGCCTGCCGCAGAGGCTCCAGATCCTCCTCGCGCATGTTCCAGGGCTCTCGGGTTAGCTTCAGGGCGTAATCGACGAGGGCCCTTTCTCGGTGTCCCAAGGGAGCCGTTCGAGGATCCTTCGTGACGGTGTCCACCAGCTTCTGGTCCTGGCTGACTCGGAGGAGACCCCTCGCGTGGTGCACGATTCAATAGTGACAGTCGTTCTCCCTGAAAACCGCGACGGCGATGAGTTCCCGTTCGACGCGGGTGAGACCGGATGGGCCTCGCATGAGGTGGCGATAAAGCTGGTAGTGTCCTTCCAGCGAGGGTGGGTTGAGGCTATGGATCCGCAAGATGTTGTCCACACGCCCCGAAGGTTCGCGGTAACGTTGATAGCTCTCGGCAAGCTCTCCCTCCGCCGCTGTTTCTCGAATCATACGAATCCAGGCCATTTCGGTCACCTCCTCGGAAGAGGCTATTAGATAATAGTGATGAGCGGATAGAAAATGGTCATGAGCAAACAAGACGCGTGGGTACGAGGGAGCACCGTCCTCGCCGTCGTTTCCTACGTCGTCTTCTGCCTCTTCTGGTTCGACACGGGCATCCGGGCGAGTCTGCCTCCCTTTCCCGCGCTCGTCCCTGGTCTTCTTTTCATCGTCTCGCTGGGTGTTCTCTTGTACCGGAAGGGATTCCCCCGGCTCTTCAGCGAGAGAGCGGATAATCGCCTGGCACTTCTCTTCTTCTTCGTCGCTCTCTTGAGCCGCGCTCCCCTCGTCGCCGTTGCCTATGGGATCCCGAGCTCTGATGCCGCCATCCACGGCGTGATGTCGCTCCACATCGCAGAGGGGAAACACCATCCCGTCTTCGCCTACGGCGAATCGTACGACGGGAGTTTGAAGGCTCACGCGAGCGCGCTGCTCGCCCGAGTGAGCGGCGAACCCGTGAAGAGCTTCGCGGCAGCTAGCGTGCTCTTCTACGGGGGATTCGTCGTGGCGCTCTTTGCGCTCGCCCGAACCACCTTGAAACGAAGTGAAGCCGCTCTGGCAGCTGGCTTTGCCGTGCTGTCCCCCGGGTTTTTGACCGCCTGGAGTGTGAAGGCGGACGGCAGCTACGTGGAGGTGCTGGTTTTCGGCACCGCGGTTCTGGCGCTGGGGGCGCGGATGCTCATCGACCCTGAGAAAAGAATGAGACGTGCGTTCTGGATGGGTGTCTTCGGTGGACTCGCGTTCTGGGCACATATTCTGTCGACCTACTACCTACTGATCGCGGTGCTCGTGCTCTTCGCCGCCGACTGGAATCGGCGCGTCGTCCCTCGCAACGCAGTTTTTCTGGGCGGCTTCTTGCTGGGCAGCTGGCCGCTCGTTCTGTGGAATCTCACACGAGGGGGGCAGAGCTTCCGTTGGTGGACTCACGATCCGTCCACCCTGGGCGAGCGTGTGACGAGAACGCTCGCGCAGCTCTACGGAATGGCTTCCGACTCGCTTCCGGTGCTGGCCGGCTGGTGGCCCATGGAGCTTCCTCCCTCTCCGGCGTCCCCACTGCGCCTCCTTCTCATGTTGGTCTTGCCGCTCAGCGGACTCGTTTTCGCCTTTCGAGAGCGCGAACGCTTGCGCGAGCTGACCCGCGGTCGCGTCACCCCGGCAGCGCTGATCGTTTTGTTCGCACTGCTGGTCATCCTCGTCTTCGCACAGAGCACGTTTGGTTGGCTCAGCGAGGAGCCGCGCTATTTGATCTTCGCCTATTCGGTCATCCCCATTTTCGTCGCTTCCGCGATCGCCTGGTTGGCCAGCCGTTCACGGGTAGTCGCTGTCGTTGCCGCTGCCCCGATCCTCGCCCTCAACCTCTATGGAAGTGGGCTTTACACTATCCGCGCCGTCGAGAGTGACGCGTTGAATCGGCAGTTCGTGAGAGAGCTGGAAGAGCTGGACGTGCGCTACGCTTACACGGACTTTTACATCTCGTACAAGTACAATTTCCTATCTCACGGCAGGATTCTCATGACGTCCGAGCTCGGCCCAGAGCAAACCGAGCGTTACCCACCTTATCGAGAGCAGATCGCACAAGCAGAGCAAGTCGTACTCATTCCTCGCAGTTTCCGGATGGCCCGACGCGTCGGTTTGCGCTTGGATGAGCAGGGCGTAAGCTACAAACGGAGGGATCTACTGTATCCAGTGATCTACGATTTAAGCGAGTCTGTCGAGCTTGAATCGCTGCGTTAGTGGGAGAGCCTCTCAGGCGTCAATATACGGGATGTCACAAGTCAAGGTGGCCAGACGCCGGTGATCTACGATTTGAGCGAGCCCGTGCGGTTGGAGTCGCTTAAGTAGCTCGGCCGTGGAGCACCGAACCGATGTCTTCGAGGCGGTAGAGTTTGCCGCTGCCGACTCCATGGCAGGTTTCGGTCGCTTCTTCCCATGCTTCAGGCGACTCGAGATTTTCCGGCCAGAAGGGAAACGTCCGGCACTGGCGAGGGCGCACGGGGTAGATCGTGCAGCCTCCATCCCAAAAGACACAGTCGCCGTTACCACGGATGCGGAGGCTCGGTGCGCCGTCGAGAGGTCGCAGATAGCGCTCGCGGAAGTCGCGGAGCGACAACGTCAGCCATCGCGCGATGCGCTTCGTCTCGGGGCGACTGGGATAGACACCGCCCGCCTGCGCTCCCCGGCAGCAGTTATGACACTGCTGGCACGAGAACCGAAGGCCCCGGTGGTAGAACGGCAGCTCAGCCATTTGCTGGGTGACATTATTATATGCTGTCTTTGTGTGTATTAGTGCCGCGGGGCCCCACCCCCACGGCCTGCGCTTTCGTCGGCGCATTCGCGCCGGGCTCGCTCCGCTCGCGCAGGCTGACTCGTTTTTCATCAGCCTGCTTCGTCTGGGTGTCACAAATTTGATGCCTTGGTGCACAACTCGCGATCTCGGTCCACAATTGTCCTGTACTCGCGGATACGAGGTTCCCCATGAGCATTTCTATCGTGGGCTCAGCGATGCGAGCGAGAGGGTTGGCGGCACAGAGAGTTGAGGCAAGGATCGGGTGCAAGATTCTCAACACCATGACGGCGCTCGGGATGCCTGATAGCAAGATGATCGGATGATGGGAGTCGGGGCCAAGCGAGCTCTCGGCCTCTATCGGAGTTGTGCACCAAGGCAACGTTCAGGGGCATCTTCGTGTGCACGCCGACATCCTCATTAATAGCGATGGCGTTCGCCGACACACCCGGGCCAGCTAACACTAGCATTCAAATATTTCTACCGCGACGACCAAGAACGTCCAGGGTTGGATCGGCGTGCTCATGATCAAGCATTCCAGCTTCCCTTGGCGAAGCAAGCGTAGACGCGTCTATACGAAACGCTCTGGCTGATGCAGGTCTTGAGTTCGTTCGTGTTTTTGGACACGACGGCGTCTAAGCTGCTGATTTGTGGTCTATTTCAAAAGGGCCGAGTTTTGGCACAGGACGCGGTGGCCTCCAGGCCGTGGAAAACTTGACAATACCGTTGGGAACAGGTCAGGAAGCAGCATCTTCACGGCGGCCCCGAACGGACCATCCTGTCGTCAGTCCTACGACGAACCAGCCCATTGCCAGCATCCCGGCTGCGAATATCGTGTCTCCGACTACACGCAGCCAACGGAAGGTCTCAAGCAAGGGGGTCTGAAGGAAATCGGCGGAGCGTGCGTACCACATGCCGTATTCCACGCTAGCCCAGGTCTGCGCGAGTCCTACCGGTAGCAGGCTCAGGACAACCATAAGTGCCAGCCCGATGTTCATAGCCCAGAAGGCAAAGGCGAGAACTCCGGTGCGCCATGCCTGACGCATCGTGAGAACACGAAGGCTCAGAAGCGTCAGCCCGATGCCCAGCATTCCATACACGCCGAACAGCGCTGTGTGCGCGTGAACGGGCGTCGTATTGAGACCTTGCATGTAGTACAGGGCGATGGGAGGGTTGATCAAAAACCCGAACAGGCCGGCTCCTACCAGATTCCAGAAGGCCACCGCCACGAAGAAATAGATCGGCCACTTGTAATTTCGGACCCACCCGGTGAGATGCGCCATCGCCCAGTTGTCGTAGCCCTCGTAGCCGATCATCACAAGCGGCATGAGCTCAAGGGCACTGAAGGTCCCGCCGAGAGCGAGGATGACAGGCGTCGTCCCGGTGAAATACAGATGGTGGAACATTCCCAGCACACCGCCTGTCAGATACAGAATAGTGGTGAAGAGAACCGCCATTGTCGCGGACCGGACTCGCACCAGCCCGAGCCGGGTGAACGCCAACGCGATGACGGTGACCGCGAAGACCTCGAAAAATCCCTCGACCCAGAGGTGCACAACCCACCAGCGCCAGTACTCAGCAATGGCCAGGTTCGTCTCCCGTCCCCACATCAGACCCGCGCCGTAGAACAGAGCGATCGCGGCAACCGAAAGCATGAAGACAAGGAGTAGTTGCCGGTCCACGCCGCGAGCTCTCCGCAGGGCCGGCCAGAGGGCACGGAACATCAGCGTCAGCCACAGAAGCAGGCCGATAAAGAGCAGGATCTGCCATAATCGGCCGAGGTCGACATACTCGAAACCCTGATGCCCAATCCAGAAGTTCAGAACATCTTCGAGCTGCTGATGGATTGCGAAGGCCTGACCGGTCATTGAGCCTCCGACCACGAGGATCAGAGCGACAAAAAGGACGTTGACGCCGACGCGCTGAAATTGTGGCTCGTGCCGGGCAATGATCGGTGCCAAACATAGACCGGTCGCAAGCCAGGACGTCGCAATCCAGAAGATACCCAGTTGCACGTGCCAGGTGCGAGCCAGTGAATAGGGCACCCAGTCTGCCAGGGGGATCCCATAGAATGCCGTGCCCTCTACTCCATAGTGGGCGGCGGCCACGCCGGACGCCATCTGTACAAGGAGCAGTCCGCCAACAAGCCAGAAATACTTGGCCGTCGCCTGCATCGACGGTGTGGGCTGGATACCAATCAGCGGATCTTCCGGCACCGCCGCGTGTGCGCTGGCCCATGCGCCCCGGGTTGCCGCATAGAACCAGGCCAGCGCACCGATCCCGCCCAAAAGCAGGACGAAACTGCCGACCGACACCACGACGATCAGGCCAGTCGGCCGGTTCCCAATAAGCTCTTCCGGCGGCCAGTTGTTCGTATACGTAATGTCGCGGTCGGGTCGGTTGGTCCCGCAGGCCCATGTCGCCCAGAAAACGAAAGCCGTGAGATTGCTCCGGCGCGTGTCGCCCTGTACGGTGTCGGTCGTCATCGCATAGCTCTCGCGAAGCGCATCCAGCTCGGGGTCACTGCCAAAGAGGCCCGTATAGTGGCGTTGAACCGTGCGGATGGCCTCCGCCCGAAGTGTCGACACCTCAATTGTCTGCGTAGTGGGATCGTACGTGTTGGTTCTGAACTCAGTCTCCAGTCGTGCCCGAAGCGCAGCCTGCCGTTCCCGGTCCAGTTCCTCATAAGCCTGATCGAATTCGCGCGTCGCCCACTCGTTCAGAATCCATGTGGCCTCACGATGGAGCCAGTCGGCCGTCCAGTCGGGTGCCGTGTAGGCGCCATGGCCCCAGATCGAACCCAGCTCCTGCCCTCCTATCGATCTCCAGACGTCCTGACCGGCTAGAATCTGCTCACCCGTGAAGAGCAACTGCCCGTCGGTTGCAACAATCCGGTCGGGTATCGGAGGCGCCTCCTGGTAAATCTCACCTCCGTAGTAAAGCAAGGCTCCGAAAGAGCCGGCAACGACGATGGCCAGGACAAGCCACAGCTGACGGAGGTGCAGGTCTGCCAAGCGTTCATCCGACATCAGGCACTCCTTACAATCAGAAGGTTAAGCAACATGATATGACAGGTGCTTCCGCAATTAAGTGTTGGCGGCCAGCCCCTAACCGGTCTGCGTGCTAGAGTTTGAACCAGAATTCCCTCGTGCCGTGTGGAAATCGATTCGAACGACCAATGCTCTGGAGAATCTCAACCGCGAGTTTCGACGCCGGACGAAAACCCAAGCGTCGTTCTCCAGCGAGGAGTCCGCGGTCGCTTTGCTGTTTGGGCTTATCGCCTCTGGCCAGATTCAACTACGACGCATCGACGGCTACCAACGTCTGAGCGAGGTTCTCGAACACGCGGAGGTTACCGCCTGATATGGTACCCCGATGACGGAGTGGAGGGCGCCGTTCTTTTTCCACGAACCTCGGGACACATCCTAGCTACGAGCGTGCGGAAGACCGCCGTGGGTATCGCAACGGAGCCGAAACCCGTCGCGTGACGATGTCGGTGGGAACTCGCGAGCTCCAGGTGCCACGAGCCCGCGTGCGAGACGAGGAAACGGGAGAGACGACAGAGTTCAGGAGCGAGCTGTTGCCCCGGTATGCACGCCGGACTCGTGAGGTCGACGAGGCGATCTTGGGGACGTACTTGTCGAGCACAAATAGCCGCCGGATCCGCAAAGCGCTGAAACCACTGCTCGGTGAGGAGCACCTATCGAAGAGCGCGGTGTCTCGCGCGGTTAGTGGTCTGAAGGAGTGCTTCGAAGAATGACAGAACCGTGATCTCAGCGAGGAGGTCTATGCGATCGTTTACCTGGACGGGTATTGTCAAGTTGAGGTCTCAAGCTCGAAGCGGGGCCGCTAGATGATGGGGCTTGAGCGCACGGCGTTGCCAATATCTTGGGGTCGGATCGGCCCTGAATGCCTCAACTTGACAGTACCTGACGAAGCCCTTGATTCTGAGACAAAAACTCAGGTGGCTAGAATTTCCGGAAACCACAGCGCGCCCTCGTGGTAGCCTCCCACGAGCACCGACGGCGATCACGCTGGCTAAGGCCACTCCGGCGGCAACCACGGCAAGTGGATCCCCGAGTGATACGGAGATGCCAACAAAACACGCAATTCTCGCCGAGCTGACAGCGAACGAGCTGCGCGCCAGCATCGACTTCTATGAGCTGGCGGTTGCGGATGGCCGCGTCAAGCCGCAACTCGTTGATGCGCTTGCTCGCTCGCGGAGGGCGCGGCTCTATGAGATTCTGCAAGACCTCTCTAGAGAGCGCCTGACGGAGCTGTGTCGAACGTTCGACCTCGGTGATTCCAGCCGGAAGAAGGAGGACCTCATAGCGCGCCTCATCGGGAAAGGCCGCTGCGTCGAAGAGCGAGAGCAGGATCGCGTGGGCCTTACCCCACTCTGTGACAGACGCACCAGAACCGCCGGTGGAGACGCTGAGTGTCGCGCAGCTCGAGCAGTATCTCTGGTCCGCCGCAGACATCCTGCGCGGCTCCATCGACAGCAGCGACTACAAGACCTACATCTTCGGTCTGCTTTTTCTGAAACGGCTATCGGACCGCTTCGAGGAGGAAGCGGAGAAGCTCATCGCTAAGGGTTTCTCCGAGACGGTGGCATGGAGAGACCCGGACGAGCACGAGTTCTTCGTACCGGACCGGGCGCGGTGGGGCACGATCCAAAAACGGGCGACCAACATCGGGGAGACGCTGAACAAGGCGTATGTCGCGCTAGAGGAACAAAACAGTGCACTGGAAGGGGTGCTTGCCGGTATCGACTACAACGATGAGCACAAGCTCGGCGACGCCCGAAACCGCGACACCGTGCTGGCGCGCCTGGTGCAGCACTTCTCCCAGGTTTCCCTCCGCAACGACCGCATGGCCGAGCCCGATCTTCTTGGTCGCGCCTACGAGTATCTGATCGAGAAGTTCGCCGACGACGCGGGCAAGAAAGGCGGCGAGTTCTACACGCCGCGGATGGTGGTTAAGCTCATCGTCGAGCTGCTGGCCCCCACCGAACGGATGCGTATCTGCGACCCGACGGCCGGTTCCGGCGGCATGTTGATCGAGTGCGCCCATTACATTGAGCGCAAAGGTGGCAACCCGCGCAACCTAAGGTGCTTCCGCTGTTTACTGTTGGTGATGTGTACGCATCCCTTTGCAAAAGGGGCACTTACGCTCCATTTAGCGCGCGGCGAAGGTCACAAGCGCTATTTTGACTGTAACTTAACGCATCGTAAAGTCTTAGCGTCATCTCACCAACACTTGATGGCGGAAGCACCAATCCTACGCAAATACGTCGACTACTATCATCATTACACTCGACGCGCTGCTTGAGTCCGATCCGCTCGGAACGGCTGCCGGACTTCGTACCAGCTTACACCTCTACCCCTGAGTAGAGCCGACGCCGGCTCTTAAAACGTCCTACATGAAGACGACCAAAGCATTCCGGTTGCAGGAAGTTCGCCAATCTCATACAGCTCAAGTTTATGGAAGGGACACCCGTCCGGAGTTGTGTCTGATTCCCAAGCTCAGGCGATACACCCATCAGGGCAACCTTGTGCCATTCCTCGGAGGAGGCGTGGGTAGCATCGCCCAGCTAATGCACCGCTCGGCATCCTCAAGCCAACTTGCCGAATCGGGATCCTTAAGCAGGGGTAGTCCAAGCTTGACCAGACAACAAGGCAAGTCCAACTCCTCCGGTAGCTCCGTCCCCAACCAGCGCACGCCCTTTGCTGTGCCCTCAATCGTCCAGGCTGTCACGCACTGAACCATGACCCGGTGCTCGGGTCCCTGGATGAGCCACCCCACTGCGCCGATCCAGGTGTTCCTGATGCTTAGAAAGTATTCGGGGAATCCGGGTAACGGCACCGCATGCCCGCCGGTGGCCACCTCGATGGTGGACCGCAACGCAGCCAACGTCTCGGAGCGAACATCCGAGCGTCGCGTCTGGAACACGTGGCGCGTCGATAGGTTGTAGTGGTGCATCATCGACTCGCTGGCGAAGGAATGTCCAAGGGTAGCAACCCGTTCGCCAACATTTCCCTCGCCCGTTGGCTCCTCCGGCCGAATTGGTGGGGCTCTGGAACCTGCAATGCTTTGGTTTCCGTCGGATTCTCAGTGTCTGCCTTCGCCCGCTTTTTACGCCGGGCACGTCGCCAGCGTGCATCCGTCGTTCGGTAGGACATTCCGAGGCGTCGCTTGTGAGCTACTTCTTCGGTGAGACGACGGCGTCCAGGCAAGCTTTCGCTACTCGAAACTTGACTACCGTCTTTTTCGGGATTCGAATCTGTTCGCCGGTCCGGGGGTTGTGTCCCTTGCGCGCCTTTCGTTGCGCCTTCACGAGTTTTCCAATTCCGGGAATGATGAACTGGCCCGTCCGCTTCGTCTCCTTCGCCGCGAGATCGGCAATCGACTTGAACCATGCCGCGGCCTGCTTTTTCGGAACCTGCATCGTTTCCGACATCTGGGCCACGATTTGGGTTTTGGTCATGGGTTTTTTCGCCATTCCTCAAGTCTCCTCCGTTTTGAAGCCAACTTAACGTTAGCCGGTGCACCCACCGCGTGGGCGACCGGAGGTTGGTGTTCGAGCTTCGAGCGAAACTCAAACGGCGCTATTTTAGTGACGTTACACGAAGTTAGCAAGCCAGAACGGTGTTGGTGCATGAATCGGTGATGTCCTAAGATTCCTGTCAAAGAAAAACGATGTATGGTTCCCCGGTCTCACAAACCGTCCCGATGCTTCCGCCATTAAGTGTTGCTACGCGGCTGCGGGCAGTGGTACAGGTGAGGAAGAGAGCGGGTTGCGCGCCCCCGTCCTGTGCCAAAACTCGGCCCTCTTGAAATAGCCGATAAATCAGCAGCTTAGCGTCTGTGTTTTGCGATGGTGCCAAGGGCCGTGGGCTTTACAATCGTCTGGCCCGAGGGTGTTATCTTCGGATCCAGCGTGACCAACGGACTGCTATCGTCGCGGGACGCGACGGTGATCGAGACGCTGCGAACCGTAGTCGCGGCCAATCCTAAAGATGCCGGGAATTTACTGATGGACAATCACTTCATCCAGGGAGCGGATTGGTCAAGCAGGTCAATCGTGAGAATATTGGACCGAGCATGAAGAAACGTTCCCTCCGATACGCTGGCGACAAGGCCGTTCGCGCTCTATTGGAACGTTATGCGTGCCCGACGTCATTCCATGTCATCCGCACACGACTCCTCGGCAACATCGCGACGCCCAGGCTCGACGCATCGCCACTCCGAGCTATAGAGAGCTGTTGGGAAGGTGAGTTGCCGGGGTTCGACAATGTCGGCGCAGCCAGTGTGAACCGCCCCGGGTTTCCCGGAGACTCCAACTCTTGAGAGGATGGAGTCATGACAAGACGAAGCAAGTATTCACCGGAGGTAAAAGAGCGCGCAGTGCGGATGGTTTTCGACCAGCAGGCTCAGCACGAATCTCAGTGGTCAGCGATCTCATCGATTGCGTCGAAGATTGACTGTACGCGGGAAACGCTACGCACGTGGGTGCGTCGAGCAGAGCGTGATGCTGGGAAACGAGCGGGACTGACGACGGACGAGCGTCAGCGGCTGAAGGAGCTTGAGCGAGAGAACCGTGAGCTAAAGCGGGCGAACGAGATCCTTCGCAAGGCGTCGGCGTTTTTCGCCCAGGCGGAGCTCGACCGCCGACTGAGGTGAATGTGTTGTTCGTGGACGCGAACCGTGAGAGTTACGGGGTCGAGCCGATCTGCCGGATGCTTCCGATCGCCCCGTCGACCTATTACGAGCAGAAAGCGCGAGAGAAGGACCCAAGCCGCCTGCCAGCGAGAGCGAAGCGCGACGTCCAACTCCGCGGCGAGATTCGTCGTGTACGGCAAGAGAACTTTGACGTGTATGGCGTGCGCAAGGTCTGGCGTCAGCTGTGCCGTGAGGGCCGCGACGTGGCTCGATGCACGGTGGCCCGTCTGATGCGTGAAATGGGCCTCCAGGGGGCGGTCCGTGGACGTCGATTCAAGACGACGAAGCCGGATTCGAGCGGCGCTCGCCCGATGGACCTCGTGGAGCGCGACTTCAACGCCACACGCCCGAACGAGCTCTGGGTCTCGGACCTGACCTACGTTGCCACGTGGCGCGGCTTCGTGTACGTCGCCTTCGTCATCGACGTCTTCGCTCGACTCATCGTCGGTTGGCGAGCGACGACATCGTTGACTGCCGGCATCGCTCTCGATGCGTTGGAGCAGGCGCTGCACGAGCGCCGACTAAACCCAGAACACCCATTGGTGCATCACAGCGACCGCGGCGTGCAGTACGTCTCGATCCGTTACACCGAGCGGCTCGCCGAGGCGGGTATTGAGCCGTCCGTCGGCAGCCGAGGCGACTCTTACGATAACGCTTTGGCTGAATCCATCATCGGCCTTTACAAGACCGAGGTGATCCGTCGACGTGGGCCCTGGCGTGGTCCTGAGGACGTCGAGTTCGCCACCCTCGAGTGGGTCCATTGGTACAACACGCAACGACTCTTGGGGCCGATCGGAAATGTCTCCCCCGTCGAGTACGAGATGAACTACTATCGGTCGCAGGAAGGCTCGCTAGAGATGGCGAGACTCAACTAAAACAGTCTCCGGAAAACCCGGGGCGGTTCACTACTATCATTCGTGCCGGACTCATTTGTCGCTTGAGAAGGACGCGCCCGAGCCTCGCCGCGTAGAGTCGCCAGCAATGGGCAAAGTGAGTGCCATTCCAAAGGTCGGTGGTCTCCATTATTATTACACTCGACGCGCTGCTTGAGTCCGATCTGCTCGGGACGGCTGCGGAACTTCGCACCAGCTTACACCTCTACCCCGGGTGGCGAGCGACAGGCCCACCGGGGGTGC
>CBDCTW010000020.1:0-175001 GCA_965222425.1 Candidatus Marinacidobacterales bacterium
TTCTGCGCGGATTCCAAGGGCGTCTAAGCTGCTGATTTGCGGTCTATTTCAAAAGGGCTGAGTTTTGGCACAGGACGCCGTCAAGGAGTACGTCAACGGGCAAGCCCACACGAACGGCATCGAGTCCTTTTGGGCCATGCTGAAGCGCGGATACTACGGCACCTACCACCGGATGAGCCCGAAGCACCTTCACCGCTACGTGGACGAATTCGCCGGACGCCACAACGTCCGCTCGGAGGACACCATCGACCAGATGACCGCCATGGTGCACGGCATGGACGGGAAGCGCCTGCGCTACAGGGATCGGGGATGTCCCGGCCGCTGTTGAATTTGGTCGGGTAGCGGCGGCACCTGTGAATACTCTTAGGCAGCAAACTCATCGCTGTCAAGAGATTTCTGTTTGCTTCTAAGCGCGTGAACGAGAGCGCCCATATGGCGATAGCCTTTGATACGCCGGAACTTTTTCTGCGCGGTGACGACGCCAAGAGCGGTCCATCGGCGAACCATGGAAGGACTCTTCCAACGCTTGACGTTTCTCGATACTCTGCGAATGGTTCCGTTGAGATTCTCAATGGCGTTCGTCGTGGCAAGAGACTGGCGAAGTAAGGCGGGCGGCGCGAGCTTCACGACCGTGAGTGTTTCTTCCATCCCTTCACGAAAGCTTCCGGCAGCTTCGTCGTAGCCGTTTCGCTCGAGCCACGACACCAATGCCTGAAGTCGCTTGCGCGCCTTGTCGGCACTCTTGCACTTGTAGGCTTCCTTCATCGTCTGGAGCATGTAGGCGTGACGAGACTTGGGAAGGTACGAGCGAAGATTTCGGAGTTTATGGATCTGGCACCTTTGGATGACCGCGAGGTCCCCCAAAACGTCGACGAGTGCCTTGCGGATGCCTTTGCCTCCGTCCACTACGCAGAGAATCGACTCATCGACGCGCAAGCCTCGCTCGAGAAGGTCCTGCAACATCGCGGTGCACACCCGAGAGTTCTCCGTCGAGCCCAGCCATATACCCAGGGGCACCTTCGTTCCATCTATTGTGATACCTAGAGTTACGACGACGGTCTGTCCGGCCACCTCAAGGCCATCCAGCATCAGTGCGGCGTTGTTGCACGGCCCGGAGCAAATCGCTGACCTCCCTGTGCCGGTCGGAGAGTCACCCGGCGCAGTAAGTATCGGGCATGCCGAGCGCGGTCATCTTGTTGAGTATCTCGCACCCAATTCGGTGTTCAACTCGTTGCCTCGCCAACGTTCGAGCCCGCATCTCGGGCCCCATGATCGCCTTGTAACGATAGACCGCGTTCTCCACCATGCTTCGCTCGGTGCAGCCTGAGAGCTTGTACCATTCACGTCGGCCGTGTCTTTCGATTGCACGAATATGGCGGTCGCGTTCCCGCATGGCGGTATTCGAATTCTGACTGAGCGTGGCGTTTCGTTGCGGCGGAATCACCACGCGCGTCCTTCGTCCAGGGCTGTGCGCTTCGATGGCTTCGTAGACCGCTTCCTTGTCGTATGCACTGTCCGCCGCCACCGATGCTATAGGTGCTTGAATCTGTGTTAGCAAAGGGGGACTCGCGTTGCGTCGCGAGCTCGTGACGCCGTCAGTTCGGACGCAACAATGTTGCCGGTCTTGCGATCAACGGCGATGTGCAACTTGCGCCAGGCGCGCTGCTTTGGCGGTTTGCGGGTGGTTCCAACATGAATCCTCAAGCCCGTGCTATCGATCATCAGGTGGATTGGTTGATTGCTTGCGGCTTTTCGAATCCGCAGCTTCTTGCGGAGCAGCCTCGACCGCCGACACAACGTCGAGTAGTCCGGGATCTCGATACACAGCCGGAGAAGCGAGGCGATCGAGTGCAAGAAGCCTTCGGTTTGGCGGTAGGCAAGCTTGTACACCATCCGGACAACCAGGCCCGTTTCAATCGCCATCTCTGAATAGACCCGTTGACCGCCAGGCTTACCGCTCTTGTCGGCCTTCCAGTTCGCGATTGCCTCCTCGTCAAACCAGACCGTCAAATCGCCCCGGCGGCGCAGCCCTTCGTTGTATTCCGCCCAGTTGGAAACGTGGTACTTCTTCTGTTTCGCGTGTTTGTACTGGCTGCGCTTGGGATACTTCATGGTCGAATATTACCTCGGCCACTACCATAGGTAGATTTCGCGCTCAGCCAAGAGCGGTGCAACAACGCCACCGGGACCCGCTATTCACCGAGGCGGTACGTGGGCTCTTGAGAGATTCAGGCGTGAAGCCCCTTTGCCTTCCCGCGAATAGTCCGAATCTGAACGCATACGCGGAAAGATTCGTTCTCTCCATACGTCGAGAGTGTCTCGACCGCTTCGTACCTCTCAGTGAGCGACACCTGCGGACAGCGGTAACCGAATACGTAGTGCACTATCACACAGAACGGAACCACCAAGGTCTCGGCAACGAGCTCCTCACACCTCTGCCGGCAAGCGCGAATGACACTGGCCCCATCGTGTCGCGAGAGCGACTTGGGGGCTTCTCAACTACTACTGCCGTGCCGCGTAGATGGTCGCCGGCGACGGTAGCCCCTCGGCGGGCTCGACCGGCGTAGCGTGGAAACAGCTTCAGGAACATGCGTCGATATTCGCTCTCGACTAGGTGGTCATCTGCATGGTGACGACCCGCCCGCCCAAGACGATTGTAAAGCCCACGGCCCTTGGCCCGGTCGCAAACACAGACACTAAGCTGCTGATTTATGGCCTATTTCAAAAGGGCCGAGTTTTGGCACAGGACGGGAACCAACGACGAAATCATGCCGGCATGGTCCCGGCAGACCGGAGACTAATCAAGTTCGGTGTGCGCGGATGAATAAATAGAAGGCACAGGGTGCGGCACGGTAACTTTTAGGACACGACGCGGAAGACAAGCCGTAGCCATGGTAGCTTGGCGTGGATCTGATCATGGGTGTAGACCGCCAGCGATCGGCTCAAGTGGGCAAGCCCATGGCGATGTTTCTAGCGGGAGTGGCGGCAGGTGTTGGTACTCGGCGCAGCGCTGAGGTGGCGCGGACTGGTGGTGCTGGCAGTGGTCGGAATCGCTCTCCTTCTGGTGCTTGCGCCATTTATTGTTGGTGATGTGTGCGCATCCCTTTGCAAAATAGGCGCTTACGCTCCATTTAGTGCGCAGCGAAGGTCACGAGCGTTATTTTGGTTGTAATTTAATGCACCGTAAAGTCTTAGCGCCATCTCACCAACACTTAATGGCGGAAGCACCCCCTGCGGCGCGAAATACCCTCGCTTCTGCGCGGATTCCAAGGGCGTCTAAGCTGCTGATTTGTGGTCTATTTCAAAAGGGCCGAGTTTTGGCACAGGACGGGTTTCCGGTGATATCCTTGTACGTGATGCCGCCAAGGCATTAGAGGCCGTTACATGACACGCACACCTGTTAATCCTGTGTTGATCCGATGGATGCGTGAGCGCTCCCGGTTCGCGCTGGAGGATCTCATAACGAAGTTCAGGGAACTTTCGGATGCTCACTAGGCTCACCATGCGCAACTTCAAGCGCTTCGGCGAAGTCAAGGTGGATCTCGGGAACCCAGTCGTGTTCATCGGGCCGAACAATTCGGGGAAAACATCGGCGATGCAGGCGCTTACCCTGTGGGACATCGGTGTGAAACGGTGGAACGAGAAACGCGCTGGGAAGAGCGCGCCGGAAAAGCGGCCGGGAGTCACGGTCAATCGCCGAGACCTAGTTGCCATCCCCCATCCGAGCGCCGCCCATTTGTGGCGCGACCTGCATGTGCGAAACGTTGAGCGCGTCGACGGCCGTCAGCAGACGAACAATGTGCGGATAGACGTCATTGTGGATGGGATCGACAGAGACAAGACCTGGAGATGCGGCCTCGAATTCGATTACGCCAACGAGGAATCGTTCTATTGTCGGCCTCTGCGGCTTGACGAAAGCAAAACCCCTGAGCGGATGCCGGTTCCTAAAGCGGCATCCCTACGCATCTCCTTTCTTCCCCCCATGTCCGGCCTAGCGGCTACGGAGACGCGGCTCGACCAAGGCGCCGTGAACGTCAGGGTGGGCGAAGGCCGCACGGCCGAAGTCCTGCGCAATTTGTGCTTCCGTATCCTGGAGCAGAACCCCGAACACTGGAGGTTGCTAGTCAAACGGATCGAGGAGCTCTTCGGTGCCACGCTAAGAGAACCCCGTTACGTGGAGGAGCGGGGAGAGATCACCATGGGGTATCAAGAGCACGGCACGGCCCTCGACCTCTCGTCGAGCGGCCGCGGCTTGCAGCAGACCCTCCTGATCCTTGCCTACATGTACGCCAATCCTGGTGCGGTCATTCTGTTGGACGAACCCGACGCGCATCTCGAAATTCTTCGCCAGCGCCAAATTTATCGCCTAATAACCGATGTCGCTTTGGAGCGCGGCAATCAGATCATCGCGGCAAGCCATTCGGAGGTACTTCTGAACGAAGCTGCAGAAAAGGATTTGGTCATAGCGTTCGTCGGCATACCGCACCGCATTGGAGACGGCCGGAGTCAGGTGCGCAAGGCGCTGGCGGAGATCGGATTCGATCAGTATTACCAGGCTGAGCAGACCGGATGGGTGCTTTATCTTGAAGGCTCAACCGATCTAGCTATACTGCAAGCCTTCGCCAGGCGTCTCGACAAGCAGGATGCCATTCGGGCGCTCGAAAGGCCGTTCGTCCGGTATGTCGGAAACCGGCCATCCAAGGCTGCGGATCACTTTCACGGCCTGAAAGAAGCGCTGCCCGGCCTCGAGGGCGTAGCTTTGTTCGACCGTCTCAACAGCGGAGCACCCGACAACCCTTCGTTCAAACACTTAGTGTGGAGGAGGCGGGAGATCGAGAACTATCTCTGCACCCAAAGGACTCTAGAGTCCTTTGCGCGGGCATCCGCTACAGAGGCGACGCCGATGCCACTCTTTACGCCGTCGGAAATTGACAAGCGATTGACAGCGATGCAAGAGGCAGCTTCGGAAGTCGGTCGCGCCCTCGAAACCCTAGGCAAGGAATCTCCCTGGGATGACGATATCAAAGTTAGCGACGAGTTTCTGACACCGCTCTTCAATACTTACTTCGAGAAGATCAACATACCTAACCTCATGAAGAAGAAGAATTTTTACGAGCTCGCGGACCATGTTCCCGAAGACGAGATAGACCCCGAGATTGGCGAAAAGCTGGACGCGATCGCCGGCGTTGCGGAAAGCGCGACGCCCGAGGCCCATAGGTAACCGCGCGTATTGCGAATCCCCGCTGTGCGATCCCACCGGCTGGCCGGAAGAAAGCCGTGATCCCGTCGCGTCCCTTGCGGTTGTGCCTTCTATTTATTCATCCGCCAGCCCCATGGGTCGGAAGTCAGCCCTGCGGCGCGAAATAGTCTGGATTCTGCGCCGATTCCAACGGCGTCTAAGCTGCTGATTTATGGTCTATTTCAAGAGGGCCGAGTTTTGGCACAGGACGGGGTCCTCGAATATCTCCTGATTCATCCGCCCACCCGGGGCCAGCCCCATGTCAGCGCTCGGGGGGCTGAAGCAAACGTGGCCCTCTGATTCGCGCGCATACCCTCCGGCGGGGCGCTCTGGGAATCGGCGCTCGAACGCGTCTCGTCGCATGGGATGTACGAGGATTTGGAGCCCACCATACTCAGCCTTCCCGGTCACCTGTTCCTCGGCGGTGTATCCACCACCCCGTCCTGTGCCAAAACTCGGCCCTTTTGAAATAGTGAACCGCCCCGGGTTTTCCGGAGACTGTTTTAGTTGAGTCTCGCCATCCCTAGCGAGCCTTCCTGCGACCGATAGTAGTTCATCTCGTACTCGACGGGGGCGATATTTCCGATCGGCTCCAAGAGTCGTTGCGTGTTGTACCAATGGACCCACTCGAGGGTGGCGAACTCAACGTCTTCGAGACCACGCCAGGGCCCGCGTCGACGGATCACCTCGGTCTTGTAGAGGCCGATGATGGATTCAGCCAAAGCGTTATCGTAAGAGTCGCCTCGGCTGCCGACGGACGGCTCAATGCCCGCCTCGGCGAGCCGCTCGGTGTAACGGATCGAGACGTACTGCACGCCGCGGTCGCTGTGATGCACCAATGGGTGTTCTGGGTTTAGTCGGCGCTCGTGCAGCGCCTGCTCCAACGCATCGAGAGCGATGCCTGCAGTCAACGATGTCGTCGCTCGCCAGCCGACGATGAGTCGAGCGAAGACGTCGATGACGAAGGCGACATACACGAAGCTGCGCCACGTGGCAATGTAGGTCAGATCCGAGACCCAGAGCTCGTTCGGGCGTGTGGCGTTGAAGTCGCGCTCCACGAGGTCCATCGGGCGAGCGCCGCTCGAATCCGGCTTCGTCGTCTTGAATCGACGTCCACGGACCGCCCCCTGGAGACCCATTTCACGCATCAGACGGGCCACCGTGCATCGAGCCACGTCGCGGCCCTCACGGCGAAGCTGACGCCAGACCTTGCGCACGCCATACACGTCAAAGTTCTCTTGCCGTACACGACGAATCTCGCCGCAGAGTTGGACGTCGCGCTTCGCTCTCGCTGGCTGGCGGCTTGGGTCCTTCTCTCTCGCTTTCTGCTCGTAATAGGTCGACGGGGCGATCGGGAGCATCCGGCAGATCGGCTCGACCCCGTCCTGTGCCAAAACTCGGCCCTTTTGAAAGACCATGGCTGTAATTTAATGCACTGTAAAGTCTTAGTGTCATTTTGCCAACACTTAATGGCGGAAGCACCCATGAGGTCTGTGTGAGCGGCAGGGCTGCCCGATCGAACAACGGCTGCCTGACCAACAGTAGGAATTGCACCATGGTACGTCATGATGGATCCGAAGATAACACCCTCGGGCCAGACGATTGTAAAGCCCACGGCCCTTGGCACCATCGCAAAACACAGACGCCAAGCTGCTGATTTATCGGCTATTTCAAGAGGGCCGAGTTTTGGCACAGGACGCGGAGGCGAGGCACCAGATCCGGCAACAGGTACGGACCGATGGTAGGGATGACGCCGAGCCGAAGTGTGCCCAAGAACGGGCCGGCCAGCCGCGTAGCGCTGTCAACGAGCTCCTCCATCGATCTCAGGAGGGGTTGGTGGTTTAGCTTCGTCTCCAAATCAGCGAAAAAAGCATCCCACGCTTTCCGGGCGCGCTTCTTGCGCAGGGCCGCCCGCTCGGCACGTGGAAGTGTGGCGACATAGGGTTCTTCCCCCTCAATCAGCCGCAGGACAAGGAGCACGTTATCGCTGCCATCTGGAGACGGTTTTAGTGGCAAAATCTCAGGCACATAGCGTTTCCAGATTACGTTTGTCCTCCAGAGTGCTGTTTTCTCTTGAATGCGGCGACGCAATATGTGATTGGTCTTTCCGCTCATTCTTCCGTGAATCAGGACGGTGGGCACGTCCGCCAAAAAGAAATCGGTATAGACCTTGCCATCATGCCCTGGGGAGGCGAGATGACTAGGCTGTCGGAGTAGCATCGCAACGCGCCGGTCGACCAAGCCGTAACGATCGTAGACGTGCATGCCGGAGTAATATCCGAGCACTCCGATCCCGCCAGCGACGATGCTGTCTCCAGGCTTGAAACGCGCCTTCAGTGCCAGAGCTTCTTCCTTTCTATCTTCGAAAATATTGATAAAGTTTCTTTCCCACATCTCATATTCGGTGCGGTAAGGCCAACTGAAACGAAAGTGAACAACGCGGCGCACCGACTCTGGTACGAGATGCACGTTCCATGCAGGAAGCAGACCCACCGTGATAGTTGTTATCACTACCGCCATGACCACAAGGCGCGACGTCAGTCGTTCCCACAGCCGAGCCACCAACCATCCCATCAAGAGTGCTCCGAAGGCGAAACCGGGAACGAGAAACCGCCCCATGGGCATCCAATCCCCGCCGACCATCACAGCGTAGGCGGGAAATGCCAGGCTCAAGGTTCCGAGGGCAAGCCCTACCGGCTTCGGTGCTTCCCGCCAAGCCACGTAGCCAGCCGCCGGCAACAATAAAAGCGGTGTCACAAATGTGAGAACGAAGGCAGCCACGTATCGGAAGCCTCGCAGTGCGACCTCGGGACTGAAACCAACCTTGGCGTAGACCGGATTGGGAAAAAGGAGCTGGTAATAGGAGTATCGCCATGCAAAATAGACTGAAAAAACAGTGCCCACGATCGCGACATAGACGGCCACCGGTCGCCAGACCGCTTCCCCTCTCAGCCGTCGGGTGACGATGCCCAGCAGGGCAATGAGCAAAGACCAGGCAATGCCTTCGGTACGCAACAATGTCGTGGCTACGCCGGCGAGCGCACCGCGGTAAAGCGCGATGCCAGCCGGACGCAGAACAAGAAAGTAGGCCGTCGCAAAGATGGAAAGGGCGAACACCATGGTGCCCAGGCCACCCGTCGACCACAAAGCGTAAGGTGGGAAAAGGCCCAGGCCCAGCGTTATGGAGAAAGCTACACCAAGCCCCATGTCGAAATTTTGCCGGAGCGTTCGAAAAACAAGGTACAAGAGCAAAGAACCACAGACGAAACCGAGCATCGGTGCCCAGAAAGTAATGTCGAGTTCCAGGTACTCGATAAACGTACAAACGACTACCCACAGGAAGTTGCTGTATCCCTCTTCCGGTTGCTGCAGCCCCAGGTTGTAACGAGGTCCGTACCCCATCGCCCAGTTCTTCGCGTAACGGAAACTGATGAAGGCGTCGTCGACGTTGTACCAGAATCTATAGGTCAACAACGAGTAGGGGATCCACGCGACAACGAAGGCGATCCAATCCCGACCAACTGTGGGTCTGTCGTCAGCGTTGTTCATTGAGAGTCCTACCGAGTGATTGAGAAGAGTAGCAGAACAGAGCGGCTAGGCAAAAACCTGGATGTGTCCCGAGGTCCGTGGAAAAAGAACGGCGCCCTGGGAATCATCCTTTGCCTTGCAGCCGTTCTCGCCGGATGGGGCAACGACTACGGCCTGCCCCACCCCACCGGACGACCGGACGAGGAAAACGTCGTTCAGCACGCGTTCCAGATGATGGCGAGCGGGAACCTCGCCCGCCAGCGTTAGTGTTAGCCTGCAGGAGGACGGCTCAGCGTTCGGCGGAAGCGCCTGCGCTGTAGTGAGCTACCATGCTCGCCGTCTTCCAATTCCCAGCGAGCATCGTCTCGACGATTGAAGCGCCCCGGGCGGCGCAAAGCTCTAACGAACTTGCCTGGTTCGCAACGTAGCCAGCACAAGTACACGAAGACCTGCACAACCGCGGGCTGCCAGCTCCGAAGGTCGTCCGGAGCCACCCCACCGTCCGCCCGATGAACCCGGTGACAAGTGCAGAGTCATGCATGGCCTCCAGGAGCTGTCGGGGTACGTCGGCGCGGAGAGTCGTGCGAGCCGGGAGAAGCAGGACGAGTTCTGGAGGCGCGTGCGCCGATGGCTTGGTCCTTTGGACCTGCAGGACAACGAGTGACTGTGCGCAATCGCATCGTGAAGCGCCTGTTTCCGAAGGTTGCCACACAGGGCTCGACTGGAAGATCGACACCTCGCACTGGCCGTCGGTGGTCTACGTGGGTGTCGTACATGGATCTGTCGCGCCATGGCTGTGGCACCTCGGCGGTCGCGGGAATATGCGGAGGCCGTTAGGCAGAATGTCGGTCGCCGCGTTCTGGCGGAGCACAGGCCGCCCTTCGCACACCTAAAAATCGAAGCGGCGAGCGACTTCGTGAAGCTTGATGCGAACTACTTTCACCGCGAGTTCTTGCAGAGCGAGCGGCTGTGTCCTCTAACTGACGATGCTGCGAGCGATGCCCCTGATAGGCTGAACAAGCTGCTTGCGGCCATATTTGAGACCAAGGAAGATGGCAGGGGAAAAATTATTCTGTCTCGACCTGGTGCGTGGCACGTGACAACGGTGAAGCGTTCAAGTGGTACCGGCTGGCCGTCGAGCATGGAGACAAAAGAGCGCAGGCCAACCTCGCGCTCATGTGCATGAGCGAAAAGGGGGAGCCGGTTGTACGAGTCGAGGCCTGCCGCCTCGGCCGCAAAATCGATAACTGGGAAAAGAAAATGCCTTGGACCGCGGCGTCGGGAAAAACGTACAAGCTTTGTCTACTCGACACGAACGCGCTAAGCGAGATCGTCAAACGTCCCAGTCGTGAAGGTCGACACTTTGTGGAGCGCTTCGGTCCTGAGGAGCATGTGCCGTGCTTCACCATTTACAGTCTCGTCGAACTGCGTCGCAGGCCTGACGTTTACAGACGTTTCGTCGAAATGTTCTCGAAATACCCGTTCTTTCTTCTCAAACTATGGGAGGATATCCTTGCCCAAGAGCGCGATGCATATTCGACTGCGGCGTCGGTGAGCCCGCTGTTGCAGTCTTTCACGCCTTTAGCTTCGAACCGCACGTACGGTTTCGACGAGTTTGTAGACCGGCTTGTTGTTCAGGAGTGGTTTGTTGACCGAGAACGCAAATGGCGTATGGAGGAAGATCGGATTCTCGACTCGTGGCTTGCGAATCGGAAGAACTTCCAGCCGCGACGACAAGTTGCCAACGCGCAAGATGCTGAGCGTTACGTCTATGAGGCAGCCATCCAAACGCTGATATCGTTTTTCCCTGACTGGATTCCGTCGTTCAACGAGCGGAACGAAGTGCCCAACGTCTCGAGGTTCCCCGCATTACAGGTGATGCTTTATTCGCAATATTACAGACTGTGGGACCCGGATTGGAACCGTCGACCGCAGGAGGTTACAGATATCCGGATTATGGCAGCTGCCCCCTACGTTGATGTTGTGATAACTGAAAGGTTCCAGAACGAAGTTTTCAAGAAGATTCGCACTCGGGTGCCAGAGCTCAGAGAAGTCGAAAGCGTCCCGGTTCGACAACTCTCCGATAATTCAAATCGGTCTCCGTCCATCTAAAGTGAAGATGTTGAGACTGAATTCTGCCGTCCATATCGACAGAAGGAGAACGTGCTGGACCTCTATGCCTCGGTAGCCCCGGCCTCGATTCTAGGCCTCTCGGGTGGCCTGTGCTCCGCAAAAAGTCTATCCAGTGTTGATTGCGCTCGGGACATCTAGGGAGGTCCGGGCCGCACCTGGACCAGAACGTGCTAGGCCAGCTACGCCGCGATAACCTCAGCCTCGATTCTGAGCCCCCTCGGGCGGCGTCTTTTCCGCTGCCGCAGGGTCCCCGGTCAGAGCCCGCTCCCCTATTTGACGCAAACGTGGCACTCGAAAATCGAGATTAGAGACCAAAACCGAAAATGAGGCCTCTTCAGCCCTTCTAGCGCGTCTCTGGTGACACCTCATCCTGCAAAACCCCGCCAACCGCGCGGAAAATCTTACCCGTCTCTGCAGTGCCACAATTGGCCAGACTGGGTGGCGGAGGGAGACAGATTCGAACCCCCGGACCTCTCGTTAAAACCCTCCGGGAAGTAGGCCTTTCTTCTCGGCTCATTTAAGCGGTGTACTCGCCGTCGGGCAATCGTTGTCAACATCGAGGCCGGTCGTTGAAGACAGGTAGGTCGTTGCCTCACCGAGGGTAAACCATGATCGGAGCTACAAAACGCCAGAAATCACGCCCGCATCGCCACGACATCGGCGAGTGTCGAGGTGGCAAATCTGGACCATGACTCCATCAAGTCTCGACGACGGTCAAACAGATCCGTGCGGCGATACGCCGCCTCGGCCTTGTCACGCACGGTGTGCGCCAGGGCTGCCTCGCACACAGCGCGTGGAAAGTTGGTCCGTTCCTCCGCCCAATCCCGAAAACTCGAACGGAATCCGTGGGCAGTGATGTCACGAAGCCCCATTCGTCGCAACATCATCAGGAAGACCATGTTCGAGAGCGGTTTTGTGGCGCTGCGGGCGGGAAACACATATTCTCCACCGGCAGAGAGGGCCGTGGCTCGGTCCAGGATCTCCAGGCACCGGGGTGATAGAGGCACTCGGTGTTTGACCCCTGCTTTCATACGGCTGCCTGGAATTGTCCATGTATGTGAGTCGAACTCGATCTCGTCCCACGTCGCGCGCAAGATTTCGCCGGTCCTAGCAGCACAAAGAATCATGAACTCGAACGCCAGCTTGACGCTTTCGCTCGCGTCTGAGCCTTGGAGTGCCCGGAGGAATGCGGGCACCTCTTGATACGGAAGAGCCGGATGATGTTTCTGGCTACCCCGGTGCCTCGGGAGAACCTTGGTCAGGCCCTGTGTGGGGTTGTCCCCAGCACAGTAACCTTGGGCCTTGCACCAGTCGAAGATGACGCGCAGACGCTGGAGGACCCGGCGGGAGGTTTCGGGCTTCACGAGCCACTGCGGACTCAGGACCGAGAGGATGTCGGCGCTCGTGATGGCGTCCACGCGCTTGGTGCCGAACGCCCCAACCGTTCCCGAGAGCGACGAAAGCCACTGCTTGCGGTGTTTTTCGTTTCGAAAGCCCGCCGCGTGGGAGGTATGAACCTGTCGGGCGGCTGTCTCGAAACTCGGGACGTGACGGCGCTCACGGCGACGCTCGTCAAAGGGGTCGCCTCCAGATCGCGCTATTTTACGCAGCCGTGTCGCTTGCTCGCGCGCCTCGGCGAGTGAGACAAGTGTAACGCTGCCGAGGCCGAGGTCGCGCCGTTTGCCCTGGATCACTGTGCGCAGAATCCAGCTCTTCGAGCCGCTCGGGGACACGAGCAGATATAAGCCGCCCCCATCGGCGATCCGTCTGGTGTGGTCCCCAGGTCGAGCGGCTTGGACGGCGCGTGCCGTGAGCGCCTTGTGTGGGTGCCGGCGGCGTTTTTGTTCCCCCACATATTCCCACATTTTGGCTTGGATTCCGTGGGAAGTCAATAGAAAGTTCGAGACGAGTCATCCCACATAACTCTAAATAAATAAAACACTTAGTGGAATTCATTGGATGTAGCTGGACACGTACTGGGCGGACTCCCTCTCCGCCATCTGCGCGCCTGTAATTAGATACAAAGAAAGCCTTTATACGGAATCCCTGGGTCTCCGATCTCGCGTTTTTCGAGCCTGAGGGCGGTTTCCGCAAGATCTCCATCCGTCCTTTCGTTGACAAATTTGCCTCGCCGCCGCTATGCTGAACACGGCTCGGCTGTTGGGAAGTCGTCCAATGGTAGGACACGTGGCTCTGGACCACGGAATCGGGGTTCGAATCCCTGCTTCCCAGCCAATTGGGGTGTTTTCGTCCGCACTCGGGAAGTGTATTCACGAAGGCCGCACTTGATGCGGCCTAGGTGCGTGCGACGTGCCGCCCAACTCCCCTCTCCAGAAATTTCACTGCCGCCTCGGCACTCCGGCACCCATCCGCAATACAGTCCGGAATACCGACTCCACGGAATCCGTTCCCGGCCAGCTCCAAACCAGGCAGATCCTCGAGCCAGATGTCGATGGCCATGAGACGATCCGCGTGGCCCACTTCGACTTGAGGCGTACCATGTTGCCAGCGGTAAACCTTCGAGAGAGAGGGATCTCCTAGTGGACCCAAAATCTCACCGAGCTCTCGCCTCGCGAGGTCGATGAGGGCAGCGTCCGAGAGTCCGAGCACGTCCGGATCTCTCGCTCCACCCAAAAAGGCCCGCAGAAGCACATGGGAGCTTGGGGCACGGTTCACGAACTTCGAAGACACGAACGTCGCGGCCAAAATCCGACGTCCCTCTGTACGTGGTACAACGAAACCATACCCGTCGAGGGGATGGCGAATTTGTTCGCGGCGAAAACCCAAGAAGACGACCGCGGTAGAAACCGTTGGAATATCGACGAGCAAGTTAGCGACGTTGGACGAGACGTTTTCGATCAACCGTTCCGCCGCCCGTAGCGGAACCGCCATCACGCACGCGGGCGCAGAGACTTCCTCACCCGAATCGAGCCGCAAGGAGTAACGCTCCCCTTCCTTCCGAAACTGACGGACCTCTTCTCCTATAAGCAGGGAGCCTTCGGGAAGTCTCTCGGCAATCGCATCCACCAACTCACCGAGGCCACCCTCGAGCGACAGAAAGATCGAGGACAGCTTGTCACCTTCGTTGGGAGGATTTCGTCGAGGCGCTGCTTTGCGCATTCCACGGATGAGACTCCCGTACTTCTTCTCGAGCTCCACGAAACGTGGGAAAAGGAAACTCATCGAGAGCCGCTCCGGGTCGCCGGAATGGATTCCTGCAAGAAGAGGCTCGGCCAGTCGTTCCAGGGCCTCTTCCCCTAGCCTGCGCCTAACGAAAGACGCGATGGACTCATCCTGTCCTTGCCGCGCCGGTATCAGAAGATCGAGTGCCATCCGTAGCTTTCCGGGAATGGAAAACAGACTCGACAACGCCAGAGGAAGAATCCGGGTGGGAACCGTTAGCACCATGCCTTCGGGTAGCGGATGCAAACGACCGTCGTGTAGCACGTAGAACGCTCGTTCGGCGGGATTGGTTGGAATCAGTCTTTTCTCGATGCCGAGCTCACGGCATAGAGCCACACCGTCCGGCTTTTGAGCGAGGAAGGCGTCGGGACCGGTATCCAACAAGAACCCCGCCTCGCGCTCGGTACAGATCGTCCCGCCGAGCCTTTGGGTTTTTTCGATGAGTAGAAAATCGATCGACTTACGAGCAAGGGTATAAGCCGCGGCGAGACCGGTGATTCCGCCCCCCACGACAACGACTGAAGCGCGTTTCACGACTCGACACGAGAGCGGATGATATCCGCCACCGCCTCGATGAACCGCGGGGATGTATTGAGTGACTCGGTGCGCGCGAGCTCTACTCCGAGCTCCTCGGCCAAGGCCTTGGCTTGTCGATCGATATCGAAAAGGATCTCGGTGTGATCGCACACGAAGCCGACTGGCACGACCAGCACGCGCTTCGTGCCCTGCCCCGCCAGCTCCGTGAGGACTTGCGATAGCTCCGGGCCTAACCAAGGCTCGGGAGTCCGACCTACACTCTGGTAGGCAATGCGGAAACGCTCCAACCCAACTCTTTGCGCGACCCCTTCGGCGGTTCTTTGGAACTGGACGGGGTACGGCGGACTCTCCGGTCCCGGGACATCTTTTGCTCGCTCGGGAAGACTATGCGCGGTGAAGATCACTTCTCTCGGCGCGCCCCAGGTTTCTTGCGCCAAACTCACTTTCTCGGCGAACGCATCCAGCAGCCCGGGGTAGTCATACCAAGACTGAACCAGCTCGAGGGGGCACTCAGCAGGGACGAACCGTCTCGCCTCGTCCAAGTACTTCTTGACGCTCAACTCCGAGTACTGCGGGGCCATGGGCATTCCGATGCACTTCTCCGCCCCTTGGTCGGCGATCTCCCTTGCCGCATTCTCAATATAAGGTCTCCAGTTGCGCATTCCCACGAAGACACGAAACGGCTCGCCGAGCTTCGACTCGACGGCTCGTGCCTGCGCTCGGGTCAGCTCCGTCAGCGGAGACCGACCACCGATGGCGGTGTAGTTACCGATCATTTCTGCCAGGAGCTCGGCGGACGGTGGACGACCACCTCGAACGCGCGTTAGATACGCTTCCATCTGGTCGAGCGAGTCGGGGGTCCCATGCGCCATCATCAGGACCGCGATCATCGTGCGGTCTTCCGATGAACATGCTCGATCAGGGCGGCCGCCGTTTCGACGGGGGTGGTGGGGAAAATTCCGTGACCGAGATTGAAGATGTGACCGGGGCGTGAGCCGGCCCGAGCCAAGACGTCGTCGGCGCGCCGAAAAGCGAGCTCAGGCGGACCCAGGAGAACCGCTGGATCGAGGTTGCCCTGAACCGCGACGTCAGTACCCACGATGTCCCAACCCACGTCGAGATCGACCCTCCAGTCGAGCCCGATGACATCTCCGCCGGCCTGGCGAAGAAGGCGGAGCAACCCCGTACTCCCGGTTGCGAAGTGAATCACTGGAGCGGACGGTCCTTTGATGCCTTTCAGGCCGTCTATGACGGCCTGGCTGTGCGGAAGCACGAACTCACGATAGTCCTCGGGTGATAAGGAGCCGGCCCAGGAATCGAATACTTGCACCGCTTGGGCTCCCGCCTCGATCTGTGCCAAGAGATAGTTCCGGACCATCGAGGCCAACTTCGAAGCCAACGCGTGCCAGCTCTCGGGATCGGAGTACATCAGAGACTTGGTCTTCTCGAAGCTGCGCGAAGCACCTCCCTCTATCAAGTAGGAGGCTAGCGTAAAGGGAGCGCCGGCGAATCCGATCAATGGGACTTTACCGTCGAGCTCTTGACGGAGCAGTCGAATCGCTTCCATCGTAAACCCCAGCTCCTCTCGTGGCTCGAACTCACGAAGCCGGTCCACATCTTCCCTACCCCGCACCGGATTATCGATCTGAGGTCCTTCACCTTTCACGAAGTCGAAATCGATGCCCATCGGTTTGAGAGGAATGAGGAGATCGGAGAACAAGATCGCGGCATCGACGTCCAGGCGGGCCAAGGGCTGCAGCGTCACGGTCACCGCGAGATCTGGGGTGCGACAAATTTCGAGAAGCGCGTGCTTGGTGCGAAGCTCCCGGTACTCCGCCATGTAGCGTCCCGCTTGCCTCATGTACCATACCGGCGTCGCATCCACCGGTAGGCGCCGACACGCATCGAGAAAACGATTGTTCACTCTACCTCCCGTAACAAATCATATCTCCAACTAAGGAAGTGGCGATACGCCGGCTTGCCGAGGCACTGCCGTAGGGAGCGGCAGAACGAGGATGGCTCCGAAAAACGGACCGAACGCTATCGCCGAAAGCGCCACTTCGATCCCGTAGACGTCGGCGGCGGCTCCGACCACCGGCATGAGAAGACCGGAAACTCCCATCGCCACACCAATCATGAACGCAGCCGCCGTGCCGGCTCGATGAGGAGCGAGGGACTGGGCGAAACTAACGTTAACCGGATGGGAGGCGATCAGCAAAATGCCGCCCACGAGTAGCGCCGTCCCCTGGATGGCGCCGCTTGTCCAGATCGCACCGAGTAGAACCGGTGTCGCCAAGGCGAGAGTAGTGCCCATCATGCGTTTGCTTCCGAACCGCTCGGCCGCAAAACTTCCCAGCACGCCTCCGAGCGCTCCCGCAAGGAGGAACAAAGCAACCAATCGGCCACCGATTGTTAGGCTCAGCCCCCGACCAGCGAAGAGAATCGGCAAGAACGTCAGGAAGCTCACGGTGACGAGGCCGCGCAAGATGGAAATCGCCCAGAGGTTCACGAGCGGTCTCCACGTGAGAGGAGAAGGCGTCACTGGGACGGCATCGGAGGCGGTGGGCTTCGATTCCACGGTCTTCGGGGGAGCCGGCACGAGCTGCAGCAAGAGAAGGGAGCCGACCACACCCGGTACTATCCCCCAGATGGTTCCGCTGAGACCGAAGGTGGCAACCAGACTGGTCACGACCACCGGGCCAAGGGCGAAGCCCAGGTTCCCTCCCCCAATGAAGATCGACATTCCGAGCGCCGGACGTGAGCCGCTCGACTTACGGGCCAAGGATGCGGCCTCGGGATGAAAGGCCGCCATTCCACTACCACCAGCGGCGAGCGCCAGGATAAGGAAAGGCAAGCTCGGAGCCAGGCCAATGGTACTGATACAGATCGCCATCAAGAGCGGCCCCGCGATCGCGAAACGGCGACCCGGCCAACGGTCCGACAGAAAACCCCAAGCGGGCTGCATCAGATGGCCGGCCGTCGACAAGACCGCTGCCAGAAGCCCTGCCTCCTTCAGATCCAGGCCGTGTCGAATGATCAACGCCGGGAGAAGAGGGGCCAGGAAACTGGCGTAGGAATCGCCCAGGAAGTGAGCGGTGGCGAGAGCGAATAGGGCGCGGAAGTTCATACGCGAGAGAATTGACTCGTTAGGGCCATCAGACTCGCGGGCGCCTCGTTGGGCGATAATCGAATGCGTTCTCCGTGCCCGGCGAGCACCCACTCGAAGCGGTAGTCTGCCAGCCGGATCAGCGATTCCACTTGCTTGTCCCACGAATACCAACAGTAGCTTTTCGAGGCGGCTAAGCCCCCCCGCTTTCTGCTCCAGTAAAGCGAGTCACCGCTGAAGAGAAACTTCTCCTCCAAGAGAAACATCGTGCTTCCCCGTGTGTGACCGGGAACTGGAATCGCAAGAAGACCCGGCCTGATCTCCTTCGACGCTTCACCCTCGAGCAGATGGGTAGCGTAAGGTGCGACGCAGCGCTCCGCCTCGTGAATCCACACCCGAGCTTCGAAATGCTCCTGGTAGCGATCGGCGTCCGCCACGTCGTCCTGATGAGTCAGCAAGATGTCTGAGATGCCACCTCGCTTTTCGATCTCTCGAACCAGGAGCCTCGCCCACCGCGGCGAGTCGATGAGCAAGTTCCCTTCTGGCCGCTCGACGAAGAAGCTATTGGCTCCGTAGGAGTCCGCGGAGTTGTAACCGCAATAGAAGACACCGTCTTCGAGAAGCATCGGGAACAACCCGGAAGGCATAGGCCCGGTGTCTTCGCTTCCAATGGCCCCTACCGGACAAGCGACCATCGCGCGGAAGGCATCGAGCCGGTCGTTAGTGTCGGGGGCGCCGGGGGCTCCCGGCTGTCGCGTGACTAAAGCGTGTCCAGGTCCGTCGGAGAACACTTTAGGTGCCAACTGCCGGCAGGCGTCACAGTCGATGCACGAAGAATCGACGAACCAAGGGCCGGCGACGTTTCCTGCGAGTCGTTTCTTTCGATCGGCCATTACTTCAATCGCCTGGGGCTCCCAGCCTTCGCCAAAGGCTTCGGCTTTCGACTCAGGCCTCTTCGGGTTTACGGAGACGGATCAGCTTCGTGGAGACGAGGCCATAAAGTAGACGACCGGTGTGGGAGATCGACAGTTCCGCCGCGTCCGCTATCGCTTTCAAGCTGCGCTTTCCGTCGATCTTGGAAAGGAGAATCCACTCGCTGGTGTTCAGGTTGATCTGTCCCCCCGTTTCGTTCTCGTCGGGTACGACGGACTCGGGAATCCAATCCACGGAAGGAATCTGTTTGGAGATCACTGCCCATTCGTCTCTTCGGCGAGCGGCTTCGATCAGCAAGCTGGTGTTACCCTTGTTGACGGTGTTCTCGTCGGTCGTGATCCCTGGCTCGAACAGGAACTCACCGCTATTCCAGAGGACGAGTGCGTAGACTGCTTCTTCGCCCACTGGGTCTCCCAACAGGGCGTGAGGGACGCTATCACGGCAAGTGCTGGTCCGTCAAGACTTTCCAGCCTGCCGCCTGACTCGGCCGAGCGTCGCGACCGCCCAACCAATGACGTTGCCGTGAATCGGCCGGGTCAGGCGGCCCTTGTGATTGGGCGGCCCCCGACCGGTACCGTGTGGCAACCTGCCTCTCGGCTCAGGCGCCCAGGCCCCTACGATGGCCCTCGCGGACCTTAGTAGTCTATAATCGGGCCGGACCAAGAAATAGCGAGGGATGACAAGATGAAGAATCGTTTCCTCCTCCTGGCGTGTCTTAGCTTGGCGTTTATCGGGACCAGCGAAGCGCTTCAGATGGGCACTGGCCGGGTCACCGGAATCGTCACGGATCTAGAAGGCAATCCGATACCCGGCGCACACGTCGTGGCCACGACGGAAGGGAGTGGCCATGCGATCGAGGCCACCACCGACGAAGACGGTAAATTCGCCATGATGGGTTTCCGAGGCGGAGGCTGGACGTTCACCGTAACCGCGGAAGGTCACTTGACACAAGCCGACACCCTCCCGATCAAAGGGATATCCAAGAACGCCCCCATCACGATCGCGCTGGATAAAATGCGGAAGGGAACCGCTACCAGTGAGGGGGCTGGCGATCTCCTGACCGAGGCCAATGAGTTCTACCACCAGGAGAACTACGACGAAGCCCTAGCGAAGTATCTAGAGCTCCTCGAGGAAAACCCGGGCCTCTATCAAATTCACGCCAACGTCGGAAATGTGTACACGCGTCAAGACAAGCTGGAAGAAGCCTTGGCCGAGTATCAAATTGTGTTGGCTGAAGACTCCTCGCACGGCCTGGCTTTGGTCATGACCGGCAACGTGCTAGTTAAACAAGGGAAGTTCGATGAAGCCGTCCCATACTTCGAGCAGGCAGTGGAGCTAAGCCCAGAGGATGAAACCCTGCCTTACAACGTTGCCGAGCTGTGCTTCAATAACGGCCAAACACAAAAGGCGATTGACTTTTACCAGAAAGCCGCCGAGATCAAACCCGATTGGTCGGAGCCTTATCTGAAGGCCGGGTACGCCTACCTGAACCTCGGAAAGTTGGACGAGGCGGCTGTTCAGTTGAAGAAAGTCATCGAGGTCGCACCGGATAGTCAGGAGGCGCAGCAGGCCCAAACGGTGCTCGACCAGCTCGGAAAATAGGTGTCACCTGCTAGTAGTACGCCACCGCCTCTCCCTGCTCGACTACCAAACGATCGACGTGCGCCGAGAGTAAGTCACACCTCTCAAGCAGAGCGGATATCTCACTACCCTGGAGCCAGCGCCCGAGACGGCTTTCCGCTCGCTCCCGATCCCGTTCGCGAAGTTTATCGATAGCCGAGCGTGAGAATCGGCGGAGCTCTTCGGTCGCGGGAAGCTCCTTATAGAGACGGAGTTCCGGTGCCTTGGTGCATAACTCTGGACAACTCTAAAGGAATCAGCAGGTTACGTTTTTGGGCAAAAAACAGCAGGGTCAATGGAATCAATGACTTACCTGTATTTATGCACCAAGGCACCACCTCGTCGGTGACGTTCATCAACCGCTCCACTCGAGCGCGCGGGTCACCAACGCCGAACCGCACGGCGATCGCGGAGGGAACGATTTCGCGCTCGACGACCCGGAGTCCTGGGGGAACTTACACGCGTTTTGGGACTCGATACAGATGCGCGCCCGTCGCAAGCACCACAGCGAAGGCTATCCGGCATGGGTCGACCGGATCGCGGGCGAGATCACAACGCTTCATTCACGCGCAACGCTCGCGAGCGAGATGAGCGTTCAAGGATTCACCGACTGGTCCAAAGCCGGCGCCAAGCTTGCAAGGACGCGCTTGTACCCGTCGTATCTTGTTCGAGATGCGCGGCCGCCGAAGCAGTATCAGGACGAAGCCCAAGAGGTCGCCGATCGGCAGATGGCGCTCGCCGGGTACCGGCTCGCGGCGCTTCTGAATGGGCTCCTTCGCTAGGGGGTGCTTGCGCTGTTTGCTGTTGGTGATGTGTACGCATCCCTTTACAAAAAATGGGCTTACGCTTCATTTAGCGCGTAGCGAAGGTCGTGAGCCCTATTTGGGCGGTAATTTAATGCACCGTAAAGTCTTAGCGTCATTTCACCAACACTTAATGGCGGAAGCACCCCGCAGGGCTGACTTCCGACCCATGGGCTGGCGGATGAATAAATAGAAGGCACAGGCAGCTTACAATCGATTTCACGCATCTGTGCCTTTAACAGATGCTGATGCGCATCGTGAAGACCAGGCATTGCCATTCTGCCCTTTAGATCAACGATTCGCGTTTCTGGGCCAACAAACGCTCCGATATCTTCATCCTTGCCTACATACAGAAAGAGAGCACTCTTGATTGCAACGGACTGTGCCCAAGGAAGACGTGCATTTACGGTATAGATTTTTCCGTTTTTGTAAACGACATCAGCATCTTGCTGTGCGAATGCACTGTCAACCACTGTGAGTAGCAAGAATCCAAGGATTATCAGATTGGTATTCATTTTTTGGTTCTTCTCAGGGCCCGCGACTCTCCGTTCGCTCGCGCCCGCAGGTTCGTCAACGGCTGTTCTGGTCGATCCTGAAGTCGATCTTGAAGCTCGTCGGGCGTAAACCAGGAATACCTGATCGACGACACATCATAATCAGGGCCTACGAGCGGAAGCAAGATATCCCGGCAGGCCTATTGTTCATATTGTTCAGCCTGATATACAACTTGGCCTTCGAATACGGTTTCTAGGACGAGGGTGTCTGCTATTTGCGCCGGTGGTATTTCGAACAGATTGCGATCGAGCACAATCATATCGGCAGATTTCCCCACTTCAATGGAACCATAGGTTTTCTGTTTACCCATAGCGATAGCACCATTCAACGTCATTGCCTTGATAGCTTCATGCAGGTTGATTGACTCGTCACCGTGATCGACTAGACCAGAAAGTGCTGGAAAGAGATTCGGTTCGGGCAATATCGCCCAATCGCTACCGATAGTCATCAGGGTATTGTGATCGAGCACAGTCCTGAATTGGTAGGCCTTGGGCAGATAGGCTGTGAGCAGATTGGCAGTGAGCGCACCTCTAATTTGCCAGATTCCCGGTGACATTTCCGCGACGGCATTGAGCTTACTTAGTCGGGGAATATCCACCGCTTTATAGCGAATACTATGGGTGATCTCGTGGTATATACCGGAGTCCCCATTTGCCTCGCGTGCCGCGGCGATGGCATTCACTGCCGTCCGCGTGGCAGCGGTGCCGACGGCGTGCATCTTCACCTTAATTCCCATTCTGTCGAAATCCGTCACCAATCTGTTTAATGTCTCCGGGCTCTGGCGCAAACGTTCAACAGGGATGTTTCCGGCAGCATCTATATCCACATCGGCGTTATGTGGCTGTAGTGGAGAGCCGTCCACAAAAATCTTAACGGCATCCGTATCCAAACGCGGTGATTTGTAACTTGCCGTGACACGCTCCATCTCGGCAGGGGGCAGATGACTCCTTCCCCGTCCTGTGCCAAAACTCGGCCCTTTTGAAATAGACGATAAATCAGCAACTTAGTGCCTGTGTTTGCGGCCGTGCCAAGGGCCGAGCGCGAACAAACGACCAAATCATACCGGCATGGTCCCGGCAGACCGGAGACTAATCAGGTTCGGTGCGCGCGGATGAATAAATAGAAGGCACACGTTGTCAAGATAAGAAATTCTGGTTCTCCGATCGGTTATACCAATGACCTGCTCCCCGAAAACTGGTAATCTGAGTTGGAATCGGAGCTGAGATAATGGCCGTGAAGAGGAACGGTCATGAAGCGAAAGCGTTTCGAGCAATGGCGCCAGGACTAAAACACGGTTCGACCTCACAGCTCCCTCGGCTATCTCACGCCGGAGGAGTTCACTCGAAGTCGAGTCGCCTAACAAGCCTGATGCTCAGCCCCGAAACGGATTCAGGTTTGTAGCAGAGAAGGGGGCAGGTCACCATAATAGGACTTGGCGACGGTGCTGCGAAGCCTATCATGGAACCGATGACACGCACTCTTGACACTCCACTCCCGCGAACAGAGAAGCTTTGGAACCACTGGGGCCACGCTGCGGTAGTGGTTTCGATCGCGTCGTCGCTGCTCTCCGGAACGGCCGAGGCTGAAGACCTCTACCTGCGAGCAGGGATCGGCGTAGACCGCCCGACCGAAACACAATTCACCGACGAGGATTGTTCGAGCGTTCTCCCGGCTGCTCTTTACGGCTGTGGTAGGGGCGGCGACGGCGCGCCGCTCCGTTCGGTTGGGGACTTCGGCACGGCCGCGGGCCTGGAGCTTGGGCTAGGTTACGCTGTTGCTCCCGCCTTGAGACTGGAGGCATTCGTTGAATACTGGCCGCGATTGACTTTCGATGGTCGCGCCAACTTCCTGGACCCCGAACGCCTGCAATCGGTTTCTGCGGATCTATCCTCTCTGTCCGGTATGCTGGCCGCTTATGTCGATCTCCCGGAATCGGGTTTACGCAAGCTCGGTCTGCTCAGCCCATTCGTCGGCGGAGGCATCGGTGCCGCTCGAGTTGCAATCGGTGAGACGCGCATGACGTTCCCGAAGACGACAACCTTCGTTCCGGGCACCAGCCGGAGTGGTCTAACCTGGATGCTTACAGTTGGGCTGGGGATATCGTTGGCTGAGCAGACGACGCTCGATCTTGCCTGGCGTTACACAGATTACGGTGTCATCGAGACCGGCGAAGGCAGGGGTCGGGTCGAATGGCGCGATGGAAGCCGGGAACCGTTGGCGCTCGATCTGGCTCCTACACGGGCGAAGTTGAGGAGCCACGGGCTTCGACTGTCCCTGCGTTACGCGTTCTGATTGGCCGGCCACTTGGTCGTCGATGTCTTCCCCGGCGCTGGCGAGTTCGAAGACAAGGCCGTCGTCCTGCTCGGATTTGGCACCATGTGGGTTCAGGGGTTGGTTCAGTAACCTAGTCAGCAGACGAGGGAGCGGGCTTCAGGTCCGGTCTCCTGTCCTATGACCCGCAAAAAAGAAGATCGCGTACCGCTGGATCAACTTTTTGCGGAGCACAACAGCTGGATCGGCGCGCTCATGACCGATGATTCTAGCTTCCATTGGCGAACCAAGCGTAGACACGTCTAATCCGAAACCTCCCGGCGAGCCGGTCTTGAGTTCGTTTGTGTTTTTGGACACGACGGGGAACGAACCCGCCGCGTATCTGCTGTTTGTCTTTGCTCATCGAAACCCCCTACCTCACCGGGGCCATATCGAAGTGCTGAGCGTCGAGGTAAACCAGCCGGTGTGGCATTCTGGCCCTGATGGTTTCGGCCAGACGGGGAAGGATTTTGTCTTCGCGATATCGCAGGGCCATCCACATCGGGAAACTCTCGGCGAGATCCTCGCGCGTCGGATAATCGGTGCTTGTGCCGTTTGCTGTTGGTGATATGTACGCATCCCTTTGTAAAAAATGAGCTTACGCTCCATTTAGCGCGCAGCGAAGGTCACGAGCGCTATTTTGGCTGTAATTAAATGCACCGTAATGTCTTAGCATCATCTCACCAACACTTAATGGCGGAAGCACCCCCAGAGGTTTTGAAAAGCGGGGTCGGGAGGATAGGATTTGAACTTGTGGCCGTCAAGTTATGAGTCATTCCGTTCGCAACCACCTTCGCCTCGAGATCGATTCCTACGACGAAACCATTCGCCAGTTTATCCCGGGCTACGAGGAAGGATTGACCTGGGCTGCCCGCGAAATCGCCGGCATCCGGCCCACCCTAGTGCTAGACCTCGGTGCGGGAACGGGGGCTCTGGCAGAGGCGATGCTGGAACATGAAGGCGTGGGTGTCGTCAAGGCCATCGACGTGGATGCGGAGATGCTGGACCCGGGCACGTATCCCGACTCAAGCGATTCCGGAGCCCGCGCGCGTTTCCAGAAGTGTTCCTTCGAATCTCCGCTCCCGGAATGTGACGCCGTGTCCGCTTGCCTGGCCCTGCACCACGTTCCCACGATGGAACGCAAGCGTGCACTGTACAAGGGCATTTTCCGGACGCTTCGCCCTGGCGGGGTGTTCGTGAATGCCGACGTGACCATGAGCGCACACCCGGTGAGGCAGGAGCAGTGCTACCGCATATGGGCTGGCCACTTGGTTTCGTGCGGCATAGACGAACGGCGCGCTTATGAGCACTTCGACGAGTGGGCGTCCGAAGACACCTACTTCCCGCTCGACGACGAGCTTACCGCCATGCGCGAAGCCGGATTTAACGCTGAATGTGCCTGGCGGGAACCCCCGCATACTCTTCTAGTCGGACGCAAGAAATAAGGTGCCAGGTCGTGTGGTGCTTTCGCCATCAAGTGTTGGTGAGATGACGCTAAGCGGCCTGTTGGTCACGCTGGATCCAACCAGCGATGGCGACCAACAACAATGTCAAGGGCTGCATCGGCATCCTCATGATCGAGGATTCTAGCTTCTATTGGCGAAACAAGCATAGACGTGTGGATTGAACTGTCCGCGTAGCTGGAACTCCACGATCGTCCCGACAGCGTCACCGACCGCCAGCCCGAGCAGGGCCCCCCTCGAAAACGTCGCGGGCTGCGCATGGACGACCTCATGCCGCACTCCTACCGTCGGAGGTTGCCTGGGCTCCGGTTCTTGGTGCCATCGTACTTGGCTGCGATGAGGTAGCGCGGTACCAGCGTAGAAGCGTAGCGGGTGTGGCAACGGACGCAATCTGGGCCAGCGCCTCGCGGCCCAGATTACCGCGTGGAGCTGGGTCCACGAGCTGTGCCTTCTATTTATTCATCCGCGCGCCCCGAACTTGATCGGTCTCCGGTCTCCCGGGACCATGTCTGCATGATCTCGTCGTTTGTTCGCGCTCGGCCCTTGGCACGGCCGCAAACACAGACACTAAGTTGCTGATTTATGGTCTATTTCAAAAGGGCCGAGTTTTGGCACAGGACGGGATCTGCTTTTTTGCGGATCACAGCCTAACTGGCCGTCCGCCAGAGTCCTGATTGAATGAGATTGTAGGCTCTAAATGTTCAGTGAGCAAACACCTGCCGGGAGCGGGCTCAGCCCTCGGCGGGCAGACGAAGACCGAACTCGACCGCGATCTCCCGTAGCTTCGCCTGGATCCGCTGGACGTTGTCCGGTCCCATGCGAAGAAGCTGTCTCTGAACGGGCGGGAGGTCTTCGATCCACTGCTCGGAGTAAGTGTAGTCGACGCTTACTGTCTCGACGACCATATCACCCCGAACAATGGGTGTTTTCAGAACGACCGCGAAGGCCATGGTCAGAACGTCCTCAAATGGCTGCTCGCCGTAGCCGAGTTCCTGATACGCCTCGTCGATCAGGGGTCTCACATTGCGGTACGTTTCGACGAGGCCAGCGGAATCGAGGGAAACGAGGAAGTCGACGTACGTGTCATATCGATGGTAGCTCTCCGCGTCGATGACGAGTCGGCCCGAGTGGGAGGCGACCTCGAACCGCTCCTCCGGTCGTAGATGCGGGAACAGACGAGCCGGGCTGAGCCCTTCCGCAACGTTGGCCACGACGACCACCGCTTTGCGAACGAGCTGCTCGGTCACCACAAACGACGCCAGCACGGGATGTGCGGAGAGCTTTTCGACCATCGCGCGGACGAACTCATCGCTGGTGGACAGCGGTGGCAGAACGATCGGCGCAGCCTCCGGTAGAACTCCCGTCTCGCCGGACGGTGGCGCAGCCGGCTCTGCCACGGTGCTCGTCGGCGCCTCGAGCGCGTCGGGAGCCTCGTCGATACCTCCGCCAGTAAGGAGAAAGTACAGGACGATTCCCACGACAAAAGCAATCCCGACGACTCCGGCAGGGACGAGGAGCCAATGCCGGAGGGGCTTGCCATCGTCCGTCAGGACGGGTTCGGAAACCGCACTTTCTTCCGGCTGCTCGATGTTCCGGTCTTCCCAATCGGACGGCATTTATTAGCCTAATCGCAAAAAAAGAGAGCAAAGTAGCGCAAAAGTATTGACAAAGGAGCCTCTGGGTTTATGTTTGGAGCGTTGCTTCCAAACAAAACACCAAACGACCAGAGGCCCCTATAGTGCGCTTGAAACTATCTCGATTTCGCCGGAACTTCAACAAGGATCTTCCGATCGAGTTCACAGAGCAGAACCTGAGCTCGTTTGGTGGACTGGAACTGTTTCCACGATATTTGCGCCGCGTTGAGCTAAGCCGCCGGGTAGGAAAGGCGTGCAGAGGAAAAGGCATTCGGTCGGACTACGGGAGCGTCCGACTGGTTCTGGTGTTGGTTGGGATACTGCTCGTGGGAGCTCGTCGTCTAGAGCACCTGCAGTATGTCTGTGATGACCCGATGCTGCTTCGCTTCTGTGGGTTGAGAAGACTACCGAGCCGTCCGACGATCGTGAATTGGCTGAAGCAATTCACGGGAGAGCGGCTCAAGGGCCTATCGGAGTTGAACGGTGTATTGGTCCACGAGCAGATCGAGCGATTGGGTCTGAACCGTCTGACGGTAGATATGGACGGCACCGTGGTTCAGGCAGGCAATCAGGTTGGATGGGCGTTTCGAGGATTCAATCCTCATCGCAAGAAGAATAAAAGTTGCTACCCTTTGTTCGCTCACCTGACTCAGACGGGCCAGATTCTCAAATCCAGAAATCGTCCTGGCAACGTTCACGACTCCAAGGGTGCCGATGCGTTTCTACGGGAATTGATAGGCGAGCTACGGGGCCAGTTCGGTCGGTCCCGAAAGCTGGAATTCCGCACGGACGCCGCGTTTTTCAACGAAAAGATTCTCAAGAGGCTAGAGCGCTCCCGAAGCGAGTTCGCGAGCAAGGCTCCGTTCTGGCCGTGGCTCGGCCTAAAGGAGGTCGTCGCTGGGCGCAAGCGATGGCACCGCGTGAGTGACGAAATCGACGGCTTCTCCATCAAACACTTCATCGAGCCCTGGAATATCACCGTCCGGATCGCGATCTATCGGAAGCGAGTTCGACATCGAACGGCGAAGAACTTCCAGCTCGACCTGTTTTCTCCAGACGACGGCTACTTCGAGTACTCAGCCGTCGCCACCAACAAATCGCTCACCGTCCAACGCCTTCGGTACTTCGCTGCTGGGCGAGGCGGCCAAGAGAAAACCTTCGCCGAATTGCGCAGCCAGTTCGCTCTCGACGTCGTGCCCACTAAAAGCTATGCCGCCAATAGCGCCTGGCAACAGTTGAACGTGCTCGCACACAACCTGTGTCGCAGCTTTCAGCTCGACACCATCGCTGAAACGAAAGGCATCTCTCGAAAGCGTACATGCACCCATCTGCTGCACACCATCCGCACCATCCGCTTCCGCATCATCAACAAAGCCGGCCGCCTCGTTCGCGTTAGTGGTCGAAACGCGCTCCGAATGGCCACAAACTCCTCCACGCAGACACTCTTTGAAAGAATCGAACTCGCGCTAGCGTCATGAATTATTGTTCGATTAGGGTTAAGTGTTGGTAAAATGACGCTAAGACTTTACGGTGCATTAAATTACAGCCATGGTCTTTCAAAAGGGCCGAGTTTTGGCACAGGAGGTGCTTCCGCCATTAAGTGTTGGTGAGATGACGCTAAGACTTTACGCTGCATTAAATTACAGCCAAAATAGCGCTCACGACCTTCGCCGCGCGCTAAATGGAGCGTAAGCGCTTTTTTTGCAAAGGGATACGTACACATCACCAACAGCAAACAGCGCAAGCACCCAGCGGCCGGGACATCCCCCTATTTCAAAAGGGCCGAGTTTTGGCACAGGACGGGGTCACAACCCCGTCCTGTGCCAAAACTCGGCCCTCTTGAAATAGACCACAAATCAGTAGCTTAGATGCCCTTGGAATCCGCGCAGAATCGAGGGTACTTCGCGCCGCTGGGCTGGTTTCCGACCTGTGCTCCGCAAAAAGTCGATCCGGCGTTGATTGCGCGTTTTGGACCTGCTATGTTCGTCTGCTTCTGGCCGATCCTTTTTTTGCGGATCACAGCCGTCGTGGAGCGGACAGGCGAGGAGCGGAAGCGGAGGCGCTGATGAGCGTCTCTGTAGGCTTCCACCTCCTCGAAGGTTTTGCTTTATCTCCCAGCCGGGTTCGGTGAATGGCTCTCGCCTCTCGACAGACAGTCCACGCGCTCGCGCTGATCAATCGCCTCTTCTTTCGCCGTATCGAGGTTACCGGGCTCGAGCACGTTCCCTCTTCCGGCGGTGGGATGATCGTCTCCTGGCATCCCAACGCGATCATCGACGGTGCGTTGATTCTGACGCAATTCCCGAGAAGGATCGTCTTTGGCGCTCGTCACGGTCTTTTCAAGTGGCCGTTCTTAGGAACCGTCCTGCGGCAATTGGGAACCGTACCGATCTACCGGCGGCAGGACGTATCGCAAGACTCACAGTACAACGCCAGCAACATCCAGAGCTTGGATGCCTTGGCCCACGTGGTGGCGGACGGTGCGTTCGCCGCCTTGTTCCCGGAAGGGGCGAGTCACGACGAGCCGTCCCCGCAGGAGCTCAAGACCGGTGCCGCAAGGTTGTTCTATCGCGCGACCGAGTTGACGCCGGAGAATGGCGTGCGGCCGGTCATCATTCCCGTGGGGCTCCACTACGACAAAAAGGGTGTCTTTGGCTCGAACGCACTGGTGGCTTTCCACCCTCCGCTCAAGCTCGATCCCGAGCTTACCAAATCTCCTGCTGCGGACGCCTCTTTCGAGGAGGCGCGGGCAAAGTATCGTCGCCTCACCGACGAAATCGAACGGGTGCTTCACGAGGTCGTCCATGCCACTGAGAGTTGGGAGCTACATCACTTGCTGCATCGGGGTCGCAAGCTGATTCGGGCCGAGCGGGCGCACCGCGCTGGAGTCTCTCTCGAGCGGCCGGACATGACGGAACGCCAACTGGGTTTCGCACGTCTGTGGGTCGCCTACCGGGCTCTCGTCAAGACGCATCCAGAGGAAATAGCGTCTCTTCTTGCTCGAGTCAGTGACTACGATCAGGACCTGCGTGCCTTCGGGCTCCACGATCACGAGCTCGACGGCAATCCTCATCTTCGTTCGCGTTGGGTGGCAGCGGCACTTCTCCTGCAGGTCGTCCTCGTTTATTTGCTCTTGCCGCCCATCCTTCTGATTGGCTTCGTGGCCAATGTGCCCACCGCTCTTCTGATCACTGCGGTGGCCAAGGGAGCCTCCCGGGCCTACAAGGACGAGGCCACCGTAAAACTAATCTTGGGAACGGTGGCGTTTCCTCTTACCTGGCTAATCGTCGCCGGTCTCGCTGGGGCCGGCGTCGAGGCCCTGCATACGATTTACCCCCAAATCCCGAGGGCCCCTTTTCTGACCGCGACAGTGGCCTTCTTGCTGAGTGCGATCGGTGGGTTCGTCGCTCTCCACTACCAGCGATTGGTTCAGGAGACGCTCCGAGCGCTCCGCGTCCGGTTCACCCGGACTCGCCGGAGTGAGGTCATCCGGCAGCTGCGCGAGGTACGCAGCGAGCTCTACGAAAGAATGATAGACCTGAGCCGTGGGCTCGACTTACCGGGCACGCTCGCCAGGAACGGCCGTGTGCTCGAGGAAAAACAGGGACGGGCTAGTCAATTCCAGAATGAATAGCTCGTCTCCGAAGTACCGAGACGCTTACTGCGACCTTCCTCTTCCTGCCCTCGCGGTAGGGACCGCCCTTACGGGCGGCCCCCCGCACAGATCCCAGCGAGCGCTGCTAACGCACTGGGCTCCTACCTCAGGTCATGACGCGCAGTCGCTGTTCGGGATACGGGTGCAGTGTTCGATGCTCGACGACTGTCATCAGCCATCCGTGGTCGATGGCATCGAAGAATCCACGGATGTCCGCGTCGAGTATCCAGTTCACTTTCTTGTGAACCGTGCTCCCTTATCCCGGCAGGCTACCTGCCGTATCCGCTCCAGCGCATTTCGCAGATCAGGGGACCGAACGTAGGCGCACTCCCTTGGCTGTTTCCGCGGTTTCTCGCTTCGTGCCCGTTTAGGGTTGTCCATATTCACTCCCTGCCCGGCGCTGTGTCCGGGACCTGATTTGCCGTAACGGATTTCCTTTGGTCAGCCCCCTTGGCTCCACCTCCTCCGCGAGCTGAGGCGCACCCCAGCCTTTGTTCAAAAGCTTCTCAGCTACTATGGGGCTGTCAGACTTCCCGCATCCGTACGTCGCTGTCGTGCTCCTTGCGGATTCACAGCGCGGACCCCGATGCCACTCAGGACCAGATGCGGGACCTCCCGGCTCCCGTGTATGTCTCTTGGCGTGCGTGCGCAGGGTCTCGGACCACGCGGGGGCGGAACAGCTCTTGCGATAACGATCTGCTCCGTGTTGCCTTCCGTGCCATACGACGCCGTCGGCCCCCCAAAGTTTATTTTACTTTCGCGGCTCAATATCCAGCCCGCACGTCTCCCTGTCAACGCTTCGCCTTTGCTCTCGCGAACAACAATGCATGACTCGGGGCCAATCTGGTTCGCTACTCCTTCATTAGGCGGGACTTGCACCCGCGAGACTTACCGGTTTGTGCCGGCGCACCGTCTGGTCAATATACTCGAACGCCCAGCGGGTCAGCAGTTTGCACCTTTCCAAGGGCCGTTTGAATCCGCCATCAAGGCAAGGAGAATCTCCTGCTGTTCCCAGCCAGCGACCAGTACCTCAGTCCGAGCGCAAGGTGCGCTCCCGTGAACGGCTTGGCAGGCTGCTACGTTTCTACCATCGGGAAGCCGCATGAGAATTTTGACCTCACGCGCTGTTCTGGAGGGACTCCAAGCAGGCCGGCACGCCAGTCTTGGGTGTGTTTGTGTTTTTGGACACGACGCGCTTTGGCTGAATCCATCATCGGCCTCTACAAGACCGAGGTGACCCGTCGACGTGAACCGCCCCGGGTTTCCCGGAGACTCCAACTCTTGAGAGGATGGAGTCATGACAAAACGAAGCAGGTATTCACCGGAGGTAAAAGAGCGCGCAGTGCGGATGGTTTTCGACCAGCAGGCTCAGCACGAATCTCAGTGGTCAGCGATCTCATCGATTGCGTCGAAGATTGACTGTACGCGGGAAACGCTACGCACGTGGGTGCGTCGAGCAGAGCGTGATGCTGGGAAACGAGCGGGACTGACGACGGACGAGCGTCAGCGGCTGAAGGAGCTTGAGCGAGAGAACCGTGAGCTAAAGCGGGCAAACGAGATCCTTCGCAAGGCGTCGGCGTTTTTCGCCCAGGCGGAGCTCGACCGCCGACCGAGGTGAATGTGTTGTTCGTGGACGCGAACCGTGAGAGTTACGGGGTCGAGCCGATCTGCCGGATGCTTCCGATCGCCCCGTCGACCTATTACGAGCAGAAAGCGCGAGAGAAGGACCCAAGCCGCCTGCCAGCGAGAGCGAAGCGCGACATCCAACTCCGCGGCGAGATTCGTCGTGTACGGCAAGAGAACTTTGACGTGTATGGCGTGCGCAAGGTCTGGCGTCAGCTGTGCCGTGAGGGCCGCGACGTGGCTCGATGCACGGTGGCCCGTCTGATGCGTGAAATGGGCCTCCAGGGGGCGGTCCGTGGACGTCGATTCAAGACGACGAAGCCGGATTCGAGCGGCGCTCGCCCGATGGACCTCGTGGAGCGCGACTTCAACGCCACACGCCCGAACGAGCTCTGGGTCTCGGACCTGACCTACATCGCCACGTGGCGCGGCTTCGTGTATGTCGCCTTCGTCATCGACGTCTTCGCTCGACTCATCGTCGGCTGGCGAGCGACGACATCGTTGACTGCCGGCATCGCTCTCGGTGCGTTGGAGCAGGCGCTACACGAGCGCCGACTAGACCCAGAAGATCCATTGGTGCATCACAGCGATCGCGGCGTGCAGTACGTCTCGATCCGTTACACCGAGCGGCTCGCCGAGGCGGGTATTGAGCCGTCCGTCGGCAGCCGAGGCGACTCTTACGATAACGCTTTGGCTGAATCCATCATCGGCCTCTACAAGACCGAGGTGATCCGTCGACGTGGGCCCTGGCGTGGTCCTGAGGACGTCGAGTTCGCCACCCTCGAGTGGGTCCATTGGTACAACACGCAACGACTCTTGGAGCCGATCGGAAATGTCGCCCCCGTCGAGTACGAGATGAACTACTATCGGTCGCAGGAAGGCTCGCTAGAGATGGCGAGACTCAACTAAAACAGTCTCCGGGAAACCCGGGGCGGTTCAATGACACCAACTTGACAGTACCCTCTCAAGAGTTCGAGTCTCCGGGAAGCCCGGGGCGGCTCAGACCGGAGATTAATCAAGTTTGGTGCGCGCGGATGAATAAATAGAAGGCACACCCCCCGAGAAGCCCAGAATCGAGGCCGGAGCCATCGCCGTGTAGCTGGCCTAGCACATTCTGGTCCAGGTGCGGGGCGTTGTCGCCTTCGCCGCCGCCGTCGTCCCATTCGACCGCGAACCAGTCCTGATCGTCCACACTTACGGCCCTTGGCCCGGTCGCAAACACGGACACTAAGCTGCTGATTAATGGTCTATTTAAAAGGGCCGAGTTTTGGCACAGGACGAGGTCCGACCCTTTCCGAGATGCGCGAGCCGTGGAAGATCGGCCCCGGCACGCGCGCCCAGGCCCTGGCAACCCGATCCGTCGATCCGCTCGACCCCGTCAACTTGTATAACATCACCTGGTACGACGCGCAGGACGAGATCCAACACTTCATCGTGCCACCGGAAATCACCGGCGTCGAGGCACCCATCGTGGTCATCTTCAGCCGCGGCTTTCCGACTGGAAGCCACAAGGTCGGTGCGGCCTATTCCGTCCTGGCCGAGCTCATCGTGAACGGCCAAGTCGATCCCGATCGGCACCGTCTCGTCTGGCCCAGCACGGGCAACTACGGCGTGGGCGGCGCTTGGGTCGGTGGCAGAGTCGGCTGCAAGAGCCTCGTCGTACTTCCCGAAGGCATGAGCCGAGAGCGCTTCGAGCTCATCGAGACGTTCGGCGCCGTGGTCGTAAAGATACCTGGGAGCGAATCGAACGTCAAGGAGATCTACGACAAGACGTGGGAGCTGCGACGGGATCCCGATACTCGCATCCTCAACCAGTTCGAGGTCATGGGGAACTACCGCTTCCACTACGAAGTGACGGGCAATACCGTAGCGGAGCTCGGGAAGACTCTCGAGAGCCGTGGTCTGGGCCGGGGTCGCATCGCAGCATTCGTCTCCGCCATGGGAAGCGCGGGGACGATCGCCTCTGGTGATCGGCTGAAGCAGATCTGGCCCGAGCACAAGATCGTCGGGCTCGAGCCCATCCAGTGTCCCACTCTCTTCAACGGCGGATATGGTTCTTCAACGGCGGATATGGTTCTCACGAGATCCAGGGAATCGGGGACAAGCACGTCACCTGGATCCATCACGTGGGTAATATGGACGCGATGATGTGCATCGATGACATGGCTTGCCTTCGCGGTTTGCAGCTCTTCACGGAGGAGACCGGGCACCGAGTCCTCGAGCGCTTCGGTGTGTCGTCGGACGACATCGCGACGCTCGCGACGATCTGCGGTATCAGTGGGATCGGGAACCTCCTCGGAGCCATCAAGACGGCGAAGTACTACGGATTCGGCAAAGACGACGTGCTCGTCACGGTCTGCACCGACGACATCGGCCGCTACCACAGCGTGATGGATTGGCTGACCCGCGAGAAAGGAGCCATGGACGAGAGGGTGGCGACGGCGCGCCTGAGCGGTATCTTCCACGGCGCGAGCCTCGACTGGATTCAGGAAGGGACGGTGCACAACCGGAACCGGTGGCACAACCTCAAGTACTACACCTGGGTCGAGCAGCAGGGGAAAGAGTGTCGAGGAGCTCGATGCCCAGCGCAACCCGGAGTGGTGGCTTGCGCACCAGGCGAGAGTCAAAGAGCTCGACGAAGGAATCCTCTCGCTGCGTTAGCCGGCAAAGCCCAAGAGCTTCGGCAAATTCTCCGTGACGGCGCGCTCCGCCTCCTCTTGGCGCGGCGCGAGTGCAACCACGTCGAGCTTGCCGGAACGCTCGAGCGGCCCGACGTTGTAGAAGATGAACCGACCCCTGCGCTCCGCGGGATCGTAGAGCTCGTCCCCCGCCAATTGCAGAATCTCGGCGAATCTCGCTCCCACGAGCTTCTCGTGCACGAAATCCTGCGCGCGATAGGGAGGACGATGCCGGGACGTGAGCCTGTCGACGAGAGCCATGGGTATGCTCGTTCCACCCCAACGCCCGTTGCACTCGGTAAATCGGATGACGTCCTCGTCGAGAACGAGGAAATCGAACGAGCAACGCCCCACGTAGCCGATCTCCTGAAGTGCGCCGGCTACGGCGAGACTCGCCTTCGAAAGCCGCGCGTCGATGGACGGGCCAAGGCCCGACGGACGGCTTCCCACGAAAACCTTCTCCTCACCTTCCAGGATCTGCTCGTAGATGCCCTCGACGAGGGGCGCGCCCTTGCCTCGCGGCGGAATCCAGGTTTGCGTCGACGGCGACCGCTCCGTATCTTCCCAGGCAACGGCGAGCACCTCCTCCTTTCCGTCCCACTCGGTGCGCTCGAGAAACTCTCGGACGATATGAACGACCTCCTCTTCGTCCCGACCGCGCAACTGACGGGCGTCGAAGACCTGGTTGCCCATTCCCGAGGCACAACAGCTACGCTTGAGACCAACCCTTTGGTGGTCGGAGGCGAGCCGCGAGAGGTTGCGGGCAATGGCCTCGGCTGAGCCCGCAAACAACGTCGGTCCGATCCACTCTCGACCGAGGACACTCGCTACGAGCTCTGTGAAGCGCTTCTTGTCGTTCGCGATCCAGGTCACGGGCGGCGGGGGTCCGATGACGCGCACCGATGCCTGGGTGTCTCGCGCCAGACGAGCGGCAAGCTCCCAGACGGGATCGATACTCATGTAGGGATGTAGAAGCACCTCGCCCGCGTCCCTCGCCCAGGCCGCGATCCTTTCGTACGCGCTGCCGCTGGAGCAGGCTCGAGCTACCTCGATCGGCTCGCCCACCGGATCGGCGAGCACGAGCCCCGGGCGTCCGAGACCCAGGATCTTCCGGCAGTACTCCTCGTAATCTTCCGTCGGTGGAGTCACCGTCGCAAAGAGATCGCCGTCTCCGGCGCGGGTTCGCGCGCGGTGCTGATAGGCCTCGACGCCAGCGATATTGACGAGAAAGGGGATCGCGGAAACGTCGTCGAGGTAGAGCGTAGGGAGCCCTCGGTCGCCCGTCCATAGGTGGGCTTCGAGCTCGTTCGGCATGAGGCTACAATCCTAGCACCATGCAAAGATTCGCCCTGTACCTTCAGGACAAACACCAGCTTTCCGACTGCATCCGCTATGCGAAATATGCGGAAGAAAACGGATTCGAAGCCGTCTGGCAGGCGGAGAGCCCGACGAGCTCGTCCTCGGGATCACCGCGACGGGAACCCTGCGGAAGAGCACAAGCGGGTTCAGGAGTACAGAGATGAGAGCGCGAACCAACGACGAAATCATGCCGGCATGGTGCTGGCAGACCGGAGATTAATCAAGTTTGGTGCGCGCGGATGAATAAATAGAAGGCACAGGATGGTCATCGTCCTTTATCTCGCCGGGATGATTGCGCTCAGCGTCTATCTCGCACGGGGCCAAACCAGCGAAGCCGATTACTACGTCGGCGGCCGCAACCTACCCTGGTGGGCGGTCGGTATTTCCACCATGGCGACTCAATCGAGCGCCATCAGCTTCATCTCTATTCCCGCTTTCGTGGCGGGGAAGGCGGGGCCTGCATCAGAGGAGGAGTTGGGCCGCGGCCCGTTTCGTGCGACAATACCTATAACTTCCCTGACGGAAAGGAAAAACGGTGCTTCCGTCATTAAGCGTTGGTGCGATGACGCTAAGACTCTACGGTGCATTAAATTACAGCCAAAATAGCGTTCGTGACCTTCGCTGCGCGCTAAATGGAGCATAAGCGCCTCTTTTGCAACGGGATACGTACACATCACCAACAGTAAACAGCGCAAGCACCGTTCAAACTCTAGCACGCGAACGGGTTACGCGGCAGCCACCAACACTTCATGGCGGAAGCACCAAGGAACGTCTTCATAAGTTGTTCTCCGCTATTGGTTGGCTGTTAGTTCAACGTACCGCGCAAGGCGAGATAGCTCCTGGTCGTCGACATACTTGCCGATCTCTCGCCGGAACTGCTCCATGCTGCGGTAAGGCCGGTACTCCATGAACTCGTGTAGCATGCGTTTTCCAACGCCTGGGATACTGAGGATGTCGTCTTCGGACGCTTTGTTGAGATCGATGGGGACGAACACGTACTGCTCCAATTGTGCCAACTCTTCGTCATCTACGTACTTGCCGATCTCCCGCCGGAACTGTACGAGCGCTCGATAGGGTCGGTACTCTTCGAACTCGTGGGCCATGCGTGGGCCGATATCGGGAACGAGAAGGATCTCCTCGCGACTCGCGGTGTTGAGATTGATAGGGACGAAGAGCCGCGGGTAGAGCTCCTTGAGCTGTTCTTCGCTAAGGGAATCCTTGAGAACGCGATGGAGCGCGAGCATGTCGAGGTAGGGGCGTCCCACATGGATCGATTCCGCGAGCTTCTCGTCGAGGTGTGGCAGGCCGGCAAGCTCTTCCTTCCCGGCGAGGTTGGGATTGACGACCCCGCCATTGGTGCCGACTTGGGCGAATGCCTCTCCGGCATGAAGCGCGAGGGAGAGCGTGAAAAAAGTTGCAAGATGATTCGGTCGAAAATCCAAAATCAGTCTCCTAAGGAAAATCTGTACGTCGAGGCTAGGCCCAGAAGCCCGAGATGGGTCATCGTCGCCGGGGCGATCACGGGGAGGGCGCCGGTCAATGCCTCCCGAACCAACTCCACGCCCGCAAGGGACGGGAACATCTCGAGTTCGAACTCGAGGTTGGCTCGGAAGTGCAAATAGAGGCCCACCACCCCACTCAGAACGAACAAGAACATCAGGACTCGGAATACGAGGAAGCTGGCGGACCGCGGCTGGCCGACGATCCATATAAGTGCGAGCAGCCCGAGCCCGAGTAGGATCAAGGGCACGAGCTGCAGCCGATCCTCGGTATGACCTAAGAAGAGGAGTTCGCCCCCGGTCCCAAGTGTGCCAACGGCGAACAACAAGAACAGTAGGCGGCGCAGTCCTCTCATCGAGTCGGTCTCAGTGTCCATGGTGTCGGCGGTCCAATTATGAAAAATGAAATCCACTTTCAGTGCAGCGCCAATACAAAGCATGACTCGGGGGCGAAGTCAAGACGAAAATGAATGCCTTGGTGCACAACTCCGATAGAGGCCGAGAGCTCGCTTGGCCCCGACTCCCATCATCCGATCATCTCGCTATCAGGCATCCACTCCCGAGTTATAACCAGAAGTTGTGGATCGCCTGAATGAGAAAGGCGGCGTATCCTTCCATGTAAGACAAAGGCCAAACCGGTTTTAGCGAACCGGAGGAAGGAAACGCCACCGATGCTGAGGATACAAGATCCACCGAAGGAAACGAAACATGAGGAAGTCGGGACTGCGCTCGATGAGCTGGCTCGTGAGGGGGCGCGTCGAATGTTGATGACGGCGCTGGAGGAGGAAGTCGGAGACTACATCGAAAGCCACTCTCCGGAACGAGACGAGAACGGACACGCGAGCGTAGTCCGCAACGGTCGAGCTCGAGCCCGCAAAGTGACGATGGGCTGCGGAACGATGGAAGTCGAGGCGCCGCGAGTCAACGACAAGCGGGTGATCGATGGAGAACGTCAGCGCTTCACGAGCAGCATCTTACCTCCGTATATGCGTCGCTCCCCGAAGGTGAGTGAGGTTTTGCCGTTGCTGTACTTGCGCGGATTGTCGACGAACGATTTCGGGCCTGCGCTGAAGAAGCTGCTGGGCGAGGAGGCTTCGGGGCTTTCGTCGACGGCGATCACGAGGCTGACGGCGAAATGGCAGTCGGAGTACGAAGAGTTTCGGAAACGAGACTTGAGCCGCGAGGATTACGCGTACATCTGGGTCGACGGCGTTCACTTCAATGTTCGTCTCGAAGACGACAGGCTTTGCACCCTTGTCGTTCTTGGTGTTCGGGCGGATGGGACGAAGGAGCTGCTCGCGGTGGAGGACGGTTATCGAGAGAGCGAGGAGAGCTGGGCGTACGTGCTGAGGGAACTAGATCGCCGCGGGATGAAACCTCCTCTTCTCGCCATCGGAGACGGCGCCTTGGGATTCTGGGCTGCGGTTCGAAACGTATGGCCGGAAACCCGTCACCAGTTGTGCTGCGTTCACAAGACAAAAAACGTCCTCGACAAGCTACCGAGGCGTCTTCATGGCCGTGTGAAGAGCGCCCTGAACGAGATCGTCAAGGCTGAGACCAGGGAGCAGGCGGAAGAAGCTCTTGAGCGGTTCGAATCGGACTACGGGGCCAAGTACCCCAAGGCTGTCGCATCCCTGACCAAGCACCAGGACAAACTCCTGACGTTCTACGATTTCCCCGCCGAGCACTGGGAGCACATCCGAACCGCCAACCCCATCGAGTCGGCGTTCGCCACGGTGCGACTCCGGCAGAGAGTTACCGGTGCTTCCGTTGCCTTGGTGCACAACTCGCGATCTCGGTCCACAATTGTCCTGTACTCGCGGATACGAGGTTCCCCATGAGCATTTTCAAACGCACTCAGCGGAAGTATGTGAAGAAGGCCTGTCGCGTGAGGAATTGGCGTGAATATGAGTCGGGTCTACGCAACCGCGGGAGCCTGACCGTCTGGATCTCGCTCACCGCCGGCAAGCTTGTGAACTGGGACGCGCCCCGGCCAAGGAGGAGGAAACCGGGCCGTCAACGCAAGTACTCGAACCACGCCATCGAGACGGCTGTCACCCTGGGCATGGTGTTTCATCTGTCATCTAGGCAGAGCGAGGGATTGCTGCGGTCGTTGTTCGCTCTGATGAAGCTAGACAATGATGTGCCCGATCACACCACGATCTCGAGGCGCAAGCCGAAGCTGGGTAAGGTCCCCTTCTACCAAGTCAAGCAGAAGACGCCGTTGCACATCTTGATCGACAGCAGCGGTCTCGCTGTCCACGCCGGCCAGCTGCGCAGAGCACAAAAGAGCAGGGACTATCGCAAGCTCCATCTGTGTGTCGACGAGCAGAGTGGCGAAGTCGTCGCCGGCGAGCTGACGAGCAAAAGAGCCCGCGATTCATCGCGGGTTGCATCGCTTGTCGGACAGAGCGACAGTCCCATCTCATCGGCCAGAGCTGACACCGCATACGACGCCGGCGGCGTCTATGAGGCAATCGAGAATCACAGCGCTCATCGCTCGCCGAGGGTGCTGATACCGCCGCGCAAGGGCGCCCTGCTCGCATCGGGGCCGGCGAGCAGCCGACAGCGCAATCGCAACATTGCAGCACAAGCTCGGCTCGGCAAACGAAAGTGGCACACAGAATCGGGCTACAGCAAACGGAGCAAAGTCGAAACAACGTTCCATCGCTACAAGGCTATCGTGGGCTCAGCGATGCGAGCGAGAGGGTTGGCGGCACAGAGAGTTGAGGCAAGGATCGGGTGCAAGATTCTCAACACCATCACGGCGCTCGGGATGCCTGATAGCGAGATGATCGGATGATGGGAGTCGGGGCCAAGCGAGCTCTCGGCCTCTATCGAAGTTGTGCACCAAGGCAGGACTTCACCGTCAAAGCGAAATTGAAACGGATCGTGCGCTACAACGTCCGATCCTCTCACAGTCTTTTTGCCTGCGTTCCAAATCCAGATAGTGCTAGAAGTGAGCTTTGGAACTGAGGTTCCCCGATACCGAACCTCGACTTCGACTGGAAATACTGCATCGCCGCCACCGATCATTGACACATCGTGGGATTGAAAAGCGATCATGCCTGGAATTTGAGAGCGCCAGTACAAGAACAAGGCCAGCGCCGCACCTCCCGCACCAACAATCGTTCCAACCCAGCCTTGACTCAAAAAGCGGAGAAATTCCTGCATGCCAAGTTCCTATCTATTCGAAAAGCGGTGCGGCTCAGACGATTTCCGAACGCGGTTTCCGTCCATCCTCGTCGTGGCTATTCATTTGGTGCTCCTGCCATCAAGTGTTGCTACACCGCTAAAGGCATTTGAATGTTAGTGTCAGTTGGCCTGCTGGTATTGTCAATACGGATCTGGGATGGCTGGCTATACCTGGCCGTCATCATCGACCTGTTCTCGCGTCGTACCATTGGCTGGTCGATGCAACCGCACCTACGAACACAGCTTGCCCTCGAAGCCCGTCCTGTGCCAAAACTCGGTCCTTTTGAAAGACCATGGCTGTAATTTAATGCACTGTAAAGTCTTAGTGTCATTTTGCCAACACTTAATGGCGGAAGCACCCATGAGGTCTGTGTGAGCGGCAGGGCTGCCCGATCGAACAACGGCTGCCTGACCAACAGTAGGATTTGCACATGGTACGTCATGATGGATCCGAAGATAACACCCTCGGGCCAGACGATTGTAAAGGCCACGGCCCTTGGCACCATCGCAAAACACAGACGCTAAGCTGCTGATTTATCGGCTATTTCAAAAGGGCCGAGTTTTGGCACAGGACGGGGAACTCGAATCGCCGACATCGTCTCCGACCCCCAGATCTGGGGCTCGCCACGGGTTGATGACGATCGAAACGGCCCCGGCGACGCCGATCTTGAGTTCGTTTGTGTTTTTGGACACAACGAGACAGGCCGCGCCTACGGAGCACCGCGCCAGCCCTCGACCCTACCGCGCTTCTCCGTACTGCCTTCCTAGAGGTCGATGTCGACACCGACTGGGCAGTGGTCGGAGCCCCGCTCGTTGGGCCAGATGAAGGCGTCCTTCAATCGTTCCATCGCGCTCGGCGACGCGAGGACGTAGTCGATCCGCCACCCGACGTTCCGCTCGCGCGCGCCGCCCCATTGCCGCCACCAAGTGTAATGGTCCGGCTGGTCGGGATGCAGGGCGCGAAAGGTGTCCACCCAGCCCGCTTCGAGCCAGCGGTCGAGCTCGACCCGCTCCTCGGGGAGGAACCCGCTGTTCTTGACATTGGATTTCGGGCGAGCGAGGTCGATCTCGCGGTGCGCGGTGTTGAAATCCCCGATCACGAGCACTGGACATCGGCGCCGCAGTTGCTGTGCCCGGTCGAACACAGCCCGATAGAAGTCGAGTTTGTAGCCGACCCGGCTGTTGTCTCGGTCCTTCCCGCTTCCCTTGGGAAAATAGCCGTTTACAACCGCGAACCGCCCGCGATCGGTCCGGAAGTGAGCAGCGATGAACCGGCCCTCGATATCGAACTGAGGCTCTCCGAGGGAGGTCTCCACTAAAACGGGCCGGAACTTCGAGTAGATGCCGACACCACTGTATCCCCGGCGCTCGGCTACCGCGAACGCGGCGTGCCAGTCGGTCGGCGTCCGTGCGGCGGAAGGGATCTCCTCGGGTAGCGCGCGGACCTCTTGGACGCCGAGGATGTCGGCTCCAGACCGGCCCAAAAAGTCCACGAACCCGCGCCGCACGCAAGCGCGAATCCCATTTACGTTCCAACTCACGACCCGCATCGGTTCGACCTCCGCCACACCAACCACTAGACGTTCGTCAGGCCGCTCTTAGTAGATGGTGTCCCTTCCATAAACTCGAGCTGCATGAGATTGGCAAACTGCCTGCAACCAGGACGCTTTGGTCGTCTTCATGTAGGACGTTTTGAGAGCCGGCGTCGGCTCTACTCAGGGGTAGAGGTGTAAGCTGGTGCAAAGTCCAGCAGCCGTCCCGAGCAGATCGGACTCAAGCAGCGCGTCAAGCAGCGCGTCGAGTGTAATAATAATGGAGACCACCGACCTTTGGAATGGCACTCACTTTGCCCATTGCTGGCGACTCTACGCGGCGAGGCTCGGGCGCGTCCTTCTCAAGCGACAAATGAGTCCGGCACGAATGATAGTAGTCGACGTATTTGCGTAGGATTCGCCTCAGGTGCTGCTCGTCGAGGACGATCACATGGTCAAGACACTCACGCCGAATGGAGCCGATCATCCTTTCGACTAATGGATTCTGTCACGGGGAGCACGGTGCGGTAAGGACCTGCTCGTCGTGCCGAAGCGTCGGGAAGGACAGCTTGCTGTCGGAGGAACTAGCCCTTCACGCAGACGATCTGCTTGAGCCGGTGGACGATCTCTACGAGGTCGCTCTGTGCCTCCATCACGGCGTCGATGTCCTTATAGGCTCCGGGAGTCTCGTCGAGAACCCTCACGTCCTTGCGGCACTCGACCCCGGCTGTCGCCGCGGCGTGATCGTCTAGAGTGAAGCGCTTCTTGGCTTCGTTGCGGGACATGACGCGCCCGGCACCGTGACTGCACGACTCGAAGCTCTCACGGTTTCCTTTCCCCCGGACGATATAGGAGCGCGCCCCCATGCTTCCGGGAATGATACCCAGGTCGCCCCGCCCAGCCCGCACCGCACCCTTCCGCGTGACGAAAACCTCCGACCCGTAGTGGTGCTCCTTCGCGACGTAGTTGTGGTGGCAATTGACGACTTCTTTCTTGGGTCGAAACGCGGGCACGAGGCCGGTATCGTGAACCGCCTCGACGACCGCCTCCATCATCAGTCGACGATTCGTCGCCGCGTAGCGCTGGGCCCAATCGACGGCGAACCAATAGTCGTCGAAGTGCTCGCTGCCTTCCTCGAAGTACGCGAGATCCTTGTCGGGGAGGTTTTGAAGGTGTCGGCCCATGTCCTTCTGCGCCAGCTGAATGAAGTGCATGCCGGTGCGATTGCCCACACCGCGCGAGCCCGAGTGCAGCATGAACCATACATCGTCGGATTCATCGAGGCAGACTTCGATGAAATGGTTCCCGGTCCCCAGCGTGCCGAGCTGGTTTGCCGGGTGCGTGTTGCGGTCCAGTTGAGGATGCTTGTCGAGCACTCGCTCGTAGCCGTCGCGAAGCATCCTCCACGCTACCGCGTTTCGCCGGGGTGCGTCGCGAAACGACCCCTTGTCTCCGCGACGGCCGTGATGCGAGCGTCCGTGGGGCACGGCCTTTTCGATGGCCGAGCGAATCGCCGACAGGTTGTCGGGAAGGTCCGAAGCCGTCAGTGTCGTGTGCATCGCTGCCATTCCACAGCCGATGTCGACACCGACGGCAGCAGGAATGATGGCTTTGCGCGTCGGGATGACACTTCCCACGGTGGCCCCAAACCCCCAGTGCACGTCCGGCATGGCCGCCAGCCACCGGTGAATGAACGGAAGCTGGGCGGTGCGTAAAAGCTGGTCCTTTGCCTTCGGATCGAGCGGCACGCCTCGGACCCACGCTTTTATGGGAAGCGACTTCGGGTCTTTGCGTCCTCCTTGAATCGTGACGTAACGCGTGCTCATGGTGCGATTGTAACGCCCGCAAAAGTGGTCGGTCCGGTTGCAAGCTACTTTTTTCTTCCGAATCTACCAATTGTTAGTAGGGACAGGGGGGCGCAATTTTGGTGCGGAAGGCTCTCACTTCCCTCACTTATGACGCCCAGCCGATCTCCGGCACGCCGTCGCCTTCAGTGGGAGTCAGTTGGACTACGAAAAGGGGTTCCGGGCATATCATGTAGGCGTTGTTGCACCGCTCTTGGCTGAGCGCGAAATCTACCTATGGTGGTGGCCGAGGTAATGTTCGACCATGAAGTATCCCAAGCGCAGCCAGTACAAACACGCGAAACAGAAGAAGTACCACGTTTCCAACTGGGCGGAATACAACGAAGGGCTGCGCCGCCGGGGCGATTTGACGGTCTGGTTTGACGAGGAGGCAATCGCGAACTGGAAGGCCGACAAGAGCGGTAAGCCTGGCGGTCAACGGGTCTATTCAGAGATGGCGATTGAAACGGGCCTGGTTGTCCGGATGGTGTACAAGCTTGCCTACCGCCAAACCGAAGGCTTCTTGCACTCGATCGCCTCGCTTCTCCGGCTGTGTATCGAGATCCCGGACTACTCGACGTTGTGTCGGCGGTCGAGGCTGCTCCGCAAGAAGCTGCGGATTCGAAAAGCCGCAAGCAATCAACCAATCCACCTGATGATCGATAGCACGGGCTTGAGGATTCATGTTGGAACCACCCGCAAACCGCCAAAGCAGCGCGCCTGGCGCAAGTTGCACATCGCCGTTGATCGCAAGACCGGCAACATTGTTGCGTCCGAACTGACGGCGTCACGAGCTCGCGACGCAACGCGAGTCCCCCCTTTGCTAACACAGATTCAAGCACCTATAGCGTCGGTGGCGGCGGACAGTGCATACGACAAGGAAGCGGTCTACGAAGCCATCGAAGCGCACAGCCCTGGACGAAGGACGCGCGTGGTGATTCCGCCGCAACGAAACGCCACGCTCAGTCAGAATTCGAATACCGCCATGCGGGAACGCGACCGCCATATTCGTGCCATCGAAAGACACGGCCGACGTGAATGGTACAAGCTCTCAGGCTGCACCAAGCGAAGCATGGTGGAGAACGCGGTCTATCGTTACAAAGCGATCATCGGGCCCGAGATGCGGACACGAACGTTGGCGAGGCAACGAGTTGAACACCGAATTGGGTGCGAGATACTCAACAAGATGAGATGCATAACGCGCTAAAGGCAAGGACGATGTCCATAGAGCTACCCTCAGAAGGTGTAGAAATAGAGTAAAGGTGGAGTAACCTTCCGCGTTGTCGAACACGGCCTGAAGGAGCCTACAGAAGGAAACACCGCCATGAAGGAAAAGACCACAAGACGAGGGACCTCGTCAAGGGTGGCTTGGGCGTCCTGTGCCAAAACTCGGCCCTTTAGAAATAGACCACAAATCAGCAGCTTAGACGCCCTTGGAATCCGCGCAGAATCCAGGGTATTTCGCGCCGCAGGGCTGACTTCCGACCCATGGGCTGGCGGATGAATAAATAGAAGGCACAGCCGACTCCCCGCTTGTGGAGGCTACTGCTTGGCGGTCATCAGCTCTCTGAGCGCAATGACCGTAGCGGTGACGCCGCTTCGGACCGCAGGCTCGGGTGCAATCTCGAAGAGTGGCGAATGGTGTGACGGCACCGGAGGCCCGCCTGCGGCTTCTCTTTCGAAACTCTCTTTGGGTGTGCCGCCAATCGCGAAGTAGGCGCTGGGGATGTAAGGTTCCGTCGTCAAGAAGGGGAAGTCCTCACCGCCCATCCCTTCTCGCTGGTAGTCGGCGAAAGTGTCATCGCCAAGCTCCGAGCGCCAACGAGCCTCCAATCTCTTCACCAGGGCGGTGTCGTTCACGGTGACGGGCACACCTCCCTTCATTACGACGCGGGGAAGCCGCTCGTCCGGAAGTCCCGCGGCCTGGCCGATGTTCACTGCGATCCGTTCGATGCCCTCCAAGAGTTTCTGGCGGGTTTCCTGGGTGTCGGAACGCACCGTGAGCTCGAGCACGGCTTCCTCACCGATCACGTTACGCTTGTTGCCAGCTCGGAATACACCGACGGTTACGACGCCGGGCTCTCGTGGGCTCAGCTCTCTCGAAACCAGTTGCTGAAATGCGACGACGATCTGTGCTCCAATGAGCACGGGGTCTTTTCCGCGGTGTGGACTCGCGCCATGGGCGCCGATGCCGGGCACGATGATGTCCACGCTGTCGATACTCGAGTACGCCGCACTCTCGGCGACGTAGAGCTTTCCAGCTTCGATTTCAGCAGATACATGAAAGGCGAGGGCATAGTCCGGCTGGCCAAAGCGCTCCCACAGCCGGTCCTGGTGCATCGCCTGAGCGCCTGAGATCTTCCACTCTTCTGCAGGCTGGCCGATGAGCATCAGCGTACCGGACCAGGAATCGAGCTCTGCGGCCATCCGGCGCGCCGTCCCCACAAGAGAGGTAATGTGCACGTCGTGCCCGCAAGCATGCATCACGGGAAATTCCTGTCCGTCGTCATTGACCTGCGTGACGGTCGAGGCGTATGGAAGCTCGGCGAGTTCCTTCACGGGAAGTCCGTCCATGTCGGCGCGCATCATGACAAGGGGTCCGTCGCCGTTCTTCATGATGGCCACCACGCCCGTTCTTCCGACACCCTCGGTAACGTCGAAGCCCGCGTCGCGGAGTTCCTTGGCGAGACGCGCCGCAGTCTTGACTTCGACGAACGAAAGCTCAGGGTTTGCGTGAAAGTGCTTGAAGAGCGCGCCGAGGTGAGCATTGTAGTCCACCTTGACCGCCGACTCGAGCTTGTCGTCGGCCCGCGACTCCACCGACAGCGTCACGATAGTCGCAATGGCTACGCTTGTTGCGAGGAACTTCGTCGTTTCCTCCGATAGTTAACCGAGTCCGGATTATATCAAGATCGCCGCCGGCCTGCTCGAACAGCTGTGTTCCTCAAAAAGTCGACCCCGTCCTGTGCCAAAATTTGGCCCTTTTGAAATAGAGCATAAATCAGTAGCTTATTGTCTGTGTTTGCGGCGTGCCAAGGTGTGCATCGTCAAAACTGCTCCGCCCACGAAATCAAGGACTTACGCTCCGCTTGAATTCCGGGCCGAAGACGGCGAAACTCCGCCGCTATGCTCAACGTTGTTGTCTTCCTCGTCTCACTTGGCGTCCGTGCCATTCGGGCGATGTGTCGGCGCCGCGCCGACCTGGTGTTGGAGAACGTCGCTTTGCGGCAGCAAGTGACGGCGCTGAAGAAAGAGCGCCCACGCCCACCGCTCGACGACACGGAACGGGCTTTCTGGGTTGCTCTTCGAGGTTCGTGGCCCGTGTGGGCGAGCCGCCTGCTCATCGTCCACGCGGACGCCGTAGCCCGTTGGCATCGCGACCGATTCCGACGGTACTGGGCAAATATCTCGCAGCGCCGCCATCCCGGTCGGCCTCGGATTGATGCCGAGATTCGTCGCCTCGTCCGCACGATGGCGCAAGACGGCTGGGGGGCGCCACGCATCCATGCTGAGCTCACCAAGCTCGGTTTCATCATCTCCGAGAGCACGGTGTCGCGATACCTGCTGCGGCGTCCCGCGGAGCCCGACCAGCTGAAACGATGGATGGCTTTCTTGCGCAACCATAAAGACGATATCGCCGCCATGGATCTGTTCACCGTGCCCACCGCGTCGCTCCGGCTGCTGTACGGCTTCTTCGTCATCGAGCACGGTCGCCGGCACATCGTTCACTTCAACGCCACGTTCCACCCGACGTCTGCTTGGGTTATTCAGCAACTACGCGAGGCGTTTCCCTACGACACCGCTCCGAGATATCTCATCTTCGATCGCGACTTCATCTTTAGCGCTGCGGTCATCGAGTTCATCAAAGCAACGGGCACAAAACCCGTTCGCACTTCGTTTCGCAGCCCATGGCAAAACGGAACCGCGGAGCGGTGGGTCGGCAGCTGCCGTCGCGAGCTCCTTGAGCACGTCGTGGTTCTCGGTGCATGTCATCTCATCCGGCTCGTGCGAGCTTACATCAGCTACTATCATGAGGACCGTTGCCACTTGGGGCTGAACAAGGACACACCGAGCTTGAGAACGGTCACCCACCGACCGTCTCCTACGGCGAAAGTAGTCGCACTGCCGCGAGTCGGTGGACTGCACCATCGATACGAGTGGCGAGAGGCAGCCTGAGTCAGCTTGGTCGCTCGCGTTACTCGGCTGGTCGCCGAGAAGTTCGTCCTCAGCACCTTCCCTCGCGCGCTGACCACGCTCTCCAGCATGTGCTCGAGGGCAGTCCGGGCCTAGAGTCCAGTCCCGGGTTAATAATGATGATGGACACGTGCGGTCGCCCACATCGCAGAAGAAGGAGATCACGCTCTCGCCGCCAGAGCTTGGTTTTCAGTCGGTTATCTGCTTCAGGACAAAGACCCGAAAGGCAGTGTATCGGCCTATGACCAAGTGCTCCGCCTGGAACCGGACTATGCCGCCTACAACAACCGGGGCGTTGCAAAGGCAGCACTAAACCAGCATGAAGACGCCATCGCCGACTATGAAGAGGCGATCCGCCTGAATTCGGACTATGCCGACGCCTACCTCAACCGGGGCAATGCAAAGGCAGCACTGAACCAGCATGAAGACGCCATCGCCGACTGTGAAGAGGCGATCCGCCTGAATCCGGACTATGCCGACGCCTACAACAACCGGGGTACTCGAAAGGCAGAACTGAACCGGCATGAGGACGCCATCGCCGATTTTGACCAAGCGCTCCATCTGAAACCAGACAATGCCGTAGCCTACAACAACCGTGGCATTGCAAAGGCAGCACTAAACCAGCATGAAGACGCCATCGCCGACTATGAAGAGGCGATCCGCCTGAATCCGGACTATGCCGACGCCTACCTCAACCGGGGTACTGGAAAGGCAGCGCTGAACCGGCATGAGGACGCCCTCACCGATTACAACGAAGCGATCCGCCTAAATCCAGAAGATGCCAGAGCCTACAACAACCGGGGCAACACGAAGAGAGCACTGAACCAGCATGAGGGTGCCTTCACCGATTTTGACCAAGCGATCCGCGTGAATCCAGACTATCCTTTAGCCTACCTCAGCCGGGGTAATGGAAAGACAATACTGAACCGGCATGAGGATGCCCTCACCGATTACAACCAAGCGATTCACCTAAATCCGGAAGATGCCACAGCCTACCACGCCCGGGGCTTCGCAAAAGCAGCACTGAACCGGCACGAAGACGCCATCGCCGATTACAACGAAGCGATCCGCCTGAATCCGAACGATGCAGAAGCCTACCTCAACCGTGGCAATACGAAGGCAGTACTTAACCAGCATGAAGACGCCATTGCCGATTACAACGAAGCGATCCGCCTGAATCCAGACTATGCCGAAGTCTACAACAACCGGGGCGGTGTAAAAGCAGCACTGAACCGGCACGAAGACGCCATCGCCGATTACAACGAAGCGATCCGCCTGAATCCGGAACTGTCTGAAGCCTGGTTTGTCCGGGGCTTCCTAAAGGCAACACTGGAACAGAATGAGGACGCCATCGCCAACTATGACGAAGCGATCCGCTTGAATCCGGACTACGCCGAAGCCTATTGCAAACGGGGCACCGTGAAGGCCGCATTGGGCCTCAACGACGAGGTGCGGGAGGATTTCGAAATCGCGCTCGAACTGGCAAGGAAAGCCGGCAATGCAGAGATAGTGGCCCAAGCGGAACAATCGCTTCGCGATTTCGACGCCTCCAGGGGCTCATGAGCCTGTCCCTCCTATAAATTCCGTCCGATGCAGAAATCCTGGTCTTTCAGGGTGATGCCCGATAGCGTTGGTGGCATGCACACGATCCTGCTTCACGGCGTTGTTTCGGCGAGCCAGTTGCGTCTGTCCGCGCCCTGTGCTCCGCAAGAAGTCGATCCAGCGTCGATTGCGCGGTTTAGATCTGCCATGAGAGGGGAATACGGCGGCGGCGGAGACTGGACGCATGCCGGCGCGGGGCCGACTGGAGCGGGACAACCGGAAGATCGATGTCAACGTCGCGGTTAGCTATGCGCTCGACGAGTGGCTGGGTGTGTGGGGCCCCGTCCTGTGCCAAAACTCGATCCACTTGGAACGTTACAAGCGAGCAGTTGACGCGGCGTGGACAGTGGGCGTGAGGTCAAAATACTCATGCGGCTTCCCGATGGTAGAAACGTAGCAACCCGCCAAGCCGTTCACGGGAGCGCACCATAGACACTAAGCTGCTGATTTACGATCTATTTCAAAAGGGCCGAGTTTTGGCACAGGACGGGACACCTTCTAGTGCGTCTCTGGTGACACCTCATCTACTCACGGTGTGGTTGAAACCAGTTCGATATGGCCCTCCAATCCTGCACCCTCGCCATGATGGATCCGAAGATAACACCCTCGGGCCAGACGATTGTAAAGCCCACAGCCCTTGGCACCGTCGCAAAACACAGACGCTAAGCTACTGATTTATCGGCTATTTCAAGAGGGCCGAGTTTTGGCACAGGACGGGATCGACTTTTTTGCGGAGCACACCCTATTGCGGCTCTTACGAGAACCGTGCCGTTAGCACCTAAGTCGGTAGCCCGATTCTACTTAACTTGAAAATACTCCCAGCACGAACCGAGCCCGCTCGCGACGCAGCATCTCGTAAGGCGTCATAAACTTGATCCTGAGCCCGATGCAGGCGTCGGGGATCTTGATCTTGCGGGGAGAGGCCGAGGGCACTTCATGCGTGACGACCGTGTGCCCGCCGGCGTGCGCCTGAGCGACGAGATAATAGTCGGCGACCTGCAGGAACGTGCTCACTGCTGCGGGCACGTACGCTTGACCATTCGCCCAGGCGCTGACTTCGGCCATCGCCGGAAAAACCGACACCTCCGGCCTGAGGAAGAATCCGTCACCGCGTTCCGCAGCCCAGTCGGACAGTTCATCCCCGACCGCCTGTACCTCGTCACCTACCTTCTCAACACTGAAGACGCGCTCGGACTCGTTGCTGGCGACCAGCCAATCCCAGAAGGCCGGGCAAAAGTCGATGCCATAGTGCAGGTTCTTCGCGGCAATGAAGACGTTCGCATCCAGGAGGTAGGCCATCAGTATCCCACGTCCAGGCTGCGCCCGAGTTCCTTGAAGGTCGCCATTTTCTTCAGGCCGAGCATCCGGAAGGTCTCCGTGAACGCGGTCCGCCCTTCGAGCGTGCTCACCACCAGCGCCCGGGCAAATCGTTTGCTGACGCGCGCGCCTAGGGTCAGATAAAAGTCCCCGCCGCTTCCCTTTGGCAATGCGCGCAATCGGGCGAGCTCAGCGTCGTAGGCGGCCCACAGCTCGTTGCGAGAAAGCCGGTCGGCGTCATGGATGCGCCTCAGAACAACCAAGGTACTGACCTTGAAGCGACGCGCTAGACGATCGATCTCGACTTCGAGGTCTGCGCGAGGATCAAGCTCACTGCGCAACGCGTTGAGCGGCACTAAGAGTTCAGCCGCCACTCGATTGCACCACCGCTCAGTCTCCTGGTCTGGAACGGCCTTTGCCTCCGTATCGGAGACGCCAGACTCTCCCAGCCAGATATGCGCCAGCTCATGTGCGAGCGTGAACATCTGTGCCGCTTTGGTGTCCGCACCATTGACGAAAACCAGCGGCGCCAACGGATCAACGAGCGCGAAGCCTCGGAACTCCTGAGGATCGAGGTTGCGGCGGTTGTTACTGCCGACGACGCCGCTGACCATGACTAGGATCCCGAGGGCGTCTGCCTGTTCTATGAAGCGCCGCAGCGCAGCTGTCCAAGTGGCGAGCCGCTGCCGCTCCTCTAGATCAACCCCGAGCACCTTGCGCATGCGTGCGGCGGTCTCGACGATGTTGTCGCCGATACGGGCAGACCCCACAAACTCGAACGCTGGCTCGTGCATGTACCGCGCGAAGTCGCGGTACCAGTCCTGGCGCTGCTGGCAGAGATAGACGGTATCCAGAAGATCAGGACTGGGGTGGCCCAAGTGAACGTTGGCGACGGTACGGAAGTCCGGGATCGGCACGCCCTCGACCGGCGGCTCCACGAGGAAGAAGAAACCGATCGGGGTGTGGGTCGCCTTTGCGAAGGTCTCGAGCTGTTTGAGCGTTGGCTGCACTTCGCCGGCCTCCCACTCTTTGATTTTCTGGAAGCGGCCCGCCAGCGCATCGACGCGGTGCCCTGAACGCTCGCGCGCCCAGCGCAACAGATCGGGATTGACGGGGACGCGGTTCATGAGTCCATGCTGGGCTTAAGACGTTCAATTACCAAGCGTCTGCCACTGACGCGGGTTGTCCTCTCCAGGCACACAGTCACAGTGTCCCTCTGCTCTCGTAAACACGATTGCCTACAGAACCGGTCTTGTCGGACGGTCTCCCAGACTGCTCCGGTGGCGTGCACGGTCGCTTGCCTAAACGGCACTGTTCGTCGATCCGTGCCCGCCGTTTGGCGGGGAGCCCTATCCGGTGTTGGTCGACAGTCGCATTCTACTCGATATACGCGAATCCCGTTCTGTGCCAAAACTCGGCCCTTTTGAAATAGGCCATAAATCAGCAGCTTAGTGTCTGTGTTTGCGCCGGGGCCAAGGGCCGTAGGCTTTACAATCGTCTGGCCCGAGGGTGTTATCTTCAGATCCATGATGACGTACCACGTGCAATTCCTACTGCTCGTTCTAGCTGGCTGGGTCAACCGCCAGCAGCAGGATGTGATCGACTACCTGCAAGAGGAAAACCGTGTGCTCCGAGCCGGGCTTCGGGGCAAGCGTCTCAGTCTCTCGGACGACGAGCGGCGCAGGCTCGCGGTCAAGGCCCAGGCTTTGGGCCGCGAGGCGCTGGCCCAGATTGCGTCCGTTGCCACACCCGCTACGCTTCTGCGCTGGTACCGCCACCTCATCGCAGCCAAGTACGATGGCAGCAAGAACCGGAGTCCAGGCCGACCTCCGACGGCGAAGGACATCCGTGAGCTCATTGTGCGCGTGGCGCGGGAGAACCCGACGTGGGGATATACGCGCCTGCGAGGCGCACTCAAGAACCTAGGACATGAACTCGGACGCAACACTATCAAGAGGATCCTCGCCGAGCACGGTATCGCTCCTGCGCCGGAGCGGGGCAGGAGCATGTCGTGGAGCACCTTCATCAAGGCTCATTGGGGCGCCATCGCTGCGACAGACCTGTTCACCGTCGAGGTTGTGAACCCGTTCGGGCTCGTCCGCTACCATGTCCTGTTTGTCATCGATATCGCCACTCGCTGCGTGTGCATCGGTGGGATAACGTCGGACTCCAACGGGGAGTGGATGAAGCAGGTGGCAAGAAACTTCACTGACACGTGGGATGGTTTCCTCCTTGGCAAACGATACCTCATCCACGACCGGGACCCGCTATTCACCGAGGCGGTACGTGGGCTGTTGAGAGATTCAGGCGTGAAGCCCCTTCGCCTTCCCGCGAATAGTCCGAATCTGAACGCATACGCGGAAAGATTCGTTCTCTCCATACGTCGAGAGTGTCTCGACCGCTTCGTACCGGCGTTGTTGCACCGCTCTGGCTGAGAGCAAAATGCGCCTATGGTGGTGGCCGAGGTATGTTCGAGCATGAAGTATCCCAAGCGCTGCCAGTACAAGCACGCGAAGCAGAAGAAGTACCACGTTCGCAACTGGGCGGAATACAACGAAGGGCTGCGCCGCCGAGGCGATTTGACGGTCTGGTTTGACGAGGAGGCAATCGCGAACTGGATGGCCGACAAGACCGGTAAGCCTGGCGGTCAACGGGTCTATTCAGACATGGCTATTGAAACGGGCCTGGTTGTCCGGATGGTGTACAAGCTCGCCTACCGACAAACCGAAGGCTTCTTGCACTCGATCGCCTCGCTGCTCGGGCTCGGTATCGAGATCCCGGACTACTCGACGTTGTCTCGGCGGTCGAGGCTGCTCCGCAAGAAGCTGCGGATTCCGAAAGCCGCGAGCACTCAACCCATCCACCTGATGATCGATAGCACGGGCTTGAGGATTCATGTTGGAACCGCCCGCAAACCGCCAAAGCAGCGCGCATGGCGCAAGTTGCACATCGCCGTTGATCGCGAGACCGGCAACATTGTTGCGTCCGAACTGACGGCGTCACGAGCTCGCGACGCAACCCGAGTCCCCGCTTTGCTAACACAGATTCAAGCACCTCTAGCGTCCGTGGCGGCGGACAGTGCATACGACAAGGAAGCGGTCTACGAAGCGACCGAAGCGCACAGCCCTGGACGAAGGACGCGCGTGGTGATTCCGCCGCAACGAAACGCGACGCTCAATCAGAATTCGAACACCGCCATGCAGGAGCGCGACCGCCATATTCGTGCCATCGAAAGACACGGCCGACGTGAATGGTACAAGCTCTCAGGCTGCACCAAGCGAAGCATGGTGGAGAACGCGGTCTATCGTTACAAAGCGATCATCGGGCCCGAGATGCGGACACGAACGTTGGCGAGGCAACGAGTTGAACACCGAATTGGGTGCGAGATACTCAACAAGATGACCGCGCTCGGGATGCCCGATACGTACTGCGCCGGGTGACTCTACGACCGGCACAGGGAGGTCAGCGATTTGCTCCGGGCCGTGCAACAACGCCTCCAAATGGCGCTGCCCCCTTCTGTATTGAAAGACGCTCCCAGGGTACTACGGTTTCCCGTCCTGTGCCAAAACTCCGCCCTTATCTCATCCCGTCGTTTCGCAGTGCCCACACCGGTGTGATCCGCAAAAAAGAAGATCGTGTACCGCTGGACCGACTTTTTGCGGAGCACAGTGGCGAGTACATTATCTAGGAGACAAGAGACTCTGCGGGAACTTGAGACAACGTGAGGTGGAATTCGGCTTAACTAACCCTAATCGAACAATAATTCATGACGCTAGCGCGAGTTCGATTCTTTCAAAGAGTGTCTGAGTGGAGGAGTGTGGCCATTCGGAGCGCGTTTCGACCACTAACGCGAACGAGGCGGCCGGCTTTGTTGATGATGCGGAAGCGGATGGTGCGGATGGTGTGCAGCAGATGGGTGCATGTACGCTTTCGAGAGATGCCTTTCGTTTCAGCGATGGTGTCGAGCTGAAAGCTGCGACACAGGTTGTGTGCGAGCACGTTCAACTGTTGCCAGGCGCTATTGGCGGCATAGCTTTTAGTGGGCACGACGTCGAGAGCGAACTGGCTGCGCAATTCGGCGAAGGTTTTCTCTTGGCCGCCTCGCCCAGCAGCGAAGTACCAAAGGCGTTGGACGGTGAGCGATTTGTTGGTGGCGACGGCTGAGTACTCGAAGTAGCCGTCGTCTGGAGAAAACAGGTCGAGCGGGAAGTTCTTCGCCGTTCGATGTCGAACTCGCTTCCGATAGATCGCGATCCGGACGGTGATATTCCAGGGCTCGATGAAGTGTTTGATGGAGAAGCCGTCGATTTCGTCACTCACGCGGTGCCATCGCTTGCGCCCAGCGACGACCTCCTTTAGGCCGAGCCACGGCCAGAACGGCGTCCTGTGCCAAAACTCGGCCCTTTAGAAATAGACCACAAATCAGCAGCTTAGACGTCCTTGGAATCCGCGCAGAATCCAGGGTATTGCGCGCCGCAGGGCTGACTTCCGACCCATGGGCTGGCGGATGAATAAATAGAAGGCACAAGGGTCCCGCGTTCGAGTTGGGCGTCAATGCCGAGCGCCGGAAGCACACCTGTGTTTGTCCACTCGGTCTGGCCCACTTTGCTCATCTAATTTGGCCCACCCTAAGTTATTGATTAATAAAGACGAGCTGTAAGAAAGCCCCTTTCCTTATTCCGCGGCCGGAACGAAGTGCAGGCCGCGGCTAGTGAAACCCAACGAACTCATGCCTTTATGGTCTTTTTCTCGCTCTTCAGGGTGCGCCGGAACCGATAGGATTCGGTGCCGGTTTCGAGTATGTGCGCCTGGTCCGTGACTCGGTCGAGCAGTGCCTTGCACAGGCGGACGTTCGTGAACACCTGGGTCCACTCCGAGAAGGGCAGGTTGGTGGTGATCACGAGCGCCGCCCTTTCGCATCGTTCCGAAACCACTTGGAACAGAAGCTCGGCGCCGACATCGGCGAGTGGGACGTAGCCGAGCTCGTCGATGCACAACAACTCGTAGCGGGCGTAGCGACGGATCACTCGCGAGAGTTCGTGCTCCTCCCTAGCTTCAACGAGTTCGTTGACGAGTCTCGAGGCCGTCGTGAAGCGAACGCGGCGACGTTGCTGGCACGCCGCTACACACAATGCCGTGGCCAGATGAGTCTTGCCTGTGCCGGCATCGCCGAGAAACAGAACCGGCCGTGCATGGTCGATGTAGTCGCCTTCGGCCAGTTCTCGTATCCGACGGGCGGAGACCTTCGGCGATTGCGAGAAGTCGAACTCCTCGAGCGTCTTCGCTCTCGGTAGTTGTGCTTCCTTCAGTCGTCTTTGAACCGCGCGGTGTTCACGCTCCTCGACTTCGGCGCTGAGCAGCACGTCGAGGTAGCGGACATAGCTGTGCTCGTCGCGCTGCGCTTGTTCGGCAATCTTCTGGAACTGCGTTGCCACGCTCGGCATGCGAAGCGTCTTGCAATGCTGACGGATGCTCTGGAGCTCGATGCTCTTCGCGTTCACGAGTTCACCTCGCCGATCAGCGCGTTGTAATGGCCAACACCTGGCAAGGAACGTTCGTACTTCGTGAGCTCTCCGAGCTCCACATCGCCAAGAGCCTGCGCCTGCTCACGTCGAAGAACTGATGATTCGACGAGGTGACGGATCGCCTCAGCATCCGTACAGCCGAGTTCGAGCGCTTGACTCACCGCCTCACGCAGCTTGTCGTAGCCGTGCTCGCGGCCGAGCTGCACGAGCTCGACCATCTGGCGGGTTCCTTCGAGCTTCCCGTGACGTCGATTCAGCTTGGACCACAACTCGTCGTAGCTCGTGGGCCACCGACCTTTCTCCCGCCATTGAGCGAGCGGCGTCGAGCCGGCCAACGCTCCAGGCTTCCTGACCAGAACATCCAAGTAGTGCTCGAGTTCATAAATCGACTGGCTGCGGCCGTAGCAGCGCTCGTGGCGTGCCACGACGTGGCCCTCGTGCCAGATCTCAACTTCCAACGGCAGTAGCTTGGCCACAACTCGCCGGTCCCGTTTCAACGGAGTCGAGTACCAGTTCGTGCCGACTCGAACGCAGCCTTTCTTGTTCACCTTTGCAAATCGTCGCTCCTCGATATCGAACCCCTCGACGGTCAATGGCAACAGATGCTCCCGTTCAAGCTCCATCGCTGTTCCGACAGCATGCTCCTTGCCGCTAATGTGGCGCGTCGCATCCTTGAGACAGCACGAGAGCAGATACTCGTTCAGCTCATCCCAGTTCGAAAACTCCGGTACCGGCGTCAGATAGTTGCGCCGGAAGTAGCCGACTTCGCTTTCCACCCCGCCCTTCTCGTTGCCTCGACTCGGATTACAAAACTCCGAGTCGAATCCCCAATGGGAGCGAAACGCCACGAATCGCTCCGTCTGCTCTCGTTGATAACCACGCAGAATCTTAGTGACCGCGAGTGACAGGTTGTCGTAGCGCATGCGGCGGAACACGCCACCAAAGAACTCGAACGCATGCTCCTGCGCTTCGAAAAATGCTTGTTGCGTCGGACGCGGATAGCCGCGATGCAACGCGCCTCCTCCCGCCATGCTTCGGACTACGAGCGTGTGGACCTTCTCGAGCTCACCTCCGATCCGCGCGTACGCCTCGTACCAGTCCACTTGCCCTTCATCGCCCCACGCGTAGCTCTGCGGAACAAAAATCTCTGTGTCCTTCAGGCCGAGCTCGCTCTTCCGACGAGCGACGTAGCGACGTACCGTTGATTCGCCAATCTCATGCTCCGGATGCTCGGCGCGCAACCGGGACCAGATACGACGAGCCGTATGGCGTTGCTTCCGAGGCGCTCGCTTGTCCTCCTTCAGGACCGCGTCGATGAACTCGCGTACTTCCTCAAGCTTCGGACTCGCACGCTCCGCGACTTTACGCTCCGGCGGTACCGCGCTCTCCAGCGCCTGACGCACCATCCGACGGTGTACTCCGAACTCCTTCGCCACTCCCTTTATCGTTCCTACTCCGTGCTCGTACTCGCCACGGATCTGCTCGAACAATCGCACTTTCGCACCCCTTTTCAACCGACCCTCCTCTCCGGGTTCTTCCCCGGCTCAGGGTATCGGTCTCGATGGGGTGGGCCAAATCAAATGAGCGAAATGGGCCAATTCAGACTAGCGAACACAACACCCACATCAACAGCACGGAGCATGCCCTCCTCGCCCGGGCTACGGCGCGCTGGTAGGCACAGTTCCAAGGGTGCTTCCGTCATCAAGTGTTGCTACGCTGCGTTTGAATGCTAGTGTCCGTTGGCGTGCCTCTGTCAGCGAATGTCGTTAGTAAGGATGCCGGCGTGCACACGAAGATATCCCTGTCAAGGGCTGGATCGGCGCTCATGAGTGAGGATTCTAGCTTCCATTGGCGAACCAAGCTTAGACACGTCTAATCCGAAAGGTCCCGGAGCGTGGGTCTTGAGTTCGTTTGTGTTTTGGACACGACGCTATCGGCCTGAAGCCCCGTCCTGTGCCAAAACTCGGCCCTTTTGAAATAGACCACAAATCAGCAGCTTAGACGCCCTTGGAATCCGCGCAGAATCCAGGGTATTTCGCACCGCAGGGCTGACTTCCGACCCATGGGGCTGGCGGATGAATAAATAGAAGGCACAGCTAGCTTGCGACGAGCCTTGAAGGCAGAGATGAGAGCGGGAACCAACGACGAAATCATGCCGGCATGGTGCCGGCAGACCGGAGACTAATCAAGTTCGGTGCGCGCGGATGAATAAATAGAAGGCACAACCCTCTTGATAGTGTTGCGTCCGAGTTCATGTCCGAGGTTCTTGACTGCGCCCCGCAGGCGCGTATACCCCCACGTCGGGTTCTCCTGTTCGGACACGACGGCAAAGCAGGTATAATTAAAGTTTGTGAAGCGGACTTTCCCCACAATCCTGCTTTGCTCTTTTGTCGCGGCCTGTGCCAGCCGCGGACCGTCGGCGACGACACCCTCCGGCACGCCAGCCCCGGCTCCGCTTCGCGGAACCACTTTCGAGGGCCTTGCTTCCTGGTACGGGCTGGAAGAAGAAGGTCGGGCCACCGCGAGCGGAGAGCCGATGGACCCTGAACGGTTCACTGCAGCCCATCGGACCTTTCCCTTCGGCACCGTGTTGCGGGTCACCGACCCCGATAACGGGCGCAGCGTGGTGGTGGTGGTCAACGACCGGGGCCCTTTTATCGACGGACGGGTCCTGGATCTTTCCTACGGCGCGGCGAAGGCGATCGACATGGTCCAAAAGGGCGTAGCGCCGGTCCAGATTGAAGTTATCCAAGTAGATCAAAGTCGTCTGGCCACCCGTTGGAGAGTCCAGCTCGGCTCGTTCCGCGACGAGTCGGCCGCCAAAGAGCTCGCCGATGAGATCAAGCGGGAAGGACATCGTCCGGTCGAGATCTCTGGATTCCGGGCGAGCGGTCGGCTTTACTATCGTGTTTGGGTCGGAGAATTCGTTTATCGGGCGGATGCCGAGGATCTAGCTCGTGAGTTTCGCCGGGAAGGGCGTGAAACAGTTGTGATGCAAACCCCCTTTCGGTGACGCCCGCTTCATGCAGCACCTATCACCTGTTTTTGTTGCCCATCACAGCCTACGCGAGCGATTCCTCGAACAGCTCGACTTGCTTTTCCTGTCGCGGCTGCGCCGACTACCCTTGCCGCTGCCGATTTCTTCACCACCGAAATATGGACTCCCGTCCTGTGCCAAAACTCAGCCCTTTTGAAATAGCCCATAAATCAGCAACTTAGGAGTCTGTGTTTGCGGCCGTGCCCAGGGCCGAGCGCGAACAAACGACGAAATCATGCAGGCATAATCCTGGCAGATCGAAGACCGATCAGGTTCGGGGCGCGCGGATGAATAAATAGAAGGCACAGGTGCTTGGTGAACGTCTCAATCGTTGGCAAACCGCTGGTGTGATCTGCGCGCTTGTCGCCGTCGCACTCATCGTCGGCGGTTCCGGCTGGTAGAACGCCCGCAGAAGCCTGAGGGCGTCGTGTCCAAAAGTGCAAACGAACTCAAGACCTGCGCGCGGGGTTGAGCTCATCCATCATTATTATAGAGAGCGCAATCATCAAGGGCTCGGGAACGCGTTGACCGAAAGAGAAGAATGCGTCGGCAGTCCTTATGGGAACGTGCGATGTCGTAAGCGATTGGGCTGTGCATCGTCAAACCTGCTCCGCCCACGAAATCTTCGAACCGAGTTTTGGCACAGGACGCGGTGTATGCAGAACCTGGAAAAGGTGCTATTCACGGGGCCAAAGACCTCAGACACGGTGACGTTTATTTGCGATTAGGGTTAAAACGTCCTATATGAAGACGACCAAAGCATCCTGGTTGCAGGAAGTTCGCCAATCTCATACAGCTCGAGTTTATGGAAGGGACAGGTCATCTGCATGGTGACGACTCGCCCGCCCAAGACGATTGCAAAGCCTACGGCCCTTGGCCCGGTCGCAAACACAGACACTAAGCTGCTGATTTATGGTCTATTTCAAAAGGGCCGAGTTTTGGCACAGGACGAGGTAGTCACTCAGTCCGGCGGCTTCTTCCATCGCTCATGCCTCCGCCGTCTCCAGGTCCGCTTTGCCCCACACTCGCCCGATGGCCGCGCTGATTTTCTTCTCGAAGCGAACGATCAGCTCCCGGTTGGCCTCCACCAGCTCCTGCTCCTCCTCGATCTCGGCGACAATGGTGTTCTGGGTTTCGATGGGTGGGAGCGGGATTGCAGCCCCGAACAATTGAGACCGATTGATCTTTGGAATGCTTGCTCGCTCGTAGTAGCCACGGATGCGCTCGTTGAAGGCTTCCGACAACATGTAGGCGGCCAGATAGGTGACATGGATCTTGGAGTTATTCGGAAGTAGTGGATACATATCGGAGCTACAGTAGCCACGAAGATCAACAACAGTTAGCTTGTTAAGATAAGGTCGAATCTTACTGTAGAGTAGACGCTCACCAGCGAATTCATAGACAGGGCCATTCACCCTCTGGGCCTGAGCTGTCTCCGCCTTCAGGAGCTTGCCAGTATTTGATTCCATGCTGTCAGCCCCGAAGTAAGGAAATGAGGGATCCACATCCGTAGTGATCGTTCCACCTAGAGAGCACACCTCGCCCAGCCGCACCATCGGCCAGTCAGGATCAACGACAATATGCGGCCTATAGTTGTCGATGACGGCGCGCGCCCCGTCGATGACCTTCTGGTAGCCCTCGATCTCGGCAACGATCTCCTTCTGCACCTCCAGCGGTGGGAGGGGAATTTGATGTTCTTTGAGCTTTGAATAATGCCTCTGATACCCACTACTTTCGAGAGGTCTTGCACGGAGAACACGGAAGAGGAAGCGTGGGTCAAGCGCATCTACGGTTTGCAGGATTTTAATGCCGTCAGCTCCCTGCGCGAACGGCGTATCTATCAGTTTAAGTGCGCACGTGTGATCGCCGAAGATAACCAGCGGTTGGATGGGGTGAACCAATGTGGACTCATCATCCGTCCAGCCTGCGATAGCATCTTGGGATTGATCGATGATTGGAAATCGTCCGCTGCTTCCGAAAGCAGCTTTCTGGATCTTGAATGGAGGAGTGATTGTCTCGACGAGCGATTCCACCGTTCTCCAAGGAAAGTGCTTTGATTGCACTACTTCTTCCCGATATTGCTCTCCACTTAGGTTGTACTCCCCGTTCGCGCCGATCTTTTCCTTCGGTACGAAAAGGCCGAGCGCAGGCCGGAAGCCGTCTAGTGGTATCCCGGCTTGCAGCCATCGCAGGTACTCGCCAATCTCCGTCTGGATCTGCGGTATGTCATTTTTGTCGATGGGGCGCCGCTGAGCGCCCAGATCGAAACCGTCGTTTTCGATCTTCAAGAAGGCGATACGATCCGTCTTCTTCGCAAGCGACTTGTCGAGGATGAGAATCGACGTCTTGACGCCAGAATAGGGATTGAACACACCAGCCGGCAAAGAAACGACAGCGACCAAGTATTCCTCTACCAGCATCTTACGAAGCTGTTTGTGGGCGTTCTGGCTCTGGAAGATGATTCCCTCGGGCACGATGATGCCGGCGCGGCCAGAGGGCGTCAAGTGCTCGGCCATGTAGTCCACGAACAGCACCTCACTCCGCTTGGACTGCACTGAGAACCGGTTGTGCGGCCGCATACCACCCTTCGGCGACATGAACGGTGGATTCGCCAGAATTACGTCCGCATAGTCGTTCCACCGCTCCTCGCTGGTCAGCGTGTCGTACTCGAAGATACGCGGGGCAGCAAAGCCGTGCAGGTACATGTTCACCAAAGACAGGCGCACCATGTCGGGCGAGATGTCGTAGCCTTTGAAGTTCGCCGCTAGCCGCTCCTTGTCATCCGGCGTCAGCGTGCTGACGCCTTGCGGGTCAGTGTTGGCGGCAAGGATGTGCTTGTAGGATGAGATCAGAAATCCGGCGGTACCACACGCGGGGTCCAGCACCGTTTCGCCCTTCTTCGGCTCGATGATGGCGACGATAAAGTCGATGATATGGCGCGGGGTGCGGAACTGCCCGGCGTCGCCCTGCGAGCCGAGGACCGAGAGCAGATACTCGAAGGCGTCACCTAGGCGCTCGGAGTGGTCGTAGGTGAACTCGTCGATGATTTTGAGAAAGGCGCGAAGGGTCTCCGGATCGCGATATGGCAGGTAGGCATTGTTGAAGATATCGCGAAATAAAGGTGGAATGCCGGGATTCTCAGGCATCATGGTGATGGCCTCGGCGTAGAGGTTCAAGGTCTCATGGCCGCCGAGGCCGGCGCGCATCAGCTTGGTCCATCCGTAGCGGGCGAACTCGCCGGCGAAAAAGGTGCGCTTCCCGCCGAACTCCTCGCTCTCGGCGTCCATGTCGTCCATGAACTTGTAGATCAGCGCGATGGTGATCTGCTCGACTTGGCTCTTGGGGTCCGGAACCTTGCCGACCAGAATGTCGCGGGCGGTGTCGATGCGGCGCTTGGTATTGGAATCCAGCATGGTAGGTTTCTACGGGGCGAACTGGTTCAAGGAAACGTAGTCCTTGACGTATTCCGGAATGAGGTTGCGGTACTTGTCCGGCACAGCGCTGAAGTCACCGGTGGAAAAGGACGGGTTGGTAGCGAGCTCGGCGAATCGTTTGCCATCGATGATGTCGCGTACTTGGTTGCTGGTGGCATAGGCTTTGAAGTAGGTCTTGATGGCCTGGATGGCGTTGGCCTCGTCGGGCTTGCAATCGGCTACGAACTTCGCAAACTCCTCTTCCAACAACTCATCCTTAGATTTGAAATCGGGAATGAGGCCGAAGACCTTCTCCAAAATTTCGCGCAAGGTGAGGCGGCGGTCCACGGCGGCAGCTTGGCGCAGCTTCTTGAGGGTGTAGTATTCTTCGGGCTTGTCAAAGACCTCTCGGTTGACGTAATCGATTACGCGATCCCACTGGCCCGCCATCACTGCATCGGCGATCGTCTCGTCTTGGCGCACGGTGTCCCCGAACTTCTCGAAGAGCATCCGGTCAATCTTCATCCCTTCGTAACCGATGGTCTCTTCATGTACAGAGGCAATGATGTCGGCCCCGAGGTGTTCGTAAGAGCCAGCGAACTGAACCGGTTCGATGTCGGCCCCGCCGCTACTCGTTTGAGGCCGAGTCAGCTTCAGCTCTTCGTCGTAGTTGAACTCGGTCTCAAAATACTCGCAGTTGCCGAAGAAATCGAAGAGCTTGAATGCAGTCTTCTGCGCCTCGGCGACGCTGTCCTTGAGGCTGTCATCAAGAATGTCATCCCGGAAGTCGTGCCTACGGGTGCCGCGTCCCTTGATCTGGACGAAATCGGTGGGCGAGAAGATGGGACGGAACAGGCCAAGATTCAGAATATCGGTGCAGTTGTAGCCGGTGGTCATCATGCCCACCGTAACGCAGACCCGAGCCTTGCTGGTCCGGTAGCCGGGACGGAAGTTGGCCGAGCCCAGCAGGTTGTTGTTGGCGAAGTTGATGGTGAACTTCTGCGCATCTGCGATCTGCGAGGTTACCTGCACGCCGAAGTCTGACCGGTACTTGCCAGGAAACATCCGGTCAGCGATCTGGTTGAAGATCTGTGCGAGCTTGGCTGCGTGGTTCTGGCTGACAGCAAAGACGATGGACTTCCCGATCTCGCCGCTGATCGGGTCACGCAGCGCGTTCTCAAGGAAGGTTTTGCAGAAAAGCTGGTTGGTGGCCTCAGAGTAAAAGTGCTTTTCGAACTCGCGTTGCTTGTAGGCTTCCTCCAGGTCTTCACCCGTCTCGTCGATGAACGAGACGACAAACCCGTCTTCGGATAGGAGTTGGGTGGTCACATCGGTACGAGCGTCGACCACGGTCGGGTTGAGCAGGAATCCGTCTTTCACACCATCGAGTAGCGAGTAGCGGAAGGTGGGTTGCCCGCTCTCGCAGCCAAAGGTGCGATAGGTGTCGAGAAGGAGGCGCCGTTCGGTTTCACGTGGGTCATGCACCGCAGTGCCGGTCTTGCTGGTACCCTTCAAATAGTCACGGGGCGTCGCGGTTAACCCGAGCTTGTAGCCCACGAAGAAGTCGAACACTGCGCGGGCGTTACCGCCGATCGAGCGATGTGCCTCGTCGGAAATTACGAGATCGAAGTCCGTGGGCGAGAAGAGCCGCTGATACTTGTTGTTGAACAGTAGGGATTGAACAGTGGTGACGACGATCTCGGCGCGATGCCAGTCGTCACGGTTCTCTTTATAGACAACCGTCTGGAAGTCCGCCGAAAGCAATGTGGCGAAGACCTTATGCGCCTGATCTTCCAATTCCAGCCGGTCGACCAGGAAGAGCACTCGGCTGGCATTGCCCGAGCGGAGGAACAGCTTGATGACGGCGGCAGCGGTGAGCGTCTTGCCAGTGCCGGTCGCCATCTCGAACAAGAAGCGATCGCCTCCGTCCTGTACCGCCCGCTGCAACGCATAGATCGCTCTGAGCTGATAGACACGCAGAAAGCGCAATTTGTTGGCCTGAATGAAGCCGGGGCGCTCGGCTTCATTCTTCCACGCAGCTTCAGAGGCATAATTCGGCCGTTGGGTGAGAACGATGAAGTCTTCGCCGACCTGTTCCGCGATCAGGCGCTGCGGGTTGGGCGCGACCTTCCGGTACCCGGATACAGATTCCGGCGTCGGGAAGGAGGTGATGACGTAGGGGTTGCCGCGTTCTAGATCCCAGAAGTAATGCAGGTTGCCGTTCGACAGGATGACGAAGCGGCAATTCTGGGAGCGGGCGTATTTGCGGGCCTGCTCCTTGCCGACGAGCGGGTTCTTGTCCTCCGACTTGGCTTCCAGGACGATGTAGGGAAATCCCTTAGTGTCCAAAAGCAAGAAGTCGATGTAGCCTTTGGATGTCTTCTCGAAGTCGTTGCCTAGGGCGTCGAGATCGGACGTCCTGATCGTGACATTGGGTTCAAGGCAAATATTGGCAGGCGAGTCTCCATCGGCGAAGAAGCGCCAGCCGGCGGCTTCGAGCAGTTTGTTGATCTTGATCCGAGCGGTCGCTTCGTTCATGTGGACTCGATCGCTTTGCCGGTGCGGTGAAACGAGCTTGGTGCTGCTTGTGTTTCCTTCTCCCTCAGGCGTTGTTGCACGGCCCGGCGCAAATCGCTGACCTCCCTGTGCCGGTCGGAGAGTTACCCGGCGCGGTAAGTATCGGGCATGCCGAGCGCGGTCATCTTGTTGAGTATCTCACACCCAATTCGGTGTTCAACTCGTTGCCTCGCCAACGTTCGAGCCCGCATCTCGGGCCCCATGATCGCCTTGTAACGATAGACCGCGTTCTCCACCATGCTTCACTCGGTGCAGCCTGAGAGCTTGTACCATTCACGTCGGCCGTGTCTTTCGATTGCACGAATATGGCGGTCGCGTTCCCGCATGGCGGTGTTCGAATTCTGACTGAGCGTGGCGTTTCGTTGCGGCGGAATCACCACGCGCGTCCTTCGTCCAGGGCTGTGCGCTTCGATGGCTTCGTAGACCGCTTCCTTGTCGTATGCACTGTCCGCCGCCACCGACGCTATAGGTGCTTGAATCTGTGTTAGCAAAGGGGGGACTCGCGTTGCGTCGCGAGCTCGTGACGCCGTCAGTTCGGACGCAACAATGTTGCCGGTCTTGCGATCAACGGCGATGTGCAACTTGCGCCAGGCGCGCTGCTTTGGCGGTTTGCGGGTGGTTCCAACATGAATCCTCAAGCCCGTGCTATCGATCATCAGGTGGATTGGTTGATTGCTTGCGGCTTTTCGAATCCGCAGCTTCTTGCGGAGCAGCCTCGACCGCCGACACAACGTCGAGTAGTCCGGGATCTCGATACACAGCCGGAGAAGCGAGGCGATCGAGTGCAAGAAGCCTTCGGTTTGGCGGTAGGCAAGCTTGTACACCATCCGGACAACCAGGCCCGTTTCAATCGCCATCTCTGAATAGACCCGTTGACCGCCAGGCTTACCGCTCTTGTCGGCCTTCCAGTTCGCGATTGCCTCCTCGTCAAACCAGACCGTCAAATCGCCCCGGCGGCGCAGCCCTTCGTTGTATTCCGCCCAGTTGGAAACGTGGTACTTCTTCTGTTTCGCGTGTTTGTACTGGCTGCGCTTGGGATACTTCATGGTCGAACATTACCTCGGCCACCACCATAGGTAGATTTCGCGCTCAGCCAAGAGCGGTGCAACAACGCCGCCCTGCGGCGCGAAATACCCTGGATTCTCTGCGGATTCCAAGGGCGTCTAAGCTGCTGATTTGTGGTCTATTTCAAAAGGGCCGAGTTTTGGCACAGGACGGGGAATTAAGGTCAGCGAACAGGGAAATGTCACGAGCAGCATGTGAGGGGCGTCGAGCTCGACGTACTATTTGCACCATACGGGCCAGCAGGGCCGCAGGTGTCGAGGCGCACCTACGCTACCTCACGACCTCGCTCACCACCTCCCCCTCGATCACCGTTCCCACACAATGGCTCGTGTACTCGAAGGGGTCCCCGTCGTAGAGTGCAACGTCACCGTCTTTTCCCGCTTCCAGTGAGCCCACGCGGTCGTCGATCCCCAGGAGGCGAGCGGCATCGATGGTGATGGTGGCGAACGCCTCCTCAAAGGAGAGCCCGTTGGTTGCCGCCACCGCTGCCTCGAAGAGGACTACGCGCGTCTTTGGCACGTATGACTCGTATCCACTCTGGAGGGCAAAGAGGATGTTCGCGGCCTTCAAACGCGATGCCGCTTCTATGGTGAGGTTCTCGGTCTCGCCACCGGCACGATGCATCGTGGGGTGCAGGATGACCGGGTAGCCGGATGCTCGGATCTGCTCGCTGACCAAGTAGCTTTCCGCGGCACCGTCCAAGACCAGCCGGAGGTCGAACTCCTTGGCAAGGCGGATGGCGGTCAAGATATCTTGAGACCGGTGCGCGGTGACGAGAATGGGGAGCTCGCGGCGTAACATCTTGGCGAAGACTTCGAGCCTCAGGTCGCGATCAGGCTTGTTCTCGTCGTCGTCACTCGCCTGCTTGTCGAGATAACCTTGCGCCTTGACGAGCTCGGTTCGCAACATGGCAACCATCTTAGCGCGCGTACCCGGTGCCTTTCGGTCCTCCGCCCGGGCGCTGTCACCGAGCGTCGCGGCCACCATGGCGTCGGGAACCAGAACGGCTTCTTCGACGTTCGCGCCTCTGGTCTTTACGATCATCGTCCGGCCCGAGATTAGGGCTCCTGGAGCATGGCCAGTATGGATGGTGGTGATCCCGAACTCCCGAAGCCACTCCACTAATCGCTCGCGCGCGTCGTAGGCGTCCATCGCCCGAAGCTCAGGCTGCATTGGTGCGGAAGGCTCGAGCTGCTCCTGGTCGTGCGGTTGATTGAGATAGCCGGCTATACCTACCACGGTGTGAGCATCGATGAGACCAGGGGTCACGACCTTCGCGGTAAGCACGCGAAAGCTATCGGGGATGCTGACCGAAGACGCGGGGCCCACGCGGTCGATCTTGCCCTCACGAATAAGCACCACGCCGTCCTTGATCAGAGCGCCGGCCATGGTATGAACCGTCTCTCCACGGACGGCGACTTGCGCCACTAGAACCGAGGGGACAAAGAGGACGACTGACAGGATGGAAACCAAAACAACGCTCTTTCGTCGCATCATCGTCCCTCGTCCAAGAGCTCTTGGAAGACCAGAGGTTGATCGTGACCCGCACCGTATCCGCCCACCGCGTACAAGCGATCCTGTGGAGTACTGCGATCGAAGACCATCTCGCCTTCCACCCATGTTTGGAGGACCTTGGTGTAAACGCTCAATGGATCTCCGGAAAGAACGACAAAATCGGCGTCCTTGCCGCGCGCGAGAGAGCCGATACGATCCTCAAGCTCCAACATCCGTGCGCCCGCCATGGTCAGTCCATAGATCGCGCCGGCGCGACTCATTCCCGCGCGCACTGCAAGTGCTGCCGAACGTAGGAAGAGTCGGGAATCGGTGATGCTGTCATCGGTGTGAAAACCAACCACCGCACCTGCTTTCTCTAGCGCTGCGCCGTTACCCTGCGAGAATTGTCCGTCCTTGGCTTCGATCTTTCCGCCCGGACTGTCGAGGGTAATGATCGATACCGGCGCTCCGGCAGCAGCGATCTCTTCTGCGACCTTATGGGCGTCGCTCGCGTGTTGGAGCACGACGCGAAACCCGAACTCTTCCGCGAGTCTAAGGACGGTCAAAATGTCGTCGTAACGATGCGTGTGGTGGTGCACCATCCGTTTTCCTTCGAGAATTTCGACGAGGGCTTCCATCCGTAAGTCGCGGGGCGGCATCTTTTCTGGATCACCGTCGGCGCGACGAATTTTTTCACGGTACTCCTGTGCCTTGACGTACTGCTCTCTTACCAGCGCCGCCGACTTGGCTCTGGTACCTGGAAACGGAGGGTCCCTTCGCGAGTTCGTGCCGTTCGCCATCTTCATTCCCGACGCGATGCTCCCGTCCTCTCTGCGAATCAAGAAGTCGTCGATGATGCGCCCCTCCCGCAGTTTGAGGTAGAGAGTTTGTCCGCTCATCAAATGCCCGGAGCCCGGCATGATATTGGCAGTGGTGATGCCGCCCGCCTGCGCCTTTTGCACCCTCGCGTCGCGCATGTTGAGTGAGTCCAGCACGCGCGCGTCCGGTTGGATCGGCGCGCTGCGGTCCGCTCCCCGTGGTCCGGCGATATGGCTATGGGTATCGACCAGACCCGGCATGATGACCCAGCCCGCGACATCGTGCCGCTCCGCGTCCGACGGGATATCGACTGAATCGAGGGGACCGACGGCAACGATCTTGCCTTGATGAATGACCACGACGCCGCTTTCGATGTCGACACTTCCGTCCAGACTTACCGGAATGATCCGGGCGCCGACGAACGCCAGAGGAGTCTCCTGGGTGAGCACCGGTTTTGCGAGTGCAACAAGGAAGAACGAGATTGCGATGCGTTTGAACAAATCCTACCTCCTCACTTCAGGTCTAGTGACAGAACTTCTTCATGAAGATGACGCTAAGACTTTACGGTGCATTAAATTACAGCCAAAATAGCGCTCGTGACCTTCGCTGCGCGCAAAATGGAGCGTAAGCATTTTTTTTGCAAAGGGATCCGTACACATCACCAACAGGAAACAGCGCAACCACCGATTGGGCAACCTGATCACACTGCCCACGACGAACCCCGTCGTGTCCAAAAACACAAACGCGTTGCCAAGCCCTTGATGGTTGCGCTCTTCATAATAATGATAGATGAACTCGGCGACGGCCCGGCGCGCGGGTCTTAGAGTTCGTTTGTATTTTTGGACACGACGCGAAGTAGTCCTCACTAGACTCGAGTGCCCTCTCGGCGTGACCGTGTAACAGCGCTCGAGCTTCGGACTCCGACGGAGTGATCTCGGGTGGGTGCCACGAGCCAAAGGGAGGGAGAAACTCCGCGCCCCATTGAAAATCCAGGACGCGTCGCTCCGGATCATCCTTGAAGGCGAGCCGTTTCTCCCACGCGTAGAAGAGGCTTCGAGCCATGGACATCGACGAAATGGGAAGATCGCTAGTCGGCACCGGACGCCTCGCTGTAGTCGCGGAGCATCTTCTTGAGTTCCATCTGGTGAAGCTCTTCTTGCCCAACCATGGTGCGCGCGAACTCCTCCAGGTAGATGCTCGCATCCTCTACCGCTTCGAGGAGGTCGACATAGAGCTTCACAGCGTTCTTCTCGTGGTTCACGCTTTCCTGGAGAATCGCCTTGAGCGAATGCTGAAAGGTCTCCTTGAGAGGTGCCACATTGAGCGATGGGTGGCCACCGAGGCCAGTCAGAATCTCACCCACCTGTTGAGCATGGTCCAAGGACTCGGACGCCTGTGCCTTCATGAATTCCACGATCGGCAGCCGATTGGGGCCGGTCACCATGAGCGCATAGTGCGTGTAGCGAACGACCCCCGCGAGCTCCTGCTCCAAGATCGTATTTAGTATTTTGACGGTCTTTTCGGTGTCGAGCTTTTCCATACCCGCACATTCTATCAAGTCGGGGGTCTTCCAAGACAGCCGATCCAGCGGGCGGCGGGTGCTTGCTCCGTTTATTGTTGCCGGCTCGTCCACATCGTCGTGCGAGGACGGCACTTATGTGCCTTGGTGCACAACTCCGATAGAGGTCGAGAGCTCGCTTGGCCCCGACTCCCATCATCCGATCATCTCGCTATCAGGCATCCCGAGCGCCGTCATGGTGTTGAGAATCTTGCACCCGATCCTTGCCTCAACTCTCTGTGCCGCCAACCCTCTCGCTCGCATCGCTGAGCCCACGATAGCCTTGTAGCGATGGAACGTTGTCTCGACTTTGCTCCGTTTGCTGTAGCCCGATTCTGTGTACCACTTTCGTTTGCCGAGCCGAGCTTGTGCTGCAATGTTGCGACTACGCTGTCGGCGGCTCGCCGGCCCCGATGCGAGCTGGGCGCCCTTGCGCGGCGGTATCAGCACCCTCGGCGAGCGATGAGCGCTGTGATTCTCGATTGCCTCATAGACGCCGCCGGCGTCGTATGCGGTGTCAGCTCTGGCCGATGAGATGGGACTGTCGATCTGTCCGACAAGCGATGCAACCCGCGATGAATCGCGGGTTCTTTTGCTCGTCAGCTCGCCGGCGACGACTTCGCCACTCTGCTCGTCGACACACAGATGGAGCTTGCGATAGTCCCTGCTCTTTTGTGCTCTGCGCAGCTGGCCGGCGTGGACAGCGAGACCGCTGCTGTCGGTGCTTCCGCAAGCAAGTGTTGGTGGCTGCCACGTAACCCGTTCTCGTGCTAGAGTTTGAGCTTGATTTCGAGAGACGCAGTTCTTTCTGCGATGCTGGCTGGGCTGACCACGCGATGCCTCACCTTCAAGGATGTCTCTGTGTGCACGTCACATACTTATTTTGCGTGCGCCGACACAGGCAGGCCAACTGACACTAGCATTCAAATGCTGTGTAGCAACACTTGATGGCGTAAGCACCCGCGTTCGAAAGAGGCCGCGTCCTCGAACTCATCGCGGTACCCTCGGGTCTCACCGGGGGTATTTTTTTGTGCTTCCTGTCCCCAATTGAAGACGGAGCATCATGAGTTCAGCGGACTCCGAATACGACGCTTTCGAACGGCTCGGGGATATCGAAATCGAAGGCAGCTCCTTCGCGGTTCCCGAGAACCACATCCTTCTCCGCTGCGTCCAGTTCATTCTGGACGAAGGCATGGTCCTCGGACGATTCTGTTGGAACAACGAGTGCGGCAACTGCGAGCTCACCGGGGATGTCCCGGCCGCTGTTGAATTTGGTCGGGTAGCGGCGGCACCTGTGAATACTCTTAGGCAGCAAACTCATCGCTGTCAAGAGATTTCTGTTTGCTTCTAAGCGCGTGAACGAGAGCGCCCATATGGCGATAGCCTTTGATACGCCGGAACTTTTTCTGCGCGGTGACGACGCCAAGAGCGGTCCATCGGCGAACCATGGAAGGACTCTTCCAACGCTTGACGTTTCTCGATACTCTGCGAATGGTTCCGTTGAGATTCTCAATGGCGTTCGTCGTGGCAAGAGACTGGCGAAGTAAGGCGGGCGGCGCGAGCTTCACGACCGTGAGTGTTTCTTCCATCCCTTCACGAAGGCTTCCGGCAGCTTCGTCGTAGCCGTTTCGCTCGAGCCACGACACCAATGCCTGAAGTCGCTTGCGCGCCTTGTCGGCACTCTTGCACTTGTAGGCTTCCTTCATCGTCTGGAGCACGTAGGCGTGACGAGACTTGGGAAGGTACGAGCGAAGATTTCGGAGTTTATGGATCTGGCACCTTTGGATGACCGCGAGGTCCCCCAAAACGTCGACGAGTGCCTTGCGGATGCCTTTGCCTCCGTCCACTACGCAGAGAATCGACTCATCGACGCGCAAGCCTCGCTCGAGAAGGTCCTGCAACATCGCGGTGCACACCCGGGAGTTCTCCGTCGAGCCCAGCCATATACCCAGGGGCACCTTCGTTCCATCTATTGTGATACCTAGAGTTACGACGACGGTCTGTCCGGCCACCTCAAGGCCATCCAGCATCAGTGCCGCAAGCTCGAACTCCTCTAGCCGCCGAGACAGGTATTCCTCGAGCTTCTTAGTCGTCTGGCTCACGAGGTAACGGCTGGCGGCACTCTTACTCGTGCCACGAGACTTCAACTTGGCCGCGGGTTTGTCCAGACTCGATTCGTAATTTCGGGTCGATACGCCCACCAAGATCTGATTCAACACTCGCTCTGGAAGCGGGTCTTCTTCGCGGAAGGCTTCGAAGTGTGGAAGCGACGCCTCCGCGCCCGACTTCGAGCGAACTCGAGGTCGCGACACTTGGATGCGACGACCACCGAAGCTCAGCTCTCCGTTCGTGCTCCCCCAGTGGTTATGAGTTCGCTCCTTCTCGTGCTTGCCCTTGAGCCCCGCGATCTCCTCGGCGTCCTCTCTGAGCAGTAGGTGCAGAGCTGTCAGTCCTTGCTCGTACACCCATTCCGTCAGATCCGCCTTCGTGGCCGCGATCCCAGCTATCATCGGTAGCAGTATCTGACCGACTTGGCCAACTACCTTGCCCGTAGGCGAGTGCGTTTGCTTTCTTACTGGCTTCTTTGATTTCCTAGGCATTGGTGGCTCCTTGTCCCCCTCTGGAGACGGTTTATTGGCAGACCTATTCTTAGGCCGGCCAAGGAGCCGCAGCTACCCCAAATTCAACATCCGGCGGGACATCCCCAGCTCACCTGCCAAACTCCCAACCAGCCAGAGCCCCAGCGAGCTCGTGGATGTCAAACGATCGTCCAGGATGGAATGGTTCTTTCGGAGCTCACCCCCGATCTGAGATACTGGCTGCGCGAGAAATTGAAGTAGCGCCTTAGCTGCCTCATTCCTAGAGAAACGACGCATTGATTCCCGCGGTCATATCCTTGCTGTCCGCCCACTTGGCGGTCGGTAGTTTACTGATCACAGCCGCACTGGTGCTGCGACACCGACTGCCCGACCCGTTCCTCCGCTTCTGCGCCGCCGCCGGTGCATTTTCGGCGGGGGTCGGCTGGTTGCTAAGTCCGAAGGGAAACCTCGCCTACGGTGCCGTCGCGGTCGCAGCTGTCTCTTGGTATCTCTGGTTGCGCCGTCGGGGAGGCGGTTCTCCGATCCCCGCTCTGGCAGCCGCGGGGATCGGCTTAGGAGCACTAGCTACCGAATGTCTCGATAACACGACCGCGGGCTGGCCGCTTTGTTTCGCGGGCTCGGTAAGTTCTGCGCTCTTGCTGGGGGCGGTCGTGGTGAGCATGGTTCTCGGCCACTGGTACCTCGTCGACACGAAGCTCTCCATCGCCGCGCTCAAGCAGGGGGCTCTCTGGTTCGCCATCGCGGTGGTCGCGCGTTGGGCGAGTGTAACTACGACTCTTACCCGCGAAGGATTGCAGGTCGTTCAGGTCACGCGAGCCGCCGACCTGGTCTTCTCGACTCTCGGCCTATTCTTCCTTTTCAGGTTCATTTCCGGCCTCATTGCTCCGGCGTTGCTGGCCGGACTCATTTGGCAAACTGTAAAGATACGTTCGACGCAGTCCGCGACTGGCCTTCTCTATGTCGCGCTCGTGTTGGTGCTCTTCGGGGAGCTCATCGCGCAGTTCCTCGCGGTCGCCACCGGTTTCCCACTATAGAATCGCGAGGCGCAGCAAAATGACCGCGGATCGAGCGAGCTCTCCGACGGTGGGCTTCTTTTGCTCAGAGTGCTCTCGCTACAGCGAGTACTCGCTCTTGCCGGCGGACGCCGTCCACGCCTGTTCTCATTGTGGGCGTGAGTCGGAAAACAACCCCAACCCCACACTCGTAGCGGGGGGACCGATCGATCGGTGTCCGCATTGTGACAATCTGGAATTCTTCCTCGCCAAGGACTTCCCGCAGCAACTCGGGTGCGCGGCAGTCACGTTGACGGTTGGCCTGTCCACCCTAGCTTACTACTTCTGGGGGTTTCTTCCTTCTTTGGCGGTACTAGTCGTCGCCAGTCTCCTCGACTTCGTTCTCTACCATCGGCTCGGAGACGTGACGATTTGTTACCGGTGCCACTCGGAGCTCCGCGGCTTTGCCCCCAATCCGGCGCACGGGCCTTTCGATATGCACCGAGCGGAAGAGTATGACGAAGGGTCTTAGAGGGGCGGGCGTTCTACGCGGGGTCGATGGTGACCGGGGGGTGGTTGGGCGCCTTCAGCATGTCCGCCATGGTAACCGTTGCCCAGAAAATCTACGGTCTGCTTTTGGGCCATGTTCCAAACGTATCGCATCTCACAACCATCTAGGATGAAACGATCGTCGTGCTCTCGGTCTACGCATCGGTTGAGCTTCAACGGCCCCTCCACCGCTTCGATGACGTCGAGAAAAGTAATCTCGGAGGGAAACATCGCAAGTGCGTAGCCCCCGTGCGCACCCTGCTGGGACTTCACAACGCCTCGATTCGCCAGGATGGGAAGAATCTGCGCGAGGAAGGCCTGGGGGATGTCTTTCGCTCTGGCGATCTCGCTCACGCGACCGTAGCGATCGGAGCTAAGGCGCGCAAGACAGATGACCGCCCGCAACGCATAGTCGCTCTTTCGCGACAGTTCCAGCATCTTCAGTTTGGCCCCGACCGATCGTATGGATTCCGGGCCGATTATAGTTGCAGCCTGCCGGACCGTTCAAGCGAGCGTCGAAAAGGGGTCTCTCAGGCCGCAAAACGTACCGTTCGCTGATCGTGTGCCCCCAGTCACAAACCTTTGACCATCACTCCCAGCGTCGATAGGATGGCTGGCGAATGGACCTGCTCATCTTTGATTTGGATGGTACTCTTGTCGATTCCCGTCGGGACATCGCCACTTCGGTGAACGAGCTATTGACTCGTTTGGGGCGACCGGGGCTGCCGTTGGAGCAGGTTTTCGACTTCATTGGGAACGGTGTTCGAAAGCTCATCGAGCGTTCCTTGGGCGGAGCCTCTGCCCCGGAAGAGCTGGACGAGGCCGTCCAGCTCTATTTGCAGATCTATGGTCGCCGACTTCTCGACACAACGCGCGCATACCCGGGTGTGCACGAGGCCCTGGTCGAGCTGGAGGCGCTTCCGTCCGCGCCGCAGATGGCCGTTCTCACGAACAAGCCCACCAAGGAGAGTCTGGCGGTACTCGAAGGTCTCGACCTCATGAGGTATTTCGATCAAGTACACGGGGGAGAAAGTTTTCCACAACGCAAACCGGACCCGATGGGGGTTGACGCCCTCGTCGAGAGCACCGGCGGACGGCGAGATCGCACTCTGATGGTGGGTGACTCCCGCGTGGACTACGAGACCGCTCGCAATGCTCGAATCCGGGTATCACTGGTCACTTACGGAATCGGCGCCAAGGAGGTCCGGTCTCTCTCCCCCGATTATTTCATCGACGACATGAGAGAGCTGCTGCGGATCGTGGCCCGGTGAGCGAAAGGAAAGGAACTTCACCCTGCGTCTGACGACCTAGACAGGAGCACGCCGTTTTTTTGACGCCGAACTCGCTCCAAAAGGGAGAGGGATTGAAGGAAGAAGAAACCATCGGTAGCCTAGTCGGGGATCGGAAAGCTCGGGTCGAGGGCGCGCGTCTGCTCGAAAATCTTCTCCACTCGGACGCTCATACCAGCATCCTGATAGAGCTTACCGAGCGCCACCAAATACTCCGGCCTCCACGGGTCCAACTTAATCGCGATCTTAAGGTTCCGCTCCGTGTCCTTGCGCCACTTAGGATTCTCTTTTTGGGCCATGCCTAGCAGGTGGTAGTACTCGGCCTGATCGCCGGTGATCTCGATCGCCTGTTGGCAGAACTGGATCGTCATCCAGTAGTCGCACTTGAGGAACGCGTTCTTGGCTCGCGCAAAAAACGCCTTCCCTTCTTTCGCGTCCCGCACTGGGGCGCGGGCGCTCTTGTCTTCTTTGATCGATTTCTTTTCCGGAAAAACCTCTTTGGGAGGCGCACTCCACTCCTTGTTTTGCTTTTCGTACTGCTGCTCTTTCTTGGTGAGTTCCTCGTAACCTCTAGCCTCCGCCTGTCCGGCCAGTGTTTGGTGGGCTTGGTTCAGCCGACAGAAAACGTGAGAGAGTTTCTCCTGAAACCCTTGATCTTGGATATGGTGGTACTTATCGGGATGATAGAGCCGACTCTTGTCACGAAACGCGGAGTCTATCTCCTCTCGGCTCGAACCTCGCTTGACGTCCAAAACGGTCCAGTGATCCTGGCTCTGGAAATGCTCGTAAAGGTGCTCGATGACCTTCTTGGCGCTCTCCTGAGCATCCACCAGTTGATTGGGCGGCTCGGTAGTGGCCACAGGAGGGGGAGGCTCCACTTTTCGACCCGATTCGGCGTAGCTGATGGATGGGACGGACGATTCGACCGGCGGTTGATCCTGGGCCTCGACGATGCCCGCCTCCACGAGCCCTAGCAACGTCCGGGTCGTCTCCGCCTCTGAAAGGGGGCTTACGTTGACAATGCTCTTGGGCGTCTCGTGACCGTCGATCCGAGAGACGATGAAGCCCTCCTCAGGAGTCAGGTTGACGTCTTGGGATCGGAGCGCAGGATCCTGGGCAAGCTGGAGCAATTTCTCGAGGGCGAGTAACGCATTTAAACGAGCATCGACCTGGGCGGAACGGCGGGCCGCCTCCAAAATGACATCGGCTACGGAGACGGGTTGCGCTACGGTTTCATCGACGCTCTCCATATCGGTGAACACCATGCGCGCCGGCGCTGTGAGGAGAAAACCACAGAGGATATCCACGAGTTGAATTCTCACCGCTTCGTCGATGTCGCGGGCTTGGATATGGCCGAGCTCGAGGAGAATCTGCCCCAGCTTTAACCCGCTCTTGATATGCTTTGCCGCTTCTTCGAATTGCCGCCGGCTGATCGTTCCGTGGCGAATCATCACCTCACCGAGGCGATCCTCCATGAGCGATGAACGAGCCCCAACCAGCGCACCGGCCCGCAGCGTAACGCTGCGCTTCGCTTCTTCTCCCTCTCCGAGAAGGACTCCCGTCCGCTTGCCGACGTAGAGTTTGCGTAACGCTTCTGCGACCTGACTGTTCATTCGTTTGCCGTGGTGAATGTGTTCTTACTTAGATTGTACTAGACGACGCAAAATTCGCGACGGCAAAAGCATCGGGCAGGATGCCGAAGTCAAGCGTGGCCCCTCGGGCACATCCCCGCGCACGACGCGCTGAGCGAGTCCTTCGACGATGGCGGTCTTCCCCACCCCAGGCTCGCCAACCAAGACCGGGTTGTTCTTGGTCCGCCGAGACAAAATCTGGATGACACGTCGGATCTCGTCGTCACGTCCGATGACAGGATCGACCTTGCCCTGGCTCGCCAACTTGGTCAGATCACGACCATATTGCTCGAGCGACTCGTACGTAGACTCCGGGTTCTGGCTCGTCACGCGCTGGCTACCTCGAATGGTCTGCAAGACCCCGAGAATGCGGTCTCGACTGATGCCGTACTCCTTTAGGAGTCGCCCTGCTTCTCCGCTCTCGACGAAGATGGAGAGGAGGAGATGCTCCACGCTGGCATACTGGTCCGTCAGCTCCTCCGCCTGCCGAAGCGCCCTCTCCAGGACCTTGTTGAGGCGGCCCGAAATGTAGAGGTTCACGCCCGCACCTTCCACCGATGGGACCTTGGCCAGATGACTCTCTAGCTGATGGCTGAGCTCCGGAACGGGTAGTTCTAGCCGTCCCAAAATCTTGGGCACCAGCCCACCCTCCTGCTGAAGCAGGGCGCAAAGGAGGTGCTCCACGTCGGTCTGCTGATGGTTCCGCTCGGAAGCCAGCGACTGAGCCGCCGCAATCGCCTCCTGAGACTTCTGGGTAAGTCGATTGAAGTCCATTACATCCTCCTCCAGCCAAAGCTTCAGCCGATCGCCCCGCGCGGAACTCCCGCGTCGGGTTGTCAAACCACGGAGTTATTATACTATATGATTTAATTACTATCAAATTATATTATTTAATTACACTAAGTTAAAATTTATATATATGCCATCATAACATATAATTATGTCATGGAGAAGCCCCTGACTCACTGGTTCAGTGGCACCGCCTGGTTTGGGTGCCTGAATGCTGTAACGACGCCCAGCCAGTCAGGGGCCGAAAAACCCAAAATATCTAAATCAACAGCCCTAACAAATAGGGCCTCTTTTGGAGGCAAACCAATATGAGCAAAGCGATTGGAATCGACCTCGGAACCACGAACTCGGCCGTTTCCATTATGGAGGGCGGTCAACCGAAGATCATCGTCAACTCCGAGGGGGGCCGCGTGACGCCGAGCGTCGCCGCCTTCACCAAAGATTCAGAGCGACTCGTTGGACAAGTAGCCCGACGCCAGGCCATTACCAACCCCGAGAACACTGTTTACTCAATCAAGCGGTTCATGGGCCGCCGCCACGACGAGGTGTCGGAAGAAGCAGACATGGTCCCCTATAAGATCGTCAAGGGCCAGAACGGCGATGTCCGCGTGGAAGTTCGGGGCAAGGAATACTCTCCTCCCGAGATCTCCGCCATGATCCTGCAGAAGCTGAAGCAGGCGGCGGAAGACTACTTGGGAGACAAGGTGGTCGACGCCGTGATCACCGTGCCGGCCTATTTCAACGACAGCCAACGTCAGCCAACGTCAGGCCACCAAGGACGCCGGAACCATTGCGGGACTCAACGTCAAGCGCATCATCAACGAGCCCACCGCGGCCGCCTTGGCCTACGGTCTCGACAAGAAGAAGGATGAGACCATCGCCGTCTACGACTTCGGCGGCGGCACGTTCGACATCTCCATATTGGAGGTGGGCGAGGGCTTGGTCGAGGTCAAAGCGACGAACGGTGACACGCATCTCGGTGGGGACAATATCGATCAACGCATCATCGAGTGGATCCTCGAGGAGTTTCACCGCGAGCAAGGGATCGAGCTGTCCAAGGACAAGATGGCTCTCCAGCGACTCAAGGAGGCGGCGGAGAAGGCCAAGCTCGAGCTCTCCACCGCTATGGAGACCGAGATCAACCTCCCCTTCATTACCGCAGACGGCTCGGGACCGAAACATTTGTCGCTGAAGCTGACACGGGCGAAGTTCGAGCAGTTGGTGGAAGATCTACTCCGGCGGAGCCTCGAGCCGTGTCGACAGGCGCTGAAGGATGGGGGTCTCGAGGCTAGTCAGATTGACGAAGTTGTGTTGGTGGGCGGAACGACCCGCATCCCCCGTATCCAGCAAATGGTAAAAGACCTGTTCGGCAAGGAGCCCCACAAGGGCGTCAACCCGGACGAGGTCGTTGCGGTGGGAGCGGCAATCCAAGCAGGCGTGCTGACCGGAGACGTCAAGGACGTGCTCCTACTCGACGTCACCCCGCTATCATTGGGGATCGAGACTCTGGGAAGCGTTTCCACCAAGCTCATCGAGCGCAACACGACCATCCCGGTGCGGAAAAGTGAGATCTTCTCGACCGCCCAGGACAATCAGCCTAGTGTCGAGGTCCATGTTCTTCAGGGTGAGCGTGAGATGGCCAAGGACAACCGATCATTGGGTCGTTTCAATCTGACCGGCATCCCGGCCGCGCCGCGCGGCCTGCCGCAGATCGAGGTAGCCTTCGATATCGATGCCAACGGAATCGTGAACGTCTCGGCCAAGGACATGGCTACCGGCAAAGCGCAGACCATCACCATTACCAGCTCCAGCGGGCTCAGCAAAGACGAAGTCGAAAAGATGGTCCGTGATGCCGAGGTCAACCACGAGCAAGACGAAAAAGCTCGCGAGCGAACCGAAGCGCGGAACCGTCTAGATGCCTTGGTCTACACCGCAGAGCGCAGCGTCAAAGACGCCGCCGACAAGAATGTCAACCTCGAGCCAGCGCTCATCTCGGAGGTCGAGAACGCCATCGACGAGGCACGCCGGGCCGTGGAAGCAGACGACGCGGATCGGATGCCGAAGGGCGAGGAGAAGCTGACTCAGGTCAGCCGCAGGTTGGCCGAAGCGCTTTATCAGAGCACCCGAACGCCCACCCCGGACAGCGAAGTCACCGGGCACAACGGTAAAGCGAGCGGCCCTCCCCCGGGTTCCACCGGCAGCGGGGAAGACGTCGTGGACGCCGAGTACCAAGACGTCGTTTCATGAACGCCTAGACGGCGTAGTAAAAAAGGCGAGGTCGTCCAACCCGGCCTCGCCTTTTTTGTGGTCGGTCAAGCTCCGAGCTTGGACATCGCCGCGCCGAGCCCTGATTGAAGATCCGTCTTGCAGTCTTGCGCGGCAAGTGCGCTCGACAGGGTGGAGAGGAAGAAAACGATCTTCTCCGCCGACGAAGCGTAGCCCATCAGCCCCACGCGCCACACTCTGCCCTTGAGCGCGCCGAGCCCGCCGCCAATCTCGAGGTTGAAAGTCGCCAGAAGATGTCCTCGAACCTTCCCATCGTCCACCCCTTCGGGTATCCGAATGGCGTTCAATGACGGCAGGCGGTGCTCCGGAGCCACCAACATTTGGAGTCCCATCGCCTCGACACCCGCCACCAAGGCTCGATGATTCTTCAGGTGCCTCTCGATTCGATTCGACAGACCTTCTTCTTCGATTAGAAGCAGTGCTTCCAGAAGACCGTAGTTGAGTGTGCTGGAGCTCGTATGGTGATAGCCCTTGCCGGTCCAATACTTGTCCAGAAGCTCGGCATCCAGATACCAGCTTCGTACCGCATGCTTGCGCTTCGCAAGCGACTCCACGGCTCGAGCGCTGAGCGTGACCGGCGCAAGGCCTGGCGGACTGCCAATGCACTTTTGCGAGCAGCTATACGCCGCGTCGACGCCCCAGTCGTCGATTTTGACCTCGACGCCTCCGAGCGAGGTCACCGTATCTAGGAGAATCATCGCGCCATGCGCCTTGGCCAGGCTGACAATCTCGTCCATCGGCTGCAGCACGCCGGTCGAGGTCTCGGCATGCACGAGAGTGATGACTTTGAAGGAGGCGGACTTCAAAGCACTCTCCACGCGCTCGGGGTCGGTGGGCCTCCCCCATTCACTCTCGATGAGCGTGATATCCGCCTCTTGCCGTTCCACCATCTGGCGAACGCGGTCGCCAAAAAAGCCGTGCACGCAAACGAGCGCCTTATCTCCGGGCTCCAGCAAATTGGCGACGCAGAACTCCATCCCCGACGTGCCTGTTCCCGGCGTGGCGTGGGTTAGCCGGTTCTCGGTGTTGAAGACCATCCGCAGCTTGTCCCGGATCGCATCGAGAACTTTGAAATAAGCCGGATCCAGGTGTCCGATGATCGGCGAAGCCAACGCCCGGTAGACGCGGGGGTGAATGTCCAGCGGTCCCGGCCCCATGAGGGTCCTTAGAGGGGCATCAGGTCGATTCATGCAGCGACTCCTTTCTAGACAACGAGGCAATCAAGACACTAGTCCGCGACGGCGGCCAACCGCGGCAAAGGCATCGATCGAGCCCCATACGGAGGAACCGGAGATCGCCGGCCAGATCTCGAACCTGCTGCCCGTAGAGGCCGCGCATTTACTCGGCACTTCCGGAAAAGGGGCAACTGGCGAAGAACGCTTCGATCTGCTGTAGCCGTCTCCCGTTCGCGAACAGATACTGCCCCAAGACCTCCACGTGCGAGTCGCAGACGCGCCTCGCGTTGGAAAGATCCTCGCCCGATCGGAACATCAGCGTCTTCAACTCTCTGCGGATACGCTCGATGCCGATGAAGGCTTCCGAGGAGAGGAGGGACGCTATCTGCAGCACTCCGTCCAACAAATAGTGGGCGACTTCTTGATCCCGAATCTCGCTCAGACAGTGATTGATAGTGTCGAAGGAGGTCTCGCGAAAGAGATAGTCGAACGCGGCGTGCTCTCGCCCTTCGCTGAGCCGATCGAGCAGAGGCGCACAAATGGGTCCCTTCCCCAAGATGTCTCGCACGACCGGGTGGTTGATACCCCTGCCGTTGCCATTTTGGAGAGTGAGACGTTCTCCCCTCTGCGCCTGAGGCTCCATGAGCTCGATAAAATGAATTTTGGAGTTACGGACAGGTCCTAGTCATCCACCAGCACGAAAAACCTGGCCGTCAATATAGCAGCGAGCCGGCTGGGGTGTCAACGGCGCGCTCTTAGATCCTGACGGGCGCCAAAAACAGGGAGTTGCAGGCACAAGCCTAGTCAGGCGCCGGTCAGTACCGTTCGCTCAAGTAATCCGCCAGGATTTGGCCGTGGTCAAAGGCCAGCTCCTTAGGAAGGTCGGTTCGTTGGAATGCCCGCGCCTCCGCGGCGTCGTCGGCACCTTGGGGCTCCCCCTCGGCCCGGCCAACGAAAACCACAGAGACCGTGTGCCCACGCGGATCCCGTCCCGGATCCGAGTAGACATGGAATTGACGGACGAGTTCCACGGAGAGGGAAGTCTCTTCGAGTGCCTCCCGAACTGCCGCCTGCTCCACCGTTTCCCCCGCGTCGACGAACCCTCCTGGCAAGGCCCAGCCAGATGGAGGGTTTTTTCTTCGGATCAGAACGATTTGTTCATCACCCAGTTCGATAATCACGTCTACGGTGAGGCGGGGTCCGCGGTTGATCACCGATCGTCTCCTAAAGCGGTCGTTGTGTATCTCTTACAGAAATGTACCAAAAAACGAAACAAGTGTGGGCTGGAAGACGCTACCCGTACCGCAGTTGTGGCCACGGCTGGCTGTTAGCGAGTACCGTTTCTGGCACAGGAATTGCTTGTACATGAGGTTGAGCGAGGTGGAACATGTTTCTACAAATCGTCAAACGAATCGACGAGCTCAAGCAGCGGCTGTCCCATCTTCGTTGCCAGCGTAACGATGCCATGACCTTGATCGCGATAGAGGCAGTCGAGCAAGAGCTTGCTCGCACCGCAGCGCGCTTGCCTCGAGAATGGGATCTCGTCTCCCATGGGTCGCAGGACGCCGACGTCAACGAAGGTGCCCCAGCCGGCTCACGATGGTGGCTTTGAGCCGACGAAAGTCTTGAAGATCTCCGCGCCCCAGCGCGGATAAACTCTCATCGAGCTTGCTCACGAGCTCGGTCCACTCCCTTTGCTCCAACTCCTCACGGATCTCCAGAAGTCGCGCTCGGATCTTGTCGACGTTCCCAAGCTCGATGGTATTGAGAGTCGCAATCAAAGAATCCAAGCTTAAGCTCTGCAAACAAGGCTCCCTTTCGTGGTCTCGCTACGCCTGCAACAGCTCCTTGCGTGAAGCAAGCCAACCTCGCTATTCTACCTTTGCCCGTGCCCTGAACAAGCCTTACTGGTCATGACCTCAACGCCTTTACCTCATCCATTGTCCGAATCCGAGGGGCTGAAAATGATGCCTTGGTGCATAAATACAGGTAAGTCATTGATTCCATTGACTCTGCGATTTTTGGCCCAAAAACGTAACCTGCTGATTCCTTTAGAGTTGTCCAGAGTTATGCACCAAGGCACCGGCACGGTCACTGCAGCGGCTTTTTGAACCTCGGGCGGTTCCATCCGATCCTTGGGGCTCGAAGGCTCTCGATCGATCGTGCCTGCTGTGTTCGCTAGTCTGAATTGGCCCATTTCGCTCATTTGATTTGGCCCACCCCATCGAGACCGATACCCTGAGCCGGGGAAGAACCCGGAGAGGAGGGTCGGTTGAAAAGGGGTGCGAAAGTGCGATTGTTCGAGCAGATCCGTGGCGAGTACGAGCACGGAGTAGGAACGATAAAGGGAGTGGCGAAGGAGTTCGGAGTACACCGTCGGATGGTGCGTCAGGCGCTGGAGAGCGCGGTACCGCCGGAGCGTAAAGTCGCGGAGCGTGCGAGTCCGAAGCTTGAGGAAGTACGCGAGTTCATCGACGCGGTCCTGAAGGAGGACAAGCGAGCGCCTCGGAAGCAACGCCATACGGCTCGTCGTATCTGGTCCCGGTTGCGCGCCGAGCATCCGGAGCATGAGATTGGCGAATCAACGGTACGTCGCTACGTCGCTCGTCGGAAGAGCGAGCTCGGCCTGAAGGACACAGAGATTTTTGTTCCGCAGAGCTACGCGTGGGGCGATGAAGGGCAAGTGGACTGGTACGAGGCGTACGCGCGGATCGGAGGTGAGCTCGAGAAGGTCCACACGCTCGTAGTCCGAAGCATGGCGGGAGGAGGCGCGTTGCATCGCGGCTATCCGCGTCCGACGCAACAAGCATTTTTCGAAGCGCAGGAGCATGCGTTCGAGTTCTTTGGTGGCGTGTTCCGCCGCATGCGCTACGACAACCTGTCACTCGCGGTCACTAAGATTCTGCGTGGTTATCAACGAGAGCAGACGGAGCGATTCGTGGCGTTTCGCTCCCATTGGGGATTCGACTCGGAGTTTTGTAATCCGAGTCGAGGCAACGAGAAGGGCGGGGTGGAAAGCGAAGTCGGCTACTTCCGGCGCAACTATCTGACGCCGGTACCGGAGTTTTCGAACTGGGATGAGCTGAACGAGTATCTGCTCTCGTGCTGTCTCAAGGATGCGACGCGCCACATTAGCGGCAAGGAGCATGCTGTCGGAACAGCGATGGAGCTTGAACGGGAGCATCTGTTGCCATTGACCGTCGAGGGGTTCGATATCGAGGAGCGACGATTTGCAAAGGTGAACAAGAAAGGCTGCGTTCGAGTCGGCACGAACTGGTACTCGACTCCGTTGAAACGGGACCGGCGAGTTGTGGCCAAGCTACTGCCGTTGGAAGTTGAGATCTGGCACGAGGGCCACGTCGTGGCACGCCACGAGCGCTGCTACGGCCGCAGCCAGTCGATTTATGAACTCGAGCACTACTTGGATGTTCTGGTCAGGAAGCCTGGAGCGTTGGCCGGCTCGACGCCGCTCGCTCAATGGCGGGAGAAAGGTCGGTGGCCCACGAGCTACGACGAGTTGTGGTCCAAGCTGAATCGACGTCACGGGAAGCTCGAAGGAACCCGCCAGATGGTCGAGCTCGTGCAGCTCGGCCGCGAGCACGGCTACGACAAGCTGCGTGAGGCGGTGAGTCAAGCGCTCGAACTCGGCTGTACGGATGCTGAGGCGATCCGTCACCTCGTCGAATCATCAGTTCTTCGACGTGAGCAGGCGCAGGCTCTTGGCGATGTGGAGCTCGGAGAGCTCACGAAGTACGAACGTTCCTTGCCAGGTGTTGGCCATTACAACGCGCTGATCGGCGAGGTGAACTCGTGAACGCGAAGAGCATCGAGCTCCAGAGCATCCGTCAGCATTGCAAGACGCTTCGCATGCCGAGCGTGGCAACGCAGTTCCAGAAGATTGCCGAACAAGCGCAGCGCGACGAGCACAGCTATGTCCGCTACCTCGACGTGCTGCTCAGCGCCGAAGTCGAGGAGCGTGAACACCGCGCGGTTCAAAGACGACTGAAGGAAGCACAACTACCGAGAGCGAAGACGCTCGAGGAGTTCGACTTCTCGCAATCGCCGAAGGTCTCCGCCCGTCGGATACGAGAACTGGCCGAAGGCGACTACATCGACCATGCACGGCCGGTTCTGTTTCTCGGCGATGCCGGCACAGGCAAGACTCATCTGGCCACGGCATTGTGTGTAGCGGCGTGCCAGCAACGTCGCCGCGTTCGCTTCACGACGGCCTCGAGACTCGTCAACGAACTCGTTGAAGCTAGGGAGGAGCACGAACTCTCGCGAGTGATCCGTCGCTACGCCCGCTACGAGTTGTTGTGCATCGACGAGCTCGGCTACGTCCCACTCGCCGATGTCGGCGCCGAGCTTCTGTTCCAAGTGGTTTCGGAACGATGCGAAAGGGCGGCGCTCGTGATCACCACCAACCTGCCCTTCTCGGAGTGGACCCAGGTGTTCACGAACGTCCGCCTGTGCAAGGCACTGCTCGACCGAGTCACGGACCAGGCGCACATACTCGAAACCGGCACCGAATCCTATCGGTTCCGGCGCACCCTGAAGAGCGAGAAAAAGACCATAAAGGCATGAGTTCGTTGGGTTTCACTAGCCGCGGCCTGCACTTCGTTCCGGCCGCGGAATAAGGAAAGGGGCTTTCTTACAGCTCGTCTTTATTAATCAATAACTTAGGGTGGGCCAAATTAGATGAGCAAAGTGGGCCAGACCGAGTGGACAAACACACCTGCATTCTCTGGCCACCGACAGCCGAAAACACTCGTCCAAAACAACAGGCACAAGAGGACGGCGCGACGTCGTGAGCATCTCATGGATTTTGTGGCTCCAGTGTCACCTGCTACTCCACGGGTAGAATAGCTCAACCGGAGCGAATCTTAGTTGCCGGACACTCAGCTGCACGAACGCGTTGCCTTGGTGCACAACTCGCGATCTCGGTCCACAATTGTCCTGTACTCGCGGATACGAGGTTCCCCATGAGCATTTTCAAACGCACTCAGCGGAAGTATGTGAAGAAGGCCTATCGCGTGAGGAATTGGCGTGAATATGAGGCGGGTCTACGCAACCGCGGGAGCCTGACCGTCTGGACCTCGGTCGTTGTTCGCTCTGATGAAGCTAGACAATGATGTGCTCGATCACACCACGATCTCGAGGCGCAAGCCGAAGCTGGGTAAGGTCCTGTGCCTTCTATTTATTCATCCGCCAGCCCCATGGGTCGGAAGTCAGCCCTACGGCGCGAAATACCCTGGATTCTGCGCGGATTCCAAGGGCGTCTAAGCTGCTGATTTGTGGTCTATTTCAAAAGGGCCGACTTTTGGCACAGGACGGGATAGAGGCGTATCCGGAGTTCGTCCTCATGCCGGAAGAGAACGACGAACTTTGATGTCGTCCATTTAGAGTGACTTGACCGTTGACCGGCAAACCATCGTCAAGGTGCCTTGGTGCATAACTCTGGACAACTCTAAAGGAATCAGCAGGTTACGTTTTTGGGCCAAAAATCGCAGAGTCAATGGAATCAATGACTTACCTGTATTTATGCACCAAGGCAGCGCGTCGGGACGTTTCCCGCCCCCGCCGTCGAGCTTCCGATGAAACCGGACCAGCATCGACATCAATTACCCGACCAGCGCGCCGTTGTAACCTGACCCACGGTTAGTACGACGTTGTATCTCAGTCATTCGGTCCTGACAAGGACCGGTTGAAGCCGGCGGTCGGTAAACCAACGAGCTATGGGGTCTAAGACGATTGAACTCTTGCGTACTGAAGCGGCATCACAATGTGGCACGCCAGCATCTAATGATGCGCAGAAATTTCCCTACATTGTAGCCAATATAAACCAGAGTCTCGTGAATGCCTCGTGAATCGTCTTGTCCAACATCCCCGTCACCTCGCAGGTTTCTGTTGGCAATCTCCAGCATTCGTTTCAACGATTTCCTCTTGGACAAGGAACTATGGCTCACTTCATTATTGCGAAGGACATCCAACAGTGTACCGAGCGTGTAGTCGTCCCCATATACTTCAAAGATTTTGAAGTCCAACCAGTCGCCCCTAGCTAGTGAACGGCGACCGTAGTTGAGGGGATTGTAGTCGTCCAAATGATTGTATCCGCCGTGCCATTTGCCGAGTCGGTATTCGGAGTCCGCTCGCTGAACGGACATGAACATACCTTGCTCGAACGAGTTCAGAACGCGAGCGTTCTGTCCGACATATAGGTCAAATAGAGAGCAGTTGTTTTCTATAGGCTTCTGGCGAATGATTTGTTTGTGCTGTCGAGTGAGGTGCTCCATCGCAGTTTTCGAGTCGAGCATCATTTTGTGTAGAATGCTCACGACAGTCTGAAACGTGAAATACGAAGCATTAGAAGAGCGTGCCCTGATTAGGTTTGTCTCAAATCCCTTCACTAGTTCGCACACGGCGCCAACGCTCCTTGATGCGACCTTGAGAAAAGCATCTTGTGTCTCGCTCAAAATAAAGGCTAGCTGAGGAGGAGGCCACTTCAGGGCTTCCTGAAGCCCGGTCTCAGTAAAATCAACATATGCTCCATGATCGCCCTTGGGACAGATCTCCAGCAAGCCATCAGATACAGCTATAAGAAGAATGTTCTCATCCTCTTTTGACAAGATGTAATAGCGCCCCGTGAATCCTTTGGCAGAGTTGCTATAAAGAGTGAGATCCTTCTTGCATATGGGGCCGTAGTTACCTTCAAGAGATAGATCCATTAAGATAAGACAAAGACCTTTTGTTGTTAGGACACCGTTAGGTGATAGGGCGTCCTTTGGTGAACGATCTGTGAAGTACAGTTTCGTCCAGCCGAAATGTGGTTTCATTGGTAACTGCCTGTGCTCCGTAAAAAAGAAGATCGACTAGAAGCAGCCTACCATAGCAGGTCGGTATTAGACCTGCTATGCGGGGGGAAACTCACGTTCTGCCTGTCGCACCCACTTGTGCACCGTCTCGGATGTACAGCCAACCTTCTGCGTAGTCGATGAGAGCGGGTGCTTGCGATGTATCAGGACCGGTGCGGTCTCGGCCCACTTCTGGTTGCCGGGAGCGAGACACCGGAGAAGCTTCTCATGTTCTGCGGGATCGTCTTTGGTCGCGACGATGAAGCGCCACGGCTGCTCGTTGAACGACGAAGGCGCCCACCGCGCAGCCTCCAGGAACGAGCGAATTGTTTCCTTCGCGACCGAGCGATCTTCGAAAGCACGCGGGCTGAAGCGCTTCTGCAGGAGCACGTGAATCGGTTCCATCTAGCTCTACCTCTCCTCAATGGATGGTGATGTCTTAAGATTCCTGTCAAAGAAAAACGATGTATGGTTCCCCAAGCTCAAACCCGTCCCCGTCATGGGGACAGAAAAGGAGAACCATACATCATGGGAAAGGTACTACCGAGTCAGCGATTGCTCAAGCAGTTCGAGGAACAACTGGTATTTGGGGAGATGAATCTCTCGGAGATCGTCCGGTCGGGAGCTCAGATGATGCTTCAATATGCGTTGGAGCGCGAGGTGACGGAGGCGTTGGGTCGAAATTACTATGAGAACGCTCCGGCAACGACGAAGGAGAAGGGACGACGCAACGGGTATGAGTCGCATCGGGTCCTCACGGGCGAGGGAGCGGTAACGGTGCAAGTGCCGCAGGTACGAGAAACAGAGAAGGTGTTTCAGTCAAAGATTCTCGACGCCTACGTGAGCCGGACCGAGAAACTCGATGAACTGATCGCGCGGATGTACGTCCACGGGATGTCGACGCGTGACATTGAGGCGACGTTCGCGGACGTGCTGAGCGGCACGGGTGTCTCGAAGTCGGTGGTGAGCCGGGTCACACGGTGTCTGTCGGAGGATTTCGAGGCGTTTCGAAAACGGGATCTCTCGAACGAGAAGCTGTTGTATCTCGAGCTCGACGGCACGTACCTGCGCTACCACCAAGGAGCGGAGAGGAAAGAGCCCATCCTCGTTGCGACCGGCTATCGCGCTGATGGGACGCGAGTTCTTCTTCATATCGGTGTCGGCAACCGAGAATCCTACGAGAACTGGAAGGGGTTCTTGCAGGAGATGGTGGCCCGAGGAATGAGGGAGCCGTTACTCATCGTGACGGACGGGAATCCTGGAGTGCTCAAAGCGATCGCAGAGGTCTTCCCTCGAAGCCTCAAGCAACGTTGCCAGAAGCACCGCCTCGAGAACATCCTGGGCAAGGCTCCGAAGGAAGTGCGCGACGAACTCAAGGCGGCCATCCTTGAGTCGTTCCATGCGAACAGCTACGAGCAAGGGCTGAAGAAGGGTCGGGAGGTGATCGCTCGGTACCGTCAACGATTCCCGAGCGCGATGAAGTGCATGGAAGAGACCCTCGAAGCGTGTCTTCAGGCGCTACGCCTTCCTGCGGCGCATCACAAAAGGCTTCGCACGTCGAATCTACTTGAGCGCACGTTCGGAGAGCACAAACGTCGCACAAAGGTCATTCCTCACTTCTTCACCGAGGAGGCCGCGACGAAACTCTCGTTCGCTGTGCTCTTGGCCGTCGCAAACAAATGGCGCGGCGTGAGGATGGATGTCTTCGCCGCTAGGAAAGTCGAGGAGCTTCGCAACGAGCTTCTCCCGCAAGGCACGTCGGAGAAATCAGCAGCTTAACCGAGCGCGGGGAACCGTACGGAGATTTGACAGGAAAATTAAGACTTGACCCAATGGATGACTTGCTAGTATAGACGCATGAGCTACGAGGCGTTTCCCGGGGGCGAGCTGATGGACAAGGGACTCGCTGGCCTAGCGCAGAGCCGTGAGTCTGAACCGCCATGGAAGACGCGCTAGCGATGGTCGTCATCGACCCCGTCCTGTGCGGTGCTTCCGCCATCAAGTGTTGCTACGCGGCTGCGGGCAGTGGTACAGGTGCGGAAGAGACCGGGTTGCGCGCCCCAGTGAGCAGGAAAACCTCGATCCGCGACCACAAAGGAATCGTCGTCGCCAAGAAGATGTCTCGAAAGGTGAGCCGTCGCGTGGTCAGACCGGCTTGCATAGCCGGAGTTCGGATCTCACGTCCGAACTTCAGAGCTCCGTGCGGTCGGACGAAGTTGTAATAGCAACGGAGCAACTCCAGGTGCTCATCGAGCCTGTGCCTTCTATTTATTCATCCGCGCGCCCCGAACCTGATCGGTCTCCGATCTGCCGGGACTATGCCTGCATGATTTCGTCGTTTGTTCGTGCTCGGCCCTGGGCACGGCCGCAAACCAGACTCTAAGTTGCTGATTTATGGGCCATTTCAAAAGGGCTGAGTTTTGGCACAGGACGGGGTCGAGCCGATCTGCCGGATGCTTCCGATCGCCCCGTCGACCTATTACGAGCAGAAAGCGCGAGAGAAGGACCCAAGCCGCCTGCCAGCGAGAGCGAAGCGCGACGTCCAACTCCGCGGCGAGATTCGTCGTGTACGGCAAGAGAACTTTGACGTGTATGGCGTGCGCAAGGTCTGGCGTCAGCTGTGCCGTGAGGGCCGCGACGTGGCTCGATGCACGGTGGCCCGTCTGATGCGTGAAATGGGTCTCCAGGGGGCGGTCCGTGGACGTCGATTCAAGACGACGAAGCCGGATTCGAGCGGCGCTCGCCCGATGGACCTCGTGGAGCGCGACTTCAACGCCACACGCCCGAACGAGCTCTGGGTCTCGGACCTGACCTACGTTGCCACGTGGCGCGGCTTCGTGTATGTCGCCTTCGTCATCGACGTCTTCGCTCGACTCATCGTCGGTTGGCGAGCGACGACATCGTTGACTGCAGGCATCGCTCTCGATGCGTTGGAGCAGGCGCTGCACGAGCGCCGACTAAACCCAGAAGATCCATTGGTGCATCACAGCGATCGCGGCGTGCAGTACGTCTCGATCCGTTACACCGAGCGGCTCGCCGAGGCGGGTATTGAGCCGTCCGTCAGCAGCCGAGGCGACTCTTACGATAACGCTTTGGCTGAATCCATCATCGGCCTCTACAAGACCGAGGTGATTCGTCGACGCGGGCCCTGGCGTGGTCCTGAGGACGTCGAGTTCGCCACCCTTGAGTGGGCGCATTGGTACAACACGCAACGACTCTTGGAGCCGATCGGAAATGTCGCCCCCGTCGAGTACGAGATGAACTACTATCGGTCGCAGGAAGGCTCGCTAGAGATGGCGAGACTCAACTAAAACAGTCTCCGGAAAACCCGGGGCGGTTCACCCCGGAGGACGAATCGATCCTTAATACTTGACCATCGAGAAAATGATCGAAGGCACCAATGGTTCACCGGCCGGCTGGATAGCTTCAATGCACAGATTAGCCTCTGAATTGTTAGCTGACATCATGACTTCCACAATATCACCCGCCTTCAGTGGGACGATTCCCTGCGATATGATGACGTCCTTCGCCCTGCTGTCGGCATCCTGACACAGCTGCACATTGGAATTCGCTACATCATCCCCATTAACACGCAGCCACAAATCAAAGCAACCATAGCGTCCTCCACCTTCGCGTCCCACTTGAGGTGCAGCGACTATCAGATAGGGTCCGGCTTCACTCACAGTGATTTTGTTGTCTTTTATGGCAAGGCCATTGGCTGCATCCGTGACATCCATTCTAACGACCTCGGGTGCCTTGCCAGGACACTGGGTAATCGTTGAAGATGCCTGCAAATACTGGTCGGCGTTTGCCATACTCACGGATGTTGATGTTAATAATGCAAACACTGTAGAGATAATTTTCTTCATGCTCTTTCGCTCCTTATTCAAGTAAAAAATTGTCTGACTCTGGCAATTCGATAAGTGAACCTGATCTAGTACATCTCCGTTTCGGCCGTCAAGAAATATGCCTGAAAGGTCTGCCCGCTCGGTAGGTTCCAGAAGCATTATTCACAACGGATTCTACAGAACGAGAGTCAAGCCCATTCTTAGTTGAAACTCTCCACGGCTCACGTTTAAGCGACCTTCTTCTTCTATACGGTTGATGTTTTCGGGATGTGTCCCGAGGTCCGTGGAAAAAGAACGGCGCCCTCCACTCCGTCATCAGAGTATCATATCAGGAGGCAACCTCCGCGTGTTCGAGAACCTCGCTCGGACGTTGGTCGTCCTGTGCCAAAACTCGGCTGTCCATCGTCATTATTAGTCCGGGACTGGACTCTAGGCCTGGACCGCCCTCGAGCATATGCTGGAGAGCGTGGTCAGCGCGCGAGGGAAGGTGCTGAGGACGAACTTCTCGGCGACCAGCCGAGTAACGCGAGCGACCAAGCTGACTCAGGCTGCCTCTCGCCACTCGTATCGATGGTGCAGTCCACCGACTCGCGGCAGTGCGACTACTTTCGCCGTAGGAGACGGTCGGTGCGTGACCGCTCTCAAGCTCGGTGTGTCCTTGTTCAGCCCCAAGTGGCAACGGTCCTCATGATAGTAGCTGATGTAAGCTCGCACGAGCCGGATGAGATGACATGCGCCGAGAACCACCACGTGCTCAAGGAGCTCGCGGCGGCAGCTGCCGACCCACCGCTCCGCGGTTCCGTTTTGCCATGGGCTGCGAAACGAAGTGCGAACGGGTTTTGTGCCCGTTGCCTTGATGAACTCGATGACCGCAGCGTTAAAGATGAAGTCGCGATCGAAGATGAGATATCTCGGAGCGGTGTCGTAGGGAAATGCCTCGCGTAGTTGCTGAATAACCCAAGCAGACGTCGGATGGAACGTGGCGTTGAAGTGAACGATGTGCCGACGACCGTGCTCGATGACGAAGAAGCCGTACAGCAGCCGGAGCGACGCGGTGGGCACGGTGAACAGATCCATGGCGACGATATCGTCTTTATGGTTGCGCAAGAAAGCCATCCATCGTTTCAGCTGGTCGGGCTCCGCGGGACGCCGCGGCAGGTATCGCGACACCGTGCTCTCGGAGATGATGAAACCGAGCTTGGTGAGCTCAGCATGGATGCGTGGCGCCCCCCAGCCGTCTTGCGCCATCGTGCGGACGAGGCGACGAATCTCGGCATCAATCCGAGGCCGACCGGGATGGCGGCGCTGCGAGATATTTGCCCAGTACCGTCGGAATCGGTCGCGATGCCAACGGGCTACGGTGTCCGCGTGGACGATGAGCAGGCGGCTCGCCCACACGGGCCACGAACCTCGAAGAGCAACCCAGAAAGCCCGTTCCGTGTCGTCGAGCGGTGGGCGTGGGCGCTCTTTCTTCAGCGCCGTCACTTGCTGCCGCAAAGCGACGTTCTCCAACACTAGGTCGGCGCGGTGCCGACACATCGCCCGAATGGCACGGACGCCAAGTGAGACGAGGAAGACAACAACGTTGAGCATAGCGGCGGAGTTTCGCCGTCTTCGGCCCGGAATTCAAGCGGAGCGTAAGTCCTTGATTTCGTGGTCGGAGCAGTTTTGACGATGCACAGGTTCTTGCAGGAGATGGTGGCCCGGGTGCTTCCGCCATCAAGTGTTGCTACGCGGCTGCGGGCAGTGGTACAGGTGCGGAAGAGACCGGGTTGCGCGCCCTACTGAGCAGGAAAATCTCGGTCCGCGCCCACAAAGGAATCGTCGTCGCCAAGAAGATGTCTCGAAAGGTGAGCCGTCGCGTGGTCAGACCGGCCTGCATAGCCGGAGTTCGGATCTCACGTCCGAACTTCAGGGCTCCGTGCGGTCGGACGAAGTTGTAATAGCAACGGAGCAACTCCAGGTGCTCATCGAGCCTCTCCGTCGAGCGAGCGTGGGAAAGCGTTCGTCTCGAAAGGTATGCCGAGCTTTGCCGGATGGTCAGATTTAACCGCTCGATGAACGACGTGTTCAATGTTGAGGAGTCCTCGGAGTTATTGAGCGCGTCTTCGAATCGCCACGCGGCTCCGTGCAGCGCTCTCCGTTCGACCTTGATGATACGACCGTTCCTGCGAGTTTTGAGGACTTGGCCGTAAAGACACGCTGGCCCGAAGAAGCGACGGATGACCTTCCGGTAGAATTCGAATCCATCCGTAACGATCAGGGGAAGACGCTCGAAATTCATCCGCCTCGAAAGGTCGTGAAACAGAGCGTGAGTGTTCCGGTAGCTTCGCCTTCCCGTCACCGTCGATGGCCAGAGCCGAGACCAGACCTCGATCGTAACGAAGACCCAACTCGGCGTCTTCTTGTTGCCCGCGAACGTGCGAATCTCGTCGGCTTGAAGCTCTTCGGCAGCGAAGCCGGCGATCCTTGTGTGGTTGAATCGACGACACACTTGGGCTGCCTTCTCAAGCCAGCGGGCGACGGTGTTCCAGGCAATCCCTTCGATCCGGGAAATCGAGAAAATGCTGACACCCTCGACTCTGAGAGCGATGACCCCGTCGAAAGTAGCTCTTCGATGTTGGAGACGGTAGTAGGGCGTGCCTTTCGTCGAGGAGAACGTCTTTCCGCACTCGCCGCACCGGTATCGACGGCGTTTCCCAGACCTGGTTCGGTAGAATCCGTGGCGAACGATGTTTCCGGAACTGACTTTGCCCCGCAACGCACATGCGGGATTGAGACGGTCAAGTCTTAATTTTCCTGTCAAATCTCCGTACGGTTCCCCGCGCTCGGTTAAGCTGCTGATTTCTCCGACGTGCCTTGCGGGAGAAGCTCGTTGCGAAGCTCCTCGACTTTCCTAGCGGCGAAAACATCCATCCTCACGCCGCGCCATTTGTTTGCGACGGCCAAGAGCACAGCGAACGAGAGTTTCGTCGCGGCCTCCTCGGTGAAGAAGTGAGGAATGACCTTTGTGCGACGTTTGTGCTCTCCGAACGTGCGCTCAAGTAGATTCGACGTGCGAAGCCTTTTGTGATGCGCCGCAGGAAGGCGTAGCGCCTGAAGACACGCTTCGAGGGTCTCTTCCATGCACTTCATCGCGCTCGGGAATCGTTGACGGTACCGAGTGATCACCTCCCGACCCTTCTTCAGCCCTTGCTCGTAGCTGTTCGCATGGAACGACTCAAGGATGGCCGCCTTGAGTTCGTCGCGCACTTCCTTCGGAGCCTTGCCCAGGATGTTCTCGAGGCGGTGCTTCTGGCAACGTTGCTTGAGGCTTCGAGGGAAGACCTCTGCGATCGCTTTGAGCACTCCAGGATTCCCGTCCGTCACGATGAGTAACGGCTCCCTCATTCCTCGGGCCACCATCTCCTGCAAGAACCCCTTCCAGTTCTCGTAGGATTCTCGGTTGCCGACACCGATATGAAGAAGAACTCGCGTCCCATCAGCGCGATAGCCGGTCGCAACGAGGATGGGCTCTTTCCTCTCCGCTCCTTGGTGGTAGCGCAGGTACGTGCCGTCGAGCTCGAGATACAACAGCTTCTCGTTCGAGAGATCCCGTTTTCGAAACGCCTCGAAATCCTCCGACAGACACCGTGTGACCCGGCTCACCACCGACTTCGAGACACCCGTGCCGCTCAGCACGTCCGCGAACGTCGCCTCAATGTCACGCGTCGACATCCCGTGGACGTACATCCGCGCGATCAGTTCATCGAGTTTCTCGGTCCGGCTCACGTAGGCGTCGAGAATCTTTGACTGAAACACCTTCTCTGTTTCTCGTACCTGCGGCACTTGCACCGTTACCGCTCCCTCGCCCGTGAGGACCCGATGCGACTCATACCCGTTGCGTCGTCCCTTCTCCTTCGTCGTTGCCGGAGCGTTCTCATAGTAATTTCGACCCAACGCCTCCGTCACCTCGCGCTCCAACGCATATTGAAGCATCATCTGAGCTCCCGACCGGACGATCTCCGAGAGATTCATCTCCCCAAATACCAGTTGTTCCTCGAACTGCTTGAGCAATCGCTGACTCGGTAGTACCTTTCCCATGATGTATGGTTCTCCTTTTCTGTCCCCATGACGGGGACGGGTTTGAGCTTGGGGAACCATACATCGTTTTTCTTTGACAGGAATCTTAAGACATCACCATTGAGACATCTGCGATTCTTCACTTCTGCTCGGCCCTTACGATGAGAGAACTGTGTCTTCAGAATTCTGGTTCAAACTCTAGCACGCGAACGGGTTACGCGGCAGCCACCAACACTTCATGGCGGAAGCACCTCCTGTGCCAAAACTCGGCCCTTAGCTCTTTGGGTGTCGAGCCGGGAACGAACGTCCAGAGTGGTACCGTTTGAAATAGACCACAAATCAGCAGCTTAGACGCTGTGCCTTCTATTTATTCATCCGCGCGTCCCGAACTTGATTGATCTTCGGTCTACCGGTGCTTCCGCCATCAAGTGTTGGTAAGATGATGCTAAGACTTTACGGTGCATTAAGTTACAGCCAAAATAGCGCTCGTGACCTTCGCTGCGCGATAAATGGAGTGTAAGTACCTCTTTTGCAAAGGGATGCGTACATATCACCAACAGTAAACAGCGCAAGCACCGAATCTGGTTGGCGTGGTAGGAATAACAGCGGCTTCCTGCTCCAGCGTGGTCATTACCAAGCGTAACGTTTGCGCCGAACCGGCCTGAGCCGACGGTTGCGGAAAATCTTGCAATTTGGACAGAAGGACTGATTTCCTAAGAAAGGCTGATCAACAACGGGCCGAAGAGCGACGATGGACGGGATGCTCTCAAGCCTTGCCGGATCCTGGTTGAGGCCGAATCCGAGGCAAGTAGGGACATCAAGGAGGCCCAGGCCTACCTGGACCAAAACGTGCTAGGCCCGCTACGCCGCGGAAGCCCTGGCCTCGATTCTGAACCCCTCGGGTGGCCTCTTTTCCGTCGCTGCACGGCCCTGTCAGCGGCCCGCTCCCCCCTTTGGCGCAAACGTGGCACTCGAAAAATCGAAATTAGAGACCAAAACCGAAAATGAGGCCTCTTCAGCCCTTCTAGCGCGTCTCTGGTGACACCTAATCCTGCAAAACCCCGCCAGCCGCGCGGAAAATCTCACGCGTCTCTGCAGTGCCACAATTGGCCAGACTGAGTGGCGGATGGCGCAGTCTGGTGCTATCCGGTCTCGGCTGGAAACCTCGAAGCACAGGTCGGAACCTGCGTCCTGCCCCGTACGTGAGAGTTTTTCGAGTTTTTCGAGTTTTTCGACAGGATCGATTCGCCCGAGCCGTAAGTGTCCGAAAATATATGGAGTCAATTGACCTACCCTTCTTAGAAATTAAGGCTCTTGAGAATCTTGCGAGCAGATCTGCGCGGTTGGGCCAAGCATCTTGAGGTATATCCGTGCTTCCAGGCGCGCCGGATCCGTCTTCGTGGTGTTAGCGATTCGACAATATCGGCCTTGGGTGGCGATGGTTGTGATCCGCAAAAAAAACCGGCCAGAAGCAGCCGACTATGGTAGGTCTAACCCGCGCAATCAACGCCGGATCGACTTTTTGCGGAGCACACGTGTTCCGGAATGGAGTATAATTGGTGGCTCGATGGGAAAGCATAGCCCATCTCCGGAGTGTTGATCTTTGCTCAAGCGCGCGGCACGGACGTTAAAGAATCAGGCAACCCGCACGGTTCAGCGTTACCGTACCAATCGAATCGTCAAGCAGGGCGACGGCCGAGCTCCCGAAGTTCCCCACTTCATGGTTTACGAGCCGACGCTGCTCTGCAATCTCCACTGCAGCTTTTGCTACGTCGCGGACATCCTCAATCCTTCGGATTGGCGGTCCCGCGAGCTCAGCCTGGAGGAGCTCGACGGTATTTTCTTCGAAAACGGACTGAAGGCCGTCAACATCACCGGCGGCGAGCCGTTTGTACGCAAGAACCTCCTTTCGATATTCGAGCTGTTGCAAAAAAAGGGGATGCACTGCGATTACATCACCACCAACGCAACGATGTTGACCGAGGAGAAGATACAATCTCTGGGGGCACTGGCGGCGTCGGGTTTCCTGCGGCATATCAGCGTTTCCATCGACGGCCCGGAGGAGTTCCACGACGAGGTACGCGGGCTGAAGGGAGCCTTCCAGAAAACCACCACCAACATCAAACGCCTTCGCAAGGCGTTTCGCGAAAATGGCGTCCCGCCCCGTATCTCGGTAAACACCACGCTCAATCAGGGCAATGTCCATCTCTTCCCCCGGATCATCGACGCGGTCGCCGAGTTAGGGGTGACGCTCATCGGCGTCAATCACCTGATGTTTGCCACTCACCAGGAGATAAACGACACACTGGCCATACTCGGCGAGACCGATCCGGAGCTCATCAGCACTCTGGTCACCGATGACCCGGGGATCGAGCCTCGGGCCGTGCCCAAAGTGCTCGAAGAAGCAGTGGCCTACGGCAAGAGCAAGGGAGTGACCATCAACTGGCGGCCGGCCCAGTCATTTTCCGCCATGGAGAACTACTACACTCCCAACTACCCGCTCAAAGGCCAGTGCTTTTATCCGTTTTTTGGCGGGAGGATCACCTACGACGGCAAGGTCCAATTCTGTCCGTTCATTCGCACCGAGATGGGCGATCTGCGCAAGCAGAGCCTCGCCGAGATCTGGAACGGACCGAAGTTCGTGGACTACCGGAAGAAGCTTCTCGATCACGGCATCTTCCCCGCTTGCCGTCGATGTTGTAAAGTCGAGCTCACTCCTATCTCGGTGGACTGAGGCTCGGAGCCAATGCTCTGGGCAGTGCCCGCCAAGAGCCCCGTCGCGCCAAGGGCGCTCGCCGTACTTGCTTTTTTTCTGCTCCTGACGCTCTATCTGGTGCTTCCGCCATCAAGTGTTGCTACGCGGCTGCGGGCAGTGGTACAGGTGCGGAAGAGACCGGGTTGCGCGCCCTATTGAGCAGGAAAACCTCGATCCGCGACCACAAAGGAATCGTCGTCGCCAAGAAGATGTCTCGAAAGGTGAGCCGTCGCGTGGTCAGACCAGCCTGCATAGCCGGAGTTCGGATCTCACGTCCGAACTTCAGAGCTCCGTGCGGTCGGACGAAGTTGTAATAGCAACGGAGCAACTCCAGGTGCTCATCGAGCCTCTCCGTCGAGCGAGCGTGGGAAAGCGTTCGTCTCGAAAGGTATGCCGAGCTTTGCCGGATGGTCAGATTCAACCGCTCGATGAACGACGTGTTCAATGTCGAAGAGTCCTCGGAGTTATTGAGCGCGTCTTCGAATCGTCACGCGGCTCCGTGCAGCGCTCTCCGTTCGACCTTGATGATACGATTGTTCCTGCGCGTCTTGAGGACCTGGCCGTAGAGACACGCTGGACCGAAGAAGCGACGGATGACCTTCTGGTAGAATTCGAATCCATCCGTAACGATCAAGGGAAGACGCTCGAAATTCATCCGTCTCGAAAGGTCGCGAAACAGAGCGTGAGTGTTCCGGTAGCTTCGCCTTCCCGTCACCGTCGATGGCCAGAGCCGAGACCAGACTTCGATTGTAACGAAGACCCAACTCGGTGTCTTCTTGTTGCCCGCGAACGTGCGAATCTCGTCGGCTTGAAGCTCTTCGGCAGCGAAGCCAGCGATCCTTCTGTGATTGAATCGACGACACACTTGGGCTGCCTTCTCGAGCCAGCGGGCGACGGTGTTCCAGGCAATCCCTTTGATCCTGGAAATCGAGGAAATGCTGACACCCTCGACTCTGAGAGCGATGACCCCATCGAAAGTAGCTCTTCGATGTTGGAGACGGTAGTAGGGCGTGCCTTTCGTCGAGGAGAACGTCTTTCCGCACTCGCCGCACCGTTATCGACGGCGTTTCCCGGACCTGGTTCGGTAGAATCCGTGGCGAACGATGTTTCCGGAACTCACTTTGCCCCGCAACGGACATGCGAGATTGAGACATCTGCTATTCTTCACTTTGGCTCTGCCCTGACGATGAGAGAACTGTGTCTTCGGAATTCTGGTTCAAACTCTAGCACGCAGACCGGTTAGGGGCTGGCCGCCAACACTTAATTGCGGAAGCACCCTGTTTTCGGAAATCAATCTCGGCTCCGAAAAGCTCGGCAAGACCTACGCAGACCGGAACGCGAAGCTCTGCACGATCATCACCAAGATAGCCGAGGGCCTCGCGGAGTTCTCCACGGACAGCGACACCCTCGGCGACGCCTATGAGTACCTGCTCGGCCAGTTCGCCGCTGGCTCGGGCAAGAAGGCCGGTGAGTTCTACACGCCGCAGCGGATCTCGGACATCCTGTCCGGGATCGTCGCGCTAGACAGCCAGGAGCCGAAGACCGGCAAGCGGAAGCACCTCGCCAGCGTGATGGACTTCGCCTGCGGCTCGGGCTCGCTGCTGCTCAATGTGCGCAAGCGCATGGGGCCGCACGGCATCGGCAAGATCTACGGGCAGGAGAAGAACATCACCACCTACAACCTCGCGCGGATGAACATGCTGCTGCACGGGGTGAAGGACTCAGAGTTCGAGATCTATCACGGGGACACGCTGACCAACGACTGGGACCTGCTCCGCGAGCGGAACCCGGCGAAAAGGCCCCACTTCGACGCCGTGGTTGCCAACCCGCCGTTCAGCTGCCTTGGTGCATAAATACAGGTAAGTCATTGATTCCGTTGACTCTGCGATTTTTGGCCCAAAAACGTAACCTGCTGATTCCTTTAGAGTTGTCCAGAGTTATGCACCAAGGCAACCTATGGGTAGAAGGACTGCGGAAGGCTCAGTTGTCGGTCGCCGGCCCGGGCTCGAAACACCGTCTACAGCGCGCTTCGTAAGTCTCCGACCCTCCGACCACGACTCTTTCGTGAGACGTCACGAGTCGCTGAGTGTGATTCGCGGGATTCCCGCAACGCATACATATCGCCAAGGTTTTGGTGATGTACTCCGCAATGGCGAGTAACTGCGGGATCGGTTCGAAGGGCTTGCCCAGGTAGTCTTGGTCGAGGCCAGCGACGATGACCCGCTTGCCCATGTTAGCCAATTGGTTACACACATTGACCAGTTCGGGATCGAAGAACTGTGCCTCGTCGATCCCCACGACCTCGGTCCGATGCTCGAGACGTTTCTCGATTTCATCCGCGGTGGGGACCAGCTCCGCCTCGAGTCGCTGGTCGTTGTGGGAGACGATGTGCTCCAGGCTGTAGCGGCCGTCGATGCTCGGTTTGAAGACCTGGACCCGTTGTCGAGCGATCTGGGCGCGACGTACGCGGCGGATCAGCTCTTCGCTCTTTCCGCTGAACATGCTCCCGGTGATAACCTCGATCCAGCCCGAGCGAGAGCGAACGACATCCATGTGCGGTTGGCCTTAAGCTTCGGGGGGCGCTTACGGCGCCTGTGGCGATGCCCCCGGGCGTTTCGTAGCCGTCTTCTCAGTGACCCGTTCCGCGTACGCGGAGGCGTTGTAGAAGGGGGCCAAGGCATGGAGAAGAGCGCGCACGAACGCTTCCTCACGTGTCACTAGATCGGCGGTCAAGACTCCGAACGTTCCTTGCCGTCCAGCTACGTCCTGTTGGCCGTAGAGTTTGTCTGCCGCTGGCCCGAGATTTTCGCCGCGTTCGACCACCGCTTCAACGAGAACGCCGGGAAGCGGCAAACAACCGCTACTCCCAAAGAAACCACTCACTCCGTCGGTGACATAGGCCCACGCCTCTAACGAGATCACCGGTTCCGCGAGTCCCTCAGATTCGCTTCGCAGTCCCCCCTCGAGCCCGATCGACAGCTTGGGGACGGTTCCCTCTTCGGAGAGAATCTCGAACAGTCCTTGCGCGCGTGTTTGAGCGCCTTCCATGAGCTCGGCCGTCGAAAGGGGAGTAGACGGCGTCCCCGAGGGTACGGCCCTGGCGATGAGACGGAGCTCGTCGCGAAAGAGCTCCGGGAAGCGTTCTTTGAGTATGGAGAGCGTGCGTCGAACCGCCTCGACCTTGGGCCCCCGGGTGGAGCCAATGGCAACTATCAATGTATATCCCTCCTCAACTCATACTCACGACTTCACTCGTTCGACGTACTTGCCTTCAAAGGTGTCGATACGGATCACTTCGTCCTTGTTTACGAAATAAGGAATCTGCACCACCAGCCCGGTCTCGAGGGTGGCGGGTTTGGACTGCTGCTGCGCCGAGGCGCCCTTGATTCCCGGCTCGGTGTCGACGACTTTGAGCTCCACCGAGCCCGGAAGCTCGATCCCGACCGGCGTGCCCTCATGCATCTGTACCTTGAGTGTGCTGTTTGGCACCAAATAGTTCAACGCATTGCCGAGGATCGTCTCGGTGAGCGTGATCTGCTCATAGGTCTCGTTGTTCATGAAGTGGTGCTCTTCGCCCGAGCCGTACAAGTAGTTCATTTCGACGGTTGTCAGGATGGCTTTCTCGACGTTATCGGCAGCGCGGAACCGGCGGTCGAGGAGCCGGCCGTTTTTGAGACTTCGTAGTTTGGTTTGAACGAAGGCTTTACCCTTGCCGGGCGTGACGTGATCCATAGCGAGAACGATGAAAAGCTCGTCGTTCAGTTTGAGCACCCAGCCTTTGCGGATTTGTGTCGCTGCAGCCAAATTATCCTCCTGCTGAATCCAGTCGTAATCCCTGGGTGTCGACGTGAAAGGCTACCAGCGAACCACCGGCGGCGCGAATCGCATCCTCCACGGGCCCCCGCACATCGGGCCGGGCCGCTATCAGGAGACAACCGCCGCCGCCCGCGCCACACGCCTTCCCGCTGTCGGCCCCAGCCTGCAGCGCGGCGCTCAGGATGCGTTCGACTTCGGGGCTCGAGACGGTGGGGGCCAGTTGTTGTCGCGCCTGCCATTCTTCGCCGACGAGCTCCGCCACTTGCTCCAAGTTCTCGTTTGCCAGGGCCTCTCGCATCCTAACCGCGATGCTCCCGATGGTCTCGAAGGCTTGGCGCGTCGTCGTATCTCCATCCAGGAACCGTTTCACGATTTCCCAATTGTTGACGCCCGAGTCGTGCGGTTGGTGCGTGTAAGCGAGCAAGAAGCGGTTTTCGAAGCTTGAGGCATCGAGGAGTAACGGCTCGCGCCGATCGCTGCCCATTCCCCACCAGAGACAGCTGGCACCGCCGTATACCGGAGGATAGTGATCCTGTGCTCCCGTCATCGTCCCGAGTATCTTTGCCTCAGTGTTCTTCACGATCTCGATGAGGTCCGAAGGTTCGTACCGAGAGCCCGTCAATTCGTTCAGGCCGCCGGCCAGCGCGATTCCCAGCGCCGAGGAAGCTCCGAGTCCCGATTGTAGGGGTGCCTGGCTGCGCGTTGTGATCGAAACGGGCTCGTCGGGTGCAAAGAAACCGAGCAGCGTGCCGGCGATCTCGGCACCGGCTTGCTTAGAGAGCTGCGCTGGTGACGGTGATTCGATCTGCCGCCCGCCGTCTTCGACCGTAACGCGCCATTTGGACGTGGCCGGGTCGATGCTCACCTCGGCATAGAGATCTATGGCGACGTTCACGGTTGCAGCCTGCTCGAGCATCAGGTAGACCGGCCAAATGTCGAGAGTTCCCCCCGCCAGATCGATACGCGTAGGCGCGCGCGCCAGGAGGGCCATCGGCAACTGGCTAACTCACCTAGGGGCACCCACCTTTATTGATGCCCGTCTGATCGCTTCGTTGCCCGCAACCAACCTGTTTCGGCGCCCGCATGGGACCTCTCTTGTGCGGCCGCCGCGTGGCCGCCTGTGGATGGTGGACCAATGGGGAACCCCTGTCCGCTCGTCTACTCGCTCGAGAGGACCCACATTATAGCCAACGGCAGCGACGCCCCGCAATCGCAGTCGTCGATGGAGCATAATATGCGTCATGGCTGAGATAGAGCAGGAGGTACGTCGTCGCCTGAAGACCCGCAAGCCGCGACCTGCGGTAAGTGAGGCTTTGCGACCGGCCGCCGTTCTTCTGCCGCTGGTTTCGGAGGCAGACGATTACAAACTTCTCTTGACGGTCCGAGCCTCCTCCTTGCGGCGGCAGCCAGGCGACATCTCTTTTCCGGGAGGCGCCATCGATCCGACGGACGCCTCTCCACTAGCTGCGGCATTGAGAGAGAGCGAGGAAGAGGTAGGACTCAGAGCGTCGGACGTCGATATTCTAGGACAGATGGACGAAATGCCCACGATCACCGGGTTTCGCATCACCCCGTTCGTCGGTTTGGTAGATGGCCCCTACGCGTTTCGAACCAACCACGAAGTGGAAGAACTGCTACTCGTGCCTCTGTCGGTCCTTCGCGAACCGCACGTGGTTTCCGTAGAGCAGCGAGAGATATCGCCTGGTCAAAGGATTCCGATTTACCACTATCGCTACGGGAAGCGCGACATCTGGGGAATCACCGGCCGTTTGGTACAAGAGCTCATAGAGCTTCTGCCTGCGAGGAGCTGAGTCAGTTGTTGGGCGCCAGGCACTTGTCGGGTGACGAGTCCACGAAGCCCACGAAGACTGGGGCCCTCAGCCTTCCTTCTCGCGTCGTCTCGGCATACTCGACGCGAGCAACGAGGACGGGCTTCAACCAGCGGACGTCGCCCGGTGCGATGACCTTGAGCCCGTTCGGGGGGGCACTTTCGAGCGGGCCCAGCTCCTGCTTGAGCGCTTGGAGCGTTTTTTCATCCAAACCGCTTCCAACATTACCGATCCAAACGAGGTCTCCGTCCCGGTGGGCACCGAGCACTAAGGACTTCACTCGCCCCGTGCCTTTCTCGAGGACGGTTCCCAAGACGACGCAATCAATCGTGCGACGCACTTTGATTTTGATCCAATCTCGCGTGCGTTTGCTTGAAAGGTAACGGCCGTCGAGAGTCTTGGCCACGATGCCTTCCAGCCCCCGTTGGGCCGCTTCCTGGTAGTACGCCGTTCCTCGCTCAAGAATGTAGTCGGACTCGATGATGGGTTTGGGTGGACTTTCCGTGAGCAGCTTCGACAGAAGTCGCTTCCGTTCGGACAGAGGCTCTTCCATGAGCACGCGCCCGTCCAGGTAGAGAAGATCGAAGGCGACGTAGTACGCAGGGATGTCGCGGGCGCGCTGAAGGACCCGGGTTGGATCAGACACCAGCTCACGCTTGAGGGCCCGTTCGAAGTTCGGTTTGTCTCCGTCGAAGACGACGACCTCGCCGTCCAGGATCCCTTCTCCGGGGAGCTCGCGGAGGGCGCGGACGATCTCTGGATATCGGTGTGTCGTATCTAGAAGGCGTCGCGTTTGGAGCCGTATTCGGCCCTTCCCGAAAAAAGCGAGGACCCGAATACCGTCCCACTTGATCTCGTAGAGATGATTATTGGAGTCGAAGGGCCGGCCCGGGGAGGCCAGCATGGGTGTGACCTTCTTATCGAGCCAGCCTGTCATTTGAAGAAGAGCTGACCCAACCTCAAACGCCCAGAGATTCTATTTCTAGGCACTAGGGAGTCGTGCCGGTGGCCGGGAGCTCCTCGTCGCCGCTTTCTGCGGCAGGGTCTTGTGCCCGCTCGAGGCTGTTCTTGAGAGCGTCCATGAGATTGATGACCTTTCCGGTCTCGACTTGCGGCGGCTCCACGAACTCCTTGCCCTCCGCTTTCGCGGTGATGATGTCGAGTACCTGCTTCCGATACTCGTCTTCGAACGTCTCGGGGTGAAACGGCTTGGTGATGCTATCGATGAGTTGGCCTGCGAGCTCGGCCTCTTGTGGGTTGACATCCGGTTGGTTCTGGAGCTCCTCGAGGGCGCTCATGCTACGCACCTCGTCCCCGTAGTAAAGGCTGGACACGACAAAGCCGTCATCTTTCGGGCGGATGGCCATGACCTGCTCTTTGCCGCTGAGGACGACTTTGGCGAGGGCTACGCACCTTTTTTCTTCCATTACCCTACGGATCGTTGCATAGCTCTCGATCGCTACCGGCCCGTCCGGAACCAAGTAGTGGGATCCGTGGTAGTACAAAGGGTCGATGTCGCCGTCACCTACGAACTGGACGATGGAGATGCACTTGGTGGACTCCAGCCGGACCTTGTCGAAGTCCTCGGCGTCGAAGATCACGTATTGGTCCTTCCCGAACTCATAGCCCTTGACGATGTCATCGTTACTTACGCTGCAATTACACGTCGGACATTTCTTGTCGTATTTGATTCGCGTACTGCAGGTCTTGTGAATCTGATTGAAATGAAGAGATTGTGATCGGGCCGCCGGATACATTCGCACCGGTATATTGATCAACGATAGCTTGAGGAAGCCTTTCCACGTGGGTCTCACCACTAATCCCCTTTTTGTGATCCTGTTGCGATAAAGCCGAGAAGACCGGAAACGCCGGACCGCCTCTCAAGATGTGACGGGCGCCAAAGTGCTCCGTTGCCACTATCGACTTCGCCAGGCGCCTCTCAACTCGTGAGGGGTGCCAAAATGCCCAGTTGCTAATCTCAAAGTGGCCAGGCGCCAGTGTAGAGTCAGCAACGAGTCGCTGTCAATGAACGCCGGCCTCTCTGGCCACGGGTCCGTGCCGATGTCCTGTTTGGCGGCAAGCATGGGGGCCTCTAGCGGGAACCAGTATGACAACGTAACGCGCGACACCCGAACCAAGAAGTTTATGCAGGCCGTTAGGTCGAAAACGCAAGAAATGCAGAGGTCTTGATCGACCTATCTCCCATCATTTGGGCGAAATAACCGTCCTCCCCGAGTCATTTGACCACCTACTCGCCATGGGTTAGTTTTGGACCGAGTGCAAACAATGCAGGTCACCACAAAGGCTTTTAGCGAACCACGAGACGGCTTGGAAGCCCGTCTTTCAAAAGGCATTAGCGGCCCGTTAGTCGAAATCGGATCCGACCGTCGACGGGGCTGCGGACAGTAAGACTAATGCCTACGCGCGGAGAACGGATTCTGGTCATCGAGCCCGAGCAGCGGGAACGACAAGCGATCGTCGAGGCTTTGAGTCCTCGAGGGTTTTCTGTGGTTGCGCCCGAGCGGATCGATGGTGCCACGGAGCAAACCTCGAGGAACGAGTACGGTCTGGTGATCTTGGATCTGGGCACTCTTGGCAACAACTGGGCGGATCGTCTTCGGCGGCTCAAGCAGCAATCACCCCAAACCGAAGTCATGGTTACCGCTTCTCACGGCTCCATCGAGGCTGCCGTGGAGGCGATGAGAGAGGGGGCTTATGACTACCTTCTCAAGCCCCTCGACCTCGCAAGGCTTTCCGTCCTGGTCGAGCGGGCGCTGGAGAAGCGCCGCCTCGCCGAGGAGAACCGCAGTCTCAGGCAGCGGCTGTCTTTGAAAGACGAATACGGCAAGGTGGTAGGGAAGAGCCGCCTCATCACGGAAGTCTACGAGGTGGCATCTCAGGTGGCCGCCACCAACGCTACGGTTCTTCTCACCGGAGAAAGCGGCACCGGGAAAGAACTAGTCGCCAAGGCGATCCACAAACGTGGCGATCGCCGCGACGGCCCGTTCGTCACGATCAACTGCGGGGCGCTTCCCGAAGGGCTCTTGGAGAGCGAGCTCTTCGGTTTCGAGAGGGGGGCGTTCACCAACGCGGCCGAAACGAAGGCAGGAAAGATCGAGCTCGCTCACGAGGGCACGCTGCTTCTGGACGAAGTGGGCGAGATGACCCCTAAGACCCAGGTGGAGTTCTTGAGGGTGCTGCAAGAGAAAGAGTTGCTGCGACTGGGCGGCGACAAGACGATCCGGGTCGATGTCCGCATCATCGCCGCCACCAACAAGGACTTGAAGGAGGAAGTCGAGGCAGGACGTTTTCGTCAGGACCTCTACTATCGTTTAGCGGTGGTGCCGATTCACTTGCCCTCCCTGCGTGAGCGACGAGAGGACGTCCCGCTGCTGGCGGATGGCTTCTTGAAAGAGTTCGCGCAGATAAATCGAAGGCGGGCCAAGAGGTTAAGTCGGGAGGCTCTAGACATCCTGATGCGCTATAGCTGGCCGGAGAATATTCGAGAGCTCCGGAACGTCATCGAGCGGATGACGGTCACCGTGGACTCGACCACCATCCGCCCCGAGCACCTGCCGCCCGAACTGATGAGCTCCGACGGGACCGCCCGGGAAGTCCACGTTCCTCTCGGGACGCCGCTCCGCAAGGTCGAAGAGATCATGATCCGGAAGACCTTGGAAGATGTCACCGACCATCGTCAGAAGGCCGCAAGAATCCTCGGGATCAGTCCGCGGGCCCTCCATTACAAGATTGCCCGCTACGGCGTATCCCGGAAGCGTGTACTGGGGCGCAACCCGGAATTGGGCCGAGCTCGCCGGAAATAGGGCGACGAAGTCTTGCGGCCACGACGGCCACTTTGTATGCTGGGAGCAGAGGGGCTCAGAAGAGGCTCTCCCGCCCCGAGGGTGGCCCGATTTGGAGAGGCGGAGACATTCCACCGCCTTCGTCGATCGACAAGTTTCTCTTCGAAGCGGGTTCAATAAGCCTAAGTGATTTGTTATCATGTCCTAACGGCCTGAGCTCGATCAGGCCTATCGGGAGATTTCCACCATGACTACGGAAGCGGCAGTTAGCGAGACCAAGGAGCAGGGGGCTCAACCAGAGCCAGTCATTAACGACTTTTCGATTCAAATAGCGACGGTTAACGGCTCGGGAAGTCAATCGTCCAACAACGTTCTCATGCGTTCCATCTTTCGCATGGGCGTACCGGTTAACGGTAAGAACCTCTTCCCTTCCAACATTGCCGGTCTCCCCACCTGGTTCACGATTCGAGCCAGCAAGCACGGATACGTCGCCCGCCGCAAGGAGATCGACTTCCTGGTGGCGATGAATCCCCAGACCGCGCGCGAAGACGTTGCGAGTTTGAGGCCGGGGGCGGCGGTTGTCTACGAGCAATCGTTCAAGCTCGAGGGTGCACGGTCGGACTTAGTCTACTATCCCGCCCCATTCGCAGATCTGGCCAGAGAAGTGATTCCGGAAGTCAAGCTCCGAAAACTCTTGGCTAACATGATCTATGTTGGCGTCGTCGGTCAGCTGCTGTCCATCGACAAGACAGAGATCCAGACCGCAGTCAGCAAGCAGTTCGGGTCGAAGAAAAAGGCGATCGAGCTAAACGAGAAGGCGATCGATATCGGCTTCGAGTATGCCGAGCGGAACCTTACCAAGGCCGACCCTCTTCGCGTGGAACGTATGAATAAGACCCAAGGAAAGGTCTTGATCGACGGTAACGCCGCAGCAGCACTCGGAGCAATGTTCGGCGGGGTCAGCGTCGTGACCTGGTACCCCATCACGCCCTCTTCCAGCGTTTGCGAGCAGCTCATCGACTTCATGAGGCAATATCGGATCGACAAAGAGACGGGCAAGGCAACCTTTGCCATCGTGCAAGCGGAAGACGAACTGGCCGCCATCGGTATGGCGCTCGGTGGAGGCTGGACGGGAGCACGTTCCATGACCGCCACCAGTGGGCCGGGCATTTCGTTGATGGGGGAGTTCGCCGGGTACGGATACTACGCCGAGATCCCGGTCGTCGTCTGGAATATCCAGCGGGTAGGTCCTTCCACCGGCCTTCCGACGCGGACGGCGCAAGGAGACATCATCTCGACGCATCTTCTCTCGCATGGTGACACCAAGCATGTTTGCCTTCTCCCGGCTTCAGTAGAAGAGTGTTTCGAGTTCGGTATCGAATCGTTTAATCTGGCCGATCGTCTACAGACCCCGGTGTTCGTTCTTTCCGACCTGGATCTGGGAATGAATTACTGGATGGCGGATCCGTTTCCATATCCGGAAAAGCCCTTCGATCGCGGGAAAATTCTGACGACGGAGGATCTGGAAAAGCTGGGCAGCTTTGGACGCTATCGTGACGTCGATGGCGATGGGATCCCGTATCGAACGCTTCCCGGAACCGACCATCCGGCGGCCGCCTACTTTACGCGCGGGAGCGGTCACAACGAGGACGCCCAGTACACCGAGCGACCCGGCGATTATCAAAACAATATGGACCGACTGGCCCGCAAGTTCGAGACGGCCCGGAAGTACGTCCCCGCTCCCGAGATCGTGGGTGAGGCCGATGCGGAGATCGGGATCATCGCTTTCGGGAGCTCCCATTGGGCGGTGATAGAGTCACGGGATCAGTTAGAGGTGGAGGAGAGCCTCAAGACACGCTATCTTCGCCTCCGCGCCCTGCCTTTCACCGGGGAGGTCGCATCCTTCATTCGATCCTGCGAACGAGTTTACGTCGTGGAGCAGAATCGTGATGGGCAAATGGCGCAGCTCCTGCGTCTCGAGGTCTCGAACGAGCCCGGCGAGCAAGATAAGATTAAAAGCGTTCTCCACTACAACGGTCTGCCCATCGATGCACGCTCCGTGACCGATGAGATTGCGGGCTCGGAAAAGAAAACGTCCAGCGCTTCGCCTTCCAATCCTGTCAAATCTGCCAAATCTGCCGAATCTGCCAAATTTGGAAGACTTGACGCATAGGAGTTCATTTTATGGCCATCGTAAAAGAGCACCCCGGCCCCCCCAAGAAGACCAATCGAATCGGTCTGGCGCTGCTCGACTACAAGGGACTACATTCGACGCTGTGCAGCGGCTGCGGCCACGACTCCATCAGTAGCCAGCTCACCAAGGCGTTTTACGAGCTGGGCATCCACCCGCATCAAGTGGCGAAGCTTTCCGGGATCGGTTGCTCCTCCAAGACACCGGCCTACTTCTTGGGCCAGAGCCATGGGTTCAACGGGGTTCACGGGCGCATGCCGTCGGTGGCGACCGGGACCGTGCTCGCCAATCGGACCCTGAAGGCAGTCGGCGTCTCCGGGGACGGCGACACCGCTTCGATCGGTATTGGCCAATTCGTTCATTTGTTGCGCCGGAACCTGCCCATGGTCTACATCGTCGAGAACAACGGCGTTTACGGGCTCACCAAAGGCCAGTTTTCGGCAACTGCGGATCTTGGCGCCAAACTAAAAACGGGCGTGGTCAACGACCTACCGGCGATCGATCTGTGCACGATGGCCGTCGAGCTGGGCGCGTCTTACGTGGCGCGGTCGTTCGCGGGCGATCCGAAGCAGGTCTTGGCTCTACTCGAAGGCGCTCTCTCCCATAAGGGAACCGCCTTTCTGGACATCATCAGCCCCTGCGTGACCTTCAACAATCACCCTGGCTCCACCAAGAGCTACACCTGGGGCAAAGAGAACGAAGAAATGCTCCATGAAGTGGGCTTTGTGCCCTACTTCGAGGAGATTCAGGTGGACTACGAAGAGGGAAGCGCCATTGAAGTGAAGCTTCACGATGGTTCTCGTGTCGTGCTCAAGAAGCTCGAGCGCAGCTACGATCCCACCGATGCCCGCCGTGCACTGGATCTTCTGCGCGGGGCGATGGAAAACCAGCAGTTCATTACCGGCTTGATCTTCGTGGATCCAGACCGGGAGAGCTTTCTGGACCATCTCAATCTCGTGGATGAGCCCTTGGCGCACCTTCCCCAGGAAAGGCTTCGACCTTCCAAGGAAGTTCTAGATGAGGTTATGGAATCTCTCAAGTAACCCGCCTTCGCCGTTGGTGCGGTGTATTCGATCCAACGGCTTCGGCGAGGCAAGCCGCGCCGTCAAGCTTAACTCCACCTGAAAATTCGCAAAGACACCGCGAAACTCACGACCATCCACGCCACTAGAATAGCAATCCTTCCAAGTTGAGAGGGGAAGTCTGTGCCCTCAATGATGACGGCCCGCAGGGCATCGTTCAACGCAGTGAGGGGAAGAGCTTGGATGGCGGGTTGGATCACGTCGGGGAACCTGTCGGACGAGAAAAAGATTCCGGAGAAGACGAACATGGGAAGCATCACCAGGTTCATGAGTCCAGATACAGCTTCCACCTTCCGGGCCCGACTCGCCACCAGCAACCCGAGGCTGCCGAAACTGAGGGCGCCCAAGAGACCGAGGGCCAACGTGAGAAGAAACGAGCCTCGCAAAACCATATCAAAGACCAGCCACCCAAGGACGAGCAGAAGCAGGACCTCGATTAACATGAAAACGATGCGGCTCGCGATCAATGCCGAGAGGAACTCGCTCTTGCGCATGGGCGTCGCCACCAGGCGCTTGAGCAGCTTGCGGCTTCTCATGTCCACCGTGACGAAGCCCACGCCCCACATGCCTCCGCTCATCAGGTTCAAACCGATGAGACCGGGGATGAGGAAGTCGATATAGCGGGCGCCCGGCTCGCTTACCGGTGTTTCCATTATCTCGACGGGATCCGTTCTGCCTGCGGCTTCTTGGAGGAATTGATCGACTAGGGTTCGCGCAAGGAGGCTGTCCGGTCGGTTGGGGTCGAATCGATACTCGTAACTGCGGCCGGGCACCAGGACCAGTGCCACCTTACCAAGCCGAAGTTGCGAGGCACTCTCTTGGTTGGAGAGCAGACGTGCGTCGAATTGGGGACTTTCGTTCAGAAGCTCTACGATCGCGGCCGCCTCGGTGTGCTCTTCCACGGCGATGGAGATGCGCTCCGGAGGCTTGTTACGAAACGCGATTCCCAACCCCAGAGCGATAAGGATGGGAAACCCGAAGACCCAGAAAATGACCTCCGGTTCCCGGAGCGCCTCCCGCAAACGAGCGCTCAGGAGTTGGGAAAACGGACGGATCCTAATCATCACGCAAGTGCCTTCCGGTGAGAGAGAGGAAGACGTCCTCGAGACTCGCGTGCCGTGTACTCAGACCCACCAGCTCCTTTCCCTGAGAGCGCAGATTTTCGAGCAACGCCGGTAGGGCGATGTGTACTTCGGTTACAGTGAGTGCGCTGATCCCGTCCTCGAAATGAACCGAGCGCACCGCTGGCAAAGAAGCAAAGGTCTCCGGCTCGAGGTCGGTCATAGGGTCTACCGAGAACTCTACGACATGCTCAGCTCCCAACCGCGCAATGAGATCGCTCGGCGAGCCGAGGGCGATGACTTTGCCGTGATCCACGACTGCCACCCGGTCGCAGAGTCGCTCCGCTTCCTCCATATAGTGGGTCGTCAGCAGGACGGTTCGGCCACGCTCCTTGAATCCGCGGACAATGTCCCAGAGTTGCCGGCGCGACTGGGGATCGAGCCCGGTGGTTGGCTCGTCGAGGAACAAAAGCTCCGGATCGCCGACTAAAGCACTCGCCACGGCGAGGCGCTGTTTTTGGCCCCCGGAGAGCTTTCCCACCCGGCTCGAGCGTTTCTCGAGCAGTCCTACCTCTTTCATCAGCCCTTCTATTTCGCGGGGGGTCCGATAGAAGCTGCGGAAGAGGTCGAGGGTTTCCTCGACGGTGAGCTTTTCCGAGAACTCCGTTTCTTGGAGGGAGATGCCTAGCCGTTCCCTGATCTCCTCGTCGTGAGCTCCCCAGCGTCGACCCAGCACCTCCACGCCGCCGGCGGTGGGCTCTAGCAAGCCTTCTAGGATCTCGATGGTGGTGGTTTTACCGGCACCGTTGGGCCCCAAAAGCCCGAAGCACTCCCCCTCTTCGACCGTCAGGTCCAGGCCTCGTACCGCCTCGACCCGCCCGTCGTAGGTTTTGTACAGATCGTGGCAACGAATAGCAAGCATTGCTCCACATCATAGTCCATAGTCCGCCGCCTCGGGGAGGCCAAGGGGAAGCTCTGAATGGGCGAACCCGTCGGCATGTGGATTATAATGGTCGGTGGTTCAGACGGAGGGAATATGCAGCAGGGCAAAGCCGACACAGCCGACAAACCCAACAAAATCGACGAGGCCGACGTACTAGAGAAACTGAGTACTGTCCAGGACCCGCATCTACGACGAGACATCGTATCGCTGGGGTTTGTGAAAAACATCAAGATCTGCTCGCCCATTATTAGTTTCGATATCGAGCGCAGCTCGCCCACGAGCTTGGTGAGAGAACGACTGAAAACGGAGGCGGAAGTCGCGGTCAAGGGGCTTGCGGGAATCGAAGAGGTCAATGTTTCGGTCTCCTCGACTCAGCAAGCTCGCCAGCACGGAAAGACCGGTCAGGCTGGTCAGGACGGCCAGGCGGCTCAGCTATCGGAGATCCAGAGCATGATCGCCATTGCGTCGGGGAAAGGCGGAGTCGGGAAGTCCACCATCGCTGCGAACCTGGCGGTGGCCCTCCAGCGTACCGGTGCGTCGGTGGGTTTGTGTGATGCCGATGTGTACGGACCTTCCCAGGGAACGATGTTCGGTGTGACTCAGAGACCGGAGGCTGACCAGGACCGCCGGCTGATCCCCGTGGAAGCACATGGCGTCAAGCTCATGTCGATGGGCTTGCTCACGAACAAGGAGACGCCAGTGATTTGGCGAGGGCCTATGGCCACCAAGCTGATCCAGCAATTCCTCGCCGGCGTGGCTTGGGGGGAGCTCGATTACCTGATCATCGACTTGCCTCCGGGAACGGGTGACGTCCAGCTCACGCTGACGCAGAGTGTGCCGTTGACCGGTGCGGCCATCGTTACGACGCCCCAAGATGTTGCACGAAATATCGCGGAGAAGGGGCTTCGGATGTTCCAGCCGGTCCAGGTCCCGGTGCTCGGCATCATCGAGAACATGAGCTACTTCGAGTGCTCCCATTGCCACGAGCGAACTCATATCTTCAGCCAGGGGGGCGGAGAAAAGATCTGCAGCGAGTTGGGGCTGCCCTTCCTGGGTGGTATCCCCATCGACCCGGAAATCGTCGCCTCCGGCGACGAAGGCGAGCCAATCGTGGCTAGGAACCCCGAGTCCCCCACGTCTCAGACCTATCTTGCGATCGCCGAACGTTTGGCCGCCGCAGTCTCGGTTGTGAAGCACGAGAGTGGGAATTCGGTGAAGCCAAAGGAGATCAGTGAGGGCGAAGGCAAGCTACGGATCGTGTGGGCGGACGGTCACGACTCGCGTTATCCGTTCGAGCTGTTGCGCAACCACTGCCCCTGCGCGGTTTGCGTCGACGAGTGGACAGGAAAGCGGAAGAACCTGATCTTGCTCCTCCCTTCGGACTTCCGCTCCCTTGGCATCAATCCGGTGGGGAACTACGCCATCCAGGTATCGTGGTCGGACGGGCACAATACAGGAATATACAGCTTCAGTAGTTTGCGGGAGCTCTGCCCCTGCGACGTGTGTAGTGCGGCCTAGCACTTGCGCGGACCGTAAGGCTCCGTTACCATAAGCGTTTGTTGAGGAAAGGATTTTCGAAGCATGGCACGAGTTTGTGAGATTTGTGGCAAAGGCCCCCAGAGCGGCAACCGGGTTAGCCATGCCCATAATTTGACGAGAAGGAAGTGGTACCCGAACCTTCAGCGAGTCCATGCCATCGTCGATGGCGTTCGGAAACGCATTCGCGTCTGCACGCGATGTATCCGCTCCGGCAAAGTCGTTAAAGCGGCCTGACAACCTGACCGAGGTTGCCCGGGCCCGCCCTTTACTGCCCTCTATTCAAAGCCCTGAAAGCCCTAATCGCTCTCCTTCAACCCTAGGACGGGATCCCGGGCTCGTCAGCCATTCAGGCGGTCAGGGCGATCATGTCGATTTCGACCTTAGCGTCTTTCGGTAGGCGCGCCACCTGAATAGCCGCCCTGGCCGGTGGCGTCTCCTTGAAATAGGTGCTGTAGACTTCGTTCATGGCAGCGAAGTCGTCCATGTCGGCGAGGTATACCGTTGCCTTGACGACATTTTCGGGCCCGAGGCCCGCATTCTCGAGGACCGCCATAATGTTCTCCATCGTGCGCCTCGTCTGAGCCACGATGTCACCCTCTATGAGCTCACCGGTGGCAGGATCCAGTGATACCTGACCGGCTAGGAAAAGGAAATTCCCCGCTTTGATCGCCTGGCTATAGGGACCGATGGGGCGTGGGGCTTTGTCGGTAAACAGCGCTCTCTTATCCATGAGTACTCCCGTTACATTTGGGGCGTGACGTTAGATATTTTCGGAAAAAACCGACAGTGGACCTCTAGTGGGGCGTATACCGTGCGATGTCTCGGACGCCGTGGACCGATCGAATCGAGCGAGTGATACGTTCCAGATGCTTCAAGTTATTGATGGACAAGGTAACACCGATCGCTCCCTTGTGTTCCTCAAAGGTCTTGGCCTCGATGTTTCGGATATCGGTATTGCTGCTGGCGATGATGGAAGTGATATCCGCCAGGATCCCTTGTCGGTCGTCAACGTCCACCGAGATCGTGACATCGTACCTTGCTTCGCTGTCACGCTCCCACTCGACTTCTATCTTCCGTTCCGGATCGTACATCAGATTGAGCACGTTCGGGCAATTAACGGAGTGGACCGATACTCCCTTCCCGCGCGTGATGTAGCCGGTAATCTTCTCTCCCGGAATCGGGTTGCAGCATTTGGCCCGAAACACCAGCAAATCGTTGATTCCCCGAACCAGGATCTTGTCTTCCGGAACGCGGAGGACGCGGCGCACGACCTGAGCCAGGCTGGTTCTGGCGCCGTCCTTTTTGTTCATCTTCTCCGCCGGCACGAAACGAGCGATGATTTGCCGGGGGGAGACCTTGCCGTAGCCGACCGCGGCGCATAGATCGTCGGCCTTACCGCTCCCATAATCCTTTAGGAGTCTCGGAAACCCTTCGGACTCGACGATGCCTTTGAAGGCGAGGCCGAAGCGCCGGGCTTCTTTCTCCAGCACCTTCTTACCGATCTCGATACTGCGCTGCTTCTCGTTGGTGTTGAGGAAGGTCTTGATCTTGCTACGGGCGCGCGACGTGACGACCACGGACAACCAGTCGCGGCTCGGCCGGTGCCCGGAAGCGGTAACGACCTCGACGATGTCGCCATTCTTCAGCCGATATCGGAGGGGGACGAGTTTCCCGTTGACTCTGGCGCCGACACACTGGTGACCGACGTCGGTGTGAATGGCGTAGGCGAAATCAATGGGGGTCGCGCCTCGCGCGAACGACTTCACTTCGCCCTTGGGTGTGAAGCAGTAGACGTCTTCGGGGTAGAGATCGATCTTGAGGCTGTTGAGGAACTCGTGCGGGTCCTTGACCTCCCGCTGCCATTCGATGATTTGGCGAAGCCAGGCGAAATTGCGGACGTCGTCTTCCTCGAGAGGTTTGCCTTCCTTGTACTTCCAATGTGCAGCGATGCCTTCTTCGGCGATCTGGTGCATTTCGGATGTTCGAATTTGGATCTCGAAGGGGACACCGGAGGCGGGAATCACGCTGGAATGAAGGGAGCGATAGCCGTTCGGCCTCGGCATGGCGATGAAGTCCTTGATGCGACCCGGCACCGGGCGCCAAGTGTTGTGAATGATGCCAAGGGCACCGTAGCAGTTGCGCTCGGTGTCAGTAACCACACGTAGGGCGACCAGGTCATAGACCTGGTCCAGCTCGATATCCTGGCGCTGCATCTTCTGGTAAACGCTGTAGGTGCGTTTGATGCGGCCGCTCACTTCGGCTGGGATTCCGTTCTCGGCGAGGTTTTTCTCCAGGATGCCCTTGATTTCGGAGATGAAGCCCTCTGTCCACTTCCGTTTCGATTCCACTCGCTTGGCCAGGGTGCTGTAGGCCTCGGGCTGGAGGAAGCGGAAGCAGAGGTCCTCGAGCTCGGTCTGGATCCGCCCCATGCCCAGACGGCCGGCCAAGGGAGCGTAGATTTCCAGCGTTTCGTTGGCGATGTGACGCCGTTTTTCCTCCGGCAGGTGCTGGAGGGTCCGCATGTTGTGAAGTCGATCGGCGAGCTTGATGAGGATAGTGCGAATGTCATCGATCATCGACATCAGCATCTTGCGAAAATTCTCCGCCTGGTGCTCCTCGGTGGAAGAGAATTGAATCTTCCCGAGCTTGGTGAGTCCATCGATGAGATGAGCAGCCTCCGAGCCAAAGTGCTCGTCGAGGCTATCCAGCGAAGTCAGTGTGTCCTCGACGACATCGTGGAGCAGTCCGCAGGCCACGCACACCACGTCGAGCTTCATGTCGGCGAGGATGTCCGCCACCGCCAATGGGTGTATTAAGTACGGCTCGCCGGACATTCTCACTTGGTCCCGGTGCTCGCGGGCCGAGAAGACGTAGGCGCGGCGCAGGAGATCGAGATCTCCTTCCGGTTGGTAGGAGCGCACCTTTTCCAGAATGTCTTCGAAGCGAATCATGCTCATGTTGGAGGGGCAAACTCTTAGTCCCAAAGGGTTTGCCTCCCCTCCATCATAGGCCGGCTGGACTAGGGGGATCAACCTAGCATTGTCTAGAAGTACAGACACTTCATGGGTGTTCGGAAGAGTGAACCGAGGGCGTGTCCTTGTCTTGACTTGCCGAAAACCGCGTAATATAATACTACTCCGTCTTCGTAAGACTGTGAGAATAAGGGGGGGATACGGATATGGAAACCCGCCGTGGTTACGTCGTGGGAGTCATCGTGGTTGCTGCTCTGGCAATCAGCGGCTGCAACATGCTCAAGGCGCGGCAAGCATTCAAAGAAGCCAACGGTGCCTACGGTGCCAAAGACTACGAAGTGGCCATCGAGAAATATAATCGGGTGCTCGAGCTGGACCCGGAGGGGGATCAGCGCGTGATCGTGCCCGCCCACTTTTATTTGGGTAGTTCGCATCACTTGATCTACCACCCGAGGAGTGAGGCCGATCCCGAGAACGATGCCCATCTGGAAAAGGCCATCGAGCTTTACGAGAAATCCTTGGACATTGCGGAAGAGGGGAATCCCATTCGGCAGTACGCCTACGAGCAGTTGGGCGCCATCTACCGCGACATCCTGGACGATCTCCTGGTCGCCGAAGAGATTTACCTCCAGCTCATCGAGCTCGATCCGGAAAGGGCGGAACGGTACTACGCTCTCGGTGATCTGTACGAGCGCTTCCACGATCCAGAGGAGCTGCCGCTTCTCGAAAAGGCCATCGAGGCCTATCAGCAGCCGGTGGCGATGAACCCAGAGGATCCGGTGGCATATCGGCACGTAGCCGCCCTGCTGAACAAGTACGGTCGGTTCGACGAGACCATGCAGTGGCAGGGTAGGGCCCGGGACGTCAAACCCAACGATCCCGAGGGCTACTACATCGTCGCCACGCACTACTGGGACAAGGTGTACCGCGATCCGGACCTAACGGACACGCAAAGGAGAGAGTACATCGTTCTGGGGCAGGAGGAGCTCGACAAGGCCTTGGAGCTCAACGAGAAGTACGTCGACGCGCTTATCTACAAGAACCTGTTGCTCCGTGAGGAAGCGAAGATCGAGCCGAATGCTAGGAGAAGGGCCGAGCTAGGGGAGCAGGCGAACGCGATACGTGATCAGGCGTTGGACATCAAGAGGGCCCGGGAAGAGGCAGCGAGCGCAGCAACCAATGCGAAGGAGACCTCCTAGTACCGTTCCAGCTTGATTCGCGCCCAGTTGGTTGTGGAACGGGCACTAGAACTAGAAGCGCTGCGGTGGGTCCCAGAGTGGGACGGAAGGCCGTCTTACGCCTTTTTTTTCCTGGCCAGGCCCATCGGCCGCGCCCGGTTAGTCCTGCTCACCCACCTCTGGCGGGAGCCGGAAGCGCAAACTGCTGGCGAGAAGGGAGTCAAGGGGCCCCTTAGCGGCCCCCCTCGCATCCGGAAAACTCAGAGTTACTGAGGCGGTACGATTCCAACCCGTTCGACGCCATTGCCCCTGGCCACGTCCAAAACGTTCACCACTTGGCCATAGGTGATGGTAGGCGCGGCGCGAAGGAAAATGGTCTTGTCGCTACGGGTCTCGAAGAGGTCCCTTATCTTGGAGGGAAGCTGTTCTCGAGCGATCGGTTGCTTGTTGATGGAAACGTTCAGATCTTCGTCGATGTCGAGAACTAGCTGATCTTTATTTGGCTGCTGTTGCTCCTGAACGACGTTCTCTTCAGACTCCGGCAACTCCACGTCCAACCCCTTCACCGTGAGCGGCGTCACGACCATGAAGATGATGAGTAGCACGAGCATCACGTCGATGAGGGGCGTGACATTGATGTCTGCACTGGGACCGTCGGCCCCACCTGCTGCCATCGCCATAAGACGTTTCTCCTTTTAAGTATAGGAAAAAGCGAGGCGACCTATCGGCCGCCTGCGCCAGCCTTCACGTCGGTGATGAGCGCGATCTCCTCGACGCCGCCGTCGCGAACAATGTCCATGACCTCCAAGACGGTGCCGTACTCGAGATTTTCGTCGGCCTTCAAGTACAGCACTTTCTCCGCACGGGCGTCGAACTTCTCTCGAATCTTGGCCTCGAGCCTGGCGTTGGTCGCGGGGTTGCAGCAGGGGTGATCATCAACCTGGATCATATCGAGATGCAGGGTTCGATCCAGCTTGACCGCCAGGGTAACCACGCTTTCGTCGTCGGGATGCTCGGTCGGGTACTCGGCCACAGGGAGCTTGACGTCGATGCCCTTCTGCAGCATTGGGGTTATCACCATGAAGATGATGAGCAATACCAGCATTACGTCGACCAGCGGCGTGACGTTGATATTGCTGTTGAGCGCTCCTTTGCCTCCTCCACTCATACCCATGGGTTATCCTCCACTCTGAGAAAAGGGGGCTTAGCCCGCGGCTTTCTTGGTCATGTAGTCGATGAGCTCGGACGAGCTGTTGTCCATCTCGACCGTGAAGCCCTCGATCCGGGTGACGAAATAGTTGAAGGACCACACCGCGGGCACGGCCACGAAGAGACCGAAAGCGGTCGCGACCAGAGCCTCGGAGATACCGGCCGAGACGGCGCCGATACCACCGGATCCGGCCATGGCAATCCCCTGAAAGGCGTTGATAATGCCGACCACGGTACCGAACAGTCCCACGAAGGGGGCGGTCGCGCCGATGGTGGCCAGTCCGGATAGTCCCCGCTTGAGATCGGCGAGGTTCACGGCGGTGGCCCGCTCGATGGCCCGGTGCGCAGCTTCCATCATGTCATCGCGGCTCGTTCCACCACTTTCCTGTTGGAACTCGTACTCCTGCAGGCCGGCCAAGAGAACTTTGGCCAGGTGGCTGTATTGGTGATCCTTCTTACCGCTGAGCTTGATGGCGTCGGTGATCTTGCCGTCCTTCAGCAACTTGGCGACCTGAGGCGCGTAGGCACGGGACTGGGTCCTAGCCTGATGAAACGCCCACGCCCGCTCGACCATGAGGCCGACCGAGTACATGGACATGATCAGCAAGATGATGTTGGTGGCGATTGCCGCCGGACCCATCGCTTGAATCATCTCAATCACTCCGAACTGCATGTTCTCCTCCTCGGTTGAGTTACGAAATTAGCTCGTTCTAACGCTGTAGTGCGAAATTAACGGTCACCGTCATGACGATGGGAACCGGCACGCCATTCAGTCTCGTCGGCTCGTACTTCCATTGCTTCACCGCTGCGACAGCCGACTGATCCAGCAAGGGGATGGAACGAAGAACGCGAACGTTCGTGACGTTTCCAGCCGGATCGATGATGGCTTCCAAGATGACGATCCCCTGAACGCGTGCCTGCCGTGCGATGTCCGGGTAGACGGGGTTCACATCTTTGACCTTCCGGGGCGGCTTGATGTCGCCGCCCACTCTTACCGGCTGCGTAGTGTCGATGGCCGGAGCATCGGGAAGACCTCCTACGATGCCGCCCAGTACTCCACCTGGCACCCCACCTTCCACGCCACCAAAACCAAAGTCGTCCCCTAATCCGATTTCATCGGGGATCTCGACCGGAGCCACGAATTTAGGGGTGGCGGAGAGGACCGGCTTTGGGGCGGTCGGTCGACGCCGCTTCTTTGGCGGCGGGGGTGGCGGCGGGGGTGGCGGCGGGGGTGGCGGCGCTGAGGCCATGAAGGTCATGATTCCTTGCGGTGTAGGCAGCGCGTCGGTTGCCAGCAGCGGAATGAGGATAAGGGCGGAGAGAATGACGATTTGAATAAGGAAGGAGGTCATAAAGCTCGCCGTTGACCTCCCCATCGATCTCTTCTGCTGAGAGGAGTCCACCAGAAACTTCATCATTTCCTCGGGCACGGGCTTCTATGCTCCTTTCTCGACTCTCGAGGGGCCGGGGATGATCAATTCCGACCTCCCCTCAGAAATTCAGGCACAAATCCACGCCTTGGCTGGCTTCGCTCCAGGCCAAGGACTTGGTAAAGCGAGGGCGCCCCATTAGATACCGATTGGGGGAAAAGGGTTCCCGATGCTTCGGAGGGTACGACTGACGGCATTGACCGAGCAACCTGCGCTCCCCTGACGGGCAAGGCGGGCAAAACAGGATCGATCATCATCGCTCATCGCCTCGGACGGGCCGGGATGGTACCGGACGAGCCCGCCGGACTGCCTATGCTTATAATGATTAAAGCCTCAGGTCAAATTTTGGCTGGGGTGGGTGGTTTGGGGAAACCACCTAGCCCCGTGAGCCGCTAATGCTAGCTTCGACGGATGGCGCTGTCAAGCGTTTTGGTCCGCCCGATGCCCGCACCTCGCCGCCGGGGGATTGTGTGCAAGGATTGTGAATATGGCAACTCTATTATTTCAATATGAAGGCGGCCCGTCCTCGATATTCCGAGCCGCCTTCCGCAGCGAGCCTGCCGAGCGGAGGGCTAGGCCGAAGGCCGAACTGCAACCCGCCTTCCGCGATGTCACCACGAAGCCGGCGGGCAAAAGAGGCCGAGATTTAGGTGACGAGCTACGGATACCGAGCACTAGGCGCGGGCGGCTCGAGCCGACGCTTTCGCTCGACTTGTAGAACGCTTTTCCAGGAAACTCCGCCACCAGCTTACGATCGGTGAGGCGACGGCTATCGAGGAATAGGTTCCCACGATGATGCCAGCGACCAGCACGAAAGAGAACGACCGCAATACCTCCCCGCCGAGCACGTACAGGGAGGCCACGGTGATGAATGTAAGTCCCGAAGTGAGTACGGTTCTTCGGAGGGTTTGGTTGATCGAGAGATTGATGATCTCGTCGAGCGATTTGCGTCGCAGGAGCCGGCGATTCTCTCGCACGCGATCGAATATGACAATGGTGTCGTTCACCGAATAACCCACCAGCGTCAGGAAGGCCGCGATCACGTTCAAGCTTATTTCGTACCCGAAGAACGAGACGAGCCCCAGGGTCAGTACCACGTCATGCACCACGGCGATGGTTGCCCCGACCCCATAGATGAACTCGAAACGGAATCCGATGTAGAGCAGCATCGCCACCAGAGCGAGGACCGTCGCATTGCGGGCCTTGCGACGAAGCTCTTGCCCCACCACCGGCCCTACGATCTCAGTGCTGGAGTCGATGAGCGTGTTCTCCTGGTACTGCTCTTTGAGGGTAGTCAGGATCTGGTTTGCGGTCTTATCGAGTTCACCGGTCTGCTCGGCCTCACGCTCCACGCGAATCATGACCTCGTTCATGCTGGGGATGTCGTAGCGCTGGATGACGGCTTCGCCCAAGCCGGAGGCGGCGAGCGCCTGACGAATGGAGTCTACTTGCGGCGTGTTCTCGAACTTCGCTAAAATAAGTGTGCCTTCCGAGAAGTCGATGCCGTAGTGCAGGCCGCCCCCGCGATAGATGTTGAAAGCTCCCCCCAGAAACACCAGGAACGAGAAAGAAATGAAGTACCAACGGTACTTCAACCAATTGATGTTGGTGTCACGAAGAATATCCATGAAACTTCCTAAATGGACAGCGCTTCGACCTGTCGGCGTCCTAGGACGAGGTCGAAAATGAAGCGCGAGACGAAGATGGCGGTGAACACGTTGGCCATCAAACCGATGCTGAGGGTGACCGCGAAGCCTTGCACCGGCCCGGTACCGAACTGGAAGAGGATAGCGGCTGCCACCAGGCTGGTGAGATGCGTGTCGAAGATCGTCCAGAAGACTTTGCCGAACCCGGCCGAAATCGCAGTTCGAGGTGTCTTGCCACCCCGCATTTCTTCCTTGATGCGCTCGAAGATGAGCACGTTGGAGTCGACGCCGATACCAATGGTCAGAATGATGCCTGCGATCCCGGGCAAGGTCAGCGTTGCCGAAAAGTAAGCCATGGCTCCCAACAGCATGAGCAAGTTGAGCATCAGGGCGACGACCGCGTTGATGCCGGAGAGCCGATAGTAAAAAAGGATAGAGAGTATCACGCCCGCGAATCCGACCGCGGAAGCCATGATACCGTGGCGAATGGAGTCGGCACCCAGGCTCGGTCCCACGGTCCGCTCTTCCTGATATTCGAGGGAAGCGGGTAGGGCGCCCGACCTCAACGTGAGGGACAGATCCTGGGCCTCTTCCAAGGTGAATTGACCGGTGATTTGCCCCTGGTCGTAGATCGTCGACTGGATGACCGGCGCCGAAAAGACCCTGCCATCGAGGATGATGGCCAGCTGTCGACCGACGTTTTCTTGCGTTGCACGACGGAACTTGTTTGCTCCCTCGGGCTTAAGCGAGAAGGACACGTTCGGTGTGTTGGTCTCGAAGTCGATCGACTGCCGGGCGTTCTTCAGGTCGCGACCGGTAATGATCGGCACGCTTTCCACCATGTACCAGACTTCGCCGGTGGCACCGGTCTCGACCTTTCCGGGAAGAACCTCCATGCCCGGGGGCGCTTGTTCACGTCCCTGAAGCAGTTGCTCTTTCGTCGCCGCCACCGACTGAACGAGCTTCAGGTCCAACTTTGCGGTAGAGCGAATGACTTCCTTTGCCCGGGCCGGGTCGTCGAATCCGGGTAGTTGAACCAGGATTTGGTCGCCGCGATCTCCATGGGGAGCGATCACAGGCTCCGCCACTCCGAGCGCGTCCACTCTTCGCCGGATAGTCACTATCGATTGCGTGACCGTTTCCTCCCGGACGCGATTGAGCTCGGCAGGCCGCATCTGAAGTTCCCACACCCCCGGCTCCGGTCGAGTGGGATCCCAACTCGGGAGATTCGTTTCGACCAAGGTTCGAAACTCCTTATCTTTGTTGATGTCGAGGCCGGTGACACGAACGTTCCCCAGTTCGTCGGACTCGACGTTTCCGAATGAAATGCTCTCGTCGTCGAGTAAACTGCCGAGGGCGTCCACCGTTTCGTCGGTCACTGCAGCCAGCGCATCCTCGGTGTGGACCTTCATGATAAGGTGCGTGCCGCCTCGGAGATCGAGGCCCAGCTTTATCTCTTCCTCGGGCGGGTACATCGACCAGCCGAAAACAACCACCACCAAGGCGATGAGGGCCGCCTTCCACTTCATGTTTTTTCTCATGGGATGTTAACTTTCCGTGGCCCCAGTTAAGCTCCGGAGCCTTTGCCGCCCGATTCTTCGACGCGGCGGGTAACGGCGGATTTGGCGAGTTGAATCTTTACCTGGTCGGCGATTCGAAGCTGAACGACGTCTTCCGAGACACCGACTACCGTGCCGTAGATTCCGCCGGTGGTCAGGACACGATCGCCATTCTTCAAGTCCGATCGCATCTGCTCGACGTCTCGTTGCCCCTTACGCATCGGCCGGAAGACGACGAAATAGAAGATGCTAAAGATGATGAGAATCAGCATCAGCTGATCGGTGAATCCGGGTCCGTTGCCACCCGGCGCGGCCATTAGTATGGGCAACATCTTTTCATCATAGTTCAAGCTTCACGATCGCATCAAGTTTAGGTTTCTGACAGCCTTTTAGTGAGCTCTCGACGTTCCGCCTCGTAACGGTCCGATTCGATGGCGGTTCGAAGCCGTGCCATCACCCTCTGATAGAACGTCAAGTTGTGGATGGTGTTCAGCGTGGCGGAGGTCATCTCTCGCGCTATGAACAGATGGCGGAGGTAGGCGCGAGAGAAGTGGCGGCAGGTATAGCAGGGGCACTCGGGGTCGAGGGGAGAGGGGTCACTTCCGAACCGCGCGTTTTTGATGGTGAGCTTGCCTTCGCTGGTAAAGAGCGTGCCGTTGCGAGCGTTTCTCGTCGGAAGCACGCAATCGAAGAGATCAACGCCCCGCGCCACCGCTTCGACGATGTCGAGAGGCGTACCGGCACCCATCAAGTAACGGGGGCGATCGGCGGGTAGCTCCCGAACCGAGAGGGTGGTCATCTCGTAAGTGAGCTCCTTGGGCTCACCCACCGCCAGGCCGCCGATCCCGTAACCTGGGAAGCCAAGCTCCACCAACGCCTGCGCGTTCTCTCGGCGGACCTCGGAGAAGACGCCGCCTTGTACGATCCCGAAAAGAGCCTGCTCCTCGAGTTGGTGCGCCTCGCGCGAGCGTCGAGCCCAGTCCAGGCTGCGGTCGGCGGCCTCCCTTGCTTTTTCTTGGCTCGCCGGGTACAGGACGCACTCGTCGAGGACCATGGCGATGTCCGAGCCCAACATCTCCTGGATAGCCACCGCCCGTTCGGGGGTCACCTCATGAAGGCTTCCGTCCAGATGCGAGCGAAACGCGACTCCCTTATCCTCCACCCGTCGCAAGGAGGAAAGGCTCGCCACTTGGAAACCACCGCTATCGGTCAGAATCGGGCCATCCCAATTCATGAGACGGTGAAGTCCACCGAGCGAGGCTACGGTCTCTGCACCCGGACGCAGCATCAGATGATAGGTGTTGGAAAGCACGATTCGGGAGCCCGTCTCTTCGACCTGTCGAGGGGTGAGTGATTTGACGGAGCCCTGAGTGGCGACTGGCATGAAGGCCGGTGTCGGGGATTCACCATGCGGTGTCGTCAGTCGGCCCCGCCGCGCATCGCCCGATATTGAAAGGACTTTGAAGGTCATCACCGTGCGGATCATGTTACGCCACGACCGGGCCTGTTAGAACCAGCTAGAAACGCCGGAACTGCCTGAAGTCCAAGAAGTGCTAGAATCGACACCATCCCAATGGCCAAGCGTCTCAAGGTCGGTGTGCTCTTCGGAGGCCGTTCCGCGGAGCACGAAGTCTCGCTGCGCTCAGCGGCGGCGATAGTGGTAGCCCTCGATCGCGACAAGTATGAAGTGATCCCGCTCAAGATCGGGCGGGACGGGGGTTGGCAGCTTCCCGCGGCGAGGGAGCACGCTTTTCTCGAAGGGGTCGCGGGTGAGGAGCCCAGGCTGACTGGGCTTCTGGCTGACCCCACCGCTGCGGAACTGCTCGTTCAAGAGAAACCCCACGCGAGTTGGCGACCTCAAACGGGACCCGGGCGGCTGGATGTGGTGTTCCCCGTGCTCCACGGAACGTATGGCGAAGATGGAACGGTGCAAGGGTTTCTCGAGCTAACCGGAATTCCGTACGTCGGTGCGGGAGTTGTGGCCTCGGCGGTTGCCATGGACAAGGCGCTCATGAAATCCGTCTTCCGCGACCGCGGCTTGCTGGTTCTCTCGTATCAAGTGGTCTCGAGATTCGATTGGGATCGAGCCGCGAAACAGATTCTCGCGGCGATCGAAGAGAACTTGTCCTATCCACTCTTCGTCAAACCGGCCAACCTCGGGTCGAGTGTCGGTGTGAGCAAAGTCAAGACGTCCGCCGAGCTCACGCCCGCCATCTGCGAAGCCTTCCGCTACGATCGTAAAGCGATCGTAGAGCAGGGGATCAACGCAAGGGAGATCGAAGTCAGCGTGCTCGGCAACGACGAGCCCCGAGCTTCTCTGCCTGGCGAGGTTGTTCCTTCACGAGAGTTCTACGACTATCGAGCGAAATATATTGACGACGACTCGGAACTTCTGATCCCCGCGCCATTGGACGAAGAGACGACGTCTCGTGCGCAGCAATTGGCGATCGACGCCTTCACCGCCGTAGACGCCGCAGGCATGGCTCGCGCCGATCTCTTCCTTTCACGGTCGACGGGTGAGCTCTTCGTGAACGAAGTCAACACCATTCCCGGTTTCACTTCGATCAGCATGTATCCGAAACTTTGGGAAGCGAGCGGGCTCTCGTTTTCCGAGTTAATCGATCGCTTGATCGAGCTTGCATTGGAGCGATTTTCACAAAAAGCGAGGCTAGAAACGCGATATTTTGCTGATGAAATCGAAAAATAACCGGCAGTGACTTTCTGTTTTTAATCCCCTAGAAATAATTTGACTCGCCCAACCCCCCTATTTTACTGCCTTTTTCTCGTTTCGTAAAACGCCGCTCAGGCTAAGGCTCTCAATCCAAAGACTCAATTCTCTCGGGGTGCAAAAAATGCTTGACAGGTTCCAGGAGCCTCCTTATCCTACATCTAGTATGTCAAGCTCAGGCTCAATCAACTGCTAGTTGTTCGGTTGTCCTCGAGGTCCAATGGGGGACTTTGGGGAGGGCCGAAGTGTAGTTTGTATGAGTCGGGGAGCTGACAGGCATGAGACGAATGGCAAAAGTTGAAATGGTGATAGTTTTCTAAAAGAAAGCTCTCTTTTCAGCTCGCGCCGCACGTCGCGACCAGTGCCTAACCCCTAAATAGAGAGGAGGCGAAAATTATGGCAAAACGCAAAAAGAAAGCTGCCAAGAAAAAGACGAGCAAGAAAAAGAAGTAACTGACTCTCTCAGGGGTACCGAGAGCGGGGGTGATGAACTCACCCCCTTTTTTTTATAACGTATCGGTCGATCGCCTGTGCTACACCGGCCTCGTCGTTGCTTCCGGTCACCGCGAACCCGCGGGCACGGAGCTCGGGTGAGGCGTTGGCCATCACGACCGCAAATCCCGCCGCTTCCAGCATGCCCAGATCGTTCCAGTTGTCTCCGATCGCCATGATCTGGTCTGACGACACACCTTCCGTTGTTGCCAGGAAACGGAGGGCCTCCGCTTTGCCGGCACCCGGCGCGAGGACATCCAGCAGAGCAAAATCGGAAATCTCGTACTCCGTGCGAGCCACACTGACTCTGGCACCGAGTGCTTCCTCGAACATGGTGGCTGCGGCGCGAATCTCCCGGACCGTGCCGGCAAACATGATTTGGACGGGATCTCGCGAAAGGGCCGCGGCGAGGTCAGGAACCCATTCGGGGGCAGGCGTCGTTTTATCGAGGTACATCTCGAGCGGCCGACTCACGGGAGTTCCCGACTCGATCATGAGGCGGCCTTCTCCGTTGGGTCCATCGTGCACGACGGGAGCGACTCCTATCCGACGTGCTAGACCGAGAACCTCTTTGCCCAGCGTTAGGGGCATCAGATTCTGTTTGACGATCGGTCCTTCGAGGCCTTGGCTGATCAATGCGCCTCCGTTCAGAACCAGCGTCATCTCTAGGCCCAGCCTGCCCAAAGACGGTCGGGTCGCCGGAAGTCGTCGCCCTGTCACCACCGCGAGTTTCACTCCCTGTCGCTGCGCTCGTTCCAGCGCGCGCCGATTCACGTCGGGCACCGTCCGTTGCGAGTCGAGCAGAGTGCCGTCGAGATCGATCGCCAAGAGGCGGAAACGGGACATGAACGAGTCTAGAAGACAGAATTGTTCGGTGAGGTCTGATTGGCACTGGTAGTCGGGCCCGAAGGGGTCGTCACTCCGTCCCAGATCACCATTTTCTGAATGACGTCTCCGCGCACCAATCCGTCCACCAAGTCCATCCCTTTGATGACCTGGCCAAAGGCCGTGTAAGTTCCGGCCAGCTGAGGTTGTGGTAGGTGAGTGATGAAGAATTGACTACCGGCGGTGTCCTTGCCACCCGGGAGCGTCATTCCCAGCGTTCCCCGTAGGAATGGCCGGCGGTTAACTTCGGAGCGGATGGTGTAGCCCGGGCCACCGTGGCCGTCGCCTCGCGGATCACCAGCCTCTATCCGGAAGTTCGGTAGTACGCGGTCTACGCTGAGGCCGTTGTAGAAGCCCTCACGGGCCAGCTTCATGAAATTGGCTACGGTAACCGGGGCATCGATGATGAAGAGCTCGACTTGGATAATTCCCTTTTCGGTGCGGATGAACGCGTGGGGTGTGTACGGAGGGTTGAGAAGGTCCAAATAGTCATAAAGGTTGCGACCGGTCTCGAGGATCTCCGCGCCGGCGGCTGTGTCGCCGAGACTCCTCAAGACCTCGACGGCATGCTTGCGAACGAGCCAGGATCGATCTTGAATGGCCAGCTGGGCGCCGGGCCTCAGCGCATCGAAACCATACGCTTCGAGTGCCCCAAGAATTGCAAGGCCGGGATCCGACACGTCCTCGCCGAGGGAGGCTTCGAGTGCTGAAAGGAGCCGTGCGACGCCGCCTTCCGGTCGGAACGCCCCGACGCCGTGGGCCGCCGCCGCTCGCTCGAAAGGGTCCTTGCCCTTGAGATGCTCCAGCACGATCGGAACGGCCTCCGCCGGAGATGCTTGGACGAGGGCGTCGATGGCAGCCGGACGCACGCGGTAGTCTCTATCGTCGACCATCTGCTTGAGCAGAGCGGTCGCTCGGTCTCCGCCGATTTGGCCGAGTAGGCGCGCGAGATCGGCTCGCACACTCCAGTCGCCATCCGGATCCATCCCCGAAAGGAGGAGCCAAAAGCTGGTTCGATCCTGAAAGGCAACCGCCCGCAACGCCGCCGAACGGAGCCACGGATTGGGATCCGACATTTGGTAGATGAGCGGATCCACTGCGCGTGGATCGGGCAAAGTTGCCAACGCGTGGATCGCTTCTACTTTCACGTAGGTGGTGTCCTGCGACAGGAGCTGGAGCAGGCGGTGCAGAGTACCGCGGAGACCCAACGTCCCCGCGGCGCGCACCGCCTCGATCCTAACTTTCTCGTCGGGGTCAGTGAGGAGCTGGACGATGGCTCGCTCGGATTGCTCGCGAGGAAGTCGCGCCAGCCCCCTCGCTCCCAGCGCTCGCAAGTAGGGGTCGTTCGAGCCCGCGTAGTGAAGTAGAAGCGGTGCGAGCTCTTCGGCCCTGAACTGCGCGCTCGACCATGCTGCCGGCCACCAGATGAAGCGAGGCTGGCTTTGCTTGGTAGCCAGGATGCTCCACGCCGATCGGAGATTGTTCTTCTGTGCGAGGGCAAATAGGCCGAGTCGGAGATCCGGATGCGGCAACTTCGGCTGGGAACGTTCGATGTCCTCACCCCATTGGAGGGGGGGCGTTCCGTGAGGAAGACGGTCTCTAAGTCCCGCACCGATCTGAAAGGCCACGGGGTCAGTTCCTTTTCGACCGAGGGCTTCTGCCGCCCGGCCTCGGACCTCTGCATCTACGTCGGACAAGGCTTTCTCGAGGGCCGCCAAGGCCTCGTCCGAAAGAGGTCCTTCGAGAAGCCCCAAGGAGAAAGCCGCGACGGCCCGCATGTCGGAATCGGAGTCCGACAGCTTGGCGACCAAGTGCGGTTCTCCAGCTGGGGAGCCGATCCTGCCGAGGGCGAGAATGGCGCGAAGCCTAATCCGAGGGCTAGGGTCGCTCAGACGGGTGACGACTTCCCCCGCACCCAGGGAACGCTCGTCCTCAAGCATCATCAGACGAGCGAACTTCTGGTCGGGCCGCAGCTCGGTGTAGTCGAGCGATGCACAACCACTAGCCAGCGAAGCGCTGAGCAAAATCCCCCAAACGTATCTCATTCGTAGAAGAGGATTATATCCCGAAGTGCAGGGGCCTCTCCGAGAGTGCCTGTTCATCGCCCGGCATCTGTCATCCTTTTAGGGACGTATCAATGCCTTGATAACTCTGAGTGTCGCCACGTCTTCCAGAGCCTGAGCCGCCTCGTGAAGTGAGTACTCCCGGGTGATGAGGTCTCGCCACGGAAAGCGCTTGGCGATCGTCGTGAGCGAGCGCGTGGCCCGATAGAAATGCCGGAACTCGAACCCGAAGCAGCCCCGAACATCGAGTTGCTTGCGGTTCAGGTGATGGTGAGGACTGAAGACCGCATCACCTGCATCTGTGTACTGTCCTGCGACGACGACCGTACCTCCTTCCCGCACGATCTCGAACGCTTCGACGACCGCCTCCGGCCGTCCCGCCGCTTCGATTACGACGTCTGGACCGCGTCCCTCCGTTCGCCCACGCGACCATTCGACCCGATCCTTTTTTTCGGAGCCGGTGATATCCATCGTGGCGTCCGCCTCCATGTGACGGGCTGCTTCGAGCCGCGCTTGGGGGGCTCCCGTGACTAAAACCAGTCCCGCACCGGCCAAACGAGCGAACGCGGTGGCGGAGAGCCCTACCGGCCCCGCGCCCATGACCAATACCGACGAGCCGATTTCGATGTCGGCCCGGTCTACCGCTCGATAGCCGGTGTGGAGGCCGCATCCCCCGCCCATGTAATCCTCGACCGAGAGCCCCTCCGCCAGCTTCAGGATCTTCGTTCCCGGCTCGAGATAGATGTGGGTCGCCCAACCACCGTACGGCTTGTCGCCGGGCAATGTGATGCCGTACACCCTTCGGTGCGGGCAGCGCGTCGGCGTCGCGGCGACCGTGCAGGCATAGCAGGCCCCGCAGGCCCCGATGACGTCGTAGAACACGATGGTGTCGCCGGGGCGGACGGGCTTGCCCTCGGCGTCGGGCACTTCGGAGATCATCTCCTCGACGCGTCCGATCGAGATATGGCCGGGAATCAGGGGATAGGGAACACCCTCCAGCCGGCCGTGAGAGAGGTGGACGTCAGTGCCGCAAACCTCGCTGGCAATCGTTCGTAGGAGAATCGCTCCCGGTACCAGATCGGGGATAGCGATTTCTCTCGTCTCCGGCGCGACACCGGGAGCGGGTATGACCGCAGCGTGACAGCTAGGCAAAGCTAGGCTCGTTTCAGGACGGCAGAACTCAATGAGTGTCGTTGGATGCGATCCTCCAACACTCGGTAGCCGATGCCGGCCTCGGTGGGGACGGCGATCGTACCGTCGGATCTAACTTCCACCCGCGGCTCGATGATCTCTTCTTTGAAATAACGCTTGCTGTCGGACACGTCGCCGGGCAGGGTGAAGTTCTCGAGGGTAGAGAGGTGAACGTTGTGTGCCCGGCCAATTCCGCTTTCGAGCATCCCGCCGCACCAAACTGGGGCTCCGTGAGACGCCGCCACGTCGTGAATCGCCTTCGCTCGGGCCAGGCCCCCGACCCGCCCGGCCTTGATGTTGATGATGCGGCAGGCACGCATTTCGAACGCCTTCCGGGCGTCTTCTGGAGAGTGGATCGATTCGTCGAGACAGATGGGAGTACGTATCTCTCGCTGGAGCTTCGCGTGGTCCCACATGTCGTCGTACGCGAGAGGCTGCTCGATCATCATGAGATCGAACTGATCGAGTTCTTTGAAAAGAGGAATGTCTTCCAGGCTGTACGCAGAATTCGCATCGATCATGAGGGGGGTGTCAGGAAATCGCTCTCGGATCGCAGCCACGACATCGCAATCCCAGCCCGGCTTGACCTTGACCTTGATCCGTTGATAACCGGCGGCTACTTCCGTCTCGATCTTCTCCAGGAGCTGGCCCACGGTTTTTTGAATCCCGATCGAAACTCCCGACTCGATCTGGGTTCTCGTCCCTCCCAGCGTTTTTCTAAGCGGCTGCCCCTGCTGGCGAGAATAGGCGTCCCAACAAGCCATCTCCACCGCGGCCTTCGCCATGTTGTGTCCCCGAATCAGATCTAGGGAAGGGACGATCTCCCGTGGGTGCGAGAATTCTCGCTTGAAGACCGCCGGTGCGATGAAATCTTCGATGACGTGCCAGGCGGTGCGGATGGTTTCGGAAGAATAACCCGGAGCATCGTCGGCCACGCATTCGCTCCAGCCGACGACCCCGTCCACCCTGACTTTCAGGAGCAAGAAATGCTGGTAGTCGACGCGGGCGAAGCTGGTCTCGAAGGGGAAGAGCAGATCCAGCTTTAGTTCTTGGATCTCAATCGTTTCGATCTTCACAAGACTTTTCTCAGGGCTAACCGGAACGAGCAGGCATCAGTTGGAGGTGAAGATTACTGTTCACTCGCGCTAAGGAAGGAAGCGGCGGACAGACTCGATCTTGGTGAGGTCGACGTAGATGACCGTTACCATCAAAAGCAACAAGAGCACGAAGCCCACTTGTAGCACGCGTTCTTTCATCTGCAGGCTGAAGTCACGACGGGCCAGGCCCTCCAATAAGATGATCGCGATATGGCCGCCGTCCAAGACGGGAATGGGCAGAAGATTGAAGATCCCGAGCTGAAGGCTGATCACGGCCATGAGGGTGAAGAGGTTGCGTGCCCCGCTTCTCGCCGCTTGCCCCGAGGCCCGCGCGATTCCGATGGGGCCCATCATCTGCCGCATCGAGAGCTTTCTTTGAATCAAGCGACCGAGAACAACGAAGGTTAGCTGGGTAATGCGAGCGGATTCGCTCACCGCCGCGCCGAACGCCTTGACCGGATTGCTGATCCGCTGCATCGCGACGGGGGAGGGAAGCTCGATCCCGATGAGGAACCGCTCCCCCTCTTCTACCGGGGTGACGGTTATCTCTTGCGGACTTCCATTCCGCAGGATCGCGAGTGTAACGGGCGCTCCCTCTTTTCGTCCAATGGCCTCGATGAGGTCTTGGTTGCTGAAGACGGGATTGTCGTCGACTTTAATGATCAGGTCACCTTCGAGGAGACCGGCCTTCTCCGCCGGGTAGCCTTCGCTCAACCCTTCGACCCGCGGCTGAACCGCGGGAAAAAGACCGGTGTAGCCTATCTGCTCCTCTCCTCGGGCTTCGATCACCAACTCGGTTTCGACGGTCTGACCGGCGCGCTCTAAGGTGAGGGTCACTGTTTGGTTGGGGCTGATGTGAAAAGTGTCTAGGGCCTTCATCCAGCTATCGACCGGTTGGCCGTCGATGGCGACGATCCGGTCGCCGCGCTCCACGCCCGCAGCGACCGCCGGAGAGTCTTCGGAGAGGAAGCGCACCACCGGTGGATCCTCGAGCCCGACCGGCCGCTCGATCCCGACCATAAAGAGAATCGTGAAGAGAAAGATGGTCAGGAAGATGTTCATCGCCGGTCCCATTGTCAGGATGGCGATTCTCTCTAGCTTCGTCCTCGAGTAGAACTCGTCCTTATTGCCACTGACCTCGTTGGGGTTCTCGCCGGCCATCTTCACGTAGCCGCCCAAGGGGAGCATGCCGAGGCGATACTCGGTATCGCCCCACTTCCTACCGATGAGCTTGGGGGGGAAACCGAGGGAGAAGACATGGACCTGGACTCCGATCCACTTGGCGGTGAGAAAGTGGCCGAGCTCATGAATGAAGATCATGACCCCAAGGACAAAAATGAAAGCGAAAACACTTAGAAACAAGTTACTGGCTCCTGCGCGTTGGGTTTGCTCTCCAAATCCTGCTTATCCTGTAATCCTGTCTAATGTCTTTTCCTAATTTAAGGTTGGGGCCGCGACGAGCCGCCGCGCTTCTTCCCGTGCCCACTCGTCGGCACCCAAAACGGTGTCCAAATCACTCGCATCCTGGCGATCGTGGCGGCTCAGGGTCTCGCCCAGTACCTCCGGGATCTGAAGAAAGCCGATGCGCTCTTCAAGGTAGGCGGCCACCGCTATTTCGTTGGCAGCATTGAGAACCGCCGGAACGGTACCGCCGGTCTCGATGGCCTGGTAGGCCAGCTGCACGCAAGGGAAACGCTCCAGGTCCGGGGGATGGAACTCCAAAGACATGGGTCGATCTAGATCGAGCGGTGGGAGATCGCTGGTCAAACGCTCCGGGTAGGTCAGCGCGTACTGGATCGGCAACCTCATGTCGGTCACCCCGAGCTGCGCAAGCAAGGATCCGTCTTCGAACTCGACCATCGAGTGGATCGTCGATTGTGGATGCACCACGATGCCCACTTGCGACGGCTTCAAACCGAAGAGCCAACGGGCTTCGATGACTTCGAATCCCTTGTTCATCATCGTTGCAGAGTCGATGGTGATCTTGGGCCCCATTTCCCACGTAGGATGTTTGAGCGCATGCACGGGGCGAGCTCGCCGCATCTCTTCGAGACTTGCGCACCGGAAAGGGCCACCGGAAGCGGTAAGCCAGATGCGATGTACCGCGTCTTCGCGTCCCGCTAAGCACTGATGGATCGCGTTGTGCTCGCTGTCTACTGGGAGCAGCTCGGCACCAGAGCTTGCGAGCGCTCTCGTCATGATCTCTCCGGCGACGACTAACGTTTCTTTGTTCGCCAGGGCGACCGTTTTGCCGGCCTCGAGAGCGCGCAGCGTCGGAATCAAACCGATCGCGCCCACCGTCGCGGAAACGACGACATCCACTTCCGGATGGGTGGCGACATCCACCATCCCCTGGATCCCACTCCCAACCGCAACGTCACCGAAACGCGTTCTCAACGCACCCGCATCGTCCTCACTCTGGATCGAGACGACTTTCGGCCGGAAGCGAGTGACCTGGGCGGACAGATCATCGACCCGAGTCCCGGCGGCCAGCCCCACCACCGAGAATCGATCGGCGAGACGCTCCACGACCCGAAGGGTGTTGGTCCCGATGGAACCGGTGGAGCCGAGAATGGCGATGCCCTTCAAAGAAAAGAGTCTCCTACATTATGGTCGGTGTGCCGCGTTGTATCGGGCCGGCTGGTCAGGAAAATCCGTCTCAAGACAATATTCTAGCGGACTCGCGTCTCGCTCGCTACTATTTCACCGCCGTCTGGCCACGTTGCTAGCAAGGTCACCTCGTTTGACGGCCAAGATAGTTTTCTGACCGTCTGGCCACGTTGCTAGCAAGATGACCTGGTTTGATGTCCTCTCCGCGCCGATCAGACGCTCGTTGTCAGGCGAACATAGACCAGCAGCGCAGGGGCGCTGAAATAGAGGCTGTCCAGCCGGTCTAGGACGCCTCCATGTCCGGGCATCAGGTTTCCGGAGTCCTTGAGCCCCGCGCCTCGCTTCAAAAGCGACTGGAACAGATCGCCGACCACTCCCAGCAGCGACAAAACGGCCCCCAGTAGTGTTGCGTGGAGAAGTCCGACGTGGGGGAGTAGCAGGTGGGCGACGACGACCGCCACGGCGACGGAAACGGTCACACCTCCGATCAGACCCTCGACGGTCTTTTTCGGACTGAGCGCCGGTGCAAGCCGTCTCTTGCCGAGTGACTTGCCCACATAGTAAGCCCCGGTGTCCCCCAGCATGATGACGATGAGGAGGAACAGTACCCAGTGCCGACCCACGGTTTCTGGTGGCGTCAGTCTCAAGCCGACGAAGGTTCCCAGCATGAGCCCTGCGTACAACGGTCCCATGATGGTGATCGCCATCTCCGCGGTCGTCTCGCGTTTAGGAGCTCCGCGCCAGATCGCGGCCAGCCCCACTGTGATCGTAAGCCCCATGACGACCCAAACCGGTCTTGGCGATGGTGGGTAGAAAGCCGCGACGAGCAAAAGGGTTGCGAGGTATGCCGGGGCACGAAACGCTCGGTAACCGCTTTTTCCCGCCATCTCGAAAAGCTCGCGCACGCCGAGCAAGCCTACGAGCTCGGCGAGCAAGAGAAGTCCCCATGAGGGAGCAAAGAGGATGATGGCGAGAAGTGGAGGTATGAGAACGAGCGCGGTGATAATCCGGCTCATTCGTCAGGCGTAGCTTCGTTTGGGAGACAGGATGTGTATGCCGCCATAGCGACGATCGCGTTTTTGAAAATCAATGATGGCTTCGAAAAGGTCCCTCTTCCGGAAGTCGGGCCACAACGTATCGGTAACCCAGATTTCGGCGTATGCGATCTGCCAGAGTAGAAAGTTGGATACCCGTAGCTCACCACTGGTTCGGATCAACAGATCCGGGTCCGGCATACCAGCCGTGTACATGTGCTCCGAAAGCGTCTGCTCGTCAATATTGATGGATGGGTTGAGCGGTGCGCCGGAACGTGAATGTTCCTCCAACGCTTCGCGGATTAGCGAGCGACAGGCGTCCACGATCTCCGCTCGCCCCCCGTAGTTGAGTGCTATGTTGAACACGAGGCCCGTGTTGTCGTGAGTTCTTTCCATTCCCGTCTCGAGCGCCGACACGACGTCGTCCGGGAGCTCGCTGAGCCGGCCGATCACTTGGAAGCGAATGTTGTTCTTCTCGAGAGTGGAAAGCTCGAGCATCAGATAACGCTTTAGGAGCTTCATCAAGGTGTCGACTTCTCTTTTGGGGCGTTTCCAATTCTCTTGAGAAAACGCGTAGAGGGTGAGAACTTGGATATCCATCCGCGCGCAAGTTTCCACGATTTCTCGCACCGACGCGATACCCGCACGATGGCCTTCCACGCGGGGAAGGTTGCGTCCTTGCGCCCAGCGACCGTTGCCATCCATGATGATGGCGACGTGGGCGGGTAGGCGCTCGAAATCGATGCGGTGGACCAGCTCGTCTTCGACGGAGCCTTTGCGAACGACCTTGTCTATATCGGCGAGACCCATTTTTCCGACCTCCAATTTTAACATACATGCTGGGCTGCGAACCACCGCCTGGCCAAGTTGATTGTGGCGTCCTGCCGCGTTCGATGCTAGCAGCCAACGCTTACTGGACGCCCAGCAGGATTAATAGTGGCAACGGGATATTTTTGCGCCAGTCAGGGATTTAAGGAACGTCCTTGCTAGGCGGAGACCGAGGCAGGAAGGCTTTTGAGGTATTTTTTCAGGAAGCGAGCGGTGTAAGAGGTCCCACCGGAGGCGGCTACCTCGGCCGGTGGTCCCCAGGCGACCAATCGGCCTCCCTGTTCTCCCCCTTCGGGCCCCAGGTCGACGACACAATCGGCCTCTCGGATGACTTCCAGATTGTGCTCGATCACGACGACCGTGTTCCCTTGATCCACCAACGACTGGAGCGAACCAACCAACTTCTCGATGTCCGCCATGTGAAGACCGGTGGTCGGCTCATCCAGTATGTACAATGTTGAACCACGGCTGGGTTTCGCAAGCTCGTAGGCGAGCTTGATGCGTTGCGCTTCGCCGCCGGATAGGGTGTTGACCGGCTGGCCGAGGCGCAGATACCCGAGCCCGACGCCGCGCAGCACTTCCAGAGGGGCAACGATCTTCTCCCAGCCAGCGAAGAAGCGAATCCCCTCTGTCACCGTCATCTTGAGCACGTCTTGGATGTTTTTTCCGCGCAACCGGACCTCGAGCACCTCTTGTTTGAAACGGGCTCCGGCGCACGACTCGCAGGTCACGTAGACGTCGGAGAGGAACTGCATCTCGATTTTTTCGAACCCGTCTCCAGAGCACAGCGGGCAGCGCCCACCATCTACATTGAAGCTGAACGTGCTGGCGGAGAAGCCGCGGTCGCGAGCGGCACGGGTGGCAGCGAAGAGCTGTCGGATGGGCGTATAAGCCTTGAGGTACGTGAGGGCATTCGAACGAGGCGTTCTACCGATAGGCGATTGATCGACGAGGACCAGGTCTTGAACGAGCTCCAAGCCGTCAAGGCCGTCACATGCGCCCGGCTCGCTGGTGCTTTTGCCTTTCCACTTCCGGTATCCGCGATAGAGGATGTCCTCGATCAGAGTGCTCTTGCCGGAGCCCGAGACCCCGGTGACCGCCACCGTGACACCGAGCGGGATCTCGACATCGACGTTCTGAAGATTGTTCTGTTTGGCCCCGCGGATCCGAATCGCGTGCCCCTCGCGCCCTCTGCGCCGCGACTCCCGCCATGGAATGCGCAGCTGGCCGGAGAGGTACTTGCCGGTCAAAGTATTCGCAGACTTCACCAGCTCAGCCGGCGGTCCATAGAAAGCCAGCTCACCGCCGCGCTCGCCGGCGCCAGGGCCGAGGTCCACGACTCGGTCGGCGCGCCGAATCACTTCCGGTTCGTGCTCTACGACCACGATGGTGTTATCGTTGTCGCGCAACCGTTTCAGGATGTCCATCAGCCGCGAGGTGTCTCTTGGATGCAAGCTGACGGAGGGCTCGTCCAACACGTAGAGCGTGTTGACCAGAGAAGAGCCGAGGGCGGTCGTTAGATCCACCCTCTGGACCTCACCTCCGGAAAGTGTGCGGGACTGGCGATCGAGCGTCAGATACCCGAGGCCTACGTCGCGTAGGTAAGCTAGCCGGCTTTCGATCTTGTCGAGCACCATCTCTGCGACGCGATCGCCGGGACGACTCGGCGATTGAGTGAAGAAATCGAGTGCTTCTTCGATATCCGCACAGTAGATGTCGGCGATGTTTCTTCCCGCCAGCCGATAGAGAAGCGTCTCTTTCTTGAATCGAGTACCGTCGCACGACTCGCAACCCACATAGCTTCGGTACTTCGACAGAAGCACCCAGATGTGCACCTTGTACCTACGAGTTTCCAGCCACTCGAAAAAGCCTTCGATGCCGTAGAAGCTTCGGTCGCCTTCAATGACCTGGCGTTGTTGCTTTCGGGATAGCTTTTCCCACGGGACCTCCACAGGAATGCGTTTACGGCGGCAGTAGGCCAGCAGAGCCTCCTGGCCCTCGCGGTAGGAGGCGGTGGTCCAAGGTTTGATGGCCCCTTGTCGCAAACTCTTCTTGGAATCAGGGATGACCAACTCCAGATCGATGCCAATCGTGCGGCCGAAGCCCTTGCAGTTCTCGCAGGCGCCCAAGGGGTTGTTGAAGGAGAAGAGGTTCGGAATCGGATCGGGGTAGTGGATGTCACACGTCGCGCAGTGGAAATGCTCACTGAAGGGAACTTCGTCGAACTCTTTCCCGCCGACAATCCAAACGCTGACGTGTCCCTTGCCGAAATGAAGCGCCTGCCCCAGGGAATCGGCCAGCCTTTCTCGACGCTCCAGTGTACTTGACGTTCGGTCCACGACAACGGCTATTGGTTTCGCTCGGAGTCGGGCCAGAAGCTCGCGGGAGACCCCTTCAACTTCCCCCTTGACGAGAAGTCGGCGTAGGCCCAGTCCCTTAAGACTGGACTCGACTTCCTCTGTACTTGTATTTTCCGGTACTCGAAGTGGGAAGGTGATGAGGAGTCGAGAGCCGCCGTATTCATTGAGCAGTTTGTCGAGGACCGTGTCTACCGAGTCCCTCTCGACCTTTTGCCCACAGTCGCTACAGAACAGCTCCGCCAGCTTGGAGAAGAGCAATTTCACGTGGTCGGTGATCTCGGTCATCGTGCCCACGGTGGAGCGCGAGTTCTTCACCGGATTGCTTTGGTCGATTGCTATGGCGGGTGGGATTCCTTCGATCCGGTCGACGCGCGGTTTGTCCATGCGGTCGAGGAACTGACGGGCGTAGGTGGAAAAGCTCTCCACGTAGCGTCGCTGACCCTCTGCGTAGAGGGTGTCGAATGCCAGGGAAGATTTGCCGGAGCCGGAGACCCCGGTCACCGCCACGAGCGCGCCAAGCGGCAGGTCTAGATCGATGCCTTTGAGGTTGTTCTGACGGGCTCCGCGGATCCGGATGACGGCGTTGGCAGAAACCTTGTCGCGCTGTATAGGACGCCTGTTTTGTCTAGAGCCCATCCCGACAGATTAGCGCTGAGCCTTGGGCCGGATCAAGAACTCTCGGGTCTGCCGGACGCCAAACCGTCGAGTTGCTGCTATCAGCCGAGCCAGGCGTTCTGCGGATCGTGCCGGACGCCAAAAGAAGCGGTTGCCACTATCGGAAGTAGCAGGCGTCGGGGAGGGAGGGGCTCGTTTTTGTCGTCACTCCCAGGTAGGAGGGTATGAGAATGAACAAATCAGAAGTCTGTGTAACGTCAGGGGTCCGCTTCGACGGCGAGGAGCCGTTTATCGAGACGCGAGCCCGCGTGATCCGCTCCGCGGACGCGAGCCTGCCTGAGGGCAAGGTCTTCGTCCTCAGGACACCCATCTTGCCTCCCGGTGCCAGTGACGAGGAGGTACGCGCGTCTACGACGATGCAGATCTTGGACGATTAACGGAGAGGGTGAAGGGATATCCCTAAAGTCGTGCTACCGGCGGGATTCGAGATCGAAGGCGCAGTTCCGCTCACTCGTAGCTGACCCGGATCAGGTGTAACCCACGAGCCGGGGCCGTGGGTCCCGATCGGGATCTGTCACGTGCCGCGAAGAGTCCATCGATGTCCTCGGCCGCCAGCTTTCCGCGGCCGACCTCGAGAAGCGTGCCCATGATATTTCGCACCATGTGGTGTAGGAACCCGTTGGCCGCGATCTCGTAGACCAGCTCCTTCCCATCCTCGAAGAAACGGGACGTGGTGCACTCTCTTTCCGTGGTCTTGGCTTCGCAGGAAGACGCGCGGAACGCTTCGAAGTCCCGCCGCCCGAGGAACCGTTCCGCGGCTTGGCACATGGCGTCTCGGTCGAGTGGATAAGGATGGTGCAGCGTGTAGCGGGTCCGAAAAGGTGAGGCGACCGGCGAGGGATCTATGAAGTATTGATAGACTTTGGATCGAGCGCTGTAGCGCGCGTGAAAGTCTTCCCGAGCAAGCTCCGCTTCGAGGACTCGGATGTCGGCCGGCAGGATCGAGTTCAATCCTTTCAATAGCCCGGAAGGGGGAATCTCTGTTTCGAGCTGGAAATGCGCGACCTGCCGCTGCGCATGGACGCCGGCGTCGGTTCGTCCGGCACCGACCACCGTGACCGGCTTGCCGTCCATTGTTCCGAGCGCTGCCTGCAACTGGCTTTGGATCGTCTCGCCCTGCGGTTGGAGTTGCCATCCCAAATACTTGGTGCCGTCATAGGAAAGGGTCACCCGGTAAAGAGGCATATCGATCTGCCTGTCCCCTGCAGACTGACATACTGTCAGGCGCCGGCCCGCCGTGGGCGGCTCCCGGGTTTGATGGCCGTCGAGCCGGCTCGGCATAGGGGACAGTCGGCCGGTTCGTAAGTGGGGAAATCCAGTCGTGCTAGCGCAAAGAACGGCGCGCCGACTGTGCCCTTTCGTCTTCCTCCGCGATCGACCAGTGCGCCGGTCGCAATGACTTTGCCGCCACGGGCCTCGACGACCTCTGCCGTCTCGCGAAGGGAGCGGCCCGTCGTCACCACGTCCTCGACAACGACGGCCGTCTCACCCGGCTCGATCGCGAACCCGCGCCGAAGGGTCAGACTACCCGAGGCAGGATCGCGCTCCGCGAACAGCGCCCTAACTCCTAGGGCCCGTGCTACCTCGTGCGCGACCAGCATTCCCCCGAGGGCGGGAGCGATAACGAAGTCTGCGCTCCGCGGTCCGATCTTCTCGGCCAGCGCGCCGCCCAGCTTGCTGGCGAGCTGTGGCTGCGCGAGAAGGCGGGCACATTGGAAATAGGACGGGCTGTGGAGGCCGGAGGACAGAAGAAAGTGTCCCTCCAAGAGCGCCCCTTTGCGTTTCGCGTGGTCGATGAGCTCCTCGGGCGACATGGTGAGAGCCTACCAATTCGGCATTCCAAATAAAAGTTCATTCGTACCAGAATGGCTGAAACAAACCACATGTTCGGAGCGTACGTGTATAGTGGGGCCGGCCCGGTGGGGTCTTGCCCAACTAAACTGTTTGTATACAAGAGGAAGCGAAATGAAACGGAACTACTTCTTACATCTTGGTGTCGCCTTAAGCTTACTCTTCGTGGGCATTCCCCTGAACGCCCAAACGTCAACCCAAGCACCTACCCAGGCCGATCTCGCCGGTACGACGAAGCTCACCATGCAGCAGGCCATCGAAATGGCCTTGGAGAACAACCTGGATGTCGTCATCGCCCGACTCGGCTATCAGGCCCAAGGGGAGAACGTCGGTCGTGCCAAGGGAGCCTATAACCCGTTCTTCAGTGCCGATTTTAACAATCTGAGAAGCCGTTCCCCGGCTTCGAGTCAGCTTTCCGGTGCCCAGACTCTGACCAACATCAATACGGCATTCAATTTCTCATGGCAGCAGGAGTTACCCACCGGCGGGAATTACTTCATCGCCTTCGAGAACCTCCGCGCCAGCACCAACAACATCTTTTTCTCCTTCAACCCTCGCTACGACACTTCTCTTAGTGTACAGATCGCCCAGCCGGTGCTACAGAATCGACAGTTGAACCCCATCAAGCAACAGATCGTGGTTGCCCAGAACGGCGAACGGATCGCCCGCCACCAGTTTCAAACCGCGGTGATGGATCTCGTGCGCGATGTGGAGCAGGCTTATTGGGACTGGGTCTTTAACATCCGCGATCTCGAAGTAAACGAGAAATCGCTTCAGTTGGCGATGGATCTACTCCGCAACAATCGGATCCAAGTGCGGGTCGGCACGATGGCGCCGCTCGACGTCCTGGAGGCGGAGGCGGAGATGGCGGCCCGCGAGAATGCGGTGATTGTCTCCGAAGAAGCCATCGCGCGGACCACCGACGAGATGCGGCGCCTCATCAACGATCCGAGCTCATCGAACTTCTGGGGCCTCCAAATCGAACCCGCCGATGAGCCCCACTTGTCGGAAGTCGAGATCGATCTCGACGAGGCGGTCCGAAAGGCGCTGGCGCGAAGACCCGTGATTGCCGAATCTCGTGTCGAGCTCGACACGCGTAACTTCAACGTTCGCTTCACCAAGAACCAGAAACTTCCCCGCGTGGACCTCGTTGGGTCCTATACGCTCAACGGGCTCGGGGGAGATGAAATTGTTCGTGAGGGTTTTGGCGGCGGAATTGTGGAAGAGATCCCCGGTGGCTACAACGACGCATTGGATCAAATTTTTAACAATGAGTTTCGGGACTGGACCCTCGGCCTTGTCTTTTCCTATCCATTGGGCAACAGCTCCGCCGATGCGGCCCACGCGCAGGCGCAGGCGGACTACCGGCGACAGCGAGCCATCCTCGAAAGCCAGGAGATTGTCATCGCGCAGCAGGTTCGTATCACGGCGCGATTGGTGCAGACCAACCGCAAGCGCATCGAGTCCAACCGTGTGGCTCAAGAGCTCATGCTCAGGCGACTCGAGGCGGAGCAGAAGAAGTTCCAAGTGGGGATGTCTACGAGCTTCCTGATCGTCCAAGCGCAACGCGACCTGGCCGTTGCCGCCGGCCAGTATCTACAATCGGTGATCGACTACAACAAGTCGATCGTCGCTTATCGGCGTGTGACAGGGACCATCCTGGACAAACACCAAATCAGCGTGAGGTAAGACCTCCGCGTCTTCCTCGAGACTTTTTCTACCCGGTTTCGTCTGTCGTGGGGCCGAAGCATCTGGCTCCGCGACGAGACTTTGTTTTTTATACCTGAGAGAACTTGACACGGAGCGTTTAGCAGGCTTATCTTTGTCCCGTCCTTACTAGCATCCTTTACACCCAGGACCCGCCTAGGAGGAAACAAAAAATGGGGGAAAAAACCCGCAAGCTTGGGTCTCGAGAGTTTCTAGCCGTCCGACGCAAAGCCATCATGGAAAAAGCCGCCGAGCGAAGAAAAGTCGCGGCCCGCCCGCAAAAGCAACAAAGTGAAGCTTTTTTACCCCCACTTCGACCACCCGCTCCGCCACCCGCTGGCAACGTATAAAAAGTAGTTTCCAATCGAGCGTTTCCGGGAAATTCAGTTACCAGTTGGCGTGCGTCCTTGTAAGTACTGAGTCGCCACGATTAATACGGCGCCGTCATCGGTCCAAACACTCTTTGAAAAAATCGATGGCTCGCTCGGCAGCCCAAAAGAAACCCGGCGCGTCCGAGTCGGCTACGAAACCGACGTGCCCCCCCGTCTTGGTTAGTTCTCGGCGGACTCTGGGAGCGGCCCGCCAGCGCATGATGGATTCTCCGGAAATAAGCGGGTCGTCACCACCCGACAGGATCAGTGTCGGGCGATCGATGTCCGCGATCACCGGTCCTGCGCTCGATTGCGCGTAATAATCTGCCGCTCCCTTGTAGCCCGCGTATCTTGCCGTAATGAGCTCGTCGTACCCCCAGAGGTTGTGGCAATCCTGCTCCACTCCGTGCGCATAAAGGCCTGGTAGGAGGTTTTGCCGACGTCGGTAGGAAGCCCGGAGCCGCGTCAAGAAATATTGTCGATACAAGTAGTTACGAGGACGATCGAGCGCGTCCGCGACCGCCGCCAGATCGAGCGGTGGAGACACGCCGACCGCACCGATAACCTGCCGAGGGATCGCGGCACGATGTCGTGCGAGCGAAAGAAGGGTCACGTTTGCACCTAGTGAGAAGCCCAAGATGAACGCTTGCCTTACTTCGGAAGATACCCAATCCAGCACCGCCAGCAAGTCTCGGCTCACTCCCGCGTTGTAGAGGATCGGACACACGCGGAGCGCATCGCCGCAGCCGCGAAGGTTCATCCGGATCACGTGATAACCGGCGCGGTAAGCCCACTCGCCCGCACTCAAGACGTACCCTGAGTAGTCACATCCTTCGAGCCCATGCAGCAAGACCAGCGCCGGTTTCTGGTGTCGTGGCCCCTCTTGCCAGCTGACGCGAAGAAGTAACTTCACGCCATCGGGCGCATCCACGATCACGTCTTCGGTAGAACGAGTCCAGCTCAGGCGCGACCGTGCAAAATGACCGGCCAAGGTTTGTCGGTGGCCGCCGCCGAGCAAGGGTAGGGGGCGAAAAGGCTTCGAGAGTTGCAAGAGGTTCTTTAGGGAAGTTTTGCGAGAACAAAGAGCTTGCCGACGCGCTGCGTTTCGTAGCTTATGCCGCGGCCTTCGAGCTCCGCTACCGTGCTGCGAAAATCACGCTCGTTCCCGTACGCTAGGATCAGCGCGCCGCACTTGTCACAACGGGCCACATCCCTGTGCTTGTTGAGATAGAGCTTTGCTTCCTTCAGACAGCAGTCGTTCATCGATCAAGCCGCGCGCTTCCTGAGACGAAGAGCTCGCCGAAGATCGCATAAATCACATTGGAGAGTGCGCGGGTGGCGAGGACAACGATTGAGGATTCCCATACGAGAAAGGGCGAAGTCGTACTTGGTGGGGTCGTCGCGATCGAGACGGGCCAAGAAGTCCGTTATCTCCACCGCCATTTTCCAATCCGGCGTTTTCCTCCGTGCCCAACCAAGATGTCGCCCGATTCGCGCGATGTGGGTGTCTAGGGGGATCACCAGCTGGGCGGGGGACACGTAATCCCAGAGCCCCAGATCGAGTCCGTCGTCCCGCCGCACCATCCAACGCAAGTACATGTTGAGCCTTTTGCAAGCACTACCGGCTGCGGGGCTGGGGAAAAAATAGCGGACACCGGCGGAGCGAGGAAGGGTCTTTCTTCCGTAGAGCCCTTGATGATCGAGCTCCGTCACGCGCGCGCAGAAGCGAGCCAAAGACGGTCCCACGTTTTCTTCCGATGGGTTGTAGACTTCTCGGAAGAAGGCTCCGATGGAACCGGCATGCTCCAACATTTGGCGGGCGAACAAGAGCAAACATACGACGTCGGTTCCGCTACTCCAGCGGTGGCGAAAATCGGAGAAATGCTCCGCCTGACGGCGCGGTTCGAATTCGCGTACGAACACGCCCGGATGCGATCCCATCCGTGAGAGAACCCGCTCCACGCTCTGGCGAATCGTCGTTACGTTCCCGTACGCCAGGCTCGCGGCGACAAGCCCCACGACTTCCCGATCCTCGGCTCTCGTGAAACGGCGGGGGAATTCCAGGGGGTCAGACGAAAGGTAACGCTGGTCGTAACGCGCGCGGAGAGCATCGAGTCCAGCACGGAGTTGCGCCAACTTATCGGCTCGCATTGTAATTCTGTTGGGTCTACGCGGATTCGTGTGGGTTGAAGACGGCATTTCTGGGTAATGGCGGAAGGAATGCCGCCACGATCTTCAGCTTGAGATATTCCTCGTCGCGATAGCCGTAGGCGCGTCGTTGCAGCACACGGATTTTGTTGTTGACCCCTTCAACTAGGAGGCGCAGACGTTCCATCTCGGCCACCGCCTTGTCCGGCATATCCCGGCACAGCTTGCCCACATGCGTCGCAAAACGCTAGGTGTAGCGCGAGTTGTTCGCCAGCCAGTCCAGGTGTTCTACATGCAAACCGCCGCACCCAGGACAGTTGACGCGCCAACGCTCGTATTCCAGAGAGATCCGCCAGCCTGCCAACGACAGGTCGCGGACCCGGCACACTTGCTTGTCATAGCGCCCCCGGCACCGTTGCCCACAGTAAGAGCAAACAGCTGTTTTTTTCGCCTCTTGAGCTGGATGACGCGGGCGTATCGGTCATCGAATACACCCTTCAATCCGGCACCAGCCACGAAACCTGGCAGCGCAAACAGCGAGCGGATCGACTGGGAATTTTTCACTCGGTTAGCCTATCCGAAAAATGGACCACTTTTCAGCACCTGATGAAGTCTGGATACCTTTCCCACACAATGAGTTACACTGTTTTCCGTCAGGACTTACCCACACGAATCCGCGTAGACCCATTCTGTTTAAGGTTTTGGGTTTTCCTCGTTCTCGGCTTCCCAGACGACGCGGCCACCGGCCAGCGTGGCCACCGGGCGACCCTGGAGGTTCCATCCGACGAACGGAGTGTTCCGTCCCTTCGAACGAAACGTTTCTGGTCGGACGGTGAACGATCGGTCGAGATCGAGAATCGTGAGGTCAGCATCGGCGCCAACCACGAGACTGCCTTTGGGAATACCGAGTATGTGGGCAGGATTCGGGGCGAGGAGCTCGATGAGCCGGGAAAGGGAGACGATGCCTGATCTCACCAGTCGATCCAGGCACAAGGGCACCGCGGTCTCCAGGCCAACGATTCCGAAGTCAGCCTTGTCGTACTCGACGCACTTGTCGTCGACGTGATGTGGAGCGTGGTCGGTGGCGATGGCGTCGATCGTGCCATCGGCTAGCCCAGAAATCATCGACTGTCGCTCCTCTTCCGAGCGCAGCGGCGGTTTCATCTTCGTGTTGGGGTCGTACCCTCGGACCGCTTCGTCCGTCAACAATAGATGATGCGGCGTCACCTCACAGGTGATGGGTAGCCCTCTACTCTTGGCCTGTCGGACCGCTTCGAGGGCGCCGCTAGTAGAAAGATGTGCGATGTGGAGCTTGGCGCCAGTGAGCTCCGCGAGGATGATGTTTCGTCGCACCGCGATCTCCTCCGATGCCGCGGGGATTCCCCGGAGGCCAAGAGAAGTCGACCAATAGCCTTCGTGCATCGTTCCACCGGGATGAAGGGCGAGGGTCTCACAATGCTCGATGATGGGGATGTCGAAGATGGTGGCGTACTCCATGGCACGCCGCATCAGGAGCGGATCTTCGACTGGACGTCCGTCATCCGAGATCGCGACCGCCCCGGCGGAGACGAGATCGCCGATCTCGGTGAGCTTGTTTCCCTCGAGGCCCTTCGAGATCGCCCCCACCGGATAAACGTTCACCTTGCCGGCTTCGGCGGCTCGTCGAAGGATGAATTCAGTCACCGCGGCGGTGTCGTTGGTAGGTGACGTATTTGCCATGGTCGCCACCGAAGTGAAACCACCGGCCACCGCGGCCGCGGAGCCGCTTTCGATCGTTTCCTTGAACTCGAAGCCGGGCTCACGGAAGTGAACGTGCATATCGATCAATCCGGGAACGACGACCCGATTGCTGGCGTCGAGGATCTCGGCACCGGAAGCCGCGAGTTGCGTGCCCACTGCCCCCACTGCGGAGATGCGACCGTCCTCGATCAGAATGTCGGCGACCGCGTCCACGTCGGAGACTGGGTCGATAACCCGTCCGTTTCTAACGAGAAGGCGCATCGTCCTCGAGTTGAGCATCCTTCCTGCTTGGCTTACTTGGCTTGTCGGGCTCGGGACTGGCGGCAGTGAGAAGGTAAAGCACCGCCATGCGGACCGCGACGCCGTTCGTGACCTGATCGAGAATCACTGATTGAGGGCCGTCCGCGACGCCCGATTCGATCTCGACGCCGCGATTCAAAGGGCCCGGGTGCATCAAAATGGCATCGGGCTTCGCCCGTCCCAACCTTTCCGACGTTAACCCGTAGAGTCGAAAGTACTCGCGCGCCGAGGGGAACGCGTTCCCGGCCATTCGCTCCATTTGGATACGCAGCATCATCACGACGTCGACACCTTCGATCGCCTCGTCGAGTGTCCGGGCCACGCGGGCGCCGAGCTTCTCGATGCCGGGCGGCATGAGAGTGGGCGGACCGCAAAGTACCACGTCCGCTCCCATCTTATTGAGTAACCACAGATTGGATCGCGCCACTCGACTGTGGAGGATGTCCCCGACGATCGCGACTCGAAGCCCGTTCAGCTTTTCTTTTCGTTCCCTGATCGTGAAGGCGTCCAGCAGTGCCTGAGTTGGGTGCTCGTGCATTCCATCGCCGGCGTTCACCACCGACGACTTGCACATACGGGCGAGGAAGTGTGGTGCGCCCGAGGACGCGTGTCGCACAATTAGAATGTCGGGCGCCATGGCTTCCAAGTTGCGCACGGTGTCGAGCAGGCTCTCTCCTTTGGAAAGGGCGCTACCGGCCGAGCCGAAGTTGAGGGCGTCGGCGGAGAGTCGCTTCTCGGCGATTTCGAACGAGGCTCGGGTTCGAGTGCTCGCCTCGAAGAAGAGGTTGACGATAGTCCGGCCCCTCAAGGTAGGGACCTTTTTGATAGGCCGGCTCGCGATCTCTTTGAAGGAGGAGGCCGTATCCAGGATGAGCTTTATTTCGTCGGGAGATAGCTCTTCGATGCCGAGAAGGTCCTTTCGCTCGAGCCTCATCCGCGCTCCTCCGTGAGGATGACCTCGTCGCGGCCATCTTCCTCTTCGAGAAGGACATCGACCATTTGGCGTTTCGAGGTCGAGACTTCTTTGCCTACATAGTCCGCCCTGATGGGTAGCTCGCGGCCGCCCCGGTCCACCAACACCATGAGCTCGATCCTCTCTGGTCGACCGAAGTCGATGAGCTGATCGAGGGCTGCTCTCACCGTGCGACCTGTGAACAGCACGTCGTCCACCAGTACGATGCGCTGGCCGTCGATGGCGAAGGGGAGTTGGGTCTCCCGGACCAGCGGCTGCGAGGCGATGTCCGTCAAATCGTCTCGATAGAGCGTGATGTCGATGATTCCTACCGGGATGTCGATTCCGGTGCGGGAACCGATGAGATTGGAGAGTCGCTCGGCTAGAGGGACGCCGCGGCTCCGGATACCCACAAGAACGAGCCTCTCGGCGCCCCCACCACCTTCGATGATCTCATCGGCGACCCGGGAGATCGCCTCGGCGATCGCGTCCGCGTCCATCACCGTGGAGACTTCGCTATTGCGCATATCCGGGGTCCGAGGCCGGCCAATACTAGCACAGCCATGTCCGCGGCCAGCGGGCCCGGCTGAAGGCTCCTACTCTCCTTCGTCCAGAACTCCCGGGAGGAGGTCGAGTGGAGAGGGGAATTCGTAGGGCACTTCGCCGCTCCGAGGCTCGATGAGGAAATTACGGTAGGAAGAGATGAACGCTACCGGCTGGCTCCTGACCAGCGACTTCTCTAGCACGCCGGTCAGCAGCTTCCCATCCATGTCTTGCCCCAAGGGTAGTCCCATCAGGTAGAGAAGAGTGGGGGTGATGTCGACGACCGAAGCCCCTTGGATCTTCGCACCGATTGCGATGCCCAGACCGTAGAAGAGAACCAAACCGTCGGGACCTTGATCGTGGTATCCGGATCGATGTGGATTCCGTTTCACCCACTCCACGATGCGTTGTGCCAGGGGCAGCGGCTCGATACCGTGCCCGGACATGACGACGAGGATCTCGTTGGGCCGCATGGATTGCAGGTGCTCGCCCAAGATGGCGTCCAGCTGATTGTAGTATGCGTCGACGACTCGGCCGTATTTCCTCAGCTCCGCTTCGCTGACGTCTCCGAATTCATCCGGGCTGTGATAGCGCATGAACGAATGCCCCACCACGTCCAACCCGAAAAAGTAGATCCCGTAGACCTGTGGATCGTACATCGCTCGAAGCATTCCACCGATACGCTGATAGGTCGCGTCATCGGCGAGCGCACGTCTCTTCAAGTCCTGCTTCCAATCGAAGTCGTCGTCGGGGATGGTCTCCGAGTCGTCGACGAATCGTGTGATCTGCGCCTCGTCGATCTCGGAAGGTGAGACGACGTATTCCTTCAGAACCTCGAAAAGCTCCGGTGGGTAGGTGAGTTGAGGCAGCGCGGGATCGAAGCTCTCTCGCACTTGGCGATGGAATAGCTCGGAGACGATGAAACCGTTCACTTTCTCGGCGGGATATGTTGCCCACCACCGGACGAGCCCCACGTCGACGCCAAAACTGCTTAAGATGTTCCAGAAACTTTGGCAACGGCGCTGTTGCGATGATACCGCAGCTCTCTTCAATAGCCCGGTTCGTTCCAGCGATCGCATGAAGATCCCGTCCGGAAGACGGGAGAACAGCGGTTCTACTCCCGGAAGTCGATATCGGTAGAAACCGGTGAGCCCATGCTGGCGAGGCAGCTTTCCGGTGGCGACGCTCGTCCATATCGCCAAGGACTCGGTCGGATAGAGAGTTTTGAGGGCACCGGCTGTGCCGCCTTCGATGAGTCTCGCGAAGTTAGGAAGCCTCCCTGCCGCAACCGCAGGGAGGACGTAAGACATGGACGCGCCCTCGATTCCAATTATCGTCAGACGGCGTGGAAGAGGGGTGTCGGCAAGCGGAAGACGCGGAACCACGCGCGCTCGTTCCGAGCTTGGCGGTCGGAAATAAAACGGGAGAAGGATCGAAGCCGTCGTTGCAAGAAGAACGAGCGCATAGCCGATCGCGACGCCGCGTCTTCCGAACGAGTAGCGGAACAGACCGAGCACGAGGAGGATGGCCGCCGCGGCGGATAGTGTGGTTGCCGCGGCAGCGATGGCTCGTATGGCTTCGTGCGTCAGATAGAGGCGAAAGTGGAACAGGTTGTGCCAAAGCAGCACCGCTCCCAGGGCAAGGACGAGCATCAGGAGCCACGTCAAGAGTCGGAATGAGAACCAGGCGGGTTGCAGAGGTTGACCTCGTATCGCCTCGACCACAACCAAGAGGAGCCAGAAGGAAAGCCCTGCCGCCAATCCGTAGGTCACGGCGAGCGTTCCCCAAACTCGCCAGACGGTTGCGATGTCGAGTGGTACTTCGGGATTTAGGAGGAGGAGCGCCTGAGTCAGGAGCAACGCAGCGAGAAAGCCGCCCAGCAAGCTATTGGTGAGTCGTCTCATCTTTGCCGTCCATTCGCCTCAATTCGCGTCAATTCAGCCTCAGGGCGAGCACGTTTTAGCTCGCATGCCCAACCTCTCTAAGCCGCTCCAGGAAGTCTTCAATGTCGGGCGGCAGCGGCGCCTCGAACCGCAAGGTCTCGCCGGTGCGGGGGTGTCGGAAACCTAGAACCGCCGCGTGGAGCGCCGGTCGATCGAGCGTCTGGAGGATCTGGAAAACAGCCTGACGGCCGGCGGGAGGGCGACGCGCGCGGCCGTAGTCCTTGTCTCCTACGATCGGAAATCCTGCTTCGGAGAGGTGGACGCGAATCTGGTGTGTGCGGCCGGTCTCGATGCGGACCGAAAGGAGCGTCGATAACGGAAGAACTTCCAGCCTGGTGACCTGGGTGACGGCTGGCTTGGCGCGTCGAGAGCGACTCGAGAACTTCTTGCGGTTGTGGACGTCGCGGCCGAGAGGTTTCTCGATTCGAAGAGTGGACGGTGGTCGTCCGTAAACGAGGGCTAGGTATTGCTTATCCACAGAGCGGCCAGCGAACTGACGGGCAATGGCCTGGTGGGAGGCGTCGTTCTTGGCCACTACCAATAATCCCGAAGTACCGCGGTCTAATCGATGCACGATTCCGGGACGAGCGACACCACCGACTCCGCTCAAGTTGGGACAGTGGTGCAGCAGGGCATTCACCAGTGTACCAGTGCGGTGTCCGGGTGCCGGATGAACGACCATGAAGGGACGTTTGTTGACCACGAGGAAGTCGTCGTCCTCATATATGACGTCAAGGGGAATCGGCTCGGGTGCAGCGTCGGCGGGCTGCGGTGGCAGCAACTCCACGACTACTTCCTCTCCCCGGTGAAGGATGTGCGACGGGCGAACCCGTTTGCCCCCCACACTCACCAAGCCGTCTTGGATCCATCGCTTGGCTTGGGCCCGGCTTGCGTCGGGGACATGAGCGGGCAAGGCTCTATCGAGACGGTCGTTTTCCTCTTCGGCGGGAACCATCCAGCGTATTGTTCGAGAGGGGGAGTCTGGGGTCAAAGCCAGGTCACTGACATCAGTGAAGCAACTACGCTAGTTTGGCTCGGGGCCTCTGGCGGAGAAAGAACATCGCGAGGATAGCGACTCCGAACATGACCAAGGCAATGAACTGGGATGTCGACAGTGCCCCCGAGAGGACGGTGCCTCTACCTAGGTCACCGCGGAAAAACTCGATGATGAAACGTGCTACCGAATAAAGGGCAACGTAGGTCCAAAATATCTGGCCGTCGAAACGCTTCCTCGTAGACAACCACATCAGATAAGCGAAAACGGCAAACTCAGCACCAGCCTCGTATAGCTGGGTGGGGTGAAGTGCGATCCTCAGCGGCACGCCCACGACTTGATGTGCATAGTCGTTGGTGAAGGTAACTCCGAGGAGCGACGTCGTGGGTTTGCCGTAGCAACAACCGGCCGCGAAACACCCCAACCTTCCGATGCCGTGTCCGAGAGCGATGGACGGGGCTAGGATGTCTCCCATCGGCCAGGGGGCCAGGCGGTGCTTGCCAAGGTACCAAAGAGCAGCGAGGATCGCGGCCACCAAACCACCGTAGAAGATTCCGCCCGAGCGCAGAAGACTCCAAGGATCGTGTTGATAGTGATCCCAGTCCACGATGAGTAGGAGGAGCTTGGCTCCCACGAGCGCCGCGACGAGAATGTAAAGGCCGAGATCCATCGTCATTCGGGTCTCGACACCGATTCTCTTTGCTCTCGTTGCCGCAAGCCGGAGTGCGATGAGAAACCCCGCGGCGAGTAGAAAGCCGTAAGTATGAAGAATCGGGTGGAATGTCTTCCCGAGTAGTGTGATCTGACCGAAATCGATGAGCTTCGGATACATTCTTATCGGCGTCTAGGAACCAATATCAGGATCATCAACTCTCTGGTGTGCTGGACGGTGCGTTGCGCCTTTTGGCTCACGGTGCAACAACGTATCCAGCAAGAGCAACCCAACGCCGGTGCAAATGGCGGCGTCGGCGACGTTGAAAGCCGGCCAGTGAGATCCTCGGTAGAAGACGTCGAGGAAGTCCACCACGTAGCCCAGCCGAATGCGGTCGATGATATTGCCCGCCGCCCCTCCCACGATGAAGGCGAGACCAAAGTGACTGAGCCGCTCGTGAGACGGAGTTCGAATCGCGTATGCGGCCACCGCACCCAATGCGACGATGGAGAGGAGCGTCACGAGGATCGGCTTGTAAGGTAGGGCGTGGGCCGACAGCAGACCGAACGCCATCCCACTGTTGCGCACCAAGGTGATGTGGAAAAGCCCGGGTATGACGGGAATGGATTCCCCGAGACCCATGTTCGCGCTCACAAAGAGCTTGCTGGCCTGATCTAGTGCGAGGACGATCAAGATGATCGCAGCCAACCCGAGTCGAGCGCGCATGTGGTTAGGTCTCTGTGGTCGATCTGCCTGTAAGATACAACCTAATGGGGGGATAGCCCCCTCTCAGCCTAGCACCACGCGCCGCAGATGCAAAATCGGCTGCCCAGGCTCGTCGCCTCTGGCGTTGAAGCTACCCGTCTTGCCATGGGTGCCAGCCGTGATCTATATTAGCCACATCGAGTTGCACCGTTTGTGCCGTCCGAGCCGGAACCGTCCCGAAAGATCTTCTGCTGATGCCGGCCACTCGCGCCGATCTGCTTGACCCTTCACTCTCGCGACACGCTTTCCAACGATCGCGTGGCATGGACAATTTCCCCACAACACGGTACCGCACAGGAGCTGGAGAAACGTGCTAGTCATTGCCGGGGCGGGCGGTTACGCGCGAGGCCAGATTCGTTCGGATCGCCTCGAGCTTTCCACGTGAGGGAGTGAATGCGCGTAGAGGATTTGTTGATTTTGATCGTGGACGACGACCCGAAGGATTTGCTCGGGTTGAAGCACAGTCTTCTCGCGCTCGGTGCCCAGCTTCAAACTTTGGACGATCCTCAGAAGGTGTTGAGCGAGGTCGAATCGCAGCGGCCCGATCTGATCGTCCTCGATGCTTTGCTACCCGGGGTCTCGGGTTTCGATCTCTGCAAGCAGATCAAGACAAACTCCAAGGCTCAAGATACGCTCGTTGTCATCATCACCGGCGTTTATCTCAAAGAGCAGTATCGGAGGGACGCACTCCACTCCTTCAAGGCGGATGGTTTCCTTACCAAGCCGTGCCGGCCGGTGGAGCTCCAACGCGTGGTGTTGGGCTTGCTGGCCAAGAAACACAACACGACTCCTTCAGCACTGGCTGGGAAAGCAAAGCGACCGGTTGCCGAGCCCGAGCCGTCGCCGACTGAGATGGCGCAACCTCCTGAGCCCGCAGATATCGCCGATAGTGCCGGCGCCGCGAGGGAAGAAGAGCTCTCTCGGGAAACAGACGAAAAGGACGACCAAGAAGACCTGCATCAAGAAGAAGAAGGCGGCAAACTCGAGGGAGGCCAAGTTGATACGGCCGACGGGGTCGACGAATTCACCGAGATCAGGGAAGTCGAGACGGTGGAACAGACAGATGAAGTCGACGAGGGCCAGCCGGCGACCCCGCCGGAGGCGGAGCCTCCCCATGTGGAAGGAGCTCCGCGGCCCCGGGCGATTAACAAGGGCGTTCCTATTTACGAAGAGGAAGGCTTTCACTTCGAGCTCCGGCGCGAAGTCGCCAAGTGTCAGCGGCTCGGGAGGCCCCTCACATTGATCTTGATCCGGGGCATGGATTTGGACCAGATCGTGGAGCTCGTCGGCACCGGTTTCCGTCGTCAAGTTCTTTGGCACGTTGCCGAGCAGGCTTTGGCAAGCCTTCGGGACGTCGATGTGGCGGGCGAGTTATCCTCCCAGGAGCTGGTGGGGCTCATCGCCTTCGCTTCCGGACGTTACGGGGGGCGACGGATCGTTTCTCGCGTCGAACGTGCGGTCACACGTCGCCCGTTCAAGGTCGGCGAGGGGCTTCCCGCCATCGTTCCAGCCCTTCGCTTCGGCATCGCCGCCTTCCCGAAAGAGGCGAAAGACGTCGATGCGTTGATCGGTCACGCTCGCCGAGAGCTCTTATCCTAGGGTGCGCGACTAGACAGAGCGAACCATGGGGAAGATCGAGATTCGGGATTTCAAGACCCTCCCCGAATACGATGCTTGTGTAGACGTGCAACGAGAAGTGTGGGAGTTCCCGGATCGCGAGCTCATACCCGCCATGCACTTGGTAGCCATGCATCACTGCGGTGGAACCTGCATCGGCGCCTTCGACGGGAACAAGATGGTAGGGTTCGTGTGCGGTCTCGTAAGTTGGAGGGATGGCGAGGTTTTCCACCATTCGCACATGATGGGCGTACTTCCCGAGTATCGTGGCCAACGGCTCGGCGAGACATTGAAGTGGACGCAACGGGACAGGGTACTGGCTCAAGGGATGGAACTCATGAACTGGACTTTCGATCCGCTCCAGTCACTGAATGCGAAGCTCAACATCGTCAGACTAGGAGTGATTACGAGCAAATACATCGTGAATTTCTACGGGGAGAGCGCGAGTCCACTTCATGGAGGGATTCCCACCGACCGTTTCGAGGTGCAATGGTGGATCGCGAGCCCCCGGGTCGTTGCGGTGAAGAAGGGGCAACGCCCCGGACGCCCAGGCTGGGAGGAGCTTCCTCGCGCCAATAGCACACGCGAGGGTGACGGCGGATTCCGCTACTGCGAAGTTGATCTCCGTCTAGATCTGGAGGAAGACGAGATCCTGGTGGAAAACCCGGCCGACATCACTTCGATGATGGTCCGTGCTCGTGAGCCGGCCATTGACTGGCGGATGAAGACGCGGCAGCTATTCCAGGGCTACTTCGAACGCGGCTACGCGGTCGTTGATTTTCACGAATCTGGGGGGCGGTACTTCTATCGGTTGGAGAAAACACCGACTACGGCGGAGAATCTGCTCGAAACGGAGTAATCACCTGCCTTCGCTCCAACATCTCAAACCACTTTGAGCTTAGGCGAGGCAAACTGCGCCGCTACTTACCCGTCCAAGTCGGCTGCCTCTTTTCGAGGAACGCCGACATCCCTTCTTGCGCATCGGCGGCCATGGCGTTGAGGCTCATGATCTCCTTGGCATAGTCGTAGGCTTTGGTTTGTTTCAGATCGATCTGGGTGTAGAAAGCCTGTTTGCCGAGTGACAATACCAGAGAGCTAGCATCCGTCACCTTGCGGGCCAGCTCCTCGGTCTCTTTCTTGAGTTGATCCTTGGCCACGGCTCGGTTGATGAGTCCCCATTCGGCGGCCGTACGGGCGTCGATCCGGTAACCGGTGAGAAGCATCTCCAGGGCGCGCTTCCGGCCGATGGCACGGGTGAGCGCAACCATCGGCGTGGTGCAGAAGAGCCCGATCTTCACGCCCGGCGTGGCGAAACTCGCCTGCTCCGCGGCCACCGCCAGGTCGCACGTCGCAACTAGCTGGCAGCCTGCGGCGGTAGCGGTTCCCTGAACCTCGGCGATAACTGGCTGCGGGATCTTCTGCACCGTTTGCATAAGGTCCACGCAAACCTCGAAGAGCCGACGTTGATGGGAGATGTCCTGGCAGATCATCTCGCTCAGGAAATGCCCGGCGGAGAACACCTTACCCTCGGCCGCAAGGATCACGGCTCGAAAGCTCGAGTCAGCACCGATCTTCGAGAGGGCACGCGTCAACTCGCTCATCATTTGGATAGAAAGTGCGTTGCGCTTCTCGGGCCACCTCATGGTGATGCGGGCTATCGGCGCCGTCGCCTCCACGCAAATCTTTTCGTCGGTCACTATTGTCCTCCTTTTGCCTCCCAGCCTGCCTCCGTCCTAAGGGCTTCGGCGGGTCCGCCGAAGCTTTAGCGAAGGCGGAGGGGAGAGGGATTAAAGGATGAAGAGTCATTTATTCGTTCATGAACGGCTTCCACTTCGCCTCGTCGGACGGAGGCGTAAGAAGGCTGACTGCGACCAGGAACAAGAGGGACGCTCCTGCCGCCGGGTAGATGACCAGTTTGTAGTCCCACTGGGAGTATCCGATGGAGTTAAGAATACCAAAGACAAGAGTCACCAGCATCCCTGCGGCGACAGAAGCCACGCCGCCGGCCGGCGTCACTCGTTTCCACAGAAACGCGGCAAGTAGCGCCGGAGTCACCGCGGCTCCCACCATCGTGTAGGCGTAAAGGGCCATGTCCAGGATGCTTACGAAGAACGACGAGACGACATAGGCGACAAGCGCCAGGAAGACGATCATCACTCGCTGAAAAAGGATGATGCGTTTTTCACTGACCTGGGGGTTCACGAATCGTTGGTAGACATCGCGAGCCAGATTCGTCGAAGGCACCATGAGAAACGTGTTGGCGGTCGAAAACACGATGGCGACGGCACCAGCCAGCAGCAAGCAACCGGCGATGAGTGGCAGATTGAAGCGAGCCAACGTTAAGAGAATAGTCTCGGAGATGCTCTGCTGCTCCGGAGAGAATGTAGCCCCCTCACCGACCATTGCAGGATCGTTCCAGTACATCCCGGCGCCGAAGATGGCGGTGGTGTCGAGTAGGATTTCCACCAAGACGACGCCGAGGATCATGCCGACGACCGCTTTGCGGGCGGAAGCTTCGTTCTTCGCCGAGAAGAATTTCTGATACATGCTGCTCTCGCCCAGCAGAAGCAGTAAAGTGGGGAGAAAGAGCCCGAGCGCAGGGAGAATGCCTAGCCTGCCAAGCGGCGTGAAGTGGGTGTTCGGCAAGGTGGCAGTAAGCTGGGTCCATCCACCGGCCCCTTCCAACGCCAAGGGCGCGGCGATGAGGATGCTCACGAATATGATGATCCCGTTGAAGACGTCGAGGGCCACGATGGACATCATTCCTGCCATGACCGTGTAGACGACGACGAGGAGACAAATGATCGCTTTCCCGGTTGTCGGATCGATGTCGGGGTTCAGAATGCTGAGGAGTCTTCCTCCGCCAATGAACTGATAACTGGCGATGGTCAGGTAGGCGATGATGATTGCCAAGGTTCCCAGAAGCCGCGCCGCCGGGTGGTAACGAATCTCTAAGATATCGGGCACAGTGTATTGGGCGATCCTTCTCACCCGTCCGGCGAGGAAATAGACGACGATGATGCCGACCCAGGCGCCGGCGCTCATCCATAGCGCGGAGAAACCTTCACGGAAGGCGAGGCCGGCTCCTCCAAATAGGCTCCCCGAGCCGATCCAAGTGCAGACCAGCGTTCCCACCAAGAGGTGCCAGGGCACGTTGCGCCCCGCCACCATGAAGTCGTCCTGCGTCTTGACCGCGCGACTCCGGACGACACTGACTCCAATAAGGAAAACTAGATAAAGGCCAACGACCCAAAGGTAGATCATGGCGATCCCTTGTCTCGAGAGGCTAGGCTCTCCGCGCGAGCCTGTTGCAAGACCGTTCGCATCCTACCATGTCTCACGGCCTTGGAAGCCTAGGCTCAACCCCGCTACTGTAGATAGCTGGGGCGGCAGCTGATGCGATGGCAGCATCGAAACCACCGTCCATGGGGACGGCGGCAGCCGCTGCCCCGCCGGCTGAGCTAACCCGGGGCGAGCCAGATCGTCTCGCCAGATCGTCTCCGCAGGATCGGCAGCGGAACGACATCGGTTGGTTTTTCTTGCACGACGGACACTGCATGGTTCGCTCCCTCCGCCCCGGTTTATGCCCCGGGGCCAGCGCCTCTGAGGGAGCAAGATAGATGCCATTGGAATGTGCACTATTCCAAATGGGTTAGGGGTGGTGGGGTGGGTGAAAAAGGCTACGCCGTGTGTCGTCAAGCCTACAGTACAGTGCTGACAAGCGGCCGCCAAATCATGCGGTTGACATGGCTTAACTTGGCCAGGCGGCGGGGCGCCAAAACGCGCTTTGCCAGAACCGGACCCAGTCAGGCGCTCTTCTTCAAGCGTTCGATCTCGGCGCCCAGTCGGGCGAGCTTCGCCTCGATGTTCTCGTACCCACGGTCCAAGTGGTAAACGCGATCGATGACCGTTTGACCTTCTGCGACCAACCCCGCTAGGACCAAACAAGCACTGGCTCTTAGATCGGTTGCCATGACGCGGGCACCGGAAAGTGGTGTGGAACCTTTGACCACCGCGGTGTGGCCATCCAATCGAATGTCGGCGCCCATTCGATTCAGCTCCGCGACGTGCATGAAGCGGTTCTCGAAGATGGTCTCGGCGATGAAACCGGTCCCTTCGGCTTGCGTGAGCAAGGTCATGAGTTGGGCTTGCATGTCGGTAGGGAAACCCGGGTAGGGCAGTGTTCGCAGGTTGACAGCCTTCAAGCTGCCGCTGGCATGCAGTCGAATGAGATCCCCTTCTACTTCGAGCTCGGTTCCGATCGCTTCGAGTTTTTCCAGAATCGCGGTCAAGTGAGCGGGCTCGCAGTGGGCGACCTCTATTTCGCCACCAACCAAAGCCCCGGCGGTGAGGAAGGTCCCGGCCTCGATTCGATCGGGAATGATGGGATGCTTCGCTCCGGAGAGGCGCGGAACGCCCGACACTCGGATCGTCTGGGTGCCCGCCCCTTCGATGCGCGCGCCCATTTCAGTGAGGAGCTTGGCCAAGTCGATGACCTCGGGCTCTTGCGCACAGTTGGCGAGGATCGTCTCTCCTCTCGCCAAACACGCGGCCATGAGAATGTTCTCCGTCCCGGTCACCGTTACGTTGTCGAAGTAGATCTCGGCACCACGTAGGCCGTCCGTTCTTACGTCGACGAAGCCGTGCTCGATTATGACTTCTGCTCCGAGCTTCTCGAGGGCTTTGAGGTGCAAGTCGATCGGCCGCGCACCAATCGCACACCCTCCGGGAAGAGATACGCGTGCGCGACCGTGGCGAGCCACCAGAGGCCCGAGGACCAACACCGAGGCCCGCATGGTCTTGACCAATTCGTACGGAGCTTCGAATGACCGAACGGAAGGAACGGATATTTTCATTCGATGGGATGAGCTGTGGTCGACTTCGGCTCCCAGCTCGGCAAGCAGACGACGCATGGTCGAGGCGTCCCATACCTCTGGCACGTTCTCGAGCTCTACGGTTTGGTCGGTGAGTAGGCTCGCCGCCATGGCGGGAAGCGACGCGTTCTTGGCGCCGCTTATTTCGACGCGACCCAAGAGCTTGCGCCCACCAGTAATACGTAACTTGTCCATATTAGATGCTGTATGGGGTGAGGGGTTCCTTATTCGTCTTTATTGGTCTTTGACCGCAACGACAACTCGCGGGAACCCCTGCAGATCCGGAACAGTCGTTTCCCAGGAGAGACCGGTCTCGACAATGAGGTCTTTCATCCGTTGCTCCATACCCATCCCGATCTCGAGCAACACAAGACCTCCCGGAGCGAGAACTGACTTCGCCTGAGGCAGCAGTCGGCGCATCGCGTCGAGTCCGTCCGGTCCTGCTGTCAGGGCAACTCGAGGCTCGTGCTCTTTGACCTCGGGTTGAAGGCCGGCCATATCGACCTCCGGAACATAAGGCGGATTCGAAACAACGAGGTCTAAGACGGGCGGAGCCGACATGCTCACGAGCGGGGACAAGAGATCGCCCTGCAGGAACTCAATGCGTGAGCTCACTCCGTTTCGGTTTGCGTTCTCTCGTGCCACCGCGAGTGCGGCGGGGGAGATTTCCGTCGCGTAGACGCGACTGTTGGGAAGAGACGACGCGATCGAAATAGCCACACAGCCACTTCCACATCCGACGTCGGCCACCTGTGCCGAGCGCTCACCGAGTCGAGCAATCGTTTCCTCGACTAGGCCTTCGGTTTCCGGACGGGGGATGAAGACGGCAGGCGTTACCAGGAACTCGAGACCCCAAAACTCCTGTGTGCCCAGGAGGTATTGCAGGGGAACGCGACCCCGCCGTCGTTCGACGAGCTGAAAGAAATAGCCGGTCGCTTCCGCTTCCACCGGATCGGCGAGATCGGCGAGAAGAGCTTCGCGAGAGCAGCCGATCGCTTGTCTAAGGAGAACCTCGGCTTCCCAGCGGCTTCGGTCTACGCCGGCTTGTGCCAGCTCCTGCGCTCCCCGCTCGAGAAGCCTCCGTGCACTAGGGGAAGCCTTGCTCACGGTTCTACGGGAGCGGCCTCCGCCTCCTTGAATTTTTCGGTCTGGTAGTGCGTGGCGAGTCCATCGAGGATCTCCTCCAGATCACCATCTAGAATTGCATCCAGGCGATGGAGCGTCAGTTTGATGCGGTGGTCCGTGACGCGCGTCTGGTGGAAATTGTAGGTGCGAATTTTCTCGCTTCGATCTCCGGAGCCGATCTGCCCCTTCCTCTCGCGGGCGATGTTCTCTTGCTGCTCCCGGATGGCCAAATCGTAGAGCCGCGAGCGAAGGACGCGCATCGCCTTCGCTTTATTCTTGATTTGCGATTTTTCGTCCTGGCACGATACGACGAGGCCGGTGCGAATGTGAGTGATCCGGACCGCCGAATAGGTGGTGTTGACGCTCTGACCTCCGGGACCGGAGGAACAGAAAGTGTCGATACGGATGTCCTTTGGCTCGATCTGGACCTCGACATCTTTGGCTTCGGGCAATACGGCAACCGTGATCGCGGAGGTGTGAATGCGACCAGAAGCCTCCGTCAGCGGTACGCGTTGCACACGGTGCACCCCACTTTCGTACTTGAGTCGGCTATAGGCACCCTTGCCTTCGATGACTGCCACGATCTCTTTCAATCCTCCGATGCCGGTGGGGTTCGCGTTGATCACCTCCACTCGCCAACCCTTTTTTTCTGCGTAGCGCGAGTACATCCGGTAGATTTCCTGAGCGAAGAGGGCCGCCTCATCGCCACCGGTTCCGGCCCGGATCTCGACGATGACGTTGCGTTCGTCGTTCGGATCCTTCGGAAGGAGCAGGAGTTCCACCTCCAGCGTCAAACGCGCCTTTTCGGTCTCGAGCTGGTCCAGCTCTTCCCGCGCCAAAGCCTTGAGCTCTTCGTCCTCGCCTTCCTTGACCATCTCCCGAGCCCCGCTGAGCTGGTTCAGTATGGATTTCAGCTCGCGGTACTTGCCTACCACCGGCTCGAGCTCCGACCGCGCTTTCGCCGCTTTCTGATAGACTGCGGGGTCGGATGCGACCTCGGGCTTTCCGAGGTCGGCGGTTATCTGCTCGTACCGCTCCTCCAGCGATGCGAGCTTGGATTGCAGAGCAGGCATGGGACTGCGGGAGTTTGGGCTTTAGGACTCTGGACTGGCCGCGGTGTCAGTAATGTCAGGGGCGGGTTCTGACTTCGCCGGAGGCTTCGCCTGCGAAACGGGCTTGCGCTTTCCGAACTTTCGATGGAACCGCTCTACGCGACCGGCCGAGTCAATCAGCTTCTGCTTGCCAGTGAAAAAGGGATGGCACTTGGAGCAGATCTCCAGCTTGATGGCGCTGCCCTTGGTAGAGCGGGTCTGAAAAGTTTCTCCGCAAGCACAAGTTACCGTCGTGGTCTCGTACTTGGGATGAATCCCTTCTTTCATGTCGGTCACTCCTCGGTAGTGCAATTAGAGAAGAACTATTATAGCTCAGCTTGTCCGCCGGCTACAGCGGGACGCCACGGGCGGCCGCAGCAGTGTTGTGGGTTACAGGACACTAGGCTTGGCCCGACATCGAGGCGAGGAACTCGGAGTTGCTCTTCGTCCTGCTCATCTTGTCCAACAGCAGCTCCATGGCCTCAACCGGCGATAGGGGCGAGAGTACCTTGCGCAAGATCCAAATGCGGTTGATCTCGTCCTTGGGTAGCAGCAACTCTTCCTTCCGGGTGCCGCTCTTGTTGATGTCTATCGACGGGAACACGCGCTTGTCGACCAGCTTGCGGTCGAGGTGGATCTCCATGTTACCGGTACCCTTGAATTCTTCGAAGATGACGTCGTCCATCCGACTGCCGGTCTCGATGAGAGCGGTGGCGATAATGGTGAGCGTACCCCCCTCTTCGATGTTTCGGGCCGCACCGAAGAACCGCTTCGGTTTTTGCAAGGCGTTACTGTCCACACCACCGGAGAGCACTTTTCCGGAAGGTGGCACCACGGTGTTGTAGGCGCGGGCAAGGCGTGTTATCGAGTCGAGCAAGATAACGACGTCCCGCTTATGCTCGATCAACCGTTTCGCTTTCTCGATGACCATCTCCGCGACCTGCACATGGCGAGAGGCCGGCTCGTCGAAAGTCGAGCTGATGACCTCTCCCTGCACCAGACGCTGCATGTCGGTGACCTCTTCCGGCCGCTCGTCGATCAGCAGGACGATGAGGATGATTTCGGGCTGGTTGGCACTGATGCTGTTGGCGATGTTCTGCAGCAACATCGTCTTGCCGGTGCGAGGGGACGCGACGATGAGTCCGCGTTGTCCCTTCCCGACCGGGGTCATCAGATCCATCACGCGCGCGGACAGGTTGTCCTTCGAAGTCTCCAACTGGATCCGCCCCTGCGGATAGAGAGGAGTCAGGTTGTCGAAGAAGATCCGCTCACGTGAGGCTTCTGGCGGCTCGAAATTGACCGCTTCCACCTTGATAAGTGCAAAGTAGCGTTCGCCTTCCTTGGGTGGGCGGATCTGACCTGAAATCGTGTCTCCGGTTCGCAGATCGAATTTTCGGATCTGCGACGGCGAGACGTAGATGTCATCAGGACCGGGCAGGTAGTTGTACTCGGGGGCGCGAAGAAATCCAAAGCCGTCGGGTAAAGCATTCCAATACACCCTCGGAGAAGATGAGACCGCTTTGCTCGGTCTGCGCTTGCAGGATTTTGAAGATGAGTTCTTGCTTGCGCATCCCGGTGGCGCCGGCGACACTGAGGTCTTTGGCCACCTTCGTGAGAGCAGAAATATTCATATCCTTAAGCTCGGCGATGTTGAGGGTTTTCGCCTTTCCATCGCTGCGCGAAGGTTTTTCAGCTGTTTCGCTACGCGGCGCCTTTTCCTTTACTTCGTCTGTCGGCGTTTCGGCTCGCGTACGTGTTTCTCGATCACGTTCCATATTTCTTTCCTTCCTTCCCCCGTGACGGCGGAAAAGGTGATGAAGGGAATCTCCCCTTCCGCGGCAAAGGCCGAATGGAGCCGGAGCTTTTGCCCGGCCATTGCCGCTCGGGAGAGTTTGTCTGACTTGGTTGCAATAAGAGCATATGACATCCCGCTGTCATTTAGGAGCTCCAATACCTGCTGGTCGTTGGCCAACGGCTCGCGGCGGGCGTCGACGACGAGCAGGACCAGTCGCAGCTCGCTCCGCTCGAAGAGGTACTTGCTGACGAGGGTCTCCCAGCGACGCCGCACGGCGACCGGGACGCGCGCAAAACCGTAGCCGGGCAGATCGACCAGATAGAAGCGGCCCTCCACTCGAAAAAAGTTGATGAGCTGGGTCCGGCCGGGAGTCCGCGATACCGCCGCCAGTTTCTTGATGCCCGCGAGCTGGTTGAGCACACTGGATTTTCCTACATTCGACCTTCCGACCAGGGCCACTTCCGGAAGCCCATCGGCGGGAAAATCGGAGGGTGCGGCGGCACTCAGAATGAACTCGGCGCGCGGCAGCTTGCTCATGGTGCATAAGTTCCCTCCGGTGCGACTTTCACCGTTGCCAGTTGATTAACTCCTTTGATTGGTTACTTCGGCAGTGATGAGGGGAGCCTCGTTCTGACCACTACTGGTTTTCCTCTGAGGAAAAATTTCTCGGAAGCGTCTCTAAGGAAGTGTCCCCGTTCTCTCAGCCCGCCTTCCGCCCCCGCCGGCGCTCTGTCGAAAACCCCGGCGCCGGCTATGGCGAGACTCGCCGTAGCTTCAGCGAAGGCGGTCGTACCGTTCCGGCTAGGCCTCGCCGAAGCCGTTGGTTGATGAAAGCTCATCAACGTCAACGGCGTAGGCGGAGACACCCCCACCTAGTCCTAATGGGTAATCGATTCGCCTTGGATACCCTCGTCCAGTTTATCAGGCTCAGGCCCAGATGAATCCTCCCCCGCCTCAATTTTCGAAAGCGGAGCCGTCAAAGCCGTCTCGAACACCTCGTCCATCGACTCAACCATCTTGACGGTCAACTGGCTGAGAACGTTCTCCGGAATATCCGCCAGGTCCTTTTCGTTGTCCCGGGGGAGGATGATGTTGTTGATGCCGGCGCGGTGCGCAGCGAGGAGTTTTTCCTTTACTCCTCCAATCGGGAGGATCTTCCCGCGCAGGGTGATCTCGCCGGTCATGGCTACATCGTTCCGTACCGAGATGTTGGTCAAAGCAGAAACCAGAGCTGTGCACATGGTGATTCCCGCCGAGGGACCGTCCTTGGGGATAGCGCCTTCGGGCACATGGATATGGACGTCGATGCGTCGATTGAAATCCTTTGCAATGCCAAGCTCCTCCGCTCGGGAGCGAATGAACGACACGGCCGTTTGCGCAGATTCTTGCATAACACCGCCCAACTTGCCAGTCAGCGTCAAGCCGCCCTTGCCGTACATGAGCGAGGCCTCGGTGACGAGGAGCTCTCCTCCGACCTCAGTCCACGCCAGTCCGGTGGCCGTTCCGACTTCGCTCTTTCCTTCCGACTTGCGCGGTCGAAACTTCGGAATTCCCAAGTAGTCGGCGATGGATTCTTGTGTTACGTCGATCCGGCTGTCGATCCCGTCTTTGACCAGCTTGCGGGCGATCTTGCGGCAGATGGATGCGATCTCCCTTTCCAGATTACGGACCCCTGCCTCGCGGGTGTAGCGGGTCAGGACTTCCTTCACGGCGTCGGCCTGGAACGTGACCGCCTTGTTCTTGAGCCCATTGGATTCGACTTGCTTCGGCACCAAAAACCGCGTGGCGATCGCGGCCTTCTCTTCCTCGGTGTATCCGGGTAGTCGAAGCACTTCCAGGCGGTCTTGGAGGGCCGGCGGCATCGTGTGCAGTACGTTGGCGGTGGCGATGAACATCGCGTTCGAGAGATCGTACTCGACATCGAGATAATGATCTTGGAAGCAGTGGTTCTGCTCTGGGTCCAGGACCTCCAGCAGCGCCGCCGATGGGTCACCGCGGAAATCCATGCTCATCTTGTCGACCTCGTCCAGCAAGAGGAGCGGGTTCACGGTGCCGGCCTTCTTCATCATCTGAATGATCTGGCCGGGGAAGGCTCCGATGTAGGTACGCCGGTGACCGCGGACTTCCGCTTCGTCCCGAACCCCGCCGAGCGACAGTCGAACGAACTTGCGATTGGTAGCCCGCGCAATCGATTTGGCGAGCGAAGTTTTTCCCACGCCCGGCGGCCCGACGAAACAGAGGATAGGCCCCTTCTGCTTCCGCACCAGCTGTCTGACGGCGAGAAACTCGAGCACGCGTTCCTTGACCTTCTCCAGTCCATAGTGATCTTCGTCTAGGATCCGCTCGGCGCGCTGCAGATCGCGACTCTCCCGCGTCCGCTTGTGCCACGGGACGGCGAGCATCCAATCGAGGTAGTTGCGTGAGACGGTTGCCTCGGCGGACATCGGGGGCATCGCCTCCAGCCGCTTGAGCTCCTGAAGCGCCTTCTCCTCCGCCTCCTTGCTCATTTTCGCCTCGACCAACTTCTTGCGGAACTCGTCTATTTCATCGGTCTTTTCGTCCTTTCGGCCGAGCTCATTCTGGATGGCCTTCATTTTCTCGTTGAGGTAGTACTCTTTTTGTGCCCGATCCATTTGTTTGCGGACTCGGCCTTGCAGACGACGTTCCACCTGAAGCTTGTCCACCTCGTGCTCGAGGACTCCCCCGATGCGGGTCAGTCGCTCGAGTGGGTTCCAAGTCTCGAGGAGATTCTGTTTCTCGTCGACCGGTAGGATGAGATGGCTTGCAATGGTATCGGCGAGCTTGCCGGCGTCGTCGACCTGGACCGCGGCGTTTTTCACCTCCGCCTGAACCGTGTTTGCCAGCTTGACGTACTGTTCAAAGAGCGAGACCACCTTGCTCATCAGGCTTTCGAGCTCCGGCGACGTCTCCGAGACTTTCGGTATCGTCTTGGCGACGATCTTGAAGAAGCCCTCTTCGTCTTGGCATTCGATGGTGCGGCCACGGTCTAACCCTTCCACGAGAACCTTGATATTGCCATCGGGTAGCTTGACCGACTGCACGATGTTCGAGATCGTCCCGACGATATAGATGTTGGAGGCTTGTGGATCATCGGTGCTGGCGTCGTGTTGGGCCGCCAGGAAAATGCGACGGTCATGAGCGAGGGAGTACTCCAAGGCCCTCACCGAGGAAGCGCGCCCGATGACGAAGGGCATCATCATGTATGGGAAGATCACAACGTCCCTTAGGGGGACCATCGCAAGCGTTTCGTAGATTTCCGCTCGATCGCTGGGTTTGTTTCCGAACATCCCTATCGCTTCGTCCTTCCGCTAACTGTCCGTTCGCTTTCGCTCAGCCGCAACGGGTCATTCAACGATTCATTCAATGGTTAAGGGGCCCCGTTCGACGTTGAATTTTTTGGGAAAACGACCCCGCGGGTGGTGCGGAACCCTCGGGAAAAGTGAGTTAGCCTGCCTTCTCGATCAGCGTTACTGGTTTCTCACGGTTCTCGACGACCTCCTTCGTGACGACGCATTCCCGGACCTTCTTTTGTGAGGGTAGATTGTACATAAGGTCGAGCATGAGGTCTTCGATAATCATTCGTAGGCCGCGAGCCCCGATCTTGCGTTCGCAGGCCAAGTCGGCAATTGCCTCCAGAGCGTCATCAGTGAAGCTCAACTTCACGTTCTCGTACTCGAAGAGTCGCTGATATTGCTTCACAATGGCATTGCGCGGCTCGGTCATGATCCGAATCAAAGCCGCCCGGTCCAGCTCGTGCAAGGTACCAATGACCGGCAGCCTCCCGACGAACTCGGGTATGAGCCCGTACTTGATCAGGTCCGCGGGCTGAACGAGCGTCATCATATCCTCCGCGCGTTCCTGCCGGGCACCGAGGTTGGCCCGGAAACCGAGGGACTTTCTTTCCGATCCGGCGTTCGATGACTTTGTCCAGCCCCACGAACGCCCCACCACAGATGAACAGAATGTTTGTGGTGTCGATCTGATAGAACTCCTGGTGGGGATGTTTACGTCCTCCCTGGGGCGGCACGTTGGCCACCGTCCCCTCGAGGATCTTGAGCAAGGCCTGTTGCACGCCTTCACCCGAGACGTCCCTGGTGATGGAGGGGTTTTCGTCCTTGCGACAAACCTTGTCGATCTCGTCTATATAGATGATACCTTCCTGGCACTTCTCGATGTCGCCACCCGCCGCTTGCAGGAGCTTCAAGATGATGTTCTCGACGTCCTCACCCACGTAGCCCGCTTCGGTGAGGGTGGTTGCGTCGACGATGGAGAAGGGAACCGAGAGCAGCTTAGCCAGCGTTTGGGCCATAAGCGTCTTGCCGGTTCCGGTTGCGCCGACGAGGAGGATGTTGCTCTTGGTGAGCTCGACGTCCTGGCGGGTTTTGGACTTCATGATCTGAACCCGCTTGTAGTGGTTGTAAACGGCGACCGCTAGTTTCTTCTTGGCTTGGTCCTGGCCGATGATGAACTCTTCCAGGAACTGCTTGATCTCCATGGGGATAGGAAGGGTGGACTGCTGCGAGCGGGTCTCGAACCGATTATCGTCGGTGATGATGTCGTTGCAGACTTCGACGCACTCGTCGCAGATGAAGACCGTGGGCCCCGCGATAAGCTTACGCACATCGCTCTGGTCCTTATTACAGAACGAACAGCGCAAAACCTCAGGATCGCCGTTTTTCCTCGACACGCTCCCCCCGGATATGAAAATTTAGATTCGCCTCGAAATGACTTGGTCTATGATTCCGTATTCCTTGGCCGCCTCGGCGGTCATGATGAAGTCACGCTCGACGTCTTGCTCGATCTTGGCAAGGCTCTGGCCGGTGTGTACGGAAAGGATTTCGTTTAGCCGCTGCCGAGTCCGCAAGATCTCTTTTGCCTGGATATTGATGTCGGTGGCCTGTCCAGAAAAACCGCCCGAGGGCTGGTGAATGACGACTCGAGAATTAGGAAGAGCAAAACGTTTGCCCGGCGTGCCGGCTGAGAGTATCACCGCCGCCATGCTAGCGGCCTGCCCGAGACAAAATGTGGTCACGTCGGGGCGAACGAACTGGATCGTGTCGTAGATGGCCAGACCGGAGGTCACCGATCCCCCCGGGCTATTGATGTAGACCGAAACTTCCTTTTCCGGGTCCTCCGCTTCGAGGAAGAGGAGTTGAGCGACCACCAGATTGGCGAGAGGGTCGTCGATGGGCGTGCCAATAAAAATGATGTTGTCTTTGAGTAAGCGCGAATAGATGTCGTAGGCACGCTCGCCTCGGTTGGTCTGCTCGACAACCATCGGGATCAGCATAGACTTTAACCCCCTTTAATTCTAGCATTTTCGCGGAGCAAGTCAACCGCCAACTCTCTCCGCAAGCGTTGTTTAAGGCGTTCCAGTCCCCCATCTTTCATCAATTGGGCGCGCACCGCCTCGGGGCTCTTCTTGACTGAAGCTGCCCCGCGCTCGATCTCCTGGTTCACCGCTTCTTCGGTCTCCTGCAAACCCTCTTGAGTGACGATCCGGTCGAGCAGGATTGTGGCACCGACGCTTCGAGTAACTGACTCCCGCTGTCCTTCACGCAGACCGCGCCAATCCACGTTTGCCTGGGAGGGATCGATACCCCGGTTGATGACGCTTCGAGCCATTTCCTCCACCCGTTGGTCGAGCTCGTGCTCGATCAGGGCCTGTGGTGGCTCGACGGGGTTCGCCTCGAGCAGCTTCTCGAGGAGCTGGTTACGGAGATCTTGATCGGCATGTAGCTTGGCTTCCACTTCGGCCTGTTTGCGGACCTGATCTCGGAGCTCCTTGAGGTCCTCGAAGTCTCCCAGGTCTTTCGCAAACTCATCGTCCAGGTTTGGAAGGATCTTATCCTTGACCTCCATCTGATCGAACCGCACGGCTAGTTTCTTGCCGGCGCGCCCGCGATCGGCATGATCCTTGGGAAAATCGGCCTCGAAGGAGACCGAGTCGCCGGACTTGGCATCTTGGAGCTTCTCGTGGAGATTTGGGAGGTAGATATCGGTTCCCACCTCTATCGTGACACCTTCCTGTTTCTCGGTCGGCCCCTTTCCGTCGGCTGCGGTCTCGTGAAGCGTTCCGGTGACGAAGTCTCCATCCTTGGCGCCTCGGCCCTCGACGGGATCGAATCGCGCCGCGCGCTCGCGCAAGGAGTCTAGGCGTTTTTCGATCTCTTCATCGCTTACATCGGCACTCTTGGCGGTGACTTTAAGACCCTTGAACTTCTTGACTTCGATCTCGGGCATGACCTCGACGGTCGCCTTGAATTGAAGAGGCTTGCCCAATTCGGCCTTCAAGTCTTCGATCTTGGGGTCGCCGACTGGGTTCAGCGCATGCTGGTTCAACGCTTGGTGGAGCACTTGCGGTAGCAGATCCTGAAGAACTTGATTGAGGATCTCGGAGCGAAAGCGGGTCGTCACCAGTTTCTTCGGAATCTTGCCCTTCCGGAAACCCGGTAGCTTCAACCTACGGCTGAACCGGGCCGCCTCCTGCTCGAAGGCTTCGGAGAGCGTTTCAGCCGGAACCTCAACGTCCAATCGACGGCGGGACAAACTCTCTTCAGTACATTCAACTTTCAAGGAACGGAACTCCTTCGGATTCTCCCGAGGCGTACCGGGACTCTGAGCAACCGCCAAACTGTCGCGTTGCTACACCAAACCTCGCCAGGCGGCCTGGAACCCACTGCTTGGCTGCCAAACCACCGGGTTGTTTAGACCAAACCTAGCCAGGCGGCCCGCAACTCACTGCTCGACCGCCAAACTGTCGCGTTGCTTCTAATGAACCTAGCCAGGCGGCTCGCAATTCCACTCTCGAACGCCAAAACGTCGCGGTGCCACGATTACACCGAGCCAGGCGTTGGTGCGAAAGGGGGGATTCGAACCCCCACGGGTTGCCCCACTGGATCCTAAGTCCAGCGCGTCTGCCGTTCCGCCACTTTCGCGCGTAACGAGTCAGCGCTATCGCTGGTAGCTCGGTTACCTGCAAAAAGGGTCAGTTTTGCGTGAACCATCAAACGAAAGCCATTCTAGCGAGGGGTGGAAGCCGCGTCAACGGGCCTTGCTCGCTCCTGCCGGTGGCGGGATTCTGCGGGTCAGCAACTACGAACCCTATGCCGATGAGTTATCTCGATTGGATTGAGGACGCCTTCAGGATAGCAGACTGTGTAGCCTTCTGGGTGTCGACTACCAAGCTAAGGAAGTCACGAGCTACACCGTACACAGCCAGGCCCTCGATATTCGATAGGGCGTTCCTAGAAACTATAGCGAACCCGGAAGAACGCGTTGGAGTTGTTCTCGAGCTGTCCGAAGAACGTGGGATCCGGACCGAACAGGATGTTCGCCCCCCCCCCCGCGATGGCCAGCGCATCGGTCCAGTTGTAGGTAAGCTGCGGCTTCCGCATCCGGCGAGTTCCTTTCTGGAGGAGGTCACAAGAATGGCGAGTTGCTCAATGCGTACGCTTCGGCTCAACCACGGAAACACTTCCTGTGGATATATTTCCTCCCCGGGGCAAACTTTTTTCGGCATGCAGCCTTTAATGTCGGACGGGAAGGTCACCTCGTTCTCCGCATTTGGATGCTGGAAGAAGCTTGCCTCCTAACGAAAGCAACAATGAGCGACGACGCGAATGAGTCCGAAACGTAGAGTATCAGATCGACGCCACCATCCAGACTAGCGTTGCGGCCTCGAAGCCGAAGCGGGCAGGGCGTGGATGGGCAACGCCGTGTACCGAGATCTCATTCAGGCGCTGATCATGGTGCAGGTCGATCATCTCGTGCTCGCCGTCCCCAACGCCTACAAAATACAAGACCGGCGGTCGAAACGTAACCAGTACCGACTACTCGAACACGGTAGCGGTCGCGACGGCGCTCTACGGGCATACCCGCGTGGCGATGCCGTACGGGCTTACGCTGATCGGCTACTAGGTCTCTCTACTGCCAGGCTGCTCCGGCCCGCTCTTCCCTTCAGAGTGTTGGCTTTGCCACTGTTGCGACTCCATCCGGAGCACCTCCTGCCCAATCGTTGCAGGCAATCCCACATCCTCGCTTCGGACGGTTTCCCACCACGAGCTGCGACGATGTCGCGGCAAGAGCTTCCAGGCGTTCTAGGTCATCGTTCTCCTACCAGGAGATAGACGAAATCTGGACGTGGAAACCCGCAAGCGGACCCTAGACCTTAGAGCCCAGGACTGGTCGCGACGACGTCGGATGGAGGTGGCCCCGCTGCCGAATCGCGGAAACCAAGCTCTGCCAGAACGGACTCGCAGATTGTTACCTGAAGTGTGTCGTAACGGCTACGGAACTCCGTCCAGTCCCTGCGTTTCCCGGAAATGAAACCCGCCCAAGCCAAGCATACGTTCTTGGTGATGTGAATTGTGAGCGCGGGTACGAAGACATCGTCTCCGATCTCGTACTTTTTTCCACTCATTTGATCTAGGTG
>CBDCTW010000021.1:0-69366 GCA_965222425.1 Candidatus Marinacidobacterales bacterium
TTCCGGCAGCTGATCCAGGAAGTGCGATGGCTAGCGGCGTGCGCCGGTGGCTCTGCTGGTGGTCAATGGATGTTACTGGATCTGAAGATAGCACCTTCGGGCCAGACGATTGTAAAGCCCACGGCCCTTGGCCCGGTCGCAAACACAGACACTAAGCTGCTGATTTATGGTCTATTTCAAAGTGGCCGAGTTTTGGCACAGGACGAGCGCCGCTCGAATCCGGCTTCGTCGTCTTGAATCGACGTCCACGGACCGCCCCCTGGAGACCCATTTCACGCATCAGACGGGCCACCGTGCATCGAGCCACGTCGCGGCCCTCACGGCACAGCTGACGCCAGACCTTGCGCACGCCATACACGTCAAAGTTCTCTTGCCGTACACGACGAATCTCGCCGCGGAGTTGGACGTCGCGCTTCGCTCTCGCTGGCAGGCGGCTTGGGTCCTTCTCTCGCGCTTTCTGCTCGTAATAGGTCGACGGGGCGATCGGAAGCATCCGGCAGATCGGCTCGACCCGGTGCTTCCGCCATCAAGTGTTGCTACGCGGCTGCGGGCAGTGGTACAGGTGCGGAAGAGACCGGGTTGCGCGCCCTACTGAGCAGGAAAACCTCGATCCGCGACCACAAAGGAATCGTCGTCGCCAAGAAGATGTCTCGAAAGGTGAGCCGTCGCGTGGTCAGACCAGCCTGCATAGCCGGAGTTCGGATCTCACGTCCGAACTTCAAAGCTCCGTGCGGTCGGACGAAGTTGTAATAGCCACGGAGCAACTCCAGGTGCTCATCGAGCCTCTCCGTCGAGCGAGCGTGGGAAAGCGTTCGTCTCGAAAGGTATGCCGAGCTTTGCCGGATGGTCAGATTCAACCGCTCGATGAACGACGTGTTCAATGTCGAGGAGTCCTCGGAGTTATTGAGTGCGTCATCAAATCGCCACGCGGCTCCGTGCAGCGCTCTGCGTTCGACCTTGATGATGCGATCGTTCCTGCGCGTTTTTAGGACCTGGCCGTAGAGACACGCTGGACCGAAGAAGCGACGGATGACCTTCTGGTAGAATTCGAATCCATCCGTGACGATCAAGGGAAGACGCTCGAAATTCATCCGTCTCGAAAGGTCGCGAAACAGAGCGTGAGTGTTCCGGTAGCTTCGCCTTCCCGTCACCGTCGATGGCCAGAGCCGAGACCAGACTTCGATTGTAACGAAGACCCAACTCGGTGTCTTCTTGTTGCCCGCGAACGTGCGAATCTCGTCGGCTTGAAGCTCTTCGGCAGCGAAGCCAGCGATCCTTCTGTGATTGAATCGACGACACACTTGGGCTGCCTTCTCGAGCCAGCGGGCGACGGTGTTCCAGGCAATCCCTTTGATCCGAGAAATCGCGAAAATGCTGACACCCTCGACTCTGAGAGCGATGACCCCATCGAAAGTAGCTCTTCGATGTTGGAGACGGTAGTAGGGCGTGCCTTTCGTCGAGGAAAACGTCTTTCCGCACTCGCCGCACCGGTATCGACGGCGTTTCCCGGACCTGGTTTGGTAGAATCCGTGGCGAACGATGTTTCCGGAACTCACTTTGCCCCGCAACGGACATGCGAGATTGAGACATCTGCTATTCTTCACTTTGGCTCTGCCCTGACGATGAGAGAACTGTGTCTTCGGAATTCTGGTTCAAACTCTAGCACGCAGACCGGTTAGGGGCTGGCCGCCAACACTTAATTGCGGAAGCACCTCATCAGCAGCCTGCCGTGGGAAAGAAAAATGTACTTGTAGGAGATGTAGAAATCGGTATAGGCGTACCGCACCCCCAGCGCCTCCAGCTCTCGAACGAACTCGCGATTCAGGGCATCACTCTCGAGGGCGCGAACGGTATATAGCCCGCTGCCATAAATATTGATGGCCAGAACGAGGCCCGCCGCTACGCCAGCCGTCAGCCGAGAGCGTTGGCCCAACTGTGCCAGACCTGCCAGACCTGCCAGCGACGACGCCAGGAAAATTGGCATCACGGAAAAGAGAAATATGAGATAGCGCGGTTCTTTAGTAAGCCAACCGAACGTACTCTGGGCAAAGAGGGCTACCACGAGCATTGCAAAGACGACGAGCATGCTCTCCGGTGTCAGTCGGGCGCGCGCCAACTCCCGCAAACGATCACGCTTCTGGATCACGAAGCCGATCAACGCGGCGGGAAAGATCAGCATGAGGACGATCCGCAGGAGCAGTGAGAGCACCGGTGGCTCTACGGGGAGCTCCATCGGCCACCAGCCAGTCAGCACGGGAAGAGATTCGACGCCGACCGCCTGGAGCTGGTTCGCCGTTCTCACCACACGTTCGAGAAGAGTGGACTGGTCCTGGGTCCACCAACGGTAGCTCTGACCGAAACGGGTCAGATTCCAAAGAAAGAGTGGTAGATTCCCCAGAAGAAAACCAGCCAGAAAAACCGCCAAGCGCTCGAATCTCTTGCGAGTCCAATCCGCGGCAATCAAGATGAGTAAAGCGACGAGCAAGTAGTACGTGGAAAGGATGTGGGCCCACAAGGCGAGACCCCCCAGGACACCCATCCAGAACGCGCGCCGAGCTCTGTCATGCGGATCCGCTAGAAGGCGAGCACCAACAGCCAGAAGCGCGGTGCCGAAGAAGAGCACTTCGACGTAGCTACCATCAGCCTTCACACTCCACGCGGTGAGAAATCCGGGAGACAAAACCGCATAGACCGCCGCGAAAGCGGCCTCACCCCGAGTCAACACGGCACGCGCAAGGGCAAAGAGCGCGACGACGAAGCCGCCATAAAGAAGGATGCCTGCCGCGGCGAAGCTCACCACCGGTTCCCCGCTCAGCATCGAGAGAAACGCCGTGAGATGTGCCTTCAGGCTTCCGTCGTAGGATTCGGCATAGCTGAACACAGGGTGGTGTTTACCCTCGAGGATGTGAAGGGCCATTACGCCGTGGACCGCGGCGTCCGAGCTAGGAATCCCGTAGGCCCCGACGAGGAGCGGAATGCGCGTCACAACCGTGATGACGAAGAACAACACTGCAAGGCGATGGTCCGAGCCTTCCTTGAAGAGCCTTGGAAATCCTTTGCGGCGTAAGAGAACCCCGAGTGCGATGACAAGAACGACTACTGGGATAGCGGGAGACCGTAGGAACGTAGGTAGGAAGGAAAGGCTCTCTTTGACACCGGTATCGAACCAGAAGAGGCACAAGAGCACATAGGAGGCAGTCGCCACGAAAAAGGCCCCCCGTATCGACATTTTCGATCCGTCCATCATTACTATCTAATAGGCCTCTGATTACCGAAGGAGGTGCTCGGGTGGCCTGGATTCGCATGATTCGGGAGGATGAAGCCGAGGGCGAGCTCGCGGAGATGTATCGCCGCTATTGTGAACCGTCGGGACAGGTCGACAACATTCTCAAGATCCACAGCCTCAACCCTCCGTCGCTCGAGGGACACCTCAAGCTGTACGCCCATCTCATGCGGGGCCCCTCCGGGCTCACGCGGATCGAGCGAGAGGTGATCGCCGTCGCGGTGTCCAAAGAAAACGAATGCCATTACTGAATCGCGCATCACGCGAGGGGTCTCCTCCGATTGAGTCGCAACCAGAAGCTGGTAGACACCCTAATGCAAGATCCTCGAACCGCGCCACTCGAGCCCCGACAGAGGGCAATCGTCGACTACGCCCTCAAGCTCACGCGAGAGCCCTGGAACGTGCAGCGAAAGGACTTGGAGCCCATGCGAAAAGCGGGCCTGGAAGACGCGGAGATCTTGGACGTATGCCAAGTCACCTGCTACTACGCGTACGTGAACCGGCTGGCGCAGGGACTTGGCGTCGAGCTCGAGTGATCCCGTGCGGATTGTCGTCTCGCGAACCACCTTGCTACGAATGCTTCCGCGAGTGTTCAGCGGCACGGGAGGTCTTCGCTTTCCTACGCCACGCAGACGTAATCGCGACCATCCACGAAACCCGCCTCACCGAGCTGGGCGCGGATTTCCTCACGCGCCGAGATAAACGCACCCTCCGCCAAACGACTCAGTGCGCCCACCGCGACGAGAAGGAAAGCTCCTCGAAGCGCTTCGAGCTCGTTAGCAGCGATGACCTCCGCGCCGTGGATACGCTTGCCGATCTTGCGCGGGTCCACCTCCACGAAATGACTGATTTCGACTCCTCTAGCCGCTAGCCGGCGAGCCCAACCCTTACCGATCGGTCCCGCGCCCCCTATCTTTACTCCGGCAAAGACGGCTCACTCATGCGAGCCTACACCAGCAAGGTTCAGGGAGACACCTTCGGCTTCGACGCCACGGGCATGGGCGACGTGGATGGTGATGGGACAATGGATTTTCTGGTGTCGTCCGCCTGGAGCGCTATCGGAGGCGCTCGCACCGGCCGGATGTTCATCCTTTCGGGTGAAAGACCGTAATTGGCGAGGCGCTACCAGGCGATCCCGTAGTCCTCGCCGTGGTGGCTCGATCCGCCCCACATGGTTCCGTGCTTCCAGTCGAAGAAGATGGCATTGATGGGACCTGACGTCCGCGGCTCAAAGTCCAAGTCGTAGCCCATCTTCTCGAGCTCGGCGCGCACCCAGGGAGATACGGAATCATTCAACGTCAGCTTCCCGGGTTTGGATTCGTGTGCCTCGAAGGAGCTCTGCATCTGAAAGCTGGTGATGTTCGGAGCTTCGGCCGCCTCCTGCACGTTCATTCCGAACTCCACCATGTTCAGAAAGAACTGCAACAGATTCTGATCTTGCGTATCGCCCCCCTGCACCGCGAACGAGAGAAACGGCCTTCCTTCCTTGAGCGCTAGGCTCGGCGTCAAGGTAGCACGTGGCCTCTTCCCGGGCTCGAGCACATTGAATGGATTCTTTGCCTCGTCGAGAACGAAACTCTGCATCCGCTGGCTCATCCCGATACCGGTCCTGCCCGCGATGGCGGCCGGGATCCATCCACCGCTCGGCGTCACCGACACCACCCATCCTTCCTCATCGGCGGCTTGGATGGAGGTCGTGCCGGCAAAGAAACCCTCTTCGAAGGAGCGTGCGTCGGCCGCTGCCGCTGCCGTTAGGGGTTGCTCGGTGCCCCACGTGTCCAGGTAATGAAGGAAAGGGTTTTGTTCCCCTTGAAAGGGATACGGGTCGCCGGGCTTGACCTTCGGATCGTTTCGCTCCCAATTGATCTGTTTCAGTCTCGCTTTGGCGTACTCCTTGGATAGAAGCCCCTCGACCGGCTCCTCGGGGGGGAAGTACGGGTCGCCATAATAGAAGTCGCGATCGGCGAAAGACAAATTCATGACTTGGTAAAGGGTATGGATGTATCGGCTGGAGTTGTAACCCATCGACTTCAGGTCGATGTTCTCGAGAAGGTTGAGCGCCTGTAACAGTACGGGTCCCTGAACCCATGTCGTGAGCTTGTAAACTTCGATCCCTTTGTAGGACGTCTTGACCGGTTCTTCGATATAGACTTTCCAGTTGGCCAAGTCCCCCAAAGTATGAAGGCCGCCCTGTTCTTGCGATCCCCTGACGAACTCTTGGGCGATGTCACCCTTGTAGAATCGATCGTAGGCGGCGTAGATGGCCTGTTTGCGGTTCTTTCCCGCAGCCAGTGCTTGCTGCTCGGCCTCCACGAGTTTCCGAAGGGTTGCTGCAAGATCGGCCTGGCGAAATATCTCCCCGGGACTAGGGGCTTCATGCTCTTCACCCAGGTGGGGCAGGAGAATCTTGCGCGAGTACGGCCAACCCTTGATCCTCTCTTTCTCCTCCTCGATGCTCGCCGACCGCGCATCCTCGATAGGATAGCCGTCCGCCAGTTGAATGGAGGGCTCCAGCACGTTCTTGAGACTCAGGCGGCCGTACTCGGCTAACATGACCAGGAGGCCGCCGGGCGTTCCTGGAGTGACTGCGGCGAGGGGACCGTACTCGGGAGGATATGGCATCCCCTTCTCGCGAAAAAACTCGACGGTGGCAGCGGTGGGGGCTACGCCCAAAGCGTTGATGCCATACACCTTCTTCTTATGCGGGTCGTAGATAAGAGCCTGCGTCTCCCCGCCCCAACTTAGAGAATCAAACATCGTGCAAGTGGCAGCCAACATGGCCGTGGCGGCGTCGACCGCATTGCCACCCCTCTGGAACGTCATCGCTCCGGCGGTGGCCGCCAAAGGTTTGCCGGTGATCGCCATCCAATGCTTACCGTGGAGCACGGGTTTCGCGGTCTGCTCGGCGCCGGACGTGCCCGAGAGCACGAAAAGCGTGGCGGCCAGCAGGGCCAGAGTCGGTTTTTCCAGGTTTCCTGGGCGCATCTCTCTCTCCCTTCGAAAGACGGAAGGCATTGTAACCCGGCAACCTGTCTAGGCCTACTCGTCCCGAAGGCTCGGTGGGACGGTCATTTGCGAAGGCGCCCTTGATCATCTCATCTAGGCGCACGGGGGGGAGCTGCTCCTTGTTTGGATCGGCGTGGGTGAACCGTCGATCGCGTCACACCGGAGAGTTTACGAAAGCAAGCCCCTATGGAAACAGAGAACAAACCAGTCACACCCTCTGAAACGGCGAGAACACTCGTCCCGACACGATCCCGCTCCTTGCTCATCCCGGGGGAGCTCTTAGTCCTCTGCTTGGCTACCGCGGCCTTCTTCTTCCTGGCCGCGAAACACAAATACACGGCGACGACTGCTACCGCCAATGAGTCGGAGGCCGTTCGAGGCGGGGTCTTCCGCTTTCCAATCTGGCGGGGACCGATTCAAACGCTCGACCCGGCGAGGGCGACCAGTGGCAGCGAGATATGCTGATCCAACAGATCTACGAAGGCCTTACCGCCTTCGACCAGCATCTGAATATCGTGCCCGCGCTCGCCCGTTATTGGGATATCTCACCGGACGGCAAAACTTATACGTTCGAGCTCCACCCCGAGGCTCGTTTTCATAACGGCGAGCCGGTCACCGCAGAGGATTGTGTCTTCTCCTTCGAGCGACTGCTCACGCCAGGCCTGAACGAGACGAACTATCATTACTTCACGCGTATCGTCGGCGCGCAGGATTTTCGAGAAGGCAAAGCGAAAACGGTAGCCGGGCTTCGCGCCATCGACGAGCGCACGTTTCAGATCCGTTTCACGACTCCGTTCGTCCCCGCCCTCTCCGTTCTCAGCATGTACAGCTCGAAGATCTTGCCCAAGAAAGAGGTCCTCAAGAGAGGCGAGCGCTTCTTCAAGGAGCCGATCGGCGCGGGGCCCTCACCGGCGCGGTACGTGATAGCCGAGGCAAGATCGAGATCGCCGGCAACGGAACCTTATTCCTCGATGAGATCGGTGACATCTCTCCGAACCTGCAATCCAAACTTTTGAGAGTCGTCTAGAATCGCGAGTACTCGAAGGTTGGCGGAGAGAAGACTCAGCGAACCGAAGCACGCATCATCGGCGCTACCAATCGAAACCTGGAAGATCTGGTCAGGCGAGGAAACTTCAGGGAAGACCTCTACTACCGACTCAAAGTCGTGGAAGTTACGCTCCCCTCTTTACGAGAGAGGCGCGAAGACATTCCGCTACTAGTGGCCCACCTGTTGGAGAAGATCAACCGGCAACTTCACACCAACGTCCGGAAGGTACCAGACAGCGTGATGCAGCTCCTCGTGAACTACGATTGGAAAGGCAACGTCCGTGAACTCGAGAACGCCCTGACCCGGGCCGTGACCTTCTCGCGAGGAGACGTGTTGGTCGGGGAGCATTTGCCGCTCGCTACAGCCGACCCCGGGAAGATGCCGCGCGAGCTCATGTCGCTCAAGGAGATGGAAGCGCAGTACATCAACCACGTACTACGCTTCAACCGCTGGAACAAGTCGCGAGCCAGTGAGATCTTGGGGATCACCCGCCCCACCCTCGACAAGAAGATCAGAGACTACGAATTGGTCGACCCGAGAAAAGCCGAAGAGGCGTTCTCCGAAAAACCGTAGACGCATAGGTCTCCATCGCATCATTTCTTGATCACCAACATGACGCCGTCCCGAATCGTAAGCAAGACGTGATCCACTCGATCGTCCTTCCTCACTCGCTCGTTTAGAGTCGCGATGGCGCGGGTTTCCTCGTCCTGAGGATCCAGCACCCGGCCGCTCCAAATCACGTTGTCCACGGCGATGGCGCCTCCCGGTCGGAGCCGCTCCAGACAAAGCTCGTAATAAGATGGATAGTTCTCCTTGTCGGCATCGATGAAGGCAAAGTCGAAGGGACCTTCGAGTTTTTCGAGCGTTCGGAGTGCCGGCCCCATACGGATTTCGATCTTGCCGCCGTGGGGACTCTCCCGAAAATAGCGGCGGGCGATCGCTTCCGCCTCGGGATTCACTTCGCATGTGATGAGCTTACCGTCGTCGGGAAGCGCCTCCGCCATCGAGAGCGCGCTGTAGCCGGTGAACATACCGATCTCGACGATACGACGGGCTTGAAAAGCTCTCACCATCAATCGCAGAAAGCCTCCCTCGAGTCGTCCGGTGAGCATCTCCGGGTCCTTCATCAACCGGTGGGTTTCTTGGGCGAGACGATCCAACAGCTCGGGCTGAGCTCGAGTGTGGTCGGCGGCGTATGCTTCGATCTTCTCGTCAACTAGAGCGATCATTCAGTGATCCTCCCAGAGTTGTAATTACTTTTCTAGCCGATAATCTGAATCATATAGTTCCGGCTCCGAGGCCGGGTGTCGAAATCGATGAGGACGATCTGTTGCCACGTGCCCAAGATGAGCTGGCCGTGGTCGAAGGGTACGGCCAACGAGGGACCAAGAAAAGAAGCGCGAACATGGCTGTGGCCGTTGTCATCGCCCCAGGTCTCATGATGTCGATATTCGAGCTCTCTCGGCATGAGTCGGTTGAACGCTGCGTCCAAATCTTTCACCAGGCCGGGCTCGAACTCGACGGTGGTGACGCCGGCAGTCGAACCGGTGACGAACACCGTCGCGATGCCGGATTCGATTCCAGCTTCCGCAACCGAGCTCGCAACGTGGAGAGTGATATCGATGACGTGATTGTTGCCTCGGCTCTCGACGGATTTCTTGACGCTTACGACCGACATGCCTTACGCTCCTGACGCCGCCGTCTGACGAGCCATCTAGCAGCAACCACGCAGGTTGAGGGCCGCCAGCCCACGGCGGCAACCGCCTGTCTTGGCGTGCATCACGGCATACGTTCCGCGCCAGGCAATGGTAACACCAGCCGTCGACCCACTTCATCCTTGACGGCGATCCTCCAGAACATTAGTTTAGAGGTGTTGGCCGCGCCCGACATCCTCAACAGGCTCGACAGGCCGACAACACCTCATGGACGATCGGGAAACCCTCGAGCTCGCACGCAATCTGGTGCGAATCAATTCCGTCAACCCAAAACTCGTGCCCGGAGCTCCCGGAGAACAAGAGATTGCTCGCTTCGTGCACGCCTTTCTCGACGAGCACGGCATCGACTCCGAGATGGTCGAGGTCGAGCCCGCGAGACCGAATGTCGTGGGCCGTCTGCCAGGCGGCAACGATGGGCCCAGCCTTTTATTGTGCTGTCATATGGATACAGTCAGCGCCGAAGGGATGGAGTACCCCTTCGACGCGCGGGTCGAACACGGCAGGCTACACGGCCGCGGCGCGCACGATATCAAGAGCGGTTTAGCCGCCATGCTAGCGGCAGCTACCAAGCTTGCCGAAGGCTCTCCAAAAGGAGGGGAGATCATCGTCGCCGCAGTGGTCGATGAGGAATATCAATCTTCCGGTGCTGAGGCGCTGGTCGAAACCGTTCAGGCGGACGCCGCTATCGTATTCGAGCCATCGGATTTGAAGGTCTTGGTTGCCCACAAGGGCTTCGCCTGGTTCCGTATCGAAACGCAAGGAAAAGCCGCACACGGAAGCCGCCCGGATGAAGGTATTGACGCCATCGCACACATGGGACGTGTTCTCGTTGGCCTCGAGGACCTCGACCGAAAATTGCGAGGCATCTCGCCTCATCCTCGCCTCGGCACACCTTCCATCCATGCCTCGTTAATAAGAGGAGGTCGCGAGCTTTCCAGCTATCCGGATCGATGCGGGCTCGAAGTCGAGCGGCGCACCCTCCCCGGTGAGGTCGAAACCGATGCCGAAACCGAGCTCGACACGCTACTCGATCGGCTTCAACAGGAGGATCCGTGTTTCAAAGCCGAGTGCGAGCTCACGTTTGCTCGCCCGCCCTACGAGATCTCGATATCCCATGCCCTGCCGCAGGCTATCGCGCGGGCCATCGAGCGCGCGACGCAGAGAGGAGTTGAGTTCGGGGGGCTCACCGCGTGGACCGACTCCGCGATCCTAGCAGAGGCGGCGATTCCAAGCGTCGTCTTCGGCCCGGGCGGTGCTGGTCTTCACAGCCTGGTGGAGTACGCGGAGATCCAAGACATCTTCGACTGCCGTGACGTTTTGGTGGAGCTGGGCCAGGAGTATTGCAGAAGAGGGGGCTAGGCATCGGCACCGCGCCAGTCATCGTAGAGTGCGACGAATTCCGGATCGCGCTTCTTCAGCCTTTCGTAGTCCACCTTCCTGCTCCTCGTCATCAGCTCGTAAGTCAGTGGGATCGGCTCCAGGTCGATCTTATGTTCCGCGTTCTCGAACCAAACCAAACTAGACTCTGCCGCGTCCTGTAGGACTTCGACAACCGGCTTTCGGACCCTCTGATACTGAGCCAAAGCTCGTGCCACATCGGGGGTGTCTCGGAAACAGCCGGCGAGAGAGATGGCATCTTCGAGCGCCAACTTAGTACCGGAACCGATCGAGAAGTGAGCGGTGTGTGCGGCGTCACCGAGGAGAACCGCGTTTTCGTGAACCCAGTTGTCGTTCCGCACGATGATAAAATTGAGCCACCGTACGAAGTTGTTGTGAAGGAGAGGCTGTCCTTCGAGGTCGTCCTTGAAGACTTCTTCCAAGTAGCCGCACGTCTGCGCATCGTCCTTGTCCTCTAGGCCCGCCCTTTCCCATGTGTCTCCCACACACTCGACTATGAAAGTGCTGTGGGTCTTGTTGAATTTGTAGGCATGGGCGACGAAGAGGCCGGCCTCGTTGGTACGTAGAATCAGCGTCAATCCGTGGAACAACCGCTCCGTTCCTAGCCAAATGTATTTGTTCTTCCTCTCATCGAGGCTGGGCTTGAAGATTCCTTCATGGGTTTTCCGCACCAAGCTATTGGCCCCATCTGCGGCCACGAGCAGATCACAGCGCGCGACACGATCCACGTCCGTGATGTTGGTGTGGAATTGCATCTCTACGCCAAGACTCTTGCAACGCTCCTGCAAAATGTTAAGAAACGCAACTCGAGCGACGCCCGAGAACTGGTTACCCAGAACCGAGTGCTTCACGCCACGATGAACGACATCCACGTTTGGCCAGGTCTCGAAAGCGCGCGTGATACCGTCGTGCGACTCTCGATCGGCATCTCCTAGATAGGTCATTGTTTTGTCGGAGAAAACGATTCCCCACCCGTAGGTATCGTTCGGCCCGTCGCGCTCGTAGAGCGTGATCTCGTGATCCGGGTCGAGCTTCTTCAGTAGAATGGAGAAGTAGAGGCCGGCCGGCCCTCCCCCAACAACGTTTATCTTCATAGCTTGATAGTACTCATGGTTCAACATGAGGGCAATGTGCCCTCCCTCTCCCTTTTGTATAAACCGGAGACATGGGTGACAGGTGTTCGGACACATAGGTAACAGTCCTGGGTTGTCTGGTCAAGGGTTCGGATTTCGTCCGAGCAGAGCCGGAGCGAGTGAAGTGAAGAAGACGCGAAGCCTCGTTTGTGCTCGCGAAGGATTCTGCTCGGACGTAAGTTGGCATTTGAGGGGGTACCCCAGGTATGGCCCACCCCGAACGATCGTCTCTGAAGGCATTCTCGCAAGCCGTTTGCCCAGCACATCGCCCCGGACATGGTTTTCGTGTCACTCAGGCTCAAAATCGACCGTGGTGAGGTTCACTTGCCGAATCCTGTGATGACAGTAGTAGACGTCGAACAGCCCATCGGTTGTCGTGTGTCTCTGCGCCACGTGTTCGCCGATGAAGGCTCTGCCAATGCGGACCAGCCTGCCCTTGAAAGATACGCGAGCATGGACGTCGACTTTCCGAACATGATCTTCTGGCCCGTACTCGATGGGCGGAAGCGTCTCGGGGAAGCTCCTTGGGCTGGGTTCGTAGACTGCCGAGGGCGTTCTCATGTCCAAGGACTCATGTGGTCTTTCGAAGTTGTAGACCGTCCGCCAGGAGTCGAACTGCTGCTGGCAATCGTCAAGGTTTCGGAACCGTCGACGACTTACCAGCTCGGCCTTCAGCGTTCGGTGGAACCGTTCGTCCTTTCCAACCGTTTGCGGATGAAACGGCCGAGAATGAATCGGCTTGATACCAAGACATATCAGCCAGGCTGTCAGCAGCGTATATTGACGCTGCGCATCGGAGCCCCAAGGCGAGCCGTTGTCCATCAGCATCCGCCACGGCAAGCCATAGCAGCGAAACACTTGTGTCAGACGACGCTGGACCGTTTTGCGCTGCTCGTTCGAGCAAGCCGTCAAGTTCAGCGAGAACCGCGATCGATCGTCCAGCACCGTCAAGGGATGGCAGCGACCTTCCCCCGTTTCGAAGTGCCCCTTGAAATCCATCTGCCAAAGCTCGTTCGGCTCAGACGCCTCGAATCGCTTCCAACTACTCGGAGCCGAGCTCGATGGAGCTTCCAGCAAGCCGTGGCGGCGCAAGATCTCCGTGATCGTGCTCGCCGCACACAACTCCTCCTCCGGCCAGCCCTGATCCAAGAGCCGACGACGAATCTTCCGACCACCCCAGCACGGATGCCGACCTCTCAACGCCACCACCGCTTTCTCCAGCTTCGCGGGACTACGCCGAGGACTAATCCTGGGGCGACGACTGTGATCCTCCAAGCCCTTCAACCCGAACTTCCGGTAGCGCTCCATCCATTTGTAGCCGCTCTTTCGACTGATGTCGTAACGACGGCACAACTCCGTGAAGTTCACCTCCGGAGACTCGGCAAACTCCACAAACTCTCGTCGCAAACTCATGGCGTCACACACTTTCCAGGGCATTCCACCTCCTGTTGTCCAGGTGGTAGCATGCCCCAAAGTGTCACCCAGGTCTCCGTACGGTTGTTACCTTTCTCTCCGGTCTATACACAAAGGGAGAGGGAATAAGGGAAGAAGAGCTTAGTTTTCGCGGGCGTTTGAAGTACTGGCTAGAATCGAATATACAGGTGATCGTTCAGCACTGAGATAAGGAGGTTTCTAATGTCGACCGTACCGCCGCCACTACCGCCACCGCCGGTGTCCCCGCAGACGCCGGCTGGCGATCCGTCACAAGAAGTTTCGGGCCCAGCCATGGGACTCTTGATTACTGCGGTCTTCGGTGGTTTCTTCGCGTTCCTTGGCCTGCTCGGTCAGCTATTGGGATTCAGCCTCGGTACCATGATGGCGGAAAGCGCAGAGGAGCAATTGGTGCAGTGGCTCACGGGGGGGATCGGGATCACCTCGAGCGTCCTCGGTCTTCTGGTCGCCGGATTTCTCGTCTACGCGTCGCTTGAGATGAAAAAGCTCAACCAGTACGGTCTCGCCGTCGGGGCAAGCGTGGTGGCGATGGTGCCTTGCGTCAGCCCGTGCTGCATCATCGGGCTCCCGGTAGGGATTTGGAGCCTGGTGACGCTAACTAAGCCTCACATAAAAGACGCCTTCCATTAGGCGAGAACGTATGGACCGCGAGCCAGTAGCACCCCACCTCGTGATTCTCGCGGCCTGCGCGTCGACCCTCGTCCTGGCCATGCTTCTCACGCCGGCCCCGGACACAGATACGTCGCTTCGCATCGGTGGGAGAGCCGTGCCCACTTTGTGCGTGATGAAACAGACAAGCGGGCTACCCTGCCCGGGGTGCGGGTTGACCCGTTCAGTGGTGGCTGCTGCAAACTCCGATTGGGCGGGAAGTCTGTCGCACCATCGGATCGGAATTCTCGTTCTCGTCTACCTACTCTTGCAATCGTTGACGCGAATAGTCTGGTTGAGCCTGCCGAGCGTTCGGAAAAAGCTGGCTCGCTATTGCCGCCTGCTCGACCTCAGCCTCATCCCCATTCTGATTCTCCTATTCATCAACTGGATTCCAACTCTCCTCGGAGAGTTGTCGGCACGCACGACGGTGTGACCCGAATAAAAAAAGCCCCGGTGGCTTGCGCCGCCGGGGCCGTTTGTCTTTTTTTCTTACTGTCTCAAGAAGTGACTCAGCGCACGCCGATCCCCCGACGCTTTGAGACGATGCAGGGCCTCAACCTCTAGCTGGCGAACGCGCTCGCGCGTAAGGCTCAATACCTTACCAATCTCCTCTAGATTGTATTCGGAGTTGAAGCCAATCCCGAAACGCATGCGCACGATCAGCTGCTGACGAGGAGGCAGGAGCTCCAGAGTCGCTTGCACCTTCTCGCGCATGTCGCGATCGACGACCAGTTGCCAAGGCGACTCCGACCGGTCGTCGGTCTGAAGCTGCCAGCGGGGGCTTCCGTCCTCGACCGACAGCGCGTCCAGAGACTCGAGGTGAGGAATCGACTGCATGGCCGCCTCCACCTGGTAAACCGGAGCGCCGGCCGCCTTCGCGATCTCCTTGGTCGTCGGTGTTCGTCCGAGTTGCTCCTCCAGCTTAGCCTTGGCCCGGGTCGCGATGCGGACGAGCTCCAGCTTGTTGATGGGCACTTTGATGGTCCGTGACTTCTGCGACAGAGCGCGCGTGATGGCCTGGCGAATCCACCACGTCGCGTAGGTCGAGAACTTCAGATTTCGTCGAGGGTCGAACCGCTCGACCGCCTGCATCAGCCCGATGTTCCCCTCTTGCACCAAGTCGGTGAGCTCCATGCCCATGTTCTGGTAGCGCTTGGCGATCGAAACGACCAACCGAAGGTTGCTCTCGATCATCCGAGCCCTCGTCTCATCGAACTCTTTTTGGGCAGCCCGCCTCTTGCTGGCGGTCAAACCCTTACGTTTGAGCGCCCGCTCGGACTTTCGCATGGCCCGAGAGACCTTCTGCTCCTGCTCCCGATTGAGGAGCGGATGACGGTGCGTTTCCCTGAGGTATAGGCCGAGTGTGTCGAGCTCTCCCCTTCCGGTATCGGCCGAGTCGCCGGTATGCGCTGGCGCCTCGAGTTCCGCTTCGGCTGTCTGAACGGCAACGCGGTCGACCGCCTCGGCTTCGTAGGTGCTGTCGGAGATCTCGATGTCAGTCGCTCTCATAAGTTCTTTCCCTTCCTAAGGAGAGGCTCCCTCCTCTCAGCTCAGTATCCCTCAAGTCCCGTGCCAAAGCGCGGTCTAACCATGATGCCGTGGTTAATCAGTAGCTTAGGGGCTTTTGGGCGTTTTCCCGCTTGCGTCGAGAGCCTAAAAACTTTACACCCCCTGTCCACTTTTTACCCCTTCCGTGTCCTATGATTCCCGGAAGCCCTCTCCATTTGCCATTAAACTTGATTAAAAAGATGAGGATTAATAATATGCAAAGGTATACGAAGAGCGCAAGGAACCGACCCATAAGGAAAGCTGGGTCTTGACCAAACTCAAAATGCTAAGCTGTCCCGAGACAGGCACTTCCGCGCCGTCGAGCAGTTTGGAAGGGGCCATTGGCGGAACCCCGCTGCTCAGGATCGGAGAGAGCCGAACGTCTCTGACCGAGATCTACGCCAAGGCCGAATGGTTTAATCCGGGAGGCTCGGTCAAGGACCGGGCCGCCCTCGCGATGTTGCGGGAGGGAGAGAGGAGCGGTCGGCTGAAACCGGGCAAAATCATCGTCGAGGCTACCAGCGGCAATACGGGGATCGCCCTGGCCATGCTGGGGGCCTCGAAAAGGTACCGCGTTCGAGTGTGTCTCCCCGCCAATGCCAGCAAGGAAAGGAAACAGATCCTCCGAGCCTACGGGGCAGAGCTCATCGAAACGAGTGCCCTCGATGGAACGGATGGTGCTATCGTCATGGCTCGCCAGCTTTGCGCCGAGAAGCCGGACCTTTATTTCTATCCGGACCAGTACAACAATCCCGCGAACTGGCAGGCCCACTATCGTACGACGGCCGAGGAAATTTGGGAGCAAACCGAGGGACGTGTGACCCACTTCGTGGCAGGGCTCGGAACGAGCGGAACCTTCACCGGGAACAGCCGGAGACTCAAGGAGCTCTCGCCAGCGATCCGGTGCATATCCTTCCAGCCCGATTCACCGATGCACGCCATCGAAGGCTTGAAGCACATGGGGACCGCCATGGTGCCGGGGATTTACGACGACACGATTGCCGACGAGACGCTGACGATTCGGACCGAGGATGCCTACCAGGCTTGCCTGCGGCTATCCCGGGATCGCGGTCTTTTCGTGGGCCTTTCTTCCGGGGCCGCCTGGGTCGCCTCCGAGCGAGTTGCCGAGCTCGTCAAGGGCGGTGTGGTGGTCACAATCTTCCCTGACGGTGGCGACAAGTACCTCTCCGAAGGACCCTGGACCCGTGAAGACGCGTGAAGTCCCGTGATTCGAATTCCTGAACGGCTACTAGAGGCTATCCGCGGTCATGGCCGAGAAAGCTACCGTGACGAAGCGTGCGGTGTCATGTTCGGACAGCATGGCGATTCCGACAAGGACGTTCAGGACGTGCAGCCGCTTGCCAACTCTCGAGACGGTGAGCGTCACCGCCGTTTTCTCGTCACCCCCAAGGACTACCAGCGGGCCGAGGCGGGGGCGTCGGCACGTGGATTGACCTTGCTGGGTTTCTACCACTCACACCCCGATCACCCGGCGTTTCCCTCGGGGTATGATTTGGCTCATGCGTTTCCTTTCTTTTCGTACGTCATCGTTTCCGTCCAAAAGGGCGAGCCGACCGAAGTGCGATCTTTCGTGATGAAGGAAGACCGCTCCGCCTTCGATGCAGAGGAGCTCCAAACGGTCTAGGCTTCGAGCGATTTCCCTAGAAGGAGTTTTTGTTATGGCGGTCAAGGTAATGATTCCCACGCCTCTTCGGGCTTACACCGACAAGCTCGAGGCCATCGAGCTCGAGGGTAATACGGTGGCCGAGTTGCTTTCTAACCTCGCCGAACGGTACGAGCCCCTCAAGAAGCATTTATTCAATGATGAAGGGAAGCTCCGGAACTTCGTCAACGTCTACGTCAACGACGAGGACATCCGATACCTTTCGCGGGAAGAAACTCCGCTTAAGGACTCCGACGTGGTCAGCATCGTGCCCTCGATAGCGGGTGGAGCTACCGGCGCCGCGGGGCCGGAAGTCGCCTTCAGCCACGACGAGATCCAACGCTACAGCCGACATCTGATCATGCCCGAAGTGGGCATGGAGGGTCAGGCCAAGCTGAAGCAGGCGCAGGTGCTGCTCATTGGCGCTGGAGGTTTGGGTGCGCCCATGGGGCTCTACCTAGCGGCGGCCGGGGTCGGACGCATCGGGCTCGTGGACTTCGATGTCGTCGACTCATCGAACCTGCAGCGCCAGGTGATCTACTCTACGGTCGACGTTGGACGACACAAGCTCGAGGTCGCCAAGGAGCGACTGGCGGGAATCAATCCACACATTCAGATCGACACGCATGAGACGCGGCTGAGCTCGGAGAACGCTCTCGAGCTCTTTCGGGACTACGACATCGTCGCCGACGGCACCGACAACTTTCCAACTCGCTATTTGGTGAACGATGCCTGCGTGCTTCTGCGAAAGCCGAACGTCTACGGCAGTATTTTTCGCTTCGAGGGTCAGGTCTCGGTCTTCTACGCCCAGGAAGGTCCCTGCTACCGCTGCCTCTATCCGGAACCACCACCACCCGGCCTGGTCCCGAGCTGCGCGGAAGGCGGAGTCTTGGGGGTCCTCCCCGGGATCGTGGGTACCATGCAGGCGCTCGAGGTCATCAAACTGATTCTGGGAGAGGGAAATTCTCTCATTGGAAGACTTCTGCTCTTTGACGCTCTCAAAATGAACTTCCGGGAGCTGAATCTTCGGAAGAATCCCGATTGCATGCTCTGTGGCGAGAACGCCACCATCAAGGAGCTCATCGACTACGAGCAGTTCTGCGGCATTCCCCGCGAGGAGCCGGAGACCGCGAGCGCCGGAGCAGGCGTGCCGACGATATCCGTCGAGGAGCTCAAGGCTCTCAGGGATAAGAAGGAAGACGTCTTCATCCTAGATGTACGGGAAACGCAGGAGTGGAACATCGCTCACCTGGACGATGCCAAGCTGATCCCGCTCGGAGAGCTCCCTCAGGCCGTGAATCAGTTGAACTCGGCGGACGAGATCGTCGTTCATTGCCGAAGCGGTGCGAGAAGCGCCAAGGCCGTCCAGTTCCTGATGGGCATGGGCTTTCGAAAAGTGAGAAACCTCGAAGGAGGGATCCTCGCCTGGGCGGAGCGAATCGACCCCTCTTTGCCTCGGTACTGAATTTCCGACCGGCTTTTGACAGTCTCGAGACTTCTAAGATAGAAATCTCTTTGTGGGTGGGCCTAACGATTCTCCAAAAGAGGAAGTGGCGGGCGCGCTTCGCGATGTGCGCGTGCGCGTGCGATCGGAAGACAATCCTTCACCCAAGCCCTCTCCTTATCCGAAGCCGTCGGAGCCACATGCTCCACTAGGTTCGGTCCAGCCGCATGAGCCGGCCCCGACGGAGGTACCGACCTCACCGAGCACCGAGCGGCTGAACAAGTCATGGGACATCTCCACCGCCTTCGAGACCCCTCCCCCAGGTAGGATCGCCCGGATTTTTTCTCCGCTGCGCCGTCCGCTCCAGAGACTCCTACGTTTCGCCCTCGGTCCGGTTGTCGAGCGTCAGGTCGAGCTCAACTCAGCGCAAGTCCAGTTCGCAAACGAGCTGGTGCAATACATCGACGCACGATTGAATCGGATTTCGGCGCACTACGATCAGATGCTCGGGCTGTACGGGAAGCGCATGGAAGAGATCGATGAGCGTCATCTGATTCTTCAACAAGAGCTGGTAAGGCACGTGCACGAGCTGGTCAAACGCATCGATTTCGTTTTCGAGACCGCCGAGAAAAACCACCTCTATCTCGAGGCCGTGCTGAAAGAAACGCGGGAGGAGCTTCAGGACATAGCTCAAAAGGCTCGCCAGTTGGAGGAGAAGCTGTCCGCCTCGGCGAAACGCTGAGCCCCACACCAAATGCCTCGCCGAACAATCTGCATTTGTGCCGTCCAGGCTCCGTTGATCACCGGGGGGGCGGAGATCCTCGTCGGCGAGCTCGCTTCGCAGCTCAAGACAAGAGGCTATGCGGTCGACGTCGTCAACATTCCTTTCAAGTGGTATCCGGTGGGAGACCTCATCAAGCAAGCTCTCCTCTGGCGCTGGGTGGAGATCACCGAGTCGAACGGAATGCCGATCGACATGGTCATCGCCACGAAATTCCCCTCCTATCTCGTTCGACATCCGGCCAAAGTAACTTGGCTCTTCCACCAGCACCGCGAGGTCTACGATCTGTATGGAACCCCATACTGCAGTTTCACCGACGATCCAGAAGAACAGGAGATTCGGCGAACCATCATTCGCATGGACAACAAGACGCTTCGCGAGTCTCGCTCTGTCTTCACGATTTCGCAAAACGTGTCTTCCCGGCTCGAACGGTACAACGACATTTCATCGACGCCCTTGTACCCGCCGCCCAATTACGTGGGTCGATACCGGGAAGGCTCCTTCGGTGACTACGCGCTGTTGGCGGGACGACTCGACCCCTTGAAGCGATGCGATCTCTTGGTGGACGCGTTTCGCCTCATCGGAAAAGCTAAGTTGGTCATCGTTGGGACCGGGCCTCAGCGAGAGAACCTGCAGCGTCAGATCGAGCGACTCGGGCTTCAAGACCGCGTCGCGCTCACGGGTTTTGTACCCGATGAAGAGCTGCTCGAGCTCTACGCTGGAGCCTTCGCTGTTCTCTACGCCCCCCTCGATGAAGACTACGGCTATGTCACGGTGGAAGCCTTCATGTCCGGGAAGCCGGTCGTGACCTGCAACGATTCCGGAGGGACGCTGGAGTTCGTAGACCATGAAGTGAACGGCCTCATCGTCGAGCCACGAGCCGAGGCTATCGCCGAGGCGGTGGAGAGTCTCTTCGCCAATCGCGATCGGGCTCGGGAGATGGGAGAGCAAGGCAGGCCCAAGGTAAGTGGGATCGGTTGGGACCACGTCATCGATTCCCTGACCGCTCCCCTTAAATGAAAGACATGACGACATGAAACTCGCCTACTGGAGTCCGCTCAGCCCGATGGGAACGGGCGTCGCCGATTACAGCGAGGAGCTTCTCCCTTATCTTGCCGAGGGGGCCGAGATCCATCTCTTCGTCGACGGCTATACCCCCTCCGAGCCCGCTATCGCCGAACAATTCCCGTGGCACCAAGCGCGTGAGTTCGAAAAAGTCCACCAGCGAGAACGATTCAACCTGAACCTTTACCAGCTCGGTAACAGCTCCTACCACCGCTACGCCCTCAACGCCGCGCTTCGCCTTCCGGGCGTCGTTGTGCTGCACGATCTCGTTCTCCAGCATCTGTTTCTTGGGCTTTCCGTAGAGCGCGCCAACGTCGAGCTCTACGTGGCAGAGATGAAACGAGCCTACGGTGACCGCGGAGCCGCGTTGGGAAGGCAAATCGCCCAGGCACTGGGAAGCGATTTGCTGATCTCCAAGTTTCCGCTGTGCGAAAGAGTAGTGGAAAGAAGCTATGGGGTCTTGGTCTTGACACGGTTCATGCAGAACTGGCTGAGGCGTCGGTTCGGAAGCATGCCGGTGGGCAAGTTCATCGGCATGGCGCCGCACCATTGCGCACCCCCGCCCCCTCTTCCCACAACAGACGTTGCCGAGGCCCGCAAGATGCTTGGCCTCCCTCAGGATGGCTTCCTGGTCTCGTCTTTCGGGCTCGTTACTCGAGCCAAACGCATGGAGGCAGCCCTCGAAGGTTTTCGCCTGTTTGCTCGAAACCGGCCGGAAGCCCGTTTCCTGATCGTCGGCGAGGTGCAGGAGGGTTTCCCCATCGAAGCTCACACCGGCTCAAGGGAGATCAAGGACAAGATCGTGGTGACCGGAAGGCAATCGATGGATCGCTTCTACCTCTACATGCTGGCGTCGGACGTCGTCGTAAACCTCAGGTTCCCTTCCACCGGAGAGCGCTCCGGCATTCTTATCCGAGCCCTGGGCATGGGCAAACCGGTCCTGGTCTCCAATACCGGTCCGTACGTAGAGTTCCCGGAATACACGGTGGCTCGGATCGACTTGGGACCGCCGGAGGTCAAAGAGATTGCGGGGACTCTCGAGCTATTTGCCAACCGGCCCGAACTGAAGCGTGCGATGGCCCGATATGCCCGGGAGCACATCGAAGAGACCTATGACCTCCGCGCGGAAGCGAAGGCCTACTTGGCGTTTCTCGAAGAAGTGCTCGCCGGGTTGCGCGCCGGCAAAGTAGCCCCGCCACCGCCCTTCGAACAAGCCGATCTGGCGGGGTCGATCACCGCCACGATCTCGGACATGCCGCTGGGCGGCACATTCGGATTGGAAACGGTGCGGGAGGCGTTGCGGAGTGCTACAGAGTAAAGGAAGGAGGCCCACTTCTATTACCAAACGTACCGGCGCACGTGAGCCCGGGACTTGAGGTCCTCAATCCAGCGGTCCACGCGCTCGTTGAAGGCTTCCTCCTCTAGAATCCTCTGAATGCTTCCCGCGACGCCCCCCAGGGGCGGTACCGCTTCGCCGGCGTCGTCGAGGACCGGAACGAGCTCGTCGTTATAGTATTTTTCGATTTCGGCCCCGGTTACATAAACGAGTGGCCGGAATCGACGCTCCAAGTAATGCTGGACCGTGAGCTGCTTTCTCACCAGTGCCTCCAATTCGTCCAGGGTCATCCCCTGCGGATCAGCAAGCATTTCCTCCGAAGAAAAGGACTCACCGATCGAATCCAGCACTTTATCAATTTGTTCTTGGGGAATAGATTTTTCGGGATAGCGATTCACTTCCCTTTCCACGAGACGCACTTCTATGAGTCTCTCGACCAACTCGCCCATCGACAATTTGTCTTCACCCCGAAGCGCGCGCAGCTCCGCGGCTTGCTCCGTTTCGGAAAGAGTGATGGCTTCGCGGTCTACGACGGCGGCAATCCGATCCACGATTTCCGCCCCCACGATGGGTGTGGCTAGCGTCAGGCTTCCCAGTACTAGACTCGTGGCTCGGCTCATTTTTGCTACGCGCATTTTAGAAGGGGTGCCCCAAACTCACGTGGAGCCGTCCTTTCGGCCCGTCGGGACGGCGCCGGTTGAGCTTGATCCCGTAGTCCACCCGCACCGGACCAATCGGAGTTTCATAGCGAAATCCGAACCCGGCGTTGTAACGCCAGTTGAGGAGGCGGATGGACTCTATTCGTCGGTACACGTTCCCGTTATCGGAGAACACGACGCCCCCTAGCTTCTTGGTGATCGGGAATCGAAGCTCTAAATTCAGCAACGTTAAGATGTTGCCTCCCACGGGATTCCCGTCGGCATTCCTGGGGCTTGCCTCATCGAGGCCGAAACCGCGCAACGTGTTGGCTCCTCCGGAGAGGAAACGCTCGGTAAGGGGCAGGAGGGCGTCCCGGTCTTCTCGGAAGGTTTGACCAATTCCTCCCCGGAGCCCGAGGACAAACACCGTGTTGCCGGGAAGCGGAAAATAGAAGAACTGCTGGGCCAATGCCTTTATGAACGCCAAGCGCGTTCCCAAGAACTTGGGAGAGAGATCGAGGCCCATGATACGGAACTGGCCGCGAGTCGGGCTGACCGGGTCGTCTCTGGTGTCCGTCACCGACGAGACCGAGACCTTCGAGATGAAGGCGGGCGCGAGGTCGCGAGAGGGGGGGGGGGCGTCCTCGGGAAGTTCTACGTCCTCCAAAGAGTAACGAAAGAAGAAAGTTTGGCTCTTCGACACGCGCTTGAGAACCTGCATACCGACGCCGACCCGTTTGAATTTGATGTCGGCCCGCTCCCCCTCTTCCCGTACCGCGGTGACGAAGGATGGCAACTCCAGTCCGAACGTGTCCGGCTGTTGGTACGAGAAGAAGAGGCGATTGCTTCGAAAGCTCCCCCGGGCGAAGACGCTGGCGGAGCGGTTCATCCCCAAGATGTTGTGACGTGTAATTTGTCCTTCCACCCGCACCAGATCACGCTCGCTGTATCCAAACCCGTAACCCACCGCCGTTCGGGGGGCCTCTTTCAGATCGATCAAGACATCGCTCGATCGAGTAGCCGGGTCGCGGGGAAGCACCTCGATGCTCACGTCACGAAAGAGCCTGGTTCCGATCAATTGCTGACGTGTCTCGACCAGGTCCTCCGAGGAAAGGGGCTCCTGTGGAGAAAACACGACATGGGGACGCACCGCTTGCTCTTTCGTTTGATCGAGCCCGGTGATGATGATTCGATCGACACGCGTCTGGGTCCCTTCATCGATGAGAACGCGGGCCGTCCCACGAGTTCCGCTTGCATCCAACTCGCTGGCAAGCTCCACCACAACCTGCTGGAAACCACGGTTCCGATAGAGATTGATGGTTCGCTCTCGCGCTCCTATGAGCGTCGCCGCATCGAAGATCTCTCCAACCTTGAGGCCGCTGTTCTCGATGACCTCGTGAGCCGGAACTTGTTCCGCCCCCGAGAGGACGATACTGTCTAAATGAGCCTGAGGGCCTTTGTCGATGCGCAAAACGAGATCGACTCGGCCGGGGTCTTCGTCGGCCACCTCCACGTCGGTTGTCACCTTGGCGCGATGATGGCCCCGCTGGAGCAGATACCTCCGGACTTCCCTCTGGTCTTCGTCCCACTTACGCAGGATGTAGGGAGAAGAACGAAATCGGCCCGCCGGTCGCGTGGTGAGAAAGGTACGAATCGTCTTTTCGTCGGCCTCGCGTACTCCTTCGATTCGTACCGAGCCGATCTCGAGATGTTGCCCGGTCTCGATACGGAACCGCAGTGTGAGCCGCTCCTGGCCCACCAACTCGCGCTCCACCGATACCGACGCGTCGGGAAACCCGCGGTCCCGAAAGTAGGTCTCGATATTCGCCCGCGACTCTTCGATCAAATCCTCTGAATCGCTCGCTTCCTTTTCGATCGGCACCAACCGGCTCAGCGTTTTCTGGCTCAAATCGGCACCGGTCGCCTCGATCACGACCCGAGGGCCTATCGCTGCTTGTATGTCGATCGAAACATGCTCGGGTGGCTCCGGCGAGACCCTCGAATCGAGCCGAGCCTCGTAGAATCCTTTGTCATTCCAACGCTTCAGGATCCCGTCGAGCTTCTTCTTAACGGTTTGCTTGTCATAGAGGCTGCCCGGCTTCAGTCGGATCTGTCGCCTCAGGCTTTCTTCAAGGTGCGGGGAGACTCCTTGAATACGGATCTCGTTGAGCCTGGCCCGCGGACCGAGGTCGATATGGAAAACGACTTGTGCTGCGACCTCTCGGATGCGCGCCTCGGGATCCACCTGGGCCCATAGAAAGCCTTTCTTGTGCAACAGGTCGGCCATGCGCACCGCCGCCTCTTCGACCCGCCTGGCGTCAAAAGGCTCCCCCGAGGAAATACCTCCTTCTTCGAGTAGTCTCTCGCGCATCGAGGAAACTTCCTTCGAGTTAGCGACGGGTTCCGAGAGAAGGATCTCGCCGACGTTCAAGCGTGGATAGAGGTGAAAAGTAAGCGCGACCCCATCTCCTTCGGGTCGAGCGTCCACCTTGATGTCGCTAAAGGTGCCCAGGGCATAGAGGCGTTTGATCGAACGCCGCACCGACGCCGGATCGTAGGCAGCTCCGGTTTGAACGTCGACCAGTTCCCTTGCTCCCTCGGGCAGCGGCCCGCGCGAAGATTCCATCTGAACGTCATTCACCACCATTCCGGTGAATCGCTCCGAGGCGCTGCCGGGGGCAAGAATCAATGCCAAAGCCACCCCAACCACCATCGACGAACTGATCATCGGTTCAAAAGCTCTTTCGGAACTTCATGTCCATCGCGAGAGCGCCGGTCTCGTCTCGAGACAAGATCCAAGATACCGGTCCCTCGGGTGTGTACTCGATGACGACCACGACCGACTCCGTGGTCTCGCCGAAGGCGGTCGAGTAGTTGATGGCCAAGTCGCGGGAGATCTGTTTCCCGACACTGACCCGCGCAACGGGGTTGGCGAATCGTCCCACCAGCGCGGGATCGACGCGGAAGCGATCGAGACCGAATAACCGTTCCGCCCCTCGGCTCAGCTCCTGGTTGAGCCTTTCGGTCAGAAGGCCGGCAACCGTGACACTGGCAAGTTCTTCCTCCTCACTACCTACGGTCCTGAGCTCGGACTCCGTCGCGCCGGCGAGAAGCCTCAAGATCTCGATGGGACGGAGCGGTGGCTCAGAGGTCAACTCCGGAAAAAAGCGCTCGGGTGTTCCGGCGATGCGAAGATAAACCTGATAGCTCCTGACGCGCGACTCCGCCGCCAGGTCGAAAAACGGCTTGATCGAGCTGGGATCGACGAACTCGACTTTCAATGAAACGATGTTGTACCGCTGTCCTAGTAGAAGTACTTTGCCCCGCACCGCCTCGGCGCGTCCGAGTAGGGCTGGCCGATCGAACGTCCCGCGAAGCTGGAACTCCGCACCGCCATCGATGGTGGCCAACGAATTGCGAACCTTCAAGCCGTCGGGGGCGACCACGCTCACATCCAGGCGAAGATCGGGAAACGTTTCGTCGACGCTCGGCTCCACCAGCTCTATAACGTCTCGAGTGCCGAGGATTCCAGCCGCGACGTCATACTCCCTCGTCCAAGTCGCCTCTTGAACCTCTATCTGTCCGGCGAGGATTTGCCCGCTCGCGGTACCGGTGAGTGACAGATCCGCATCCACCGTCGCGATAAGCCCTTGTGGATAGCGAAGCCGTAATCCGTTTCCGCTCCCCCTCAACTCGAAGGAATCGGGACGGAGTCCCGAAAGCGAAAAAGAGCCCGTCAAGCTGACCGGCGCTCCCCCGAAGCGCGCTTCCAAGCCTTGCAGTCGTACGGTCCGGTTGTCGAAGAGAATGCGACCCTGAATGTCCCCGAAGGCGTGGGGGAACTCTCTTATGCTCAGGGCTCCGTGGTTGAGATCGACGTGGCCCGAAATGGACGGACGCTCCCACCCACCTTCGAGACTCGCTGCGACCTCGGCTTCCCCAGACCACGTCGTGGAAGGGAAGAACGAGCTCAGGACCTGGAGGTTGACCGAGCCGTCGACATCCAGGTCCATCTCCTTTCCATCGAGGCCCACGTTGCCGCTCAAGCTTAAGCGTGTCTGGTCTCCGACGAGCTCCATCGCTCTGAACTCGAGCCTTCCCATCTGAAGCTTTAGCTCGATCGGCGCGGACGAATCGAGACGGTAGTTGGAAACAACAGTGGTAAGACTGGACAAGCGACCCTTGGCGGAACAGGTCTCGATGGACTCCAATCGCCCCTCGAAAGAAGCCTCGCCGCTCGAGATCAGACGCAAGGAGTCGGGAAGCCCGTCGCGTACGGAGCGAAGCACGGGCGCGACGTCGGCTCCAGTCCAACGCGCCCGACCCTCGATGGGAAAGCCGGGCGTGATCCGAACTTGCACGTCGGTTTCTAGCTCGAACGCTTCCCCGGTAAGCGTCAGGCTGCCGCGCAGAGTCTCGTCGTGCAGACGAGCCTCGAGTCGTCCGCTCCCGAGCTTTGTCTCCGCGAACGCCAAGCCGGAGACGGTCGCTTGGACCTCGATCTCCGGCTTGGTGAGGGTGCCGCCCACCGTTACCGAACCATCGAGCTCGCCTTCGAATCTCGAGGCCGCGGGGCCCTGTCCGTAAGGTCCGTAAGATCCGTAAAGTACGGCAAGGGGTATCCGTCGCCCCTGGAGCTGTCCTTTTACCTCTCGCGTCTCGCTGTGAAGCTTGAGTGTCCCCGCAAACTCGGCCGCACTCCGTGAGATCGAGAGGTCGTCGAGGAACAGCTCCAGACCGCGAAGCCTGATGCGGGAAGACGCCCGGTCGAAGGCGTGACCTTCGACGGATCCCTCCTCCAACGTGGCTCTCGCTTCTCCGCTCCGCTCGCCGCCCTCAGATGCAAACCTGCCCTTCCCGGTGAGCCGCCCCTCGAGATCGAGTGGGATGCCCAAAAGGATCTCTAGCGACGAGGCGGGCCAACCGCTCAACTCCACCGCCAGGTCGAAGTCTCTGGTCGACTCGGCTAGAGAACCAGGGCCGAGCGCCAGAGCGCCGCTACCGACGAGCGCAGCATCGCCCGCTTTGGACTTAAAGGAGTCGAAGTGCACCGCTTCGGCGCTGAGACTTCCCTCCGCCTCCACATCTCCCCATCGAATCCCGTGGTAAGTGATCTCGCGACCGCTGAACGCACCCTTGAACGTCAACCTGGGAAGCCTCCCCTCCAATCGGCCCTTGGCGCGACCGCTTCCGGCGACTCCGAACAAGTGTGGCTGACGTGCGGGGTTCATGAGAGCACGGAGTCCTTTCTGGAGTCGGTCGGCGCGGGCGAGATCTTGGGCGACGGCTTCGAGGCTCAGGCTCGCGGGCGCGGTTCGCGGATACGAGCCTGCCAGCGTCGCGACGGCGCCGTCGGTCTCGAAGCGACTCGGACGCAGCTCCAGCTCCCCACCTTCCAAAACGCCGCCCACCGAAAAGTCGAGTCCGGGAAGCTCGGACTCGTCAGACTTGTCAGGGGCGACACCGACGAGCTCGAAATCCCCACTGACAAGAGAAAGATCCGCCAAGGGGAAGCTGACGTTCGCACCACCCGACACGCGGGAGGCAAAACGCTCGAGGTCATTGCCGCCGGAAGATTCCATGAGTTGGGACAGGCGAACGTCCTCGAACTTCACGCCGAGCTCGGCGGGCCCGCTAGTTATCGGAGTCGGTTGTCTAAAATTGAACGATGCCGTCCCGCCCGCCAAGACCCCCTCGACGGACTGCAACTCGACGACGTTGCGGTCCCAAAGTACGTTCCCCTCGAAGTTGCTGAAAGGCATTCCGGCGAATCGCGCCTCCGGGATCCGGGCGACACCTCGCAAGAGGTGCCAGCCCCGCCCCATTAGGAGAACCCCCTCGAAAATCCCCTTTCGATTTCCTCGTCCGCTCGAAAGCAGAGTGAGACCGAGTAGACGCGTGGCCGCCGGGCCGACCTCGGACTCGACGTTCACGGTTAGCTCGGCTTGTGGCTCCGCCCCGAGGGTGATGGTTCCTTTGGAAAGGAGCTCGTAGAAAGTTCCCCGGACGATGAGCTCCTCTAATTCCAACTCCCGTCCGCTGAGCCTGAAGCGAGCATCGAGGGCAGCCTCGATCGGCTGACGCCCCTTGACTCGAACGGAGCCGCGCTCGTAACCGATCGTGCCCCGAAACTCACTCGAGCCCTCTCTCTCCAAATTCGCGGCAAGCTCCTGCGCTTCCAGTCGCCAGGGGATATTCGTGTTGTTGTAAACGCAGAGCGCGTTCTCGATTCGAATGCGGTCCGCGAGAAGAGCCATTCCGCCGGCTGCCGAATTCGCGGGACGCCCCGGCGCCCGCAAGCGCCCGGGCACCTCGAACCGACCTCCCCCGTAGTCTTGCACGCGAAACTTGAGACCGCTTACTTCCAGAAGGGCAAGATGGAGCCCTCGGTCGAAGACCCTGGTTAAGTTGAGCTGACCGCGTACGCTCTCGATCTCCAGTGGGGCCGGCCCATCCGTTCGCGCTTCGACCCGGACGCCCGCGATGACGAATCCGTAATTAGGTAAATCAACCGAAATACTGTCGATTGACACCGGGGCGCCCAGAACCCGGGTTGCCTCACCCTCGATCCATTTCCGCAGGTAGTCGGGATAGTCGAAGAATAGGATGAAAACCGCCAGAAAGAGAAGGGTTATTGCCGCAAGTGAGGCGACGACACCGATCACCCAACCTAGAATGCGGGTCAGGATGCGCGTCCAGCGGCGGCTCTTCAAGGTCTTTTCTACCTAGGTCTATCTACCTAATAATATTCCTGGGGTTCCGCAGTACGGACCCCCCACCTGGTATGCCTTTACGGGAGCTCCTCGTTATTCTAGCGCTATTGGGCGCTCGGCGCGGCACCGGGATGACTATGGCTCACCGGCCTTCACCGTAAACAACCGGTCCCGCAACTCGACCGCATCGCCCTCTCGAACGTCGAACGCCACCAGAGTCCCGGCTACTGGACTTCGGATCTCGTTCTGCATTTTCATGGCCTCCAATAGGAGCACCCCTTGGTCCGCTTGGAGCTGCGCTCCCAGCTCGGCAAGCAGCTTGACCACCTTCCCCGGCATCGGGGCCACGACCTCCGCAGAACCCTGTCTGCTCCTACCCCCGGACCGAGTCGTGTTGTCTGGTCCGTCGTCGAGCTCGAAGACGTGCCGTTCTCCGTCTATTTCAACGGAGATGCGCTTGCCATGGATCGTCACTCGAGGCTCATAGGATCGCCCTTCGAGAATGATGGATAGTCCTCCCTCTCGCTGATCGCCTAGGTCGAACTCCAGAGGTTTACCGGAGAGACTTACCCGCAACCGGCCTTCGCTTTCACCTACCTCCAAGGAGAAGGCCTGATCGCCTGAGAGCAACGTCAGTCTCTTCGCATCCTTCACAGGCTTCACATCCTTCACAGGCGGCTCCCATGCTGCTCGCGAATACCAGCTCGCTTCCAAACCGACGGCGCCGCCTCCGCCGTCGTGCGCCTTCGCGGTCGGTCGACCGAACGATAAGCGGCCACCGCGGCGGCGATGAGAGCGGCTCGGTCGCGCTCGATATCCATCGATACGGGGTTCGACACCGGTCCGGTACCGCCTGCCGATCCCTTCCAATTCCGATCGATGTAACCGACGTCCATCTCCCCAGCGAGGAACTGAGGATCCCGGAGTACGTGCCGGAAGAACGGTAGGGTCGTCGAGATACCCTCGACGCGATACTCCTCGAGCGCCCGCTTCGCCCGCGCGAGACACTCTTGCCGGTCTCGACCCCAGACGATGAGCTTCGCGATCAACGGATCGTAGTGCGACTGAACTTCCCAGCCGGAAAAGACGCCGCTATCGTCCCGGACACCCGGCCCACCCGCCGGCCTCAGAAAGTCAATTCTGCCCGGCGAGGGTAAAAAATCCTGATACGGATCCTCTGCGGTGATGCGGAATTCCATCGCCCAACCATGGGGGCGTATGTCGGCTTGCGAGAAGGGAAGTGCTTCTCCGGCCGCCAGGTCGAGCTGCAGCCTAACCAGATCCAGTCCGACCACCATTTCGGTGACGGGATGCTCCACTTGTAGCCGCGCGTTCATTTCGAGGAAATAGAAATCTCCATTGCCATCCAATAAGAACTCGACGGTACCCACGTTCCGGTAGTCGGCCGCCCTCGCCAACGCCACCGCCGCTTCCCCCATCCCCCGGCGGAGCTCGGAGTCCAAGCGCGGCGACGGGCACTCTTCGATGAGCTTCTGATGCCTTCTTTGAATCGAGCATTCACGTTCGAGCAGGTGGACGACCGACCCCGCATCGTCGGCCACGATCTGAAACTCGATGTGACGGGGATGATGAAGATAGCGTTCGAGATAGACCGAGGCATTGCCGAAACTCGCGCTCGCCTCCGAGCGCGCTTGCCGGAGCGCAGTTTCTAGCTCGGACTCGGAGCTTACGATCCGCATCCCCTTTCCGCCGCCTCCGGCAACCGCCTTGACCAGCAACGGAAACCCGATCCGTTTCGCTTCGCCGAGCGCATCGGCGTCACTCGATATCGGCTCGCTTCCCGGAACGATGGGGACTCCGGTCTTTCGAGCAACGCGGCGAGCCTCGGCCTTGTCACCCATGAGGGCAACCGCATCGGGAGTCGGTCCTATGAAAACCAACCCCACTTCCTGACACCGCTTGGCGAACTCCGCGTTCTCGGCCAAGAAACCGTAGCCCGGATGGACCGAGTCCGCACCTGTTTCCCGAGCCGCCTGGAGCACCGCATCTATGTCGAGGTAGCTTTCGGTCGACGGTGCCGGCCCGATTCGCCGCGCTTCGTCGGCGTAACGCACATGCAAGCTGTCCCGGTCCGCATCCGAATAGACCGCCACCGTTTTTATACCGAGCTCGCGACAAGTCCTCAGAATACGAACCGCGATCTCGCTTCGATTAGCGACAAGTAGCTTGCGAAAGGTTGGCATCCCTGGCCTCGATGAGATTAAAGCGGAATGTTGCCGTGCTTTTTCGGTGGGTTCCGGTCTCTCTTGGTAGCGAGTGCCGCCAAGGCGGTGGTTAGTTTTCTGCGAGTCTTTCGAGGCTCGATGACCTCATCGATGTAGCCTCGCTCCGCGGCCACGTACGGATTGGCCAGTTTGGCTCGAAACGCGGCCACCTTTTCCTTCCGCAAGGCCTCGGCGTCGGAAGCCGCAGCGAGCTCCTTACGATACAGAATGTTCACCGCACCCTCGGGACCCATGACCGCGATCTCCGCCGTTGGATACGCATAGTTGACGTCGGTGCGGATGTGCTTGCTCGCCATCACGCAGTAGGCCCCGCCGTAGGCCTTTCGTGTCACCACCGTCAATTTGGGAACGGTGGCCTCGGCGTATGCAAACAAGAGCTTCGCGCCATGCCGAATGATGCCGCCCCATTCCTGATCGGTGCCAGGAAGGAACCCCGGCACATCCTCGAAGGTCACCAAAGGGATGTTGAAGGCATCGCAGAAGCGCACGAAACGAGCCCCTTTGACGGAGGCGTTGATGTCCAGCACGCCAGCGAGGACGGCGGGTTGGTTGGCGACGATGCCTACCGATCTTCCTCCCAATCGGACAAAACCGACCACGATGTTCTGAGCGAAATGCTCGTGTATTTCGAAGAACTCACCATCGTCGACAACCGATCGAATGAGCTCCTTCATATCGTAAGGACGATCGGGCTCTGCGGGGACCAGCTTGTCGATCGCTTCGTCTTCGCGATCCAATGGATCGGTGCATTCTAGAATGGGCGCCTCGTCCAAGTTGTTGCTCGGTAGAAACGATAGGAGCCTTCGAATCGTCTGAAGGCAGTCCCGATCGTCCTCCGCCATAACGTGGGCGACCCCGGAGACTTCGTTGTGCGTCGCCGCTCCACCCAATTTCTCCATGCTCACCTGCTCGTGGGTCACGGTCTTGATGACATCCGGACCGGTCACGAACATGAAACTCGTGTCCCGCACCATGAAAGTGAAATCGGTGATGGCCGGCGAGTAGACGGCTCCCCCCGCACAAGGCCCCATAATGGCCGAAATCTGTGGAACCACACCGGACGCGAGAGTGTTGCGGAGGAAGATATCCGCGTAACCTGCGAGGGAGACGACCCCTTCCTGGATTCGAGCGCCGCCAGAGTCATTGAGCCCTAAGATAGGCGCTCCAATCTTCATCGCCAGATCCATCACCTTGCAGATCTTCTCGGCGTATGCCTCGGCGAGAGATCCCCCGAAGACGGTGAAATCCTGGGCGAAGAGATAAACGAGACGATCCTCGATGCGCCCGTAGCCGGTGATCACTCCGTCGCCGGGGATAACGGTCTGGTCCACCCCGAAATCCCGAGCCCGATGGGTCACAAAGCGGTCGAGCTCCTCGAAGCTTCCTGGATCGACGAGGGCCTCTATTCTCTCTCTCGCGGTGAGCTTCCCCGCGGCGTGCTGTCGTTCGATGCGCTCGGCACCTCCGGCTTCGCTGGCCCGACGATTTCGCTCGTTGAGCTCGGCCAACCGGTCGTCTGGGGGCATGATTTACTTCTGGGCCTTTTCCCAGTCCTTGAGGAATCGCTCGATTCCGATGTCGGTGAGTGGGTGTTTAAATAGGGACTGAAAGACCTTGGCCGGCATCGTCGCGATATCGGCCGCCGCGCGCGCCGCCTCGATGACATGCAGAGGGTTACGAATACTGGCCACCAGCACCTGGGTCTCGAACTGGTAGTTTCGGTATACCTGCATGATGTCACGGATGAGAGCCATCCCCTCGCTTCCGATATCGTCCAGCCGGCCCACGAACGGGCTTACGATGTAGGCCCCGGCCTTGGCGGCGAAGATGGCCTGCGGGACCGAAAAACACAAAGTGACGTTGCAGCGGAGCCCGTCGTCCTTGAGCTTCCGGACCGCCTTGAGTCCTTCCGGCGTGAGCGGGCATTTCACGACGATGTTCTCGGCGATGGTGGACAGTTCTTTCCCCTCGCGAACCATACCTTGATGACCTTCCGACACCACCTCGGCTGAGACCGGTCCGGGGACGATTTCGCAGATTTGCTCGAGCACCTTCCGATAAGGAGCCGATTCCCTCGAAAGAAGAGTCGGGTTGGTAGTAACGCCGTCGAGGAGACCAAGCTCCGCGGTCGCCCGAATCTCCTCTACGTTGGCGGTGTCGAGAAAGATCTTCATCTGACCTCCTCCACCTAGCCGGCACCGACCTACCTGCCGGCACGGGGCTGGCTCATTATACCCCGGGTCACCGAGTTTGAAGTTATTGGGAACCTATTTGGGTGCCTTGGCTGCGATCGGGGAGCTCCGTTCGCTCTCGTTGGAAGGCTCGGCGGAATCCACCGCACTCACCGCGTAAAAGTAGGTCTGGCCGGGGGTGAGGTCACTGTCCGTATAGCTCGGTAGCCGAATCGACTCCTTTGTCAGGAGCTCGAACGGTCCGCTTCTCTTGTCCGCCCGATAGACGAAGAATCCTTGCAGATCCCGCGTGTCGGACTCGCTCCAGGAAATCATGATTCCGGCCGGGGTCTCAAGAGCGACCAGCCGGGCCGGAGCGGGGGGGGGGGATGTGTCGATGGGTTTCAAGCAGACTTCATCGGTGCTCTCGCTTTCGATGAGGGGCGGGGGTTCGGGTGGTAGAATTTGTTTGGTCTTTTCCAGATTTATCCCGGCCGCACGTCTCAATTCCCCTGTAACACCGGGGAGAGCGTTTGCGACCTGGCTCACCGCTTCATCAATTTGTTCCCCCGACGGGATTTTTTCCTCCGACGGCATGTCCAGTCCGGGACCCTCTTCTTCTTCTTTTTCTGGGGGCTCCGGTTGAATCGGAACCGCGACACCTCGCACGACCCAACACCAGTCTCTGCCGAATTTCACGTTCCGATCCTCGAACACCGACTCCACGAGTGGCTTTCGGTTCAGGGGCGCCGCCGAGGGGTAAGCACCGTCCCCGGGCTTCCGGTACACATTGAAGCCGAGCTCGAATGTCACGCCTTCTTCTGCCGAAACCTCCGCAGCCTCGTGCCATTCCGCCAGGTCCGGCTGTTTCGCCCAGGCGATCTTGACGAAGCCATCGTCCGCAGTAACCGAAAGCTCCGACGGCGCCGGAAGTGGTGGAGCGGGAACGATGGAGGTTGGACGCGAATGCGCACCCCTCAGTCCCTTTGGATTGACGTACCGAACCGCGTACTCGAGCTGCTTACCCTGAAACCGGGGCTTCCACTCGTCCTCGAAGGACAGCGGGCCGCCCGACAGGTCCACGTCGAGCTTCGCGACGATCCTTGCTTCCTCGGCGAATTTCTTGGGCTTGAGTGATACCTGGAGGATGGACGGCGGGACCGCCAACACCAAAGGCTCCTCGCCCTCTTCCGCTCCTTCAGTTTGCCCTTCCGTTGGCGTCTCCGTTGTCTCTTCACCCGTTTCCTGAGATGAGCTCCCACTCTCTTCTGGGGTTGTGGAGGCCTCCGTTGGAGAAGCCCGTTGCTCGGTTTGATCAGGCTGCGCGACGGCATCCGCAGTGGGCGCAGTGGGCGTGGTAGGCGTAGTGGGCGAGGCGGGAGTTGTACTGGGGGGAACCTTTGCCAAAGCTTCTGGGTCGCCCCCGCTAACCGTGTCCCCTTCGGTCCTTGGCGTCTCCGGGGCTTCCAGGGCAGGCGGCGGTGGCTCGACGATGCGTCGAAGTACGTCCACCTGTTTCAGCCGGAGCTCGGAACCGTCGGTGGTCTTGCTCGGAGCCTCCCACTCGATGACAATGACCGCTCCGCGCTGAGAGACTCGCGCCTTGGGTGTCGAGGCAGGAATGTGTTGAAGCGGAGGCAGTGGATCACCTCTCTTCCCACAAGCGGTGGAGCCGGTGGTCAGGGCCAAGAGCGCAAGTAAAGCCGTGCGGGCACTCAGGTGCACTAGCCCCAAGCCAGGCATCCGGTTAGAGAATGTAACGAGAGAGATCGTCGTCCTTGGCCACCTCGTCGAGCATCTTACCGACGTAAGCGGCGTCGATGACCCACTTCTTTTGCGCCAAGTCGGGCGCCTCGAAGGAGAGCTCGTCGAGGACTTTTTCCATGATGGTATGGAGGCGACGCGCGCCGATGTTCTCGGTGGCCTCGTTGACTCGCATCGAGTAAGAAGCCGCCGAATCGACTGCGTCTTCTGTGAAGTCCAAATCGATGCCTTCGGTAGCCAGCAACGCCTTGTACTGTTTGAGAAGTGCGTTCTTCGGCTCCGTCAAGATCCGGATGAAATCCTCCTTCGTCAAAGACGAGAGCTCCACGCGGATCGGAAACCGTCCCTGCAGCTCGGGGATGAGATCGGAGGGTTTGGCAACGTGAAAAGCCCCCGCGGCAATGAACAGGAGGTGGTCGGTTCGCACCATTCCATACTTCGTCGAGACCGAGGTCCCTTCCACGATCGGCAGTAGATCGCGCTGGACACCTTGGCGAGAAACATCCGGACCGTGGCCCCCTTCTCTCCCTGCGATCTTGTCCAGCTCGTCCACAAAAATGATCCCCGCCTGCTCGGTACGCTCCACGGCAAGGCGCGCCACTTGATCCATGTCCACCAGCTTGTGTTCCTCCTCCTGGATCAAGTACTCGAGTGCCTCCGGCACTTTCATCTTCCGCTTCCGCGTCTTGCCGCCGAAGAGGCCGGGGAGCATATCTTTCAAGTTGATGTCCATCTCCTCGACTCCTCCGCTGGTAATGATTTCGAAGGAGGGGAACGATCGCTCCCGTACATCCAGCTCTACGGTGCGGTTATCCAGCTTGCCATCGCGCAGCTGAGCCCGTAGCTTCCCGCGGGTGGTCTGAAAGTCGTTTTCGGCGGCGTGTTGTTGCGCCGCTTGCTCCGGATCGGTGCGGTAAACCGATTTCAGAGGAGGCAGCAGCAGATCCAACAAGCGCTCCTCGGCGTTTTCTTCCGCCTTATCCTGGACTTCGTAGATCTTCTCCTCCCGGACCATATCTGCGGCGATCTCGACCAAATCGCGCACCATCGATTCCACGTCCCGGCCCACGTAACCGACCTCGGTGAACTTCGAAGCCTCGACCTTGGTGAACGGCGAGCCCGACAGACGAGCCAGTCGTCGCGCGATCTCGGTCTTGCCCACGCCGGTGGGTCCGATCATGATGATGTTCTTCGGTGCCACTTCGTCCGCCATCTCAGGGGGGAGCTTCAACCGTCGCATTCGATTGCGAAGTGCGATCGCCACCGCGCGCTTTGCGGCGTGCTGGCCGATCACGTACTTGTCCAGCTCTTCTACGATCTGGCGTGGCGTGAGCTGATCCAGCGATTGGCTGGCGCCGGCGGTTTCCGGAAGGAAAAAGGCCATCGTTTACCGTGCCGCCCTTCTATTGGATCTCCTCGAGCATGATTTCCGAATTCGTGTACACGCAAATCCCGGCCGCGACCTGCATCGCCTCGGTCGCAACCTGAGCAGCGGGTAACTTAGTGTGTGACAACAAAGCCCGAGCCGCCGCGAGTGCGTACGGACCACCGGAACCGATGGCTATGACGCCGTCGTCCGGCTCGATCAGATCGCCATTGCCGGAAAGCAAGAAGACGTGCCGCGAATCGGCAACGATCAGCAGCGCATCCAAACGCCGAAGCACCCGGTCGGTTCGCCAGTCTTTCGCGAGCTCTACCGCGGCTCGCTCGAGGTTTCCACGATACTCTTGGAGCTTGCCTTCGAACTTCGTGAAGAGCGCCTGAGCATCGGCGGTGGTGCCGGCGAATCCGGCGAGGACCTGGCCGTTGGACAGCCGCCTCAGTTTCTTAGCCCTCTGCTTCACCACGGTGTCGCCTAATGTCACCTGTCCGTCGGCGGCGATTGCGGTCTTGTCGTTACGTCGGACGGCGAGAACCGTCGTCCCGTGGGCTCGGGGCGAGCTCGTTCCGTGAATCACGGAAGAAGTATACTTAATGCGGTTAGCCGGCGCAAAAGGCTGAACCACTTCCCTTTATACCGAAGCGCCGGCGCAAACGCTCGGTGAGCGTTTCACGAAGCACGTCGGCGGCGGACTTCTCTTCGTAATCTTCCGGGATGGTGAACGCGTCTTCCGGGATCTTCTGCCGCTCCTCGATTCGAATGATCCGCGGACGGCTCAAGAAGACGAACCGCTCCTCGGAGACGAGCGGGAGTCGAGGAAGGCTCCCGTAGAGCGCGAGCCGTTTCTTCTGAGCGGCCTCCGCCTCGGGCGCGGATTCTCCCCAGAAGTCCTCATAAACTTCGGTCCATTGAAAGAACAGCTCGGGTGAGGCCTTCGGATCCAACCGGTACTCGGCGACCGGTCGATCGTACTCCGGACTATCGCCAACGTAATAAAGTCCCCGTTTGCCATCGGGGAGGGGTGCGCTGCCCCGTTCCTCCAACGAAACGCCCTCGATGAGATCGGGGCTTACCGACGAAACCCACGGAAACCAATTTCTCCCCACGAGCTCCGCTTCAACGAGCGGTGGCAGAGTCACCGAATCAATACGAACAAAGTATTTCTGTTCGGGGTTTACGAGCGTCAGGTTGGGCGCAGATACGTCCAGGATCAAATAGATGTCGGTGTCGGGTGGCTCGATACGGATCATTCCCGGTTTGAAATCGACCACGTAGCTGGCCTTTGTTCCGCCTTCCTCGACAAGGAGCCGCGCTCGGAATCCCTCCCCGCTCACCCCTTGCGCCAGCAGCGCGAGCATGAGACCCATGCCAACCATGACGTCTCCCATTGTAGCGCCCTGTCCCTTTTGTTGCGTCGTCTCGACGTCAACGACCGTGGGGGGGTGCGCATCCGGCCTGGCTCTTGACCTTGTTGCGCCACCAGTCCGGGTGAGCCGGCAGCTTCCCGGCTTCGCAACTCCCTCGATACCACACCGCCCTACTTACAGGCATTGCGTCTTGGTTGGCCCGGCGATGGTGAAGAGCCAATTGGCTGGAGCGGGGGGGATTCGAGGTTTTTGGGCCAAGGGCTTGACCTCGGGAGCCTAGAGCGAGTACAGCCACTTCTGTGAACGTCACGCGGCTTTCCAACCGGGAGCTCATCGCCCACCTCGTTGGTGCGGGACCCGATGACCCCGCTTGGCTAGAGTTCGTGTCTCGCTTCGAACGCCGCATCCGGCTTACGATCCATTGCCGGTTTCGAGTCGAGGCGCAGCACAATCGCGCTTCGGACGTCGATTGGACGGGCGAGATGGTGCGAGATCTTACCCAGGACGTGTTCCTGCGACTTCTCGATGCAGAGAGAAAACCCCTCGCTCAGTTCAAGGGCCGCAACGAGAACTCCATTTATGCCTATTTAGGTGCCATCGCCTCCAATCTCGTGCACGATCATTTCAAGTCGCTCCGTACTCAAAAGACACCGCCGGCGGCGACATCACTCGACGAGAAATTACCAACAAGCAATGCCGCGCAAGGGCCGAGCGTCGGCGAGAGCGTCGCCAGCACCCGCCCGGGTCCCGAGCACTCGGCCGAGGCCCATGAACTCCGACGACAGATCGGGGCCGTGATACAGCGACTGGGTTTTCCGAAGCGCGACCGTTTGGTCTTCCGCTTCTACTTCTTGGAAGGGAGGACCATCAAAGAGCTCGCTTCCTCCCGGGCGGTCGGACTCTCGCGGAGCGGTGTCGAGAAATGCGTCCGGAGGCTTCGGGTTGCGGTTCAAGAAGAGTTGACCAAGAAGACATAAAGTAGGGAGGACTGCAGATGGAAAACTCGTCTTGTCTGAGTGGAGAGGAGTCGTCGGCGTGAGTCCGAGTGGCTGCCCCTCCCCAGTTGTGCTCGCCGCGCACACACGGGGTAAGCTGGATCCGGCGACTTTGAGCGGGGTGGACACCCACCTTGCCGCCTGTGAGCGATGCCAGCTCGCGGTGTTGTTACTTAGAGAGCCCTCAGCCTTCACCGAAGAGGGCAACGCAATGAATTCGGATCCTCCAACCGAGGGCCACCTCAGCGCGGAAGAAGTCTATCAATTCATCGAGGGGACTTTGTCTCGCTCGCAACGGGCGGAAGTAGAAAACCACATAGATAGCTGCCCCGATTGTCTGAGGGATGTGGCCACCTCGCTCGGTTCCGAGAAACCTCCTTCGGCAGACGAGGAGGCCGCGTTGAACGAGCACCCTCACGCCACCCCTGCGGAGATCCTGACCCAGCTCAGACCGCGCATCATCGAGACGAGCCCGGGCTCCCAACGAAAGCTCCACTGGAGCCAATTGAGAACTACCCTTCCAATTGCAGCGGCCGTCGCCGGGTTCGCCATTCTCTTCTTTGTCATTCAGACCTACGTCATCTCCCCCATGAGCAGCCGACGGCTCGTGGCGCAGGCGACCGACGCACTCATCGCCATCCGCCAAGGAACGGGTCGGGTGCCGCTTCGCTATATCCCGGGCTTCGATCGAGCCCGGGTAACCCGAAGCGGATTCGACTTCGCGGATCCTGCGGAAGAAAAGATCGAAGCGAAGATCGAAGCGAGATTCCTACGAGCCGTCGCTCTTGCCCCTCGCGAAGTAACGGCTAGGCTAGCGCTGGGCCTTTTCCTGCTCGACGCGGGGCGGCTTTCAGAAGCCGAGACCGAGCTCCGAGAAGCTTGGGAGCTTGCACCGGACTCGGGCACCGTCGCCGTCATCAACGGGATGGCGGTTCTCTACTTCGAGAAAGGGCTTCGAGAACCGAACGAAGCCCCTGCGCTCATGCGGGAGGGGCTCGGCTTGCTGCAGCGCGCGCGCGGCATCGAGCCCGAGAATCTCATGGTGCTCTACAACCTCGCGGTCTTTTACCAGGAGACCGGATCGGCCAACTTGGCGGCCCAGTACTGGCTCAGTTACTTGGCGCAGGATCCTAACTCAGAGTGGTCGCAAGTTGCACAAGAGAACCTAAATTTGCTTTGGGGCCGTTAGATTTTACTCCCTGCTGCGCGCAGCTGCGCCGACGCCGCGACGAGTCACCGTCCATACCAGGCTCCAAATAAGCCACTCCGCTACGGTGAGCATACTTCTTCTGCTCACCAATAGCCTCGCGAGCCCTTCCCGGTAGTCCTCTTGCCACGCTCCAACAGTTGAATCGGTGCACCGGAATGGAGTAAGAAGGACGTCTTCCCTCACGACGGAAGACCAAACTGCCCCATCGGGGCCCGGAGAATCAAGCCAATGGCCAAGAAACAGTTTCAAATCGACAGCGCAGACGGGAAGCTCGCAGTATTGCTCCCTGGCCTCGGCGCCGTGAGCACCACGTTCATCGCCGGCGTGCAGGCAATCCTCAAAGGCATCGCCAAGCCGATCGGCTCACTTACCCAGATGGGAACCATCCGGCTCGGAAAGCGGACTGAGAACCGTGTTCCCGCAATCAAAGACTTCGTCCCCTTGGCAAGACTCGAAGACCTCACCTTCGCGGCGTGGGACATCTTCGAGGAGGACGCCTTCCAGGCTTCTACCAAAGCGGGAGTGCTCGAGCGTTCACAGCTCGAACAACTGAGAGAAGACCTCGCGTCCATCAAGCCCTTTAAGGCGGTCTTCGACCAGAACTTCGTCAAGCGTCTGAGCGGCACCCACGTCAAGCAGGGCAAGAACAAGATGGATCTCGCGGAGGCGGTCATGGAGGACATCGAGGAGGTCAAGAAGCAGACCGGCGCCAAGCGAGCGGTCATGGTTTGGTGCGCCTCGACCGAGTCCTACCTAGCGCCCGGGAACGTGCACAAGGACCTCGGGGCCTTCGAGCGGGGTCTCAAGGAGAGCTCACCCGAGATCGCGCCCAGCATGATCTATGCGTACGCGGCATTGAAGAGCGGCGTGCCCTATGCGAACGGAGCGCCGAACCTGACCGTGGACACTCCGGCACTCGAGACTCTGGCCTATGAAAACGGCGTCCCCATCGGGGGCAAAGACCTCAAGACTGGGCAGACCTTAATGAAGTCCATCATCGCCCCCGGCCTCAAGGCCCGCATGCTGGGGCTCAGCGGTTGGTTCTCCACCAACATCCTGGGAAACCGAGACGGTGAAGTCCTGGACGATCCCGGCTCGTTCAAGACCAAAGAGGAGAGCAAATTATCGGTACTCGAACATATTCTCCAGCCGCAGCTTTACAAGGATCTCTATGGCGACTTCTACCATAAGGTGCGCATCAACTATTACCCACCCCGAGGTGACAACAAGGAAGGTTGGGACAACATCGATATCTTCGGCTGGTTGGGCTACCCGATGCAGATCAAAGTGGATTTCCTCTGCCGAGACTCCATCTTGGCCGCACCCCTGGTCTTGGATCTGGCTCTGTTTTTCGACTTGGCGCAGCGGGCCAAGTTCAAGGGCATCCAAGAGTGGTTGTCGTTTTATTTCAAGAGTCCGATGTCTCCTCAGGGTGTTTACCCCGAGCACGACCTTTTCATTCAGCTCACCAAGCTCAAGAACACGCTGCGGTACATGATGGCAGAAGAGCAAATCACCCACTTGGGCGACTACGTCTTCGAGATCGATCCGAGTCGGCACCCCTCATTGGTCTCAGAGTAAGGAGCCTGTTCGGTTGCCGTCCTAGCTGGCGACTCCGGCGTTGGCAAGCTACCGCGACCCTCGCAACCCCGTGTTATCATGCGTGATGATGGTGCGACTCGCTCTCGGCCTGTTCTCGATCGGCACTACGCTATTTGTCGTGGCCGAGGACCGTTCGGCAAGCGATCTGCCCCGTTACCACGACATCGCACCAGACGTCAGAATGGTCCGTCCCAACAGCTTCGGGAGCCCGGCAAAAAAATTCATCACGGAAACGATGGGTTCGGGCGCGGCGTTCTTCGACTACGACGGCGACGGACGGTTGGACCTCTACGTCGTGAACGGGCAGACGCTCGAGCAAGCGGACACCGGAAAACCTGGGGAACCCAATCAGCTCTTTCGAAACTTGGGTTCGAAACGCTTCGAGGAGGTTACGCAAAAAGCAGCGGTGGGCGATACCGGATGGGGAGGCGGCGCGGCCGTCGCGGACTACGATAACGACGGCGATACCGATCTGTTGGTCACGAATTACGGCCCGAATGCCTTCTATCGCAACAACGGCGACGGCACGTTCACCGACATTACAGAATGAGCGGGAGTCGAGGACACACGCTGGAGCACGAGCGCTGCTTTCGGAGATATCAACGGCGACGGTTTTCTCGATCTTTATGTCGCGAATTACGTCCCCTTCACCATGAAACTGCTCGAGGGCTTGGATACTAAGTTTTGCCAGTGGCGTGGACTTCAAGTCATGTGTGGGCCCAACGGGCTTCCTGGAGAAGCCGACGCTCTCTACCTAAACCAAGGCGATGGAACCTTTAGAGAGGTTACCGAGGAGGCCGGAGTCCTCAACGCCGAAGGCAAGGGTCTGGGTGTGACGTTCCTGGATCATGATCAAGACGGAGATCAAGACATCTACGTGGCGAACGACTCGACGCCCGACTATCTTTATGAAAACGACGGCCAGAGTCGCTTCACCGACGTGGCGTTGGTCGCCGGTGTGGCAGTTTCGATGTACGGGAAGCCACAGGCCGGTATGGGAATCGATGTCGGCGACTTCGATGAAGACGGCCTCACCGACATCGTGGTGACCAATTTTCAAAGGGACTATAACTCTCTTCGACGCAACGAGGGGGCCGGCCTCTTCACCGACGTCAGCGATATGGCGGGGCTTACCGCTCCAAGTTTCGAAAAGTTGGGTTGGGGAGTCCAGTTCATCGATGCCAATCAGGACGGTTTCTTGGATCTTCTCGTGTCGAATGGTCACGTCTATCCCGAAGTCGACGGTGGAGGCATCGGTGAAAGTTACGATCAGTCGAACCAGCTCCTCTTGAATGTACCCGACGCCACCGGCCGAAGGTATGAGGACGTGACCGCCCACGTCGGCCAGGGGCTCCAGTCGGCGAAATCCAGCCGTGGACTGGCGGTCGCCGACTACGACAACGACGGGGATCTCGACACCTTCGTCAACAACATGGGGGATGTGCCCAGTTTTCTCGAGGATCGCACCGAGCACAAGAACGGGTGGGTCCGGCTGACGTTGATTGGAAAACCCGCTAACCGCGATGGGTTGGGAGCTCGCGTCGAGTACACCGCACAAGCACTACGACACTATCGGTTGGCTAACGTGTGGAGCTATCTTTCGACGAACGATCCACGATTGTTGCTCGGTCTCGGCGGCGCGGAGCAAGCAGACGATGTCGTGATCTACTGGCCCTCGAACACTCCGCCCCTGAAACTAGGCGCGATCGCGGCTGGTGAGGACATCCTGGTACTCGAGGGAGTCGGAAGGCTACGCTGATCGGTTGAAACACGTGCGACTAAGACGAAGACACTGCTACCCGATGGCGCTGATCCTCGTTTCGATGGCTCTGTCCTGTCGCTCGGGCGAGGTGGACAAAGCGCAGTACACGCTGAGGCAAGCGGGATTCCGCGTGCTCTACATGGCACCCGTCTACATCGCCATGGAAAAGGGCCTCTTCCAAAAGGAAGGCATCGACTTCTCTTACACCGAAATCGACAGCGGTGCGCTTGGTGTTGCTACCGTCATCTCGGGCGACGTCGATATTTCGGATATCGACCCGACAACCGTGGCGCGACTGCGCGAGAGAGGCCAGTCCCTCATCATGTTCTACAACATCGTCAACCGGGTGACGATGGACCTCATCGTTCGGAACGAGATTCTGCAGAAAGCTGGGGTGGATCGCGCGTCACCGCTGGAGACGCGCTACCGCGTACTCGACGGACTCAACATCGGTGTGACACGCCCGGGCGCCGCAGAAATCTGCTGCCGTATTTGGCCCAACAGCTAGAAAAGTATCCCGACCGGCTGGTGGGAGTTCCCTTGTATGACCCACTACACGAGCCCTGGCGAGGCCCAGAGTTTGTGGATGAGATCGCCGACTTGGGCTTCAAGGGCGTCACACTCCTCGCCGCCTATGAAGGTTATGACCCTTACGACGAGCAAATCTGGTCTTGCTATGAGAGGGCCATGGAACTCGAAGTCGAAGGCATGATGACATGTCTGGCGAGCGAGGACATGAAGGAAGGTGTGCGAGCCTTCGTTGAGAAGCCCCCTCCGAGCTATCGAGGGGGCTAAGGGAGACGCAAGGAGGCAAGCGATGACAACGCACCAAAACTACTGGCTAATGAAAAGCGAGCCCAACGTCTACAGCATCGACGATCTCAAGAAGGAGCGCTCGACCTACTGGAACGGGGTTCGGAATTTCAAGGCCCGCAACTATATGAAGGAGATGAAGGTGGGCGACGGGGTTTTTTTTACCACTCCAACACCGACCCCAAGGGCATCGTTGGCTTGGCTCGCGTCCGCAAAGAGGCCTATCCTGACTTCACCCAGTACGACAAGAAGAACAAGTACTTCGAGCCCCGGGCAACCAAAGAAAAGCCCTATTGGCACATGGTGGACATCGAGTTCGTCTCGAAGTTCAAGGAGCCCGCCACGCTGCAAGAGCTTCGCGAGACCCGAGAGCTGGAGGGAATGTCTCTGCTCAAGAAGGGGCAGAGGCTCTCGGTGCAACGGGTGACCCCCAAGGAGTGGAAGAAGATCTGTAAGATGGCCGGCGCCGAGTTCCCCGGCGACTAATCATCTTCTTGGCGCATCTACGTCGGGGGAGCGTGCTCGTGCGGGCAGGCGACGTGGTTTCAACGGGCAGCCGGTGGGCCGGGTGGGCAGTTCGGGTAGCACGAGCGAGCCGCATCTCCAAATGCACGCGGTACAACTGGGGTGACGACCTGCTCCGAAGCGGTGAAGGGTAGCCTCTATTGAGCGTATAGGTTCCCTCGGACTCCCATTTGCCCCTGGTGTCTTGAACCGCGACGACGTACCCCTGTCCAGTGAACAGGCGCGGCGCTACCAAAACCTGGCTCGCCAGCTCGTACCGTTTCTTGTTGTAGGGGCTACGGATCAGAACGACCGGCAACTTACCCGGCGCGCCCTCCGGGTAGTAGAGATCCGTCGAAAGCCGCACGCCATCGCGCATGGCAATCATGACGCTCGGCTCGAGGCGTACCCCGTACTTCGGCTCGCGGGGCTCGAGAGCTCCCGGCCTCGGCTCCTGGGCTGTCACTTCCATGGCGGAGATCGCCTGAAGCGCCGTCGCTAGGGTGAAAAACGCAATGCGTAGCATCATCACCAAAGATCGAGCGCTTCTCCGTTTTGGGAGCAATCGTCCACCGCCAACCGGAGGGCCATTTCCGCGACCTCTTCGGGCCTTATGAGCCGTCCGGACGGGTTTGCGTCTATCATAAACTGGCGGACCTGTTCTTCGCTTCGCCCGGTAGTGGCCATGATGCGCTTCACGTTCTCGTCGGTCATCGGACTATCTACGTAGCCGGGACAGATCGCGTTACAGAGGATTCCTCGCTCGGCGAACTCGGCTGCGATCACCCGCATGAGGCCAAGCAGCGCATGCTTGGACGCCGTGTAGCCGGCAATGTAGGGCATCCCCAGTTTTCCTGCAACGGAGGCAATCATCACAATGCGGCCGCGACGGCGATCGAGCATTCCGGGAAGCACTTTCTGCGTGAGTTGCAGGGGACCGACGACGTTCACGTTCATTACCCCGTTCCAGAACTCGAGGTCGGTTTTGAGGAACGGTCGACCAACGGCAATGCCGGCATTGTTCACCAGAATGTCGAACGACCCGTCCGGATAGGTGGCGGGATCGGTAACATCTACACCGGTGGAGCGCGACGCCCGCACCACGTCGGCGCCCTCGCGCTCGAAAAGCTCCGCGATAGCAGCACCGATGCCCCGTGATGCTCCCGTTACGAGCGCGAGTCGATTCTCTAACTGTCCCCTCTTCGGCATGGCGACTCACGCGAGTGTACTCGCTTTACGAAAAGCCGGTCAACGAAGTTCGAGAGACACCCGTGAGCGGCGGAGCGACCACGTATTCTGACTTGTCAGAAAGAAAATCAGGGTCGTCGAACCTCTTGACGGGGCGTCCATGCCGCCCGGTCGACGGTTCACATGGCTTCTCGCGTCAGGAAGTGGCGCCCCCGGGATGATCCATGAAGCCGTATACTGGATCCGAGAGTCTGGATCCAAACCATGACTTCAATGGTCAAGCACCCAACGCCTTTAATCTGGGCTTCCTCGACTCGTGCCATGACAACGCATTGCCGATCTATGGCGATGATTTTTTTAGCTACCGCATGGTCGGCCAGTTTCACACGAATCGCCACATGCGCACATCTTTGACGGCCCCACGCCTTCGGCGTACGGTATACTGCATGTAGTTTCGCCGGCAGGGCGGCGCGGTCACACACCCGTTGTGTCGGAGCTCGGCCACCGCAGGCGCGACACTTCAACTTGGCATCGACGTTGCCTTGGTGCACAACTCCGATAGAGGCCGAGAGCTCGCTTGGCCCCGACTCCCATCATCCGATCATCTCGCTATCAGGCATCCCGAGCGCCGTCATGGTGTTGAGAATCTTGCACCCGATTCTTGCCTCGACTCTCTGTGCCGCCAACCCTCTCGCTCGCATTGCTGAGCCCACGATAGCCTTGTAGCGATGGAACGTTGTCTCGATTTTGCTCCGTTTGCTGTAGCCCGATTCTGTGTGCCACTTTCGTTTGCCGAGCCGAGCTTGTGCTGCAATGTTGCGATTGCGCTGTCGGCTGCTCGCCGGCCCCGATGCGAGCTGGGCGCCCTTGCGCGGCGGTATCAGCACCCTCGGCGAGCGATGAGCGCTGTGATTCTCGATTGCCTCATAGACGCCGCCGGCGTCGTATGCGGTGTCAGCTCTGGCCGATGAGATGGGACTGTCGATCTGTCCGACAAGCGATGCAACCCGCGATGAATCGCGGGCTCTTTTGCTCGTCAGCTCGCCGGCGACGACTTCGCCAGTCTGCTCGTCGACACACAGATGGAGCTTGCGATAGTCCCTGCTCTTTGGTGCTCTGCGCAGCTGGCCGGCGTGGACAGCGAGACCGCTGCTGTCGATCAAGATGTGCAACGGCGTCTTCTGCTTGACTTGGTAGAAGGGGACCTTACCCCGTCCTGTGCCAAAACTCGACCCCTTTGAAATAGCCCCATAAATCAACAGTTTAGAGTTTGTGTTTGCGACCGGGTCAAGGGCCGTGGCCTTTACAATCGTCTGGCCCGAGGGTGTTATCTTCAGCTCCATGATGACGTACCATGTGCAATTCCTACTGCTCGTTATGGCTGGGTCAACCGCCAGTAGCAGGATGTGATCGACTACCTGCTAGAGGAGAGCCGTGTGCTCCGAGCCGGGCAAGCGTTTCAGGCTCTCTGACGACGACCGGCGCTGGCTTGCCGTCAAGGCCCAGGCTTTGGGCCGCGAGATGCTGGCCGAGATTGCGTCGGTTGCCACACCTGCTAGGCTTCTGCGCTGGTACCGCTACCTCATCGCAGGAGTCAAGCCCATTCTTAGTTGAAATTTTCCACGGCTCCCGGTTCGTTTAAGCAAAGTTCTTCCTCGACGTATTTTTTTCGCGGTCTCGATCTTCAGTTCACGCTTGAGCGCTTCACGCAGCTTTGGAAGGTGTCGGTAGCCCATCACCTTCCGGAGGCGCGGCTCGATGTCGGTGAGCGCGGTCGCGAGCCAGCGTTGGCGTTGGTTCGAAGTCTTCCAGTGATCGACCTTCGCGCAACGTTCCTCGATAAGCGCATTGACGGACTCGATGCAGTTCGTCGTCTTTAGTGAGTGACCGAGCACCCCGTACACGCCAAGACGATGCAAGGTCAGGGTCTCCTCCAGCCCCTCTTCGAGGCTAGAGGCCGCAGACTGATTCCTCTCTTCCAACTCGCGGTGGAGTTGCTCGAGGGCCTCAAGCGCCTCCTTGTGCGTCGGCCGGCCGTACGCGCGCTGCAGCCGCTTGCGCCACAACGACTGCTCGCTCTTGGACAAATAGCTCACGACATTCTCTCGTTTGTGCCACTGGCAACGGCCCACGACGACCCGTCTGCGAAAGGCCTTGGTCACGGCTCCTCGCAGCCCCTTGCTGCCGTCGATGACCACCAGCAGCCCTTCAGAGATATCGAGACCCCGCTCGACCAATGAACGCAGGAACGGCCTAAGAACACGCTCGTTCTCAGTGTCTGTCTCCACGAAGCCGAGGAAGCGTTTGTCCCCGGATAACGTGATGCCGAGAGCCACCACCATCGTCGCGTCGGCGAACGTCTTGCCGTCCAGGACCATCGCCACCACGTCCTCACCCGAGAGATCACGCTCCTGCATCTCACGCAGATTCGCTGCGCTTGCTTCGACGAAGCCGCGCGACACCGACGAACTCGACAGACCGATCGCGCCCGGGACCAATTCCGCCGCCGACTCATAGTTCCGGCACGAGATCCCGTACAGCACTCTTCGTAGAAGCAACTCGTCCACCTCTCCGCGGTGACTCAGACTCTCGTACGAGCTCAACGGGATCTCTCCGTCGCGGCCGCGAACACGGGGAACGCGGATCGGAACTCGCTGACCCGCGAGTTTCACCGTGCCCGGATTCGTCCCGTGACGTCGTCCCTGCACCGTCTCCGATTTCCGAACGTATCGCTCTCCCGCAAGCTCACTGACCTCGGCGTCCAGCAACTCGTGAACATGCATCAGGCCGAGAGGCACCAGTGCGCGGATCATCTCGACCTTCGAGTCCACCTCGAGCTCCCCGTATCCCTCTTGCTCCATGACCTCTACTTCACCTAGACGACGCGTCTTCTTGCGTTCCTTGACCCTTCGTAGCAGACTTCCCATATCGGCTCCTTTCTTGAGCGGCTTGATTTCGCTTTTGACAACGTCATCAAACCACCCGAGAGGGAGCCGTTTCAAATTTCAACTAAGAGTGGCACACATTCCATCGCAGCCAAGTACGATGGTTGTGCTCCGCAAAAAATCGATCCAGCGGTACGCGATCTTCTTTTTTGCGGATCACTAGAGTCCGACGCCGAGCAGCCGTCACACCAGGGCCAGACTGCCTTCGTCTACATCCACGTCGTATATGCCCAGCTGTCCCTTGACCGGAAATGGCTTCAGTGCCCGAACGTCACCTAGAATCCACGCGAACGCGCCAGCATAAATCGCGCATCGTGCTTTGATTTCATCGGATTTAGTCATTGGCCGACACTCGACGAGCTGCGCTACGGCGACCGCGCAGCCCGCAGGCGGAATGGCGGGGGTCTTCGACGACACGATCAACAGCGGGCCACGGTAGGCGGTCGGCCATTTGCGCGTCTCAATCGTCTTCTCTCCCGAGGCAATCATGTTCGCCCACGGCTGTTTCAGCGACAGGGCTTTGAGTCTCTGCATGCTGGTGCTATAGCTTCAGACGCCTTGGGACGTCCCGCGACGCCCAACCGCGGGTGGTCTTGAGGAATCCACTCTGCCACAACTGGAGCATTCCCGGCCACGCCACTATGCTCAACGTCACCCGTTGTTCTACCGTGAAACGGGCAATGGGATTGATCGTCATCGTTCCAGGTGCCTCCGCTTTCGCTCCTCGTCCCCGTCGTGTCCAAAAACACAAATGAACTGAAGAGGGGATGTCCCGCCGATGTTGAATTTGGGGTAGCGGCGGCTCCTTGGCCGGCCTAAGAATAGGTCTGCCAATAAACCGTCTCCAGAGGGGGACAAGGAGCCACCAATGCCTAGGAAATCAAAGAAGCCAATAAGAAAGCAAACGCACTCGCCTACGGGCAAGGTAGTTGGCCAAGTCGGTGTGTTTGTCCACTCGGTCTGGCCCACTTTGCTCATCTAATTTGGCCCACCCTAAGTTATTGATTAATAAAGACGAGCTGTAAGAAAGCCCCTTTCCTTATTCCGCGGCCGGAACGAAGTGCAGGCCGCGGCTAGTGAAACCCAACGAACTCATGCCTTTATGGTCTTTTTCTCGCTCTTCAGGGTGCGCCGGAACCGATAGGATTCGGTGCCGGTTTCGAGTATGTGCGCCTGGTCCGTGACTCGGTCGAGCAGTGCCTTGCACAGGCGGACGTTCGTGAACACCTGGGTCCACTCCGAGAAGGGCAGGTTGGTGGTGATCACGAGCGCCGCCCTTTCGCATCGTTCCGAAACCACTTGGAACAGAAGCTCGGCGCCGACATCGGCGAGTGGGACGTAGCCGAGCTCGTCGATGCACAACAACTCGTAGCGGGCGTAGCGACGGATCACTCGCGAGAGTTCGTGCTCCTCCCTAGCTTCAACGAGTTCGTTGACGAGTCTCGAGGCCGTCGTGAAGCGAACGCGGCGACGTTGCTGGCACGCCGCTACACACAATGCCGTGGCCAGATGAGTCTTGCCTGTGCCGGCATCGCCGAGAAACAGAACCGGCCGTGCATGGTCGATGTAGTCGCCTTCGGCCAGTTCTCGTATCCGACGGGCGGAGACCTTCGGCGATTGCGAGAAGTCGAACTCCTCGAGCGTCTTCGCTCTCGGTAGTTGTGCTTCCTTCAGTCGTCTTTGAACCGCGCGGTGTTCACGCTCCTCGACTTCGGCGCTGAGCAGCACGTCGAGGTAGCGGACATAGCTGTGCTCGTCGCGCTGCGCTTGTTCGGCAATCTTCTGGAACTGCGTTGCCACGCTCGGCATGCGAAGCGTCTTGCAATGCTGACGGATGCTCTGGAGCTCGATGCTCTTCGCGTTCACGAGTTCACCTCGCCGATCAGCGCGTTGTAATGGCCAACACCTGGCAAGGAACGTTCGTACTTCGTGAGCTCTCCGAGCTCCACATCGCCAAGAGCCTGCGCCTGCTCACGTCGAAGAACTGATGATTCGACGAGGTGACGGATCGCCTCAGCATCCGTACAGCCGAGTTCGAGCGCTTGACTCACCGCCTCACGCAGCTTGTCGTAGCCGTGCTCGCGGCCGAGCTGCACGAGCTCGACCATCTGGCGGGTTCCTTCGAGCTTCCCGTGACGTCGATTCAGCTTGGACCACAACTCGTCGTAGCTCGTGGGCCACCGACCTTTCTCCCGCCATTGAGCGAGCGGCGTCGAGCCGGCCAACGCTCCAGGCTTCCTGACCAGAACATCCAAGTAGTGCTCGAGTTCATAAATCGACTGGCTGCGGCCGTAGCAGCGCTCGTGGCGTGCCACGACGTGGCCCTCGTGCCAGATCTCAACTTCCAACGGCAGTAGCTTGGCCACAACTCGCCGGTCCCGTTTCAACGGAGTCGAGTACCAGTTCGTGCCGACTCGAACGCAGCCTTTCTTGTTCACCTTTGCAAATCGTCGCTCCTCGATATCGAACCCCTCGACGGTCAATGGCAACAGATGCTCCCGTTCAAGCTCCATCGCTGTTCCGACAGCATGCTCCTTGCCGCTAATGTGGCGCGTCGCATCCTTGAGACAGCACGAGAGCAGATACTCGTTCAGCTCATCCCAGTTCGAAAACTCCGGTACCGGCGTCAGATAGTTGCGCCGGAAGTAGCCGACTTCGCTTTCCACCCCGCCCTTCTCGTTGCCTCGACTCGGATTACAAAACTCCGAGTCGAATCCCCAATGGGAGCGAAACGCCACGAATCGCTCCGTCTGCTCTCGTTGATAACCACGCAGAATCTTAGTGACCGCGAGTGACAGGTTGTCGTAGCGCATGCGGCGGAACACGCCACCAAAGAACTCGAACGCATGCTCCTGCGCTTCGAAAAATGCTTGTTGCGTCGGACGCGGATAGCCGCGATGCAACGCGCCTCCTCCCGCCATGCTTCGGACTACGAGCGTGTGGACCTTCTCGAGCTCACCTCCGATCCGCGCGTACGCCTCGTACCAGTCCACTTGCCCTTCATCGCCCCACGCGTAGCTCTGCGGAACAAAAATCTCTGTGTCCTTCAGGCCGAGCTCGCTCTTCCGACGAGCGACGTAGCGACGTACCGTTGATTCGCCAATCTCATGCTCCGGATGCTCGGCGCGCAACCGGGACCAGATACGACGAGCCGTATGGCGTTGCTTCCGAGGCGCTCGCTTGTCCTCCTTCAGGACCGCGTCGATGAACTCGCGTACTTCCTCAAGCTTCGGACTCGCACGCTCCGCGACTTTACGCTCCGGCGGTACCGCGCTCTCCAGCGCCTGACGCACCATCCGACGGTGTACTCCGAACTCCTTCGCCACTCCCTTTATCGTTCCTACTCCGTGCTCGTACTCGCCACGGATCTGCTCGAACAATCGCACTTTCGCACCCCTTTTCAACCGACCCTCCTCTCCGGGTTCTTCCCCGGCTCAGGGTATCGGTCTCGATGGGGTGGGCCAAATCAAATGAGCGAAATGGGCCAATTCAGACTAGCGAACACAGTCGGTCAGATACTGCTACCGATGATAGCTGGGATCGCGGCCACGAAGGCGGATCTGACGGAATGGGTGTACGAGCAAGGACTGACAGCTCTGCACCTACTGCTCAGAGAGGACGCCGAGGAGATCGCGGGGCTCAAGGGCAAGCACGAGAAGGAGCGAACTCATAACCACTGGGGGAGCACGAACGGAGAGCTGAGCTTCGGTGGTCGTCGCATCCAAGTGTCGCGACCTCGAGTTCGCTCGAAGTCGGGCGCGGAGGCGTCGCTTCCACACTTCGAAGCCTTCCGCGAAGAAGACCCGCTTCCAGAGCGAGTGTTGAATCAGATCTTGGTGGGCGTATCGACCCGAAATTACGAATCGAGTCTGGACAAACCCGCGGCCAAGTTGAAGTCTCGTGGCACGAGTAAGAGTGCCGCCAGCCGTCACCTCGTGAGCCAGACGACTAAGAAGCTCGAGGAATACCTGTCTCGGCGGCTAGAGGAGTTCGAGCTTGCGGCACTGATGCTGGATGGCCTTGAGGTGGCCGGACAGACCGTCGTCGTAACTCTAGGTATCACAATAGATGGAACGAAGGTGCCCCTGGGTATATGGCTGGGCTCGACGGAGAACTCTCGGGTGTGCACCGCGATGTTGCAGGACCTTTCGAGCGGGGCTTGCGCGTCGATGAGTCGATTCTCTGCGTAGTGGACGGAGGCAAAGGCATCCGCAAGGCACTCGTCGACGTTTTGGGGGACCTCGCGGTCATCCAAAGGTGCCAGATCCATAAACTCCGAAATCTTCGCTCGTACCTTCCCAAGTCTCGTCACGCCTACGTGCTCCAGACGATGAAGGAAGCCTACAAGTGCAAGAGTGCCGACAAGGCGCGCAAGCGACTTCAGGCATTGGTGTCGTGGCTCGAGCGAAACGGCTACGACGAAGCTGCCGGAAGCCTTCGTGAAGGGATGGAAGAAACACTCACGGTCGTGAAGCTCGCGCCGCCCGCCTTACTTCGCCAGTCTCTTGCCACGACGAACGCCATTGAGAATCTCAACGGAACCATTCGCAGAGTATCGAGAAACGTCAAGCGTTGGAAGAGTCCTTCCATGGTTCGCCGATGGACCGCTCTTGGCGTCGTCACCGCGCAGAAAAAGTTCCGGCGTATCAAAGGCTATCGCCATATGGGCGCTCTCGTTCACGCGCTTAGAAGCAAACAGAAATCTCTTGACAGCGATGAGTTTGCTGCCTAAGAGTATTCACAGGTGCCGCCGCTACCCGACCAAATTCAACAGCGGCCGGGACATCCCCACTTAAGACTACTATAGTGCGAGCAACCGGAAGTAGTTTTCACCCAGGGCGATGTTCCGGACTGGGTTTTACCCGGCCGTTAACGCGGGCAGTTCGCAGCAGCGCCAGCGCGTAGACAATCCCGATGGCCGGAACCACCGAAAATGCCAGCGCAAGCTCCCAATCTCCTCGCACTCTTCCCGCGGCAATCATCTGCGCAACCCACAGGTCGGCGAGCACGTTCGCTGTCAGAAGCGCATCATGGCGAGGATCGTCGTCGTGGCGAGGCGGGGCCGCAGCACGAGCAGAAGTAATCCCGCGGCGCCAAGAGGGTGAAGAAGGATCACTAGTAGCCGTTGCCAGACGTCTCCACCGTTAGCGAATGCTCCAACTAGGGCCGTGAATCCTGCGAAGATCGCTTGAATTACAGCGAGAACCGTCACCGAAATCCGGAAGCTGGTCATGGGGACATGATATATCCCTGCTGGGGATTTGCCTAATTGCCGGCCAAAACAGTTGGCGGCTTCGAACACGTAGGGGACGAGCCGCAACGTGGTAGTCGTTGCGGTTTTACCGCGGCACACGGGCTGTGCGCCGGGGAAGAACTGCAGGAGGTCAGTGCGGAGTTGAGGCCAAATCCGAGACAAGTAAGAAAATCAAGGAGGCTCAGTCCCACCTGGACCAAGAACGTGCTAGGCCCGCTACGCCACGGTAGCCCCGGCCTCGATTCTGGCCTCTCGGGTGGCCTCTTTTCCGCTGCCGCACGGCCCGCTCAACGCCTGCACCCCTATTGGGCGCAAACTTGGCACTCGAAAATCGAGATTAGAGACGAATACCGAAAATGAGGCCCGTTCGGCCCTTCTAGCGCGTCTCTGGTGACACCTAATCCTGCGAAACCCCGCCAACCGCGCGGAAAATCTCACCCGTCTCTGCAGTGCCACAATTGGCCGGACTAAGTGGCGGATGGTGCAGTTCGGAGCTATTCGGTCTCGGCAAAAGGTATTTCTTCAGTTTCTTCAGTCTTCCCCCCCTTTTTCGCCGCGCGGGTAGTGCGCCAATGTAGCGAATACTCAGAGAAGCCCCGGTGCCCACATCGTTCTATCTGCTTCCTCTACAGTGATTTAACGGACGCCGTCACGTGCTGGCCCACGCACACCTCATCGACGGGTGGTCGTTCGAGTCGGAATTCAAATCGGCTTCAATCCACTTCTCTAGACAGCAATCTCAACCTCCTTGACGCCTGAGAGACGGCCTTGTCGTAAACCCTCCGGCGGCGGCTCTGACCGCAAATCATTGTTGTAAAATGTACTTACGACTCATCGGCGGATGTTTCCTCGACGGGAACACCTTTCCAGCTATCGCAGTGGGCAGGCGCAAGTGAGGGTGAGTGGAGCTATTCGGTTCTTGGCTGGAAACTATCAGAAACAGAGCAAAACAGGCCATCAACGGGCAATTTGGGGTCACAAGGGGCTGACGAAAGTGCTGGAGAAGTGGCCGGGGTGCCGGTTGCAGCGATGTACCGAGCACAAGCGCGCCAACTTGCTCCAACATTGCCCGGCGCACGCACGCCGTGAGCTCCGGCGTGACTACAACCGGGTCGTCTACGCCAAGAACGGGATCGATGCTCGCAAAGCCTATGACGAACTCGTCGCCAAGTGGACGCCTCTCGCGCCGGCCGTCGTCCGAAGCCTAGAGGAGGCGGTAATCAGCTGCTGACCTTCTACGAATTCCCTCGTGCCATGTGGAAATCGATTCGAACGACCAATGCTCTGGAGAATCTCAACCGCGAGCTTCGACGCCGGACGAAAACCCAAGCGTCGTTCTCCAGCGAGGAGTCCGCGGTCGCTTTGCTGTTTGGGCTTATCGCCTCTGGCCAGATTCAACTACGACGCATCGACGGCTACCAACGTCTGAGCGAGGTTCTCGAACACGCGGAGGTCACCGCCTGATATGATACTCTGATGACGGAGTAGAGGGTGCCGTTCTTTTTCCACGGACCTCGGGACACATCCAGCGAATCTCGTACCTGCTATTATCCAGCGAAGCCCGGCCGCATCGTACGCGGACGGGGATGGGGCAGGGCTACGTTTTAGTGTCTCACTCGGGGACTCATCTGTTTCATCGGATAGAGGCGACACAGTCGAAAGCACGGAGGCAAATCGTGAGCGACATGACACCGGAAAAAATGAAGAAAGAACTGGAGCGTTTGCAAGCTGAGAATGAAACGCTCAAGAAGCGCAGTGAAAAAGAGCTCTCCCTCAAAGTCAGCCAGAAGGGCGGCGTCTCCGTCTACGGACTGGGCCGTTTCCCGGTGACCTTATACAAGGAGCAGTGGGAGAAACTGCTCGAGATGACAGATGACATCCGCGCCTTCATTCAAGAAAACAAAGCCCAGCTCAAGACCAAGGATTCGTAACTCGTTTTCTCGCTGTAAGCCTCCCAGCTACGTCTACCAGCCGCCCCATTCCTCTCCTCTAGACGTCTACACGGGACATCGCACCTTCCCGTGGGGACTTCCGACGCATTCTTCCGCTTCGAGCAAAGCGTTCCCCAACCCTTGCTGGTTGCGCTCTCCATGATAATAGAGAGAAACCAAAGTTGGTAGGCGGACTGATGCGGACGGGCTAAATTGGTCCGTCCGCATCTCGTCGGAAATCGAGGAGTTGGTCGTGCGCATGGCCAAGTTGGGCCCGTTTTGGGGCTACGACCGAATCCAAGGAGCTATGGCCAACCTGGGCCACAAGATTGCGCCGAACACGGTGAAGCGGCTCTTGAAGGAGCACGGTATCGAACCGGCACCGCTTCGCCGGCTTCCAGCCTTCCGAGTCGTTAGTACCCAGCAAGCAGCGAGGCGCGGGGAACAGCGGCTCCTCATCTCGTAGCAAAAACGGTCCACAGAAGCGCAACACGCCGAGATCAGGGCCATCTCCGGTACTGTCAAATTGAGGCATTCAGGGCCAATCCGACCCCAAGATGTTGGCAACGCGGTGCGCTCAAGCCCCATTATCTAGCGACCCACTCCGAGCTTGAGACCTCAATTTGACAGTGCCGTTCAATACCTACCCGGACGAGAACATCATCGCGTTGCGCACCGGAGAATTCTACAGCGGGTACACGCCGTGGACCTCCTCGTCAAACCAGACCGTCAAATCGCCCCGGCGGCGCAGGCCTTCGTTGTATTCCGCCCAGTTGCGAACGTGGTACTTCTTTGAACCGCCCCGGGTTTCCCGGAGACTCCAACTCTTGAGAGGATGGAGTCATGACAAGACGAAGCAGGTATTCACCGGAGGTAAAAGAGCGCGCAGTGCGGATGGTTTTCGACCAGCAGGCTCAGCACGAATCTCAGTGGTCAGCGATCTCATCGATTGCGTCGAAGATTGACTGTACGCGGGAAACGCTACGCACGTGGGTGCGGCGAGCAGAGTGTGATGCTGGGAAACGAGCGGGACTGACGACGGACGAGCGTCAGCGGCTGAAGGAGCTTGAGCGAGAGAACCGTGAGCTCAAGCGGGCGAACGAGATCCTTCGCAAGGCGTCGGCGTTTTTCGCCCAGGCGGAGCTCGACCGCCGACCGAGGTGAATGTGTTGTTCGTGGACGCGAACCGTGAGAGTTACGGGGTCGAGCCGATCTGCCGGATGCTTCCGATCGCCCCGTCGACCTATTACGAGCAGAAAGCGCGAGAGAAGGACCCAAGCCGCCAGCCAGCGAGAGCGAAGCGCGACGTCCAACTCCGCGGCGAGATTCGTCGTGTACGGCAAGAGAACTTTGACGTGTATGGCGTGCGCAAGGTCTGGCGTCAGCTGTGCCGTGAGGGCCGCGACGTGGCTCGATGCACGGTGGCCCGTCTGATGCGTGAAATGGGCCTCCAGGGGGCGGTCCGTGGACGTCGATTCAAGACGACGAAGCCGGATTCGAGCGGCGCTCGCCCGATGGACCTCGTGGAGCGCGACTTCAACGCCACACGCCCGAACGAGCTCTGGGTCTCGGACCTGACCTACATCGCCACGTGGCGCGGCTTCGTGTACGTCGCCTTCGTCATCGACGTCTTCGCTCGACTCATCGTCGGTTGGCGAGCGACGACATCGTTGACTGCCGGCATCGCTCTCGATGCGTTGGAGCAGGCGCTGCACGAGCGCCGACTAGACCCAGAAGATCCATTGGTGCATCACAGCGACCGCGGCGTGCAGTACGTCTCGATCCGTTACACCGAGCGGCTCGCCGAGGCGGGTATTGAGCCGTCCGTCGGCAGCCGAGGCGACTCTTACGATAACGCTTTGGCTGAATCCATCATCGGCCTCTACAAGACCGAGGTGATCCGTCGACGTGGGCCCTGGCGTGGTCCTGAGGACGTCGAGTTCGCCACCCTCGAGTGGGTGCATTGGTACAACACACAACGACTCTTGGAGCCGATCGGAAATGTCGCCCCCGTCGAGTACGAGATGAACTACTATCGGTCGCAGGAAGGCTCGCTAGAGATGGCGAGACTCAACTAAAACAGTCTCCGGAAAACCCGGGGCGGTTCATCTTCTGTTTCGCGTGTTTGTACCGGCTGCGCTTGGGATACTTCATGGTCAAACATACCCCGGCCACCACCACAGGCAGATTTCGCTCTCAGCCAAGAGCAGTGCAACAACGCCTCGGGAGCTACGAGACCTGTCCTGGGGCCACTCGTGGAGGGCAGGCGGTATTGTCGCACCCTTCTACTTTTTCTTGCGCGTCCCGGCGCGAGCCGTCGGCTTCCTGAACGGGGTAGAACGCCTACCTGGTTTCCTTCCGGTCTGCCCAGCGCGCCGACTCTTCTTGGCAAGCGGCGCAAGATCGTCATCAGAGACCCCACCCATGTCGATGTCGACACCGAAGACCGATGACAGCCTGTCGGATTTGAGCACCCTGCCACTCCGGGACTTGTCTCCAGTCGGTGGCTGGTCGACGGCGGCCTCCACCATCTCGGCTGGGTCGACACCTCGCAAGGTGAACAGCAGCTCCGGCTCGTGGTCGAGGCGTGCGCCTACGCCGTAGAGCGTCGCCGCCACGTGCTTGCACATGGTCGCCCAGTCGGGGCACGAGCAACTCAGCGAGATCTCCCGAGGGGCAGGAAACAATCCCTCTCCCTTGCAGGTCACGATCTCCATCACGCCCGTGGAGACGGAGCCCTGCAGCAGCTCGACCAGCGAGTCGATTTTGCCTGCACATTGGCCCTTGATGTCGGCCCAGCGCTTCTTCGCCAGGCTTTTGATCTGGGTGTCCACCTCATAGATGTCGGAGCCGCTGACGAGAGATCGCACACGCCCCGCCTCGATCTGAAGATCGATCACCGAACCGTTGTGCACGTAGGTTCGGCCGCGAGGCAGGCGGTTCGAGTAGTCGCTGTACGACTCGAGGTTCTTGCACCAAGCATCACCCCAGAAGGTGGTTGCGATCTTGCGGCCCACGATCTCGATCGGTGAGATCTCGCGTCCGGCTTTTTTCATCTTAGCGACCCTCTTCGCGGCATGACGGCGGCGCGCTGCCACGGAGACGTAAGGGTGCCACGAGTACCAGCCCATGAGCTCACCTCACGCTTTCTTGTGACGAGCGCGTTCGTGCATCTTCTATTCTTCCAAGGCGCTGCTCAAGTCGAGGGACACCATAGAGATCAAATCTTCGTTGCTCATCTCCGTCAAGGCCGACTCCGCACCACCTGAAAGGAGCTTGCCTGCGAGCTTCTGCTTCCCGGCGATCAGTTCGTCGATGCGCTCCTCCACCGTGCCCCGGCAGATGAACTTGTGAACGAGTACGTTCTTCTTCTGGCCGATGCGAAAGGCGCGGTCCGTGGCCTGGTTTTCGACCGCCGGGTTCCACCATCGGTCAAAATGGATGACATGGGACGCCGCGGTCAGATTGAGCCCAGTACCGCCAGCCTTTAGAGAAAGGACCATGAACGGTACCCGGTCGTCCTCCTGAAACCTGTTTACCAGCCCTTGGCGCTTCTTGACCGGCGTTCCGCCATGCAGCACGAGGCCGCCGTGACCGAAGACCTCGGTCAGAAAGCGAGACAGCGGCGCCGTCATCTCGCGGAACTGGGTGAAGACCAGCACCTTATCCTGGCGCGCGGAGATGGACTCGCAAAGCTCGCGCAGCCGGGCGAGCTTGCCGCTGTCTTCGGCCTCGTAGCTTCCGTCGCCGAGCCAATGGGACGGGTGATTGCAGATTTGCTTGAAGCGCATCAGAAAGGCCAGGACCATACCGCGCCGCTCGATGCCTTCCAGCTCCTCGATGACCCTCTTCATCTCATCGACCGACTGCTTGTACAGGGCGGCCTGGCGCTTGCTCAGCAGGCAGTAGGCATTGACCTCGGTCTTGTCGGGCAGATCGGCAATGACTCTCTTGTCGGTCTTGAGCCTTCTTAGAATATACGGCTGCACCAGCCTGCGCAGCGGCGCGTAGCCTCCTTGCTTACCCGACGCCATGGATTTGCACAGGCCATTGAAGGCCTTCGCCGAGCCTAGCAGCCCCGGATTCAGGAAGTCGAAGATCGACCACAGGTCGCCGAGGCGATTCTCCACCGGTGTGCCGGTGAGGGCCAAGCGCCACCGCGAGTCCAGTGCTTTGACCACCCTGGTTTGCTTGGCGCTGGGGTTCTTGATGGCCTGGGCCTCGTCGAGGATTACGTTCCGCCAGGCATGCGACTTCATCCACTCGGTCCGCATGGCGGTGCCGTAGGTGGTGATCACCGCGTCGTGGGCATCCACCTTCTCCTTTGGCAGCTTCTTGAGCTCGGGCGAGGGGATGCGCGACGGGTGGGCGATGAGAAACTTCATCTGGGGCGCGAAGCGTTCAATCTCCAAGCGCCAGTTGTCGACGAGCGAGGCCGGCACGACCAGGAGGTCGGTACCCTTCTCCTTGTTGCGCCGGCTCATGGACAGCACACCGAGCACCTGGATGGTTTTCCCCAGGCCCATATCGTCGGCAAGGCAGCCGCCGAGCTCCAGGCCGCGCAGGGTCCAGAGCCACTCCACACCGAGCTTCTGGTAGGGACGGAGCTCGCCCCGCAAGCCCGCGTTCGAGTCGATCTCGGCCCGGAGCTCAGGCGAGCGCAGCGCGTCGAACCTTGACGAAAGCCATTTTCCTGCGATGACCTCCGACCATTCTTGTCGAGCGTCCTCGGTACCGTTCGAGTCGTCGCCATCGAGCTCGGCGCCAGCCAGCATGCGCATGGCCTCGCCGAAGCTGACTCCGCCGGCCTGGGCCTGCTTTTGCACGTCCCGCCACTGTTCGAGAACCGCGCTGAGCTTGTCCCGGTCCACCTCGACCCACTTCCCCTTGACCAGCACCAGACCCTCGCTGGCTTCGAGCAGCATCTCGATCTCCCTCGTCGACAGATTCTTGCCGTCGAGGGTCAGCTTGACGTCGAAGTCCAGGAGCGCGTCCATACCCAGCGTCGACGGCGCCTTGCCGCCCACCAACACGGAGACCTTGGGACGGGGGTGACTCTTGGCTCCCCACCAGTCGGGCATGCGCACAACGAGACCGGCTTGCTCGTACAGTGCGATCTCGCAGAGGAAGTGATGCGCCTCCGCGGGTCTCCAGGACAGGGGGTGGTAGATGTCGCCGGAGTCGACCAGCTCGCGGATGAACGCGCTCTGCCCGGCCGCGCGCGACAGGGGAGAGAGCAGCGCGAGTAGTTTCTGTCGGTTCTTCGCCCCGGCGTAGTCCTTGAGCGCTCGCCCGAGGGGCAGGTGCTGAGGCTTGGCCTCCTTGGAGACCTTGTGAACATAGGTCGCGATGAAGGCGAAGGGATACGAGGGGTCGCGTTTGTTCTCGGCCAGGTGGAAACAGACCCGGCCGACCACGTTCCATACCGAGCCCTGCTTCTTCAGGTATCCCTGGACGCCAAGCTCAAACCGTGCTGCTTCGGTGGTCAGGGCCTTCCCGATGTCGCGCCACAGCTCGCCGAGCATCGAGGTTGTGATCAGCTCGGCGCCCTGCATGGGAGGGGCCGCCTGGGTGAAATCCGAGAGCTCGTCCGGGGCGGGCTCGGGCACGACCAGAGACGTTGGGTCGGTTGGATCCAACCCGCCACAGACCCTGACCACCAAGGCCTTCCCGATGTCGCGCCAGTACGAAAGCGTAGGGTGAAGGTCGGTGCTCAGCTCTCCCACTCCCAGATGCAACACCCCATGCCCGCGCCCCACGTTGAACGCATCGATAATGCGCCGTTGCACTGCGGCGGACAGGCCCGTGCCCTCATCGGGCGAGCCGGGGTGGACGTCAATGCGGCCGCTCGGGGTCAATCCGCAAAGAAGGGTGGCGTTGGCCCCGGTGGCACTATCGTGGAAAAGCTGCCTCATTGGGTGTTGACCCGCGAGTGCAGCCGACTCTTGGCAACGTCGGGCAACCCCGTCCTGTGCCAAAACTCGGCCCTTTTGAAAAACCATGGCTGTAATTTAATGCACCGTAAAGTCTTAGCGTCATTTTACCAACACTTAAATGGCGGAAGCACCCATGAGGTCTGTGTGAGCAGCAGGGCTGCCCGATCGAACAACGGCTGCCTGACCAACAGTAGGATTTGCACATGGTACGTCATGATGGATCCGAAGATAACACCCTCGGGCCAGACGATTGTAAAGCCCACGGCCCTTGGCCCGGTTCGCAAACACAGACACTAAGCTGCTGATTTATGGCCTATTTCAAAAGGGCTGAGTTTTGGCACAGGACGGGGTCCATTGGTACAACACGCAACGACTCTTGGAGCCGATCGGAAATGTCGCCCCCGTCGAGTACGAGATGAACTACTATCGGTCGCAGGAAGGCTCGCTAGAGATGGCGAGACTCAACTAAAACAGTCTCCGGAAAACCCGGGGCGGTTCAATCCCATCAACCGCAAACCATCATGCGAAGCGAAGGTAACCCACTCGAACGGCAGCCCCGCATCGGAAGGCGTGAAATCGGTCGACCTATTTCTCGGCGGGTGAATGAGAAGCTCGGCGAAGAGGAAGGAAAGCCCCAACAACAATGCCGTAACGACTCCCACGACGAACAGGAGTGTCATGACAAATGGGGCTAACGGGCTAGTTGTTATAAACGGAGGTGATCCAATCCCGGTAGCCTTCGAGCTCACCCAACGTCACGGCGCGGTATCGTTCGATGATTTTCGCGGTGATCGAACCGGCCTTCCCGTTGGCCACCATCCGCCGGTCGATGCTCCTCACGCTAACCAATTTGGCGGCAGTTCCACAGATGAAGGCCTCATCCGCTACGTAGAGCTCGGAACGGTCGATGGGTCTCTCCTCGACTTCGATGCCCAAACTCTTCTCCGCTAGCGTCATGAGGCTGGCACGGGTGATGCCCTCCAAGATATTCGCCGTGACCGGGGGCGTGATCAAGCGACCGCCGCGAACCACAAAGAGATTCATTCCTGGGGCTTCGGAGACGTGGCCGTCCTCGTTTAGAAAGATCGCCTCGTCGAATCCGTTACTGCGAGCCTCTTCGCCCGCTAGACAGCCATTGACGTAAGCGCCGTTGATCTTGGCCCTACCGGGGATGGCGTTATCCTCGATCCGTCTCCAAGAGGAAACGGCAAGATCTATCCCTTCCGTCTTGGAGAGATATGCTCCCATCGAAGCGAAAAAGATCGTGAGGTCTTGATTCTCGAACAATGTGACGCCGAAGCGGCGATCCGATTTGTACAAAACCGGCCGGATGTACAAATCGCAGCGCAGCTCGTTCTTTCGGATCAGGTCGATGGTCAGCGAGACCAACTCACCGACCGGCCGAGGCAGACTCATCTTGAGGATGTGCGCGTTGACAGCCAGGCGTTCGTAGTGCTCTCTCAACCGGAAGACGTAAACATCGTTCTTCGTCTCGTCCCAAAACCCACGGATTCCCTCGAACACGGCGGTCCCGTAGAGAAAACCGTGGGTAGCAACCGAGATGCGCGCTTCCGCGAAAGGAACTACTTTGCCTTCGAAGTAGGCGTACTTGGCGAATTCCAACGAGTCCTCCTGATGCCGGCTGGCGCTGTCCCCCAGTTCGACGTGTGCGAGGGCCCTCTCGCAGTCTAGCCCGAGAGCGAGAGAGCCCCAAGGGAATTCGTCACGCAGGCCACTTCACGAACAAGATGCTGAGCGAGATGACGAAAACGTAAATGACGAGCGATTCGATCAGCACCACTCCCAACAGAAAGGTGAAGCGGATCTGAGGAGCGGCGCCGGGGTTTCTCGAGATCGCATCGCAAGCGGCGGCGGCGGCTCGGCCTTGCGAATACGCACCGGCCGCGGCGGCGAAGGCCAAGGCTCCGGCGCCCGAGATGATCGCCCACTTGTATATGACCTCCGTCCAGACGCCTGGCTCCAGTCCCTGCGCAGCCTGCGCGGCCTCCTGTGCCCAGACCGGGGTTCCCACCGTTAGAAAGACGAGCGACCCGAAAGCCGCCAACAATATCCTTTTCACCAGAATATCCTCCTTTCGCAGTCAACGAATAGCTCAGCCTCGGCCAGCACCGACGTTGGCACGGTCAATGTTCTTCCAGTGCCACGGCACCACCGAGGTAAATCATGGTCAGCATGATGAAGACAAAGGCTTGCAAAAGACTTCCGAATACGGCGAAGGCCATCATGGGTAGCGGGACCAAGAACGGAATCAGGCTCGCCAGCACGAGAATGACGAGCTCCTCGCCAAAGATGTTACCGAAGAGCCGCATCGACAAGGAAAGTACGCGGCTAATGTGACTGATGATCTCGATGGGAAGCATGATGATCGCCATGGGCAACACGGGTCCGAGAAAGTGTTTCAGGTAAGGCAGGAGACCTTGAGCGAGAACCCCCTGGTAATTGTAGTAGAGGAACGAGACCAGGGCACAGCCGACGGGTACGTTCAGGTTGGTGGTAGGAGAGGATAACCCCGGAACCAAACCCGCCAGATTGCACGTCAAAATGAACAACCCAAGGGTGCCGACCAAGCTCAAGAACTTGGGCCCCTTCGGGCCGACGTTCTCTTTGAGCATGCCGATCAACCCGCCGACCGCAGCTTCCAGGACCAACTGTAGACGCCCTGGCTCCTCGACGCGAATGCGCGTGCGAAACCACACCGCGCCCACCATCAACAGTAGCCCGATGAAAAGGGCCATGAGGACATGATCGGAAACAGCCTCGCGCAGAAGACCAAAAAGGAACGATTTGTGCTCGAGTTCTTCCATACAAAAAATCGGCCGCACACACTTGGCGCCGGCGATCTAGCACTAGTTGCTTGGGTTCGGAAGCCCTATTAGGCTTGTTAAACCTGGTCAAGCCCGAAAGGCGCCGGGAGTGGTCACTCCTGGACGCGCCCCTCGTACGCTTCGAAGACCCACTCAAAAAACATGGCCGCTACCGGAGCCGATAGACCCAGGCTTACGGCCACCACGTTTGCATTCCAGACTGCAAATATAACATACAGCGCGACTCCCAACAAGGCGTAGCGAAGCCCGAAACCGAGCACCGCCAGCTTGGTACCCCGTCTCGGGTTCGGCTGTGCCACTCGGCCCACGATCCAACTCAACGCGCTGTAGTTTATGAGGGCGATGAGCCCTCCCGCCGCCACCGAAGCGGCGAAATCGACTCCCCCCAGAAGGCCCAAGCCGGTGGCGAGACCGGTGAAGCCAACCGCGAGCCAGCCGATGCGGCGCTCCGCAGTAGCCGGATGCTCGTTAGTCGGTCCCATCGAACTTTTTGAGCACACGAAATAGGTGGATGAACGGGGCCGCGATCCCGAAACAAAGGAAGACGAACGAGAGCCACGGAAAGGTACCCAGCCGGTGGTCCAAGTAGTAGCCGGCCGCGCCCCCCAAGGTGATGGAAATAGGGAACATGAGCCCCACAGTCGAAAGCAGCGCAAGCTTTTGGAATCTCCCTCCGGAGCCGGAAGGCTTAGGCATTTGTCTGGCGGCCCCCGATAGCCTTTAGGTGCGAGCCCCGTCGGCAGCGAGCGGGGGCCTTAGCGGTCGCTTATCGGCCTTTTATCGATCGTCGCCGCTCGGCTCCTGAGCCGTAACAAGTCGAAGGGCAGGGCCGCGGGCCGCCTCGATCGGATTGGCCTCGATTTTTTCTACGATCGCTCGAACCGGCACCTCGAGGCGCTTGAGAAATGGCGACGGATAGACGCCGATCCAGATGCAGAAGACGATGATGGGAATGAGCGTCCAGCGCTCGCGCCAATCCAGATCCTGGAGCTTCATGTTCTCCGATTTGTCCAGCTTGCCGAACATCGTCCTCTGATAGAGCCAGAGCAAGTATGCAGCTCCGAGAACAATCCCTAATACGGCAAACGCCGCCCACCACGGTTCCACCGCGAACGCTCCTTGGAGAATCATGAACTCTCCGATGAAACCGTTGAGCAGTGGCAGCCCCAATGAAGCCAGCGCGATGACGAGGAACATCGCCGCGAAGACCGGCACGACTTTGGCGAGTCCGCCGAAGGCCGCGATCTCACGCGTGTGACGCCGCTCGTAAATGAGGCCCACCGTCAAGAAGAGACCGCCAGTGGAGAGTCCATGGTTGATCATCTGCAGGATCCCACCCTGAAGGCCGATCTCGTTCAAGGCGAAGATCCCCAGCATCACGAAACCCAAGTGGCTCACCGAGCTGTAAGCGACCAGCTTCTTCCAGTCCGGCTGCACCAACGCCACCATCGCGCCATAAATGATGCTGATGATGGCCAGCAGAACCATCCACCAGACGGCATCCTTCGTTGCATCCGGCAAGAGAGGAAGCGAGAACCGCACGAAACCGTACGTCCCCATTTTCAGAAGCACACCGGCCAGAATCACCGAGCCCGCGGTAGGTGCTTCCACGTGCGCGTCGGAAGCCAGGTGTGGAAAGGAAACATCGGCACTTTGATGGCGAATCCGACGAAGAAGGCCAAGAACACCCAGAACTGGAGATTGGCGGGGAGTCCGATGTTCATGAGCTCCAAGACGTCGAACGTGTACACCCCGGTCTGGGCGTAGTAGTAAAAGTGGAGCGCCAAAATGCCGAGCAGCATCAACACACTTCCCACCAGCGTGTACAAGAAGAACTTGATAGCGGCGTAGAGCCTTCTCGGTCCTCCCCAGACCCCGATGAGAAAGTACATCGGGACCAGCATGACTTCCCAAAAGACGTAGAAGAGAAAGAAGTCTAAGGATACGAAGACGCCCAGCATCCCCGTCTGGAGAAGGAGCATCATCACATAGAACTCTTTGACTCTCTCGGTGATGGCCTTCCACGCGGACAGAATAGAAATGAAACCCAGCATGGTGGTGAGCAGGATCAACAGCAGGCTGATCCCGTCAATGCCCAGGAAATACTGGACGCCGATTGTAGGGATCCAGTCGTGGCGCTCCATGAATTGAAACTGCGGGCCGGAAGGATCGAAGTAAAACCAGAGCGGCAAGGAGATGGCGAACCCGAGAAAGCCGAAGATATTCGCGAGCCACCGAACCAGATCCTCTTGATGTTTTTTCGTGAAAAAGAGGATGATGAGGCCCCCGACACCGGGAAGAAAAACGACCCAGGAGAGAATTGGCCAACCGAGCGGATTGTTCTCGAGCATCGAGCGAGTCCTTCCCTTAAATCAAGAAAAAATATGCGCCGACCAAGACGAAGATGCCCACCAACATCACCAGGGCGTAGTTTTGAACCAAACCGGTCTGGACGCGACGGAAGATTCCGGATAAGCTCGCCAGTATGGAACCCACCCCATTCACCGCGCCATCTACGAAATTTATGTCGAAGTTGTCGGATATCCAGCTGAGGATAAGGGTTCCCAAGGCCGTCCCGTTGACCGCACCGTCGACGACCTTCGCGTCGAACAGATACAATCCCTTACCGCCGTCCACGGTTCCTCGGACGAACGTCTTGTCGTAAGCCTCATCGACGTAATACTTGTTGTAGAGAACCCGGTGGGCGACGGGCCAGGCCTCCGCCATCGCCTTCGGCTTTTCGGGTCGTCGGACGTAGAAAGTGTAAGCAAGGAAGAGACCGAAGCCCGCGACCGCGATGGAAATCAGAGCGAACAAGATCTCTGTGCTAGCTGCACCGTGGTGAGCCGCCCCTTCCCCCGCCCCTGCCTCAGGGGCCGCCGCTTGCGTCCCCGCCATGATCGCCGGCTCGAGGAAAGCCTCGATTCTGTTCGAACCGCCAAAAGCGTGCGGCACACCGACGTATCCGGCAAGGATCGCTCCGGCGGCCAATAGAATGAGCGGCCAGGTCATGACCGCAGAAGACTCATGGAGATAAGGCTCCATCTTCTCCCCACCTCGGAACTTCCCGAAGAACGTCATCAAGACTTGTCGCCCCATGTAGAAGGCGGTCATGCCGGCGGCAACCACGCCGATGAGCCATAGAGCCCAATGCCCGTGTGAACCGCTCCAAGCTTGCCACAAGATCTCGTCCTTGCTGAAAAAGCCCGCCGTCAACGGCACGCCGGCAAGCGCGGCGGTCGCGATCATGAACGTGAGTCCGGTCGTGGGCATGGAGCGGTAGAGCCCGCCCATGTTCCGCATGTCCTGCATCTCAGTGTAGCTCCGATGCCCACCCGATTCATGCTCCGCATGCTCCATGGAGTGGATGACGCTACCCGAGCCCAAGAACAGGCAGGCCTTGAAGAAGGCGTGGGTCATCAGATGGAAGATGGCGGCACCAAAGGCACCGACCCCGCATGCCAGGAACATATAGCCGAGCTGCGAAACCGTGGAGTAGGCAAGCACTCTTTTGATGTCGTTTTGCACCAAACCGATGGAGGCCGCAAAGATCGCCGTCACCGCCCCGACCACCGCGACCACCGCGAGCGCCAACGGTGCATGCTCGAAGAGCACCCCACACCGCGCCACCATGTAAACGCCGGCGGTCACCATGGTGGCGGCGTGTATCAATGCCGACACAGGTGTCGGACCTTCCATGGCGTCGGGCAACCAAACGTAAAGGGGAATTTGCGCCGACTTACCGGTGGCGCCGATAAAAAGCAGGATTCCGATTACGGACAGTAGCCCGAAACCGACCTCGGGTTGGGTGAAGCGATCCGCGATCGCGCCCATCACCGCATAGAAATCGAGCGATCCGAAATTGACGAATATCAACATGATCGCCAAAAGGAATCCCGCGTCACCGATCCGGTTGACGATGAAGGCCTTCTTCCCGGCGTCGGCAACCGACTTCCTCTCGAACCAAAACCCAATGAGCAAGTACGAGCAGAGCCCCACGCCTTCCCACCCGATGAACAGGAGCAGGAAGTTGGCACCCAGGACCAAATTGAGCATGAAGAAACTGAACAGGTTCAGGTAAGCGAAGTAACGAGCGTAGCCCTCGTCGTGAGTCATGTAGCCTATGGAGTACACGTGGATGAGGAATCCCACCCCGGTGACCACTAACGTCATCACCATCGAGAGAGAGTCCAGTCGATACTCCCAAGGGATGTTCAACATGGCGAGGGACCCGTCCGCCATGGGGACGCCCATTCCTGGAATCCAAGTGAACAACACCTTGGCTTTCTCGACGGCGCCGCCGCCCGTCCAGAAGATTCCGAAGAAGCTACCGAGAGCGAGGAGGAACGACGCGCCGATGCTTCCGCAGGCAACGGCGGAAACGAGGGACTTGGGGAGTCGCTTGCCCAGAAGCCCGTTGATAGCGGCACCGAGTCCGGGCAAGAGCGGAATTAACCAGAAAAGCTCACTCACGATTTGCTGTGTGTGCGAAGAGAACGCGCTCCACAAACCTCGAGGAGGCCTCCTCATTTCTAGGAGGTCGGCCTCCCCTACGGTCGAAACGACGCGGATCTATA
>CBDCTW010000022.1:0-1093279 GCA_965222425.1 Candidatus Marinacidobacterales bacterium
ATGAGTTCGTTGGGTTTCACTAGCCGCGGCCTGCACTTCGTTCCGGCCGCGGAATAAGGAAAGGGGCTTTCTTACAGCTCGTCTTTATTAATCAATAACTTAGGGTGGGCCAAATTAGATGAGCAAAGTGGGCCAGACCGAGTGGACAAACACAGATGTTCTGTAAAGGATCGGCCTCCTGATGTCGTTCGGGATCGGAGACATAAGCATTGCCTTCCGATTTCCTTACCGAATAGATACCTCCTCGTCACCGCCGTGATGTAGCCTCGCCTGCTGAAAGATTTCGCAACGAAACCGTAGTGGGCGCGATCGCCCTCTCAAAACCCTCCGCCGTGGATGAACAAGAATACGGGTGCGTCCACCGGATCTTCGCTGGGGAAATACAAATCCAGCTTCTGCTTCGAGTGCTCTCGGTAGGCGAGGTCTAGCTTGTGTGGGAGCTCCTTCCGCGTTTCCGTGGTCAACTTGTCGAGCTTTTCGTAGAAACCGGTGCAGTCAATCTAGAATTTCTCCGGATACATGACCGTATAGTATTCCGACTTGTCCTGGCCGAGGACCGTGAGACTCAACGGCAAGCTCACCAGAAAACTGCAAGCCCTCAAGACCATACTGGATACGAGACGGTTCGTAACCAATTTAGAGTTCACCATGGGTGCACAGCTGGTAGACTTCTCCGATAGCTGGCATCAGGCGTGCGTGGGCGGGGGATGTCCCGGCCGCTGTTGAATTTGGTCGGGTAGCGGCGGCACCTGTGAATACTCTTAGGCAGCAAACTCATCGCTGTCAAGAGATTTCTGTTTGCTTCTAAGCGCGTGAACGAGAGCGCCCATATGGCGATAGCCTTTGATACGCCGGAACTTTTTCTGCGCGGTGACGACGCCAAGAGCGGTCCATCGGCGAACCATGGAAGGACTCTTCCAACGCTTGACGTTTCTCGATACTCTGCGAATGGTTCCGTTGAGATTCTCAATGGCGTTCGTCGTGGCAAGAGACTGGCGAAGTAAGGCGGGCGGCGCGAGCTTCACGACCGTGAGTGTTTCTTCCATCCCTTCACGAAGGCTTCCGGCAGCTTCGTCGTAGCCGTTTCGCTCGAGCCACGACACCAATGCCTGAAGTCGCTTGCGCGCCTTGTCGGCACTCTTGCACTTGTAGGCTTCCTTCATCGTCTGGAGCACGTAGGCGTGACGAGACTTGGGAAGGTACGAGCGAAGATTTCGGAGTTTATGGATCTGGCACCTTTGGATGACCGCGAGGTCCCCCAAAACGTCGACGAGTGCCTTGCGGATGCCTTTGCCTCCGTCCACTACGCAGAGAATCGACTCATCGACGCGCAAGCCTCGCTCGAGAAGGTCCTGCAACATCGCGGTGCACACCCGAGAGTTCTCCGTCGAGCCCAGCCATATACCCAGGGGCACCTTCGTTCCATCTATTGTGATACCTAGAGTTACGACGACGGTCTGTCCGGCCACCTCAAGGCCATCCAGCATCAGTGCCGCAAGCTCGAACTCCTCTAGCCGCCGAGACAGGTATTCCTCGAGCTTCTTAGTCGTCTGGCTCACGAGGTGACGGCTGGCGGCACTCTTACTCGTGCCACGAGACTTCAACTTGGCCGCGGGTTTGTCCAGACTCGATTCGTAATTTCGGGTCGATACGCTGTGTTCGCTAGTCTGAATTGGCCCATTTCGCTCATTTGATTTGGCCCACCCCATCGAGACCGATACCCTGAGCCGGGGAAGAACCCGGAGAGGAGGGTCGGTTGAAAAGGGGTGCGAAAGTGCGATTGTTCGAGCAGATCCGTGGCGAGTACGAGCACGGAGTAGGAACGATAAAGGGAGTGGCGAAGGAGTTCGGAGTACACCGTCGGATGGTGCGTCAGGCGCTGGAGAGCGCGGTACCGCCGGAGCGTAAAGTCGCGGAGCGTGCGAGTCCGAAGCTTGAGGAAGTACGCGAGTTCATCGACGCGGTCCTGAAGGAGGACAAGCGAGCGCCTCGGAAGCAACGCCATACGGCTCGTCGTATCTGGTCCCGGTTGCGCGCCGAGCATCCGGAGCATGAGATTGGCGAATCAACGGTACGTCGCTACGTCGCTCGTCGGAAAAGCGAGCTCGGCCTGAAGGACACAGAGATTTTTGTTCCGCAGAGCTACGCGTGGGGCGATGAAGGGCAAGTGGACTGGTACGAGGCGTACGCGCGGATCGGAGGTGAGCTCGAGAAGGTCCACACGCTCGTAGTCCGAAGCATGGCGGGAGGAGGCGCGTTGCATCGCGGCTATCCGCGTCCGACGCAACAAGCATTTTTCGAAGCGCAGGAGCATGCGTTCGAGTTCTTTGGTGGCGTGTTCCGCCGCATGCGCTACGACAACCTGTCACTCGCGGTCACTAAGATTCTGCGTGGTTATCAACGAGAGCAGACGGAGCGATTCGTGGCGTTTCGCTCCCATTGGGGATTCGACTCGGAGTTTTGTAATCCGAGTCGAGGCAACGAGAAGGGCGGGGTGGAAAGCGAAGTCGGCTACTTCCGGCGCAACTATCTGACGCCGGTACCGGAGTTTTCGAATTGGGATGAGCTGAACGAGTATCTGCTCTCGTGCTGTCTCAAGGATGCGACGCGCCACATTAGCGGCAAGGAGCATGCTGTCGGAACAGCGATGGAGCTTGAACGGGAGCATCTGTTGCCATTGACCGTCGAGGGGTTCGATATCGAGGAGCGACGATTTGCAAAGGTGAACAAGAAAGGCTGCGTTCGAGTCGGCACGAACTGGTACTCGACTCCGTTGAAACGGGACCGGCGAGTTGTGGCCAAGCTACTGCCGTTGGAAGTTGAGATCTGGCACGAGGGCCACGTCGTGGCACGCCACGAGCGCTGCTACGGCCGCAGCCAGTCGATTTATGAACTCGAGCACTACTTGGATGTTCTGGTCAGGAAGCCTGGAGCGTTGGCCGGCTCGACGCCGCTCGCTCAATGGCGGGAGAAAGGTCGGTGGCCCACGAGCTACGACGAGTTGTGGTCCAAGCTGAATCGACGTCACGGAAAGCTCGAAGGAACCCGCCAGATGGTCGAGCTCGTGCAGCTCGGCCGCGAGCACGGCTACGACAAGCTGCGTGAGGCGGTGAGTCAAGCGCTCGAACTCGGCTGTACGGATGCTGAGGCGATCCGTCACCTCGTCGAATCATCAGTTCTTCGACGTGAGCAGGCGCAGGCTCTTGGCGATGTGGAGCTCGGAGAGCTCACGAAGTACGAACGTTCCTTGCCAGGTGTTGGCCATTACAACGCGCTGATCGGCGAGGTGAACTCGTGAACGCGAAGAGCATCGAGCTCCAGAGCATCCGTCAGCATTGCAAGACGCTTCGCATGCCGAGCGTGGCAACGCAGTTCCAGAAAATTGCCGAACAAGCGCAGCGCGACGAGCACAGCTATGTCCGCTACCTCGACGTGCTGCTCAGCGCCGAAGTCGAGGAGCGTGAACACCGCGCGGTTCAAAGACGACTGAAGGAAGCACAACTACCGAGAGCGAAGACGCTCGAGGAGTTCGACTTCTCGCAATCGCCGAAGGTCTCCGCCCGTCGGATACGAGAACTGGCCGAAGGCGACTACATCGACCATGCACGGCCGGTTCTGTTTCTCGGCGATGCCGGCACAGGCAAGACTCATCTGGCCACGGCATTGTGTGTAGCGGCGTGCCAGCAACGTCGCCGCGTTCGCTTCACGACGGCCTCGAGACTCGTCAACGAACTCGTTGAAGCTAGGGAGGAGCACGAACTCTCGCGAGTGATCCGTCGCTACGCCCGCTACGAGTTGTTGTGCATCGACGAGCTCGGCTACGTCCCACTCGCCGATGTCGGCGCCGAGCTTCTGTTCCAAGTGGTTTCGGAACGATGCGAAAGGGCGGCGCTCGTGATCACCACCAACCTGCCCTTCTCGGAGTGGACCCAGGTGTTCACGAACGTCCGCCTGTGCAAGGCACTGCTCGACCGAGTCACGGACCAGGCGCACATACTCGAAACCGGCACCGAATCCTATCGGTTCCGGCGCACCCTGAAGAGCGAGAAAAAGACCATAAAGGCATGAGTTCGTTGGGTTTCACTAGCCGCGGCCTGCACTTCGTTCCGGCCGCGGAATAAGGAAAGGGGCTTTCTTACAGCTCGTTTTTATTAATCAATAACTTAGGGTGGGCCAAATTAGATGAGCAAAGTGGGCCAGACCGAGTGGACAAACACAATACGCCCACCAAGATCTGATTCAACACTCGCTCTGGAAGCGGGTCTTCTTCGCGGAAGGCTTCGAAGTGTGGAAGCGACGCCTCCGCGCCCGACTTCGAGCGAACTCGAGGTCGCGACACTTGGATGCGACGACCACCGAAGCTCAGCTCTCCGTTCGTGCTCCCCCAGTGGTTATGAGTTCGCTCCTTCTCGTGCTTGCCCTTGAGCCCCGCGATCTCCTCGGCGTCCTCTCCGAGCAGTAGGTGCAGAGCTGTCAGTCCTTGCTCGTACACCCATTCCGTCAGATCCGCCTTCGTGGCCGCGATCCCAGCTATCATCGGTAGCAGTATCTGACCGACTTGGCCAACTACCTTGCCCGTAGGCGAGTGCGTTTGCTTTCTTACTGGCTTCTTTGATTTCCTAGGCATTGGTGGCTCCTTGTCCCCCTCTGGAGACGGTTTATTGGCAGACCTATTCTTAGGCCGGCCAAGGAGCCGCAGCTACCCCAAATTCAACATCCGGCGGGACATCCCCCGTGGGCGAGCAATTGGGCTAGGCATGGGAGCGGAGCCTCGTCGCTACGATCGCGATTTTCGTGATGCAGCGAGGCGTTCCTGATACCGAAAACCTCGCAACCGATCCCGTCCGAGGCACGTTGATCCAGCTCACCTCACATTCTGGTGAGAGCTCTTCGCCCGTTCCAACAGCAGGCATATCTAACGTTGCGATTCTGACAACCAACTCTGGATCTGAATGGCCTGATCCTGATACTCGCGGCGAAGCCGTTCGAGAACCCGTTCCATCTCAGGGTGGAGTGGATCATTTACTCTGTCGCGAGGGATGGCAAAGCTGTCTGAATAGACCGGCAGGCTGGAGAGATCCCCACCTGCAAGAGCTATTTTCGCTATCTGGAATCCCCGTCTGGCAAACTCGCCGATCATGTCTTCTCCGAGCGCCTTGGAAGCTCGGGAAGGGTTTCCCCAGTAACCGTGCCAGTCCTCCCCAGGAACCGTCCGCAAAAATTTCTCATCGTTTTTGACCAGAAAAGGCCGATAGTCCTTGTAATCCGGCTTGACAAGATCGCCTCGCAGAAACAGATTAACCGATGTTTCGGCTGCACCTGCATGCCTCTCATAGCCGAACTGTTCTTGCCAATCCGGGCCAAAATGCTTCTGATAAATCTGCGGGCTGTAGAATCCTGAACCAAATATCAAGCTGGAGATATTCACCATCCGTACGTCGTATTCCTCACTCACAAAAGCAGCGGCCTGATTGAAGGCGGTGTTGCCAAGAGGAAACCCATAGCTATGCACCAAGAAGACGTTTTTGAAACCCTTTCGGGCAATCGTAGAACCCCAGTCGATTGCCACAGCCCGAAGCGTCTCAAAGCGCATCGGAAAGGTCCCTATGTGGTTGAACTTTCCCGCATGCACTTCCGGCCCCTCCTCGCCCAGCATTATCGGCGGAACCAGCACAAGATCGTAGTCCGGATGTGAGTCACGGAGATGTTTGACCAGGCCATCCCGTATGCCGATCGCCTGGAAATAATCTGCGCCAACCGGAAGATGGAGACCATGCTGCTCCAAGTTTCCCATCGTCAAGAAGGTGATGTCTTAAGATTCCTGTCAAAGAAAAACGATGTATGGTTCCCCAAGCTCAAACCCGTCCCCGTCATGGGGACAGAAAAGGAGAACCATACATCATGGGAAAGGTACTACCGAGTCAGCGATTGCTCAAGCAGTTCGAGGAACAACTGGTATTTGGGGAGATGAATCTCTCGGAGATCGTCCGGTCGGGAGCTCAGATGATGCTTCAATATGCGTTGGAGCGCGAGGTGACGGAGGCGTTGGGTCGAAACTACTATGAGAACGCTCCGGCAACGACGAAGGAGAAGGGACGACGCAACGGGTATGAGTCGCATCGGGTCCTCACGGGCGAGGGAGCGGTAACGGTGCAAGTGCCGCAGGTACGAGAAACAGAGAAGGTGTTTCAGTCAAAAATTCTCGACGCCTACGTGAGCCGGACCGAGAAATTCGATGAACTGATCGCGCGGATGTACGTCCACGGGATGTCGACGCGTGACATTGAGGCGACGTTCGCGGACGTGCTGAGCGGCACGGGTGTCTCGAAGTCGGTGGTGAGCCGGGTCACACGGTGTCTGTCGGAGGATTTCGAGGCGTTTCGAAAACGGGATCTCTCGAACGAGAAGCTGTTGTATCTCGAGCTCGACGGCACGTACCTGCGCTACCACCAAGGAGCGGAGAGGAAAGAGCCCATCCTCGTTGCGACCGGCTATCGCGCTGATGGGACGCGAGTTCTTCTTCATATCGGTGTCGGCAACCGAGAATCCTACGAGAACTGGAAGGGGTTCTTGCAGGAGATGGTGGCCCGAGGAATGAGGGAGCCGTTGCTCATCGTGACGGACGGGAATCCTGGAGTGCTCAAAGCGATCGCAGAGGTCTTCCCTCGAAGCCTCAAGCAACGTTGCCAGAAGCACCGCCTCGAGAACATCCTGGGCAAGGCTCCGAAGGAAGTGCGCGACGAACTCAAGGCGGCCATCCTTGAGTCGTTCCATGCGAACAGCTACGAGCAAGGGCTGAAGAAGGGTCGGGAGGTGATCGCTCGGTACCGTCAACGATTCCCGAGCGCGATGAAGTGCATGGAAGAGACCCTCGAAGCGTGTCTTCAGGCGCTACGCCTTCCTGCGGCGCATCACAAAAGGCTTCGCACGTCGAATCTACTTGAGCGCACGTTCGGAGAGCACAAACGTCGCACAAAGGTCATTCCTCACTTTTTCACCGAGGAGGCCGCGATGAAACTCTCGTTCGCTGTGCTCTTGGCCGTCGCAAACAAATGGCGCGGCGTGAGGATGGATGTCTTCGCCGCTAGGAAAGTCGAGGAGCTTCGCAACGAGCTTCTCCCGCAAGGCACGTCGGAGGAATCAGCAGCTTAACCGAGCGCGGGGAACCGTACGGAGATTTGACAGGAAAATTAAGACTTGACCGTCAAGAAGAAGATGCTCTTTTTCCGATCCAACCTGTCAATTTCGACGAAAGTCAATTTTTCGAGTCGCAAAACGCGCCCGACTCCAGCATGTGAAACCAGTCCGACTTGCAGCAACAGAACCGTGCTGAATGCAATTACCGTTGCTACCGCGAATCTCCTCTTAGTTGGCATAAGTCTCCTTTTTTGGAGCTATCGCCGTGATCAGGTCCCCGACCGAGATCGCCTGGCCAAAGTGATGGCGGAAGTTGGACAAGAAAACCCGGGCTTAGAGTGGTAAACATGGTTTAAATGGATGACCGGCAATCCTATCTCACGGCAATGTTCAATCAGGGGTGCCAACCGACCGACCAGCACTTGACCCTGGGAAAAGTCGCGACGGCCAGTCCCCAGCTGCCCTCTGCAGGCTCGATGAAATCCCGACTCATGTCAATGACCAAAAGTGCACTGTTTTCCGGTTCGGAACGTTGTGGATGGGGTATTCATGCGGCGCAGGCCAGGCTGATGACATACTGTACTTAATAGCTCCAAGAGTGCCTAGATCACCTGCCAACACTATGCGTCAAGGCATTTCTGCAGGTTCTTGCGGGGTCAGGTTCGGCCGAACCGTCTAAAGGGGCTCGAAGCACCCGCGACCGGGCCGACTATCAAGCCTGGCACACGGTCAAACACCATCAGTCAGCAATTGACTGATAAGCCAGAACTCGAATTTGGTCATGAAGTCTGTATCTGTTGTGCCAAGACGCAAGCTGGGTCATGACAATAACTATCAGCTCTTCTTCAGGATCTATATGAAAATATGTGCCAAACGCTCCTCCCCAAAAGTATGCTCCCAATGATCCTAATGTTCCTAATTCAACTAAGTCGGTTGTGACTCCAAAGTGGAGGCCGTACCCATAGCTTCCGACTCCCCGTTGGACAGGAGGAAATCTACCAACGTGATCCAACGTCATCAGTTCCACAGTTTTACGGCTGAGAACCCTGACATCGTCCAACTCGCCCATGTTGAGCAGCATCTGACAAAAGCGGACGTAGTCAGTGGCTGTAGAGACAAGGCCACCCCGGGGAATGAAATAGCGCCTGGAACCATGAATCCAAGAACTTCTGCTTGGCGAGTCAGCTAGTTTCAGTCCCTCTTCCTCACTCTGGGAATAGACTGAAGTGAGACGAGATGCCTTTTCCTCCGGTAGAAAAAAATAAGTATCCTTCATCCGCAATTGTGAAAATATCCGTTCCTGGAAAAACCTGTCCAGAGGCATGCCCGAGACGACTTCAACCAGATAACCGAGAACATCGGTCGACCAGTTGTATCCCCACTGGGTACCCGGATGGAAGCTTAGCGGCAATGTTGCCAATATCTTCATCGAGTCTGCAAGAGACATATCGGGATGCGGATGGCAGGTCTCGGGTCGAAGGAAAGGCTCGAGTTTCTGCTGGAAGAGATCTGCAGTGAGCCATCTCTTATCCTGAGACGTTATTCCCGAGGTGTGAGTCAATAAATCCATAATAGTGATCTCTCGCTTCGCAGGAACGGTTATGAACGTTGCCCCGCTTTTATCTCCGGGTGGCGGGGGGACGGCAACCTTGGGATTTTTGAATTCTGGAATAAATCTCGATATGGGATCAGACAGTAAGAAATGCCCTTCCTCCAACAGCATCATGACAGCAACAGCAGTAATCGGTTTTGTCATCGAGGCAATCCGAAAGATGGCGTTGGTGCTCATTGGCATCCGGGCTTCCAAATCCATCATCCCCAACGCGTCCAGATAGGTAATTCTGCCGCGCCGGGCAATCAGAATCACGGACCCGGGAATCTCTTGGCGATCTATGAATCCTTGAATAACCGGGCGAATACGTGCCAGCCGTTCTGAGGACATCCCGACCTCCTCCGGTTTTGCATTAGGCATACCCAGTGCTCTTGCCTTGACATCGTCGGAAGCGATGTAGCAACTCAACAGCATGATTGCCAAAAAACCACGAGTAATTAAGATGGAGCCTTTTGAAATAATGTTGGAGAATCCTAGTTTTGTTAACATGAACAATCTCCTCTACAACTACCGAACCATCACAATCTTCGAACTGTGTATGCAACAGAGAGGCGATTCTATCCCGTGGCGGGGTGAGCTACGAGCCGAATTCTCCCCGTGTGTAGGTGAACCGCAGCGCGCGAGTGCGGGCTCGCGATAGACGAACCGACACCGCTAGTGAAGTGAAGAGTGCGCAGTACTGCCCTGAGGGCTAACCGTTGGCGGGCGGGTCTAACCGAGAACCTCCCGGTATACTCTGAGGAAATTCAACCCCAACACTTTTCTTATGTCGGGGATGGAGTAACCGCGATTTTTCAGCCCCTTAGCGATAGTAATGTAGCGGCGCTCGTCGTTTATCCCTTCCACGAACGGGGGGTATTTGGGTCTCACTAGATTCCAATCTTGGGCGCTATAGCCCGCTTTAACCGCTTCCCAGAGCCGGTCGGGCTCGGTGACGAACCAACCGGGTAGTCCCAAATCGGACCCGAACCCCACATGATCTGGCCCCACCAGTTGAATGACGTGGTCGAAGTGATCGAGTAGGTCATCCAGCATGGCTCCCGGTTTCTCACTCACGAACCAGGTAAGAAGGGTCATGCCCATCACGCCACCCTTTTTCGCGAGTGCTTTGATCTGTTCGTCGCTCTTGTTGCGCGGGTGATCGTAGAGGGCCTTACAGTTCGAGTGTGAGAAGAGGATGGGTTCGGTGGAAGCCTCGATGGCATCGAGCGTGGTCCGGTATCCACTGTGAGCAACATCTACGACGATCCCCATTTCATTCATCTTTTCGACGAGCTCGAGCCCGAAACGAGTGAGGCCGCCGTCTACTCGCTCGAGGCAACCATTCCCAACCAGATTTCGCCAATTGTAGGTGAGCTGGATCTGCCGCAGTCCCAGTTGGTAGAAGATTCGAAGATTCTTGAGATCCGTACCGATCGCGGTGGACCCCTGGAAGTTGGCGAGAACGCCCAGCTTGCCTTGTGCTTTTGCCAGCTCGATATCGGAACCTTCGCGTATCAGCGTCACTCGGTCGCGATAGCGAGCGACCATGGCTGATAACTCTGCGAGTCTTCTGACCGCGCCGTGGAATGCTTGGTCGGCGTCCCGATCCCGCGTATCCGTCGTTGGACTCACCACGGTAACGCCGGAGTCCGCAAGCATTGCGAGATCGAGCGTCGAGTGATCTGCACCGGGTAGATCGGGGTTTCGATGAAGATACGAAAGGGCGTCAATGACGACGCTGTCCGCCACGACCTCCTCGACCGATTGTGACGTGGAAGTGGAGGAGTCCACGGTTGTTCGTCCCAAAGGAGTAACGACCGCCGTCCCGGCGGCGGCCAAGTGCTTCAAAAAGGATCTGCGGTGGATTGGCATGCGACCTCCACGGATGTCTACTCTCAACTGAGTATGCTAGTATGCGCTCGATAGAGCGCAATGGGCAAGGCATTTTCCCTCATCTGTCTCGTTCTCGCCACCCACGCGGGCGTGGGGTGTGAATCGCGGCCCGCGAGCCCTCAACTCTTAATCGCGAACGGCACGCTGATTGACGGTACGGGCGCCGCTCCACGGACAGGGGTGGATGTCTTGCTTCGGAATGGCGAGATCGTAGCCATTGAAGACGAGCTGCGGCCGACCGGCCCTTTCGAGGTTCTCGATGCTACCGGGAAGTTTCTCGTACCTGGATTGATCGACACGCACGTCCACTTGGACGCCCCGATCGTTTACCAGATAACAGAGCAAGAACGTTTCCAGATCTTGGAACATACACCGCGAGCGTTTCTCTACAGCGGCGTCACGACCGTGCTGGATCTTTCCTCGTACGTCTCTGGGGACCCGGGTGAGATCTTGGCGAACCGCACCGCTCAGAGGGCCGGACGCCTATTGTCACCTCGCATCTACACCGTGGGTCTGGCCTTCACGCCGAAAAACGGATGGGGGCCGGAGGGCGAGAGCGCTCTGTCCAACACCGATGAGGCTCGCACCCGAGCTCGGCGTTACGCAGCGGACGGGGTGGACGGGTTCAAGATCATGGTCGAGGATGATGTGCTGGACCCAGGACCACTTCGGGAAAAGTTGGACCAGATGGTTGGTGCCGTAGTGGAGGAAGCGCGCCGCGCCCACCTCCCGGTTTATGCCCATGCGGTCAACCTGAGGGAATACCGGCGCGCTCTCGAGCTGAAGCCCCGGGCGATCGTTCACGGCCTGGAAGACGAGATCACGGATGACGATGCCCTCATCGGTGAGATAGTCCGAACCGGAACCTACATCGTCCCGACTCTGAGCCTCTTCGAGTCCTTCAACCGATTCGAAGGAAGCCGGACATGGTTAGAGGATGCGATCCTGAAGGCGAGCGTTCCCTCCTTCTTGCTCGAGAAGATGCGCGACCCCAACTACATCTCGGAGGAACGACGGCGATTTTCGGCCGACGGCTTTCCGAAGACCACCCCCGAGCGAAACGACCCCTACGCATGGGTAGTGAAGAAGCTCCCGGTGCTGAAAGAAAACGTGACGAAGATGCACCGAGCGGGCGTCAAGCTGGCGGTAGGCACGGATGCCGGCGGACGAGTGGGCTACAATTTCCAAGGCTATCAGACGCCCCGAGAGGTGGAGTTGTTGGTTGAGTGCGGACTCACTCCGATGGAGGCGATCGTCGCCGCAACACGGACCGGCGCCGAAGTGATTGGCGCGAGCGACCGCCTCGGGACCATCGAGCCGGGCAAGGTAGCCGACTTATTGGTTTTGAGCGCGGACCCCACCGAAGACATCCGTCACTTGCGACAGATCGAGCTCGTCATCCAGGAAGGTCAGATTCGGGAGAGATCGGAGCTCTCCCACCATTAGTGGAGACTATTGAGATCCGCTGGCTCGGGCAAGTGGTCGGTCGACGCGAATGAAGATCCATAACACGGCGGCGACCACCGCGAACAACGAGCCGGTGGATATGGCGAAAAACCATCCGAACTGCGCCGCCAGGAACGGGATCAGGGGCTCGAGATAACGCCGGGGGCGGACAGATAGGCGATTCTATCCCGTGGCGGGGTGAGCTACGAGCCGAATTCTCCCCGTGTGTAGGTGAACCGCAGCGCGCGAGTGCGGGCTCGTGAATAGACGAGGTATTGGAAGCTATGGCCAACTCCAAGGCCTCGGCTACCACTGGGAAATGTGCCGCTGGCGAGCGGTGGCTGAACAGGAGAAGCTGAAACCATTGTGGTGGTGGGACGCGGATCCGGCGACTGGGAGTGAAAGGTCGCAGTGAGCTCGGAGCCAAAGACGGACGCCGTAGGCTATCGCTGGGTCATTATTTTTCTGATCTGGCTCGCCAACGCCAGCGGTGCGCTCACCCAGCTATCGGGTGGCCCGGTCCAGCTCTCGGTGGCCAAAGAATTCGGGCTAGGCGCTGCACAGTTGGCCACCTGGATCAACTTGCCATTGCTGGCCATGGGTCTCTTCTCGATCCCGGCCGGCATACTGGTCGATCGCTTCGGAGCTCGCGCCGGAGTGGGGTTCGCGCTGTTCCTCATGGCCGTGTTCGCCTTGGGACGGGGAATAGCTCCTAGCTTTGCGTGGCTCTGTTTTGCCACTTTCGTTTTCGGAATCGGCTACGCCTTTCTGTTGAGTAGCATGCCCAAGGCGGTCTCCGAGTGGTTCCCTCCTCACGAATTGGGACGAGCGGTGGGGTTTTATACGTCCGGCGCTTCCATCGGCGTGCTCACCGTCTTCTGGTTCGCGATACCCGTGTTCGGCGAGAAATGGGGAGAGCTGTTCCTAACAGCCGGTGCGATCGGAACGGTTGCTTTTCTCGCCTGGCTCGTCCTCGGCAAAAGATCTTCCCGTGCATCGTCGGGGCATGGCGCTGCGGGAGGAGTCGCCGACATGCTCCGAAGCTTTCGCTCGGTAGCGAGCCAACGAGACGTGAGGCTCTTGGTCGGACTCTGCGCCGTGACTCAGATCGGTGTTTTGGGCTGGCTGGCCTTCGGTTTTCCGTACCTGGTGATCGCTAAAGGGGCCTCGGAAGAAACGGCTGGCCAGGTGGTTGCGTTCACGATGGTGGGCTTTCTGTTCGGGGCGCTTTCCGTATCCGAACTCTCCGATCGGGTCGGGAGGCGTCGGCCGTTCTTGATCGGCCCGGCTCTCCTCACTTGCCTGCTATTCTTCGGTCTGATCGTGGTTCCCCTGGGGTGGCTCTTCTGGGCCATGGTCCTTTTGATCGGGTTTTGCCTTGCGGCGATTCAGGTTCTGTTGTTCGCCGTGCCGCTCGAGCTACCGGGGGTCTCGATGGACCAGGTCGGCGCGTGCGAGGGTCTTATCATCTCTGTTGGGTGTTTCTTCGGGATCGCGGCATCCCCAGTCCTGGGATCGATCCTGGGGAGCTACGATACGACGACGCCCCAGCAGTTTTTCGTGGTGTTGGGTCTGATAGGAGCAGCCCTTGGCGTGGGGGCCTTCTTGTCGTTCTTGATGAGTGAGACGGGGCCGGCCGGTCGAAGTGGTTCGGGCTAAAAGCACTTTTTTCATCTTGTATCCGAACAGGAAATCCTTCGCCCTCTCCGCCTGAAGCTGATCCAGTTTGCCGCCGCTGCAATCACCGGTGATGAGGTCGACGACCCTCAGGATGGTTCAATATCGACTGACCGAATACGAGCCGCGTCACTCCGTCCTTGGATAGGCATCTTTGGAGCGTCCATAGTCTAGAACGCGGGAAGCTCGGAGTATTGAGGGGCGCCGCCTGCTCATGTTCCCTTTCTACGCAGATTCGCTGGTGGCAATCGTTTGCCGGTTCCGGTGTCGCAACCGACCGACCCCTGGCGTAAGATAGCGCCCAGATAAGCCTCAGATAGGAGGGTTACAGTCATGCTAGTCCATGACCGCAGCGAAGCCGATACTGCCGAGCACCCGGCCGATCGGTGATGATGCCGAGGTCGTCGAAGTCGGGCAACCTCCCCTCTCTTCATCAGTACTAGTCCGCATCGACTTCGGAAAGGTTTCCGACCGCGGTAAAAAGCGGTCCAACAATGAAGGCAAGCGACTGGTAGCTCACCTGCGGCCGCGCTCTCGAGTCCTTGCTGACGAATCTCCCCGAAAACGATGTGCCGAGTGCCCCCCCCGGGGGGCCACGAGTGGGCGAGCCCTAGGTCGCCGTTTTTTCGTTTCGGAGAGCGAGACCGCTCTAGTGGGCAAACTTGGCCACGAAGACACTTCGCTTCAACGGACAGCTCCAAGTCCTATTCAGCTCGTCACCCCGAAAGGCATGAGCCAGGGCGTACGCCGGTATCGCGTTCGAGACTTCGGTTAGCGGAGGATAGTAGACCGTCTCGTTGCCGCACATATGATCCCGGTGGTTCAAGGCGCGGGTCTTGAGATTGACGATGTCTCCAGCCTTGACACTCGCATGTCCTCGTTCGTCGCTGAAGGCAGTATCGATCTTCTCGGTCCTTACGCGCACCACGTCCGCCAGGAGCTCTCCACCCGCGGAACGGGCGAACTCCACCAGCGCTTCCCGCTGCTCGGGCTCGGCTTGCTCGTCCACGATGATGACGGAACGAGCCGGGTAGGGACTCTCGTAGGGATCGCCCAAGGTCGCATTCGCTGTGACCACCGCGACAACGGCAAGCCCAGAAAGATCCACGCCTCGCCAGTTCCCTTCGCGTATCTTCCATGCGATGACGGCCTCTCTGCCGGTCAAGTTGACCTCGGCGTTGGCGAAGCACGGTCCGGTGTATACGTCGGCGGTCCTGATCTCGAGATAGTCGCCGCAAATGCCGTTCGCGGTCGCAATCACCGGCACAACGAATGCCCCAGCAAACATGATGAGCATTGCAGCTAAGAATATCCGTTTCATGAGCCTCTCCCTTCGGGCTTCGAATCTCCTGTCTATCTTAGCAGAGCGGCCAGGTTCGGCCAGCCACGGCCAGCCACAGATTGACCTCGACTAAAGTGGCTCGAAGCACCCGCGGCCAGGCCGACAGTCCTCGCGGTCCGCCGGTTTTCCATCAAAGCCCAGGCAGTTCATGGTGTGGATGCACCACACGATGCCATCGCTCGTGTGAGGGACGTCCGGATCCGGCTCGACCTCGATGAAAAGGCCCTTCCACCGCAAGCACCGGCAGAGCTCACCCGTCTTTACGAGGTCAATCCCCATCGGCCCCCTCCTTTCCGGCGGCTCGCAGGATGGCTCGCTTGACGGCCACCCGGGCCAGCCGAATCTTGTAAGCGTTCATGCTGGGCGGTTTCGCATTCTCCACAGCCGCGGCTTGTTGGGCATGCGACTCGTCGGAAGTCTCTCGGCAAGAAGCCTCACCGCATCCTGCTTGGTCGAGGGGCTGGCATATTCGAAGGCGTTCATCAGCTCACCCCTCCTTTCTCCAAAGCGGCAATGACCCGATCCGCGGTCAACGGCAATTGCGGTACCCGCACTCCGGTCGCGTTCGCAACCGCATTCGAGAGTGCGGCACCCGGCGAGATGACCGAAGGTTCGCCATGCCGATGACACCTCGCTCGTCAAATCCGGGGCCGGTCATCAAGTGAACGACGACCTCGCCGATATCTCCGATCCCGGGGAGCTTGTAAAACTCCAAGTCGACGTTGAGCAAACGGCCGGTCACCGGGTCAAATATCTTCTCTTCGATCAGGGCATAGCTGATCCCCATGATGACCGCACCGTAGACCTGGCTCTCGGTTGTCTGGAGGTCGATGATGAGACCGCAAGACGGTACCGTTCGGAATTGTGATCGTCTCGTTCTTCGGGGTTTGTACGCGGGTCACCAAGAGATTCCTCTCGATCACCAGACCGGTCGCATCTCCGATCTCCACCACATCGCCGACCCGAAATGCCCGCGAGTAGGTCAGGACCAATCCGGCGAAGATGTTGGCGATCGCGGTGCTCGAGCCCAAAGTGATGAGAGCCCCGAAGAATAGCGACACCCCACTGAAGAATTCAGTGTTGGCACCCGGCAGGTAAGGAAAAATTGCGATTAACACCAGGAACAAAACGGCTGCGCGGACAATCTTGTAGGTTATTTCGGCCCAATCGGTGTGGAAACCACGGATGACAATGATGCCTGACTCAATGGCGCGAAAAACAAAATGGATTAACTTGAGCCCGTACCAAGCGATGACAACCACGACCAGGATATAAATGAGCTTTGGAACATACTCGACGAAAGCCGTCCACAGGCCAGGGATCGGCGCCACGATGTAGTAGATGAGGGGACGAGGCAAGGGGTCGGTCCCCGGAAAATAGCTGAGAAGGTAGGATGAATAGAGATCCAGAACGAAGATCGTCAGAACGGCTCGAAAAATCCGCGTCAGAAACAATAGCAGGCTGGTGATTTGATCCCGCTCGAGCAGGTGTAGTTTTTGAATGCTGACCGAAAGCCGGCGTCTTTCTTGCCAGGCTTCGATTTTGCTGTAGATTCTCCGGAAAGCGATCGCCAGCAGGACCAGTCCCAGCACGAATACCGCCGTGGCGAGGCTGACGTGCAGCACGACGTTCAGCACGACGTTCAGCAAGTCGCTGTTGGTCAGAGCATCAAGCAAGCAGGGGATCCACCGGCTACCCCTTGGAGCGATGCCAATAGCAACGTCGCAACGCTTCTGGCGGAAGTGGGAATTCTAGAATTTCCTTGAATCCGCTCACTCGGAGGCGTAGATTGGACCGGGAGAGTCGACCATGCGAACCGCGTCCCATCTCAAAAAGTCATACGTGGACTTGGGAGGAGAGCCGCCATTGCTCGGATGCACGCTCGATAATGCCCTTCGCGAGGTCGCCTCCTTGTACCCCGAAAACGACGCCGTCGTTGCTATCCCACAAAAACGTCGCCTGACCTATGCGAGCTTCGACCAATCGATCGATCAGTTGGCTCGGGCCCTGCTGGCGCTCGGCCTCGAAAAGGGTGACCGGGTGGGGATCTGGTCGACCAACAATGTGGAGTGGGTCCTACTGCAGATGGCGACGGCTCGAATCGGCGCCATCCTTGTCAATATCAACCCTTCCTATCGCGTCGAAGAGCTCGAATACGGTCTGCGCCTGGCCAAAGTCCAAGCGCTCTTCCTGATCCCGTCATTTCGTAGCTCACACTACGTGGAGATGGTTCGGAAGCTGTGCCCGGAAACGGACGCACAGGCGCCCGGCGAGCTCACCTGCGAAAAACTTCCAGACCTGCGTTGGCTCGTCGTTTACGACCCCAGCAACCCCGACCGAACCGAACCTCCAGCGCGGGGCTTTCTCACGTGGCCAGAGTTGCTAGACCGTGGAGCAACCATTAAGACTGAATTGGTGCGAGAGCGGGCCGCCTCATTGGATACCGACGATCCGATCAACATCCAGTTCACATCGGGCACCACCGGGCACGCGAAAGCCGTACTGTTAACCCACCACGGGATCATCAACAATGCTTACTTCATCGGCGAGATCATGAAGCTGACGGAAAAGGACCGTGTGTGCGTGCCGGTACCGTTCTACCATTGCTTCGGAATGGTGGTGTCCAATCTCGGTTGCTTCTTACACGGATCGGCGGTCGTGATCCCGGCGGAACATTTCGATGCGGTCGCGACTTTGGAGGCAATTGAGAAGGAAGGGTGCACTGCAGTCAACGGCGTTCCCACGATGTTCATCGCGGAGCTCGAAGTGCTCGAAAAAGAAAAACGCGATCTATCGAGTTTGCGAACGGGAATCATGGCAGGTGCGCCATGTCCGCCCCCGATCATGCGTCGGGTGATGGAGGAGATGGGATGTCGCGAAATCTTGATCGGTTATGGCCAGACCGAGGCTTCGCCGGTCACCCACCTAACCCGCCCCGATGATGAATTCACACGGCGTATCGAGACGGTCGGCACGAATCTCCCCCACCAAGAAGTCAAAGTCGTCGATGCAGAAACCGGCGCTGTCGTGCCGGTCGGTCAATCTGGTGAAGTGTGTTTCCGTGGCTATCACGTCATGCGTGGCTACTTCGGACAGGAAGACGCCACCCGAGCGGCCATCGATGAACAAGGATGGCTACACTCCGGCGACCTCGGGGTCCTCGACGAAGACGGCTACCTTCGCATCACTGGGCGTCTCAAAGACATGATCATCCGCGGCGGCGAGAACATCTATCCGGCTGAGGTCGAATCGCTCTTCTACAAGCACTCCAAGGTTGCCGGAGTCGCCGTTTTTGGGATTCCGGATCCGAGGCTGGGTGAAGAAGTCGGCGCATGGACCAAACTACACGAGGGTGAAGAAGCGGAAGTCGACGAGCTCAAGGCTTACGCGCGCGAACATCTCGCCCACTTCAAGGTGCCCCGTCACATTTGGCTCGTCGACGAATTCCCGATGACGGTTACGGGCAAGATCCAGAAATTCCGAATTCGGGAGATCGTGGCCGAAGGGATGAAATCCGAATCCCTGCCTAGAATCCGCTGACGGGTCAGCGTTGGAACATGGTGAGCTCCCAGGCGTTCGTCAGTTCGTCGTGCTGCAGAATGTACAGAGCGCCGTCGTCTCCCTGTACCTTGAAATAGGAGTGGTCCGGAGCGAGCCAGCGATCGAGGACCTCCTCCACCTCAACGCGGCGCTCGCCGAGGAAAAACCTTCTCGGTGTCTCTTCACCCCGATGCCCGGCGTAGCACTCGACACGGACCGCTAAGTCGGGCTCGCTCATCTGCCGCTCAGGCTGTCAGGCCCGCTTGATCAGGATTCCGGTACGATCATCCGCCGGCGGCGCTGTCCTTGGGCATTGCGGATTCGGTCACGGTATTGGCAGAACATGCCGCTGCCGCGGATGTCGCGGCAGCGCTCATAGGAAACGCCATCAACGTGGAGCATCCCGCCGTCGGCCGTGTTCCGGCCATGGAGTTGGATCCGGATAGCGATCTCGGAGACCGTTTAGTCACCGTCTCGGTCGGCGCCCTTGGCGAAAGTGAGCTCGAAGAAGCCCTGGACCGCGGAGCCGAGAGGGCCGAAGCGATGAGACTCTCGGGGATGATCGAGGCCGCGCGGCTATCTCTCTCCGGACGACGTAGAGAAGTTCTCCCATCGCTGGTGAGGATCTAATGTCAAAGCTGATTCAGGTACGAAAGTTTCTCGTTTTCCTCGAGGAGATCATTCACGAGGGAGGCCCTCCTCCTGAAAAACCGCGGCGCCGCGGTGCTATCTGCGCGGTTCTGAAAAACCCGTACGCGGGACGGTACGAGCCGGAGATCACGGCGATGATGGAAGCCCTCAAACCGTTAGGTCTCGAGATGTCGCGACGACTCATCGACAGCCTGGGCGGCGATCCCGGCGCGATCGACGGCTACGGAAAGGGCACCATCGTTGGCGAATCCGGTGAGCTCGAGCACGGGGCTCTTTGGCATGTCCCCGGCGGTTACGGAATGCGCGAGGTCCTGGCCGGCGCGAAGGCGATCGTTCCCTCGAGCAAGAAAGTCGGAGGTATCGGCGCGAGGATCGACATTCCCATTGGTCACATCAACGCCGCATACGTACGAAGTCATTTCCACGCCATGGAAGTCGGTGTGCCCGATGCGCCGCGCGCGCACGAAATGGTGCTCGTCCTGGCCATGACCATCGGGCCGAGAATCCACGAACGAGTAGGCGGCCTCAAGGCATCCGAGGTCAAGGGTGAGGATGGCTTACGGTGATGTTGCCATAGCCGGAACACGTAAAGCTAAATAGCTTGACAAACCAACTATAAAGCTTTATAGCTTGTCTCGGTTAAAGTAAATCTAATTAGCTTGACTCATAGGGGTTCATATGCGTAATCTACTGCCAAACCTGATTGTACGGGGGTGAGACATGGCGAAGAGCGACTCGAAGGCACCTCCTACGGAACCCGTCACCGCCGTCATCGGAGATCTCGTAGCGTCGCGGCAGCTCTCACCATCTGACCGTAGGGAGGTGCAGGTGCAGCTTCGGCAGTTCCTTAGCTGGCTCAACCAGGAGTATCGAGCCGCCGTACTTTCGGATTTCGTGATTACTACTGGGGACGAGTTTCAGGCCTTACTTCGCGATCCCGAACTGATTCCGGACTTGGCTTGGGAGCTAAAAGCAAAGCTCGGCAACGTAGGTGTTCGACTCGGGATTGGCTTTGGAACGATCTACACGCCACTGCGGCCAGTCGCTATTGGCATGGACGGGCCAGCCTTCCATCGAGCTCGCGTGGCGATCACAAAGGCCGCGAAGAAAGGTTGGATCGGTGGGGTTTTCCTTGGCTTCACTGACCCTGGCGACAAGATCCTCAATGGCTTCGCCCGCGTGCTGCATCGTCATCGAACCGACATGACGAACAGGCAGCGTGAGGTGGCGGCGATGCTGAGGCGAGGCGAGATGCAGTCTGAGGTCGCGGAGATGCTCGCAATCACAAAGCAGGCGGTCAGCGATCACGTAACAGCAATGGGCTGGGAAGAATACTTCCTCGCCGAAACGGGCTGGCGGGCCGCGCTGAAGATGCTAGGCAGTGCCAACGGAGCCAGAACTCGTGATGAACTTTTCTTGGCCTAGTGCACCCCTCGAAACGCTCGCCTTCGCGGAAGTCCTTCTCACTTGGTCCGTGGTGAACTATATGCTGGCTCGAGATCCGATCGGTTTTCAGGAGATTCGGTCCTCGCTCGACAAGTATTCAAGGTGGACCTACCAAGTCGTCGCCAGGAGCCTTGCGCTCGGAGTTGTGACCGTCTCAATCGTGGGCTGGAGCCTGCCCGGTGTCGCCTTGGCGGTTCTGACTCTCACCGGAGCGTTCATCCTTCCCTTCGGGCGCCGACTCCTCGTCGCGAGAGGTATCAAAACAGAAGCGGAATGGGAGCTATGCGTCAATATCCTGGTTATCATTACGGCCGGGTCTATCGTCGGCCACGCGCAGCTCGGAATCGCACACTCGATCATCCGGGCCCCGCTCTCTGCTGAGCGTCTAATCCCCTTGACAATGGCGGGCACCGCTTTGGCGTTCGCTGGCCAGGGTGCGACCCACATCGTGCGCGGCATCCTCTACAAGGTTGGGACGGTTCCTCGGGCTCGTGCCGGTTCGGAGGAAATCGACACTTCCGAGTACAATCGCGGCCGAGTGATCGGAAACCTAGAACGCGGACTCATGCTGCTGACGGTAGCTCTCGGTAGCTACGCCGCTCTCGGCTTTCTCGTCGCCGCAAAAGGACTCATCCGTATCAAGGAGTTTGAGGATCGGGACTTCGCGGAGTATTTCTTAGTAGGAACTCTGGCGAGCGTACTGGCTGCTCTCGTCCTTGGCCTTTTAGTTCGCACCATGTTCCTTGAATGGTGGGTTTAGGGAGCGAGAGATTTCCCACAGCCATAGGATTTCCGAGCCCCAATGCCCAGGGCGGTCTTACATAGTCGCCGGGAGGAGTTGATGTCGCGCCTGATTATTGCCTGCCTTGGTCTGTCATTCGTTAGTGTGGCTCGCTCGTTGGAGCCAGCCGGCTCCAACGAGGAATGGACCATCTTGTATGCCGGTGAGCTGCTTGCAAGTCCTGACCAAGCGCCCCGACAAGATCAAACCATCATCGTTAAGAATGGGAAAGTCGACCAGATCCGCTCTGGGTTCGTAGACGCTTCGGCCTTGGATACCGGTGGCCGAGCGCCGATGATCGTCGATTTCCGCGACCGCTTCGTCCTCCCTGGCCTCATCGATGTTCACACTCACATCACCCATGACCCCGGTCCGGGAGCCAAGCTAAAACGAGTCATCGAGAACGATGCCGACCTCGCACTGAGCGCTTCCGTCTACGCGCGCCAAACCCCCGAAGCAGGATTTACCGCGATTCGCGACCTCGGCGCCCCCGGCTATGCGGTCTTCGCCCTCCGAAACGCAATCAACCCAGGGCAAGGTTCCGGGCCCGCGCATCCTGGCGGGCGGCGAAACGATCTCTGTTTCCGGAGGACACGGCGACGTGCACGGGTATCGAGAGGACCTGCTGGGTGTCTTGGCGAGCGGTGGGATCTGTGATGGAGCCGATGACTGCCGTCGCGTCGTGCGGGAGCAGATCAAACGCGGTGCCGATGTCATCAAAGTCATGGTGACCGGCGGTGCGTCAAGCGCAGTTGCCACCGGTACCGGCGTGCAGTTGACCGAAGCGGAATTGCGCGCCATCGTCGAGACCGCGCACGGGTTGGGCCGCAAGGTAGCCGCCCATGCACACGGCGCGGAGGGGATCAAAGCTGCCCTGCTCGCGGGCGCGGACTCCATCGAGCATGGTACGTGGGCCGATCGAGATCCAGAAATCTTCGAGCTTTTCAAACGAACCGGCGCCTACCTATCGCCTACCGCTTATTTGATCGAATACGTGGGCGACACGAAAGAAAAAATCCGCAACGGTCCCTGGGGATTCCAACCGCCAGAGGTGTTGGAGAAGGTCTTCCAAATCGTGCTCCCCCAACAACCGCGCGTCATGTTGAAGGCCGCCCATCAGGCCGGGGTCAAAGTTGCGCTGGGCACAGACTCCGGTGTTTACCCCCACGGGGACAACGCCCGCGAGCTCATCGAGTACGTCCGGATCGGGATGACCGAGTCGGAGGCCATTCGGACCGCGACGGTGAACGCGGCCGCGCTACTCGGTCTTTCGGATGAGATCGGCACGATCGAACCCGGCAAGTCGGCTGACATCATCGCCACGTCCAAGAGCCCACTCGACGACATCGCGGAGCTGACTCGAGTCACGTTCGTGATGAAGGGTGGCCAGGTGTTCAAGCAGACCGAAGGATCCATGAGTCTAACGGACCGCTAGGGCATTCGGTCCTTTCCTCGAGGTACGCAATGAGTGAGAAGTGGATCGCGGCCTGTCTCGGTCTCACGTTTCTAGCCGCGACCGTGCAAGTTGCCTTTCCGCTCCGGCACCGGGCCGCTTGGGACATCACCCAGCCGCGTGGTGAAACGCGTGCGATCGATTTCGACACCAGCGAAGGCACTCGGATGTCGGTGGACCTTTCCCCTACCGGCGAGTCGCTGATTTTCGATCTGCTCGGTCACGTCTACCGCGTTCCCATCTCGGGGGGTGTTGCCAAGTGCCTGACCGCCGACAGCGGACTCGCGATCAACTTTCAACCCCGTTACTCCCCAGACGGCAAAAGGATCGCGTTCGTCTCCGATCGCTCCGGCCAATTCAACGTCTGGACGATGAACGCCGACGGGGCTGCCCCACGCCTCGTCGCAACGGAGCTCGACCACCGGCTCGACGAACCGGAATGGTCTCCCGACGGTAAATATATTTTTGTCCGGCGCCAGGACATGACTGGCGGTCGTCGTTTCCGACTGTCAACCAAGTTGTGGAAGTACGACGTGGCGACAGGTGAGGGAAAGGAAGTCATTGGCGGAGCCACGCGAGGAGCTGGTTTCCCATCGGTTTCCGCTGACGGAACCTACCTCTACTTCCATGTCTTCAATGGCGACGTGCGTCGGGCCGACGTCGTCCAAGGGGACTATCAGATCCGACGGCTCGTTCTATCAACCGGAACTCTGGAGCAAGTGACAGCCGGCAAAGGTGACCCCGGGGCCGGTTACCTCAGGGCGTCGAACGGTGGAGCCGTCGCTCCCCAAATCTCTCCGGACGGAAGATGGCTGGCATTCGCCCGCCGCATCCCCGACGGAAAGCTCTCTTACAAGGGCCACCAATACGGACCTCGTTCCGCCCTGTGGCTTCGAGACCTCGACACCGGACATGAGCGCGTGCTCATGGACCCGATTGATGTGGACCAAGCGGGATGGGACATCTGGTATGCGGTGAGCCTTCTTCCTAGGTACCGATGGGCTCCGGACGGGAAGTCGATCGTCTTATCGCAAGGGGGCAAGCTGCGAACCGTCCGCGTTGACACGGGAGAGGTCCGGACGATTCCGTTCACGTTGCGTGTCCAGCGCGTGCTTTCAGAGACCGCTTACTCACCGTTTCGTATCCCGGACGACCAGTTCCGGGCAAGATACTTGCGGTGGCCGGCCGGCTCACCCGATGGGCGTCAAGTTGTTTTTCAATCCGTCGGGAGGCTTTGGATCGCCGAAGCTTCCGGCGGGAAGCCGCGTCGACTCACATCCGACTCGTTCACCGCCTTCGAGTTCATGCCCGCATGGTCTCCCGATGGCCAGTGGATCGCGTTCACGAGCTGGGACGAGAAAGAGCGGGGACATCTTTGGGTGATTCCGGCGGCGGGGGGCCGACCGAAGCAGCTGACCGAAGATCCAGGCGAGTATTTTCATCCGGCTTGGAGCAACGACGGAGCTGAGGTCGTCGTCCTTCGCGGCTCGGGTGCAACGGCGCGACGAAGACCCATGGCGGCCAACGTTTGGTATGAGTTGGTTCGAGTGCGGGTGTCAGGAGGTGGGACAACCTTCATAGCGAGAATCAGCCCACCCGTTTTCGAAGGTGTCAGACCTCCCGGAGGAGGCGCCGTCCGGGCACCCATCGTGCGTGCCTCCTACGGCCCAGGCGACCGAATCTTCTATCCGCTACAAAAAGGGAAACGTTTGGGAACATTCACCGAGCTCCTTTCGGTAGGGAGGGACGGCGGTGAGCCGACAACGCATCTGACGTTCCGGGATGCGGAACAAGTCGCCGTCTCCCCCGACGGAAATTGGGTAGCGTTCCAGTACGGCTCGAACGTCTATTTGACGCCGATGGAAACAGGTTCCGAGGTGATTGACAGAGAAACTCCGGCGGTCATTCGCCTGAGTCGAGATGGCGGCCTTTTTCCACGCTGGCGAAGCAACACGGTCGTCGAGTTTGGACACGGACGGCGTTACTTCTCTCACGACACGATCTCGCGACGCACGAAGAGGATCACGATCAAACTGGAAGTTCAGCCGCGAGCCCCAACCGGAACGATCGCGCTCCGGGACGCGCGGATCATCACGCTCAATGAACGTAAGGTGATCGACAAGGGCACGCTGATCGTTCGGGGAAAGCGCATCGCGTGCGTTGGCGATTGCGATGCGACGACAGCCGACCGTGTGATCGACGCGCGGGGAAAGACGATCATCCCGGGCCTCGTGGATGCGCACGCGCACCATCACTCCCAGCACTTGGGCATCATGCCCGCCCATAACTTCGAGACCGCAGTCTATCTAGCGTACGGCGTGACCACGACTCGCAATCCGGCCGCCCCCGACGAAGAAGTGTTCCCAACCGCCGAGCTCACGGCAGCCGGACTTGCCATTGGACCCCGGACTTTCAGCACCGGCGAAGGCGTGGGCCGCGGAGACGGCCCCGGCCCTAATCCCATCACGAGCGCCGAAGTGGCGATGGACGAAGTGCAAAGAAGGGCACAAGCCGGCGCGACTGCGATCAAGCAGTACCTTCAGCCCCGCCGAGACCAGCGGCAGTGGATTGTGGATGCAGCTCGGAAGATCGGGCTCACCGTCACCGGTGAAGGCGGCGACCTCGAATTCAATCTCAGCATGATCATGGACGGTCACAAGGGCTTCGAGCACGGTCTGAGCCACTTCCCTATCTACGGTGACGTGGCGAAGTTTCTCGGCCAAGCTGACGTGGTGTACTCACCCGTCTTCTCGGTAGCCGGTCCGGCCTATATCTTCAACCAAGACTACTTCTTTCAAGAAGGCGATCTTTGGAAAGAGGAAAAACTCCGCCGTTTCTCGCCCTGGTGGCAACTCATGCCGCACCTGCGTCAACGCATGCTGCGTCCGGCTACCGATTACGATTTTTCGCTGCGGGCCCAAGGGCTCGCAGACGTCATCGCCGAAGGAGGCCACGGCGCGATTGGATCGCATGGACAGCAGCACGGCCTCTCATCCCACTGGGAGGTCTGGATGGCGGCGTCGGCGCTCGGCCCAATGGGAGCGCTAGAGGTGGCAAGTCTTCACGGCGCTTACTTCATCGGTGTGGACCAGGACATCGGCTCTATCGAACCAGGCAAATTGGCCGACGTCGTCGTCCTCAACTCCAATCCTCTTGATAATATCCGCAATACTGTAGACATCGCTTACGTGATGAAGGCCGGCATTCTCTACGACGCCGACACTCTGGATGAGATTTGGCCGGAGGACCGGCCCTTCGGCGACTACTACTGGGTGAATCCCGACTCCCTAAAGGACGACGTCCTCCCCGTCACCCTCTGGGATAAGCGATGACACCTTCCCCTCATCGCGAGTGATGCGCTTCACGCGGTGCGAGCATCGTATTGAAGAGAAGATCAAAGGTGCCGACACTCAGCCAACGGTGAACGGGATTGAACGCGAACATGACGAGGTTACCTCGCCCGATCTGCGCTTCGATGATCGCGGGCGCACCTTGAAGCGGCACCGCATGATCGGCAAGCCCGGATAGCAACATTTCGTTCTCGGAAAAGCGCAGCAACACAGAGGCACGTGCACCTTCCCTCACCGAGAACACCGGGGCCTTAGCGAAAAAAACCGCCAGATTTCGAGAGTAGCCGCTCGTCGTCGGCCGGCCGTCATCGACCACCTCCGCCTTGAGAATCGATCCGGGAACGAGGAGCTCCGAAGGATCGACGATTTCCACATCAGGTACCAGCCCGTAATCCACCGGTACTCGGCACGCGGATCCGATGGTGATGAGCGTGCCGCCCGCCTCGACGAACGACTCGAGGTTTTTCACTCCCACGAGACCCATCCCTCCCGTGATGTCTTCGGAGGAACCGTAGTCGCCCATAAAGCGAAAACGTACCGTTTTAGTGTAGGCGAGCGGCCCGTACTTTCGGTCTAACCCTTCCACGACGGCCTGGCCGTCGCCCCTCCCCGCAGGGCTCGCAGGGCTGAAAACGAGCACATCGAAATCATCGGCCAGCGCACCCCTTCGCAGCCTGTCTTCGTTGACGAGCTCATAGGGAACGCCCAGCGTGTCCAGCGTGAACCTCAACCAGCCGGTGTCCTGTGTATATCTCCAAGTGTAGACGAGTCCGATGCGCGGCGAACCAGCTTGTTCGAAACGACGCCTCAAGGCTTTTGTCTCCGTGTAGCTATTCGGTAGGTCCGCCACGACCTGTTCCATCGCAGCGTTCAAAACGGATTTGTCCCGCACTTCTATCGTGCGGACGCCGTACATGAGGCCGAGTGTCCAGGCCGTGTCGTCATAGGAAGGGGGAGCGTTCTCCGGATATTCCTGAATCTCGAAAAGGGTCTGGATGAAGTTTCTGTACGGTTGATCCATACGGACGACGTAGGAGCCTCGAGGCACACGTGCCCCACCCTCCCCGCCACCCGCAGCACCACCATCAACATCACTCGTATCCACTACGGACGCCAGGGTGATCTCGGAAGTCAGTCGGTGAACTTCTATCCCGTGGCGACGCACGAGGTTGACCAGCGACCGAGCTCGCGCGTTGGCGTCTCGGTGCCCAACCTTCCGCTGCCCCAAGGGGACAACCCATGCGTGAGGGGGCTCGGTCCTTCCTCGACGAAGGGAGTTGAAGCTCTTTTTCCAAAAGTTCTCGAGAAACGTATCCGGATGACGGGAAACCAGATCCAACGCACTCAGCACCGCAGTCTGCTGGTAGTTGATGTTGTTCCTATGGGACCAATCGACTTCCTGGTAGGGTGGGACGGGACGAAACCATTCCCGGCTAAGACGGTTCGCGTACGTTCGTGTGTTATTGAAGATAGACAGAATCGGTTCGGTGAGCTCACGTCTCATCGTGCTGGCGCCTGCATTGCCGAAGGACTGATGAAAGCGGCCCGCCGCATTTCGATTCACCGCGATCCAAGCCACATATCCCGGGTACCAAGCCTGCGCGAAGTCGTGCACCCAAACGCCTGGCATACCCCAGCGATTCATTTGCGCCAGCTCGTAATGAGCCAACCACGATAACTCCGTTTCGTAGATAGGGTCGTAGTTAGGGTAGTTGGGCCCGGTGCCGGTAAATATGTAGAGAAACGGCAGGGATTCATGGAAATCGTCGATCACCTGGGGGTGGAAGCGATCGAAAAGCTCGAGCAGGGCACGGGTCGTTGGCTGAGAAAGAACGAGCCCGTCGCGATTGGTGTCGTGGTAGAGATACTTGCTCCAGTAAGGCGAGGCCGGCCTCCACTGCGCCTGGTCGGTGAGATCGACGAGGTATCGAGAGTACCAATCAGTGTATCGGTCCCGCCCATCGGGCTCGAAGACCGGCAGAATGAGAACGATGACTTCGTTACGAATCCGCTCGAGTGTCGGGTCATTGCTGACCGCCAACCGGTAGGCGAGCTCCATCATCATTTCGGGACTCGCGGTCTCCGCCCCCTGAACCGCTCCCATCACCGCATAAATGGGTTTGCCTTCCCGAACGATGACCGCAGCCTCGGCTTCGGAAATTTGTCTCGGGTCGGCGAGGGCCAACGTCATGGACTTGTATTTCTCGATTTGCCGGATGTTCTCTTCGGAGCTTACGGCGAGCGCTATGATGCGGCGACCTTCGTTTGATGTCCCGATGAAGAATGAATCGACTCGCGGAGATTTTTCAGCCAGCGCTTGCAAGTACCGAACGACATCGGCGTAGTAGGTCATCTTGCCGGGCTTGCCTATGGTGTAGCCGAGGACCTCCCGGGGAGACAGAACCCCGTCGATCGAAGCGGGCAGGTGATCGACAAGAGGCGAAAGGAATTCAGGGCGCGTCGTATAACTGCGAATCGCCCTCGTTCCCTCCTCGTCGACGCCCTTACCTTGGGAGAGCGCGGGCACAGCCGTCCAGCCCAAATGCACCAAGGCCAGGAATGCTATTGTTTTGCGACGCGTAAGGGTTCCCATGTCCGAACCGTATATCATGCCGGCAAGCAGCTTGCGATCGCAGGAGCCCGTTTGGCAAAGAGTCGTCGAATTGAGGTAGATTCTCACCGAGATGGAAACAACACCAAAACCGACGCTTCATATCGCGGAGGGAGGATTCCTCGCTCGCCCCGAAAAGAAGGCCGATTCGGACAAGCGTGATGGGGAGATAAGGCCTTACGCGGCCCAACAACCCGGCTTCCTCGAAACCTATGGCGGTCCGATTACGGGTACCGACTGGGGCTTTTTCACTGCCAAGTTCCGGAGCCTCGAAGAGATGGAACGCTGGCAGGCGGACCGAACCCACAACGACGTTCAAGACGAAGCCAGGGATTCGTTTTGGTACGCCTACTACGTGCGCAAGGGACGCCTGTTGTCAGCGGTCGAGACCGCCGAGGGGAAACTCCTGTGCGAGTCGGTGCTGCTCCGGGACGAGCCGCTAAGCCCAGAGGGACAAAAGGATGCCCTCGCGGCGTCCGCGGAAGCTATTCGATTCGGCGTGCTGCCGTACGAAACCTTGAGAGGATCGCCCATCCCCACGCCTTACGTATTCACGGGCCCGGTGGGCGTCCTACCTCAAAAAGCGCCGGTGCAATACGTCTTGCTTACCTACTGGCCGAAGACGGAGGACAGCGCCGCCTGGCGAGACTCCCAGGCATTCCACCGCTTCGAGCAGCTTGGCAACGTTTCAACTTCGCTTTACCTGCTTATTGCCGAGAGACAGCCTCGCATGGGACTTCTCCCCGACCGTTTGCAGCGGGAGTGGGTGGCACCGGATGCGCCCATTGAAGCCCGAAGGCCACCGGGCTAGCCCGTGCCCAGTAGGCCCCGCAAGACCCACAAGATCGTCGGCGTCGACGTAGGCGGCACGTTCACCGACCTCGTCTGGATGGAGGAGGCCGGTGAAGGCGTGCGCATCTCCAAGGTTCTCACCACTGTCCCAAACCAGGCCATCGGAGTGTTGGCGGCGCTCGAGGCGGCCGAAGCCGATTTGAGCGAAGTGACATCCATCGTCCACGGGACGACGACCACCACGAACGCCTTGCTGGAGCGTAAAGTCTCCCGATGCGGTTTGATCACGACGAAGGGCTTTCGAGATGTCCTCGGGCTCGGGCGTCGCACGCGACCCAATCCATACGGCATGGTCAGCCAGTTCGAGCCGTTGATCCCACGCGAGCCACGGCTCGAGGTGAACGAGCGCATGGACGCAGACGGAAACGTGGTGACGCCCCTCGATAAAGAAGAAACGGCGGCGGTCATCAAGAAACTCGTGGACTTGGGCTGCGAGTCTTTGGTAATCCATTTCCTGCACGCCTACATCAACTCGAAACACGAGCGCCAAGCCGTCGAGATAGCGCGCGAGCTCTGGCCGAACTCCTACATCACGATGGGTCATGCGATTCTGAGCGAGTACCGCGGGTACGAGCGCGGCACGACAGCGGCCGTCAACGCGGCGATTCAGCCGGTCCTCCACCGTTACATCTCCCGCCTTCAAGAGGAGCTCGAAAGACGTTCCTACGCCCACGATCTCTTGGTGATGCAGGGTAACGGTGGAACGGTATCCTCGAAGATCGTGTCCGAGGCCGCGGTCAAGACGGTGATGTCCGGACCGGCTTCCGGCGTCATGGCCGCAGCCTACACGGCGAAGGTTTCCGGTTATCCGAACGTCATCACCTACGACATGGGCGGGACGAGCTGTGATGTCGGTCTCATCCAAGGGGGCATCCCCCAGATCAGTGCCGAGCTCGAGTACGCCATGCCGATTCACGTTCCCATGGTCGATGTTCATAGTATCGGCGCCGGAGGCGGGTCTATCGCCTTCATCAATGACGCCGGCATGTTGCAAGTCGGCCAGAAAGTGCCGGAGCCGGTCCGGGCCCGATCTGCTACGGTCGCGGTGGGCGCCGTCCAACGATAACCGACGCGAATTTGGTTCTAGGTCGCCTCAATCCCAACACTTTGCTCGCCGTCGACAATCCGGTTGCACTCGATGAAGTAAAAGGCATCATCGACCGCGACGTCGGTACTCCTCTCGGTATGACCGCGGAGGAAGCGGCGGCCGCGGTGATGCAAATCGCCAACGATCGAAGGACCGGCGGACCCCGCAGAGCTCGAGGCCTTGGAAGCCGCTTATCGCGACAATATTTACACGCAACTACTGGGTGTACGCCCGCACCTCGGGGCTCATGAGCATCTCACCCGCCTAGGCGGTTCGCGGATGCCTCGCGAAGTCATGGAGGCCATGATCGAAGCCAACGACTATTTCGTCGACATGTACGAGCTGACCGAGGCTGCCGGCAAGCGGGTTGCGGAGGTCGTGGGAGCGGAGGCTGCACTGGTCACGTCGGGGGCTTTCTCGGCCATGATCTTGGGGGCCGCAGCGTGCCTGACTGGCACCGATCCCGAAAAAATCGACGCGTTGCCCCATCCGACATGGCCGAAGCGGGATTGTCTCATTCAGACCGCACACCGTTTCGAGTACGACCGCGCCTACCGGGCGGCGGGAATGAGCATCGTCGAAGCAGGGACGCGGGAGGAGTTCATCGACAAGATCAATGACCGCACCGCCATGATCGCCATTTTGACCGCGGTCGAAAAGCAGAGTGAATTTGGCCCACCTCTCCCGCGCGAATTAGCGCATCCCCATGGTCCCGAGATCATGATGCCTGAGGAGTTCATCGCGATTGGCAAACGAGCCGATGTCCCCGTCTTGATCGACATGGCTTCCGATCTTCCGCCGGCTGCAAACCTCACTCGCTTCATCGAAGCGGGGGCAGACCTCGTCGTGATCAGCGGCGGCAACGGAATCCGCGGCCCTCAGTCGACGGGCATTCTGGCCGGTCGCCGCGACTTGATCGAAGCCGCCCGACTCCACGCCGCCCCCAACGGCAACCTCGGCCGCAGCTTCGACGCGCGCATCTCGACCGAGTTCGACCGCCTCCTCGATCAGTCGGCCTGCGTCTACTGTGGCAACTGCATCGGAGTCTGCCCCACCGGGGCGCTCATGTTCAAGTCCGAGCACGACATGCGCAACGCCGGCACCTGGGACGAGAGGCAACAAAGCGTCACGCGAACGATTTGTCCCTACTGTGGCGTGGGTTGTAACCTCGAGCTCCACGTCCAGGACAACCAAATCGTCAAAGTGACGTCACCTCAAGATCACAGCGTCACCAACGGACACCTCTGCATCAAAGGCCGATTCGGCTGGCAGTACGTTCAGAACCGGGACGAAGAAGAATCGCTCACTGGGTCGTCGCCGGCGCCACCGGAGAACGACCAGGAGTCCACCGGACTCCCGCCTCGTCCAGCTTCCGATTGAACGCCGGTATCGATGTATTTACCAAACCGCCGAGCGTTGCGATCTCCTCCTTCAGCCGATTTCCTGTTTCGTCGGTGATGCGAAGCTGGTCGTCGGTGGGGCGCGCGGTGGACGCCTCGGCGGACCGGTAGGTCTCGCGGATGCGAGGGGCAATGGGTGGTGTCTTGGGTTGCTCCGCGACATCTCGACCACCCCGGCCACGTAAATTCTCCAAAACGCCGGCGACGGTAGACTGAAGACCGCGAAGCTCCTCTCGCAGTGCCGCCAAGGCGTCGGGGTTGGACGCGAGGGCTTTCTCCGCTTCTTTCAACTGCTCCTGCGTTCGTTCGGCGGTGGCGACTGAACCTCGCGCCGCCCCATCCATGTCTGCGAGCCGGAGAAGCGTGTCATGCCACAGCCGCCGATCCTCGGTCGAAATCGCGATGTCCGGATCGCCTCGCACGGTCAGTGACTGCATCGTTTCGTTGTCGCCAACTCTCAAGCGGACTCCGTAGTCACCTGGAATCACGAAAGCACCACGCGGCGGCGGGCGCCAGCTGTTCCGTGCCTCCTCGGCGCTTATCTCATATGGCAGCGGGTGTCGCAGATCCCAAACCAGACGCTGGATGCCGGCTCCCTTCCCACCCTGCAGAGCGTTCAGCCGGCGTACGAAACCACCCCCCTCGTCCAAGATGTCGACCGTGGTCTCGATCGCGGCGCTTCCCTCGAGCAATTCTGGATTGACGTAATAAGTAAGGATGGCGCCGTCAGGTGGATTCGGTGCCGCAAAGTGATCCGTCCCGATCGAGCCTTGATTGCGCACGTGACGATGAAGCTGGGTCGCCGGGCGAATTGCGGCAATATGAAGCTCCTTATCGAGGGCCGGTCCCAGCTCTTCTAGGATTCCAATGTCGTCCATGATCCAAAACCCGCGACCATGAGTCGCTACGACGAGATCGTTCTCTCTCGGGTGAACCAACATGTCGTAGACGTTGACCGTGGGCAAGTTGTTCTTCAGTTGAACCCAATGCCCTCCGCCATCGACCGAGACGAAGACGCCGAACTCGGTCCCCACGAAGAGAAGCTTCGGGTTGCGCGGATGCTCGGCGATCGTTCGCGCGTGCCCAAAGGCCGGCAAGTTGCTGGCTATGGACTTCCAGGTGCGGCCCAAGTCAGTGCTCTTGACAACGTAAGGCTTGAAGTCGTTGTCGTGATGCGCATCGATCGTGGCATAGAGCGCTTCCACGTCGTGTCCAGACAACAAAACGCGCGTCACCCACGCTTGGTTGGGAACGCCGAGAATGGTCTCGATGCGGAACCAGTTCTCTCCATCATCAGTCGTCACCTGAATCAAGCCGTCGTCGGTGCCCACCGCGAGCACGCCGGCTCGAAGCGGCGATTCGGCGATCGTGGAAATGCTTCCGTAATCCGAGGTCCCGGCATGGTACGCCACTGCGTCCCGCGGCCATACTTTACCCATCAGTGGCAGCTCGAGCGGATTGAGCGCGCGCGTCAGATCGGGACCGATGACGTCCCAGCTATCTCCCCGGTTCCGGCTCCGGAAAAGATAGTTCGCACCGAAGTAGAGGGTATTGCGATCGTGCTGCGAAAGAACGAGCGGCGACGACCAGTTCCACCGATAGTTCTCCTCGTCTTTGGGCTGCGGCTGAATGAAGTGCCGCTCCCCGGTTTTGGTGTCGAACCGATTCAGGAAACCGTATTGCCACTCGCTATAGACAATCGTTGGATCTTCGGGATCGATCTGGACGTAGAAGCCGTCGCCGCCCGTCGTCAGTGTCCAGTCTGCGTTGGTGATGCCGTCGGAGTAGCGCGTCCCGCTCGGTCCACCGAAGGTGCCGTTGTCCTGAAGGCCGCCGTAGACGTAGTAGAAAGGCTCCTGCATATCGACCGCCACGTCATAAAACTGGGAGACGGGGAGATTCCCGATGAAGCTCCAGCTCTCGCCTCGGTCGTAGGAAATGTAGACACCACCATCGCTTCCCGAAATGAGGTGATCGGAGTTCGACGGGCTGATCCACATCGTGCGCCAGTCGGCGTGCCCTCCCCGACCGATGACGTCGGTCCGAAACGTCTTCCCGCCGTCATCCGAGCGAGAAAGCCTCATATGCATCAAGTACACGCTCTCGGGGTTGTTGGGATCGCAATTTAGCTTCCCGTAGTCGAGCCGAGTGTTCCACTCTCCCGTGCGCCGCTCCCAGCTGGCGCCACGGTCGTTGGAGCGGAAGATCCCTCCCGCCTGGCCCTGAGCTTCCATGGCTGCGTAGATTGTGTTGGGTTGGCTTCGGCAAATCGAGACTCCGATGCGACCCTTATCCACTTCGGGCAGCCCGTTGGTGAGCTCGACCCAGGTCTCGCCACCGTCGGTCGATTTGAAGAGACCGCTCTCCGGACCGCCTCCCACGAAGTTCCATGCTCGTCGCTCCCGAAGGTACGTCGCCGCGTAGACAGTATCGGGGCGTGAGGGATCCAACGCGACCTCCACCACACCGGTGTGCGGGTTCTCGTAGAGCATCTTGGTCCACGACTTCCCACCGTCGGTGGTCTTGAAGAGGCCTCGCTCTTCGTTGGGCCCCCATAGTGAGCCCAGCGCGGCGACGTAGACCGTGTTCTCGTCTTCCGGGTGCACCACGATGCGACCGATGTACCGGGTCTCTCGCAGCCCCATGTGATGCCAGGTCTTGCCGCCGTCTTCCGATTTGTAGACGCCATCGCCGTAGGAGGAGATCCGCGCGCTCCACGCTTCCCCGGTGCCTAGCCAGACCACGTTCGGATTGGATGACGCGAGCGCAATCGCGCCCAATGAAATGCTCCCCTCACTATCCCAGACCGGTGTCCACGTCGTGCCATTGGTAGTCGTCTTCCAAGCGCCGCCGGTGGCGGTTGCTGCGTAGAAGGTACTCGGCCTCGTCTCGAGCACCGCCAGATCGGTCACGCGGCCGCTCGGTCGAGCGGGACCGATGTTTCTCCACTGAAGGTTGGAAAGATCGGCGCTCTCCACCTGCCGCTCGTCGCCCTGTGCAGACACGGTGGGCGCGCCGCCCCCAGCAACCAAGAAGACAGCCAAAAAAACAGATAGCAAAGTAATCCTCATCATGAACGACCTCCTGGAATCTAGTGAACTACCCTTCGTAAACCGTTGATAGCGAGCAGCCGCTATGGAGCTCGAGCAAGCGGTGACCTGTGCTCCGGCACTTCCCGACGCCCCCGCCTTTCATCGATCTTCCGCCTCTTATCGATCTTCCGTTGGATGAATTCCGCCCCGTGGACATGTTCGGCCACCAAGAGATTATGGGCGGGGCATAAAAGAAAAAGGAATTGCTCGTCGTGACTGCGAAAGATGGCAAACAGCCGCTCGTGGTCCACCTGAAGGCGGGTCCGCGACTGGCATCGCCTCCCATCAACGCTTTTGTATTGGCGTTGGTTATTGCCACGGGCGTGGACCCGCTCGATGACCTCGGAAGGAATGTATCGCGACCTCGCTGGCTCGTCTTTCACTCTCGGCACGCCCGGCGCGACGTTCTTCGACATCTCGTCTAGACGAGGTCTGGCTTTAGTGACCTTTTGTCTCGCCTTCCGTCGCTCGAGCTTTCTCTCCGGGTCTTTTTTCTCGAGGGCGATGTCGAGAGCCTGCTCCAAAATCTCCGCCATATGCCTTTGAGCATTCTCCACGCCCATGACTTCGGCCAGTCCCTCGAACTTCTCTTTGAAGCTCCGGTCGGCCGAGAACCTGAAATTGAACACGGCGGGTCGGGCGGGCTGGAGGATGTTGGGCGAGCTCGGCGACAGCTGACGCTTGCTCTGCGTCAACTCGCGCGGAGGGGCCGCTGGTCTTTCCGCTGGAGCTGCCTCCACGGGCACCGGCCGGGCGGGGCGTCTTCGGATCGACGGCTCGAACACCGGTTTGGGTTCGATGCGCACGAGATACTCTAGCGCGGCCTTCTTGGTCATCCCGGCGCAATCTGCGAGGAGCGTATCGACATTGTCCTCGCTCAGATGAGGCGCCAGAAGACCCGCAACCGTGAGACTGATACGGTTCTCGGCCAGCGCGACGAGGAGCTGTGGGAAGCGAATCGAAACATTCGCGACGTGTATTCGCGATGCGACCGAGCCTTCGCTCAGATGAAGCCGCTCGACGCAGTAGTGAAACGTGCTCTTGTAACCGAGCTGGAGCGCGACCTTCCGCCTCGACATCTCGGCGACATGGGCGATCAGCCGGGCAACGTTTTGTTTCTCGGCGCAGACGAGTTTCTCGGCCGAGCGATCGAGCTCGCAGTCAGACAGACGTTCGAGCTTTCCGAAGTAGTTCTTGAATCTTTCGAGCATCGTCTTCCCCCCCAATGAACTAGCAGTCAGATTATACTCCACTGTTTTAGAGCGCCCTCAGGCGGCGAAAGGAAGGCAACAATCGATCGACATGAAACGAAAATAAGAACGGCGTAGAGAATGCACCAGAACGCTACGTAGCGTACGTGAGCGATGTTCTTAAAGGCGGCGTCATCGAAAGGAAATTTGTCGCGCGAAAGCTGTCAAGCCTTTTTTTCATTTTTTCGAGTGCTGATGAACGGGGTTCAGGGTCGCGCTCACCATCGACGATGGCCCGCACGATGAGCATGAGGGAGCCGGTTCGGACCCAACCTCGTCCTGGAGCATAAGCGCGGCAGTGATCATTACGAGGTTCGCTGCCGGAGGCTTCACCGACAACCCTTTTATCGGCTTACCGACGAGCAACAGAATCAGCCCACGGGTGACGGGCTTCACGCGCCAAGTTCCCATACGGTTCCCTCACCTGGCCAAGGACGTTCTTGCCTCCTGGAGCTCGGGGAGGTCGGGATCGGCGTCCTTCCAAAAATCGAGAAAGCGGCGATACTCACTGCGCGCCGCCTCTTTGTCTCCCATTAGATCAACGAGCCGAGCAGACTCGAGAACGTATCGTGCCTCGAAGAGCGCGGTAAATTTGGCTTCGAGGCCGGGCGTGTTGAGATTGCGATAGACCAAGATTTGATTACGATGGAAGTCGATATCCTGAACGCGCAGGCGCGCGCACTCCAGAACTCGCAGGCCGGCCCCGTAGAGAAGCGACGCCATGAGCCACGGCGTCCCTTGAAGCCGACTGAGGACGGTGGCAGCCTCTTCGCGCGAGAGAACCAAGGGAACTCGCAACCGGCGCTTGGCGCGCACGACACGACCCAACCAATCGAGCTCTCGGCCGAGGACGTTCTGATACAAAAAGAGTAGGGCGCTCAACGCCTGGTTTTGACTGGAGGGACTGAGGTTCCTGTCAGTGGCGAGACTGGAGAGGAATTGGGTCACCTCGCGCTCCCCCATCTCGTTCGGATGGCGTTTGTCGTGAAAGAAGATGAATCTCTTGATCCATCCGATGTACGCCTTTTCCGTCCGGCGGCTGTAGTGGCGGGCACGGAGGACAGTCCGAACCCTGTCAAGCAGCCTGGGCGATTGAGAATGAGTCTGGATGATTTCCCTCCCCTATTGCTGTGACGAAAAAGAAGTGGGAAACCCTCCCTATAAAGCTAGGTTTTCATGACCTCGGCGATCGCTTCGCAGGCGGTGAGGCAGTCCTTCTGTGACACGTCATGGTGGGTAAGCATGCGGACATGGGACTCATCGACCACATTGCCCAGCACTCGACGTTCTTTCAGCCCGGCCAACAATTTACTGGTGTTCATGTGGGGGCAGCTAATTTCGAAGATGACGACGTTGGTCCGGACCTTGGCGGGGTCGATCTCGATGCCGTCGATGCCGGCGAGATTCTCGGCGATTTTGTGGGCGTTTTGGTGATCTTCTCCCAAGCGAGAGGTCATCTCGTCGAGCCCGACGATGCCGGGGGCGGCCAATACACCGGCCTGTCTCATGCCTCCCCCGAGGAGCCTTCTGGTGCCGCGGGCCCTCTCGATGAAATCACGGTCACCGCAGAGGAGTGAGCCGACCGGGGCGCAGAGTCCCTTGGAAAGGCAGAACATCACGGAATCGAATCCCATGGCCAGATCCTTGGCCTCGCAACCGAGGGCGGTCGCGGCGTTGAAGATGCGGGCGCCGTCCAGATGAACGGGGATGCCCCGGTCGTGAGCGAAGTCGATGATCTCTCGGCTTCGCTCGATGGAGTACACGGTTCCGCCGGCGTAGTTGTGGGTGTTTTCGAGAGTAATGAGTCCGGTTCGAGCACGATTGTACACCCTTGGGCGGATGGCCTTGCGGATCGACTCGACGTCAAGGATTCCGTCCTCGGCCTTTATCGGTCGGGCGAGCGTTCCGGAGACCACCGCCATGGCCGCCATCTCTAAGTTGAAGATGTGGCTGCGCTCTTCTGTGATGACTTCCTCGCCCGGTTCGGTGTGGAGCCTGATGGCGATCTGATTGCCCATCGTTCCCGTGGGGACAAAGAGTGCCGCCTCCTTGCCGATGAGCGTCGCGGCTTTTTCCTGAAGCTTGTTGACGGTCGAGTCGTCACCGTAGTTGTCGTCCCCCACTACCGCCTCGGCCATCGCTTTTCGCATCGCCGGTGTCGGCCGGGTGACGGTGTCGCTCCGGAGGTCGATGAACCCGTGCTCATTCATAGGAAGACTTCCAATACTTCGTTGCAAAACAGGATGTGGATATAAATTCCGACCGGCTCAGATGCTTTCGACATCGGCCTCTTGTACCCATCCAGTGAGGCCGTTGGGAAGTCGGACCTGGAGCCAGCCCTCTCGCTCGCCGAGGACCGTGAGTTTGAGCCCCTCGTGAATTTCCGCCAGCTGAAGGTTGGTATCGCCGGGGCCACTGCGGACATCCAAGACTTGAGCGATCGCGATCGCCTCCTCCCGTTCGCCCGACGATTGAACCTTGGCGATCAACACGGTTGCCGACAGTAGCCCTACTGCCGCGACGGTCGCAAGAGCATAGATCGCGGGAGTACGGAGCTGAGGCCAAAGGCCGAGAAGCAGCATCGAGACCGCGGCGCCGCCGATGACGAAGGAGAGGCTGAGCAAGAGCGCCAGGAAATTGGGGTCGACTGAGTGGTAAAGATCCACCACCCAAGCAACGTATGACGGCATCGGCCGCCTTTGTACGATGTCGACGATGAGCTCGTTGGCGAACTCGAGGTTGGCCCTGGTGTCTTCATCGCTAGGCATCTGCTCGAGGGCACGCTCGTAATTGAGAATGGCGAGACCCAACCGGCCGCTCTTGAAATACGCGTTGCCCAGGTTGTAGCAGAGCGCTCCGTCGACCACCCCTTGCGAGCGAAGCGCTTCGTATTGCTCGACCGCCTGGTCATATAGGCCTTCGCGGTAGAGCTCTTCGCCGCGCTCGAACACCTCTTGCGGGGAGACGAACTGAGCCCCGTAGGGAAAGCCGAGGAGGCCGAGGAAGCCGACCAGCAACCAGGAAATCATACGAGATACTTGTCGAGAGACACGATGGCTTGCTCCGCTCGCGCGAGGAGCTCTTCCATCTCTTGGCGGGTTCTGTCTCCGGGCGTGAATCGAGCGAACTCGCAGGCCTCGATGGTCTTTAGAAACTCGGCACGGGCCGACTCAGGAACTTGCCGCTCCGCCAACATCGATTCGATCTGTTGCGTGGTCAGGCCCGAATGGCTAACCCCTGTCTTGTCACCGACGTAACGGAATAATGCCGCGGCCGTCACCTCATAGAAGTCCTGCGCCTCATGGTGCGCCTTCTTCGCCGCTTGCTTGAGCCGCCCATGGGCTTCCTTCCGCGCTCGCCGTCGACGCCAGAGCCCGACTTGAGAGGCCTCACTCTCTCGTTTCAAACGGTAGGCCACCAGGCCGAGATTCCAGAGCATGGGAAGTGCGAGCGTGGCATAGAACAAGCCGCTCCGAGAAAACGGTGCCCTAGCCACTCCGAGCTCTTTGGGTGCCGGTTTGAGGTAACGAACGTCTCGTCTCAGGAGCTTCACTTCCGAACGGGGAGCCACGATGGGTGCTCCGGCAACCGCCGTCGCCCCTCCGACGTTGAGGGTCAGCGGGCCAGCCTTCGCGGTCACATAGCTCTTCTTCGCCGGGTCGAAGTAAGACAGGCTCAGCGGGCCGAGCTTGTACTTTCCAGGAGCGCTCGGCACGAGCACGAACTCCCAACGTTTTTCCCCTCCGAAGCCCAATCCGCTGGCGCTGAACCTCTCTTCGGTTTTGGGATCGTAGGTTCGAAAGCTGTCCGGGGTCGGGAGATCCGGGACCTTCACCGTCTTGAGATTCCCCTTCCCCTTTACCACCACGTCCACGGTCAGTGGTTCTCCCGCCGCGATGGTGTCCCTGTCCAGGTTGTCCATCTCCAGGGCTAGATCGAACGTCCCCACCGCGCCGGAGAAGTCCTTGGGTTTGCCTGCAGAGGGCAACGGTTTGACTTCGAGCGAAACGGGCTTCGTAGTCCTGCGAATGGTGTCGGTCGTCCGGAAGAAGAACGAATCAAACGGATCGGAGGAGCCCCGAATCGCCATCGAAAAGGTCGCGGGCTCGATGGTAGCCGTGCCAGCCTTTGTTGGAAAAAGTACGCTCTTCTTTATCTCGAAGACGTAGAACGTCTTTCCCTTGACGGTGGTTTCTTTCCACTCCGGCTCCTTGGGCATCTTGACTTCTTCGACCCAGAAACCGGTCAACTTAGGCTGCTGATCCACCTCGAGCCCCATGATCGGCAATTGCGTATAGAGCTTGTAGGTAAGAATGACTTGCTCGCCCACATACGTGGAGGGTCGAGACAGCGCCGCCTCGACGTAGACTTCGCCTGCCACTTTGGCGCGCCGTCGCTGCCGGGGAGGATTGAACGCATCAAACGGATCCGACCGTCGGCCGCCCTGCGGCCGAACCGAGCCAGCGACGACCTCCACCTCGATAGGCCCGGTAAGGTATTGGGTTCCTTGATAGGTCACCGAGACGCGATCGATGGTGTGCTTGCCTTCGGCCACCGGCACCAGACGATAAGTGATGGCTCGCGTGGCGGACATTCTGCCATTTATCCACTGGATGCTGGTCGACTGGGATGAGCCGCCGATACGAAACCCCTCGAGCTTGGGAAGCATCGGGGCGCTGGCACGGCCCAAGCTGTCTCCGAACATAGAGACCGTGAGCTGGAGGTCGTCGTCCATGCCGATGCGGTTGGCGCTTACGGAGGCCTGGACACGGAAGTCTTGGGCTCTCGCCTCCCGAGCCAGAAGGATCAACAAGCAGAAGGTCCCAAGTATGATGGCTCCTGCGATCCGGCTGGCCGCGCTATTCATTGCAAAACCGCTCTATTTTAGCGCAATTACCAGCCCTCACCAGTCCTTGCCCTTGGCAGGTGCCTTGATTTGGCGTTTTTGCTGTTGCTTGCGTTGCTCGGCCTTCTCCATCTCCGCCAGGGCCGCCAGGATCCGCTCGGCCTCCTCCTTGCTCATCCCTTGCGGCTGGGCTTCACCTCCCTGCTCGCTCGAATCCATGGCCTGGTCCTGAGGCTGGGACTGATCCTGAGGCTGCGACTGGTTTTGTTGACTCTGAGGCTGCGACTGATCTTGCTGGTTCTCGTCGCTTTCTCCGGAGTCGCCTCCCCCTTCCTGTTCTTGTTGGCGTTGTTCTTCCTTTTTCCGCAAGGCCAGCTCGAGGTTTTGTCGCGCTTTGATGTCTTGGTCGTCGATCTTGAGGGCCTCCTTGTACGCCGCGACCGCGTCTGGAAACTTCTCGCCCTTATAAAGGACATTGCCAGTATTGAAGTGAGAACGCCTTTGCACCTCGTCGGAACCGCTCCGAGCCGTCCGGTAGCCATCTAAAGCCTTGTCCATTTCCTCTTTTCGGTAGTGGACGTTAGCAATGTTGTACTGGATCTCCGATGCGTCCGGAGACTCCTCTTGCGCCTGCGTGTAGGCGACGAGGGCCTCGTCCAGCTTTCCCTCTCCGTAAAGCTCCGCACCTTCTTTGTTCTTCTTGTTGACGCCTGGACCAAATAGCTGGAGTACGAGGATAGCAATTAACCAGGTCCTCATGCCGGCTCCTCCTTTCGGCGACGGCCGCGCGGGATCGCCGTGTCGGCGATGAGGAAGGCGATCGCAAAGCCGAGTGGCCAATAGAAACGTTCTTCGTAGCGCGTGAACAACTGCGATTTCAACTCTTTGCTCTCCATGGATGCGATGAGCTCGCCGATTTCGTCGACTTCGGTCTCTAGGTCGGTGGCCCGCAAATACTTTCCACCGGTTGCCAACGCCACACGACCGAGCGAATCCTCATCCAGCCGACTCAAAACGGGCTGACCTGCGGGATCGCGCTTGTAGTCGGTGACCTCTCCTTTGGCGTTGCGGATCGGAATCGGATCGCCCGCCGGTGTTCCCACGCCGATCGCGTGGATGACGACACCCTCTTCGCGGGCCTTCTGAGCGACGGCGGCGGGATCTCCCTCGTGCTGTTCCCCATCGGTCAGAAGGATGATCACCTTGTACTTCGATTCCTTGGAAACAAAGCCCCGACGTGCTGCGTCGATGGCACTCGCGACATTGGTTCCCGCCTCCGGCACCACGCCAGTGCCTATCGCATCCAAGAAAATCCTGACCGCGCCATCGTCGAGCGTGAGCGGACACTGTACGAAGGCCGCGCCCGCGAAGACGATGAGGCCGACTCGATTGCCCTGCAGTCGCTCGGTGAGGGCAGCGGCAATGTGACGGGCCTTTTCCATCCGGGAAGGTACGACATCCGTAGCCGCCATGCTGAGGGAGGTATCGAAGGCGATGAAAACGTCCACGCCGCTGCGAACGACTTCCTCGGTCTTTTCTCCCCACTGCGGTCGCGCAATGGCAAGCACCAAGAAGAAAACCCCGGTGAGGACAAGCCCGCCCTTCAATCGGTCGAGAACGGGACTGACTGCCTGCGAGAGCTTCGAGACAAGGCCCGTATCACCAAAGGCGGCGATTGCGCGTCGTTTCCGTCGCCCGGACCAAATGAAGAGTGCGCCCAGGGCCGGCACCAACCACAGTAAATGAAACGCAGAGAGGTTTGCGAATTGCATAACGTCAGGGAATACTCAGCAAACGGGTGCGCGAGAGAACGGACTCCGCCAGGAGCAACCCTAGCGCAGCCATCATGAAATAGGGCGCCAGCTCGGTGTAGCGCACGTAGTCTTTTTGCTTGATCTTGGTCTTCTCGAGCTCGTCGATCTCCTCGTAAACCTTGGCGAGGGACTTCTCGTCGGTGGCCCGAAAGTACTTCCCTTCCGTCAACTCGGCGATGTCCTCCAGGGTTTCTTCGTCGATCTCGACCAGCACGTCTTGGTACACGGTTCCGTAAACAGGATCCTCGAAAGGATAAAGCGCATAACCTTCGCGACCTGCCCCGACGGTGTAGATCTTGATTCCGAACGTCTTTGCTAACTCGGCAGCCGTAAGAGGATCGATCTCGCCCCGGTTGTTCACACCATCGGTGAGGAGAATGATAATGCGGCTCTTGGCGTTCGAGCCCTTGAGCCGGTTTACGCTGGTGGCAATGGCGGTGCCGATGGCGGTGCCATCTGCGATGCTTCCGATGCGTACGTCTTCGAGAAGCGTCAGCAAGATGTCATGGTCGATCGTCAGCGGACACTTGGTGAGCGCCCGCGCCGCAAATGCCACCATCCCGATGCGATCATGGGGACGCGACCGTACGAACTCCGCCACCACCTGTTTCGCAACGTGGAGGCGGTTTCGTGGCTTGAAGTCCTCGGTCTTCATGCTGCTCGACACGTCGATGGCGAGAAGGATATCGACGCCCTCGGTGATGACCTCTTCGCTTCGTGCACCGGCTTGGGGACGCGCGATCGCGATCAGCACCAGCGAAAGCGCCAACATACGCACGACGAATAGCATGGGGGAGAGGCGCACCCAGATGGAAGGCCTGAGCATGTGGAGCGGACGGAGGTCGGAGTAAAGGAGAGTGGGCCGCTTCTCTCGGAGCTTCCAGTGGAGGTAGATCAGCGCCGGGATCAGCAACAGCCCGAGAGCCAACCAGGGATACGCGAGTCGTGTCACGGCTGCGCCTCCACTGGTCTTTCCGTCGTGACCACCTCAGGTACCGCCACTCTAGGCTTCGTCTCGTCGATAAAACGAAAGGCCTCGGGAACCATCCGGTTGGACTCCTCGTCCGGAGGCGCGATGCGGGCAAACTTCACGAGGTCGGACGTCACCAGGATCTTGTCCAGCCTCACTTGCCACTCCTGCCCTATGCCGGCCACTCTCAGATCTCTTTGAATCTCTGAGGTCGTGCGCTCGAGGTAGGGCACGGCGAAGCGGCGTCCCGCATACCGTTTCATGATGTCGGAGAGCTCGATATAGAACTGGCGGACCTTTCCAGTCTCGAGGAGCCTCGCTTCGATCAGTGTTCGCAAGGCTTCTTCCGCTTCGACTTCTGGAGGAGGAAGGGGCGGTGGCAAGGGTTCGACCATGAGCTCGGTTCCCTTCTTCCGAAAGCGCCTATAAAGAAGATAGGCCAACGCCGCGACGACCAGGGCAACCAACAACCACCAGAGTCTCCCCCAGCGGCCGGGAATAGAGATGTCGGCCATCGGGCTCTTGATGTCGTGAATCTCCGTCACCTCGGGAGTGAGCGAGCTGACGAGCGAGATGGGAATCTCCTGGGTCTCAACGGATGCGAGCTCTCCCGACTCACTCTGGTACTCCACCTTGATGGGTGGGATAGCGATCTCGCCGGGCAGGCGATAGGCGGCGATACGGAGCTTCACACGGCTCTCGGTCGGCTCGGTCGAGTCTTGTTCCATCTGCTCGACAAGCTCGAAAACAGCGAGGTAGTCTCCTCCCGTAGCGAGCAAGAACTCGGCGCCGACCGGGTGTCTTATCGCGACATCGAGGGTCAGCGCTTCTCCGACTTGGATTTCGGTCTTGTCGGTCCGTGCGGCGACTGCCCACTCTCCGGGTCCCTCGGGAACCGGCACCGACTCTTGTTTCACAGGCTCATCAGCGCACGCAGCGAGACCCATCAGGAGTCCGAGTACCAGCCAGCGTTTCATGGCGATCAATGTGTCTTCAATGTCTTAGGCGCCGCGCTCGTTTTTGGAAAAAGCGCTGCAGCGGCCGGTCGTAGGGCTCACCGGTGTTGACATCGATGATGTCTACGCCCATCGCGGTCAGAGCATCCATCTGGCCCTGCACCCGAGCTTCGGCATGCTGGGTAAAAGCCGCCAAGGCGCGACGATCGGCGGTATCCAACAACATCCGGTGTCCGGTCTCTGCGTCCTTGAGCTCGATCATGCCTGCCTTCGGGATCTCGCGCTCCCGGGGATCGGAAAGAAAAATCGAAATGACGTCGTGCTTTTTCGCGGCCACTCGGAAGGGCTTTTCAAACCCGGAGGTCATAAAATCCGACAGCACGAAGACCACGGCGCGCTTCCGGGTCACGCTGTTAAGGAAATCCATGGCGGCAGCGAGGTTCGTCTTTTTTCCCTTCGGCGCGAAATAGAGCAGATCGCGGATAACCCTCAGCACATGGGACCGGCCCTTGCGCGGCGGAATGAACATCTCGACGTCGTCGGTGAAAACGATAGCGCCCACGCGGTCGTTGTTCTTGATGGCGCTGAAAGCCAAGAGGGCTCCGATTTCTGCCGCGACCTCCCGCTTGAAACGAGACGTGGTCCCGAAGTCGGCGGATCCGCTGGCATCGAGCATGAGCAGCACCGTCAGCTCACGTTCCTCGACGAATTTCTTGACGTGGAGGGTTCCGGTGCGGGAGGTGACGTTCCAATCGATGGTGCGAATGTCGTCGCCCATCATGTACTCTCGCACCTCGGAGAATTCCATGCCGCGGCCCTTGAAGATGCTGTGGTACTCGCCGGCCAGGACGTCGGTCACCATGCGGCGCGTGGTGATCTCGATGCGTCGAACCTTCTGGATGACTTCTTTTGGAAGCATGTGTTGAGCGAGAGACCTAGGGAACTTCTACGGTGTCGAAAATACGTTGGATGATTTCCTCTGGTTTGACGTCTTCCGCTTCGGCCTCGTAGGAAAGGATGACGCGATGGCGAAGCACGTCGGGACCGACGGACTTCACGTCTTCGGGGGTCACATAACCACGCCCACGAATGAATGCGTGGGCTCGGGCCGCCTGCACCAGGTACAGCGTGGCGCGCGGTGAGCCCCCATACTCGATGAGATCACCGATATCGAGCCCGAACTCGTTCGGTTCACGCGTGGCGAAGACGATCGAGATGATGTACTCCTTGATCCGGTCATCTATATAGACCTCTTCGACAACCTTGCGAGCCTTCAAGATGTTGTCTGCACCGACGACCTTGCTAGCCTTCGGCACGTTCTCGATGGACATGCGTTCAAGAATCTCCCGCTCTTCCTTGCGGTTGGGATAATCGAGCTTGAGCTTCAGCATGAAACGATCCACTTGCGCTTCCGGCAGCGGGTACGTGCCTTCCTGCTCGATCGGGTTCTGAGTCGCCAGAACCAAAAACGGCTCCGCGAGCGGATACGTCGTATCGCCGATCGTCACCTGCCGCTCCTGCATCGCCTCGAGGAGGGCGCTTTGAACCTTGGCCGGGGCCCGATTGATCTCGTCCGCCAGGAGAAGGCTGGTAAAGATGGGGCCCTTCTTCGGAACGAAAACACTATCTTTTTGATTGTAGATGAGCGTCCCCACGAGGTCAGCGGGCAAGAGGTCGGGCGTAAACTGAATGCGCTGGAACTTGCAGTCGATGGCATCGGCCAGGCTGCGGACGGCCAGTGTCTTGGCCAGGCCGGGTACTCCTTCGAGGAGAATGTGTCCGCGGCTCAAAAGACCGATCAGCAGCCGGTCCAGCATGTCCGACTGGCCGACGATGACCTTGCGCAGCTCAGCAAGGAGTGTCTCGACGAACACCACTTCTTTTTGAACTCGTTCGTTGATCTCTTGAATGCTAGCTTGCATCAGTACTTCGCTCCTCCGGGTATCCCCTTGCGAATTATAGCAAAACGTGTGGCGGCCCCCTTTTCGAGGCGTGGCGCTCCAGGGAGGAGGCTCTTTGCCCTCTGGGGGCCATCGCGGTAGCTTATAGGCGGTCGTTAACGTACTCAAGGGAGTTTTGAGCGTCTGCCACGACCGAAAGAGAGGCCTTGGTGGGCATCCGAAAAGCGATTCTGGCGGTCATGATTTGTGGGGTCTTGGCGGCATTCGTCACCCTGGTCGGCCCGGTTGTGTTTGTCCACTCGGTCTGGCCCACTTTGCTCATCTAATTTGGCCCACCCTAAGTTATTGATTAATAAAGACGAGCTGTAAGAAAGCCCCTTTCCTTATTCCGCGGCCGGAACGAAGTGCAGGCCGCGGCTAGTGAAACCCAACGAACTCATGCCTTTATGGTCTTTTTCTCGCTCTTCAGGGTGCGCCGGAACCGATAGGATTCGGTGCCGGTTTCGAGTATGTGCGCCTGGTCCGTGACTCGGTCGAGCAGTGCCTTGCACAGGCGGACGTTCGTGAACACCTGGGTCCACTCCGAGAAGGGCAGGTTGGTGGTGATCACGAGCGCCGCCCTTTCGCATCGTTCCGAAACCACTTGGAACAGAAGCTCGGCGCCGACATCGGCGAGTGGGACGTAGCCGAGCTCGTCGATGCACAACAACTCGTAGCGGGCGTAGCGACGGATCACTCGCGAGAGTTCGTGCTCCTCCCTAGCTTCAACGAGTTCGTTGACGAGTCTCGAGGCCGTCGTGAAGCGAACGCGGCGACGTTGCTGGCACGCCGCTACACACAATGCCGTGGCCAGATGAGTCTTGCCTGTGCCGGCATCGCCGAGAAACAGAACCGGCCGTGCATGGTCGATGTAGTCGCCTTCGGCCAGTTCTCGTATCCGACGGGCGGAGACCTTCGGCGATTGCGAGAAGTCGAACTCCTCGAGCGTCTTCGCTCTCGGTAGTTGTGCTTCCTTCAGTCGTCTTTGAACCGCGCGGTGTTCACGCTCCTCGACTTCGGCGCTGAGCAGCACGTCGAGGTAGCGGACATAGCTGTGCTCGTCGCGCTGCGCTTGTTCGGCAATCTTCTGGAACTGCGTTGCCACGCTCGGCATGCGAAGCGTCTTGCAATGCTGACGGATGCTCTGGAGCTCGATGCTCTTCGCGTTCACGAGTTCACCTCGCCGATCAGCGCGTTGTAATGGCCAACACCTGGCAAGGAACGTTCGTACTTCGTGAGCTCTCCGAGCTCCACATCGCCAAGAGCCTGCGCCTGCTCACGTCGAAGAACTGATGATTCGACGAGGTGACGGATCGCCTCAGCATCCGTACAGCCGAGTTCGAGCGCTTGACTCACCGCCTCACGCAGCTTGTCGTAGCCGTGCTCGCGGCCGAGCTGCACGAGCTCGACCATCTGGCGGGTTCCTTCGAGCTTCCCGTGACGTCGATTCAGCTTGGACCACAACTCGTCGTAGCTCGTGGGCCACCGACCTTTCTCCCGCCATTGAGCGAGCGGCGTCGAGCCGGCCAACGCTCCAGGCTTCCTGACCAGAACATCCAAGTAGTGCTCGAGTTCATAAATCGACTGGCTGCGGCCGTAGCAGCGCTCGTGGCGTGCCACGACGTGGCCCTCGTGCCAGATCTCAACTTCCAACGGCAGTAGCTTGGCCACAACTCGCCGGTCCCGTTTCAACGGAGTCGAGTACCAGTTCGTGCCGACTCGAACGCAGCCTTTCTTGTTCACCTTTGCAAATCGTCGCTCCTCGATATCGAACCCCTCGACGGTCAATGGCAACAGATGCTCCCGTTCAAGCTCCATCGCTGTTCCGACAGCATGCTCCTTGCCGCTAATGTGGCGCGTCGCATCCTTGAGACAGCACGAGAGCAGATACTCGTTCAGCTCATCCCAGTTCGAAAACTCCGGTACCGGCGTCAGATAGTTGCGCCGGAAGTAGCCGACTTCGCTTTCCACCCCGCCCTTCTCGTTGCCTCGACTCGGATTACAAAACTCCGAGTCGAATCCCCAATGGGAGCGAAACGCCACGAATCGCTCCGTCTGCTCTCGTTGATAACCACGCAGAATCTTAGTGACCGCGAGTGACAGGTTGTCGTAGCGCATGCGGCGGAACACGCCACCAAAGAACTCGAACGCATGCTCCTGCGCTTCGAAAAATGCTTGTTGCGTCGGACGCGGATAGCCGCGATGCAACGCGCCTCCTCCCGCCATGCTTCGGACTACGAGCGTGTGGACCTTCTCGAGCTCACCTCCGATCCGCGCGTACGCCTCGTACCAGTCCACTTGCCCTTCATCGCCCCACGCGTAGCTCTGCGGAACAAAAATCTCTGTGTCCTTCAGGCCGAGCTCGCTCTTCCGACGAGCGACGTAGCGACGTACCGTTGATTCGCCAATCTCATGCTCCGGATGCTCGGCGCGCAACCGGGACCAGATACGACGAGCCGTATGGCGTTGCTTCCGAGGCGCTCGCTTGTCCTCCTTCAGGACCGCGTCGATGAACTCGCGTACTTCCTCAAGCTTCGGACTCGCACGCTCCGCGACTTTACGCTCCGGCGGTACCGCGCTCTCCAGCGCCTGACGCACCATCCGACGGTGTACTCCGAACTCCTTCGCCACTCCCTTTATCGTTCCTACTCCGTGCTCGTACTCGCCACGGATCTGCTCGAACAATCGCACTTTCGCACCCCTTTTCAACCGACCCTCCTCTCCGGGTTCTTCCCCGGCTCAGGGTATCGGTCTCGATGGGGTGGGCCAAATCAAATGAGCGAAATGGGCCAATTCAGACTAGCGAACACACCCGGCTACCGCGCAGGAGGAGATGGACCTGGGAACCATCCAGTTCCCGACCTCGGGATCGCCGGAGGCCCAGGCACATTTCATCCGCGGGGTATCCGCGCTCCACAGCTTCTGGTACGAGGAAGCAGCAGAAGCCTTCCAGACCGCCTACCAGACCGATCCCGACTTCGCCATGGCGTATTGGGGCGAGGCCATGTCCTACAACCATCCTCTCTGGGGAGATGAACAGGATATCGCCGCGGCCCGCAAGGTACTGCGCGAGCTAGCCCCGGCGCGGAGCCAAAGGATTGCAAAAGCCAAGTCCGACAAAGAGAAAGCCTTCCTCGAGGCGCTCGAGATCTTGTACGGAGAGGGAGAGAAGCATGACCGTGATCGGGCCTATTCGCACGCGATGGCGGATCTCTACGAGAAGTATCCGGACGATCACGAGATCGCCTGTTTCTACGCATTGTCGATCCTGGGCACGGTGAAGCCGGAAGAAAAAGGCTTCGGGCGTCAAATGAAATCGGCCGCCATCCTGAACGAGGTCTTCGCAGAGAACCCGAATCACCCCGGCGCCGCTCACTACATCATCCACTCGCTCGATGATCCCGAGCACGCCCCCTTGGCGCTTCCCGCAGCCAACCGGTACGCCGAGATCGCCCCCGCGGCTCCTCACGCCCTTCACATGCCATCCCACATTTTCGTGCAGCACGGCATGTGGGACCGCGTCGCGGCCTCCAACAAAGAAGCCTATGAAGCCTCGGATACATGGGTGAAACGCAAATCGCTTTCCATCACCAAACGGGACTACCACGCTTACTCGTGGTGGCAGTACTCCAACCTGCAACTCGGTCGCTACGAAGATGCTTGGGCGGGCGTAGAGCTGGCAAAGGGCGTCGCGGAGGAGGCGCAGTCGGACTACATGCGGCGGGTGCACGGCACCATGGCGTCGCGGTACATCATCGAGACCGAGAAGTGGCAGGATCTGCCGCTACCCGAAGCGACTTCATTTGGTGGGCGGCGCTCCAGTGCCACGGCGAGCCTGCTCCTCGCGGCAGGAATGAGCGCCGCAAAAATGGGCGACTTGGCCAAGGCACAAGAAGCCGCCGATAAGCTCAAGAACCTCCGTGAGCAAAAGGAATCCGAGGATGACAGCTACGAAGCCAAGCCCCTCGCCATCATGGAGAAAAAAGTCACCGCCCTCATTCTTCTCGGCGAGGGTAAAAGCGACGATGCCCTCCACATAATGAGAGAAGCGATCACCATTGAGGAGAGTATGGATCTCCCGTCGGGACCTGCCTACCCGCTGAAGCCGTCCCACGAGCTCTACGGCGAGATACTTCTGGAAACGGATTTGGCTGATGAGGCGGTCAAGCAGTTCGCAGTCGCGCTCGTGCGAATGCCCCTGCGTACTCGATCGCTACTCGGGTGGGCGCGAGCCTCTTTGAAAGCGGGCGACGTAGAGACGGCCAGGAAAGCCTACAACTTGTTGCTCAAGAACTGGCAGCAAGCGGACGCGGGGCTTCCGGAGCTGGCCGAGGCGCAAAAGTACGAAGCCGCAACCGACGGCCGTTAATGAAGGTTGGCTTCGTTCCCTTAATCCCTCTCCCTCCGGGAGCCTGGGTGAGGTCGTGCCGTTGGCTTCGTTCCTTTAATCCCTCTCCCTCCGGGAGAGTTCGGCGTCAAAAAATGGCGTGCCGGTGTCAACGTGGTCAGACGCCGGGTGAGGGTTCCAAGCTGGCTTCCATCCCTTTGCCTAAGGCCACAGCCAGCCGAACACGCCTCCGGTGAGTAGACCGTAGGCGAGCGAGTCCATTAAGTGTTTCGCGATGGCCAGCCACGGTCGTCCGAACCAAATGCCGTCAGTAATGACTCCCCACCCGTGCGCCAACCACGCCACGGTGCCCGACCGGCGAGGTAGGCCACCATACCGCCGACCACCAGGCAGTAAACGAACGACAGGACCACGAGCGGCCGTTTGCCATCTTTCGCAGTCACGATGAGCAATTCCTTCGCCTCTTATGCCCCGCCCATAATCTCTTGGCGGCCGAACATGCCTACGGGGCGGAATTCATCCAACGGAAGATCGATAAGAGGCGGGGGCGTCGGGAGGTGCCCGAGCACAGGTCACCGCTTGCTCGAGCTCCATAGCGAGCTCTTCGGTGGAAAAACCTGTTAAGTGTTTTTGTGATTTTTAACTGTGTCTCGATCGACGAACCTAACCCGAGATCCCAATAGGTCCGTTAGGCCATGCTGTTAATCAACCCCGTCAGCCGCCTGGCTCTGCCACACCGCGTGTCCGACGAAGAAGGGACCCATCGATTGAATGTACTTCGAGGTTTGTCGGGTCTTCCTCATTCTTTGAACGAGGTGAGATAGTGGGAACAGGTCCTTGCCTACCAGACCAATTAAGAATTCATTGTCGTTGACATCGATTCCGTGGCAGGCCAACCGGATATCGTGTGCCAAATCTTCTTCCGCATAGCTTCGTCCGATCATACCGTGTTCTCTGAGAATGCCTTTTTGTTCCTCTGCGGGTAGTGCGGAAAATTCCCCCGTTCGGCGTAGCGGGTACCAGAGCGCCCACGGCCAGTAGGGATTGAGAGCCGTCCGCCGAGGCTTAGAGACGAGCCAATTCTCCAGGTTGGGCTCGTAGCCCGACGAGTAAGAGCGCCCGAACATCGTGAACTCCTTCTTCATGGAGAGTGTTTCGAAAGGCGGTGAATTGAATAGCTCGGCCGCGGTGGTCGCGAAGAACCTGGGGTCTTCGTCCATGGTCAGGATGCCGACACCACGTGGGTCGTTGACATCTTGGTAGACGACTGCCTCCACAGAACGTCGCTCGAGCTCCTCGACCAGCGCATTCTTGTTTGTGCACCCTCCAAACACCTGAAGCTGCATGAAGAGTCGGCGGTCGGAAGAGGTCTTGGTGCCATCCCGATTCATGCCATGCTCTTGGATATCTACTCTCGCCTTCGTCTTCTCAGTCATGCCCCTCACTCAACTAGACTACATCAAGTCCCGTATACTCCCGAATGAGTTGAATCGAGTCCTCGCCCAGTTCCTCATTAAGCGTTTCAATGATGCGTTGCGAAAGTGAGAATGGATCTTCCTCATCATCCCAGTGATCGAGAATGACCCCATGGTCATCCATCCTCTCTTTCAGCTTCAGGACTGCTAGGGAGCACACGTAAATGTCGTCCACGTATCCTTCGGCACCCACTGCCTCATCGTTTCCGAAGTCAAATGGGGAGATGAAATATGCGAGTGCCGAGTTCACGACGGATCTTAATTCGCAGGGAAAACGTGAATCGTCCAGCACGCCCGTCAATAGGGCGAAGTAGGCTGGAATGGTGGCGATGATCTCCTGATATTCTCCTTCGTAGCCCTCCACCTGCTCCTTGAGGAACTCCAAATAGTCTCGCATCGCCTGCGCTATCGCTAGTCCTCTCGGCCCGGCCCCCTTACCGGGTAGTTTATCTCGTCACCCTCCGCCTCGGCACGTTGACGGGTCGAACACCCAGCTACATATTAACGTCCCCCTGACACAAAGGATACAAAGGGTACGCCTCGCCGTACGTCAATTATGCCATAGACAACGCGGAAGCCTTCGCCGCTCCGTTCTTTGTTTCACCGGTGTCTTCATGAGGGGGATGTCCCGCCGGATGTTGAATTTGGGGTAGCTGCGGCTCCTTGGCCGGCCTAAGAGTAGGTCTGCCAATAAACCGTCTCCAGAGGGGGACAAGGAGCCACCAATGCCTAGGAAATCAAAGAAGCCAGTAAGAAAGCAAACGCACTCGCCTACGGGCAAGGTAGTTGGCCAAGTCGGTCAGATACTGCTACCGATGATAGCTGGGATCGCGGCCACGAAGGCGGATCTGACGGAATGGGTGTACGAGCAAGGACTGACAGCTCTGCACCTACTGCTCAGAGAGGACGCCGAGGAGATCGCGGGGCTCAAGGGCAAGCACGAGAAGGAGCGAACTCATAACCACTGGGGGAGCACGAACGGAGAGCTGAGCTTCGGTGGTCGTCGCATCCAAGTGTCGCGACCTCGAGTTCGCTCGAAGTCGGGCGCGGAGGCGTCGCTTCCACACTTCGAAGCCTTCCGCGAAGAAGACCCGCTTCCAGAGCGAGTGTTGAATCAGATCTTGGTGGGCGTATCGACCCGAAATTACGAATCGAGTCTGGACAAACCCGCGGCCAAGTTGAAGTCTCGTGGCACGAGTAAGAGTGCCGCCAGCCGTCACCTCGTGAGCCAGACGACTAAGAAGCTCGAGGAATACCTGTCTCGGCGGCTAGAGGAGTTCGAGCTTGCGGCACTGATGCTGGATGGCCTTGAGGTGGCCGGACAGACCGTCGTCGTAACTCTAGGTATTACAATAGATGGAACGAAGGTGCCCCTGGGTATATGGCTGGGCTCGACGGAGAACTCTCGGGTGTGCACCGCGATGTTGCAGGACCTTCTCGAGCGAGGCTTGCGCGTCGATGAGTCGATTCTCTGCGTAGTGGACGGAGGCAAAGGCATCCGCAAGGTACTCGTCGACGTTTTGGGGGACCTCGCGGTCATCCAAAGGTGCCAGATCCATAAACTCCGAAATCTTCGCTCGTACCTTCCCAAGTCTCGTCACGCCTACGTGCTCCAGACGATGAAGGAAGCCTACAAGTGCAAGAGTGCCGACAAGGCGCGCAAGCGACTTCAGGCATTGGTGTCGTGGCTCGAGCGAAACGGCTACGACGAAGCTGCCAGAAGCCTTCGTGAAGGGATGGAAGAAACACTCACGGTCGTGAAGCTCGCGCCGCCCGCCTTACTTCGCCAGTCTCTTGCCACGACGAACGCCATTGAGAATCTCAACGGAACCATTCGCAGAGTATCGAGAAACGTCAAGCGTTGGAAGAGTCCTTCCATGGTTCGCCGATGGACCGCTCTTGGCGTCGTCACCGCGCAGAAAAAGTTCCGGCGTATCAAAGGCTATCGCCATATGGGCGCTCTCGTTCACGCGCTTAGAAGCAAACAGAAATCTCTTGACAGCGATGAGTTTGCTGCCTGAGAGTATTCACAGGTGCCGCCGCTACCCGACCAAATTCAACAGCGGCCGGGACATCCCCACAGAAAAGGGGTTGGGGGCTTGGTTTTTCGTTGGGCCGCGATCTATAATGGCCCCGCTTCAATCAGGGGCCACCCAAACTAGGCGGTTGCCAATCACCCGATAGTGAGGCCCCCCAAAATAGGGGAGCGCCACTACCCAACCGCGTCAGGTGGCGGGGGCGGTTGTGGCATCCCCGTGTTTTGGGTGACCAAACGGCACGTCCGGCTATGGCATAGCGTCGTGCGGGTGGCCAACCGCGGCGAGACTCTAGGAGGCAGCATGTTCGGTCCTATCGGGATGCCCGAGCTCCTCATCATTTTTGTCATTGCCCTCATCGTGTTTGGCCCCCGCAAACTACCCGACCTCGGAAAGTCTCTCGGCAGGAGCCTCGCAGAGTTCAAGCGTGCCAGCAACGACCTCCGCAGTACGCTCGAAGAAGAGATCCGGATCGAGGACCCGACGCCGAAACCGGTTAGAGCCGCCAAGCCAGCCGCCACGCCTGACAAAAATGACAAAAAAACCAAGAAGGACGATTCCCCACCTTCCAACCAGGGCTCGGCTACGTCTTCGGAAGCTCCCAAGCCGGAGCAGCCGGAGCCGGAGTAAGTTCGTCCGGCCAAGATAGACCCAGATAAGCCCAAGCAAGCAAAGGCACCAATGTCGAAGCTGGGGTCGCCGACCGCCAAAATGACCTTCCTCGAGCACCTGGACGAGCTGCGCCGGCGTATCATCATCTCGCTCCTTGCGGTCGCTATCGCGTTCGCCTTGTGCTTCACGTTCGCACAGCACATCTTCGACTTCCTAATGCGCCCCCTGCGCTCGGCCTTGCCACCGGGGGGAGAGCTCATAGCAACGGCGGTTCCCGAGATCTTTCTCCTCTACCTGAAAATGTCCTTTTTCGCGGGGATCTTCCTCGCCTTGCCGGTCATTTTGAGTCAGGTCTGGCTTTTCGTGGCTCCCGGCCTCTATCGAAAAGAGAAGCGTTACGCGGTGTCTTTCATCTTCATGGGCACGGGTTTCTTCCTGGGAGGAGCGTCCTTCGGACATCTTGTGGTCTTCCCCTACGCCACCCACTTCCTGACTACGTTCGGCGAGGAGAGTATCGGCATCCTTCTCACGGTCTCTCAAGTGTTCGCCTTCTACAGCAAGTTCATCCTGGGGATGGGATTGGTCTTCGAGATCCCGACCTTCGTGTTCGTGTTGGCGAGGATGGGCCTAGTGACGCCGGGGTTCCTTTGGGCCAAATTCAAGTACGCCGTCCTTCTCATCTTCGTCGCCGCTGCCATCATTACTCCTACTCCCGACGTCGTGACCCAGAGCCTACTAGCTATTCCAATGATCGGGCTCTACATACTATCTATAGGTATCGCTTGGCTTTGTGGACGCGAAAGGGAAAGCCTAGAGGACTCGCCCACGGATCTTACCCGCCCCGACTAAGAACCTCTCGGCAAATCGGCCGCTTACCCACATGCCGTTGACTCCGAGGACCGATGACGGTATATTTGACTGGGTTGGTGGCTGGGAATTGCCCTCGTAGGACTGGTTGGGGGGGCTTTTTCGTTGGTGTTGAGTCCACGAGCGACACGACACAGAGACAAGGGGGGTCGGCGCCGGGCCACCCCGTCACCACCGGACGCAGAAAAGGAGGTACCATTGATGAACTGCTCAGAGCGCGGGCTAGCCATCACCGCCGCGTTCCTACTGGCCGCCGCGAGCTCGACTACTGCTCAAGATGCCCAAGTTGATAAAGACGACCAGGACGACCAAGATCAGGCTGGCGGGTACTACGAAACCGTCCCCTCTGGGGCAACCCGTTGGGGTGATACTGGTTTTTTTGATGTCTTTTCCGCTTATACACTACTCAAAGGCAAGGTATCGGTAGCCGGCTTTCGCGACAATATCGACCGTAGCCCTTTTAGCTTGGATATTTCGAATTTCGCCGGAACCGTCGGCTTCGGCGCTACCGACAAGCTCGAGATATTCGGACGCATCGAGGTCCAAAAGCGCATACACGCCGAAAACATCGGTGATGTTTTGATCGCTGTCTTCCCACCGCCCCACTACAACGATCAGCCGCGCGTGGACCACAGATGGTCCACAGGTTTCGGAGACGTGTGGTTGGGCGGCAAGTACAACGTCCTGTCGGAGTACGACGAAGCGGCGGTCGGCCTTGGTGTCCGGGGGTTCGTTAAGATTGCCAGCGCCGATGACGATGAAGGGCTGGGGACTGGCAAGGCCTCGGGTGGCGTCCACCTGGTGCTCTCCAAGAACCTGGGAGAAATGGCCGAGTCTTCATACTACGCCGGCTTTCAACTCAACGGCTCACCGCCGGACGGCGAGATCTTCGACATTGGAAACGCATTTCAGTGGGGCGTGGGTGTCAGTCTCCCGCGCGACAGCGGGATTCGTGGCACGATTGAGCTCACCGGCCAGTCGTTCACCGGGACCGACTTCGACCAGACCGATCCGGTCGACCTCCTGCTCGGCGTGACGTTCAAGGCCGCAGAGGGCCTGTTCGTGACCGCCGGGTGGCGAACGAATCTCAATCTCGGAATCGACGGCGAAACCGCTTCCGGACTCCACGTTGCCATCGGCTATCACCCTGGAATCCGCGGCAAATTCATTCCTCCGCCGCCACCGCCAGACAACAGGCCGCCGACGGTTCAAGTAACGGCCAATCCGCCCGAAATCGAAGAAGGAGCCAACTCGACCGTCACCGCAGACGGCAACGACCCGGACGGCGATCCGTTGACCTACAGCTGGCGAGCACCCGACGGTCGCATCACTGGGGACGGACCGCGAGTCACGTGGACGGCGCCCACCGGCACCCAGGGCAGCTTCCCGGTCACCGCGACCGTGGATGACGGCCGTGGTGGAACCGCTTCGGACACTGTGAACATCCGCGTGCATCGTAAGGTCGTGAAGGCGATCGAGTTCGAGGACGTGCACTTCCTCTTCGACCAACACGATCTGACCGACGAGGCGAGAAAGATTCTCGATCAAGTCGCGGCGCAGCTTAAGGACAACTCGAACCTCAAGATCGAGATCGAAGGACACTGCTGCAGTATCGCGACCGAGGAGTACAACCTATCGCTGGGTGCTCGGAGAGCCGATACGGTGAAGACCTACCTGGTGCGCGGCGGACTCAGTGAGTCTCGACTCAGCACCATCAGTTACGGCGAGTCGCGGCCCGCCTATGACAACTCGCGTGAGGTGACTCGCCGGCTCAATCGGCGCGCTCACTTGCGAGTGTTGGTCACCGCACCGAACGATTAAGAACCTCTCAACGAAAAAGCCCGGGTTGGCAAAATGGCCGCCCGGGCTCTTTTTTGTGCCGCCAAGTAATCAGTCACCAGTAAATGTACCGAACGCTGCTTACCGATAACTGGTGACTATCATGGAGTATCGAAGTCGATCGCGTCGCCCAAGCGAAGTTTCTCGTCTCTCGAAAAATTCGCGACGACTTCGACAACGTACTTCGCCTTGCGCATCGGCCCATAGCTGGGACAGGGATCTTCCTTACAGGGAGGCACCGCTCTCTCGATGTGTACGATCTTCTTTTCTGGGGATAGCCAGAGGATATCGATGGGGAACTGGCAGTTCTTCATCCAAAAGACGTGGAAGTCCGACTGGGGAAATACGAAGAGCATGCCCCGGCCGGAGTCCAAGCTGTCGCGAAACATCAGTCCTCGCGCTCGCTGCTCTTCGCTGACGGCCAGCTCCGCCTGAACCTGGCGACCGGAGGGAAAGCCGAGCGTGGTCTCCTCGAGCTTTTCTTGAGCGGCCAGGCCCAAAGGGCCTAGCAAGCTGGTCACCATAGCAAAAACTAGGGGCACGCAAATCACGGGATTGCCACGAATCGACCGAGTCAGGGGCACCCAAACCACGGGGTTGCCATGAATTAACCGAGTCAGGGGCACCTTCATCTATCCTCCACCGGTCTAAGTGGAGTCACCAACCAGGGGGACGAATCGTACCGAGGCGATCCGCTCAACCCGAACGCCATCTGCTTCTTTGGTGTGCACCTCGAGCTCCTGGCTCGTGATACCGACCGGAATGACAAGCCGCCCCCCTTCCGCTAGCTGTTCGATGAGCTTGGGCGGCATTCTAGGGGGCGCAGCCGTTACGAGAATGCTATCGTACGGGGCGTGCTCGGCCCAACCCTGGTTGCCGTCGCCGACCCGGATGTGAACGTTGGTGTAGCCTAGTTCTTGCAGAATAGCCCCCGCCCGGTCGGCCAGACTTGACAGGAGCTCCATCGAATAAACTTCCTCGGCGACCTCGGCCAGGATCGCGGTCTGATAGCCGGATCCGGTGCCCACTTCCAAAACGGTCTCTCCCCCTTCGAGCCGTAACGCCTCGGTCATGAGAGCAACGATGTATGGCTGGGAGATCGTTTGGCCTTCGCCGACGGGAAGAGGATGATCGCCATAGGCGACGGAACGTTGCGCTTCGTTGACGAAAAAATGTCGCTCGACCTTGCGCAAGGCTGCCAAGACGCAAGGGTCTCGAACGCCTCGACGGACAACCTGTTCGAGGACCATCCGTTCACGCTCGGCCGGGAAGCGGGTCTCTTCGGGCGGGCCTCCGTTGCCTTTGAATAAGGCTAGACCCAGACCGACGCCCGCGTAGACCCAGCCCGAAAGCAGCACTAGTAGGCCTTGGCAAAATAGACGCGACGCGCTCCCCCTTTGTTGCACACCACACACTTTGTATCCGCGCTGCTGTCCACCGGAATTACTCGGATGGTTGCGGTGGTGTCCGCTTTCACTTGGTCCTCGCAATCCGCGCTCCCGCACCACGGCGCGATAATGAAACCGCGGCGATCGTTCATGACGCTCTTGAGCTCCTCATAGTCGGAGACTTCCGTTATGTGGTCGTCCAAGAAATCTTTCGCTTTGTCGAAGAGGTCCTTTTGGATCTGTTCGAGAAGAGCCGGTACTTCTTCGGTGATGGAGCCCCACGAAATAGGGGCCTTGGTACGGTTGTCCCGGCGAGCGGAGAAAACCTGGGATTTAGCGACGTCCTTCGGCCCGATCTCCAGCCGAAGCGGGACGCCTCGCATTTCCCACTCCGCGTATTTCCAGCCCGGCGTGTACTCTTCACGATCGTCGAGCTTCACGCGGACTCCCGCAGCGGAAAGCTTGTCGTTGATCTCGCGCGCATGGGGCAGAACCGTCTCTTTCCAGTCGCCCACCGGGATCGGAATCACCACTGCCTGAATGGGTGCCATGCGCGGCGGCAAGATAAGCCCGGAGTCGTCGCCGTGCACCATGATCAAAGCCCCGATCAAACGCGTGGTCACACCCCACGAGGTCTGGTGTGGACGTTTGAGCTGTTGATCCTTGTCCTCAAACTGAATGCCGAACGCACGTGCGAAGTGCTGTCCCAGATTGTGTGAAGTGCCGGCTTGGAGCGCACGGCCATCTGACATCAAGGTCTCTAGCGCGTAGGTACGGAGGGCCCCCGCGAATTTCTCCTGCTCGGACTTCACGCCGGTAATCACCGGGATCGCGAGCTCGTTCTCCATGAGATCCTTGTAGATCCGGAGCGCCAGGAGCGTCTCCTCTTCTGCTTCTTCGGCGGTGGCATGAACCGTGTGGCCTTCCTGCCACAAAAACTCCGTCGTGCGCAGGAAAGGCCGGGTTACCTTCTCCCACCTCACCACGTTGCTCCACTGATTTATGAGGATGGGTAAGTCTCTCCAGGAATGCACCCACTTGGCATACATGCTCCCGATGATCGCCTCTGACGTGGGTCGAATCGCCAGCGGCTCATCGAGTTCTTCTTCTCCCCCGTGGGTAACCCAGGCCACTTGCGGGGCGAAGCCCGCCACGTGCTCGGCCTCCTTCTCCAGCAGGCTCTTTGGGATCAAGAGCGGAAAATACGCGTTCTGGTGGCCACTCTCCTTGAGCCGCCAGTCCAAGGCGTCGCGGATGAGCTCCCAAACGGCGTAACCGTAGGGTGGGATCACCATGCATCCTCTGACCATCGAGTAGTCGGCCATCTCGGCCTTACGGATGACGTCCTGGTACCAGCGAGAAAAGTCCTCCGATTTGGGTGTGATTTTTTTGACGAAAACTTGCTTTTCGGGCTTATCGGGCATGCCTTGCGTCTTTCTCTAATCTTCTTTCAGTACCTGGACTCAGCATTCGCATTCACTTTTGTGCCGCCCGACGGAAAGTGTAGCACAACTGAAAGATCGAGACGGTAGCGCGAGCGAGGGAGGTTTCGTCGTACGGATCTCGTCAAGAGCTTGTGCGGGTGTTGTCCACCACCCCGGGGTGAGACCGGGATCGTCCGGCTCACCGAAGTCCTAACGAAGGAGGGTTCTAGTGAAAATGATGTTCCTCATATTGTTGCTCTGTCCGATACCCGTACTTTTGATGGCCTATGACCTCAATGAGTTCGCGAGAAAGGAACAGGCACGTCGGCAGGAATTGGTCTCTTCACGCCGCGGTGAACCGGCTAGGGTATTCAAGGACGCGGATCTGGAGGTCTATCATCGACTTCGCGACTCCCGGGCGCGACCTCGAGAGGACAAACGGGCAAAGCGCTTGAAACAACGCCCGATCGTGCCGTCAAGAGATTTGATCAAAGAGCGAGCCCATTGGCAGAAGGAGAAGCAAAAGCACGAACGGGAGCGGGACCGGTTGGACGCCAGCATCCGGCGGCTGGAGTGGCGCTTGGCGGAGCGCAAGGCGAAGAAGCGGCCGGGGGACCGTCTCCGGAAGGACGCCACCGAGGAGGTACTCGAGGATTCGCTGGCATCGCTCGGCGAACAGCGAAAGCGGCTTATCGACACGTTTCACGAGAGGGCACGCAAGACCGGCGCGCTTCCCGGCTGGCTGAAATAATTACCGGACGTTCCTGAATCGCGTTACTGCCGGTGTGCGCACTGGTGGTCGGGAGGCTGTTCCAGTATGATTTTCCGCGATGACGACTCCAGCCGTGCGAAGACTCCAACGACTCGGAGATTCCTATTCGGTTCTCCTGGGCGATGGGCTCTTGAACCAAGTGGGACCAAAGCTCCGAACATTGTGGGGTCGGAGACGAATCGTCGTGATCACCCATCGGAAGATCGATCGGCTTTACGGCAGTCGCCTTCGTTCGACGCTCGCGAAGTCCGGGCTCGACAGTCACTTTCTGTTCATACCCGAAGGGGAACGATTCAAGAATGTCAAGACGGTGCAGAAGCTCTACGACGGGCTCATTCGGCATCACATGGGGCGGGAAGACGGTCTGGTGGCGTTGGGAGGCGGTGTCGTGGGAGACACTGCCGGTTTCGTCGCTGCCACCTACCTTCGCGGCGTGGATTACGCGCAAGTGCCCACCACTTTGCTCGCCCAGATCGATAGCGCGTTGGGGGCGAAGGTCGGGGTCAATCTTCCGCGGGGTAAGAACTTGGTGGGAGCGTTCTATCGGCCCGCCGCGGTATGGATCGATCCGTCGGTCCTGGTTACGCTTCCCCGGCGCGAGTTTCGCTCGGGGTTATTCGAGATGCTGAAGTACGGCTTCATTGGCTCGCTCTCGCTCTTTCGCGACATGGAGGGTTCTCCTTCTTCTTTCAAACCTCGTAGTCCAACACTCACGCGAGCCATCGCGGTATCGGCTCGCATGAAACTTCGCGTGGTCGCCGAGGACGAGCGGGAGTCGGGGCTGCGGCGAATTCTGAACTTCGGACACACCGTCGGTCACGGGCTCGAGGCGGCCGGAGATTACCGCCGGTTGAGTCACGGCGAAGCGGTCGGGTGGGGCATGATCGCGGCGTGCCGATTGTCACATCGCCGCAAGCTTATCGGGCTTTCCCTGTGCGAGAGGCTGGAAGCTGCGATACGTGGCCTGGCTCCGCTCCCGAGCGTGGGCACACTCCGGTTGGACCGAGCGCTCCGCGCCATCGATCATGACAAGAAGATCGGTCCCCGCGGAATCCGATTCATTCTTCCTACCGCTCTCGGCAAGGTCACCGTCGTCGAGAGTGTTCCGCGGGACGACATCCGCTGGGTCCTACAAAGTCTGGCAGTGGGGAGCCGAAACCGTGCCTGAAGCGTCCACCGTTCGGCGCATGTTCGCGGGAATCGCTCCGCGCTACGATCTGCTGAATCACCTGCTGAGCCTCGGTATCGACCGGCATTGGCGGCGGAACGTCGTCTCGGGCCTGAACCTGAAACCCTCCGATCGGGTCCTCGACTTGTGTTGTGGGACAGGAGATCTGGCGTTGGAATTAGCCCCACACGCACGTTGTTTGGCGTGCGACTTTACCTGGGAGATGTTGACCCGGGCCAAGGCGAAGTCCACGCGGGCCGGACAAGCCGGTCTGGCCCTCCGCCTGGCCGCCGCGGACGCCCTGCGTCTGCCCTTTCCCGCCGATCAGTTCGACGCCGCGACCGTCGGTTTTGGCGTAAGGAACCTGGAGGATTTACCGGCCGGTTTGCGCGAACTCCGTCGCGTACTTCGCCCCCAGGGCTCACTCGCCATCCTGGAGTTCTCACAACCCACCCATCCCCTGCTTCGTCTCCCGTACCAGGTCTACCTCAATGGATTGATGCCCCTCATCGGTCAGATGGTGAGCAAAAGGAAAGAGGCATATCGTTATCTGGCGGAGTCCATCACCGGGTTTCCGAATCCCGAAACCTTAAGCGATATTCTGGCTGCGGAAGGTTTCCGCAACATCAACTACCGCCGGCTTACGGGAGGCATCGTCGCAATACACACCGCGACGGCCTAACGGATAGGGCCGGCTAGCGAACCCTTCATCAAGAAATGAAGGATAGCCTTTTGGACGTGAAGCCGGTTCTCCGCCTGATCGAAAACGATACTCTGCGGCCCGTCCAGGACCTCGGCGGAAACCTCTTCCTCTCGGTGGGCGGGCAAGCAGTGCATGAACACGGCGTCTGGTTTGGCCCTCGCCATGAGTGAGGCGTTCACTTGATAGGGCTGGAAGATGCCCGTTCGTTGCTCGGCCTCCGCCTCCTGTCCCATCGACACCCAGACGTCGGTATAAACGACGTCGGCACCCTCTACCGCGGTCCCGGGATCCTCGGTTAGCGTCACTTGCACTCCCACTTTTTGGGCCTCTCGCTGCACGCTCTTCATGATGATCGACTTCGGCTCGTATGCCTTGGGCGTTGCTACCCCCATGTGCATTCCAAGCTTGGTGGCGCCGTACAGCAGCGAATTGCACATATTGTTCCCATCACCGACGTAGGCGATCTTGCGCCCTTTGAGCGGTTGTTTCTTCTCCAACAACGTGAAGTAATCGGCCAATGCTTGACAGGGGTGCAAAAGATCGGAGAGCCCGTTGATCACGGGAACGGTAGCGTCACGGGCTAACTCGACGATGTCCTGATGGGCATAAACACGAGCCATGACGGCGTTCACGTATCGAGAGAGAACACGCGCGGTGTCAGCGATCGTCTCGCCACGTCCACGCTGCAGATCGCTGCCGCTCAAGTGAAGACCGATTCTCCCGAGTTGGTAGATCCCCACTTCAAAAGAAACCCGGGTGCGTGTCGAAGGCTTTTGGAAGATCATGGCCAGCGTCTTGCCCGCCAGCGCGTCACGATACGCATCCGGCGCCCGCTTCATCTCCGCCGCCAGTTTGAACAGCTTCGCGATATCCGCGGCGCTCAGGTCTCGAATCGAAGTGAGGTGTCGAAGGCTCATCACTAAATGAAAACGAGGGCGTCTTTGAGGTTGGGCTCGCCGATCTCTTGAAGTTCGTAGGCGATGTTGCTTCTCAGTGTCTGAATCCCCTCTTTGCTGGCGGAGTCCATCTTGTTGATAACTATATCGTGCTCGGTGCTCCGAAGAGCTTGACCCTCATCGACTCTCAACTTTGGTACAAGCTCGGCAAGCTCGTCTTACAAGACAGCGATCGCAGTCTCAGCGATTGGCTTAAGCTTTTTGATCGGTCGTACCGGCGAGATATAAGGCAGCTGCTTCCGCGATCTGCTCAAAGACTTCCACCGCTTCGTCCGATCGGCTCGCCTCAATCATCGCCGCACCCAACTCCAGCTGCGGTTCCTGGCTGGTTGGAGCCAATTCAGCCGCCCGTTCGAGCTCGGCGATCGCCAAGTCCACCTCACCGTTTCGGCGGTAGATGCGGGCCATCTCCACCCGCGCCTGCGCGGCGAAGGGTTTGTTCTCGACGAACCAGGCTTGAAGCTCACTCGCTTCCTGCAGCTCATCGGTATCCACCAGGAGCTTGATCAAGGCCTTGCGAGTGAGCTCGTCATTAGGCTTGATGCCGATGGCTTCGCGCAGGCTCGCCTTGGCACCGGTGATATCGCCCAACTTCTGTTTACACAGACCCACGAAGAGGTGACCGGTATGGTTGGATGGCGACGTATGGAGCAAATCATCGAAGTATTGCAGCGCTTCTTCGAAGTTGCCGGCACGAAACGCGGCCTTGCCATTGCGGGTCGCTTCCGCCGCCTCGCCGAACGCGCCCCGCTCGACTCCCGATTCGGCTGACACGGCCAGAGCGTCGTCAACCAGAGCATCGTCTAGAGGACGAGTGCCCTCGGAGCTCAGATTGGCGGAGGTTTCTGTCGAGATCCCGCTGGCCAGCCATCGGAAGCTCACGACCATGACGCCGAGGACCGCTGCCATGACGATGGCCAGCTTGACGGCGGCGGGGAGCCTCGCAACACCGCTTCCCTTATTGGCCTGACTGGCCTTCCCTTTGCCGCCGGTGGCACGGGGTAACGGTTCACCACAACGAACACAGTCTTCGTACTTGGGTCGATTCCTGGTTCCGCAGGCCGGGCAGATTTTCATTTATTGATGCTCCTCTTGATACAGGGGCCCGTCCGGTCCGCCAGCGGTCCTCATGGCAAGCCCGGCGCTAATATTCCTAGGATTGACGTTCGAGGAGAACGTCTTGCGGATGAAGTTACCGGGTAGGTCGGCATCAGTCGTTGCTCCCTGGAGGTTCTGGCTCAGCGAGCGCGCCGCAACCGTGATCCGGACGCCGCTGACAGCGTTGGCCTCGGTAAGAGGGTTTGCCGGGACAAGTGGAACGGGCGGGAGATCGTCCTCGATGCCAGCGGGAACCGCCGCCGTAACGCCAAAGAGGTAGCGCACTTGGAAATTCTCGAGGTACGCCACGGGACTCGCCTGAGTGGTGAAATTCACCTCCCGCATCAATCGGTTCGGAGGGGGACCCGATTCCACCATGCTGGCGTCAGGTTCAGCGTAGTATCGGACAACCGAAATAGGAGACACGAGGGCGGGTTCCCATGCAGCCCAACCCGGGCCCGGCGGTGTCTCGCCCCGCCATTTGTAGTCCTCAAGGACAGTAGTTCCACCCGGTTCGCCCGCCGGGGGGGCTGGCTCGAGCGTGATGTCCATCTGGCCGAGGCCGTCCGGTTGGACGTCCTGCACGTAGCCCATGAGCCAGTAGCCGTTGATGGGCAAGTTGTCGTAGAGCACGACCAAGTCACCGATCTCAAGGTTGGCCCAGTCGCCGGTCGTCTTCAATGCGGAGCCATCTTGGTCGCCAGTGAAAGATGTAGGATCCACCTCGACGGGTTCGCTCGTCTGATACGATCCACCGAGCGCACCGACGATCCAGATCTCGTCCGGAACGTCGTCGCCGTTGTCCACGCCGTCGAAGGCGGGAAACTCGGGTGGGAGACCTGCGCCAGCTTGAATCGCGTCCTTCGCCACCATATCCAGGGCGGCCCGTGCGCTCTGCTGCATATCCGCTATCTCCGGCTCTCTCTGAAAAGTGGACTGTCCACGACTCAACAGAGCGAAGACCGCGCTCATGACGATCAGCGTGATCATCATCGAGATCATCACCTCGATGAGTGTGAATCCGGATGCCGGAGATGCTCTCCCGATCGCCCGGGCTAATCTCTTTGTTGGATGTGGTTTGCACAACATGACCATCACACCTTCCGCAAATCCCGGCGTCCCTCCGGAATGGCTTCGATTGCCATTTTTTTGAAGGTACACCCGGCGGCGAGATTCACAGACGTGGGGCGCCAGTCTCTCTCGCCAATGAACGCAATTGCAGAGCCAACGTTTCGTCTTTTCGAGGATCGGAGCCGCGGCTATTAGACCTTTTAGAATCAGCGACTTATCGCTCTTTTTGGCCACCTAATGCGTCGTTACGGTGAGAAGACCTGTGGCCACGATCCCCTCGGGGCAAGAGTAATGGCCCCCTCCGGAGTGCAAAAGTCGACATTTTTGCTCGCCCATCATCAACGATCTCCGGGGTCTCCAGTTAGCTCGTACTCGCGCATCTTCGTCAGCAAGGTCCTACTGCTGACTTGAAGCTTCTGCACCGCCTCCGATCGATCGCCGCCTACTTCTTCCAGAACCCGTCTTATCTTCTCCTTCTCGGCGGCTGCGGCAGCCCGCCGACTGACCTCGGACAAGCTGCCAGAAAGATCCAAATCGCTCGGAGGGGGGGGCAGCTTCTCGATCGGACCGAGGCCGAGAAGATCGGGAGTGAGCTCTCGACCGTCGCACAAGATCACCGCCCGTTCCAGACAATTGGCCAGCTCACGCACGTTCCCCGGCCAGTTGTGCGAAAGGAGTCGCTCCTTCGTCGCTTCCAGAATTCCCATGGTCGGTTTCCCCAAGTCGCGACAAAACCGCTCAACGTAGTGCTGGGCGAGGAGTGGGATGTCGCCACGGCGACTTCGAAGCGGTGGGATTGTGATCGGAAACACCGCGATCCGAAAGTAGAGGTCATCGCGAAAGAGCTTCTCCTCCACGGCCTTTTGCAGATCTCGGTTGGTGGCCGAGATGATTCGTACGTCCACTGTGAGAGTGGCTGTACCTCCAACGCGCTCGAAGGACTTTTCCTGCAGCACGCGCAATAGCTTGGCCTGTAGAGACAGCGGAAGCTCTCCGATTTCGTCGAGTAGCACCGTCCCGTGATTGGCCATTTCGAGCCTGCCGATCTTGCGACCGGTGGCGCCGGTGAAGGCTCCTTTTTCGTGACCAAACAGCTCGTTCTCCAACAAGTGCTCGGGAATGGCGGCACAATTAATGGCGAGAAAGGGCCCGTCGCGGCGCGGACTCAGATGATGTAGGGCCCGAGCGAAAAGCTCCTTGCCGGTGCCGCTTTCGCCCAAGAGCAATACACTCGTATCGGTCGGTGCCGCACGTTGGAGTGCAAGACTAACCTCTTCGAGCGCCGGCCCCTCCCCAACAATTCGGGGAAACCCGTAGCGGGACGCGTACTCTTCTTTGAGAATGAGGTTTTCGATGAGCAACCGACGCCGGTCGACGGCTCGCTCCATCAAAACCAAGAGATGATCGGTATCCACCGGCTTCGAGAGGAAATCGAACGCCCCCTCCTTCATAGCCACCACCGCATCTTCGATCGTGCCGTACGCGGTCATGACGATTACCGGGAGATTGGTGTCCGCCTCGCGAGCCGCGCGCAGCACATCCATGCCACTGCCCCTTGGCAACCGGAGATCGGTGAGAACGACCGAGATGCGGGAGGAACTGAGGCACCCCGCGCTTCGACGGCGTCGTCCGCTTCCTCGACGCTGTAGCCCTTCGACTCGAGCGTGCGCCGCAGCATCGTGCGGAGGGAGAGTCTGTCCTCGACCACGAGCACGTCGGCCCCACGCGGCGAGCCGCGCGCCGAAGCCCATTGCGCATTCCTATCGGGACGTGCCCGCTCTGCCGAAGTAGTACCCACGGTCGTTTCCCTGGCCAGAGTTAGCGAACCCAGCCTGCTGGAACTCCTGCGCGGCGCGCTTCGTCTTGGATTTGGACGAGCTCGGAACGAGCGGCGGCGAGCTGGTTTTCGATCTCATCTCTCCCGGAGAGGTTTCGTTGTCCCAATGGATTGACGTCGGTGCGCATGCCCCCGCCCCAATCGTTCTCCGGGCTCTGCAGCCTCGACTCGAGATCCGCCATCTTTTTCTTCGACGCCGCAACGCGGTTCTGCCAGTACTCACGGGTCTTCGTTTCGTCGGCCTCGGGCTCGTTTTTGTCATCCTCGCCGACGCCGTCCTCCGCAACACCACCTTCGGCGGGAGCAGACGATGGGAGCAGCAATGAACGTCGCGTTCTCAGATTTCGCTCCGAGATGACCTTCGAGCTTCCCTCAACTTCTGTCCGGCGCGTCTTCTCCTTCTCAGCTACTTCGGCCAAGGATTGTGCATAGGCCGCTCCGGACAACACGCCAACAGACAGGGCCAGGGAAAAGAACCACCGAAGCCAGTTATTGCTTGTCTTTCTTGTTTCGTTCATTGGATTCCTCCGCTGTGCGATCCTGTTTATTCCCCAATGAATTTACGAGCTCCCTCTCGATTTCTTTCGCGTCTGCCGTTCGGCTAGTGCCAACTTCGCACGTTCGAGCAACTTCTCGATCTTCGGAGCCAACGGATCGTCTGGCGACAGCCGAACAAAAGCTTCGTACTCGGACAGGGACTCGGATATCTTGTCCAGGTTCTCGTATGCTTGGGCGAGCGCGAGGCGAAACGTGCCATTCTCCGCGTCCAGCCGCACCGCAGCCTGGAGGGGCTCTAGTGATGTGGAAAAGTTTCCAGCGGCAAGCGCGGTGACTCCCAAGGCGTGTTGCGCCACCGCGGACTCAGGATTCGTCTCCGTCGCACTACGGAAGGCAGCCGACGCCTCTTCGACCCGGCCCGCGGTTCTCAGGCTCTCGCCAAGCTCCAACCGCGCAGAAAGATTCGTCGGAGACTGCGCGAGCACTTCTTGCATCTCCAAGATGGCTTCTTCCGTCTTCCCTTCCGTGCGCATCGTCCTCGCCAGCTCGACCCTGGCAGTTTGGTCGTCCGGGTTCAGGCGGAGATATTGTTGGAGCACCGCTTCCGCCTCGGCCTGTTGCCCCGACTCCCTCAACATCGCCACCAAATAGCGCTGAAAGCTCGGGCTCCCTGGCACGATCTCGAAGGCGGTTTCCATCGCCTGTATGGCAGCCTCGGGATCTCCCAAGTTGTGGTAAGCGAGCCCCAGGTACATGTGGCCGAAAGGATTGTCCGGGGCTTCCTGGACGAATTGCTCCAAGTGGTCGACCGCTACCGCGTAGTCTCCGTCGCGAAACGCTTGCAGGCCCTCGCGAGTCGAGAGCAGGGCGAGGCCGGCGTTAAACGCGCGGACCTCGGGAGTCTCGCCTGTTGCGGCAGCTCCCGCGGCTCCCCCGCCTGCTGTGGACGCTCCGCCGCCGCTTGCGCCCCGACTCGCGGGAGCCGTTGCTTGAGGGCTCATCCTCTGCCAGATAGCGAAAATAGCCGCACCCGCAACCACCACGACTAACAAAGGAAAGAGGAATCGGAGCGGAGAGGGTTGGAAGTCATGGGCATGCTCCAACGGCTCCGAGCAACGGACGCAGTACTCGAAATCGTCCTTGTTCTTGGCTCCACAATACGGGCAACGTATCATCAGCCTCCTCCCGGGCACGAGGGCGTTAGTTTGTTTTCAAGTACTTTCGGGCGATCTAGATGTTTCCATGCTATCGCTTCCAGGGCCCCGGACTCAACCACCGTCTGGCCACGTCGTTCCTTGGCAAGACGCGTTTTGACGGCCAAAACGAAAGGAACCCCCGTCTGGCCACGTTGTTTTCTGGCAAGGCCCATTTTGACGGGCAACACGGGGACCAACCAGGACGGCGGTTGGGCCTAACCTCGAAATCATAGTGTCTTGCCTTGTGTCTCGAGGAGTCAAATCCGAGTCAAATGCAAACAGGGTCTACGCGGATTCGTGTGGGTAAGTCCTGACGGAAAACAGTGTAACTCATTGTGTGGAAAAGGTATCCAGACTTCATCAGGTGCTGAAAAGTGGTCCATTTTTCGGATAGGCTAACCGAGTGAAAAATTCCCAGTCGATCCGCTCGCTGTTTGCGCTGCCAGGTTTCGTGGCTGGTGCCGGATTGAAGGGTGTATTCGATGACCGATACGCCCGCGTCATCCAGCTCAAGAGGCGAAAAAAACAGCTGTTTGCTCTTACTGTGGGCAACGGTGCCGGGGGCGCTATGACAAGCAAGTGTGCCGGGTCCGCGACCTGTCGTTGGCAGGCTGGCGGATCTCTCTGGAATACGAGCGTTGGCGCGTCAACTGTCCTGGGTGCGGCGGTTTGCATGTAGAACACCTGGACTGGCTGGCGAACAACTCGCGCTACACCTAGCGTTTTGCGACGCATGTGGGCAAGCTGTGCCGGGATATGCCGGACAAGGCGGTGGCCGAGATGGAACGTCTGCGCCTCCTAGTTGAAGGGGTCAACAACAAAATCCGTGTGCTGCAACGACGCGCCTACGGCTATCGCGACGAGGAATATCTCAAGCTGAAGATCGTGGCGGCATTCCTTCCGCCATTACCCAGAAATGCCGTCTTCAACCCACACGAATCCGCGTAGACCCTGCAAACAAGACTGCCGGGCTTTCCGGCCCGGCAGCCTTCAAAATTGTGAGTCCCAATGGGGTCCTGGACCCTGGAAAACCGTACTTTCGGAGCTCCCGCCTCTACTGGACGGCCGCCGCCGTATTTCCCGCCTGCGCGGCATTTGAGCCCTGGATCGCGTCGGTATCGGAGCCCTTAGTCACGTCGGCATACCGATCTCCCGAGGCCCCGGACGACGGAACCCGTACTGTCATCTCGAGCCGTCTCAGGGAGCCCGGCCGACCGCCTTGCGCACCCTGCCAGTTGGGGGCTGTCCCTTCGGCGGTGAGAATGACCCGGTCGTGGGCGACTCCCTCAGCGAGGGTGGCGTCGAAACCGTAGTCTTGGTCGCCGGCGAGTGGTCTCCGCACCCACAACGTGACCGTTCCCTCGATATCGATGTTGCCGTCTTCATCAATGTCACCCCGGATTCCGTTGGCCGGATCCCGAAAGTCGAACTGAATCGGCAGGGCCGTAACCGGATCACGCAGCACACGACCGATGTAAATGTTCACGGTCGGACCCCGCGCAATGAAGTACTGATAGTCTCGACAGCCCGGGACGGACGTATCTCCGCAGTCGACGGCTCCATCGATTGGCGGGGCATCCATCAGTATCGTTCCGCCCGGTCCGCGCGGAGGAGGCAGCGCGTTCATAAAATCCCCATCGAGGACCGCGTAGCGCGCGAGGACGTTCTTCCCGTACTCCAGCGCTGCATCCGCATTGAAGAACGCCATCTCCCCATAGCGGTAGTTGACGCTGATGTCGGTCTCGGTCGTGGTGGTCAGCATCAAGGCCAGTCCGAGCACGGAGAGGATAAACAAGACCAGAATGGAGATCACGAAGGCCGAGCCACGTTCTCCAAATCTGACCGGTGTCGGAGCGCCTACTTTTGACATCGTGTTTCTTTGAGCTTGTCTAAGCATCTTCTTCTCCATCACTGCTGCTCTCAAAACTCATCCCACGTTGGCGGTGCGGAAAGTCACCAAACGTGCATCGCCGACTCCCAGATAGATGCCTGACTCGCTAGCGGGTAGGCAACGGGCTGCAATTCGCAACATTGCGAGAGGCAGGTCGTCATCGTTGGGATCGACGATTCGCGTGATCTGCCAACGAACGACGAAGAGCGCTTGGTTCGCCGCCCCCACCGACTGGCCGTCTGCGTTATAGAACTGGAAGAAGCCTGGGTCGTTGGAATCCAGATCACCGCACTGCGCTCCCGTATTGCAAAGCACAGGGTTTATGTTGCCGACGCTCGGCACGGCCGGGTTCGTGTAGAAGGGCGCGGCCTTGAGGAGCTCGAGCTGCTGCTTTGCCAATGCTGCGGATGCGGTCATCCGGCCGGCCAGGGCGTTGGCATTCGTCGCCACAACCATCATCTGCGCGAGGGAGAGAAGCCCAACCGTGAGAATCACGATTGCGATCATGACCTCGATGAGGGAGAACCCTTCTCGGCCCTTCTCGCTGGTTTTTCGACTTTTTCTTGTCTCGTTCTTTTCGATCATGGCACCTCTACTTGTACGCGCCCATTTCGGCTGATTCGGATGTCCCGAACATACCCGAAGCGGGGATACTGGATCGTCACCACCCAATCGAGCCCGTCCTGCCGGATGAGCGCGTTCCCGGAGCCACTCGCGTTCACCGCTTCGACGGCACCGCTGGAGCGAAACAGCAGGGCGTTCCATGTCCCACCACTTTCATCGAACTCCATCTCCGGGGGCAAGTTGGCAATGTTACCGTGGGGCGGCGATTCGTTGTCACCCGCTCCGGGCGCGACGCCGTAGTCTCGGTCGTTGGGGTCGAAGTTCGCACTGGCGCCGGGCCCCGGATAGACCCCGCCATAAGCTCCCATCGTCACGGGATTCTGGTCCAGGGTCGTGAATTGGAACTGACCCTCTTCCGGGTAGTCGAAGTTGAGGATCAGACCGTTGCGTGAGTTCCGCTTGACCGCCTGTGCCCGCGACATCTGCATCACCGATGCGACGGCTTGCGCCGCCGCTTGCGTCTCATAGTGACGGATGTAGCTGATACCGTACGGGATTGAGATGGCGGCGAGAATGGCTCCGACCGCCATCACCACCAGGAGCTCCACGAGTGAGAAACCGCGCGAGGCTTCCTTTCTGAACATCACCACATCCTCCTACTTATTCCAGATTAAGGGCGGAGAAAACACACCAAATCAACGCAAGACTCGGGCCATGGTCGCTGCGTCTCGACAAACCTCATAACCGTATACTCTGGCACGAGTTGCGCATGGTCAACACCAACTTCGCTCGTCCAACGCGTTACCTTTGGTAACAGGCGTGAAATCGCGACACCCGATGTTACCTCGTGTGTACCACTATTTGTAATCTTCTTCGGTGCACCAATCTGCCGCACGCTTGAATCTTCATGAGTCTCGTTTACTTGGGGAGCATTACGCGGTACAGATTCTCTTATGTCGCAAACGACGATCCAACTGACCAAATGTTGCAGCCATACCTTCAACCAGCTAAAAACATTGGGCTTGCTCCCTGGGAGCAGCATCACCACCGTGGATCTCGGAAATCTGACGTGTCACCGTTAGTAACAAGTTTGTACTCTGAAACACCGGGAGAAAACGGCCGGGGGAGGACGAGGCCCCAGGCCATCGGGAAAAGGACTAGATGTGTTGACAGTGTTCCCCTGCGTGGAATTATGACGAAACATCAATCTAAGAGCTCATACAAAGCTGTTGTGTGTTTGTCCACTCGGTCTGGCCCACTTTGCTCATCTAATTTGGCCCACCCTAAGTTATTGATTAATAAAGACGAGCTGTAAGAAAGCCCCTTTCCTTATTCCGCGGCCGGAACGAAGTGCAGGCCGCGGCTAGTGAAACCCAACGAACTCATGCCTTTATGGTCTTTTTCTCGCTCTTCAGGGTGCGCCGGAACCGATAGGATTCGGTGCCGGTTTCGAGTATGTGCGCCTGGTCCGTGACTCGGTCGAGCAGTGCCTTGCACAGGCGGACGTTCGTGAACACCTGGGTCCACTCCGAGAAGGGCAGGTTGGTGGTGATCACGAGCGCCGCCCTTTCGCATCGTTCCGAAACCACTTGGAACAGAAGCTCGGCGCCGACATCGGCGAGTGGGACGTAGCCGAGCTCGTCGATGCACAACAACTCGTAGCGGGCGTAGCGACGGATCACTCGCGAGAGTTCGTGCTCCTCCCTAGCTTCAACGAGTTCGTTGACGAGTCTCGAGGCCGTCGTGAAGCGAACGCGGCGACGTTGCTGGCACGCCGCTACACACAATGCCGTGGCCAGATGAGTCTTGCCTGTGCCGGCATCGCCGAGAAACAGAACCGGCCGTGCATGGTCGATGTAGTCGCCTTCGGCCAGTTCTCGTATCCGACGGGCGGAGACCTTCGGCGATTGCGAGAAGTCGAACTCCTCGAGCGTCTTCGCTCTCGGTAGTTGTGCTTCCTTCAGTCGTCTTTGAACCGCGCGGTGTTCACGCTCCTCGACTTCGGCGCTGAGCAGCACGTCGAGGTAGCGGACATAGCTGTGCTCGTCGCGCTGCGCTTGTTCGGCAATCTTCTGGAACTGCGTTGCCACGCTCGGCATGCGAAGCGTCTTGCAATGCTGACGGATGCTCTGGAGCTCGATGCTCTTCGCGTTCACGAGTTCACCTCGCCGATCAGCGCGTTGTAATGGCCAACACCTGGCAAGGAACGTTCGTACTTCGTGAGCTCTCCGAGCTCCACATCGCCAAGAGCCTGCGCCTGCTCACGTCGAAGAACTGATGATTCGACGAGGTGACGGATCGCCTCAGCATCCGTACAGCCGAGTTCGAGCGCTTGACTCACCGCCTCACGCAGCTTGTCGTAGCCGTGCTCGCGGCCGAGCTGCACGAGCTCGACCATCTGGCGGGTTCCTTCGAGCTTCCCGTGACGTCGATTCAGCTTGGACCACAACTCGTCGTAGCTCGTGGGCCACCGACCTTTCTCCCGCCATTGAGCGAGCGGCGTCGAGCCGGCCAACGCTCCAGGCTTCCTGACCAGAACATCCAAGTAGTGCTCGAGTTCATAAATCGACTGGCTGCGGCCGTAGCAGCGCTCGTGGCGTGCCACGACGTGGCCCTCGTGCCAGATCTCAACTTCCAACGGCAGTAGCTTGGCCACAACTCGCCGGTCCCGTTTCAACGGAGTCGAGTACCAGTTCGTGCCGACTCGAACGCAGCCTTTCTTGTTCACCTTTGCAAATCGTCGCTCCTCGATATCGAACCCCTCGACGGTCAATGGCAACAGATGCTCCCGTTCAAGCTCCATCGCTGTTCCGACAGCATGCTCCTTGCCGCTAATGTGGCGCGTCGCATCCTTGAGACAGCACGAGAGCAGATACTCGTTCAGCTCATCCCAGTTCGAAAACTCCGGTACCGGCGTCAGATAGTTGCGCTGGAAGTAGCCGACTTCGCTTTCCACCCCGCCCTTCTCGTTGCCTCGACTCGGATTACAAAACTCCGAGTCGAATCCCCAATGGGAGCGAAACGCCACGAATCGCTCCGTCTGCTCTCGTTGATAACCACGCAGAATCTTAGTGACCGCGAGTGACAGGTTGTCGTAGCGCATGCGGCGGAACACGCCACCAAAGAACTCGAACGCATGCTCCTGCGCTTCGAAAAATGCTTGTTGCGTCGGACGCGGATAGCCGCGATGCAACGCGCCTCCTCCCGCCATGCTTCGGACTACGAGCGTGTGGACCTTCTCGAGCTCACCTCCGATCCGCGCGTACGCCTCGTACCAGTCCACTTGCCCTTCATCGCCCCACGCGTAGCTCTGCGGAACAAAAATCTCTGTGTCCTTCAGGCCGAGCTCGCTCTTCCGACGAGCGACGTAGCGACGTACCGTTGATTCGCCAATCTCATGCTCCGGATGCTCGGCGCGCAACCGGGACCAGATACGACGAGCCGTATGGCGTTGCTTCCGAGGCGCTCGCTTGTCCTCCTTCAGGACCGCGTCGATGAACTCGCGTACTTCCTCAAGCTTCGGACTCGCACGCTCCGCGACTTTACGCTCCGGCGGTACCGCGCTCTCCAGCGCCTGACGCACCATCCGACGGTGTACTCCGAACTCCTTCGCCACTCCCTTTATCGTTCCTACTCCGTGCTCGTACTCGCCACGGATCTGCTCGAACAATCGCACTTTCGCACCCCTTTTCAACCGACCCTCCTCTCCGGGTTCTTCCCCGGCTCAGGGTATCGGTCTCGATGGGGTGGGCCAAATCAAATGAGCGAAATGGGCCAATTCAGACTAGCGAACACACTGTTGCCCACTCGGGAGTGAAACTCCCCTGCCAATCGTATGAAGGTCGTAACCGAGGACGGCGCTACCGATGTGAGTGAAGATAGCTCTCTGCCCGCCTCACCAGGGTTGGCGTGGCAACGGTGGGTGTTTTTCGCAGCATTGTTGCCGCTGGTCCTAGCGACTTATCAACTCAGCTCGCTACTCGTTCTGCCGTTGCTGGCCACCCTCGAGGTATAACCAGAAGTTGTGGATCGCGTAGCTGAGAAAGGCGGCGTATCCTTCCAAGTAGTGAAAACAAGAAACCGGTTTTAGCGAACCGGAGGAAGGAAACGCCACCGATGCTGAGGATACAAGATCCACCGAAGGAATCGAAACAGGAAGAAGTTGGAAAGACTCTGGATGGTCTTGCACGAGAGGGAGCCCGTCGGATGCTGATGTCGGCGCTCGAGGAGGAAGTCTCGGACTATGTCGAGCGTCATGTCGAGGAACGAGATGAGGACGGTCACGCCCTGGTGGTCCGCAACGGGCGAGCTCGAGCCCGCAAGGTAACGATGGGCTGCGGAACGGTGGAAGTGGAAGCTCCGCGAGTGAATGACAAGCGTGTGGAGGATGGAAAACGGCAACGATTCACGAGCGGGATCTTGCCTCCCTACATGCGTCGGTCTCCGAGGGTGAGTGAGGTGCTGCCGGTGCTGTACCTTCGTGGTCTGTCGACGAACGATTTCAGGCCTGCACTGAAAGACCTCCTAGGCGAAGACGCGTCGGGACTGTCGCCGACGGCAATCACGAGGCTGACAGCGAAATGGCAATCGGAGTACGACGATTTCCGCAAGCGAGACCTGATCAAAGAGGACTGCGCCTACATCTGGGTCGACGGCATCCATTTCAATGTCCGTCTAGAAGACGATCGGCTGTGCACCCTTGTCGTTCTTGGCGTTCGAGCGGATGGGACGAAAGAGTTGCTCGCGGTTGAGGATGGCTACCGCGAGAGCGAGGAAAGCTGGGCGTACGTACTCAGAGACCTCGCCCGCCGCGGGATGAAGGCCCCTCTTCTCGCGATCGGAGATGGAGCCTTGGGCTTCTGGGCCGCTGTTCGAAACGTATGGCCGGAAACGCGCCACCAGTTGTGTTGGGTGCACAAGCCGAAGAATGTCCTCGACAAGTTGCCGAAGCGTCTTCATGGCCGCGCGAAGCGCGCTCTGAACGAAATCGTGAAGGCTGAGAACAAGAAGCAAGCCGAAGAAGCGATCGAACGGTGCGACTCCGACTTCGGAGTCAAGTATCCTAAGGCCGTGGCGTCCTTGACCAGCCATCAGGACGAGCTGCTCACATTCTATGGTTTCCCCGCCCAGCACTGGGAGCACATTCGAACCGCGAACCCCATCGAGTCGGCGTTCGCTACCGTTCGACTCCGGCAGCGAGTGACCAAAGGCGCCGGGTCCCGAGCGAAGGCTCTTCTCATGGCGTACAAGCTACTCGACATGGCGAGCCACCGCTGGCGCCGCGTCAACGCACCGGGACTCGTAGCTCGTCTTATTCTGGGAGAAAAGTTCGTCGACGGACTAAACGAAGAAGCAAGAAACGCCGCTTGATTCAGAAAAGTGATCCACAACTATTGACAATATCTCCCTGGCGGGCGGCTACACCCACTTTTGTTCAGTCGCCGTGGTCCCATCAGGCTGCGCAGGAACGTTCAAAGTAAACGTCGTGCCATCCCCGGGTGAGGACTTCACGTCCACCTCGCCGTTGTGGCACACCGCGATCTTCTGCACGATCGAGAGCCCGAGGCCGGTACCCTCTGACTTCGTAGTGAAGAAGGGTGAAAAGATGCGAGGAAGATCCTCTTTTTGAATGCCGGGACCGTTGTCCGACACCCGTACGAAGGCAACCCCGTTGCAACCTCCGGCTTCCAGCCGGACCTCACCCGCTTCGCCCCGCTCATTTCCTGACGCCGCCTCGATGGCGTTGAGCACGAGGTTGGAGACCGCCTTTCTAAGGAGCATCTCATCGGCCTCCACCTGAAACGATTGGGCCTCCACCGTTAGTTGTACTTTCGCGGCGTTGGCCGGTGGCTCGAGGTCGCGGGACAGATCTCGGGCCATTTCCGCCATGTCGAAAGGCACCGCGCGCAGGGTTTCCGGCCGTGCGAATTGGAGAAACTCCGTGACCACTCGATTGAGCGACGAACACTCCTCGACCAACGCGTCGACGACCGTATTGTCTTCCTCGGAAGACACCGATTGGCCCAGGAGCTTGGCGTTACCAAGCATGGTGGCCAGACCGTTGCGAAACTCATGGGCGATTCCGGCCGCCATCTCGCCGAGACGCGCCAAATTCTCCTTGATGAAGAGTCTCTGACGAAGCTCGATGACCTCGGTTAAGTCGGCGAAAAGACAGAGCGCACCTCGTACTTTTCCTTCCGTCGACGGAAGTGATAGCACGCTCGTCCCTAGATGGATCGACCCGCCGGACTGCCGTCGGTAGTCGACTCGTCGTCGAAGTGACTGCGATCCCTCGGCGAGCGCTCGAGCCGTCCATTCGGCAAGTACCTCAGAGCCAGGAAAGGCTTCCTGAAAACTCTTTCCTTGAAGCGACTGCGCGTCCACACCGAAGATTCTCTCCGCCGCCGGATTCACCACGACGACTCGACCGGTATCGTCGAGGCTGACAAGACCGGTGGTCATACTCCGGATAATGTCGGTGGCCAGGGCCTCGGTCTCGTCCGCCCGTGCCTTCTCCATTCGATGCATCTCGGCGAGCTGCTTCTCCTTTTCCTTCAGCTTTGCCACGACATCCTGGAAAGTGGAGAGAAGAAACTGGCCTTCGTCCGCTGAAGCTGAAGTGGACGTTAGATCTCCTGCTACCGAGCGGGCTTCCGCTAGGAGCCGGCGGTGAGGGGCCAGGAGACTATTGAGAAAAAGCACGAGAGTCAGTAGGACCAGGCTGAGTGCCGAGACCTGGTAGATGAGCGTGGAGCGGAAGCTGCGATTCGCCCCCGCTAGGGACGACGCCGGGAACTGGACGCGGAGCACGCCTCGTTGGGTCCCGTCCGGATACCTTAGGGGAGGTAACCGAACGCGGTAGCACTCTCCGGCTGGTAGGCGGGAGAGACCTCGGTCATGGTCCACCCGCGATCGACGAGCCGATACTTTCCCACCCGATCCAAGCGATCGAAATCCAGCACATCTGAGAGTTGACAATTGGAGGAGCCGGCGAGGATCCTCCCGTTCCAATCCAACAGGCAAGCAGAAGCAGCGCCCTGTTCTTTCGCCAGCTCTTGGAGAACCTTGGATAGGCCGGCGGATCGCTGGAATCGGTCGGCACCGGCCGGGAGCGCCAGCACCGACGCGAGACCGGAGGCCATGAGCTCCGCCTTGGACCGGGCGGCCGCATCGAAGGAAGCGGTGAGAAGTTTGCGCGACCCGTACGAGAAGTGAAGACTCTGGCTGTTGACGATAACCAGGACGAGGAGCACGAACGCCAGGAACAGCCGGACCCGATTCTCGTGAGAAGCAAAGTCGGCCATAACCAAGTGTGCGCTAGAAGAGGTTGAAGTACCAATCGATGTGCGGGGGGCCGGCGAACAACGCGCCCACCGCGGCCAGCCCCAGAAAGGTCCCGAAGGGAAGGGCCGTCTTGAGGTCCTTTCCGCGTGTGGCCATGAGCGCTACGCCGACCAGAGATCCTAGCAGCGAGCCCACGAAGATCGTGAGCAGAACACCTTTCCAACCCAAGAAGGCTCCCACCATGGCCATCATCTTCACGTCTCCCATACCAAGCCCTTCCACCTTTCTTACCCTGAAGTAGACCTCGGCCACGCCATAGAGGAGGCCGGCTCCCAGCGCCGCTCCCGCCAAGGCCTGGGTTACGGTGATCGGCTCACGAATTGGTGCCAATAGCAGACCGATGAGAGTTCCCGGTATGGTGATGACGTTGGGAAGTATTCGATGGTCGTAATCGATGAATACCAGGGCGACCGTCGCGGCAACGAACACGAACTCGACTCCGTACTCGACTCCGAAGCCGTGGCGCAGATACGCGACCAGAGAGGCGGCAGCCACCAACAACTCTACTAAGGGGTAGCGTATCGAGATCGGAGCTTTGCAATGTCGACACCGCCCCCAGAGCAGCAAGTAGCTCAAGACCGGAATGTTGTCATAGGGCGCGATCGGTTTCTTGCACCCAGGGCACGCCGAGGGCGGAAAAACAACCGACTCACCCCGAGGCAAACGGTGAATGAGCACGTTGATGAAGCTGCCCCAAATGAGCCCGAAGAGACTGGCCAATAAGGGTCCAAACCAAGGGAGGGCCTTGAAGGCCGAGATGTTCGCGATGAGCAGGCTCACCTTTAGCCCGATCGTCTTCCCAATAGCGCCAATGGCTGAGATCTCCGGCTACCGATCCGGCAGTGCAGAGAGGAAGGAGTCTTTAGAGATTTCCGCCTTCTCGTCGCGGGGGTTCAAAACGTACGGCACGCCGATGGGGTCCACAGGCACTCGCAGCAAGTAACGGGCTTCGACCATCGCCTGCCAGCTTGCCGGAAATTGTCCAAACTGTTTTTTATATTTTCGGGCGCGCTTCGTTAAGACCTCTATCTGATCCAGGGCATCGAGCTGTTGCAGATGAACCTCCGCGTTGTACCGCATCTGGTCGTTCTCCGCGGTCTCGTAGAATATCTTCCACAACTCGCGCGCCATTTCTCGCTCTCCGCCACGTGCCAACGTCCGTCCGGCGGTGGCCACCATCCAATAGGGTGCACCCGGAAGCTCGCTGCCCTCGAGAAAGATCTCGGCGGCGGTCTTGTAGTCTTTGAGAACCCAGAAATAGATGAAGCCCTTGTCCAAGTAAAAGCGCCAGTAATCGGGGTTGTTCTCGATTCCCTTGTCGATCAGGTTCAGGCCTCCGAGCGGCACACCGGCTCCCGTCGGCCAAGGCTCGGACAGTAAAGTCGCGCCATAGGTGTAGGCTACTTTCAGATGCGGGTCGAGAGTGGTAGTAATGTCGAGCAGCGGCTCGAGCAAGTCGAACTTCTTCTCCAGCGAATAAAGACGTTGCCCGCCAAAGTACTGAACGGCCCGCAGCCAGTATAGATCCGCGGCCAGGCTCTCGAAGCCGAGAAGCACCTTCTTGAGAGTTTCACCGTCCTCGACATAGAGGATCTCCTCGGTGGCGCGGTACTCGCCGAACCTGTCGTCGATGGCGACCTGGAGAAGCCAAACCGCGACAAAGAGCTGGGAGAGGACCACGAGAAGGATGAAGCCTTGGGATAGCCCGAGGCGGCTCGACGGCGCCTTATCTGCCACTTCGATCACGAGCTCGTCTCGTCCCGGACCTTCGCCAAGGCCACGAGCTCCTCCACTTGCTGGTCGGTGAGCCCACCCACGGCGTTCTCCTCGACCGTACCGCGGGAGCGACCACGATACCGTCCTACTTGAGATTCCGGCGGTTAAACACGACCGTCGCTATGACAAGCAATATCGCGATGTAAATCACGCCATACGCGGTCGAGTAACCGAGCATCGTGAGCGGCACCGGATCGCCGGAGACGACGCGAGACTTCACGTCGAAGTTTCGAAGGTTAGGCACCAGGTAGTAAACGACCTTGGTCAGCTGCGGCAAAAACCCCGACTCGACAACGGTATCGAGATGCTTGAGCTCGGTCGAGAAATGCCCCACCACGTAAAAGAATCCGGTGAAGACCGCACTCAGAATGGACGTAGTGAAAGTACTGAACAGAAGGGCCAGAGCAGTGAGAAGCGCCATCTCGAAGTAGAGGAGGTAGATCGCTTTCAACAGCGCCGGCTCGAAGCTGTGGGTCATGGCGAACAAGAGCGCATAGAGCCCGACGGTCATGATCGCCACGTTCACCGCAAGCGTTAGGCAGAGTCCTAAATATTTCCCCAGGATGAAGTGAACCCGCGAGATCGGCTTCGGCAATAGCGAGTAGAGAGTGCGTTTGTCCATCTCCTTCGAGACTAGACCGATCCCGATAAAAATCGCGATCACCGAACCGAAGACGGCAATCGACGCGAGCCCCAGATCCTTGATGATCTTAACCTCCTGGTAGACGGAGATCTGTCCCAACACATAGGAGCCGGCGATCATGATGAGCGCGAAGAGCACCAGGTTGTAGAGCACCTTATCGCGGACCGTTTCCCGGTAGGTGTTCAGAGAGATGAAGGCGATCTTGCTCATGGTCTCTCGACTCCGGTGGCGGCTACTTCACGGACGAAATACTCCTCGAGTGTCTGACGAACCGGTTGCACCGACACGAGACGCGCTCCGTTCGACTGCACCATGCCCAGAACCTTGTCCAGAGCCTCCTCACCTCCCAGCTCCAACTTGATGCTCTCACCTAACCGGTGCAGGCGAGACGCGATGGCGCCGAGCTCTTGCTCCAATCCGTCGGAGACATTCCCCAAAACGACTTCTATCGTCAGCGACAGGTCCAGGATGTCCGAGAGCTTGCCTTCCCTGACCTTCTTCCCGTGGTTCAAGATCGCGACTCGGTCGCACAAGGCCTCGACGTCGGGGAGGATGTGCGAACACAAGAGAACCGTAACCCCTTCGTTCTTGAGCTCTCGAACGAGCACCGTCATGTCGCGCCGCCCCATGGGGTCGAGGCCCGACATAGGCTCGTCCAGGAAAACGATACGCGGCCTGTTGAGCAAAGCCTGCGCCACGCCGAGTCGTTGCGTCATCCCCTTGGAGTACTCGCGAAGTTGAGTATCTCCCGCCGCTGTCAGACCCACTCGTTGAAGCAAGTCGTTCGTTCTACGGAGGCGCTCACCGCGCTCGAGGCCAAAGAGTTGCCCGAAGTAATTCAGCAGCTCCCGACCGGTCAAATAGTCGTAAAAATAGGGCTGCTCGGGGAGATAACCGATCTGCACCTTCATGGTGAGATCATGGAGAGGCTTGCCGAGAATCTTGGCCCGCCCTTCGGTCGGGAATACCAGCCCCATCAAAAGCTTTAGCGTCGTGGTCTTCCCGGCGCCATTGGGGCCGATCAAACCGAAGGTCTCGCCTTGGTCTATACTGAGGTAAAGATTGTCGAGGGCCCGCTTCGTCTTCCGCGAGAACGAGCCCACGGGATAGTCCTTCGTCAAACCATCGATTTCGACATCGAACATGCGCACTTCCTCGAAAACTGTCCAAACTTGTAGGTTTCTACGTTGTTTCTGAGGCTGCGTCGCGCCGAGCCTTCGCGGGAGCCAAAGCTAGTGTCTTCGTAGAGAGACGGACTCCTTCATAGCGACGTCTAGTCGAGAGTGAACGTCCCCGAGGGAATCGGACACGCAATGGGGTTCCCTGCCTGGTCAAAGTAAATCGCGCCTGCCGGCGTGCCCGAGTAGGCCCGCACGCCGCTCAGCCCCTGGTTGATTGGTACGGAATGGTAGCAAAAATTCAATAACGAGCCGGGATCGCATCTCGCGGTATCCTGTCCCGCGGTTGGAACCGTCAAATAGTCCCTAGTGTACCCGCCCTTACTGTATGGCGTCGCTTGACCGAGGTCCCCCGTCAAGAATGGAGCGGCGGCCGTTGGATATCCCGGGATGCAGACTGAGTCGTCGGTCATGCAGACCAAGGACGCAGCGAACAGCCCGCAATTGTTCGATGCATAGGTGATCCCGGCGGAGATGACGGTTCGGGTATCCCCAATGACCTGGGCTTCGTTAGCCGAGACGCGGGCGCGAAGGAGACCGGGGATGGTGATGGCGGCGATGATACCGATGATGGCAACAACGAAAAGTAGTTCGATGAGTGTGAATCCGTTTCTCTCCTTCATCGTGGCCCCCTCATGCGATCGGCGGAAGAAGTTGGCGGAAAGGGTGGCTAGCCGAGCCACCCTTTCCTCTCGGGCTGCTACTCGAGGAAGAGCGACGTGCTGTCCGCCGGGCAAGCCACCCGGGCACCATCCTGGGTGATATAGATGGCTCCCGTCGCGGAACCCATGAAACCCCGCACACCAGTGAGCCCCATGTTGGTCGGAGTCGAGTGGTAGCAGTAGTCCGTCTGGCTGCTGGCGTCGCAGCGCGTGGGGTCAAACCCGCTTGGGGCCGTTCCAACAGCTTGCCATGCCCGGTCGTAACCAGACTTCTGGTAGGTCGTGTCCCTTCCGAGGTCGCCACCCAGGAACTCAGGTGCTGCCGTCGGATAGTTCGGAATTCCGATGCCGGCGCAGTCTCCGCCGTTCCGGCACAGGTTGATCACGTCAGAGAAGAACCCGCAGTTGGCAGAAGCGTAGACCTGCTCTGCCGAGATGACCGAACGGGTGTCCCCAATGGCCTGAGCTTCGTTCGCGGACACGCGAGCACGAAGCAAGCTGGGGATGGCGATGGCGGCAATAATGCCGATAATCGCCACGACAATCAACAGCTCGATCAGTGTGAAACCTTTCTGATTTCTCATTTCTAGCTCCTTTTCCCTTGCTTACCCCACCCAAGGGGTCGACTGTGTTTTGTGCCTGCCCTTTTCGTGTCGTTTCCGGCCTTTCCGGCCCAGTTGTGAATCGACTTACCCGGGGCGAGGCAAGTTCGCTAGGGACTACAGCAACCCCTATGCCAGCATCCAGTCTACGGTGGCCTACGCTGCTAAGCTGTTTTGTTTGAATCAATTAGCCGGCGCTTCGTCTGTCAACGAAGAACCTACTACCCAGACGCTACCTGAGTTTGCCACTTTTTGTCAATGGCCAGATCGCAAATTTTCGAAGTGCTCCATGACTGTCCTTGGAGACAAAAAAGGGGGAATAAATAGATATATTATAGAAACTGAAACGGGGCGCTTTGCCCGGTCAGGAGCTACGACGGCTCAGCTTCGCTAGCTCGTTGGAGCGAGAGAAACACTACATAGAACGAAAGCAATTCAGCGCTGAAGACCCAAAGCTTGGTCATCAATACGGCAATCATGACGTGCATACAAACCCCCACCATCATGCCCCACGGTCTCAACCGGCGCGGCAACAACCACAACGGCGCGAGCAACTCGAAGTATAGGGTCGCCACTTCTGCTGCTCCGAAAAAAGACTTGGGAATATGGGTAATCGCCCACCAGCACGGCTCGTTTTGATACCACCCCTGGAGCTGAGACCACAGGACGTCGTTGACGCTGAATAGCGACCAGTGCCCCTTGAGCTTGACGAGCCCGCCGAGCACGTACCAAAGGAGAAGGAACCGCTGCAGTGTTCTCACCGGCCAGGACTGAGATCTGGACTTCCTCCGTGAGCGGGGGCGAGTTCGCCAACGGTTCCCCTTCTGCCCTGAGACGGCGCCATCCCCGGTAAGCGTCCACCGACCACGTTGCGCCCAAAGGCATGGCCGCCATCATCGCAAGGATCACAACCGATGATCGATTGAAGGCAAAGGCGCCGATCCAGTCCGCCAAGGTCACCGAAGCGACCCAGCCGGCAAGAAGGCCGGACGCCAGGCGAGCCCGTAAACCGACAAGAAGACTGATGCCTAGAACGTAAAATACTACCGCCACCGCCAGCCTGTGTGTTCGCTAGTCTGAATTGGCCCATTTCGCTCATTTGATTTGGCCCACCCCATCGAGACCGATACCCTGAGCCGGGGAAGAACCCGGAGAGGAGGGTCGGTTGAAAAGGGGTGCGAAAGTGCGATTGTTCGAGCAGATCCGTGGCGAGTACGAGCACGGAGTAGGAACGATAAAGGGAGTGGCGAAGGAGTTCGGAGTACACCGTCGGATGGTGCGTCAGGCGCTGGAGAGCGCGGTACCGCCGGAGCGTAAAGTCGCGGAGCGTGCGAGTCCGAAGCTTGAGGAAGTACGCGAGTTCATCGACGCGGTCCTGAAGGAGGACAAGCGAGCGCCTCGGAAGCAACGCCATACGGCTCGTCGTATCTGGTCCCGGTTGCGCGCCGAGCATCCGGAGCATGAGATTGGCGAATCAACGGTACGTCGCTACGTCGCTCGTCGGAAGAGCGAGCTCGGCCTGAAGGACACAGAGATTTTTGTTCCGCAGAGCTACGCGTGGGGCGATGAAGGGCAAGTGGACTGGTACGAGGCGTACGCGCGGATCGGAGGTGAGCTCGAGAAGGTCCACACGCTCGTAGTCCGAAGCATGGCGGGAGGAGGCGCGTTGCATCGCGGCTATCCGCGTCCGACGCAACAAGCATTTTTCGAAGCGCAGGAGCATGCGTTCGAGTTCTTTGGTGGCGTGTTCCGCCGCATGCGCTACGACAACCTGTCACTCGCGGTCACTAAGATTCTGCGTGGTTATCAACGAGAGCAGACGGAGCGATTCGTGGCGTTTCGCTCCCATTGGGGATTCGACTCGGAGTTTTGTAATCCGAGTCGAGGCAACGAGAAGGGCGGGGTGGAAAGCGAAGTCGGCTACTTCCAGCGCAACTATCTGACGCCGGTACCGGAGTTTTCGAACTGGGATGAGCTGAACGAGTATCTGCTCTCGTGCTGTCTCAAGGATGCGACGCGCCACATTAGCGGCAAGGAGCATGCTGTCGGAACAGCGATGGAGCTTGAACGGGAGCATCTGTTGCCATTGACCGTCGAGGGGTTCGATATCGAGGAGCGACGATTTGCAAAGGTGAACAAGAAAGGCTGCGTTCGAGTCGGCACGAACTGGTACTCGACTCCGTTGAAACGGGACCGGCGAGTTGTGGCCAAGCTACTGCCGTTGGAAGTTGAGATCTGGCACGAGGGCCACGTCGTGGCACGCCACGAGCGCTGCTACGGCCGCAGCCAGTCGATTTATGAACTCGAGCACTACTTGGATGTTCTGGTCAGGAAGCCTGGAGCGTTGGCCGGCTCGACGCCGCTCGCTCAATGGCGGGAGAAAGGTCGGTGGCCCACGAGCTACGACGAGTTGTGGTCCAAGCTGAATCGACGTCACGGGAAGCTCGAAGGAACCCGCCAGATGGTCGAGCTCGTGCAGCTCGGCCGCGAGCACGGCTACGACAAGCTGCGTGAGGCGGTGAGTCAAGCGCTCGAACTCGGCTGTACGGATGCTGAGGCGATCCGTCACCTCGTCGAATCATCAGTTCTTCGACGTGAGCAGGCGCAGGCTCTTGGCGATGTGGAGCTCGGAGAGCTCACGAAGTACGAACGTTCCTTGCCAGGTGTTGGCCATTACAACGCGCTGATCGGCAGGTGAACTCGTGAACGCGAAAAGCATCGAGCTCCAGAGCATCCGTCAGCATTGCAAGACGCTTCGCATGCCGAGCGTGGCAACGCAGTTCCAGAAGATTGCCGAACAAGCGCAGCGCGACGAGCACAGCTATGTCCGCTACCTCGACGTGCTGCTCAGCGCCGAAGTCGAGGAGCGTGAACACCGCGCGGTTCAAAGACGACTGAAGGAAGCACAACTACCGAGAGCGAAGACGCTCGAGGAGTTCGATTTCTCGCAATCGCCGAAGGTCTCCGCCCGTCGGATACGAGAACTGGCCGAAGGCGACTACATCGACCATGCACGGCCGGTTCTGTTTCTCGGCGATGCCGGCACAGGCAAGACTCATCTGGCCACGGCATTGTGTGTAGCGGCGTGCCAGCAACGTCGCCGCGTTCGCTTCACGACGGCCTCGAGACTCGTCAACGAACTCGTTGAAGCTAGGGAGGAGCACGAACTCTCGCGAGTGATCCGTCGCTACGCCCGCTACGAGTTGTTGTGCATCGACGAGCTCGGCTACGTCCCACTCGCCGATGTCGGCGCCGAGCTTCTGTTCCAAGTGGTTTCGGAACGATGCGAAAGGGCGGCGCTCGTGATCACCACCAACCTGCCCTTCTCGGAGTGGACCCAGGTGTTCACGAACGTCCGCCTGTGCAAGGCACTGCTCGACCGAGTCACGGACCAGGCGCACATACTCGAAACCGGCACCGAATCCTATCGGTTCCGGCGCACCCTGAAGAGCGAGAAAAAGACCATAAAGGCATGAGTTCGTTGGGTTTCACTAGCCGCGGCCTGCACTTCGTTCCGGCCGCGGAATAAGGAAAGGGGCTTTCTTACATCTCGTTTTTATTAATCAATAACTTAGGGTGGGCCAAATTAGATGAGCAAAGTGGGCCAGACCGAGTGGACAAACACACAGCCGCATCGGTCCGGTGAGCGGCTCCACGTACAAGGGCTGATGGAAGCGGAGCGGAGAGTCGCCCGTCACACCTAAGTCTGGGAGTCGCCCCGGGGAGTCGCCCAAGAACTCTTCGAGATGGACGATGCGGTCGGTGAAATAGCAGAGCAGAGCCACCGCGAATAGGATGCGGAATGCGGCCAAAGGCCACGCCGGTACGAGCCCGAACCAATAGTCGTCGAGCTTCGCCACCCAGGAAGTCGACTCGTTCCGCTTGGCTCTATTTACAAAGAATTGTAGATCATTGGAAGATAGACGACGACCGCGAGTAGGATGGCAAGTCTCTTACCCCCCGAACGGATCGGGGACGAAGGCATCTTCAGGACGACTCCCCCATCATGCTGCAGCTCTTAGGCGGTAGCGGGAGGAGGTACAGCTACCCGGCGGCGCTCGACCATGGCCGCACGTAGCACCACCAAACCAGCCAGAAGTAAGACCCAGTCTTGTGCCACGGTGATCGCGCCGATACTCCTTCCTTCTCCGGAAGTGCTGAAGCAACCGCAATCGAGGTTCACACCACGATAGAGATTCACGGAAATCGCGGCGATGAAGATCACCAGAAGAACGCTTAGGAGGAGCGAGCTCTCCCCTTTGAAAACCCCGATGATGAGTGCGAGCCCCGCGAAAAGCTCCATCCAGGGCAAACTCATCGCGAATAAGTTCGAAGCCATCACCGGCAACATCTGGTAGTTGTATACTTGCTTAGCGAAAGCGGCGGGGTGTTGGATCTTGTCCCAGCTGGCGTAAATGAACACCGCGCCTAGTACCAGCCGACAGGTCAGCACAAACCAGCGATTGTCCAGTGGCTTCTTCATTCGCCTTTCTCGTTCACGGATCCAGATAGTAATCAGTCATCAGTATGGATACTGTTCGCTGACTTCTGTTGGAAGTCCCGCTTCCGTCCACTCCGGCCATCCACCAGTATAGACGTAAACGACCCGGTACCCCTCCTCCATGAGCTTACGAGCTAGCTCGGTGCTCTCTTCGCAACCGTAGCCGCTGCAGTAGCAAACGATCTCGTCATCGAGCGGCGGCAACTTGTCCTTCACCTTCGGGAACACGGTGTCGAACTCCATGACCGGCAATGAGATCGCTCCCGGGATATGCCCCTCGTACGAGTAAAAGTCCTCGGCGCGCGCGTCGATGAAAGTTATCCCCGCCTCCCATTTCGCTTTCGTCTCCTCCAGGCTGTTGAGGAACCTCGAAGAATCGAGCTCACTCACCGCCTCCAGCGGATGCTGGGTGAGGCCTACCCCTTCGGGCGAGATTCCGCTATGAACGAATCCAACAGCGACGGCCGACGCCACTATCGCCAGCGACCCCAGGATCGTTCTTCCCCAACCGGCCCATCCAGACATCGTCACCTCAGATCGTATTTCTGAAGAAGATAGCGAAAGGAGCGAAGGTTCATATCTAGGAACTTGGCGGCTCGGGTCTGCACCCCACCTGCGCGTTCCAGTGCGAGCGAGAGTAGACGTCGTTCGATACCTCCTATATGCGCGTGGAAACCCAGCCCTTCCTCGGGGAGCTCGACGAGGCCCTCTCCGTCGGCCTCCGCGATCGACGCGGTGCTGCCTTCTTGGATCTTCTCCGGCAGCCTCTCCGGTAGAATGACCTGCGAAGGCTCGAGTGCCACCGCTCGCTCGATGACATTCTCAAGCTCTCCCACGTTACCCGGCCAGTCATATTGGGTCAAGAGCTCCATGACTTCATCGGAGATCTTCGCAATGCGTTTGTTCATATCCTTATTGGCCTTGGTCAAGAAGTGCTCGGCCAGCATTGGAATGTCGTCTTGGCGTTCTCGGAGCGGCACCATGTGAACCGGAATCACGTTCAGGCGGTAATAGAGATCTTCACGGAAAGTCTTTTCCTCCACCATTTTTTCAAGGTCGCTGTTGCTGGCAGCGATGATCCGAGCGTCAGCCTCGATCTCCTCAGTAGAGCCGATACGGCGGATTTTCTTCTCCTGCAGGACTCGCAGCAGCTTCACTTGCATCGATGGGCTTATCTCAGCGATTTCATCTAGAAAGATGGTCCCTTTATGAGCCACTTCGAAGAGGCCCTTGTGGTTGGCATGTGCGCCGGTGAAGGAGCCCCTGAGGTGACCGAACAACTCGCTCTCCAGCAGGCCCTCGGGGACTGCCCCGCAGTTGACGGAAACGAATAGAGCCGACTGCCGCGTGCTGTTGACGTGGATGGCACGCGCGGCGAGCTCCTTCCCCGTGCCGCCCTCCCCGGAAAGGAGGATGGTGCTGTTGGTCGGAGCTACGGCCATTATAAGCTCGAAGAGCTTGACCATCTTGGCGCTCCGCCCGAGCATCGACCCGAGGCCGTGCTTCTCGCGAAGCGTCCGCTTGAGGCTTACGACTTCCTCCTTCAGTTGCTGCTTTTCGAGTGCATTCTTGATGGTGACTTTCAGCTCGTCGATCTCGAAGGGTTTCGCGATGTAGTCGTAGGCGCCGAGGCGCAGCGCTTCTACCGCCGTTTCCGCAGACGAGTACGCGGTAATCATGATTACCGGGGTTTCCGGTGCTGATTGCTTCACTACCCGCAGGACCTCGACACCACTCCTGTCGGGCATTTTGATGTCGAAAATGACCAGATCGTAGGCAGCCTTCGAGAATGCCTCCACCGCCTTCTGCCCTGACTCCGCCATCGTTACCCGGTGGCCCTCCTTGCGGAGAGTTATCTCCAGCAGCTGGCGCATGGAAGTCTCGTCATCGACCACCAGAATGCGGCTCAACCGATCGTCCTCCTCCCAACGGAAAGTGTACGGAGAACTCCGTACCCCGTGGCTCGATACTGTCCACGCGGATAACTCCATTGTAATCTTTCACGATTCTATACACGATCGCCAAACCTAATCCGCTTCCGCGCTCGAACTTTCCGGAGAAAGGGCGGAATACCTGATGTACCTCGCCCTCGCTCAGGCCAACGCCTTGGTCACGAAAAGCCATGACCACTTCCCCCGAGCCGTTCCGCCCGAGCTCTATCTCCAAGCGACCTCCCTCCGGCATCGCTTGAATGGCGTTGCGGGCTAGATTCCACGTGATCTGTTTCATATGGTTGGCATCGGCAAAGAGCTTCACCGCCGACTCGGGTAGCTTCAAGACGATCTCGTGCTCCGGCTGAACTTCCGCGCTGTTTTCCAGCAGCGCCACCGTTTCCCCCACGACCTCCCGAAGGTCGATGTTACGGGGCTCGAATTTCGGAGGCCGTGCGTAGACCAGGAACTCGTTCAAGATGGCTGAGAGGCGCTCCGATTTCCGCACGATGATATCCATCAATCGGGAATGCTCTCCCGTCAAGCCTAGATTTTCCTCCAGAACTTGAACGGAACCGCTGATGGACGCCAGCGGGTTGCGGATTTCGTGAGCCATCCCCGCCGCCATCTCTCCCATCGTAGCCAGGTTCTCCTTCAGGCGGACCTCGTTCTCTAACTGTTTAATCTCGGTGAGATCCTGAAAGGTAAAAAAGAATCCGCTCTTGCTTTCTCCTTTGTAGAGTAAATGGGAGACGCTCAATCCCAGGTAAATTTCATCGCCATGACCGTTCAGATAGGCTCCCTCCATCCGACAGTAGCGACGCACTTCCAACATCGAGTTGATGCGTTCAATGAAACCTTCGTCTTCCCGAGGAGCTCTCTGGCCTTCTGACCCATCGCTTGCGCCGCCTTCACCTTCAGTATGGCCTGCGCGGCGTCGTTGAAGAAGTTGATGCGTCCTTCGGTATCGGACACTTTCGGAAAGGTAGCTAGTGAGAAACGCGACTGTGAAGAAAAGGAACGTATTCAGAAAGATCGTGAAGTGGACGGCCTTCGCAGTAACGGGGAACACCGCCCCCAGATAGGGATAGGCGGGAAGCACTTGCCAATGAACGAGCTCCAGCACCGCCCCATACATCAACGAGGCCGTGGCCGCGGTCACCAAGCCTCCCCGCCGATAGAGGATGATGCTGGCGGCGATAATGGCAATGAAATAGAGCCGTGAGAAATTACTCTCCTCGCCACCGCTGAAATACACAACGCAAGAGATGATGACGAGGTCGGCTAAAATCTGAGCATAAGCGGATTGGCGGCGGGGATGTCCCGCCGGATGTTGAATTTGGGGTAGCGGCGGCTCCTTGGCCGGCCTAAGAATAGGTCTGCCAATAAACCGTCTCCAGAGGGGGACAAGGAGCCACCAATGCCTAGGAAATCAAAGAAGCCAGTAAGAAAGCAAACGCACTCGCCTACGGGCAAGGTAGTTGGCCAAGTCGGTCAGATACTGCTACCGATGATAGCTGGGATCGCGGCCACGAAGGCGGATCTGACGGAATGGGTGTACGAGCAAGGACTGACAGCTCTGCACCTACTGCTCAGAGAGGACGCCGAGGAGATCGCGGGGCTCAAGGGCAAGCACGAGAAGGAGCGAACTCATAACCACTGGGGGAGCACGAACGGAGAGCTGAGCTTCGGTGGTCGTCGCATCCAAGTGTCGCGACCTCGAGTTCGCTCGAAGTCGGGCGCGGAGGCGTCGCTTCCACACTTCGAAGCCTTCCGCGAAGAAGACCCGCTTCCAGAGCGAGTGTTGAATCAGATCTTGGTGGGCGTATCGACCCGAAATTACGAATCGAGTCTGGACAAACCCGCGGCCAAGTTGAAGTCTCGTGGCACGAGTAAGAGTGCCGCCAGCCGTCACCTCGTGAGCCAGACGACTAAGAAGCTCGAGGAATACCTGTCTCGGCGGCTAGAGGAGTTCGAGCTTGCGGCACTGATGCTGGATGGCCTTGAGGTGGCCGGACAGACCGTCGTCGTAACTTTAGGTATCACAATAGATGGAACGAAGGTGCCCCTGGGTATATGGCTGGGCTCGACGGAGAACTCTCGGGTGTGCACCGCGATGTTGCAGGACCTTCTCGAGCGAGGCTTGCGCGTCGATGAGCCGATTCTCTGCGTAGTGGACGGAGGCAAAGGCATCCGCAAGGCACTCGTCGACGTTTTGGGGGACCTCGCGGTCATCCAAAGGTGCCAGATCCATAAACTCCGAAATCTTCGCTCGTACCTTCCCAAGTCTCGTCACGCCTACGTGCTCCAGACGATGAAGGAAGCCTACAAGTGCAAGAGTGCCGACAAGGCGCGCAAGCGACTTCAGGCATTGGTGTCGTGGCTCGAGCGAAACGGCTACGACGAAGCTGCCGGAAGCCTTCGTGAAGGGATGGAAGAAACACTCACGGTCGTGAAGCTCGCGCCGCCCGCCTTACTTCGCCAGTCTCTTGCCACGACGAACGCCATTGAGAATCTCAACGGAACCATTCGCAGAGTATCGAGAAACGTCAAGCGTTGGAAGAGTCCTTCCATGGTTCGCCGATGAACCGCTCTTGGCGTCGTCACCGCGCAGAAAAAGTTCCGGCGTATCAAAGGCTATCGCCATATGGGCGCTCTCGTTCACGCGCTTAGAAGCAAACAGAAATCTCTTGACAGCGATGAGTTTGCTGCCTAAGAGTATTCACAGGTGCCGCCGCTACCCGACCAAATTCAACAGCGGCCGGGACATCCCCTTGGCGGCGATACGCCCCGGTAAAGGGCCAAGCCAACGCGTAGAGGAGAGTGAAGAAGTAAGTGAGTGTGATGAGGAAGTAGAGCGGGTGGACCGGCGTCTCGGGTCGCGCGATCACCTCGGTGGCAACCGCCAGCCCAAGCAGAATGGCGACTACCAGTACCCGAAGCACCATCAGCCAAATCAGTCTGGTCTCGATTCGGCTGAAGGCTGTTGGCTTCGACATCAACCGACTCTAGTGCCCTGTCCTATTGTCCTAGATTCTTGCGCGAGGAAGCTAGAAGCGGACGGCCGACTGGCCTCCCAAGCCGCGCCAGTCATCGCGGAGAAATAGGATATTAGCTCAGAGCTGGTTGATCAGATCGAAGATAGGTAGGTACATCGAGATAACGATTCCGCCCACGGTCGTACCCAGAAAGAGGATGAGGATCGGCTCCATCAGGGTCATCAAGTTGGTCACCGCCTGGTCCACTTCATCTTCGTAAAAATCTGCGATCTTCGACAGCATGGTGTCTAAAGCGCCGGTTTGCTCACCGACCGAGATCATCTGAAGCACCATGGACGGAAAAACCTCGGTCGCCTTGAGTGGCTGGGCGAGCGTTTGACCACCTTCGACGCTCTTCCGAGTCGTCATGATCGCGTCTTCGATGATGGCGTTACCCGACGTCTTCGCAGTAATCTCCAGTCCGTCTAGGATGGGCACACCACTAGCCATCAGCGTTGCGAGAGTCCGGCAGAAACGCGCAACCGAAATCTTTTGGAGGAGCATCCCCATAACGGGCACTTTCAACAGCAAACGATCGAGCACTCGCCTGCCATTGTAGGTTGCATAGTATCGACGGATGGTGACCACCATCGCGATCGCGCCCATAACAAGAAACGGCAGGAGCCGCACGAACCAGTTGGACGCGGTGATGACGATTCGCGTGGGCAGAGGCAACTGAGCCCCGAGCCCCGCAAACATCGCCGCGAAGGTCGGAATTACCTTCCACAGAATGACACCCACGACCAAACCGGCGATGCTGATCACTGCCACGGGATAGATCATCGCCGATTTGACCTGAGCCCTCAGCTTGACGGCTTTTTCGATATAGACGGCTAGGCGCTTGAGAATAGTGTCCAAGATACCGCCGGCCTCACCGGCGGCGATCATATTGGTAAACAGATCATCGAATGCCCGAGGATGCTTCTTCATTGCATCGGCTAGGGACGAGCCACCTTCCACGTCCTGACGTACGCCAAGGAGCACTTTTTTGAAATTTTCATTTTTCTGCTGGCTCCCCAGGATCTCCAAGCACTGCACCAACGGAAGTCCGGCATCGATCATCACCGAGAACTGACGGGTGAAAATAGCAATGTCCTTGGCCTTGATGCCGCCCCACAACTTGAGAAACGCCAGCTCCTTGCCCTTCTCCTTGATGCTGGTGACCAGGACCTGCTCACGGCGGAGCAGGGCAATCACCGCGTCCTTGGAGTCGGCGACCCTTTCTCCGCTGGTGGCCACGCCGCGACGCGTTTTGCCTTTCCAAACGTACGCCGGCATCCTGTGCCTCCTTTACTCCCTCACCATTAACGGTTTTAAGTGGCCTGACATTGCAACCTGGGCAACCTGGCCAACCTAGCCACCACCTATCTTCTTCCGCCCGCTCCGGCGCGGCTGCCCGCCATCTGCGGTCGATGATCGCCTGAAATTCCGGCGCCCCGATTGATCATGTCCTGGAGCTCATCCGGTTTGGATGACATCAAGAGGGCCAGCTGCAGCGTGATCTGCTTCTGAGCGTAGAGCGTCGACAAACATTGATTGAACGTCTGCATACCGTGTTTTTCCTGACCGGTCTGCATCGACGAATAGATCTGATGGATCTTGTCCTCGCGAATCAGGTTCCGGATTGCCGAATTCGGAATCAGAATCTCGAGAGCCATTACCCGGCCCGTTCCGCTCGCACGGGGCAGCAAGGTCTGACACAAGATCCCCTCGAGCACGAACGATAACTGCGCCCGAATCTGCGGTTGCTGGTGCGCCGGAAAGACGTCGACGATACGGTTGATGGTTTGAGCGGCCGAGTTGGTGTGCAGGGTGGCGAACGTCAAGTGGCCGGTCTCGGCGATGCGAAGCGCCGATTCGATGGTCTCGAGGTCGCGCATCTCTCCAATGAGTACCACGTCGGGATCTTCACGAAGTACGGATCGCAGCGCATTCGGGAAACTGTGTGTGTCGGCATGGAGCTCGCGCTGATTCACGATGCACTTCTTATGGTTGTGGAGGTACTCGATGGGGTCTTCGATAGTGACGATGTGCTCGCTTCTTTCGCTGTTGACCTTGTCCAGCATGGCGGCAAGCGTCGTTGACTTGCCGCTCCCAGTGGGGCCGGTCACCAGCACCAACCCTCGCGGCTTCTCGCAGATCTGTGACACCACGGCCGGGAGCCCCAACTCCTTGAATCCGAGGATCTCGTAAGGAATCGTCCTATAAACGGCTGCCACCGATCCCCGCTGCTGGAACACGTTGGCGCGGAAACGTGCCATATTCCTGATACCGAAGGAGAAGTCCAGCTCAAGGCTCTCTTCGAAACGATGCTTTTGGTTGTCCTTGAGCACACTGTAAGCAATCTGCTTCGTTTCCACCGAACTGAGAGGTGGCATGTCGAGCGGACGAAGCTTGCCGTCTATCCGCACCTGAGGCGGCGAGTTATTGGTCACATGTAGATCGGATCCGCCCATCTCGACCATCGTCTTCAGCAACTGGTGGAGGCTAACCGCCATATCGTGACCTCGCTGATATACTCTCTGGAATCCCTGGTTCAGTTATGCCAAGTTTGTCAAGTTGACTTGCCGACCAAGAGAATGCAGGCGAGCGTCCAAGCTGGTCCTGCCCACCCGGATCCTCCAAAGGTTTATTTTACGGTCTCGCGAACAACCTCGTCGATGGTCGTCTGGCCGTCCGCAATCTTCTGGAGTCCGCTCCGCCTGAGCGTGAGCATGCCGTCCTCGATCGCCTGCTTCTTGATCTCCATCGCCGAGGCGCCCTCTAAGATCATCTGACGGATCTCGTCAGTACATTCGAGGACTTCGTAAAGACCTACGCGGCCCTTGTATCCGGTGTTGTTGCAGGTCGTGCACCCTTGGCCCTTGAAGATCGTTGCGTTCTTCGCATCATCGGGCTCGAAGCCGACGTCGATGAGCGCCTGGGGAGGTACTTCCATCGGACTCCGGCACTCCTTGAAGATCCTTCGTACCAACCGTTGAGCACAAATCAAGTGGACCGACGTCGCCACTAGAAAAGGCTCGATACCCATATTCATGAGTCGATTGATAGTTGAAGGAGCGTCGTTGATGTGCAGCGTGGATAGAACCAAGTGGCCGGTCAAGGCGGCCTTGACCGCAATCTCGGCCGTTTCGAAGTCTCGAATCTCTCCGACCAAGACTATGTTGGGATCCTGACGGAGGAAAGAGCGAAGGGCAGCCGCGAAGTTCAAGCCGATCGAGTCCTTCATCTGCACCTGGTTGATGCCTACCAAGTTGAACTCCACCGGATCTTCGGAGGTCATGATGTTGGTCTCGGGCGTGTTGAGTCGGCTGATCGCGGAATAGAGCGTAGTCGTCTTGCCGCTGCCGGTCGGTCCCGTCACCAGTACCATCCCCCACGGCTTGAGGATAGCTTCTTCGAAATGCTTCAACGAGCTGACCTCGAAACCCAGCTTGGTCATGTCGAGCATCAGGTTCTCTTTGTCGAGTAATCGAAGCACAACTTTCTCACCGAAGAGTGTGGGCAGGGTCGAGACGCGGTAATCGAGCTCTCGCATCTTGCCGTTGCTGTTCATTCGGATCTTGATACGGCCATCTTGAGGAAGGCGCTTCTCCGAGATGTCGAGCTTGGACATGATCTTGAGACGCGAAATCATCGCGTCGCGAAGCTTCATCGGCGGATTCATCACAACGTAGAGAACACCGTCGATGCGAAACCGCACGCGAAACTCCCGCTCATACGGCTCGAGGTGAATATCGCTCGCTCTCCGACGCAGCGCGTCGGTGAGGATCAAGTTGCAGAGCTTGACGACCGGAGCCTCTTCACTGGATCGTTCCAGCTCTTCGAGGTCGATGTCCGAGGATTCCTCGAGGACTTCGACGTCCCCGGCGTCGGTCTCGGCCAGCTCGCTCATTACCTCCTTAAGCTGCAACGAATGCGCGGAGCCGTAATATTTGTCGATGGAATCCATGATGGCTGTTTCCGACGCGACGACCGGCTCGACGTTGTAGCCGGTCATAAACTTGATGTCGTCCATCGCGAAAACGTTGGTCGGATCGACCATGGCGATCGTTAGGTTGGCGCCCGCCCTGGAGAGCGGGAGGATCTGATACTTCTGCGCGGTCTCGGCGGGCACGAGCTTGATGACCGTCGGATCGATCTCGAATCGCGCGAGATTGATGGCAGGTACGCCGTACTGGCGAGACAACAAACCCGCGATTTCCTCGTCCTTCACGAAGCCTAACTTGACGAGGTTGTACCCTAGCTTCCCATCGTGCTGTTTTTGATAGGTTAGGGCTTCTTGTAGCTGCTGGGGTGAAATCAGGTTTTCCTTAACCAGCGGGGATGTCCCGGCCGCTGTTGAATTTGGTCGGGTAGCGGCGGCACCTGTGAATACTCTTAGGCAGCAAACTCATCGCTGTCAAGAGATTTCTGTTTGCTTCTAAGCGCGTGAACGAGAGCGCCCATATGGCGATAGCCTTTGATACGCCGGAACTTTTTCTGCGCGGTGACGACGCCAAGAGCGGTCCATCGGCGAACCATGGAAGGACTCTTCCAACGCTTGACGTTTCTCGATACTCTGCGAATGGTTCCGTTGAGATTCTCAATGGCGTTCGTCGTGGCAAGAGACTGGCGAAGTAAGGCGGGCGGCGCGAGCTTCACGACCGTGAGTGTTTCTTCCATCCCTTCACGAAGGCTTCCGGCAGCTTCGTCGTAGCCGTTTCGCTCGAGCCACGACACCAATGCCTGAAGTCGCTTGCGCGCCTTGTCGGCACTCTTGCACTTGTAGGCTTCCTTCATCGTCTGGAGCACGTAGGCGTGACGAGACTTGGGAAGGTACGAGCGAAGATTTCGGAGTTTATGGATCTGGCACCTTTGGATGACCGCGAGGTCCCCCAAAACGTCGACGAGTGCCTTGCGGATGCCTTTGCCTCCGTCCACTACGCAGAGAATCGACTCATCGACGCGCAAGCCTCGCTCGAGAAGGTCCTGCAACATCGCGGTGCACACCCGAGAGTTCTCCGTCGAGCCCAGCCATATACCCAGGGGCACCTTCGTTCCATCTATTGTGATACCTAGAGTTACGACGACGGTCTGTCCGGCCACCTCAAGGCCATCCAGCATCAGTGCCGCAAGCTCGAACTCCTCTAGCCGCCGAGACAGGTATTCCTCGAGCTTCTTAGTCGTCTGGCTCACGAGGTGACGGCTGGCGGCACTCTTACTCGTGCCACGAGACTTCAACTTGGCCGCGGGTTTGTCCAGACTCGATTCGTAATTTCGGGTCGATACGCCCACCAAGATCTGATTCAACACTCGCTCTGGAAGCGGGTCTTCTTCGCGGAAGGCTTCGAAGTGTGGAAGCGACGCCTCCGCGCCCGACTTCGAGCGAACTCGAGGTCGCGACACTTGGATGCGACGACCACCGAAGCTCAGCTCTCCGTTCGTGCTCCCCCAGTGGTTATGAGTTCGCTCCTTCTCGTGCTTGCCCTTGAGCCCCGCGATCTCCTCGGCGTCCTCTCTGAGCAGTAGGTGCAGAGCTGTCAGTCCTTGCTCGTACACCCATTCCGTCAGATCCGCCTTCGTGGCCGCGATCCCAGCTATCATCGGTAGCAGTATCTGACCGACTTGGCCAACTACCTTGCCCGTAGGCGAGTGCGTTTGCTTTCTTACTGGCTTCTTTGATTTCCTAGGCATTGGTGGCTCCTTGTCCCCCTCTGGAGACGGTTTATTGGCAGACCTATTCTTAGGCCGGCCAAGGAGCCGCAGCTACCCCAAATTCAACATCCGGCGGGACATCCCCTAACTAGCAACTCGCCGAGCTTAATTGGCATCCACTACCCCGAACCCAATCTAGCTGAACGCCTTAAGTTTCGCTGTTCACTATGGATTACCGTGATAAAATGCTTTAACCTTCGGGTCGAGAATTGTCAAGGGATGACCCTTTGTTGGGAACCCGGGAGGCCAGTGCTGGAGGGGCTTCCCGCGTGTCAGGGGTCCAGACCCGGTCCAGACTAGTGTCGGGAGGGGGCGTTGCCTACCCCTCTCAGCGGCTGAGACTAACCCCTAGCCAGAGGGCCCCTTGCTGCCTTTGTGTGCTCGCGATGACACCGAGATCGACGACCACCATGGCGATCCGAACGCCTACACCTACAGAAACTCCTGGCCGTGCCAAAGTGCCGCCCACGATCTCGGTTCGCAAACCACCACGCGCTGCCAAGCGCCGACTTCCCCAAGCCTTTTCGACCCCGACCGAAAGCTCGCGCCAGCGCGCAATTCTTTCTGCCCCGGAAAGAGAGTCCCGAGAAGTCAGATCGGCGTCGACCGCCACGAGAAAGCCGGACTCCATCATGAACGCCACGCCGGCGCGCGCATGTCTGGGTAGAGCGATCTGGTTATTGCTTTCGGTGTGAAACGTGGGCTCGGTGAGGTTACGAGCCATGAGGCCGAGCCGGAGCCATCCGTTCGGTTGGTAGAGAAGACCGAGATCTAACCCAAACTCGTTTTCGGTACGACCCTCGCCCGCGGTAGCTCGATCTACTAGACCGCTTACGTTTCGCTTCGCGGGTGGAACGAAGCTCGCAGGTTCGCCCCGCTCGAAAGCTGTACCTTGGATGAATCTCGCATTGACACCCACCGTCAACTCATCCAAAGGAAGCGATTGCACCAGCGTGACCGCAACATCCAGTGCCTCGAGTCCTCGAGAATGAAGTATGTCATCCTCTAGGAAGGACGAGGTTTCCGTCAAACCAGTTACTGCAACACCCAACATGGGGAGGCTAGTCGAAAAACCTATCCCATCGCCGACATCGAGAACGGAGTGGTCGCCTGGGAGCTCTGCACGCACCCGGTTGACCAGCTCGTTGCGGTCTTGAAAGGAATTGCCGGCATAGAACCCGGCCCGAATGAGCCTTCCGTACACCAGCCCGGCGGGATTCCAATGAAAAGCCGTTGAATCGTCGGACACCGCCGTAAAGGCACCGGCGAGACCGGTTGCGCGTGCTCCCACCAACGGCGATGCGGTATCGGCGCTCGCCGTGCGCGCCACGACAAAGAGGCAAACCAATGAAATCATTACCTGGGCGAGCAACATCCGACCACTATAACTCCCGATGGGAAACCGTTGCCAACGGTGTCGATGTCTCTTAGATCGTGACGGGCGCCAAAAGACTCGGTTGCTGCTATCAACTTAGCCAGGCGCCAATACGGAATCGTGGTTGACACCGAAAATCCGACTGCGATATGATTGCGAGTGCGCTCCAAAGTCACCGCAGCATTTTCTGGTTGAATGCGGACAATAGCGGTCATACCTGCCCGCTTCCACTCTCAGCGTCTCCTCGGAAAACCTCTCGCCGATCTCGGCGGCCGCCCTTTGGTAGAGCATGTGTACCGACGTTCAGCCGAAGCGCAACTGGTCGATCGAGTGCTGGTCGCTACGGACGACTCGAGGATCCAAGACGCGGTGACTGCCTTCGGCGGAGAATGCGTTCTTACCTCCCCCGAGCATCTGACCGGGACCGACCGGGTGGCGGAAGCGGTGGCGGACATCGAGGTCGACTTGGTGATCAACGTTCAAGGTGACGAGCCCTTCGTCGAAGCAGAAGACATCGATCAAGCGGTGGGCGCTTGCCAGTTGCACGAAACTGGCCCGGTGATCGCAACGCTCGCCAGTTCGATCACGACCGCAGCAGAGTTCCGTGATCCCAACGCAGTCAAGGTCGTGGTCGACCGACGCGGCTTTGCTCTTTATTTTTCCCGCTCGCCGATTCCGTTCGTCGCCACCGCACAAATGAGCCGGGACGAACTACCCCGGCGTTTCGACCAAGGTGATGATCTCCCGCTCGGCTCGTGCTTCAAGCACATCGGTCTCTACGTATACCCGAAGCAGGTATTGCAAAAGCTCACCCAAACCGAACCGAGCCCATTGGAGCGCCTAGAGAAGCTCGAGCAGCTCCGTGCTTTGGAAAACGGGATTCCCATCAAGGTCGAGATAACCGAAAGCGCGGGCATCGGTATCGATACTCCCGCCGATCTCGAGCGAGCGAGGAAGTTGTATAGTCAGGCCGGAGACACCGCCCGCCGGTCTCTCGAATAACGGGAACGGGTCAAGGAGGAAATGGATGGAGCAGGCCACCACGAACCCAATCAAAAAAACCAAATTTATTTTTGTGACCGGAGGTGTCGTGTCCTCACTGGGCAAGGGGCTGGCTTCAGCGTCCATCGGCCTCCTGATGGAGTCCCATGGCTATCGAGTGTCTTTTCTCAAGTTCGATCCCTACATCAATGTAGATCCGGGCACCATGAGTCCGTACCAGCACGGCGAAGTCTTTGTTACCGACGACGGCGCGGAGACCGATCTGGACCTCGGACATTACGAGCGATTCACACGCGTCAGGCTCAGCCGGGCTTCCAACGCCACAACGGGACAGATCTATGAAACGGTCATCACCAAGGAGCGGCGGGGCGATTACTTGGGAGGCACCGTTCAGGTCATTCCGCACATCACGAACGAGATTAAGAGCCGTCTCGAACCCGTAGCGAAAGATGCCGACGTCGTGATCGTCGAGATCGGGGGTACGGTCGGTGATATCGAAGGCTTGCCTTTCTTGGAAGCCGCACGGCAGTTCCGTCAAGACGTCGGCCGCGCCGGCGCCATCTTCATTCACTTGACGCTCGTGCCCTTCATCGGTGCCGCGGGCGAACAGAAGACCAAACCCACCCAGCACAGCGTTCGTGAGCTCCGTGCCATCGGTATCCAACCAGACATACTACTCTGCCGAACGGACCGACCGCTTCCTCGCGATTTGAAATCGAAGATCGCTCTTTTCTGCAACCTCGACGAGGAAGCGGTCAAAACAGCGCGCGACGTGGATACGATTTATGACGTTCCGTTGTCGTTCTCCAAGGAAAGCCTCGATTCCATCATTTTGAAGCTGCTGGATCTCCCTCCGGGCAAGCAGGATCTACACCAATGGAGAGACCTGGTTGACCGCATCCGAAACCCACGCGCAGAAATCGAGATCGGTATCGTGGGGAAGTACGTAAAGTTGGAAGACGCCTACAAGAGTCTTTCCGAGGCTCTCGCTCATGGAGGCTTCGCCCACAGCCTGAAAGTCAATTTGCGGTGGATCGAAGCGGAGGGTCTTGAAGGCGGCAATGTCGCTCCCCTGAAAGGAGTCGATGGAATTCTAGTCCCCGGTGGTTTCGGCCAACGGGGCACAGAAGGAATGACCGCGGCGGCTCGCTATGCCCGGACCCAGGGCATTCCGTACTTCGGCATTTGCTACGGTTTTCAGTGGTCGGTCGTCGAGTACGCGCGCTCGGTCTGTGGATTGACAGAGGCGAACTCCACTGAATGCCAGCCCGATGCCGGCAAGCGAGTCATCATAAAACTCGAAGAGCTGGAGGGCGTCGAGCAAATGGGCGGCACGATGAGGCTCGGTGGTTACCCCTGCGTATTAGAACCCGACTCGCTGGCGCATCGCGCCTACGGGGCACTCGATATCGTAGAGCGACACCGCCACCGATTCGAGTTCAATCGAGAATATGAGCAAGTCCTGACCGACGCCGGCCTGCGCATCACCGGTCGTTCGCCTGACTCTAAATTCGTCGAGATTGTAGAGATACCGTCTCATCCCTGGTTTCTTGCCGTACAGTTCCACCCCGAGTTCAAATCTCACCCGCTGGCCCCCCACCCTTTGTTCCGCGAGTTCGTAGGGGCAGCGAGAAGTTACCGGGTCGCACGGGAAGGAGCGGGGGTCGCCGAAGCCGTATCGACGGAGGCAACGGAGATTCCCCGGCCGCAATCCGCTCCCCGCAAATAGTTCGACCGGAGCCCGCCCCGGTTCGGGTCGAGTTCAGGCCAATTCAGGTAAGATAGGTTTGAGATTCATGTCGACAAATCACTCGACTCGCGCCGTTCGTGTAGGTGGCACGACCTTTGGGGCTGGCCATCCCTTCGTCTTGATCGCCGGTCCGTGTGTGATCGAAAACGACACCCATCCTTTCTTCATGGCGGAGCAATTGAGCTCCATCGCGCGCGAGGTCGCCGTTCCATTCATCTTCAAGGCTTCGTTCGACAAAGCGAACCGAACCTCGGTGGATGCCTTTCGGGGTCCCGGCCTCGAGGGCGGCCTCGCGTTGCTCGGCGAGATCCGACGGAAGCTCGACCTTCCCGTGACAACCGACGTTCACGAACCTCAACAAGCCGAGGCGGTGGCGGAGGTTGTGGATCTATTGCAGATCCCAGCATTTCTCTGCCGCCAGACCGATCTCATCATGGCCTCCGCCCGAACCGGAAAGCCGATCAACATCAAGAAGGGGCAATTCCTCGCACCCTGGGATATGGCTCACACCGTCGCCAAGGCTCGTGCTGCCGGGAACGATAACGTTCTTCTGACGGAGCGCGGAACCAGTTTTGGGTACAACAATCTCGTCGTCGATATGCGCGGCTTCTCTGTCATGCGCGAGACCGGATGCCCGGTGGTATTCGACGTGACCCATAGCCTGCAGCTACCGGGGGGAGCAGGAAAATCGTCCGGGGGAGAATCTCGCTTCATCACCGAGCTCGCCTCGGCGGGAGTCGCTGCCGGAGTGGATGGCGTCTTCATGGAAGTGCACGACCGCCCCGAGCAAGCCCGCTCGGACGGCCCCAACAGTTGCCCCCTCGATCAATTGGCGTCGGTCCTGAAACGCCTCAAAGCCATCGAACAGGCGACCCGGGAAAGTGCGTCATGAGCCTCGAACTCGCACGAAGGGTGTTGGCCATCGAAGCCCGCGCGATCGAGAATCTCATCGAGAGACTCGACGAGAATTTCGGCCGTGCGGTGGAGCTAGTGTCCAATTGTCGGGGTCGCGTCGTGGTGACCGGCATGGGAAAGTCCGGCATCATCTGCCGCAAGATCGCTGCGACCCTGAACAGCACGGGCACACCGTCGGTGTTCCTCCACCCCGCCGAAGCGCTCCACGGGGATTTGGGAATGATCGTCAAAGACGACGCCGTTATCGCGGTCTCCAACAGTGGAGAGACCGACGAGCTGGTGCTGCTCCTCGAGACGCTCAAGCGCCTCAGCGTGCCCCTGATCTCGCTCCTTGGCCGCACGCGCTCGACTTTGGGCAACGCCTCTGACGTCGTTCTGGACGTCTCGGTAGATGAGGAGGCGTGTCCCATGGGACTGGCGCCCACCGCTAGCACTACCGCCCTTCTCGCTTTGGGCGACGCCTTGGCAATGGCGGTGTTGGAAAAGAAAGGCTTCACCACGGAAGACTTCGCAGTGCTCCATCCACGAGGCCAGTTGGGGTTTAAGCTCCGACGTGTCGAAAACCTCATGCACACCGGAGACGAGCTTCCGCGGGTGAAGACCGACGCGCCGATGCGCGACGTGCTCTACGAGATGTCCCGCAAAGGGCTCGGAGTGACGAGTGTCGTCGACGACAAGGGAAAGCTCGTCGGCGTGATCTCGGACGGTGACTTGCGCCGCCAACTGGAGACAGATGAAGCGCTCCTGAGTAAGAAAGCGGGCGAGTGCATGACGCGCGATCCAGTAACCATTGGTGGACAGGAGCTCGCTACGAGCGCCCTCGCTCTCATGGAGGAGCGGAAGATCACGTCTCTTCTCGTACCCGATGGTAATGGCGGCATCGCAGGGATCATTCACCTCCATGATCTATGGAGACTCGGACAATACTTTTGAAACCCATGTCGAGTAAACAGTCATCGGTGAGCAGTCATCAGTATTTGCGGACACTGATTACTGATAACTGATTACTTCCTTGTGTGAACCGTGGACAATATCTTCAGAGAAAAGGCGCAGAAGATCCGAATGCTCCTCTTCGACGTGGACGGCGTCCTCACCGACGGCACGTTCGAGCGGCACGGGAGCGAAGAGGTGAAGCGCTTCCATTCCCGTGACGGCATCGGACTCGTTCTGGCCCGCAAGGCAGGGCTGAAGATCGGACTCATCTCCGGACGCGAGTCCAAGGCGGTGGTCCACCGGGCCAAGGAGCTGAAGATGGATTTCGTCCGCCTGGGGACCGATGATAAGTTAGCGGCTCTTCAGCAAGCACTCGGTCAGGAAGGGCTATCTCAAGAACAGGTCGCGTTCATGGGTGACGACCTTCCCGACCTGCTGGTTTTGAGCCGAGTAGGACTCTCCGCGACGGTTGCGGACGGTCATCCCGAGGTCAAGGTGCGCGTCGATCTCGTTACGCGGGCGCGCGGGGGGTTCGGGGCGGTGCGGGAGCTAATCGATCAAATCTTGACCGCCAAGGGCCTACTCGAAAATTTAGTCAAAGAATATCTGAGGTAGCCGTGCGTACTCTTACCATGTTGTTCTATCTGTTACTTGGCTCTTCCCTAACTATCTTTTTTATCTCCAACTTCGATCAACGGGTGGTCGTCTACTTCGGTTGGCCGCCGACCCTGGGATTCCAGACGGTCGACATTCCCCTGGCGTTGGCGCTCTTGGGTGCCATGGTCGCAGGCTTCGTCGTCGCGGCGTTCCTCGCCATCACCGATCAGTTTCGACTTCGCACCCGCTTGAGACAGTTGCGCAAGACGAACGAGAGGCTCGAGTCCGAGCTGGAGGCGCTCCGGAATCTTCCCTTGACGTCGTTGCCCCCGTCCGAAGGTCAGCCTGAAACCCCCGAAACTCAAGATACAAAGGAAGATACAACCCGCGATCCGGAACCCCGCCTGCTCGATTGAACCTGCTTCCGGCGACCATGCCTAAGTATTATTGATGAGCATCAATGAACTGATTCTTTTAGTGGCGCTCATCGCGTTCGTCGCCGGGGTCGCGCTGAGTCAGCTGTGGGGAGCGTTGAGCGCCCAGCCGCTCCCGTTGGCGCGTAGAGGAATCGGAGAGTCTTTCGATTACATCTTGGGGCTCGAGCTACTCGGCTCCCGACAAATCGATCGCGCCATATCCGAGCTTTCTCGTGCCGCCCGCTCCGACACCGAGGCCATCGAGATCTATTTGATCCTCGGCAATCTCTTTAGGGAGAAAGGACAAGTCGAGCGTGCCATCCAGATCCACCAAAGCATCCTGCATCGTCCCGGTCTACAACCGCGGGGAAAAGCGCATGCGCTTCTGTGCCTCGGTATGGACTTCAAGCGAGCTGGATTCCGTGACCGAGCGGTTGGCACGTTGGAAGAAGTACTGGCGATCGAGCCGACGAACTCCTATGCGCTCTTACACCTTCTCCGTATCTATGAAGAAGAGCATGATTGGAAAAAGGCTCTGTCCATCCTCCAGAAACTCGATGCGGCCAGTGAAGAATCCAATCCAACTTTGGCTGCTTTCTTACACGACCAGATCGGCCAGGCGGCTCTCCCCACCGACGAGAAGCAGGCGGTGAGAAGCTTCGAAACCGCTATCGGCTACGACCGAACGCTGGCACCTCCCTACCTCCATCTCGGCGACTTGTTGGAACGACAGGGCTCCCTCTCGGCAGCGGTTGAGCAATGGGAGATGCTGGCTCGCGAGAGCCCGGAGCACGCGTATTTGACGTTCGAGCGATTGGAACGGGCCTATCCTCAGATCGGCCAAGAAGTGAAGTTGGGTCGACTCTTTCATGACGCGATGGCGAGCGACAGCAGGGACTGGCGAGCGCATCTCGCCTTAGCGCGAAGAAAAACCAGCGAAGGCAACATCGATGACGCGCTCCAACTTCTGACAACCGCCGCGGCGCACAACCCTCACGCCATCGAAGTGCATCTCGATTATTGGGATCTCCTGCTCGCCCACGGCGCGTCCAAACAACGTATCCAAAGCTATCTCGAGAACGTACGCGGCTCGATGTTTTTCCTCGACCCGCACATCTGCGTGAAGTGCCACTACCGGGCCAACGGAATTCTTTGGCGGTGCCCCCATTGCCAAGAGTGGAATACCTTCGTGGAGGAAAGACTCGCCGCGCGGGAGCATCCGCCTGCAGCCCGGAGCGGACGGAACACCTAGTGGGTTGCAGCAGCGTCGCGAAGCAAACTATCCCAGACCTCCCCGACTCGTCGCTCGGTGTCTTCTAGACTCCCTGGACTATCGACGACGTAGTGGGCATAGAGTTTCTTTTCCTCAACAGAAAGCTGGGCGTCGACTCGGCGCGCCGCGTCTTCGGGTGAGAGACCGTCCCGCGCTACCAAACGTTCCAGCTGAACTTCGCGAGGACAGTAAACGACCACCAGGCGATCATAGTCGCGGTAGGTCCCGGTCTCGATCATGAGTGCCGCGTCCACAATCCCGATTTGCACGCCTTTTCGCTCCGCCTCCGCCAGAAGCCTTTTCTCCTCCGCTATCACCTTCGGATGGACGAGACGGTTGAGCTCCCGTCGCGCGTCGGGATCGGAAAAAACAATGGCTCCCAATTTTTTTCGATCGACCGACCCATCGGGTGCCAAGACGTCGCGCCCGAACCGCTCACCGATCGCTTCGGTAAGCTCCGTTCGCTGATCCATAAGCTGATGCACGACCGCATCGGCGTCCACGGTGAAGGCTCCTCGTTCGGCCAGAAGTTTCCGGACACGGGTCTTCCCACATGCAATGCCGCCGGTGAGGCCGACCCTCAGCATCGCGGACCCCTTAAGAGGAAAGGCGTCTCTGGCGCGTCAAACGTGCTGTGTTCACGAGTAGCATCGCGATCGTAAGGGGGCCGACACCTCCCGGGACCGGGGTGAGCGCACCGGCCACCTCCTGTGCCTCGCGCGGATGCACGTCTCCAACCAGGGTGTAACCTTTTTCCTCGAGCTGAGCGAGCCGTGCGGAATCGTCTCCGAAGTAATCCCGAACCGCTTCCGGATCGTCCACGCGGTTGATACCGACGTCCACGATCACCGCTCCCGGCTTGATGAAGTCGCGCCCGACCAGCGCCGGCCTACCAAGGGCCGCGATCAAGATGTCCCCCTCGGAAGCCACTTTCGCGAGCTCGCGAGTTCGAGAGTGACACACCGTGACCGTGGCGTGCTCATGCAAAAGTAGCAACGCCATGGGCTTTCCAACGATGTTGCTCCTTCCGAGCACTACCGCGCGGGCGCCTTTGATTTCCACTTTTCCCCTTCGAAGCAGCTCGAGAATGCCGGCGGGGGTGCATGGCCTCGGACCTGGCTCGTTCTGGACGAGCCGACCGACGTTTATTGGATGGAAACCGTCCACATCCTTGTCCGGCCGAATGAGAGCAATGAACTCGCTCGGATCGAGGTGATCGGGAAGCGGAAGCTGCAACAGGATGGCGTCCACATCTTCCTTTCGGTTCAGAGCCTCGATCCGCTCGGCGAGCCCTTCTCGGCTGGTGTCCGCGGCCAAGCGCATGACCTCTGAATGAATACCCGCTTTTTCCGAGGCCCGCGTCTTGTTCCGCACATAGATCTCGGACGCCTGGTTGTCTCCGACTAGAATCGCAACCAGTCCCGGCACGATTCCTTGAGCGGCCAGCTCGCTCACTTCTCGGCGAACGCCCTCGCGAATATCTTCCCCCACTTTCTTTCCATCGAGTAATCGTGCGCTCAAATTCTCTCCTCTTGTGGCCCGACGCCTGGCCACGTCGACTGATAGCTACTCGCTGTTTTGGCGTCCGGCACGCGCATCCTGTGACTTGCCACCCGCAGTCTTCCCTGACGGAGAGGGAGTAAAGGAAGCGCCAACCAAACTAGAGCACGGGGGCGGTGTCCCTTGCCGAAAAGCGCTCGAGGAAACGTGTGTTGTAACGCCCCTCTCGAAAATCTTGATCGGCCAGGATCTTCTGATGCAACGGCACGGTGGTCTTTACACCCTCGATGACCGTCAAGCCCAAGGCGCGCCTCATTCGCTCGATGGCCGCCTTGCGATCGCGATCGTGGACGACCAGTTTGGCGATCATGGAGTCGTAGTAAGGAAGCACTTCGCATTCCCAGTGAGCCGCTGTATCGACGCGCACACCTGGTCCTCCCGGAAGGTGAAAGGCGTGGATTGTCCCCGGAGATGGTGTGAACGTAACCGGGTCCTCGGCATTGATCCGACACTCGATACTTGCACCGTTGAAGGAGATTTCTTTTTGCGAATAGCCGAGCGGCTCTCCCGCCGCGATGCGGATTTGCTCTTTGACGAGATCGATGCCGGTGACCATTTCCGTCACCGGATGCTCCACTTGGATGCGCGTGTTCATCTCCATGAAGTAGAACTTCTCGTTCTCATCTAGCAGAAACTCGATGGTGCCGGCATTCACGTAGTCTACGGCGCGCGCTCCATCCACGGCCAAACGTCCCATTTTCTTTCGCAGGCGATCCGATACCGCCGGCGACGGTGACTCCTCGAGAAGCTTTTGGTGGCGTCTCTGAATCGAGCATTCTCGCTCTCCAAGATGCACCGCGTTGCCTTTGGAATCAGCCAGAATTTGGAACTCGATGTGCCGGGGGCTCTTTAAATATTTCTCCAAGTAGACGTCGCCCACTCCGAAGGCGGACACCGCCTCTTGACGAGCGGTTCGGAACGCCTTCGACAGCTCTGCCGCGTTCTCGGCGATTCGCATGCCGCGGCCCCCGCCGCCGGCGGAAGCCTTGAGAATGACCGGGTAGCCGATGCCTTTGGCCACGTGCACCGCTTGCTCCGCATCTTCCATCACCCCGTTCGAACCGGGTAGCACGGGAACGCCGGCCTTCCTCATCGTCCGACGGGCGAGAGACTTGTCTCCCATGAGCCGGATGGCACGCGGGCTAGGACCGATGAACTTGATGTGACAAGCCTCGCACACCTCGGCCAGGTACGAGCTCTCGGCGAGGAAACCGTAGCCAGGATGAATCGCGTCGGCGCCGGTGACCTCGGCCGCGGAAATGACATTGGGAATATTCAAGTAGCTGTCGACGCTTCGTGCGGGACCGATACAAATTTCTTCGTCCGCAAAGCGAACGTGCAGCGAGTCTCGATCGGCGTCCGAGTAGACGGCTACGGTGCGGATGCCCAGCTCCTGACAGGCGGAGAGCACCCTGAGCGCAATCTCGCCTCGGTTGGCGATCAGGATCTTCTTGAACATGAGCACATGTTGCTTGGACGTCGGGGGGCGGATTCGGGAACGGCCGCTTAGCTGCTCACGCGGATGGCGAAGAGCTCGTCACCGAATTGAACGGGCTGTCCGCTCTCGACGAATACCTTGACGATTTCGCCGCTCTCCTCCGATTCAATCTCGTTCATGAGCTTCATCGCTTCGATGATGCAGAGCACTTGCCCTACTTTCACTCGATCACCTTCGTTGACGAACGGAGGAGCACCGGGCTCCGGTGCACGATAGTACGTACCCACCATGGGTGAGCGCACCAAGGACACACCAACTTCCTCCATCGTGGCCGCCTTTTCGAGGCTTGGCGCAGCAGTCACCATCGACGAGGGGAGCTCGGCTGCCGGGTTGCCACTGGTGACAGCGATCGGGGTCGGCGGTGGTAGTGAGTCGTGGCCCTTTTTGATCTTGACCTTGACTCCCTTTTCTTCGAGCTCGAACTCGGTAATGCCTTTCTCCAAGACGAGATCGAGCAACTCTTTGAGTTCCTTCAGGTTCAAAGACGTTGGCCTCCGTTACCGGCACCCACTACGTGAGGGGCGCTAACCATAACACACCCATGAAAAATACTGCAATCCGTTCTCGTTGCGACTGAGGAGCCGGTACCCGTCCTCGGTCACCAGCACATCGTCTTCCAGGCGCACTCCCCCCTTTCCTGGGATGTAGATCCCGGGTTCGACGGTGAAGACCATTCCGGACTTCAGTCGCTCCCCCCGACCCGGAGCGATCCAGGGGGCCTCGTGAACTTCCAAGCCGATTCCGTGCCCGGTGCCGTGCTCAAAGAACTCGCCGAAGCCGGCCTTCTCGATGACTTCTCGAGCCGCACCGTCCACTTCCTGCGCCTCAATGCCCGGAGCGATCTTCTGGATCGCAGCCTGTTGAGCCGCGACGACGACTTCGTAGATCTGTGCCATCTCCCCGACGGGGTCACCTAAGGAAAACGTCCGCGTGATATCACTCGCATAACCTTCCATCACGCCACCGAAGTCCACGACCAGCAGGTCTCCGGTTTGAAAACGACGGTCGGTGGGGCGACCGTGCGGAAGCGCCGAGCGCGAACCGGAAGCCACGATAGTGTCGAACGAGGTCTTTTCATAGCCATCTCGTCGCAAGCGGTAATCGAGCTCCGCCGCCAACGTTCGCTCGGATGTGTCCACTCGGATTGAGCTCCGTATCGAATCGAGTGCGGGCATCAAACCGGCCGCCGCGCGCTCCAGAGCCGCGAGCTCGGTCGCATCCTTGACGATACGCAGCTCTTCAACCAACTCGCGAGCTCCCACGAGTCGAGCAGTGGGCAGTTCCGACTCCAGAAACGTCAGCTGGGAGACCCGAAGATGGATCTCCTCGTATGCTAGGCTCCTGAAATCTCGGACGCGAGCGAATCGCGTCAGGGTTTCCTCGTAAGAACCGGTGACCAAGTAGATTTCGAGCCCTGTCTCTTCCTGAGATTGGTTCTTGTATCGCGAGTCGGTGATCAGCGTGGCGGCCTCGTTTTTTTCCACCACCAGCACCCCAGCGCTTCCAGAAAACCCGGAGAGATACCTGACGTTGGGTAAATGGGTCACGATGAAAGCGCTGACTTTGAGCTCGTCGAGGGATCGCGCGAGGCGGGCGCGGCGATCCACGAACTGGACGGATGACATGGGAGGAGCGAGGCGTCGAGCCCGGGCTAAGCGAACTCTTTTGCTAGCCTAAGCGTGGCGCGCCGCATCACGAAACGGGCCCGCCCATGATTCGCGCCTCGTTTTATGACGCCGAGAAGGACGTAGTCCTCGGTGATGGCGACGGCGAGGATCACGAGAAGCTCGGTGGTAATCGTGTTCTCCCGTAGGTTCCCGGCACCGACTTCCTCCGAAGCTTGCCGCGTGTTCTTCATGAGCGCGGTACACTCGGCGGCCAATGTCTCGAAGTTCACCGTCTCGTCCAAAGGGAGCTGCTCGATGGGTATGCCGTCCATTCCCATGACCACCAGACCTACCCAGCCATCGACCTTCTTCGCTACGTCCTGTAAGACTTCCGAGAAAACCATCCCTACTCCTTCAGGATCTGCCGATGGCGACGAGCCACCCTTCTAAAGCGCGGATCGCCTCTTCGAGCGCACGCACGTGGGGATCCGCCCCACCTTCACCTCGCTCGGAAGGCGCGGGTTCCTGAGACGCCTTGACCAGCATCTCGAGCTCTTCCATACGGCCGCGCAGTTCCACATTGTCTGGCTGGGTGGCGACCAATTGCCGATAGACGGCGAGGGCGCGGTCGAGATGCCCTTGGGACGCGTAGAGCTCGGCCAACGTTTCTGTAGCGAGACCGGGTTTGTCTTCTTCAGTGGGTGCTGGCCCTTCCGTGGCGCCGACACCAAGAGGCTCGACGGCAGGTTGTACCTGTTGTACGGACTCCGTCATCTGCTGAAAGGGTGGCGACTCGATAGGCATCGGCTCGACACTCTCAATAGACTCAATAGGCATCGGCTCTACCGGCGCTGATGGAACGGGTTCAACAGGTTCCACTGGCTGAGCAGGCGCAGCGGGGACCACGGGCGCTTTGCGACTCTGGTCGACCCCTGCCGGCGGTGCGGCTTGAGGCGCGGGTGGCGCTGGTTCGTCCGGCGGAAGCAGCTTTTGTGGTTCGGACGGTATACCGAACTCGGGCTGACCCGATGCGGGTGGTGCCTCCTCACTCTTCTTGGCTGGCTGGGCCGGTTGAGGAATGGAGCCTAGGTCCATGATCTCTCTGGCCTGGCGCTTGAAGATCGAGGTGACTGGTTGATCTTCGATCTCCTCCTGTATCGAGCGCCCATCCTCCGATAAGGACTCAGAACCGCCGATCTCGCTGGCCTGCCTCTCAATGAGGAAGGCCGAAGGCTGCTTGGCCGGCGGTAACGTCGGAGACGTGCTCTGCTCGCCCATCGGGGGTGCGCCGGCGTCATCTGCAGGGCCTGCAGGCGGCGGCGCCGACTGGGTCGTCGCGGGTGAGGTGGCGATAGCCGCCTCGACCCGTCCGATACGGTCGACGAGATCCGTGTCTTCCGGTGACAAGGTACCCGCCAGTTTGTATTTTGAAAGCGCCTCTTGAAGCTGCCCGAGGTCTTGGTAGGTCTCTCCTAGAAACTTCAACGCGAGAAGATTGTCCGGCACCTGCTTCAGTACCTGCTCGAACTCCTCGCGGGCCCCCTCGAGCGCGTTCGACTCGAGGAGCGCCCGGCCCAATGCGACCCGGGCAGAGAAGTAATTGGGGTGTTTCTCGAGGCCGTCGCGGCAGGTTGCAACGGCATCCTCTTGGAGGCCCGCCTTGCGGTATTCCTCCGCGAGCTGGACGAAAATCTTGGAGTTGGGGTCGGCGGCTAGCCGCTTTTCCAGATCTTCAATCCGACTCATCTTGAGTTCGCTTTGTACCAGTGTAACGCATAAAGGCGGAGCGGAACCAGGTCCGCTCCGCCTTTCGGTTGGTGATAGGCGGACTCAGGGTCCGCTCTACATCAAAGCACTTAGCCCGACCATCACGGGTTAGTGACCAAGATACTCACGGTACAGCTCGTCTGAATACCGCTTTGAGACTCTGTCGTGGTGAGTCGTACGACGTAGGTTCTCACGACCCCACTGAGCAGCTCTTCATCGAACGCGAACGCCACGTTGCGCTCCGCGGGACCCACCTCTGTGTCCCCATCACCGTCGACATCCGTGCTGTCGAACTCCCACTCGTATCTCGCGATCGGGAAACCTCCGGCACCGGCGATCTGGGTCGCGGTGAAGAAGATCAATTGGCCGACATCGTAAATCGATTGCGTCGGCTCGACCAAGATGCTGCACGTGTCGTCGCCCGGGAACATCGGCCGGTTCGCGGCACGCAGGAAGATGTCCACCTGGCGGAAGATCGCGTCTCGAAAGTCACTATTCCCTGTGGGTCGGCCGGTGATAGTCACGACAATATCGTTCTCTTGGTCGGTCCGGAACGGTGCCCAGTAGCGCGCGCGTACCACGCCATTCCCGTTGGTCTCCACGGATACCGTCCCCGGCCTCGGACCCCCCGGAACCGGCCGACTACCAGGACCCTCGAGAGAACCCCGATATCGGAGAAGTTACCGGCGCCCCTCGCAATTAGATCGAAGGTGATGTTGACGCCTCTCACAAGGCTTCCGTTCTGGTCACGCAATGTAGCTTCGATGACCGCGCTCGAGCTCCCGTTAGCGGTGAGCTGATCGAGATTGGCGCTCATCCCGAGGGACGCCGCCAGCTCCGAGGGACGCCGCCAGCTCCGAGGGACCCGCCAGATCCGAGGGACCCGCCAGATCCGGCCGCTGGGTCTTGTCGAGGTTACAGCCAGCCTGACCCAGGGCCGCCGAAATCAGCGCTAATGCTAGCGCCCACTTGACTCTATTCCACATGAGAACGCCTCCGTGAAGCGGGGAGCCTTTTTTCGGAAAGTAACCGGCTCCTCTCCTCCTTTATTCATTAGCAAAATCCGCGAAATGGATGTTGAGGAACGCCTTGGCCGAGATCTGCCGGCCGGCCCCGTCGGTGCCGAAGGACTCGACCTCGGCGATGACCGACAGCACAACCGAGCCCCCGTTGAACGCGAGAGTGCGTAGCGGGGCTTCGAGCTTGGCCTGATCCCGCACGATGATGAAGCTTCGAGTCGCCGAGCCCGCATCTATTTCGACCGTAAAGTTCGCGGCACCCTCGAAGGGAAACGGTACGTCGACGCCGGGTGTGTTCCGCCCGTCGGCGCGAACGAAGGTCACCCGATAGGTCCGGAAGGCCACATCGTTAAAGAAGGAAGTCAGCGTCTGATTCGGGTTCTTCAGAGTGGCCGAAATTTCGACGACCCCGAAATCGGCTGCGACCGTGCAGTTCCCTTCGGTGAAGCTATCGTTGGAGCAGATATCAGAAAGCAGGTCGCCGGTTGCTGAATCCTCCCCGCCAGCCGAGCCCTCATATTCTCGATGATGATGATCGTATTTGTTGTATCTTGCTCCAACACGTTAGGGGTGCTGCAGCTAGCAAGATGCACACCGAGCACCGCCGAGATGAGTAGGAACGCTTTTGCTCTGAGAAACGAAGTCATTTCCATGCCTCCTAGACCTCGCCGTTTCGGATCCTGGGGGTGATAAAGATCAAGAGTTCCTGATTCTCGTCCTGTTTCTGAGTCGTTCTGAACAGATTGCCCAGGATTGGAATCTTATGGAGCAAGGGCACGAATTGTTCAGCGGTACTTTGGGTATTGACGAAGACGCCGCCAATGACGGTCGTGGATCCATCCGCGACCAGAACCTGCGTCGTCGCGGACTGCGTGATAATGCTCGGAATGCCGTTCACTGCACGACCGAAGTCGGCGGTGTCGTTGTTGACCTCGATGTCGAGAATGATGGTATCCGACGACGTGATCTGTGGTGTGACGAGTAGCTCCAGCACCGCCTCCTTGAAGGTCACGGTCACGGTGTTGTTCGCGACGACCTGCACCGGGAAGGTAATTCCTTGCTTGATCTCGGCGGGCCTGTTGTTCTGCGTGATGATCTTGGGCGACGAGATGATCCGAACTTCACCTCTCGACTCGGCGGCCGCCAGCGCGACATCGATGCTGAAGGCGCCTGAGATACTCCCCAATGCGAGCCCGATGGCTCCGGTGGGAGCGTTGGGGATCGGTAGGTTCACCGCATAACCCCGTTGAGCTTCGTCGGCACCGATCACCGGGGGTAAACTTCCGGGATTTCGTGGAGCCGGAGCACGGAACTCTTGGTCCACCTCGGAGCCGATGGACTGCCCATCGATCAGGACGGAGTTGGGGAACGTCAGCTCGTTGCTGTTCCCGAATGCCGCGTCCGTATGCCCGGTGAATCCCCACTGGATTCCTAAGTTGCGGCTGAAGATCCGGGTGGTCACGATGATGCGGGCCGAGATCTCGACACCGCGGATGTGTGCATCCAGGGTATCGATGAGGCTATCGATGGTATCGAGCCGATCGGGAAGGTCGGTGACGATGACCGTGTTGGTCCGCACGTCGATGGCGATGTCGCCGCGAGCGGAAAGGTTGCGCTGCACCAGTGACTGCACGTCACCGGCCTTTGCGTACGAGAGCTCGCGGATCATGGTCTTCAGGTCTCCGGCCAAGGCCTGCTCCTCGGCCAGCCGGCGTCGGTCCGCCTCCTCCTGAGCTAGCTCGGTGAGAGGAGCGATACGGATGACACTACCCTCCACGACGTAGCCCAGTCGGTGCGACTTGAGGATGAGATCCAGAGCCTGATCCCACGGGACCTCGGTGAGCACCAGTGTGATCCTTCCGGTAACGCCGGGCTGAACGACGATATTGAGCCCGCTAATGTCTGCGAACAGACGAAAGATGTCCTGAATGTCACCGTCTTTGAAATCCAGGCTGATGAGCTCTCCGGTGTATTCCCTGTCCCCTCCACCGATGGTGGCCCTTTGCAGTACACGCTGGCCGGGAACAGCTGCGGCTTCCGCGGAAGGTGGTTCTTGAAACGGCGGTTCCGGCAGTCCCGGCATGGGGGCAGCGAGTCCGCTATCGGGTGCCGACTGAGCGGGGGGCAGACTCTGCGCCACCACCGCCACCGGTTCCATGGAGGCAACCGGCGAGCTGTACTCGTCGAAACCGTAGCTCGTGAAATCCGATCCGCTGCCGGTCATAGTCATCTGAACCGTCCCCTCCGATTCGAGCGGAGGACCGAGCGCGGCGAGCCGGTCGGCGGAGGTCGAGAAGTAAATCTTCAGGTCATTCCCTTCGGAAACGGCCCGATGGAGAATGTCGAATTCAAGATCAAACACGATGCGAGTGATCCTCGGGTGGGCGCTCTGAAACTGAGCCACCCGCACCCGATAAACTCCTACCGCATCGATGGGCATTCTCCCCGTCGGAACGCGGTTGAGCGTTCCCGCAAAGTCGAACACCAGGCGGCTCGGGTCATCCAAACGGAAACTCGTGTAATTCAACCAACCATCGGCTTCAACCGAGACGGTCAAAAGCCCTTCGGAAATCGAGTGAGATACTGCGTCGACGAAGGAAGCCGGCCTGGTAGGCTTGGCCGGCTTGACCAGTTGGTCCGGTGGTGGAGGTTCCACGTCACTGGCGTGTTGGTCGTTAAGCTCGCTACTCGTTACCTCTGGTCGCTCGATCGCGACATCCAACACCGGCGCCACCAGCGATGTGGCAGCGTTGATATTGGCGGACGGGTCGTTGTTGGGTGCATCAGGGACCTGCGCTTCGTTGGCCGTATTGGCAGGCGCCGATTCAGCTAGCGATTCCGCACCCTCGAAAAGAATCGTGAGCGCGTGCTCGCCCGCGGTAATCTGGTAGGGAACAAGTGAGCCTAATTTTATCTCGATCCGGGAAAGGCTCTTGCCGCTCGACTCGTCCAGGCGAGTGGCACTAATGGACTCGACTTCCTGACTCCCGACGACGGTGTGCTCTGCTATCGCCGTGATAGCGGTGCCAGGCAGGTCGATGACCAGCGTCAGCGGGTCAGGGCTGTAATGGGTGTAGAACAGCGTGCCGCTCGTCTCAAACCACACTCGAGTACGCGCCGGCTCGACGTGATAGCGGACGGCGCGAATCGCCGTCTCACTCACCCCGAGTGGGACGCTCCCCTGGGCCGCCACAACTGACAGGCCCCACAAGACGATCACGGGAGCCAGGACTGCTGCCTGAACAATTGACCAACGTTTCATCATTGCTCCTCCTCCAACGGATGGAGCCACTTTTCAAGTCTTTGGAACTTCTCTATCCGTAGGGGGTCGCTGATTTCCTGGCGGAAAACAACTTTGTCGGAGTCAATCAATTCGATCATGCCGTCGTACATTCGCACCCCTTCTCGGGCAAAGTAACTCTTGTTGTCCGTACCCTGGATCATGGCGATGTAGCCTTCCGATGTCTTGACAAGACCCCGCAAGCTCACTTCTTGAATGAGCATGCCGCTCAATCCGGGTGGTCTCACCTCTGGAGGCAAGATGTTCAACCCCAGCGCCAAACTGATGAAGGGGTCCCTTCGACCGCCAGCATCGTAGGAAAAACCGGCTCCCTCTACGAGTTGTATTCCGTCGGGGACGACGGGAACTGCTTGATCCCCACCTTCTCCTTCAGTTAGCTGGTCTTGAGACTCTGTCTGTTCTCCTTGACCACCAACTTCTTGAGCCTGGACCCCCGAGACACTCGTCACGAAGACCATCACCAAGATGCTCGTCGCGCAACAAATCCTAAAGGGCCTCAAGAACGTTTCAGACCGCATGGCTTCCTGCTCCCTTGAGCTCCGGCTCAGCGTCGCTTCCGACCCTTCTTCTTTTTCGACGGCGGAGGTGCTTGCCTTTCGATGAAAACGTAGGTTGTGGCGGTGCACGTGGCTCGGATCGTCGACGAAACAGTAGGATTCTTCTGCGCACCGATCTTCAGGTTGCTCACCTTCACTATTCGAGACAGCTTGCTCAGTCGGTCGAAGAAGTAGGCAAGATTGTGGTACGTCCCATCCAGGTCCAAACTAATCGGCCACTTCGCGTAGAAGTCGACGGGCTGCGTCGCCTCCGGCTTAAATCGAAGCACATTGAGATTCGACTGGGCGGCGAGCGCCTGCACTTTACGCAGGAGGTCATCCACCTCTTTGCTGTCGGGGAGAATCCGCGAAAGCGTTTGCAGCTGCGCTTCGCGCCTCTCCACCTCGCGCTTGAATTCAGGAAGTTTGGCGGCGGTGAGTTTGCCGCTCTCTACCTCATCAGATAGCGCTTGGCGTTCGTTTTCCTTCTTCTCGATGTCTTCTTGCATCCCGCTATAGATGAGGTAGTGGAATCCGCCGTAGAAAGCGGCACCCAGGACGACACACATTGCCAGCTGAGAACCGAAGGACATTTTTCCCATATCGAGTGCCATGGCTATCCTCCCCTCACCTGGAGCCGCCGGCCGCTGCCGGCTGGTCGCCACCCGCGGCTTCCGGAGCCTTCGGGATGACCACTTGGGCGCGTAGTTGGAAAGTGGTGAACTCCGACTTATCCTGCTTGGCGTCGATGAGCTCCACGTTGCGGAAGTAATCGGTGTCCTCGAGCTTGCGGATGTAGTCGGCGATGCTCACATAAGATGCCGCCATCCCGTTCACCGCAACGCCACGACTGGTCTGCGACAGGTTGGTCAGCCAAATGAAGTCCGGGAGCTGAGCGGAGAGCTCGTCCAGCATACGTACCGGACCCTGCCGTTCACTCATAAGACGTTGAATGAGCTCCTCCTTCTCCTTGAGCTCCTTCAACTGCTTCTGGTACTCGTTGACTTGGCTGATGATCGTCGCCAGCCGAGCTTTCTCTTGGTTAAGAGAAGCGATGTCCTCGTCCAAGTTGGAGAGGGTTTGCTGGGCCGACCACCACTGATAGCCGATAAAGGCAAGGGACCCTCCCAAGACCAAGATGGCTATGAGAAGACCACTGTTTTCCGAAGGGTCAGAGGGAATTCCCGGTTCCAGCCCCAAGCCACCGCCACCAAAAACTCCTCCCCGTGCAGCCGGCTCTTTTGATCCTAGAAGGTTGACCCTGATCATCACTCACCCGGCTATCTCAGAGCCAGCCCGACCGCGATGGCACAGGCGGGCCCCACTTCTTGAAGATAGTCCGCATCGAAGTCCTTCGGGCTGAAGCTTACGCTCTGGAACGGGTCGAACAGCTCGACGCGAGTGTCGAACCGCTCTGCCATCTTGTCCTGCAAGCCGACAACCCTTGCGCTCCCTCCGCTCAAAACGATGAGATCGATGCGATCCTCCGACGTTGTGGCCTTGAAAAAATCGAACGTCTTCTGGAGCTCCATTAGCACGGTCTCAGTGACCTGGTCGATGATGGGCATCACCGAATCCATTCCCTGTCCACCCTGCCCTGTTTTGAGATTTTCAGCCTGCTCGAAACTGACGCTTAGGTCCTTCTGTATCGCATCGGTGTACTGATTGCCCCCGACGGTGGTGATGTCGCGGGTAAAGACCGAGCTGTCGCCCTTGATGGCGTTAATGTTGGCCTGGCTGGCGCCGATATTCACCAGGGTCACGATCCGGCTGGGCCCGGCGCCGTAGTTCACATCGTAGGCGTTTTGGAGAGCGAAGGCATCGATATCCATCACCACTGGGTTTCGACCCGCCTGGGTGATGACGCTCATATAGTCGTTGATTTTGTCCTTCTTCGCGGCCACGAGTAGGACGTCCATGTTCCCGCCGGCGGCGCCTGGATCCAGAACTTGGTAGTCGAGGTTGACGTCCTGGATGTCGAAGGGGATGTACTGTTCGGCCTCCCAGTGGATGGACTCCGCCAGCTCTTGCTCGGTCATACTAGGGAGCTGTATCTTCTTTACAATCACTGAGTTACCACTAATGGCCGTAGCCACTTCTTGAGTTTTGATCTTGTACTCGGCGAAAAGACGATGGATGGCGTCGATCACGGTCGTCGAGTCCATAATTTGGCCATCCACAATGGCCTCGGGAGGGAGGTACTCGATTCCCACGTTGGCTAGCTCCCAGGATTCCCCCTTGGCAGGCTTGACCTCGACCGCCTTGATAGAGCTCGATCCGATGTCTAACCCCACGAGGTTCTTCTTCTTGCCGAACAGAGCCACAGGTCCGTCTCCCCGCTAACCCATCCCGATTTGATGAAGACTTACTGGAAGAAAGTTAAAGTACTACGTGAAGTTACAGCACAAAGATTCTATCTGTCAAGAGAAAAAAGCCTTCTAAAAGTGAGCTTGGGTTTGGCTACACGTTATGAGGCATGCTTGCCGATTTGTCAAGAGGGTTTCATGGGGCAGCCCCCCCGTGGGGATTCTCCCATAGGGGGGCACTGATTCGGCATCTCCGGGACCGTTTCCCCTTTTACCGGAAGAGCCCGCCGATCACGGGAAACCCGCGGTTTTGCTGCTTTTTCCTTGACACGACCGCTAGGGACAGTTAGGCTAACGGACTGTCGTCCCGAGGCAGCGAAAGTCGGGACGGATTTCACATGCCGCTGGAATCGGTAAGAGGGTCAGGCGGAACACTGGAAGTGTTAACACCGTTCGTCAAGAGAGCAGACATCGAGCGCCACTGGTATGTCGTGGACGCCGACGGCAAAATCCTGGGACGGCTCGCGAGCTGCATTGCCGTGATCCTGACCGGCAAAGACAAGCCCATCTACGCCCCGTTTCTCGACACCGGCGATCACGTCATCGTTATCAACGCCGAGAAGGTTCGGCTCACTGGCGCCAAGGAAACCGGGAAGCATTATTACCACCATTCCGGTTACCCTGGAGGAATTCGCAAGCAACGGGCAGAGGAGGTGCGGGCCAAACATCCGGAGAGGCTCGTCGAGGCGGCGGTCCGCGGTATGCTTCCCAAGAACAAATTGGGCCGCGCCCAGTTCAAAAAGCTAAAGGTCTACAGCGGACCCGACCATCCGCACCAAGCGCAGCAGCCCCAGCCACTCGAAGTCGGGGCTGCCTCCCAGGCCAGCTAAACTACTAGGACAAAGCCAGAGCAAGCCAAATCACATTGACAACTACCAACAAGCTTCAATACTACGGAACCGGGAAGAGGAAGACCTCCGTAGCCCGAGTTTTTCTGCGCCCCGGCAAGGGACGAATTCAGGTTAACGGGCGCCCTCTCGAGGACTACTTCCCGAGCGACATGCACAAAATGATCGTCAAGCAACCGCTTCAGCTCACGGAGTCATCGGACAAGTTTGATGTCCACGCCAAGCTCCGCGGCGGAGGAGTCACGGGGCAGGCATGGGCGTTGCGGCTCGGCGTGAGCCGCGCGCTGTGTGACTTCAACCAGGAGCTCCGCGGGAAGCTGAAGGCGGCAGGGTTTCTCACGCGGGACGCGCGGATCAAGGAACGCAAGAAGTATGGCCAGCCGGGTGCCCGCAAGCGGTTCCAGTATTCCAAGCGTTAGGGGGAGGATTTTTTTGGCGTCGACTTCGGTAACAATGAAAGAGCTGTTGGAGGCGGGGGTTCACTTCGGCCACCAAACCAAGAGGTGGAACCCGAAGATGAAAGAGTTCATCTTCGGGGAACGAAACGGAATCTATATCATCGATCTTCAAAAGACGCTCAAGCTCTTTAGAGAAGCCCTTAAGTTCGCCTCGCAGCTCGGCGCCCAAGGCAAGACCGTCCTCTTCGTAGGCACTAAACGCCAAGCTCAGGAGATCGTGGCAGAAGAGGCCGAACGCTCCGAAATGTTTTATGTCAACCAGCGCTGGCTGGGTGGACTCCTCACTAATTTCGTCACCGTCCAAAAGAGCATCGCGCGGCTGCGAGAGCTGAACGCGATGGCCACCGAGGGCCGCTTCGATGAACTGTCGAAGAAAGAGGTTTCCCGTCTCGAGAAGGAACGGAGACGGCTCGAGAAGAATCTGCGCGGAATCCTACATATGGACCGGCTTCCGGATGCGCTTTTCGTGATCGACTCGAACCGTGAGGCCATTGCGGTCCACGAAGCCCGTAAGCTCAGGATTCCGGTGATCGCCATCGTCGACACCAACTGCGACCCGGGGCAGGTCGACCACGTGATTCCGGGGAACGATGATGCGCTCCGAGCCATCAGGCTTTTCGCCTCGCGGTTGGCCGACGCCATCATCGATGGCCGCCAGATGCGGGAAAACCTCCCGCCCCTTTCATCTAAGGAAGGACCCGGGGAAGCCCCGGAGTCCCCGGCATCCAAAGACACCGCCGAAGGAGGGGAGGCGACGGGAGCCCAACTGCAACCACCCGCTCAGGTACTTCGTCCCCCCGCTTAGATAACAGCATCCTAACTCCCTCTCCCTTTGGGAGAGTTGGGCGTCAAAATAGGGCGTAGCGCTATCAACGTGGCCAGACGCCGGTCGCCGCCGCTTCGTCATCCCTGTGGCCACGCCGCGCCGCCGGATTGCAATAGCCGGAAGCAACGAGAGGCCGCCAAATAGTGTGGTTGCTTTGACCGGATGTGGCCAGGCAGCCGTCTACTTTCTGCTTCAGCCTGGGCACACTTCATGGGATGATGGGCCCCGCCGAGTTCTAGAATCGCCGTAATTGGGAGAAAGCAGGCCAGAAAATTGAGCAAGGTGTCCGCTGCAGAAGTTAAGAACCTAAGACAAAAGACCGGGGCCGGTCTCATGGAATGCAAGAAGGCGCTGGTGGAGGCCGATGGCGATGTGGACCAGGCGGTCACCATCCTCCGCAAGCGGGGTCAGGCGGCCGCCGCGAAAAAGACCGGCCGCGCGACTTCAGAGGGACTCATCGGCTCCTACGTTCATAGAGGGAAGATCGGGGTCCTCATCGAGGTCAACTGCGAGACCGACTTCGTGGCCAAGACTCCCCAGTTCCAAGAGTTAGTCAAGGACTTGGCCATGCAAGTTGCTGCCGCTAGCCCAGCCCCGGCCCGTTTCGTACGTCGCGAAGAGGTTCCCGAAGAAGTCGTAGCTAAAGAGCGCGAGATACTGAAAAGCCAGGCGGAAGCCTCGGGTAAGCCGCCCGAAGTAGTGGACAAGATCGTCGAGGGAAAGCTGGGCAAATTTTACTCGGAAGCGGTTTTCTTGGAGCAGCCGTTCATAAAGAACCCAGAAACCACGGTCCAGCAGCACATCGCGTCCGTGATCGCAGTTCTCAAAGAGAACATCCAGGTGCGCCGCTTCGAACGGTTCGAGCGCGGCGAGCCTGTCTAAAATTTAATTGGGAAACGACTGGCCCGCAGGGCGGGTGCTCTCTCGTCATTCGGGCAGACACGAAGATGCCGACTAAGAAGCCGGTCTACAAACGCATTTTGGTCAAGCTTTCCGGCGAAGCCTTGATGGGCGGGCGGGCCTTCGGCATCGATCCGCAGGTCTTCCAGATCATGGCACGGGAAATCCACGAAGTGCAGTCCATGGGAGTGGAGATCTCAGCAGTTATCGGCGGGGGGAACATCTTCCGAGGAATGGCACCTTCCGCTCGCGGCATGGATCGGGTAGCTGCGGATCACATGGGGATGTTGGCGACCGTTATCAACGCCCTCGCCCTTCAAGATGCCCTCGAGAAACTGGGTACGCACACCCGTGTCCTGTCGGCCATCGAAATGCGTGAAGTCGCCGAGCCTTTCATTCGCCGGCGCGCCATTAGGCATCTAGAGAAGGGCCGGGTCGTCATCTTCGCTGCTGGCACCGGCAATCCTTACTTCTCCACCGACACCGCCGCGGCCCTACGCGCTATGGAGATCAAAGCAGAGATCATTCTTAAGGGAACGAAGGTTGCCGGAATCTACTCGGCCGATCCGGAGAAGGAGACAGACGCGACGCGGTTCGATACCATCACCTACCTCGAGGTCATCGAGAAGGGCCTCAAAGTAATGGACACCACCGCCATATCTCTATGTATGGACAACCGTCTTCCGCTCATCGTCTTCGATGTGAGAAAGTCGGGCAACATGAAGCGAGTCATCTGCGGCGAGAAGATCGGCACCATGGTCCGCAGCTGAGCCGGGGAGAGAGCGGCTCCGCAGGGTTTCCCAAGGAGGTCAGGGCCATGTCAAAGAAAATCATCGATGACGCAAAACGGCGCATGGACTCATCGCTCGAAGTCCTCAAGAAAGAGCTGGTAGCGATTCGAACCGGCCGCGCCTCGCTCGCTGTCCTGGATGGTGTCACAGTCGACTACTACGGAACCGAGACCCCTTTGAATCAGGTGGCCAATCTGGCGGTCCCAGAAGGGAATCTGATCACAGTGCAGCCGTGGGAGCCAGCGCTCCTCTCGGACATCGAAAAGGCCATTCTGTCTTCCGATCTAGATCTCAACCCGGCCAACGATGGCAAGCTCCTCCGGATTCCCATCCCTCCTCTCACCGAGGAACGGCGCAAGGTCCTCGTGAAGCACGTCGGCAAGTTAGCCGAAGAATGCCGAACCGCCATCCGCCAAGTGCGTCGGGATGCCAACGATCACCTGAAGAAACTCCTCAAGGAAAAGGAGCTCTCGGAAGACGAGGAGAAGCTTGCACTCAAGCAAGTGCAGGACCTTACCGACGGGCACATCAAGATCGTCGATGAGCTCACGAAGAAGAAAGAAGAAGAGCTCATGACGGTATAGGAACAACGCGCAAAGAATCCTTCCCGTAAGAACTCGTTCTTTCTCGACATGCCCCAAAGCCTATTTACCCATTTGGAATGCTCTCGATGTCTCCGAAAGCTCGATGGCGGGAAGCCGCAGCGGCTGTGCACCTGCGGCTCCCCCCTGCTGGCGCGATACGACCTCGACCAGGGCCGCAAGATTTTCGGCGATCCTGCCGTCCTTCGGGACAGACGCCGCGACTTGTGGCGTTACGAAGAAATGTTACCGGTCCGCGAACGGAGGTTTCGCGCTGCCCTCGGCGAGGGCGGAACGCCGCTCACCCTAGCTTCTCGCCTGGGCGAAGGTCTGGGCATGTCGCGACTTCTTATCAAGGACGAGTCGCTGAACCCGACCGGGAGTTTCAAAGCACGCGGACTCTGTCTGGCGGTGTCGATGGCCAAACAGGTGGGAGTCAAAGAGCTCGCCATTCCGACGGCCGGAAACGCTGGAGGGGCGCTCGCTGCTTACGCCGCCAGGGTTGGGCTACGCGCCCACATCGTCATGCCTCGCGACGTTCCGCGGGCCAACGCGGTGGAATGTGAGGCGTATGGTGCCGACGTCCGCTACGTTGAGGGATTGATCACCGACGCTGGACGGTTGGTCGGTGAGCTTTCAGCGAAGCATGGATGGTTCGACGTATCCACTCTCAAGGAGCCCTATCGGATCGAAGGTAAGAAGACCATGGGCTACGAGCTCTTCGAACAGCTCGAGGGACGACTCCCGGACGTCATCTTCTACCCCACCGGGGGCGGCACCGGCATGGTGGGTATGTGGAAAGCGTTCGACGAAATGCAAAGCCTCGGTTGGATCGACGATCGCCGACCACGAATGGTCACCGTCCAGTCCACGGGCTGCGCTCCTATCGTGCGTGCCTTCGAGGAAGGGACGGAGACCGCCGAAATGTGGGAGAACGCACAAACGATCGCTTCCGGTCTCCGCGTGCCGAAAGCGATCGGCGACTTCCTCATCCTTCGCGCCATTCGGGAAAGCGGCGGCACAGCCGTGGCGGTGACCGACGAGGCCATCCGCGAAGCAGTATCGACCGTTGCAGCGAAGGAGGGCATCTTCGCCGCTCCCGAAGGAGCGGCTTGTCTCGTGGCGATGGAAAGGCTCTTGGAACAGGGCTGGCTCGACCGACAGGAGACGGTCGTGCTCTTCAACACCGGCTCGGGCTTGAAATACACCGAGGCCCTCTCCATCAACTCTGTAGCATGACCCGGAAGCTCTATCTCGACGATCCTTACCGGCTGTCTTTCGAGGGCCGCATTGTGCAACGAGAGGAAACGCCGGACGGCCCCGCGGTGGTCTTCGAAGAAACATACTTCTATCCCGAGTCCGGAGGCCAACCACACGATCTCGGAACCATCGACGGCATTCCGCTCTGTCGAGTCGAAGAGCGAGGCGAAGACGTGTTACACGTTCTCGATCGAATGCCGGAGAAAGACCGAGTCAGTTGTGCTGTCGACGGAGCGCGGCGACATGAGCACATGCAGCAGCACAGTGGCCAGCATATTCTTTCCGCCGCCTTCATCAAAGAAACAAACGCTCAGACTCTCTCGTTTCATCTGGGGAGTTCAACGAGTACCATCGATTTAGACGTGACATCACTCGCTCCGAAAGCTTTGTCCGCCGCCGAGCACGAGGCGAACCGAGCGGTGCGGAAGGCAACTCCCATCCGCAGCTATTTCGTGAAGCCCGAGGAAGTGTCGCGACTCGAGCTCCGTAAGGCGCCCGGGGTGGAAGGGATCCTCCGCATCGTGGAGGTCGAGGGTTTCGATCTTCAGGCGTGCTGCGGCACCCACGCTAGAAACACCTCGGAGGTCGGTCCCATCTTGATCCGCGCGGCGGAGCGTTTCAAGAAAGGGACCCGCGTGGAGTTTGTTTGCGGCGACCGCGCACTCCGAGATTATCAGATATCGATCGAAAGACTCCGTACGCTCTCGCACCTGTTCGCTGCTTCTGAAGACAAGTTGGTAGAAGCCGCCGAGAAACTCTCCGAAGAGAAAAACATCTTACGCAAAACTCTCCAATCGCTGCGTGAAGACCTGATCCAACACAAGGCGCTCCGTATGGCCGAGGAGTCACCGGCAGGTGATGGCATCACGATCGTCTTGCAACGCGTGGAGGATGTGACGCCGGCGGAATTGAGGCTGCTCGCCAACTATCTCGTCAAAGAGACCGGACGCATCACGTGCCTAGGATGCGTCGCGGATGAGCGCGCACATTTGGTCTTCGGCCGCTCCCGCGAGCTAACCGTCGACATGGCCGCCTTGCTCCGACAGTGTCTGGGAGCGGTAGAAGGTAAAGGAGGCGGCTCTCCTCACATGGCCCAAGGCGGTGGCCCACGCATTGCCGGGTTGGATGAAGCGCTCGATTTGGCTCGCCGCTCTCTAAGAAAACTCTAGCGCCTCCTCTGCACCCGTTGCTCGCGTCTTTCTTGATGGACCTCTCTCGTCTAACTCTAGCGCCGTGCAAGGCGGCAATCAGCGCTTCGAGATGCGCACCTGTGCGATCATCCCCGGGCGAGCTTCCGCCTACGCTTCGCTTTCGGCGAGACTCGGCGAAGCCCGAAGGGCGGGTCGGTCGGCGAAGCCTCGCCGAAGCCGTGGCGAGCAACAAAGCCGGCCACGGCGTAGGCTGGGAGCGGCCTTTTCTGGTACATTAACGGCCACTTGAAGTTAGGGGAAGATGACCAAATGAGGATTCCAATGAGCGGCTGGTGCGCGTTGGTATTATCCGTGATCTGGCTGACGGGATGCGGCCAAACACAACCGCAAGACGGCTCGGCGCGGACCGGCGGCAAGAAGTTCCTGAGCATCGGTACGGCTCCTCCCGGTGGAGCGTTCTTCGTGGTCGGCGGCGCGATCGGTGGGGTTCTCAACGAGCATCGCGGCGCGAACGACTGGGATGTGACCGCGGAAGCTACGAAAGGCTCACAAGAGAATATCCGTCGCCTCGCGAGTGGCGAGCTTGATCTCGCCTTGGCAAACTCAGCCATTACGTACTTCGCCGTCCGCGGCGAAGAAGGCTGGGAAAAACCCTACGAGATGCACACGGTGATGACCTTGGCTCCGAACCTCGCTCTGTTTGTCACTCATGCCGACTCCGGAGTACGCGAGATTTCCGACTTCAAGGGAAAGCGGATCGTCGTCGGCGTAGCGGGGGCTGGCTTCGAGTACTTCGTGGGACCGCTGCTGTCGGCTCACGGCGTGACCTATGAGGACTTCAGGCCGCTCCACAACACACAGTTCGGCGCGGTCGACATGCTCGCCGACGGCGCGGCGGTGGCAGCCTTCCTCGGAGGCGCCGTGCCCACCGCTTCCATCAGTCAAGCCGCCACGTCTCGGGACGTCCTCTTCATTCCTTACACGGATGAGGCGAAAGCAGAGCTCGTTCGAACGTATCCGTTCTTCCGTCCGGCGACGATTCCCGCCGGCACCTACCCCGGTCAGGACGAAGACTTCGACGGCCTGGACGTTGGCTCCATGCATTTGATCGCGAGCTCTACCGCGGACACGGAGTTAGTCTACCAGCTCACGCGCACGATTTATGAGAATCGAGACCGGGTTACCGAAAAGCACGCCGCGGGTCGTGCCATTACTCCCGAGAATGTAATTCGCGACACGGGAACGCCCTTTCACGCGGGAGCGATCAGGTACTACGAGGAGATCGGCATCTGGACCGCAGGGCCTGCAAGGCCTGCAAAGAACGACAACGCCGGCGCCGCAAAGAGCTCCGAGAGCCCTTAAACCAACCCCACCTCATGTCGCACCGGGCACGCGAAACGATCATGCGTGTGCTGGCGATCCTTCTCTCCGTTTTCACTCTGGTGGAAGTGAACTATCCCCGGTTCTCCCCGCAGTCGCAGTTGGCGATCTTCGCGATGCTGGGGATCGTCTGGGGTTTCCTGGCGTCGCCGATGGCCCGGCGGTGGAGCGGCACTCGGTTTTCCACTGTAGTCGATATCCTGGTCTCTTTCGCCACCGCCGTCACCTGCTTCTATGTCGTCGTGCAAACGGAGCCCTGGCTCCAGTCTTTCTGGTTGGACGGGCGCTCCCTGGGTGATCGCGCAGGAGCTGAGACCGCTGCCGACTTCTTCATCGGACTCGTCGGCATCCTCCTCGTACTCGAGGCGACACGGCGCTCCCTCGGTCTCGCCCTGCCGGTGCTGGCCGCGCTCTTCTTGGGGTACGCGTATTTCGGAGCTTATTTCCCGGACTGGCTCTTCCCACACCGCGGCTATTCAGTGGAGCGAATCGTCTCCCAGACGTTCCTGCATAGCCAGGGAGTCTTCGGCACCGCGCTCAAGGTGATGTTCACTTATGTCTTTCTCTTCGTTGTCTTCGGCGCCGTGCTCGAAGTAACGGGAGCTACCCAATTCATCATCGACCATGCGCAGCGAATCTTTCGGGGCTCCCCGGGAGGCGCAGCCAAAGTTGCGGTCCTCAGTAGCGGGCTGATGGGCTCGCTATCTGGCAGTGCGGTCGCGAACGCGGCGACCACTGGAACCTTCACCATTCCCCTCATGCGAAGCTCCGGCTTCCAGCCCCACATCGCGGCGGGAGTGACGGCCGCGGCGAGCTCGGGCGGTGCGCTCGTTCCGCCGGTCATGGGAGCGGGTGCCTACATGATGCTCGAGATCATCGATCCTCCAGTCACCTACCTCCAGATTATTCGGGCGGCGGTGATACCAGCGTTCCTTTTCTACTTGGCGCTCTTTCTCATCGTCCATTTCTACGCACGGCGTGTTGGGACGACCGAGCAAGAAGACGCATCTCGCAGCCGCGGGAGTAACAACCGATTCGAGGGTTTCGTCTTCGTCAGCGCGCTGGGGTCTTTGATCTTCTTCTTGCTCGCCGGCTACACCGTCTTTCGCGCCGTCACCCTTGCTCTGGGAGTGGTCCTCATCACCAGCTTCTTCCATCCCCGCACACGAATCGGCCTCAAGCGCGCCGCCGACACATTGGGGAGAGCCGCTCGAGGTGGCATTTCACTCATCGCCGCCTCCGCCTGCGTAGGTATCATTCTCGGCGTCGTGACGCTCACCGGCATCGGAACCAAGTTCCCGTCCATGATCTTGCAGGTTGCTGGCGATAGCCTTCCCCTCGCGTTGGTGTTGATCATGATCGGCTCCATCGTCATAGGAATGGGCCTCCCTTCCGCCGTCTGTTATCTACTCATGGCGACCCTCATCGGATCGATTCTCAACCAGTTGGGAGTGGTACCACTCGCCGCGCACCTTTTCATCTTCTATTTCGGAATGATGTCGATGGTGACGCCGCCGGTCGCGCTGGCCGCCTACACCACCGCCTCCATCGCTGGCACCGGGATCATGGCGTCCGCGTTCGCGGCCTTCCGGTTCTCCTTGGTCGGTTTCACTCTTCCCTTCATGTTCGTGTTTCGGCCGGAACTTCTGCTCATGTCACCGAGCGGCGAGACCCCGGGATTAACAAGTGTCGCGATCGCGGTAACGATCGCGATCTTGGGAATCTTGCCTCTCGCTGCTGCAATCGCTGGCTACCTTTGGACGCCTCTTTCCATTGTCACACGAGGCGGCCTACTGCTGGCGTCGGCATTCCTTCTCTACCCGGGCCAGGACGATTTGTTGGGGTTTGGGATTTCGGTGGTGAATCTCATCGGCGTGACCCTGCTGGCCGCAGTCATCCTCACCCAGTGGGCCCGAAGGCCGCAGGCCAACGAGAATGGCTAGAATAGGGCCAGCGCCCCCGCCACCGCCCCCTGATTAGGTCGGGTGATGGCAACCCGCTGAATTTGGGTGGCCAACCTGAGGAGCCCGCGTAAATCGCCATGTTCGCCGCTATCGCATTCGCCCTGGTCGTCGTGAGCGGGGTGCTCTGCTGGGGCACATTACGACTCCTCGGCTTCTACCGTCGGATTCCGGTCGAAAACTACCTAATCTTGGCCTTGGCGGCAGGAATAGGGATCTACGCACTGATTCAGGAACCATCGATATGGAACGGCGCCGCGGTCCTGGTGCCCACCGTCCTGTTGGCAGCAGCGGCTTGGTATCTGAATATGGGCGCCGCCGCGAGGTTCCCCCGAGACGAACTATGGCTCAAGGTCGGCGATCGCTTTCCCCGTTTCTCGCTCCCCGACTCCCACGGTCAGGCTTTCGACTCCGCGAGTCTGGAGGGCATCAGCTCCGCCCTCTACATCTTCTACCGTGGAGACTGGTGACCCTTTTGCACAACGGAGCTGGGTCAGCTTCATAAGTTTCACGAGCGAGTCACCGAGACCGGGGTCAGCGTTTTCCACCATCAGCGTGGATCCCCCCGAGGTATCGGAAACGCTCCGCACCAAGCTGGGTGCCGAGTTCACGTTCCTGTCCGATCAAGAACGGACTCTCATCGAGCGGCTCAACATTCGGCACGAAGATCCCTACGTGAACGCGGAGATAGCGCTCCCCACCGCGATTTTGGTCGACAAGCTTGGAATCGTCCGATGGATTCACGCAACGCAATACGGAAACACTCGAATGACACCGAACGAGTTGTTCGAGGCCATCGAGCGCATGACCCTCGAAGAACAGAACCGGGAGCTCAGAAGGGCGCGCGCGGTCAGCCAGGTGGTGCGGCAGGTCTTCTTGATGGAAACGAGCGGTGACCTGGCACAAGCGATCCATGTCATGCGGGAAGAGCTCCAAAAGCTCGGGCTCGTTTTCTCACTATGCTCGATCACGATTTTCGATGAAGGGGCCGACTCGCTCAAGATCTACCGGGGTGCGAGTGACGCCAGAGACGGTGCAGCGGTCAAGGAGCGCTCAGTATCCCCGGTTTCCCCAGCACGCGACGTACCGATTCTCCAAGACCTAGTGGCGGCCTGGCGGGAAAAGCGTGTTTTTTGCGAGAACGTCGACATATCGGATATTCGTTCCGTCCTGAGCGTCCCCTTCAGTCACGGAACAGTCGTCCTCGGCGGAGCGGAGCCGGATCAATTCAAAGAAGACGACATCCGCACGCTGGAGGAATTCGCCAAAGCCATCTCCGTCGGCTACAAACGTTTCCTCGACTTCCAAGAGCTGGATCGCCGTCACCGGGAGCTCCAAGAGACTCAATTGCAGCTCATTCAATCCGAGAAGATGGCCTCGCTCGGACAGTTGGTGGCGGGAGTGGCCCATGAGCTCAATACGCCTATGGGCGCGATCAACAGCAACGCTCAGACCGCCGCGACTGCTCTGGAGCGAATTCGGAAGGCGCTCGACGACGGTCGGCTCTCCGAGGAAACGAACCGGCGGCGCTTCGGTGAGATCGTTGCAAACCTAGAAGATCTGAACGCCGTCAATCGGGACGCTTGCCTTCGTATGATCAGAATCGTCGACAGCCTCCGAAGCTTCGCGCGGCTCGACGAGGCCGAGTGGAAGCGCGCCGACCTGAAAGAGGGGCTCGAAAACACGCTCAGCATTCTGCAGCATGACATCGGCCACCGTATCAAAGTCGTCAAGAATTACGGAGATCTACCCGATGTTCCCTACTATCCCAGCCAGCTGAATCAAGCGTTCATGAGCCTCTTGGTAAACGCGACCCAGGCCATCGATGGCGACGGAGAGGTCCGTGTCGAGACTTCTCGCAACGCGGATCACGCGGTTATCAAGATTCAGGACGACGGGCGCGGGATCTCCGAGGAACAGCTCGGCCGGATCTTCGATCCCGGCTTTACCACGCGCGGCGTGGGGGTAGGGACCGGTTTGGGTCTCGCGATCTATTATCGAATTATCGAGAACCACCGCGGGACCCCAAACGTGGTGAGCGAAGTTGGCAAAGGCTCGACTTTTACGATAGAGATACCGCTTCGCGCCGAGGCCCCGCAGCCCTCCCAAACGAAGGTAGCGCACTCGCACTCGACCGGCGCGAAAACAAGGAACTTTTGAGCGCCTCAAACCGTTTCAACTCCCGGAGCCGCCTTATGCTGAATAGAGTTCTTAGAAACCTTCTCGCCCTGCTGCCCCTACTCTTAGTCGGCCTCATGGGTCTTACTGAATGGGCTGAAGGGGCTCAATCGCCTCCATCGAAGAGCGCGACCCTCTTCGAAGAGCCGTTGAGCCCACGCATCGCCAACTACCAGATCGACGTGAAGTTGACCCCCGAGACGCGTACTCTCGAGGGAAGGCAAGTGCTGACCTGGTACAACAAAACCGGAGAGACGATCGACGAGCTCCGGTTCCATCTCTATTTCAACGCCTTTCGCAATTCTCGCACTACCTTCATGCAGGAATCGGGGGGCACGATGCGCGGCCACGCCATCGACGAAGGAGGATGGGGTTTCATCGAGGTCGACCGCTTGAGCCTATCCCAACTCGAAGAGCAGACCGACGATCGCCTGCGACTCTATCAACCGGGGGTCGGCGCGCACTGGCGCGATGTCTTTCGGATCAATGCCGCCGCGGCGGGAGCCGACCTCACCGAAGCGATGGAGTTCATCCAACCGAACGACGGCAACGAGCACGACAAGACGGTGTTCCGGGTGCCGCTACCGAAACCGCTCACACCGGGTGAGGGGGTGGCCCTCGACTTCGAGTTTCGGGCCCAGCTCCCGACGCCGCCTTTCGCGCGCACCGGCGCCAAGGATGAGTACTTCTTCGTCGGCCAATGGTTTCCCAAGATCGCCGTCCACGACCGCGGAGAATGGAACGCCCACCAGTTTCACTACAACTCGGAGTTCTTCGCGGACTACGGGGTCTACGATGTGCGGATGACGGTTCCTAAGAACTTCGTGCTCGGTGCGACCGGCTTGGAGGTGGAGACCATCGACAACGGCGATGGGTCCACCACTCACTACTACCACGCCGAGGATGTCCACGACTTCGCCTGGACCGCGAGTCCGGAGTACCAGGTCTTCACCGGCGAAACCCAAGACGTGAAGATAAGGGCGCTGGTACAGCCGGACCACGTCGGACAAGGAGAGCGCCATATCGAGGCGGCCAAAGTCGCGCCAAGTTTCTTCCAAGACAACTATGGCGATTACCCGTTTCCGAACTTGACGGTCGTCGATCCCCGACGAGGCGCCCAGGGCTCGGGCGGGATGGAGTACCCCACGCTGATCACCGCCGGAACGAGATACAACATGCCCGCCGGCATACGCATGCTCGAGATGGTGATCATTCACGAGTTCGGCCACAACTTCTGGTACCACCTCCTCGCCAGCAACGAGTTTGAGGAAGCTTGGATGGACGAGGGCATCAATACCTACACCGACGGCCGGGCCATCGACATTCACTACGAGGGCTACGTCGTCGATTTTCCCGGACTCAAGGTCACGGGCGAGGAGATGAACCGAGTGATGTACATCTCTAGCCCGAAAGCGGACCCCGTCTATCTGAAGGCCTGGAAGACCTACGACCGCTCGAGCTACGGGGCGAACTCCTACGCCAAGCCGGGGCTGATCCTGAAGACGCTTCGAAATTATCTCGGCCCTGAAAAGATGAACGAAGCCATGCGCGCCTACGTCGAGCGATGGCGCTTCAAGCACCCCAAGACCGAGGATTTCATCGGGGTGGTCAACGACGTCTCGAGACAGGACCTCATTTGGTACTTCGATCAAGCGATCTATTCGAACGCAGTGCTCGACTACTCGGTCGCTTCTATTCAGAGCGAAGAGCTCAAGGACGACGGCTACGACCTCAACAAATCGGTGGAGGAGGCATGGAACCCGCCCAAGGACAACGAAGAGGAAAACGAGGACGATGACTCCGGTGAGGGCGACGAAGAGCAGGCCGACACGCTTTACCGAAACGAGATCAAGATTCGCCGGCTCGGCGAGTTCAGATTCCCGACAGAGATCGAGATCGTGTTCGAGGACGGCGAGACGATTCGAGAGCAGTGGGACGGACAAGAGGCTTGGACGAAGCTCACCTTCGTGAGACCGACCAAGCTCACCTCCGCTACCGTCGACCCAGATCGAAACGTGCCGCTCGATATCAACTACACCAACAACAGCCGCACTCTCGAGCCTCAAAAGCTCGGCATCACCAAGGTAGCGGCGCGCTGGATGTTCTGGTGGCAATTCATCTTGGACTTGGTAAGCCTGTAGTCATTCGAGGTACCCATTCATGATCTGGAAATCTTTCAAAACGGGCCTGAACCAGGCATGGTCCACGAAACGATTGGTGTTGGTTCTATACCTAGCATCGGCGATTCTTGGACTCCTGATCGCCCTGCCGGTACGTGCGGTCCTGTTGGACTTCGCGGGGCGCTCCCTGGAAGGTGCCGCGCTCGTCAACGGCGTCGGTACGGGTTTCTTCTTCGAGCTGCTGTTACACAACGAGGCGGGCCTGGTAGGCGTACGCGCGCCTGCTCTCTTCGCCTCGGCGGCCTACCTGTTGCTGTCTCTCTTCCTGTCCGGAGGGGCGCTCGCGGTCTTGGCGAGCGGCGAAGGATACCGAGCCACCGATTTCTGGGGAGGTGCGGCGAAATTTTTCGGACGGTTCCTGAGATTGGCTCTTTGGAGCTCGCTCCTGCTGGCGGCCCTCTACTTGTTGCCTCTAACGGCGCGCGGGTTGCAGCGTATCTTTTTCGGCAGCGATCCTTACGAGTACGTATCCTATTGGGGCTGGTGGGTCCGGGCCGGACTCCTGGTGACCGCCCTCTTCTTCTTCCGAATTTGCCTCGACTACGCGCGCATCCACGCCGTTGTCACCGACGAACGCAGAATGAGAGTCTCGCTCTGGCGCGGGCTACGTTTTGCCTTGCGAAACCCCCTACCGGCGGTCGGACTCGCGCTGCTGGTCGCACTTGTCGGAGGTGTCACGCTGTTCATCTACCAGCCGCTCTCTTCCGCCGTGGATGGCTCGACGGTAGCCGCCGTCGCTGCGGCGGTGGTGGCGCAACAGGCTTACATCGTTTGGCGTGTGGTGCTCCGACTGACTCGTTACGGGAGCCAGATCACGCTGTTTCGTGAGTTGGCGAGTGATCCAACTGAGATACCAGCGTCTGAGCCCGCAGCACCGGCGACCGAACCGACGATCGCGGAAGCGACTTGAGTGACTTGAGTTCTAGGGACCGTCCGTTGCGGCGCTCCCAGTCTTTCCTCCATGGCCGAAACAATAGAGCGCACCGCGTGTGCGAAGGTAGATACGGCCGTCGGCGATCGCCGGAGTCGCATAACACAGATCGTCCATATCGTTGACCGCCAGCACCTGCAATTTGCCATCCGGCTTCATCACCGCGACCTTGCCCGACTCGCTCACGAAGAAGATCTTGCCGTCCGCTGCAACCGGTGACGCGTAGTAGCTGTCCACCGCGTTTTTGATGCGCCTTTGGGCGATCACTTCTCCTGTTTGCGGCCGGAACGAGGTCACAATTCCTCCATCGTTGATCATATGAAGCACGTTTTGATAGATGACAGGCGACGGAAGCTGCGGCACCGCGCGATGGTATTGCCAGCGCACGTTTTTCTCCGACATGTCGCCGCGGCCCCCCAGGGTAATCCCTAGGATGCCGTTCTTAGACGCTAGGGCCGCGCGATAAAAATTCCATTCCTCTTCGTCGAGGAAACCGTCGGAGTTCAGGTCGGTGAAGAAATCCATCCATCCCTTGGCCCGCGGGTCATTCTCTAGTTCTTCGGAAGTGAAACGGCCGTCTCCGTCGGCGTCCTTTTTCGCTCGGGCTTCCTGGTAGGTCGCGACCTCCACCTGATTGCCGGGCTGGTTGAGCGGTGACCCGTAACCGTTGACGTAGACGGTGTCTTGGTTCATGACCGGCGTCGACTTCATTTCGAAGGAAAGACCGCTCACCCACCAGATCTTCTCGCCGGTATCGACCGAATAAGCGGTTAACAGAAACGAGCCGGCCACCAAGATCTGGCGGGAGCCGTCGTCGCCTTCGTAAAGGATGGGTGTCGAATGCCCGCTCTTCGCTTCGGGTCGCTCCGTCTTCCAGAGCGTGCGTCCGTCTTTTTTCGCCACCGCGAGAAGAAACGAGCCCGTCTGCTGATCGCAAACGAGGATCACCTTGTCATCCACGAGGATGGGAGACGCCCCCAACCCGTAGACGTTGTCAAATGGGCCCAGTGGGAAACGCCATCGCTCGTTCCCATCGAAGTCGTAAGAGAGCATGCCGTAGTCTGGAAAGAACACGTAGACGCCCTCCTCGTCTGTGACCGGGCTGGGAGAAGCGGGATTATTGCGCTTGTCGAGCTTTTCTTCTCTTTTCCGCGGAGCTTGCCTCCGCCACAGGATCTCCCCGGTTGAGCGATCGAGACAAATCGTGAGGAGCTTGCCATCCTCGACCGCGGTCAGAACAATACGATTCGCCCAAAGAATCGGAGATGAGTGACCGGGAGGAAGAGGTGTCTTCCAAACGACGTTTTGATCCGGTCCGAACTCGACCGGTAGCCCCTCGGTGTCCACAACACCCGAACCGTTCGGCCCCCGAAAACGCGACCACTCGTTTGCGTCTGCGGTAGCGAACGCCCAAAAAACCAAGAAGACTGGAATCACGCTTGCCCGAGCGCGTTGCTCTGCCTTCATCGTCGATCCTTTCCTCTCTGGTCCTTTTCGGACAAAACTGAGGCTGCTATTTAATCATAGACTAGTGGCGTTTGGAATCCCTAGCCTCTTCACTCGGAGAAGAACTTTTCGATCACCGATTCGCTCGGCGGGCGGGTCGACAACGACACCACCACCACCACCAACGACGCCCCGAGGACGACTATCACGACGGGGAGCACTCCGGTTCCGCCCACCGAGAAGACTCCGGAGACACCTAACGACCGGAAAAAAAAGTACGTCCACAGAGCGGCCACGGTGACGATACCCGCCATGACCCCCTGTTTCGTGCTGCGCTTCCAAAACAGGGCCGCCAAGACGAGCGGGAACAGCCCGCTGTAACCCGTCAACGACCAAACTCCCATGTTGAAAATAGATCGGGTCGTGACCAGAGACAGCAAAAACGCTGCCACCAAAAGGAGCATGACGAACACTCGGCCGAACAGGACCTGCTGCCTATCCGACAATTTATCGTGAAAGCCGTAGTGTCGGACGATGTCATGCGTAAACATGGTTCCGGCAGCCAACGCCTGGGAATCGAGAGACGACATGATGGCCGCGAAGACACCGGCTCCCAGGCACCCGGCGAGAACACCGCCGGCGTTGCCGAGGATGAGTTTCACGAGAATCGGCCCGCCCAGCGGCGCCTGGTAATCGATGTTGCCTACGACGCCGAGCATGACGCTGGGAACCCACACCGCCGCAACGCAAAGGGGATAGAAGACGACGGCGTAGCGGAACGCGCCGGCCTCACGCGCCGACAGCCAATGACTGAAAATATGCGGAAAGGCTCCGACCGAGAAGGGAAGAAAAAGGAACGAGAACATACGTATGTGAGTAGCCCGTTCGCTTCCGATCACTAGTAAGGAAGGGTGCGTCTCGCGGACCAACACCATCGCACCCTCAAGACCGCCGTACCTCCCGAGGATGACTAGGAAGGTGATGCCGCCCACGATCATGAAAACGAGTGTTTGGAATGTGTTCGCCCACGCCGTACTGCGCATGCCTCCATAAGTGACGTAAATGAAGACCACGCCGCAGATGAGCAAGCTTCCGATCCAGGACGCGACTCCCTCTTCGGCTCCGCCGGTGATGGCTTGCAAGGCGTCGCCTCCGCCTTTTACACCGATCAGAACATATGGAAGCATGAGGGAGACCAACACGACGAAGAGCATCAACCCCAAGACATCGGACTCGTACCTTTCCCGAAAGAATTGCACCTGCGTCAGATAACCTTCCTTCTTGCCTAGCCACCACAAACGCGTCCCCACGTAGTAAAAAACCAACGGCAGCAATATCGCTGAGCTCGAGCCCATCAACGCGAAGACGACAATGCCCTCCCGATAGGCCTGGCCGGAGGCTCCCAACATCGTGAAGGCGGTCATGTTAGTTCCGAAAAGAGTCATCAACAGAACAAAAGGCCCGATGGTGCGGCTTGCCAAGAAGTAGTCCTCGCCGGTGCCGCGGAATAGGCGATGCGCCAGCATCCCAACCAACAGCACCAAAATGAGGTACGCCACGATAACGGCGAGGATCATGTGTCCCGATCCTTATTCCTTGTCCAGATAGCGGGGCCAAGCGCGTCTAACGACGAAGAGCATGATCACCGACCAGAGTACGCTCAGAATGATGTGATAGAGGAGATTGACCGGGAGACCCCCGACGAGGCGATCGTCACTCCATAGCCAAGAGCTTTGGTGCAGGAAGACACCCAGCGGCACGAGCAAGATGACCCAGATGGGATAGCGTCGGGATTTCAAGGATTTCGGCGAAGTTCTATCCTTTGGCGGGTTGGGTCGTAGCCATAGGGACGCGTGATGATAATTCGAGGCCCTACAAAGATGCAATGGGCGCCCGCCTACGCCGTGGTCGGGAATCCATGCACCACGGCTTCGGCGAGACCACACCGTGGCCATGCGGAGGCGGGCTGGACGAAGGGTGCGTCTAGCGCGCCGGTTCTTCGGCGCGGTGCGCTTGATGCTCGCGGTTCACTCGCATCTCGCGCCCGAGGTCGTGAACCGCCATGGCATAGTAGGCGCTTCGATTGTAGCGGGTAATGACGTAGAAATTGTTCAGCCCGAGCCAGTACTGCGGGCCGGCGCGAGTTTGCAGGCTAAACAGCATGGCGCGCTCGCTATTCGGAATGTCCTCGATCGGAGTCACCCCCAGCCACTTCCATTGCGCAACCAGGTGATCGGGCCGCAGGCTGGAGTTCACGTAGACTTCATAGTGCTCTCCGCTGACTCGAGCCCGAACCGCCATCGGTTCGCCGGGTAGCCAGCCGTGTCTCTTCAGATAGTTCGCTACGCTGCCGATGGCATCGTCGACATTCCGAAACAAGTCTCTTCGGCCGTCTCCGTCGAAGTCGACCGCACAGTAGCGGTAGCTACCCGGCATAAACTGCGCGATACCCATGGCCCCCGCATAAGAACCCCGTGCCTTCAACACCCCAACGGTCTCCTCTTCACGAGTGAGAAAAAGGTATTGCTCCAGCTCGGAGCTAAAGAAATCGGCGCGTGGAGGGTAGTCGAACGCGAGCGTCGTGAGAGCGTCGAGCACACGGAAGGAGCCTGTGTTTTTCCCGTAGTGTGTTTCGATTCCGATGATGGCGATGATGAGTTCCTCCGGGACTCCGAATTCGCGCCTCGCCTTCGCCAAGGCCTCGGAGTGTTCGTTCCAAAACCGCACTCCCCCCCTGCACTCGGGCGGGATTGACAAACATCGGCCGGTAGTCACCCTATGGTTTGCGCTCGGTGGCCTTGGACATCGCTCGGATGATGCGGGGTTGATAGGTAGCCTGGGCGAATAGACTCTCGAGGGCCGCGGTCTCGAAGCCGTGCTTTTGAGCCATCGAATCGATGAAGAGCTTGAGCTCGGGCTTGCCGGCATAGGATGTGGGTGTTCGCGCCGATGCTACCGAGGCGACGGCGAGGACGACCAACAGACCAAGCCCGAACTGAATCTGCGCAACGCGACCGCCCAGACCATGGGCAAATCCCCACGCCCTAAACCGCTGGTGTGTAGCCTTTTGCTCCGAATTAGCCCTTGTCAACATGTTCACCAACTCATACATTCACACCGCGGTGCCACACCGCATGGCAGGATTTCGCCGACAATCCATTAACCCACGGGATGGTAAAGATTATAACTGAGTACGGTCAATCTCGACAGGCGTGCCAGGACGCAGGAAGGGTTGGTCTCCGCGCCCTACTGGGGAGGTTGCTTGACGCGTCCGCTCGCGGCATTATATCTTCGTCGCTCTGATATCGAGTTTAGAGACCAACACTGTGGCAAAGCCCTCCCACCTCCCTCCTAAAGGCATTCGAGAAACATGATTACCAGCAGATTTCCCCAGATTGTGTTCCTGCTAACGGCGCTTCTGGTAGGCGGGGCTGCGGCACCTTTGACGACTCCCACTTCACCAAGCGGCGACTGGACCGATTGGCGTGGCCCGGCGCGGGACGGTCGATCCACCGAGAGCGGCCTTCCGACGCGTTGGACGCTCGACGGCGATAACCTCGCTTGGAAGGTTCCGTACGGAAGCCGATCGACTCCTATCGTCCTAGGTGACCGGCTGTATCTTCAAAACGCCGCGGGTGAAGGCGACACATTGCAAGAGCGCGTGATGTGCTTCAACGCCAACACCGGAGAGTTGCTGTGGGAGCATCGCTTCAACGTGTACCAAAGTGACGTTCCCCCGCATCGCGTGGGATGGGCCTCGCCGGTCGGCGATCCCAAGACGGGAAACGTGTTTGCCTATGGCGTTGGCGGCGTTTTGCTGTCGCTCAACAAAGAAGGTGAGCTGCTGTGGGGCCGCTCGCTAGGCGAGGACTTCGGTTTGGTTACCACTCATGGTGGTCGTACCGCATCTCCCGTCATCGAAGGGGATCTCTTAATCGTGAGCGGAGTCAATTCGGGCTGGGGCAATCAAGCGAGAGGCGCACAGAGATTCTTTGCCTTCGATAAATCGACCGGGGAGACCATCTGGGTAAGCTTGCCGGGCGGGCGCCCCTACGACACCACGTACTCCCCTCCCATCGGAGTGGACATCAATGGCACCCGTTTGCTCATCGCGGGTGGCGGCGACGGCGCGGTTCACGCCTTGAAGCCACAAACCGGTGAGCCGGTCTGGAAGTACGAGTTCAGCAAGCGCGGTATCAACTCCGGTACGGTGCTCAAAGGAACGACGGCCATCGTAAGCCACGGCGAGGAGAATCTGGCAAACAGCGAGATGGGTTTCATCGCAGCGATCGACGCCGCCGCGATCGGCCAAATCGGGCAAGACCAAGTGAAATGGCAGGAGCTCGGATTCCTTGGTGGCTACTCGTCGCCGGTGATCGATGACGACTTCATTTATCAGGTCGACAACTCGGCCAACCTCGTAGCCTTCGATCTCAAGACCGGCAACCGTCTCTGGTCTCTCAACCTGGGAACCATCCAGCGCGCTTCTCCGGTTCTGGCGGATGGAAAGCTCTACGTCGGTACGGTAAACGGGAAGTTCTACATCATTCGGCCCGGCGACGAGAGCGCCGAAGTCCTCAGCGAAGTGCAACTGGGAAGCCAGTCCGAAATAGAAGAGATCTTCGCCTCGGTCGCCATCTCGCGCGGCCGCGTTTACTTGGCGTCGAGCCGCGCACTCTATTGCATCGGCAAAGGATCGGAATCGACAGAAGGCCCAGAAGGGCCAGCTGGACCAGTAGGGAATGCGTTGCTGGCTCCCCCGGCTCGGGAAGCGGGCTCACCGACTCATGTCCAAGTCGTCCCGACCGAGTTGGTCTTGGCTCCCGGGAACAGTGTTCAATTCCAGGCGCGGCTTTTCGATGATCGCGGTCGCTTGGTCGGCGTCGGAGAGGCGAGCTGGTCTCTCGATGGTCTACAGGGCAGGTTGGATACCGCGGGTACTTTCACCGCCGCGGCCGGACAATTCGGGAAATATGGACAGGCGGGACAGGTGAAGGCAACGGTTGGCGACATCTCTGGCGTGGCTCGTGTTCGCGTCATTCCCCCCTTACCTTGGAAAGAAGATTTCGAAGCCATCCCGGTGGACAAAGTGCCGCGACACTGGGTAAACGCCACCGGCAAATACCTGGTGCGCGAAGAAGACGGAAGCAAGATCTTGGTCAAGCGAGCCGATAATCCGTTTCTGAAGCGCGCCCGCGCGTACTTGGGGCCTTCCGATTGGTCCAACTACACCGTCGCCGTCGACGTGAGATCTTTTGAAAAGCGACGCCAGATGGGTGATGCGGGAGTCATCGCCCAACGATACGCACTCGTTCTCTTCGGCAACCACCAACGTCTAGAGCTCCACGCATGGCAACCGGAAACGAAACGAAGTGTGCGAGCTCCGTTCACGTGGAAGCCGGATGCGTGGTACCGCGTGAAGCTCGAAGTTCAGAACCTTTCGGACGGAACGACTCGCGCGCGCGGAAAAGCCTGGCTCGCTTCGGAGCCGGAGCCGGCCGAGTGGACGGTAGAGCGTATCGATCCCGTCCCCAATCGCGAGGGGAGCCCCGGGCTCTACGCCAACGCAATCAACGAAGTCTTCTTCGACAATCTCGAGGTTAGAGAGAATCAATGACCCGCAAAATGAAATTTCCCCGACTGCTCCTGCTGGGGAGTCTGCTGCTCCCCTCGCTGCTCATCGCCCTCGTCGGTATGGCTTCGAGACGTCCGACGTCGGACGCCGCGAGAGACTGGCCTATGTGGGGCGGTACTCCGGACCGCAACATGATCTCCTCCATGACCGGTCTTCCCGAAACGTGGGATGTGGAAGAGAAGAAAAATGTGCGGTGGGTGGCGGCGCTGGGTTCACAGACCTACGGCAATCCGGTGGTTTCGGTCGGGAAAGTCTTCGTGGGTACTAACAATGAAGCACTCTACGATCTCGAAAGGACGGGAGATGCGGGGATCTTGCTAGCCTTCCGCGAATCCGACGGTGAATTCCTTTGGCAAGCGTTCTCTGAAAAGCTCGCCTCCGGTCGCGTCAACGACTGGCAGTATCAAGGAATCTGCAGCTCGCCGCTCGTCGAAGGTGAGCGTCTCTACTACGTGACCAGCCGCGGGGAAGTTGCGGTCCTCGACACCGAGGGTTTTCGAGACGGCGAGAACGATGGTCCGTTCAAAGAGGAGGAGCGTACCAGCGAGCATGACGCCGATGTCGTCTGGGTCTTCGACATGATGGAGGAGGTTGGTGCGTTCCAGCACAATATGGCCAACTCCTCACCGGTCGCCTACGGCGATCTAATATACGTCAGCACGTCGAACGGCCATGACGAGAGTCACGTCAACATTCCTTCCCCACGCGCACCGGCCATCATCGCGCTCAACAAGAACACCGGCGAGCTGGCCTGGGAAGACAACTCGGTCGAGAACCGTATCCTTCATGGGCAATGGTCCTCAGCATCGGTGGCCGAGCTCGGGGGCGTGGTTCAGTTGGTGATGGGCCAAGGCGACGGCTGGGTGCGGGGTTACGAGGCGGTCACCGGCGAGAAACTCTGGGAGTTCGATACCAATCCTAAAGATTCCGAGTGGCCACGAACGCGAAACAACCTCATCAGTACTCCCGTGCTCGTGAACGACCGGGTCTACATCGGCAACGGACAGGACCCCGAGCATGGCGAAGGTGTCGGCCACTTTTACTCGATCGACCCCACCAAGAGAGGCGACATCACCGAGTCCGGTCGCGTGTGGCACTACGACAAGATCCGCCGCACCATCTCGACCGCCTCCGTCCATGACGGGCTGATCTACATCCCCGACTTCAGCGGCTTTCTCCACGCCCTCGACATCGAGACCGGGCAGCCGGTCTGGGTGCACGACATGTTCGCCGCGGTCTGGGCCTCCCCGCTCATCGCCGACGGCAAGCTGTACCTTGGTGACGAGGATGGCGACATCGTGGTGTTGAAACCAGGGAGAGAAGAGGTCGTTCTTCAGGAGATGAACCTCGGGAGCTCGGTCTACTCTTCCGTCGTTCCCGCCAACGGTTCGCTCTACATCGCCAGCCGCAACAAACTGTTCGCCCTGGCGAAACAACCCTGAATGGAGCCTTTCGACTTCCGGCCCCAAACCCGCGTGGTCTTCGGAGGAGGGGCGCTCACAAAGTTGGGCGCCCTCGCCCAAGAGTTGGGATTTCGTCGCACCCTCATCGTGTCTGATCCCGGCGTGGTTCGCTCGGGCCATTTCGAATCCGCGAGCAAAGGGCTTCGCAATGTTGGCATCGAGGTGTTCGGATTCCACGACTTCGGCGAAGATCCCGACACCCACATGGTCGAATCGGGGCGTGACGTGGCAGCAAAGAAAGAGATCGACTCTTTGGTCGGGCTCGGGGGCGGCAGCTCGATGGACTGCGCCAAGGGCATCAACTTCCTGCTCACCAACGGCGGCACCATGAAGGACTACTGGGGGATTGGGAAGGCCTCGAAACTCATGCTTCCGTCGATCGGTATCCCCACCACGGCTGGCACTGGCAGTGAGGCACAATCCTTCGCCCTTATCTCCGACGCGGAGAGCCACGCCAAGATGGCTTGCGGTGATCCCAAGGCCGCGTTCCGCATCGCGCTTCTCGACCCCGAACTCACCGTGTCGCAGCCGAAGCAAGTGACCGCCGCCACCGGCTTCGACGCCATCGCGCACGCCGTCGAGACGTATGTCACTCTGAAGCGCAACCAACTCTCCGACACGTTCTCCCGTGAGGCGTGGCGTCTGCTGGAGGCGAATTACGAGCGCGCTCTCTTTCATCCAGATGACATAGAGGCTCGGGCCAGCATGCAGCTCGGTGCCTACTACGCGGGAGTCGCGATCGAAAACTCGATGCTAGGTGCGGCGCATGCCGGTGCCAACCCACTAACCGCACACTATGGGACGACGCACGGTGTGGCGCTCGCCATTCTCTTGCCGCGGGTGGTCCGTTGGAACGCGGAGGTCGCCGGTACCCGATACGCGGAGCTCGTGGGATCGAGCGAGGGCGATGCCGGCGAGGAACTGGCAAAGAGACTCCAGGAACTGGTGGCGGCCGGTGATTTGTCGGCTCGCCTGAGTACGGTCGGGGTGCCCAAGGACGACTTGGAGATGCTCGCCGAGGAGGCGGCCCGCCAATGGACCGGTAGTTTCAACCCGCGCGCTTTCGACGCCTCTGGGGCCCTGGAGGTCTATCGTTGGGCCTATTGATCTCTCTGCTCCTAAGCGTTGCCACCTCCGGCGTGACGTCGACCGTGCAAGCTAGCCAGGAAAGTTGGAGTCAATTCCGCGGGAGTCCCGGGCTAGTCGGTATTTCGCACTCCAAGCTCCCGGAGGCCTTGGAGCTCCTCTGGACCTATGAAGGCGAAGACTCGATGGACTCCTCGGCAGCTATCGTGGACGGCGTCGTATACGTCGGCACGTTTTCTGGAGACTTGCTGGCTATCTCGTTGCGAGACGGATCACTTCGATGGAAATACTCGACTGGGGAAGAAGGAATCGGCGAATCCTCCCCCGCGGTGTCGAACGGTACCGTCTATGTTGGCGATTTGGCAGGTGTCGTTCACGCCGTTGACGCCGTTAGTGGCGAGGCGGTTTGGACATTCCAAACACTTGGCGAGATCAAATCGTCCCCGGTCATCATCAAAGAAAAGCTGCTCATCGGCTCGTACGACGAGCATGTGTACTGTCTTTCCGCCAAGTCCGGAGAGCTGTTGTGGAGGCTAAGGAGTAACGGTTTCATACACGGCACGCCGGCTACGAGCAAAGGGCTCACCTACGTGACGGGGTGTGATTCGCTGCTCCGCGCCGTCCGTATCACCGATGGCAAGGAGATGTATCAGATCGACTCCGGCTCCTATACTGCCGCATCCCCCGCTCTCGTTGGTGGCTTCGCTTACTACGGGACATTCGACAATCAAGTGCTCGCGGTGGACCTCGCCAAGCTGAACATCGCGTGGCGCTACGAGCATCCGGTCCGCCATTTCCCGTTTTATTCTTCGGCCGCGGTGATCGACGGCCGCGTCGTCTTGGGTGGACGGGACAAGATGGTGCACTGCCTCAACGCCCGATCCGGAGAAGCGCTGTGGACTTTCCGCACCGGTGCTCGGGTGGATTCCTCACCCGTCGTGACGGGCGGCCGGGTCTACATTGGATCGAACGACGGACGTCTATACGTATTAGACCTCGCGACCGGCGACAAACTCTGGGAGTTCGACGCGGGTGCGCCCTTTTCGGCTTCACCGGCAGTAGCCGAGGGCCGTTTGGTGATAGGTTCCCAGGACGGGATCCTTTATTGCTTTGGCTCGGCCACTGATAACACAAACCAATAACTCACTGATTGGAGTTCATCTCAAATGCAATGGTTAACATGGGTCTTGGGAGCAGTTTTAGCTTGGGGAATGTATGGTGTCGCATTGCACCGAGGGCAGGTGCTCCTCGGCAACCCGATGCGGGCCTTACTTTGTGTCGGCTTCGCGTACTTCCTCATCGGGATTCTGGTGCCGGTTGTGGCTCTTTCCTACGAAGGCGGCCTCGGCGGCTTCAACTGGAGCGGCTCCGCCTTCGCAACCCTCGGGGGAGCATTGGGCGCGGTGGGCGCGGCGTTCATCATCTGGGCTTTCAAGGCGGGAGGACTCCCCACTTATGTGATGCCCCTGGTGTTCGCGGGCGCGCCGCTCGTCAACGTCATTGTCTCGACGATGGCGCATCCACCCAAGACCGCACCAAGTCCTCTGCTCTACCTTGGCTTCGTTCTGGCAGCAGCCGGCGCGGGGATGGTGTTGTACTTCCGTCCCGCGTCTTGACCTATCAGTTGAATGCAGCGGAGAAAGCTACTCGCTCGCTCCCCCGGCGCGGTCGCCGATGCAGTAGAGATACTCGCTGGTGCGGATGAAGATCTGGCCGTCCGAGATGGCCGGCGAGCTCAAACAGTAATCGTCGAGTGAGTTCTCGGCCAGAATTTCGAAATCCGGTCCCGCCTTCACCACCGTCGTCACTGCATCTTCGTTGGTAACGTAGATCTTCCCATCCGCCAGCACTGCGGAAGAGCTATAGGTGCCAGGTGCGACCCGCTGCTGTCCCCAGATCTCCTCTCCGGTGTGCGCATCGAGGCACCACATCACGCCCTTGTCGTTAACGATATAGAGATACTTGCCATCAGTCACTGGCGTCGGAACGTCTGGACCATGCTCGGTAGACCAAAGGCGGTGAGACGCGGTGATATCCCCGCGCCCTCCGGCTTTGATGGCTAGAAGAGGAGAAACGCGCGAAGGTACATAGATGATATCGTCTTTGATCACAGGGGATGCCACGATGCGATAGTAGGGCTCGTTGTCCGGATTCAAACCATTCGCCCGCCACAGCTCCTCGCCGGTTTCGGGATCGTGCCCGGTCACGCAGTCGCCGCCGGTGATGACGATCTCGGTCTTGCTGCCGTACGTCAGGAGGCCCGGCGTCGTGTAGGAGTCCGGTGATTCACGTATCGCATCCGTCGGGCGCTCGACTCGCCACAGCGTTTCTCCCGTCCCCTTGTCGATCCGGAGCACATAGGAGGGATCGTCGGTCTTCATACCGTGCAAGACCTGAACGTATAAAGCGTCCCCGTGCAATAACGGCGAAGAGGCATAGCCCCAATTGAGCCCGAAGCTTCCGTAGTCTCTTTGGATGTCGCGCGCCCAGACCTCCTTTCCGGCGAAGTCGAAGTCTTTCAGAATTCCGGTTCCGGTCATGACCCAAACGTGTTTGCCGTCGGTCACCGGCGAAGGGGACGACATGTTCTGCTTTCGCTCCTTCCGATCCCCATCGCTCAAGAAACGTTTCCAGAGAACGCTTCCGTCGGCACGATCGACCGACCAAAGATACAAATTCCCGCCGTCCGCGACGTTGAGGAAGATCCGATCTCCCCAAACGATGGGCGTCGATCCGCTCCAGGCAGGCATCGGGAGCTTCCACGTGACGTTCTCTCTGGTACTCCAACGAACCGGGAGGTTACTCTCCTGGCTCACACCGTCCAGGGACGGCCCTCGCCACTGCGGCCAGTTGTCGGCGAGCGCCTGTGTCACCACGAATGAAATGATGAAGACCAAGATGAGAGTAAAGCTGCTGCGCACGACTTCCTCCTTGCTCCCTCGATGTTCGACTTACTCACTCAAGTCTAGAGCCACGATGTTCTTTCGATCCCGGACGTAGAGCTTGGTGCCTACAAGCGTCGGCGGTGTCCACGCGTTCTCGGTCATTAGCTCCGCCCGAGCATGGACTTTATGACGCGGCTTCCACCGTTATAGGCGGAAGAGCAGAACAACAGATTGCCTTCGCCCCAAACCGGGGTACTGATGTTGAGGCCGTGGTTGGTTTCGTGCGGATGACTCCAAAGCAACTCGCCGTTACGAGGATCGAGCCCCACGATGGTCTGGGGAGCAAAAACTACCAATTGATCCTCTCCCTCGACGTTGATCACGATGGGCGATGCCGGCGCCAGTTGGAAATCTTGTCGCTTCCACCCGACGACGGCGCGACCGGATCCCCCCACCGGCAGGATTACGTTATCACCGCAGGCAATTGGGCTCGAGGCATACCCTCGATAGCCCGACATCGCAAACTCTCGATCGAGAGCGTGGGACCACAAGATCTCGCCGGTCTTCTTGTCGAGAGCGTGGAACGCACCTGTCACCCCCACCGAGTACAGGCGGTCTCCCACCAAGAGCGGTGTCGCGTAGGGACCAGGACCGGCCTGACGCAACCAATAACCGTAGTCCATGTCCTCCAGAAGTGGTGCGGGGTATCGATGCTCCCAGCGGGTTTCCCCCGAGCTCGCGGCGAGGGCGACCACGATCTCATCCGGCTCCTCCCGATACATCGTGTAAAGGGTGGCCTCGTCTGCAATAACCGTGGAGTAACCTTCCCCGAGTGGACGGCTCCATAACTCCCTGGGACCAGCGGCCGGCCAGGACCTCGCGAGCCCGGTCGAGTCCGATTGGAAATGCCGGTCCGGACCGCCCCACTGGCGCCATCCCGACGACGAATCGTCGGCCCCTCGAAAAGCAAGTAACGTAAACAAAAGGACCGATGCGCTGGTCACCAAGTGGAATTTTCGCATCATAGTCGTCCCTGTTTGGGACGATTACCGTACAACAATCCGCAGGTCTAATTCCACTGCTTGACCAGCGGGGTCTAGAACGTGGGCTCGATGAGGCGGAGGGAGCTAGCGAAAATCGTCGCGGGCTTGGATCTTGGCGTCGAGAAAGTCTGCCTTCGCCAAATGGAGCCGGTCCGCGATCTTCCGCACTAGATACTCTTCGTCGCCTTGCAGCTCCGCGTGGGGATGTCCCGGCCGCTGTTGAATTTGGTCGGGTAGCGGCGGCACCTGTGAATACTCTTAGGCAGCAAACTCATCGCTGTCAAGAGATTTCTGTTTGCTTCTAAGCGCGTGAACGAGAGCGCCCATATGGCGATAGCCTTTGATACGCCGGAACTTTTTCTGCGCGGTGACGACGCCAAGAGCGGTCCGTCGGCGAACCATGGAAGGACTCTTCCAACGCTTGACGTTTCTCGATACTCTGCGAATGGTTCCGTTGAGATTCTCAATGGCGTTCGTCGTGGCAAGAGACTGGCGAAGTAAGGCGGGTGGCGCGAGCTTCACGACCGTGAGTGTTTCTTCCATCCCTTCACGAAGGCTTCCGGCAGCTTCGTCGTAGCCGTTTCGCTCGAGCCACGACACCAATGCCTGAAGTCGCTTGCGCGCCTTGTCGGCACTCTTGCACTTGTAGGCTTCCTTCATCGTCTGGAGCACGTAGGCGTGACGAGACTTGGGAAGGTACGAGCGAAGATTTCGGAGTTTATGGATTTGGCACCTTTGGATGACCGCGAGGTCCCCCAAAACGTCGACGAGTGCCTTGCGGATGCCTTTGCCTCCGTCCACTACGCAGAGAATCGACTCATCGACGCGCAAGCCTCGCTCGAGAAGGTCCTGCAACATCGCGGTGCACACCCGAGAGTTCTCCGTCGAGCCCAGCCATATACCCAGGGGCACCTTCGTTCCATCTATTGTGATACCTAGAGTTACGACGACGGTCTGTCCGGCCACCTCAAGGCCATCCAGCATCAGTGCCGCAAGCTCGAACTCCTCTAGCCGCCGAGACAGGTATTCCTCGAGCTTCTTAGTCGTCTGGCTCACGAGGTGACGGCTGGCGGCACTCTTACTCGTGCCACGAGACTTCAACTTGGCCGCGGGTTTGTCCAGACTCGATTCGTAATTTCGGGTCGATACCCCCACCAAGATCTGATTCAACACTCGCTCTGGAAGCGGGTCTTCTTCGCGGAAGGCTTCGAAGTGTGGAAGCGACGCCTCCGCGCCCGACTTCGAGCGAACTCGAGGTCGCGACACTTGGATGCGACGACCACCGAAGCTCAGCTCTCCGTTCGTGCTCCCCCAGTGGTTATGAGTTCGCTCCTTCTCGTGCTTGCCCTTGAGCCCCGCGATCTCCTCGGCGTCCTCTCCGAGCAGTAGGTGCAGAGCTGTCAGTCCTTGCTCGTACACCCATTCCGTCAGATCCGCCTTCGTGGCCGCGATCCCAGCTATCATCAGTAGCAGTATCTGACCGACTTGGCCAACTACCTTGCCCGTAGGCGAGTGCGTTTGCTTTCTTACTGGCTTCTTTGATTTCCTAGGCATTGGTGGCTCCTTGTCCCCCTCTGGAGACGGTTTATTGGCAGACCTATTCTTAGGCCGGCCAAGGAGCCGCAGCTACCCCAAATTCAACATCCGGCGGGACATCCCCCTCCGCGTCGGAGAATGCCACTTGCCAGAGGAGCTTCACGACACGCTTTTTTTGGCTCCATGGGAAAGTTTTCATCGATGAGGCGGGTGAACTCGTGAAGAGACGCCGACGCTTTGACTTCCTCTGCGGCCAGCCGCACGATTTCGATGGTCTCCTCCGGCGATAAGTCGAGCGCGCGCTGGACGGCCCGGTTGACCGCTTCTCGCTCGCCTGGCTTGATTTGGAAGTCTGCTCGGGCCATCTCGATAAAAAGGGCCGCCGTCGCTAGCTGAAGTTGGTGTTCAGGCGTAGCGGCGCGCAGACGCTTGTCGAAGAACTGGGGAACGGCTTCGAGCATATCGATTCGAAGCGCGTCCGCAGGCTGACGGTCTCTTCTGTGTTTGTCCACTCGGTCTGGCCCACTTTGCTCATCTAATTTGGCCCACCCTAAGTTATTGATTAATAAAGACGAGCTGTAAGAAAGCCCCTTTCCTTATTCCGCGGCCGGAACGAAGTGCAGGCCGCGGCTAGTGAAACCCAACGAACTCATGCCTTTATGGTCTTTTTCTCGCTCTTCAGGGTGCGCCGGAACCGATAGGATTCGGTGCCGGTTTCGAGTATGTGCGCCTGGTCCGTGACTCGGTCGAGCAGTGCCTTGCACAGGCGGACGTTCGTGAACACCTGGGTCCACTCCGAGAAGGGCAGGTTGGTGGTGATCACGAGCGCCGCCCTTTCGCATCGTTCCGAAACCACTTGGAACAGAAGCTCGGCGCCGACATCGGCGAGTGGGACGTAGCCGAGCTCGTCGATGCACAACAACTCGTAGCGGGCGTAGCGACGGATCACTCGCGAGAGTTCGTGCTCCTCCCTAGCTTCAACGAGTTCGTTGACGAGTCTCAAGGCCGTCGTGAAGCGAACGCGGCGACGTTGCTGGCACGCCGCTACACACAATGCCGTGGCCAGATGAGTCTTGCCTGTGCCGGCATCGCCGAGAAACAGAACCGGCCGTGCATGGTCGATGTAGTCGCCTTCGGCCAGTTCTCGTATCCGACGGGCGGAGACCTTCGGCGATTGCGAGAAGTCGAACTCCTCGAGCGTCTTCGCTCTCGGTAGTTGTGCTTCCTTCAGTCGTCTTTGAACCGCGCGGTGTTCACGCTCCTCGACTTCGGCGCTGAGCAGCACGTCGAGGTAGCGGACATAGCTGTGCTCGTCGCGCTGCGCTTGTTCGGCAATCTTCTGGAACTGCGTTGCCACGCTCGGCATGCGAAGCGTCTTGCAATGCTGACGGATGCTCTGGAGCTCGATGCTCTTCGCGTTCACGAGTTCACCTCGCCGATCAGCGCGTTGTAATGGCCAACACCTGGCAAGGAACGTTCGTACTTCGTGAGCTCTCCGAGCTCCACATCGCCAAGAGCCTGCGCCTGCTCACGTCGAAGAACTGATGATTCGACGAGGTGACGGATCGCCTCAGCATCCGTACAGCCGAGTTCGAGCGCTTGACTCACCGCCTCACGCAGCTTGTCGTAGCCGTGCTCGCGGCCGAGCTGCACGAGCTCGACCATCTGGCGGGTTCCTTCGAGCTTCCCGTGACGTCGATTCAGCTTGGACCACAACTCGTCGTAGCTCGTGGGCCACCGACCTTTCTCCCGCCATTGAGCGAGCGGCGTCGAGCCGGCCAACGCTCCAGGCTTCCTGACCAGAACATCCAAGTAGTGCTCGAGTTCATAAATCGACTGGCTGCGGCCGTAGCAGCGCTCGTGGCGTGCCACGACGTGGCCCTCGTGCCAGATCTCAACTTCCAACGGCAGTAGCTTGGCCACAACTCGCCGGTCCCGTTTCAACGGAGTCGAGTACCAGTTCGTGCCGACTCGAACGCAGCCTTTCTTGTTCACCTTTGCAAATCGTCGCTCCTCGATATCGAACCCCTCGACGGTCAATGGCAACAGATGCTCCCGTTCAAGCTCCATCGCTGTTCCGACAGCATGCTCCTTGCCGCTAATGTGGCGCGTCGCATCCTTGAGACAGCACGAGAGCAGATACTCGTTCAGATCATCCCAGTTCGAAAACTCCGGTACCGGCGTCAGATAGTTGCGCCGGAAGTAGCCGACTTCGCTTTCCACCCCGCCCTTCTCGTTGCCTCGACTCGGATTACAAAACTCCGAGTCGAATCCCCAATGGGAGCGAAACGCCACGAATCGCTCCGTCTGCTCTCGTTGATAACCACGCAGAATCTTAGTGACCGCGAGTGACAGGTTGTCGTAGCGCATGCGGCGGAACACGCCACCAAAGAACTCGAACGCATGCTCCTGCGCTTCGAAAAATGCTTGTTGCGTCGGACGCGGATAGCCGCGATGCAACGCGCCTCCTCCCGCCATGCTTCGGACTACGAGCGTGTGGACCTTCTCGAGCTCACCTCCGATCCGCGCGTACGCCTCGTACCAGTCCACTTGCCCTTCATCGCCCCACGCGTAGCTCTGCGGAACAAAAATCTCTGTGTCCTTCAGGCCGAGCTCGCTCTTCCGACGAGCGACGTAGCGACGTACCGTTGATTCGCCAATCTCATGCTCCGGATGCTCGGCGCGCAACCGGGACCAGATACGACGAGCCGTATGGCGTTGCTTCCGAGGCGCTCGCTTGTCCTCCTTCAGGACCGCGTCGATGAACTCGCGTACTTCCTCAAGCTTCGGACTCGCACGCTCCGCGACTTTACGCTCCGGCGGTACCGCGCTCTCCAGCGCCTGACGCACCATCCGACGGTGTACTCCGAACTCCTTCGCCACTCCCTTTATCGTTCCTACTCCGTGCTCGTACTCGCCACGGATCTGCTCGAACAATCGTACTTTCGCACCCCTTTTCAACCGACCCTCCTCTCCGGGTTCTTCCCCGGCTCAGGGTATCGGTCTCGATGGGGTGGGCCAAATCAAATGAGCGAAATGGGCCAATTCAGACTAGCGAACACAATCTTCCACGCGACACCGCTTGTGCCTCTCGTTCCTTGAAGTTTGTTGGAGAGTTGAGATATTGTCGCCCGCTCACCGCGACGAGTCAAACGACTCTCATTCGGCGCGAAGGGATTCGAGGAGCGGAGAGCGTACCGAAGCGGCCACCGCGAGAAGGGAGGCAATCACGCCGCTCGCCAGCACGGCGAGCAACAGCAGGACTAGAGAAGGGAGCGAAATGGCTCCCCCCCTCGAAACCAACGCCGGAGCGATGGCTACCAGCGCGCACAGCGTACCGATGGCAAGTCCCCAAAAGAGCATCACCGCATTCTCCGAAAGGACCATGAGCGAGAAGTCCCGGGAGTCGTATCCGATAGCGCGCAGCAACGCGAGCTCGCGGCGCCGCTCCAAGACGTTTCGTAAGAGCACGGCCCCGAGCCCCAACGTCCCGAGTACCAGGCCGAGTCCGCCGAGAGTTTGGAACGTGGAGAGGTATGTGTTCTCGACACGATGAAACCGGGCCAGACGCTCTGCGGTGCCGGTAACGTCGAAGCCGAAATCTGAGAGCCCCCGCTCGAGCTTCTCCGTCACCCGTTCCGTTTCGTTCGGTGGCACATCGAGCAGAAAGAAGCGAAAGCCCTCTTCATCGGGAAAGGCCCCCAGGAAGTTCCGCTCCGACATGAGAAGCTCGCCCTGAAATACACTGTCCTTGAGCATGGCGACCAACCGCAGACGAAGGGGCTCTTCCCCCGCACGTTCGAGCAGAAAGTCCTCACCGAGCTTGAGGTGAAGGACGTAGGTCATCGAGTTGGCATCACCGATGACCGGTATCGCTCGGTCCGTCTCTTCCCTATCGAGGAGCAGCCACGGATTGGCTCTCTCCTTCCGCGAGCCGGCAAGTGTTCCGGCGAAGGCGAAGCGGGCGCTCTCGAGGAGCTCTCGGTTAGGGGCCAGTATCCGCGGGTTTTGCGGGCGATAAAGATTCAGACAGCTCGCGTCTTCTCCTGGGCGGACTCGCAGTGCGAAGAAACGTACGTTGGCAAGACTCGGCTCACCGTCGATCCCTAGGGATTCTTTTCCTTTCGCGGTATTGGGATCCCAAACCAACGGAAGGAGCGACTCCGCGAGGAGCGAGAACCCTCCGGTCCCGGACTGCGGATCCATGGAAACCTGGCGGTCGTCGCGTCGGAAAGCATCGACCGCGACGATAATAAAAGTGGCGAAGGCGATCAACGCCACGCACAGAAGGCTTCGCCCTGGACGGTAGGAGGCGTTCCGGAACCCAAGCCGGGAGACGGCCCAGCTCCCCGTCCCTACGAGGAGATCCCCGCCACTACTCGCCAATCGTGTCCAAAGGTACGCCAGCGACGCCACGAGGAGAAGCGTGCCCGCTCCAAAGAAACCCGCCACCTGACTCAACGAGCCGGACCAAGCTCCAATGAGTAGCCCGGACGCCGCAACTGCGCTAGCGACACTGAGAAGCAAGGCCTTCAGTCGCTTGCCAGGTGCGGTAGCCGTGTCTAGCGCCGTCCCGGTCAGCAGGCTGCGTGGCGTCAACAGCTTTACGCCGCGGAGCATCCAGGCGATTCCCAGAATGGCCGCGAGGATGCCCCCGAGCCCTCCAAGTGCCAACCACTTGGTAGAAGCGTGCAAGGTCAGGAGCTGGGTGCCCACCGCATCGACCCACCAGGTTCTGAGTCCGAACATGATGAGCTCGGCATAGGCAACGGCCCCAACCACGCCGATAAGGCTTCCCATGGCTGCGAGGACCAGGCCCTCCCTCAAGAAAAGTCGGCAGATCTTGGCCGCCGTGAAGCCTAAGGCGAACAAGATGCCGATCTCCGGAAGTCGCTGTTCGACACCCAACCGAAAGAAAAGCCCGGTCAGCAAGAACGCAGATACCACGAGGAAGAAGCTGAAGTAGACGAAGTACTCGCCAAAATCCGTCGCCCCGCGCGAGGCGCGAAGGCCTTGAGCGCGGGCCGAGTATATCGACAAACCCGATTGCATAGGGTCGACGGTCTCTCGAAGACGGGTCTCAAAGGAATCGAGCGTGGATGCGAGGTCTTCTACGCCAGCCTCAGGAAAGATGCGGATCGACGTGAGCGCGCCGTACCGGCTCCTCCACAACCTTTGCCCAGCGGCAAGTGGGATGAACGCCTTCGGCGTAGTGCGATAGAGGTCCCAGTACTCTTCGTCCAAGTCACGAATCCGATCGAGATCGATGGGAAAAGGCGGATCCCAATCGGAAAGGGCATCCGACCCCGTGATGCCCGGGTAGGTCGGGGCCAGATCCGGATCACCAGCCGCCCCTTCGATCGGCACGATGCCCACGATTTGGAAATCTGCGTTCCGGGTCTCGAGGCGACCCTCGTCCTCCCAAAAGTAATACTCGAGCGTCAGGGGATCGCCGAGACGCACACCTAAGTCACGGGCCGCCCAATCGTTGATGACGATCGGTCGTTCAGTTGAACCCTCGGGCAACGGCAATCTCTCCAAACCTTCTTGAAGACTGTCTAAGGCTTCCGGGTCCACGGCACTCACCAGCGAATAGGGAATCTCGGCGGGACCGGAGCGGATGCTATTGGCCAAATAGGTATAGATGAAGGAAGTGTCGAGCCCGAGCCCGCTGGCAGCTTGTTGTGCAGCGGTCGCCAACCCGTCGCTGATGAGGATTTGCCCACTCTCAAGGGAGACGGAATGCGCGGCCTCGAGGGCGCGGAGCTTGATGCCCACATCCGCAAGCCGGAAAGACTCCTTGAGAATCCTAGCCAGGACGGCGTCCCTATCGGTCGAAGCGGTGGTGTCGTCGTGGCCCGAGACCAGCAGAGTGTTGACCCTACCTTCCTGGTCAAGGTCTCTCTGTAGTCGGTCCAGGGGGACGAAGAGGGCACGAACCGTCCCTTGTTGTGGATAGAGGGCGAACTCCTTGACGCCTGAGCTGGGAAGCCGTTCGCTCGCTTTGAGGCGAATGCTTCGCCCCTTTTGCTCCCTTCGACCATGGAGAAACTCCCCCGGCACGTCGTAGGGTCGCTCGACTCTCAGTAGAATTGTATCTCCCGGGGTGCTATTCAACTCAAGTGCCAGGCCTTCGGTAAGAACAGCGTCCCGGCCGGACGGGGGGGCTGGGGAGCTAGGCTCGAGGCCGTGGAAAACCCAGAAGCGCTCGTCGACGGCGTACACCTGGACGCGGGAGCTCCGTCGGCCGCTCTTCTCGTGGATAACGAACCCCTCGAGAGCAATCAGAGGGCTGGTTTCTCGGAATGTACCGCGAAAGTCTTCGTGCGCCTGGATGTCGTCCGTCAGGTCCTCCGCGAAGAAGTCGAGGGCCGAGATGACGTACTCGACGTTGCCAAGCCGACCAAGGAATAGGCTCCGGAGACTTTCCCGGACGGACTCCCCGACGAGTAGTGCACCCGCCAAGACAGCTACCGCCGTCGCCACGCCCCAGATGAGGGCGAGGTGAGTCCGCCAGTAATACGTAAGGCTGCGCTTCAGTAGTGTCATTCGCTTTCGTACAAGTGCCACCCACTTGGTGACAAGCACCCACCCCCAACTACGCCGAGGTCAGCTTCCCCCCGACAAGTTGCAGCCGCCGGGGGAACCGTGCGGCTAGCTCGGCGCTATGGGTGACGACGATTAGAATCCTCCGGTCTCGAGCGCCAACCTCTAGCAGCAGAGAAGCCACGGCCTCCGCCGAACGTGGATCCAGATTTCCGGTCGGCTCATCGCAAAGCAACAAATTCGGGTCTCGGATCAAAGCACGCGCAACCGCGACTCGCTGTTTCTCCCCCCCCGAAAGCTCGAATGGTCGATGGTCGATGCGATCCGTGAGGCCCACCAGGTCGACAAGATGTCTCGCGCGCGCCGGATAGTCCTCCCCCGGCGGAGCAACCAGAGTGGGAGTCAAAACGTTCTCGAGAACCGAACATTGTGGGAGCAGGTGGTGGTCTTGGAATACGAAACCCACCCGTTCGTTTCGAAAGGCGGCGATCTCCCTTTCGTCGAGATCATAGGGATTGCGGCCTCCGAGTCGCACAGTACCCGAAGTGGGAGGCTCCAGCGCGCCGAGAATATAGAGCAGAGTGCTCTTGCCACCGCCTGATGGCCCCATGATCGAAACCGCGTCGCCCAGAGACAACGAAAGCTCCACGCCGGCCAGCACAGAAAGCTCTCCCCGCGGCGTGGGATAATGTTTCTTCAGATCTTTGACTTCGAGAAGCGGGATCGTCTGATCTCGGTGAGGGTTCGCGCTCAAGGTTGTGCTTCCTGAAACGCCCGGGCCCGGAACAAGAAGTCGATGATGTTGCCCTCGTGAGGTTGGAGCCAATTGAGGCGGATGGTGGGAACCGGTCCGAGATTCAGGCGGTCGATCTGTGTCGCGTCCAGCAACGCGCGCCGAAAACCAGCGTCCTCGGTGATGACGCTACCCACCAACGTCCCCCCAATCGAAGAAAGCATTTTCTCCTGAGGGCATTCCACGACCGACACGAACGGAAACATGTACTCCTTGTTTGCCAACGGATTCTCTACCGACTGGCAATGGATGACCGTAGGGCGGAGATAGTCGCAGCGCTCACGCTTAACGAGACGGCCATCGTCTCCACCTCGGTATCGTGCCGTTACGTCCTCCGCTCCCGGACTCTCCAGGCCGCGGTCGATCTCGTCGGAGATTGTTTGGGCAACTCCCGGCACCGTGAAGGCAGCGAGTGGGCTTTCTGGGTCGTCTGGCGGGCGGGGAGCGACGGGTCCAAGGCGCTTGGCGAGCGCGTCGGCGATCTCTTTCGTATGTCTCGAAGCCCAAATGCCGGAACAACTGATGCAGCTACGACCGCTGTTGACCAACACGCTATCCGCCATCACGTCCAGGTATTTTTCCCACTCGTCCACTTTGTCATCGCCGAGGAGGATCTTGCTAAACCCCGGCCCGTGTACTTGCACGCCCGGATTACCTCTGTAGCGGTCTACGGTTGGCGTGCCACCGAAGATCAAACTTCGTGAGCAGCCGGCCACCACCGCCGCCCCAACGTCTCCGAGACCCGGATAGATCGAGATGGCTTCCTTTGGGATCCCCGCCTCAAAAAAAGCCTGAGACATGCGATACGGAGTCCAAGCTTCTTGAGGCCCCGGCTTGAACACCAAGCCGATCTGAAGAGGAATCACCGGCAGCCACAAAGTGTGAACACCCGGGGAGTTCGAAGGCAGAACCAAACCGAGGACGGGCGACTCGGCTTGATAACTCAGCGGAACACCGCGCTCCTCGACTCCGTAACCCTGACTCAGGATCGAGAGATCTAAGCCCCGGGTCAGAGCATCCAGAATCTCTTCCATATGAGCAAGAACGAAGTAGTTCTTCTCCATATTGGACCGACACATATGCTCCGGTAGACCGGTGGTCGCGGATTGGTAGTAAACAAACTGCTCGGGCGTTTGGCTGCCATCCCCCAATGGAAGTTCCGCCGATCGATAAAGCTCGGCGGCCTGTTTCACTATTGAGATCAAATCACCAATAGGGATCTCTCTTAGTACGTCCCGCGCACGTTGCGCGCGACGCATATCACGCTGCACCAGACCTGGGTTCGCCTGACTCACCTTCGCCAGCTCTTCACCGGTTTGAAAGTGAACGACCGTGTCCACATCGAGGCTGGTGTACGGCTTACCCCAACGAAGTACCGGGATGTTGATCATACGGCGCTCGTGTTCAATAGACGCCTACCGTCGTCGTGGCCGCCAGCGTCCGGAAAGGATGCACGCCGCTGACTCCATCCCAAGGATAGGCTTCAAAGGGTGGTTCTCTTTCTCCTTCGTCGCGCTCGAGAAACCCAGGAACGAAGAACTCTTTCGTCAGAGTCGTGAGTTTTACGCGCCCCGTCTCTCCGTAATCAACCGCCCGATCGGTGTCGTCTGGATCGACGACCTCGATGACGGCGCGGGGCTGCGGTGGGTAGTAGGTGATCTTATAGTTGTCGTCCGGTCCAACTGGTTTGGAAGCAGCCAGTCCCATCAGCGTGTTCCCATACGTGGGTGTAATGTAGACCCCATCAAGAAGCTCCTCGACGGCAAACCGTGTCCACTGCGTAGTGAACTCGGTACCTCCCGAAAAGATGCCGGTGATACCCGCTTCTTTGATGCTCGCCCCTTGATTCTCTAACGCCAACGCGAGTGCTTCCAGAAGCTTGGGTGTCGCAAAGAGACACCGGATGTCGTGACCGGCACTCAAGGTCGTGAGCGCCTGTTCAATCACATGCGCCTTGTAGGCTTCGAGTTGGTCCATCCAACCTTTGTTGATCAATTTGATGACCCATCGCGGATCGAGATCAACACAGAAACAAATGCCGCCCCGATACTGCGCCAAGTGCTCCACTGCTAGGCGCAATCGACGTGGACCCGAGGGGCCGAGCATCAGCCAGTTGGCACCCTTAGGGAAGTGCTTCTCGGGAAGGGACTCACTGAAAAGCTCGTAGTCGATACGAAAATCATCGATGGCGATCCGACTTTTCGGGATCCCAGTGGTGCCGCCGGTTTCGAAAACAAAGATGGGACGATCGGCGTAAGCCTTGGGCACCCAACGGCGAACCGGCCCTCCCCGGAGCCACTCGTCCTCGAAACGCGGGAAGCGGCGGAGATCTTCAAAGACCTTGATGTCGTTCCTCGGATTGAAGCCCAATTTTCCAGCGAATTCGAGCCAGAACGGAGATCCCGTCTCTGGGTCGAAGTGCCACTCCACGATTTCCCTCACATGGAGGTCGAGCGCTTCCTTTGCTTCCTTTACTTTCGCATCAATCACTAGCTCCTGACTCACTCCGTTCGACTCCTATTCCACTCGCAGAGCTTGCTCTTGCAAATCGGTTTGGCGCCGGTCCGATTTGGCAAGATGGTTTGCGTACACCTCGAGCGTGCGTCGTGCCTCCTGCTCGACGCTGTAGTGCTTGTGAACACCGTCACGCCCCTTGCGGCTCAACTCCTTCGCCAAGCCAGGATCCTTCCAGATAGAGGCAATTCCCTCGGCCACGCTGGTGCCAACTTCGGAATCGACCAAGATCCCACCGCAGGTTTTCTCTAGTATCTCCGGGAAAGCCCCGTGGCGGGGCTGCACCACAGGAATCCCGCAAGCCATTGCCTCCAACAGGTACATGCCCTTCGGTTCTTTGTAACCGCTGGGAACAGACAGAACGTCCAAGCCTTGTAGGAATTCAATCTTGCCCGCTCGATCGAGCGTTCCACGATATCGGAGTTCCCCATCGAGCCCCCAGTCGCTCATTTGCTTCTGAATACTTCGGAGATAGTCTCGATGCTCCGGGCCCATATAACCGGCCACCTCAAGCCGCGATTCGGTCAATCCCTTGTTCCTACGGAGGTGGTGGTAAGCGTCGACGAGGTGGTGCAATCCTTTTTCCGGCGCCACTCGCGCGAAGTATCCAATGGTGAAAGGCTCTCCGCGAGAACGTGGTCGGGCCTCATAGCCCTTGAGATTGATACCCAAGGGAACTACGTACATTTTCTCCTCCGGAACATGGAGGTAGTCAGCCATGAACCTCCCGTAATAGTCACTCACCGCCACAAACGCGTCTACGTGCTGTATGCTCTTTTCAATCAACTCGAGCGCTCTCGCCTTGTACCGCTCTTGCAGGCCCTCGAGAAAAAGGTCCTCGCCTTGAAGAGTGCAAAACACCGGGCGGTTCAACGTCTTTTTGATAGGCGCAGCCAGTCCGATGAGGAGCGAGTTGGGAAGGTTGACGACGTCGGGCGTGGGTTGGCTCTTGAGCCAGTGGAGGAGTTTCTGCAGTTCCTTGCGATGGACGCCCTCTACGCCCTCGAGTATGGAGATGGTGAGCTCTCCGAGAAAAGCAGGGTCGGTCGATACGGAAAAGCGCGTCGCGGTTTTGATGACGAGGGAAGAATCCCAGAGGCGATCGAGCAGCCATGGCGTCTTGCGGAAGATAGGCACGTACTGCTGAAGATAGACGCTCACCCCTCCGAAGAGGACTCTGCCCTCGCTGACGTTGGGTTCGTCGGTGAGAGTCGGCGTGTAGAGCGGCAGAAGAACAACGTCGTGGCCCAGAGCCTTGAGCTCTGCGGCTAATGCGTTGTCGCGGAGGCAGCTACCGCAGTACATGCCGCCCGCACCGGCGGTTATGAAAAGAATCTTCATCTTCGAAAGGAATCCTACTGTGCCCCATCGATCCGCGCAATTCCGCTAAGAGCCCGCCGTTTGGTGGTTGGCATCGACACTGCCCGACCTCTAAACTGGCTGGTGACGAGGAGCGGAATGGTCAGAGGAACTGCCTTGGTCGCGATTGCCCTCTTCTGGCTGTCCGGGACTGCCCTCACAAGCGATCAAACCACCGAGAAGAACGGAGAGAAGAAGTCCCTGAAACAGTTCCTCCACGTCTACAACTACGACCCCGGGGAGCTTCACGGGATCTGGCAAGAATCAGAGCGGCGGAAGCACCTAGCGGGTCCTTTCTGGCTTGGCGGTTACTACATCCCCCGAGCCAACAGCCAGGTCCCGGGTCTCCGTTGCAGATCTGGGGCCGCGGGTTTGGAACCAGCCTCTGGAGAGACCCGGTCACTGGTTGGCCTATCCGCTAAACGCGCCTAACGCCACGTGCCACCCTTTTGTTCGGATAACTCAAAATCGCCGGCCGTCATATCCCTGCGATGCCAGGCGGCCCGACATCACTGGATCGCGAACTGAACGCTGGCGTACGCGGCGAAAGGATCCGCGGGAATTACTGCAGAATTGCCGAACCCGCGAGTCTCGAAATCGCGGTCCGTCAAATTCTTCAAGTTCAGGCTTAGCTTCCATTGGCCGACTCGATAGTAAACAGTCGCGGCGAGCGTGAAGTATCCAGGGATTTCGAAGGCGCTGTCAGGAGCGATGAACTGTCCGCTAACGTAACGCACACCTCCCCCCAGTCCTAGGCCGCTCGCGAACTCCTGCATTGTCCACAGGTTAAAGATATGCCGCGGGGCGAAAGGAGCTACATTTCCTGAGCGGTCGAGAGTGATGACCGGTGGAATCGCACCGGTGAACACTCTCTCCGCGAACTCAGTCAACTCGGAGTCGTTGAGAGCATAGGTGAAGAATGAGAACCAAGTGCCCGACACCTGAGTGGCGACTTCCGCTTCCAGGCCTCTGGACCGCTGGTTGCCGGTCTGCTGCGTGAAACCACCCGCATCCGGGATGGCGATTTTGTCTCTCTCCAAATTGTAGAACGCCACCGTGGCATTGGTGCGGCCGCCGGCGAACTGCTTCTTCACCCCCACCTCGAACTGCCAGGCTTCCTCGGGCTCTCTCTCCCCGATGACGCGGCTCGACGGCGGAGCGAACGCCTCGCTGTAGCTCGCGTAGATAGAAACGCTGGGCTGCGGCATGAAGACCCCACCCAACATCGGACTAAACGCAGTCGAGTCTCTCGCCGTGTCCGTAACCACGTCCTCATAATTGAGCGAGTCCCAGCGCCCCCCGATGAAGAGCTCCACCTGCGGCGAAAAGGAGATGTGGTCCAGGAAATACGGCGCGAGCGTGACGCTCCGTGCGTCGGCAGCCGTGGACAGGCCCGGAATCACAAAGACCGGCTCGACGGCCGTCTCCACCGGATCGAAGAGATCGAGCGTCGGCAGGAACGCCACGTCGAGCGTAAACTCGTCCGCCAACCGGCTCGCTTCGAAGCCGATAAGGGCCCGGTGCTCCACCGCACCCGTAGTGAACGACACCAGCGCCTCGAGTTGGTTCCCCACCACTTTCTGCCGGTCATCCAGCAGCGTGAGGTTCCGGAACACGTCGACGCTACCCACTACGTTGGGAAACGCGCCAACCAGCAGCGTCCCATCACTCTCCCAATCCAAGTCTGTGAAATAGAATTTATCCCGCAGCGTCACGTGCGCATTGATCTCGGAACTAACGTCCGCGCGCAACCGGTAGATCGTCTGATCCGAGGTGTCCAAAGGAGATTGATAGGATCGCGTGCGCGGGACATCCGGCACCTCATTGAACAATAGAGGCAGTCCGGAGTCCGGTTTGTACTGGTTGCTCACGTACTCGAAGTTGACGGTCAAATCCGTTTTTTCGTTCAACTCGAAATAGACGACGGGATTGAGCGCGAATTGCTGGTTGGCCTTGTCATCCCGATAGAAATCCGAGCTCATGTAAACCGCATTCACACGCAATGCCACGCGGCCATCGGCGCGAGCCACGTTCATATCTGCCGTTCCTTGAAACGACTGGAACGAGCCCAGATTCAACTTCAAATCGGCGAGATTCCTCCCCACCGGCTCCTTGCGGATGAGGTTGACGGTTCCAGACAGAGGATTCCCGCCGTAGAGAAACGCCGCCGGCCCCTTGAGAACTTCGACCCGGTCCACGTTGTAGAGCTGATAAAAGGTAACCTCCGGCTCGAAGGCGCCATCGGTCATGACCAGGCCGGTATCCAGAGAATCAAACCCTCGTACGGTAAAGAAATCGAAGACCCCGAAACCGGTGGCCACGTTCACGCCACTGACGTTCTGCAGGGCCTCGCCGAGGATCGTCGCGTTTTGACGCTCGAAAACGAACCGGGGCACGACTCCCACGCTTGCCGGCGTCGATTGCTGCGAAACCGGGATCTTCGCGAAGGTGGTTTCCAAGGTCGGAATCGCCTCCACGCTCCCTTCCACGAGAACGTGTTCCTCGAACCGGGGCGGCTTGGTTTCCTCCCTAGACTGCTCCTTCGATTTCTCGTCGGACTTCTGTTCGACTTTTTCCTCGGATTCAGCCTGGTCGGCAGGCCCCCGATCGCCCGAGCCAAAGACAGGGGACCCTAGGAGCAACAAGCCGACGATGGCACCCAATCGGGCACAAATAAGGTTCATGGCTTCATCAAGGCTCTCTCGAGTAGGCCGGCTCCCCAATAGCCAGAGCCCGCATTATAACCCGCCACAACCAACCACCCACGGAGCCCCCCTGGCAGCTCGGAAGCAAGGCTAATAGAATAAGAATCGAGACCATGAAGAAACAAGAACCGGAAGTCGTCGGCGCCGCTACTGCTCCCCCTTCGGCGGACTTTATCCGGGCCAAGATCGCCGAAGATCTCAAGGCCGGCAAAAACGGCGGACGTGTGGTGACGCGATTCCCGCCCGAGCCCAACGGTTACCTGCACATCGGCCATGCCAAATCCATCTACCTCAACTTCGGCGTCGCTGCAGAGAACAACGGTACCTGCAACTTGCGCTACGACGACACGAATCCGGCGAAGGAAGACGTCGAGTACGTAGACTCGATCAAGGAAGACGTCCGCTGGCTCGGCTTCGATTGGGGAAACCGAGAATTCTATGCTTCCGACTACTTCGACCAGCTCTACGAGTACGCCGTACAGCTCATCAACGACGGGAAGGCCTACGTCGACAGCCTCAGCGCAGACGAGATACGACAGTATCGAGGCACCTTGACCGAACCCGGCAAGGACAGCCCCTACCGCAACCGCGTGATCGAAGAGAACCTCAACCTGTTCGAGCGCATGAAAGCCGGCGAGTTCGAAGACGGAACGCACGTGCTGCGTGCCAAGATCGATATGGCATCGGGCAACATCAACATGCGCGACCCCACGCTCTACCGGATCCGCCGCGTGCCCCATCACCGCACCGGTGACAAATGGCTGATCTACCCGATGTACGACTTCACGCATGCGCTGTCGGACTCCATCGAAGGGGTGACGCACTCGCTTTGCACGCTGGAGTTCGAAGACCACCGACCCCTTTATGACTGGACACTCGACGAAACCAACGTCGAGTGCCACCCGCAACAGATCGAGTTCGCGCGACTCAACCTCAGCTACACATTGATGAGTAAGCGAATGCTCTTGGAGCTCGTCGGGGGAAGCTACGTCTCGGGCTGGGACGATCCCCGCCTCCCCACCATCGGCGGCCTGCGCAGACGTGGCTATACGCCGGAGTCCATCCGAGATTTTTGCACGCGTATCGGCGTGGCGAAGAAGAGCAACGTCGTCGACATGGCGCAGCTCGAGCACGCCGTCCGGGAGGATCTGAACAAACGCGCGCCGCGGGTGATGGCCGTGCTTCGTCCACTTCGAATCGTGCTCGAGAATTATCCAGAAGACCAGGTCGAAGAGATGGAGGCGATCAACAACCCCGAAGACCCCGACGCGGGCGCAAGAAAGGTTCCCTTTTCGCGCGTATTGTACATCGAGCGTGAGGATTTCAGAGAAGACCCACCGAAGAAGTTCTTCCGTCTCGCACCCGGTCGCGAGGTCCGCCTGCGTTACGCCTATCTCATCACCTGCCAAAGTGCCGTTAAAGATGACCGAGGAGAGATCGTCGAGCTTCGTTGCACCTACGACCCGAACACCCGCGGAGGCTCGGCGCCCGACGGACGGCGAGTAAAGGGCACACTTCATTGGGTCTCGGCCGCCCACGCGGTCCGGGCGGAGGCCCGCCTCTACGATCGGCTCTTCACCGTAGAAGATCCGGGCGATGTCGAAGAAGGCGGAGACTACAAGTCCTACCTAAACCCGAATTCTCTCGAGATTCTTACCGAATGCCAGGTCGAACCCAGCCTGGCGGACGCCAAGCCAGGATACCGATGTCAGTTCGAGCGACAGGGCTACTTTTCGGTCGACCCCGACTCCTCGAAGGGTTCCCTCGTTTTCAACCGAACCGTGGCACTCAGAGATAGCTGGGCGAAGATCGAAAAGGCACAAGAGACGAAGCGCTAGTCCTGACCTCCATCGCTAGCTGCATAAATTTTTTCCAGTGCTCTCATCTTCTTGGAAGAGATCCCCCCGAGCGACTCGATCGCGCGCCGGAGGCGCATCCTGACAATATCCAAGCCCATAATCTCCATCGACTGAAAGAGTGGCGTGGACGCCTTGGCGCCCGTGATCGCCACATAAAAGGGTCGTGACAAGTCACGGAGAGAAATATCGAGCCGCGCCGAAAAATCACGAAATACTTTCTCGATAGCGTCGCTGGTGAGGCTCTTCTCCTGCTCCAGGCGCCAGATCGCGGTCTGCAGGATTTCCTTCAACTCGTCGGGCGTCTTGCCCTTCAGCTGAAGATCCTCGGCCTGGTACGGCACCGCGTCGGAAAAGAAGAAAGCCGTCAGGTATCCCCAATCGGAAAGCGTTTCCATCCGCGGCTGAGCCAACGGAATGATCCGCTCGAGCGCCTCCGCACCCAACCCCCAACTCTCAAGAGCAGTACGGAGGGACACCGTGTCATAGTCTTCTCGAATGTACCGCCCGTTGAGCCAACGAAGTTTCTCCACGTCGAAAACAGGACCGCCGAGCGTAATACCGTCGAGCCGAAAGTTGTCGATCATCTTCTCGGTCGTGAATTTCTCCTCGCCATCGGGAGGCCACCATCCCATCAACCCCATGAAGTTCTGCAAGGCTTCGGGGAGAAAGCCAGCGCGGCGAAAATAGTTAAGTGATGTCGGATTCTTTCGTTTCGAGAGCTTCGACTTGTTCTTGTCGTTGTTTCGCAGAAGCGGTAAGTGACAAAAAACCGGGGGCTCCCACCCGAAATACTCGTAGAGCTTCAGATGTTTGGGCACGGAGTTTATCCATTCCTCACCGCGGATCACATGACTTACCGCCATGAGATGGTCGTCGACGACGTTGGCCAGATGATAGGTCGGAAACCCATCCGATTTCAGGATGACCTGGTCGTCCACGGTCTGCCAATCCTTTCGGATCTCTCCACGAAGCAGATCCTGCATCACGCACTCGCCTTCGACCGGAATTTTCATCCGAACGACGAAAGTCTCCCCGGCATCGGCGCGCCGAGCCGATGCCTCGGGCGGAATGTCTCGGCAGGTGCGGTCGTAGCCAGGCAATAATTTCTTGTCCCGGTTGCCAACTCGCATCTTGTCGAGCCGCTCCTTAGTGCAGAAACAACGGTAAGCATGTCTTGCCTCGAGTAACTGATCGACGTGCTGACGGTAGAGCTCCGTCCGCTCGCTTTGCCGGTATGGACCGTGAGGACCGCCGATATCCGGCCCTTCGTCCCACTGGAGGCCGAGCCATTTCAGCGATGCGAGTATCGCGTCCTCGGATTGCCGGGTGGAACGGGCTCGATCGGTGTCCTCGATGCGCAAGATGAACACGCCACTCTGTTGCTTGGCGAAGACATAGTTGAAGAGCGCTTGGTAGGCCGTACCCACGTGCGGATCGCCGGTCGGCGACGGTGCGACTCGAACTCGAACGCGGCGCTCAGTCATGAGACCACATTGTAGCCCAGCCGACGCTTACGGTTCTCGTCGAACTAAGGGGCTCAGTGCTCCTGCGAAAGCTTCACAACCTTGCCACCCAACATCACGAAGCTGGCATCGTGTAGTGCGGAGATGTCTTGCAGGGGATCGCCGGGCACCGCCACGAGGTCGGCCAACTTACCGACCTCTATCGTGCCCAGCCGATCGTCCCATCTCAGGAGCTCCGCGCCCACTCGAGTCCCGGCTTGAATGGCCTGCATCGGCGTCATCCCCGCGTCGACGAGCGCAGCAAACTCCCGCGTGTTGACGCTTCCAGGATAACCCCCGAAGTCGGAGCCCACGACAACTCTGACCCCCCGGCCGATCGCCTTCCTGACGCGCTCGACGAAGGCCGCCTGGTACTTCTTGCTGAGCTCGACGTTTTTTTGTATGTCCACCGAGTCAGATCCCTTCTCTATGAAGTACTCACCGATGTAAAGCGTCGGAACCAGGTAGACGCCGTTCTCGACCATAAGATCAATGGCCTCGTCATCCATGAACGTTCCATGCTCGATCGAACGAACGCCGGCGCGGACCGCCTGCTTGATCCCCTCCGCCGCATGGGCGTGTGCCATCACCGGAACTTCGCGACGGTGCGCCTCCTCGACCGCAGCGTTCAGCTCCTCCGGGCTGAAGTGAACGTGGGCGGGGTTGTCTCCGACCGACATGAAGGCACCCGTTACCAACAGTTTGATCCAGTCACTACCGTTCTTGATTTCTTCCCAGACCGCCTTACGCATCTCATCGGGCCCGTCGACCACCAGTCCGTCAGCGGTCACGGACTGCTCCGGGGAGGTGAAGTTGACGTCCCCCCCGCCACCGGTGGCCGAGATGTAGTGACCGGCGCCCGCGACAAGGTCCTTAGCCTCATCCAGAGGCTAATCCGAAAGGGCGTCTTCGAAGACGCCGACACCGGGGACGGTTTGTTGGAAGGAACCAGCGTTTCCCTGTCAAAAACGACCGGCTCCGCCTAGCCCAACCGTTCCGCCTCGATAACCAGGATTACGAAATTTCAGCAGCCATCGGTGACGCGGCAATTCTGAAAAAGATCTCGGAACTGATTGATGAACAAACCGCGCAGAAAACTAGCTCAAGGTAGCTAGAGCCGAAAGTGGCCGGGACTTCGATATCAGCGGCTCATTTGTTTTTCAACCGGCTTCGAGACCTCAGGCACGGATTCCGTCATCTGCTTCGCCTTATTCCGGCGATGGCGACGATGGGCCGCCCAACCCTCACCAACAATCTTGGCAAGGTTAGAACGGTTCTGCCACAGCAGTTTAAGCTGGTGGCGTTTCGTCATCTGCGGAAAGTAGATCCCTCGGAAAGCCAATCGAGTCACAAACATGCCGGCTCTTTCCGCGAATGGACGGCCTTCAATCTTTTTGAGGGCCGATGCAATGGCCTTGGGACTGTAGCAGCGGGCCCAGGCCTCGCCCACTTCGGCCTCTGCTTGTTTGATCGTAATGCTCTCGGGCGTAAAAGCCATCTGAAACGGCTTGAAGTCCAGCCAATGTTTCGGTCGCGTGAGACGACCCTGTTGCAACAGACGGTCGTAGAGCGGTGTCGCGGGATAAGGTGTCAGCAAACCAAAAACAGGGAGTCCCGGCGGCCAAGACTCGATCGCCTCGATCGTCTTGTTCGCCACTCCCGGCTTGTCGCCATCCATTCCGAAAATGAACGACGTGATGGAGTAAATGCCCCGCTGAGCCAAGCGATCCAGCACGTCGCCGTACTGAGCCGGCTTGTTGAACCCTTTGTTGACGCCCTTGAGATTTTCCGGGTCGATAGACTCCAAACCCATGAAGATCCATCGTCCACCACTTTCCTTGATCAAATCTACCAACTCCTCGTCCTTGAGAAGATTCATGCTGATCTGTGCTACCCAAGGAATTTGAGCGCCTTGACGGATCATCTCTCGAAGTAATGATTTGGTGCGTTTGACATTGATGGCAAAGTTATCGTCGATGAAGAAGACCGTTACCTGCCCCCCCTCGGCACTGGCACGCGCTTTCAGCCGCAGGATTTCGTCGACGACGCTCTCGTCCGTTCGGAAACGGATGGAGTCTCCAAAGAACCCGGTCACCGTGCAAAAGTCACAGCCGTACGGACACCCGCGACCGGACTCAATCGGCACCATGTAGAAACTGGTCCAGAAATTCCCAGCCTTGTGGATCAGATAGCGTATCCATTTTGGAATCTTCGCGATCAGATTAAACTGAGTGAGATCCATCTGCTCCCACGGGATACGCGGATAGTTTTCCAAGGCCGGTTTGACTTCTTTCCCAGCCTCATTAACCGGCATGTAGACCTCTTTGAGCTCTCCGGCCTCACAATCGCGCACGATTTGCGGCCAGAGCGCATCCGCCTCACCCAAAGCAACGGCATCCGCGTGCCGGGGCTCGGTGTCGCGGCCAATGGGCTCGTCGGGAACCTCTGTGACGTGCGGACCTCCCATGACCACTTTGGCGCCTGCCGCGCGGATGGCATCCGCCATTCGGTAGGCCTTCGCCGCCATGCGCGTCATCGCTCCAATGCCAGCGAGCTTGATTTCGTTTTCCCGAACAAAGTTCGCGATCTCTTCTTCGCTCATGGGCTGGGCGTTGCCATCGACGAGGAACACCTTGTGCCCCGGCGGCGTGAGCGCCTGGAGGAGGAACATCCATAGGTGAGGCATGTAGTTGTTCGTTACCTCGTTATCGGGATTGTAGAGAAGGATGTTCATTAATTTCGTCTCCGCTTAATCGGGTCATTTTGTCCGCATCCATCCAGCAGTCAGCAGGTGTACGCATCTTATCATTCATTTGCCAAAAACGGGGGATGTCCCGCCGGATGTTGAATTTGGGGTAGCGGCGGCTCCTTGGCCGGCCTAAGAATAGGTCTGCCAATAAACCGTCTCCAGAGGGGGACAAGGAGCCACCAATGCCTAGGAAATCAAAGAAGCCAGTAAGAAAGCAAACGCACTCGCCTACGGGCAAGGTAGTTGGCCAAGTCGGTCAGATACTGCTACCGATGATAGCTGGGATCGCGGCCACGAAGGCGGATCTGACGGAATGGGTGTACGAGCAAGGACTGACAGCTCTGCATCTACTGCTCAGAGAGGACGCCGAGGAGATCGCGGGGCTCAAGGGCAAGCACGAGAAGGAGCGAACTCATAACCACTGGGGGAGCACGAACGGAGAGCTGAGCTTCGGTGGTCGTCGCATCCAAGTGTCGCGACCTCGAGTTCGCTCGAAGTCGGGCGCGGAGGCGTCGCTTCCACACTTCGAAGCCTTCCGCGAAGAAGACCCGCTTCCAGAGCGAGTGTTGAATCAGATCTTGGTGGGCGTATCGACCCGAAATTACGAATCGAGTCTGGACAAACCCGCGGCCAAGTTGAAGTCTCGTGGCACGAGTAAGAGTGCCGCCAGCCGTCACCTCGTGAGCCAGACGACTAAGAAGCTCGAGGAATACCTGTCTCGGCGGCTAGAGGAGTTCGAGCTTGCGGCACTGATGCTGGATGGCCTTGAGGTGGCCGGACAGACCGTCGTCGTAACTCTAGGTATCACAATAGATGGAACGAAGGTGCCCCTGGGTATATGGCTGGGCTCGACGGAGAACTCTCGGGTGTGCACCGCGATGTTGCAGGACCTTCTCGAGCGAGGCTTGCGCGTCGATGAGTCGATTCTCTGCGTAGTGGACGGAGGCAAAGGCATCCGCAAGGCACTCGTCGACGTTTTGGGGGACCTCGCGGTCATCCAAAGGTGCCAGATCCATAAACTCCGAAATCTTCGCTCGTACCTTCCCAAGTCTCGTCACGCCTACGTGCTCCAGACGATGAAGGAAGCCTACAAGTGCAAGAGTGCCGACAAGGCGCGCAAGCGACTTCAGGCATTGGTGTCGTGGCTCGAGCGAAACGGCTACGACGAAGCTGCCGGAAGCCTTCGTGAAGGGATGGAAGAAACACTCACGGTCGTGAAGCTCGCGCCGCCCGCCTTACTTCGCCAGTCTCTTGCCACGACGAACGCCATTGAGAATCTCAACGGAACCATTCGCAGAGTATCGAGAAACGTCAAGCGTTGGAAGAGTCCTTCCATGGTTCGCCGATGGACCGCTCTTGGCGTCGTCACCGCGCAGAAAAAGTTCCGGCGTATCAAAGGCTATCGCCATATGGGCGCTCTCGTTCACGCGCTTAGAAGCAAACAGAAATCTCTTGACAGCGATGAGTTTGCTGCCTAAGAGTATTCATAGGTGCCGCCGCTACCCGACCAAATTCAACAGCGGCCGGGACATCCCCCAAAAACGGGGACAGGGCTGCCGCCCCCTGCCGGTGTGCCTCATCAGGTATTGCCAAGGAAACGTCCGAACCGCTAGCAAACCGGTGCCCAGGAGCGAGGGTTCCGTCCCTGAGGGGCTTGCCGGGTTGCGGGCGACACACAGACCTGCAACGCCTGAAGTTTCGCCTGTTACCGGAGCGTTATCCGATCATGCCTCTCTGCCCGTAAGTTGCTGGTATTATTGGTGGACGGCACCGGGCTCGAACCGGCGACCTCGGCGTTGCGAACGCCGCGCTCTCCCAGACTGAGCTAGCCGCCCAAGTATGCGGTGGGATGCTACCATTATGTCGAAACGGCCGGCAACAGTGCGGTTGCCGCGCTTTCCGTAGTACAATGGGCCTAAATCATGTGGAGTGTGATGTTTGCCCTCGCACTCGCGGGAGGTCCCCCGAGCCAGCCCCCCGCGGTGGATGCCGCTCTTGTCCAGCGGATTCAGGCGCATTATGATCAAGTCCAAGACTTCGAGGCTCACTTCACCCAGCGCGTGGTGCACCGAATCGTTCACAAGGTCATCGAGGAAAGCGGCACGATGGCATTCAAGCGACCGGGACGGATGCGATGGGAGTACCAGAACCCGGAGAACAAGCTCTTCGTGACCGACGGCGAAAAGAGTTACTTTTACGTACCCGAAGACCGCCAAGTGATCGTAAGCCATACGCCGGGGGGAGCGATGTGTCTTGCCGAGGGCTCCCCGTTCTCTATCATCATGGGCGAGACGCGCCTCTTGGATGCCTTTGAAATCAAGAATTCCGACTCGGGGCCCCAAGTGGGAGGTGAGGTGTTGCTTCTCATCCCCCGCCGTCCCCAGGAGGATTTCGAGGAAGCCGAAATCGAAGTCCGGCCTGAGAACGGGCAGGTCATGCGCGTGAGTCTCCTAGACAGCCAGGGCAATCGCACTGAGTTCCTCTTCGACGAAATCCGAGAGAACCGGGGACTCGTGGATTCCATGTTTCGCTTCAGCGTACCTTCCGGGGTGGACATTTTGATCGCTTCCGATAGCGGCGCCCCGTCTCCACCAAAATAGAAAAAAAGACCAATGACTCGACCAATTGGTTCATGCCTTCTCCTTTGTCTGCTCCTAGTCGCGGCCGGCTGTCGCACAGCAGCCGATTTCAAAGCGGGAGAGGTTGCGGAAAGAAACGACCGGTTCGACGAAGCTGTGAGCTATTACGCGCGAGCCGTCAAAGAAGATCCAAACAAGCCCAAATACCGAAGCAACTTGAAGCGAGCCAAGTTGCGGGCGGCCGAGGCTCATGCTCTCCAGGCTGCGAGACACAAGAACGCGGGCGAGCTCGACGCCGCCCAAAGGGAATTGCAGCTCGCAATCGCCATGAACCCAACTGACACCAATCTCGTGCAGGAACTGGCTAAGGTCGATGTTGCCATCCAAGAGAAAAACGCGACCGCGGCGCTTACCAACATCGACCGGCTAAAGGAGCAGGCTCGGGAGACGCCGCTCGGCAGGCTGGAGCTCGCCCCCGGCGGCGAGGAGCCGGCGGGTTTCCTCTTTCGTGAGGCGAGATTGAGGGACGCGTTCCTGTCGCTCGGCAAGATGGCCGGCGTCAACATGGTCTTCGACGGAGCATTCGTCGACCAGACGATTTCCATCGAGCTCCACGACACCTCCTTCGAAGAGGCGCTCCGCTCTCTTTGCCAAGTCAGTCAGAACTTCTTCTACGTGCAGAGTGAGAACATAGTAACCATCGTTCCCGACACACCCACAAAACGACGAGAGTACGAGAAGCAGATCATGAAGACCTTTTATCTGTCTTCTGCGGACATCAAGGAAACCATCGATCTCCTGCGAATCGTTTTGGGAGCGCGTCGCGTGGCGCCGCACACGGCAACGAATGCTCTTACCATCGTCGACACGCCGGAAAAAGTCGCCGCTGCGGAACGCATCATCACGACCATCGACAAAAGCCGAGCGGAAGTCGTAGTCCACCTGGAGCTACTGGAGGTGAACCGGACCAGCCTCGAGGAGTACGGGATCCAGCTTCGCTCGGGGATCGACGGTGTGGAGGGCATCACGGTCGGCGTCTTCCCAGAACAAAGCACAACTTTGAACGCGTCACCCTATGACGGCTCGAATGTTTCGGTTACCGGTCTTCCGGGGGCCGTGGTGCAGCTCCTGCGCATGGACGGAGACACGAGGATCCTCGCCAGTCCACAGCTCCGTATGGTCGACGGCCAGACCGCGACCGCTCAGTTCGGCGAGCGCGTCCCCATTCCTATCACTACGTTCACCCCCATCGCGCAGGGAGGCATCGCTCAGCAGCCAATCACGACCTTCGAGTACCAAAACATCGGCGTGAACATCGAGGTCACACCAAGGACGCACCACAACGATGAGGTGAGCCTGCAGCTCCGCGTGCAACTCGACAATATTTCCGGAACGACGCTGCAAGGCCTGCCGACGTTCGGCAACCGATTCGTGGAAACGCTGCTCCGTTTGAAAGACGGTGAGACTTCCCTCCTCGCAGGACTCATCCTAACGGAGGAAAGAACCAGCATGACCGGCATACCGGGATTGGCGAGCGTGCCAATTCTAGGACGCCTGTTCGCTGCAAACAAGAATGAAGCCCGAGAAACGGACATCGTCTTGATCCTTACCCCACGGGTTGTGAGGCGCGCCAATCTGACACTGGATGACCTTCGGTCCTATATCGTCGAGGGCGGGATGAGCGGTGGACTTCTTTACGAGCCGCCGGTGCCGGCGCCGCGGAATCCTCGCTCCGACAACGACGAGGAGAAAAAACCCTGAGCCGACGCCGGCGAAAGAAGCGCCGGCGAAGCGCTTCTGAAGGGACCGTTCCCGGCAACGCGCCGACTCCGACTGAATCCAAACCGGGAAAGAGTCCAAGCACAGTCCGCCGCTTCATCAACTTCCTTGTTGCTGTCCTCCTCATGGCCGGCGCGCTAGTCGGTGTTTGGTACGTCTCTGAGCAATCGGGGACATCCGATTGGTCGGCACCACCCGCCTCCACCCTCAAGGCTGCGCCCGACTTCGAGCTGAACGATCTCGAGCGCCATCCGGTGACCCTGTCGAGCTACGCCGGCAAGGTGGTGATTGTCGACTTCTGGGCCACCTGGTGTACGCCGTGCCGTTACGAAGTCCCTCACCTCGTGGAGCTCCAAGAACGTTTCGGAACTCGAGGACTTCAGGTACTAGGCGTTACGCTGGATCGCGTACAGACAGCAGGGGACGTGGTTCCGTTCAGCCGCAAATACTCTATGAACTACCCTATCCTGTGGGCGGAGAGATCTGTTCTAGAAGCGTACGACGTCCTTTCGATACCCGTCACCCTACTCATTACACGGGACGGAAAAATCTATCGGCGTTTCACAGGGTTCGGTGCGAATATCGCCGACGAGATGACGAGCACCCTCGAGGAAATTTTTCGCCTGCGTTCACCGCTGCAGTCGGACGGGAACAGCGGCTACGGCGACGCCTCGACGTAGCGGGTCAGTTGGCAAGCTTGAAGGTGAGTGGGACCCGGCAGAGAAGCAGTTCGTCTCCATCTTGGATCGGAGTGAGCACGCCGGTGGAGAGTTTCTTGCCGTTGAGGTAGGTGCCGTTCATACTACCGATCTCTTCAGCGATGTAATGGGCTCCCTGCTTATGCACCAGCCGCGCGTGGCGCCGGCTGACATTGCGATTGACATCCTCTTCGGTGAGATCCACCTCGGGACGGTGCCCAGTAACCGAATCGTAGCGACCGAGTAGCACCTCGTCTTTATAGACGTGATACATCTTGCCGCTGTTCTTAGCGATGAAGTAGGCGCGGGCCGTCTCCTTCGAAGGTATGGTCGGCGTGGGCGGTGCTTGGGAAATTCCTTCTCCCGTTGGGACCTCCGCCTGCGCTCCATCCCGAGAAACCAATAGAAGCTCGAGCTGGTCGGAAAACTCTCGCATCCGCATGGAGTACTTGCGGAGCATCCGAACCGCGATCTCGGGGTTGGACCGAATCATCTCCCCGAAGGTCTGGCTGTTGATGGTAATCAGAACCGCATCTTCCAGGGCTTCGGCGTCCGCGGTCCTCGGAAGGCGCTCGAGAACCGACATCTCGCCGAAGAAATCTCCCTTTTCTAGAACGGAGATCGGAGTCTTCTTCCCGGCGATGACCTTCTGAATAGACACCCTTCCCGTCTGGATGATGTACATCTCGTCGCCCTCATCTCCCTCCCGGAAGATGTAGTCCCCCTTACGATGGTGGGAGAGAAACTTGGCGAACGGGTTGGCCTTCTCCGACATAAAACCTTCGCCGCCTCGTTGGAATGGGCCCTAGGCCCTTAACTGTGAGCGAGATGGCATGAGGCTCCCCGCCTTGTCAATCGGTGGCGTTGGGCAGTAGCCAGCGCGGCACGCTTATTTAACCCGGCAACCCTCGCGTGATAGCCTCCATGCATCGTTTTGAGCTTGGGAGTCCTCCAACCGGGGCTTTTTTCAGCAAAAAGGCGCCGCGACGTCGCAGCTCTGGTCGCATTGAAACCATAGCTCAGGACACCCAGTCAGATTACACGCAAAAATTGAGAAAGGTCTTGGATGTAACCAAGGCCTTCCGGTCCATCATCCACCTGGACGTGTTGCTGGATACGATCGTCCAGACCGCCGCGGAGACGGTGGGAGCGGAAGCAGGATCTATCCTGCTCACGGACGAGGATCAGCAACTCTGCTTCCACAACGCCTATGGTACCAAAGCCTCCGAGGTCAAGCCCCTGGTCGTGAACCCCGGGGAAGGAATCGCCGGTTGGACCGCTATGACGAGGCGCCCGGCCCTAGTCAACGACGTCTCCAACGACTCTCGATTCGACAGCCGCTTCGACGAATCCACCGGGTTCACCACGCGCTCCGCATTGTGTGTGCCATGACTCATCGAGCATCGGGTCATCGGCGTGCTGGAGCTGGTGAACAAACGCAACAAGACTCCCTTCGAGGAGTAGGACCTGAACATCCTCTTCAACCTGGCCGACCAGGCCGCAATCTCCATCGATCATGTGCGCCTTCGTGATGCGCACAAGACGACCGGGCAGCGCTCGAACGAACGGTCGCGGCCCTTGCCGATCACGATACCGCTCACGATTCAGCGACCGCGGTCTTGGAGTCTCGACACTCTGACGGCCGGATCGATACGGGCCAGATCATCCCCGTCGCCCAGCAGGAGAACGTGCTCGGATTGATCGTCGTCGAGCCTGGTCGGTCACTGAGTCAAGAGGATTTGGGGCTACTGTCAATCCTGAGCCTGCAAGCTGCCACTGCACTCCACAATATCCATCTCACCCAAGAACGTATTCACTTCGAGCGACTGTCGGCGGTGGGTCGCATGATCGGATCGATCGTTCACGATTCCAGAAGCCCGCTGACTGCCGTGCGCGGCTACGCGGAAATGCTGGCCTCGCTCGCCGTTTCGGAAGACGACCGACGAGAGTATGCACGCCTCATCATCAAGGAGTGCGATCGTCTGGGAGGCCTGACCGACGAGCTGTTGGAGCTTACCCGTGGAAGCCGGACCAAACCGGTGATCCGAAAAGTCGATCTGGCAGATTTCTTCCGTGACCTCGAACCGTCCCTCGAGGCTCAGTTCATGGACAGCGACGTCCGCCTCAAGGTGGAGCTCGGATACCGGGGCCCCGTGTCTCTGGACTCGGATCGCATGACCCGGGCGATCCTCAACGTGGCCACCAATGCCCGTCAGGCGATCGATGGCGTGGGGTCGTTCGCCATCCGCTCCAAGCAGGATCTCGAGCACGTGGTTTTGGAGTTCGAGGACACGGGCTGCGGTATTCCAGAAGAAATTCGCCATCGTATCTTCGAGCCCTTCTTCTCTTATGGCAAAGCGCAAGGGATCGGACTGCGGATGTGCATCATTCAACGAATCGTACAAGAGCACGGCGGTGAGACGGTATTGAGCAGTCAACCGGGAGTCGGAACGATCGTGAAGTTCTTGCTTCCTCTCGAAAAGGTTGGAGACGCCGAGTCTTCCGAAACAGTTGCGGCCGTTGAGCATTCCACGGCCGCGATGCCTCGTGGCCGCCGTTCGTAGAGGCGTCCTGCCGAGTTTCGTTCGTGGCAATCCCGTGTTTTGGACGCCCACTCACTCGTTCCGGTCATAGCAATCCTCACGACACTCCACGCAGCCTTTGGAGGAGCTTCTGATGGAAACCCCCGAAGCCGCCGTTCGACATCCCCAAGACGACATCCCTGTCGCCGAGCCGTTGACTTAAGAAGTCCACAATTTCCTCGACCTCGGGGATGAACCAGGCCTCGACCCCTGCGGCACTCAACGCTTTCACGACTTCTTCCTCCGAAAGCTCTTGCTCCGATGCCAGGCGGCTACTGGAGTAGACGGCGGCCAAAACCACTCGGTCCGCAAAACCCAGGGCGAAGGCGAACTCGTCCTGAAAAACCTGGCTCCGAGCCGTGTAAGACCGCGGCTCGAAAACTGCCCATACATTCCGTCCCGGCCACCGCTGCCGAGCAGACTCCAGGGTGTGACGGATCGCCGTCGGATGATGGGCGAAGTCATCGACGACGGTGACGCCACGCTGTTCTCCGCAAACTTGCAGGCGTCGAGCGACGCCCTGGAACGAACACAGACCGGCCGCGATGTCCTTGGCAGTCAAGCCCAGGCGGTGGGCGATCGCGATCACGGCGAGGGGATTCGTAAGAGCCCCCGCCCCCCAGAAAGGGCCGGCCATGGACGCGTACCGCTTACCCTCGCGCCATACTTCGAAACGGCTTCCCCCTTCATCGACTTTGATCTCACAGACCTCCCATGTGGCGTCAGCACCCACCGCGAAGGTCTCCACCGGGCAAAGGGCGAGCTCGGCAATCTCTACCGCTAGCCGACTTTTCGCTCCGACTACCAACAAACCGCGCCGGGGAATCAGATTGACCAATCGCTTATAGGCGGTCACCACCGAATCGAGATCGGGGTAGATGTCCGCGTGGTCGTACTCGACGTTACCGAGTACTACTAGCTGAGGAAGGTAGTGAAGGAACTTTGGCCCTTTGTCGAAGTAGGCAGTATCGTACTCATCTCCCTCGATGACGAAGTTCTCTCCGGTCCCCAGATGGTAGCTCTGACCGAAGTTGAGCGGGATGCCACCCACTAGGAAACTAGGATCGCGCTTGGCGCTTTGCAGGACCCAAGCCATCAACGACGTCGTCGTGGTCTTACCGTGTGTTCCCGCCATCACCACCGGGGATCGCTCCCGTAAGAACAAGTCCTTCACAACAGCCGGCATCGACGTGTAAGGCAGATTGCGATCCAGAACCTCTTCCAGCTCAGGATTACCTCGGGAGATGGCGTTTCCGACCACCACCAGGTCCACGTCGGTGGCAAGGTTGTCTGAGCGGTACGGTGAGTGAACGGGTATCTCGAACTCGGCCAGCATCTCGGACATCGGCGGGTAGACATTTTCATCAGAACCCGACACCCGGCAGCCTTTCTCTTTGAGCAGGCCGGCGAGAGACGCCATCGCCGTGCCGCAGATCCCAAGTAGGTGCACCCGAGCTCCATCCGGGATCGGTGAGCCGAGGCTCAAACGACCGCCCCCTCCAAGAGACTGAGTCCGTCCTCGTCGACTCGAGCTTGGACCCCGAAGGGTAGAGTCTGGGCGGCAGAAACTGAGTGGCCGGAAGGAAAACCGGACAGCACAGGTACCCCAAGTTGCTGGGTGGCATCCTTGAGCACTTCGTCCAACTCGTACCCTTGTGACGCGTGCTGTTCACAATCGGGCATCTCGCCGAAAACCAAGCCCCGAACCCCCTCTAAGTTCCCCGCCAACCGGAGCTGCTGCAACATGCGGTCGATTTGATAAGGCTTGACCGACGTGTCCTCGAGAAAAACGATGGCGTCAGAGAAGCTGGGTAGATACGGTGTGCCGACCAAAGCGGAAACCAGCGAGAGACAACCTCCTAACAAGATCCCCTCTGCGGTACCGGGGTGGAGAACTCGCACCGGCGCGGAGAGCCGTCCTGCAGGTTCCGGGTTGCAGAGGATTCTAAGAAGGTTTTCGACGTCGTACGCGGACTGCCCTCTCGCCATCTGCTGCGCCACCATCGGGCCGTGAAAGGAGACTATGCCGGCTTGTCCCGCCAAGAAACACAGCAAGGCGGTAGGATCGCTGGTACCGAGAAGGATCTTGGGGTTGGCCTTCAGACGATTCGCGTCCAACCGTTCCAGCAACTCCAGGCTGCCGTATCCACCGCGCGCACAAAAAATGGCGGCCACCTCCGGATCTTCCCAGAGCTCGACGAAATCGGCCGTGCGCCGACTAGCATCGCCCGCTGTGAATCGGGAGCGAGCATAAACCGAGCTCCCTAGCCGAGTACGAAACCCCAGCCGGGAGAGCTCCGCCACGCCCCTCTCCATGAACTCGGCGCGCACCGGGCTTGCCGGCGCGATGATGCCGACTGTTGCCGACGGTCTCAGAGCGGGTGGTTTAAGCATGGACTCGTCGAACAGTTTTGTAGAAGCGGGGAGCGGATTTGAGATGGTGGAAATCGGCGGTGCCTATTTTGTCTCCTCTGATCCATCTCCGGCACTGGCTCGGGCATGGGCTTGCGTACGAGCTTGCAGCTTTTGGCGAACGCGGGCGTTCACGGATTTGCCGTCCACGGTCTTTCCCGTAGCCTGGAGGCGGGCCATCGTTCCTTCCATGACCGCCCCCATGTCCTTGGGGCCTTGAGCCCCGAGCTCGTCGATGACTACCGCCACGGCCGTGTCTATCTCCCCTGCTGAAACGGGCTCTGGCAAGTAGGACTCGATCCATACCTTCTCCTGCCGCTCTTTTTCGGCAAGGTCAACTCGGCCACCTTTCTCGAATTGCTCGATAGACTTCGTGCATTGCTTGAGTTGAGTCTTGAGCACCTGGATGGCGTCTTCTTCGGAGAGAGCAGCTCTCTTTTCGATCTCTTTATTCTTGAGGGCGGCCCTCATCATCCGGAGAACCGACACGCGAGCTCGCTCCTTGGCCTTCATGGCTTGGACCATATCCTTTTGGATTTGCTCTGCTAGATCCATGGAACACGAAACCTCTTGTTGTTGCGGACTTCCTCAGACACTACCATAAATGTCGGTCCCTCGGCACATTATAGAGGGGGGCCGTTTATAATGTGTGCCACGCTGTTGGCGTCCTGAGAAGGTCGCGATGAAACAATGGTCTGTCGTCATGGCTCTTGCATTGGCGTTTGCCACGCTTCTGCCACGAGGCGGCGCTCGAGCCGCTCCCGTCCAGGACAGGGAGCTCGATGCTTCTCGTTCCGCCTGGCTGAGAACCGGCGCTCCCCTCCGCGAGACGGTCGAACGCCACGCCGGGGAATACAAGGATTTCATGAAAGGGCCAAGACCGAGCTGAGATTCGTTTCCGAGGCGATCAAGATCGCGCGCCAAGCGGCTTTAGAGAGCTACGGGAGGACTCCGATCTTGTTCCCGGCGCGCGTCTCTACGATGTCAATCGTGATCGGACTCTCGCGTTGATCGTCATCGGCCAGGAGGATATGCGTGACGGATTTAGAATCGTGGGCGCGCATATCGACTCCCCACGGATCGAGGTAAAGCCACGTGCCCTCTATGAGGCTCAGGAGTTCGCGCTCTTTCAAAACCAACTACCACGGTGGCCTCAAGACATACCAGTGGACCAACATCCCATTGGCGCTGATGGGCAGGTTCGACAAGAAGGACGGCACGACCGTTCAGATCTCGTTGGGAAACGAGCCGGGAGAGCCGATCTTCATCATCCCCGATCTCTCACCCCACGTCGATCGAGACCTGCGGGAGCGCAAGAGCCGCGCCGTGATCGCTCACGAGGAATTGGATCCGTTGGTGGGTCACGTACCCAGGGAAGGCGAAGACGTGAAAGCGACGATCACCTCGTACCTGAAATCGACTTACGACATTGACCAAGATGACTTCGTCTCCGCAGACTCAAAGCGAGTTCGACCACAGCCCTGAGCCGATGCGAAGTCGCGACGTATCCCGTAAGGGCCGTCCCACTTGGGGAGGGTTTGCCCGGAGTCCGAGTCGCTCCCGTCCGAGTCGCTCCCGTCCGAGTCGCTCCCGTCCGAGTCGCTCCCGTCCGAGTCGCCGGAATCCGAAACGCCGGAATCGGTCGACACCGCTGGAGACTGCGCCAGGCCAACCAGACGACCTATCCCCTTCGATAATCTGTCCAACTCCGGGTATTGCCTTCGGGAGAGAAGTGCCGGCTTCTCACCCCGCCCAAAACCCTTCAAATCTCGGGTGAGCTCAGCCACCGGTCTCACCGTTAAGCGCCTTGCCAGGACCACGGCGGTATAGGCCCACCCCACAATGAGTGGTAAGCCAGCAAGAACTCCCACCAGCGCCGAGCTCGTTCTCCTGGCGATGATCGCCAGGATGGAGGTCACCACCAATCCAACACCGGAAAGAACGAGGATAAACTTTGTCTCCCAGGTGAGTAGAGCAAACTGCTCTGCGGCTCGAGACATGAAGGCCTCCGCCGCTCCGCGCGCCTCCGCCAATCGACGCTGGACGGAGCTCGCCAACGGCTCCGGCTCGGGAACCAAGAGCGGTTCCTCTTCGCCCGGAGACACGGCTGCTGCGTGTCCCGGCAAGTATTGAGTTTCGTCCCCTTCTCCTTCACCCGCGTCGGTCTTCCCCCCACCGCGAAGCACGACCGTCGCGGAGCTTTCCTCCGGCTCGGCAGGCTCCTTGGCCAACACGACGGTCTGGGAGCCGTCATTCACGTCGGGCGAACCCGGCAGGTCTGGGACTAGCATGACGGTCCTGTCCGCAGTGGGTGCTCCGTCTGCCAGGACCACGGTCGCATCGGCGTGACTCTCGCCCGCTTCGTCCTGAGCAGGCTCGCCGGATCGCTGCACGACGGTCTTGTCCGCTTCGTGGGCAGGCAAGATTATGGTGGCTTCTTCACCTTCCGGGCTTTCCGGCTCCGCTTCCGATGGAGCGTTGTCTTCTTCGAACACAATCCTGAGACCACCCAACCGGATGGCATTACCGGATCGGAGCAAATGCTCACCGACCTTCTCCTCGTTCACCCACATCCCGTTCCGACTTCCCAGATCGACGAGCCTTACGCCTTCCGGGCCAGGTTCGATACGAGCGTGCCGGCGGGAAAGCCTCTGGTTCACGAAGAACAGATCGCAGTTGGGGTCGCGACCACTGACGATCGCCGAATCGCCGATCTCGTGGTTCGTCGTCAAGTCACCGTTGGTGACGATGATTCGCTTTCCCACCCCGAAACCTCCACCTGCCCGGGCGGTCCCGCACACGACCTCCAAGTGAGCTCGCGGTGCAGCCGCACTCGATTGAGACAAGCTGGATCCAAACCGAAGCGAGGCACGAAATCAACCCCCGTCTACCAGGGGGGGAGTGAAAGGCAGAGCGCGCCTCAGACATGCTGGACGCCAAAATAGGTGGTTGCTAATGACAGGCCGAGCCAGGCGTCACTGCCCGAGCTCGCGGAGTTTCCTCTCCGCCAGTGGCGTCACTCGCGGGCCGTCGTTCGATTGGACGGTCGCCTTAGGAAATTGAAGCGCCTTTCGGAACATACCGACAGCCTCGGCCTTCTCATCGAGCCGCTCGTAACAGACACCGGTGTAGTAGTAAACCGTTCCCTGTGATATCCCCGACTCGACAGACAGCGTTATCCGAGGCAGGTGCTCCCTGAGAGCGGTTTCGTAGTTGCCCAACTCCATGTGACAAAGCGCCAGATTGAGACGGGCCAACGGCTCGACCGACGGCTCCACAACCATCCGATGCCTGAGATCGATGATCGCCTTGTTGTAGAGGAACCCGGACCGTTTCATGGGAATCTCCAATGGCGTCATCCCCACGGAGATTTGAGCGTCCCGAGAAGCCCCCTGCCTTTCGAGTCTTATCGACAAAGTATCGCCCGGCTCTTTCGCGCCGACCTTCGTAAGAAGTGCCAGCGTATCCTTTATCGGCTCGCCCTCGACATCCAGGATCACATCCCCTAGTTCGATACCAGCTTGAGCTGCCGGTCCGTTGGGGCTGATCTTGAGAACGGTGGACCCGCTGCGAAGGTGAGTGTCTACGCTTTGAAGTCCGATCCAGCTTCCGTAGATCGGAGTCGAGCCAGACAGCAACTCCACGAAAGCGGGCATCGCCTCACGATCGAGATAGTTCAGAGGATAGGCATCCGGTGCCGTGGACCCAGTTGCCAGGAGGTTGAAGACCACGTCTTTCGTTAACTTTTGCGCAGGGATGTAACCGACTAATATGGCTTCTACCTTGAGCGACTCGCCGACCTTATCCGACAGATCGCGAACGCGCGCCGGGTCTGCCCGTGAATGATCTCCGGCAACGTCCTTGGACACGAACGTCATGAGCCCGTCCCGCCCCAGCAGGTCCCTCGCGCGCTCGGCCGAGACCTGTAAGAGGTTCATTGCCGTGAGCTTCTGAAGCTCTGCCGTCACTTTCTGCCGAACATCTTCCTGATCCCGGTTCGAAACTCCAGGTTCGGCGGCTATGCCGAAAAAGGCGAGGCTAGGGCGAATCGGGCATTCCAGTGCCAGATCCTCGTCCCTGCCCAGCTCGATGTCTTCGACGTACTTACCGGTGGGGTGCTTGACCTCCACGTGGTGAGGACCGGAGCAAACCCGGCTGAGGTCGAGAGGCGTGTTTCCTTTGTACTCTCCATCGATGAATACGCGCGCCCCGTCCGGAGTGCTGGTCAGCCTCAGCTGCCCAATCGAGTCCTCTAGCCGGATGATCTGTGCCGTGTAGTCCTTGGGTTCCTCGGCCTCGAACCCGATCTGTGCCGATTCATAACAGTCCCGGCGAAACTCTATGGTGTGCCGGCCGACCGGAATCGCGGCCAGATCGAAGGGAGCGGAAAGTTGCTCGACATCGTACTCGGCAGGCATGAAACTGCGGAGGTCTCGAGGGAGGTTCCCAGCGGTCTTTCCGACGAGCTCGCCGTCGACCCAGATCTCAACGTCGGCAGGCTGGGTGATGATCGGAAGCTTGGCGCTATTCCGAACCAACACTACATCAATAGTCCTAGTCTCGCCAGGTAGAATATTCACTTCTTCTCTCGAGATCGGATCATGCCCCACGAGCTCGATCTCTACCCCCGCCAAACCGGTATGAACTTCAACCGGAAAGAAGTTGGTAATTCCCACGAAATCACCATTCACGGTGACCCGGGCTCCGGGAGGTTCAGAGTTCACGGCAATGAATCCGACCAACTGCTTCTTCCGATCTTCGAAGAAGTCGATGATCTTCGGCGAGAGCTCTTCTCCATTGAGAGCGTAGCGGGGATTGGCGAGGATGAGCTGGCGGAAGTCATCTCCCGCCCCCTGGAGTTGGCCGGCGTTGAAATACGCCCGTGCCCGGTGTTCGAAGCATTGCTCTTGCAGCCCTTTCAGTTCGTCCAAAATCTGATCCCGCGTGCGTCGCTCGTCATCGATCGCCCGGATGATTTGGGAAAGGAATTCGATGGACTGTGACTGTCGCTGCGGGACCTGGAACAACTCCATCGCTTCGGAATATTGCTGAGAGAGCTGAAACAAGAGCCCTTGGTCCCCGACCGAGACTTCTTCCTGAATCGGCGCCAGGCCGAACGTCGCCAGCGCAACAAGCCACAATAGTGGGTGTCTACCCAGCCTAATGAAACCGGATGAGCGTCTTCGCCTTGTCATCGTAAACATAGAGGGCTCCAGTCCCGTCCACATCCAACGTCGTGGGTTTGCGAAGCGCGCCGCCGCCCAAATTATTGGCGGAAAGAAGCGCCACGAACTGGTACGAGGAATCGAAAACCACGACTTGGCCCGAGCTTTCGTCGAGGAGATAAATATACCCGGCCGGTCCAACCGCGACATCGACGGGTTTCTTCAGGTCCCATTTCGCGCCGCGCTTTGGCAGGCGCGCAGTCCGGACGCCATCGGGAGTAAAGACCTCCACACTCCGATCTTTCTTGCCTAGGATCATGATATTTCCAGAGGCATCGACTTCTAGGACGAGTGCTTCCCGAGGCGTCGAGTCGGGAAACGGGCCCTTGACGTTCCCGCTGGAATCGAAGCGAAGTACTTTACGCTGCTTTTCGTCGTAGACGTAGAGGTCGCCGAACCGATCCCGCGTCGCGGCCCTGATCTTGTTCAGTGCCTTCGGCCCCTTCTCGTGGGAAACCTTGAGCACCATCGCACGGCCACCGACTATCAGACTCTTCTGGTTCGCCACCACCAGGGCACCTTGAGGGTCGACCGATAGCGTCCGAGCATCCGCTGCGGCCTGGGTGCCGGTGAGCCTACCAGTCCTATCGAACGTAGCGACTCGCTTGTTCCCCTTCTCGAGCACATGGATGCCGCCTGGCGACAACCGCACCGCCAACACCTTCTTGAACTTTTGGACCTGGGGTCGGAAGGCGGCATCTTTCTGGAAGGAAATCGGGCGGCCGAACCGAGGACTAGCATACAACCGGAACACGAGCGTCAGCAGATCGAGTGCCTGCGCAGCCTCGGCGGTATCCGGATACCGGTTTCGAGCCCGTTGCAGCTCAAGCATTCCCTGAAACGGATCGCCCAATCGCACCGTACTGCGACCGATAGCTACCTGAGCACGGGGGGCTGAGCTCGAGTTGCTGTGCTCACTCACCACCTCCGAATAAACGTCCACCGCTTCCTGCCACCGCCCCGAACGCTCGAGGGCGAAACCGGTCTCGGTGAGCGCGGCCGCCACGAACTCGCTGTGTGGGTAGAGACGAATCACACGTTGGAAATTTGCCATCGCGTCGTCCAAGTCCTGGCCGCTACGGTCAGATCGAAGGGCCACCAAGCCCAGGTAGTAGTACGCGCCGGGGGCCTTGTCGCCCGTCGGATAGCGTTGCAATAGTGCGTCGAAGTTCTGTCGCGCCTTATCGAAATTCCGCTCGACCTCCAAGTAGTACTGGCCGATGCGGAGCATGGCGTCATCCGCGTACTCGGTCTCTGCCATCGAAGTCACGATGATTTGAAAATCTTTGAGGGCTTGCTTGTATCGTTCCTGGTTGTAGAACTGCAGGCCGCTCTCCAAGTGCTGGCGAGCGATATCCGAAGGTCCTCCCTGGGCCGAGGCTGCAGAATCCGCAGCGATCCAGCCAAATAAAACGAGCCACGCTATGTAATTCATCCGCATAAGGAACCCCTTTAGCGCCTTCGCCCGGTCACGTATTTTGTCTCTCCGAGCACGACATTTTCTTTGTACTCTCTCGTTGCGCCAGGCCACTCGCACAGAAACGTATGTTTGCCTACCACGATCGCTTTGTTGTCGAACGGGGGGGCCTCGGTAGCGATACCGTCGACTGTCAGAGTGCAGTTACCCGGAGACGCACGCACCGAGAACTTTGCGAGCGCCGGCGCGTCGATGGTCGTCGTCTCCCCTTTTTTGATTTCCGCCGTGACCGTTCGGTGCAAGAACACATCAGGAGCGACTAGACTAACCTCGTACCGCCCCGGCATCAACTTGAGCGAGGGCGAAGCGGACCCGCTAGTCAGGGAACGGCCACCCCTGACAACGGAGACGGGGTAGGAGCTTCTGACCAGGAGGGTGCCCGGCCTTCCTACCGGCGAAAGCACAATATCGTCCGTGGACGCCTCTTCGCCAGGTAGGATCTGGATGGTCCGCTGGACGAAGCCGGCCTTGTCGATAACCAATTCGTGCTCGTCCGCCGCCGACACGTCCAGATCAAGCGGGGTGACTCCCGGTACCTCTTTACCGTCGAGTTGGATCTTGGCACCGGTTGGTTTGGTGCTGACGGTAAGGCTTCGCATCACCTGCTGCAAGGTCAGCTCGAGGGGCGATGGCGGTTCCTCTCCCAGAATCAGCGTGGTCTGGGCGGCCGAGTAACCGGCCAGGCGTAGCTCGACAGAGACCGCGTCTTCTTTCTTTCCCTCTGATCGGAACTTCTACCACCCCGCTCTCGCTCGTCACCCGGCCGGTATCGGCGCCGTTGACCAAGATCAGGGCCCCCCGGCAGGCTCCGAAGTCACCCGAAGCGCATAGGACACCTCTCGCGGACCTATGAGGGGGGCAAGACGAACCACCCGAGCAAACCCACGAACACGGTGAGGATCGTAAAAACCAGTGGCCAAACGAACGGGTTGCGCCCCGCTTGGAGAACGGTCGGCTGTTGCGCCGCACCGATCTCGGTGAGGGGGGCAATCGATTCTTTGCCCGCGGCCGAATCTCCACTCGGCCGGTAGAGGAACTCGAATTCCCTCGATATCTCGGCGAGGTGCCTCGTCCTCTCATCGGGCGTGACCTTCCGCTCCTCCTCTTCGTGCTGAAGCTGCCGCAGGCCGGTCCGCAGCGCTTTGTGCGGCCCCTCGAGAGTGGGATTCTGAGTTATCAAGGTCTTGGCGAGCGGGACTACGTCGGACCAGCGACCCTCCCGGCGCATCACGTCCAACTCGTTCAGCCGTTCCTGCAGCTCGGTAGTGGGGCGGGAAATCGTCTTCCGGTAGACCTCCAAGAATTTTTCGAGGTCTCTAGCCATTTCGCCAGCGGTCGGATACCGGTCCTCGGGCTTTTTCGCCAAAGCCTTCGAGAGGATGGCCTCGATCTCTTGGGGGAAGCTCCGGATTACTCTTCAGTATCTGCGGCGTGGGCTCGTTGACGATTTTGTACAAGATGGAAGTGGCGGATTCCGCTACGAAGGGCCGAGTACCGGCGAGTATCTCGTAGAGAATGCAGCCGGTGGAGAAGATGTCGGACCTCCCGTCGACCTTCACGCCCCGCACCTGCTCTGGCGACATGTAGTTGATCGTGCCCAACATCATGCCGCTTTTCGTGATCTGCGTCTCATCCTCGATGCGGGCGATGCTGAAGTCCATGATCTTGACCGAACCATCGTCCATCCATCGCACGTTGGATGGCTTCATGTCACGGTGAACGACTCGCTTCTGGTGAGCGAAATCGAGGGCCTTGCAAAGCTGTATCGTGATGTCCAAGGCCTCGGAGAAAGGGATGGTCTTTTCCGTGCGGATCAAGCCAGTCAGATCCGCTCCCTCGAGATACTCCATGACGATGTAGGGTTTTTCGTTGCCGCCGAAGTTCCCCAACTCGTAGATGGTCACGATGTTCGGGTGTTGGAGCTGCGCCGCCGCACGGGCTTCCCGCTCGAACCGCTCGCGAGAATCCGCGTCGGCGATGGCGTCGGTGGTCAAAGTCTTGATTGCCACCCGCCGGTTGAGTCGCAGGTCATGGCCTTCGTAGACGTAGCCCATTCCCCCGCGGCCTATCCGCCTCAGGACTCGGAACTTGCCTATTCGTGGCTCGAGTGAATCCAGGTCTTCGTCGTCTACTCAGGAATCCGATGGTCAACCCAACGGCTCAAGAGGCACCTTCATCTTGATTATCGCTGAAGGACAGCGCGATGGTCGTAATATTGTCTTCTCCGCCGGACTCGTTCGCCGCATCGACCAGCTCACGAACTACTTGGTTCACTTGGAGACCCCCGGCTTGCACAACTTCCAGGATCTCGCCGTCCTCTATCATCGAGGTGAGCCCATCGGAGCAGATCAACAACATGTCGCCGGCCTCAAGATCCAACACCTGCAGATCAATCTCCAGCCCTTCCTTCCCTCCCAGCGCCCGAGTGACAACGTTGCGCAATGGGTGGGTCCGCGCCTGCTCGCTATCGATGAGCCCCGACATCACCTGCTCGTTGACCCACGAGTGATCGCTGGTAAGTTGGCGGATTGAGTTGTCGCGAACCAGATAGACGCGACTATCTCCGACATGAGCGATGTGAGCTTGGTCTTTGTCGAGCAGAACCGCGGCAACGGTTGTAGCCATGCCCTCGCACTCCGCGTTTTCCAGAACCTTCTCCACCAGCTTCCCGTTGGCAAAGCGGATAGCGGTCTTGAGGCGATTTCCACTCAGGGAGAGCTTCTCGTCGATCCCGAAAGGCCACGTAATGTCGGCGTCGGAGCTGGTGAGCTTGATGAACTCTTCGATCGTCTCGGTGGCAAGCTCCGAAGCCACCTCTCCCGCCGCGTGGCCGCCCATTCCGTCGGCTACGACGTAGAGGCCTTCCCTATCATTGGCGCAATAGTTGTCCTCGTTCGACTTTCGCTTGCGCCCTACATCGGAGATCGAGCCGGAGTCGACCCGCATACCGAGGACACCTACTTTCTCCGGGCTTTGTCCGCCGCCGCGGTCGCCTGGGGGATGTCCCGGCCGCTGTTGAATTTGGTCGGGTAGCGGCGGCACCTGTGAATACTCTTAGGCAGCAAACTCATCGCTGTCAAGAGATTTCTGTTTGCTTCTAAGCGCGTGAACGAGAGCGCCCATATGGCGATAGCCTTTGATACGCCGGAACTTTTTCTGCGCGGTGACGACGCCAAGAGCGGTCCATCGGCGAACCATGGAAGGACTCTTCCAACGCTTGACGTTTCTCGATACTCTGCGAATGGTTCCGTTGAGATTCTCAATGGCGTTCGTCGTGGCAAGAGACTGGCGAAGTAAGGCGGGCGGCGCGAGCTTCACGACCGTGAGTGTTTCTTCCATCCCTTCACGAAGGCTTCCGGCAGCTTCGTCGTAGCCGTTTCGCTCGAGCCACGACACCAATGCCTGAAGTCGCTTGCGCGCCTTGTCGGCACTCTTGCACTTGTAGGCTTCCTTCATCGTCTGGAGCACGTAGGCGTGACGAGACTTGGGAAGGTACGAGCGAAGATTTCGGAGTTTATGGATCTGGCACCTTTGGATGACCGCGAGGTCCCCCAAAACGTCGACGAGTGCCTTGCGGATGCCTTTGCCTCCGTCCCCTACGCAGAGAATCGACTCATCGACGCGCAAGCCTCGCTCAAGAAAGTCCTGCAACATCGCGGTGCACACCCGAGAGTTCTCCGTCGAGCCCAGCCATATACCCAGGGGCACCTTCGTTCCATCTATTGTGATACCTAGAGTTACGACGACGGTCTGTCCGGCCACCTCAAGGCCATCCAGCATCAGTGCCGCAAGCTCGAACTCCTCTAGCCGCCGAGACAGGTATTCCTCGAGCTTCTTAGTCGTCTGGCTCACGAGGTGACGGCTGGCGGCACTCTTACTCGTGCCACGAGACTTCAACTTGGCCGCGGGTTTGTCCAGACTCGATTCGTAATTTCGGGTCGATACGCCCACCAAGATCTGATTCAACACTCGCTCTGGAAGCGGGTCTTCTTCGCGGAAGGCTTCGAAGTGTGGAAGCGACGCCTCCGCGCCCGACTTCGAGCGAACTCGAGGTCGCGACACTTGGATGCGACGACCACCGAAGCTCAGCTCTCCGTTCGTGCTCCCCCAGTGGTTATGAGTTCGCTCCTTCTCGTGCTTGCCCTTGAGCCCCGCGATCTCCTCGGCGTCCTCTCTGAGCAGTAGGTGCAGAGCTGTCAGTCCTTGCTCGTACACCCATTCCGTCAGATCCGCCTTCGTGGCCGCGATCCCAGCTATCATCGGTAGCAGTATCTGACCGACTTGGCCAACTACCTTGCCCGTAGGCGAGTGCGTTTGCTTTCTTATTGGCTTCTTTGATTTCCTAGGCATTGGTGGCTCCTTGCCCCCCTCTGGAGACGGTTTATTGGCAGACCTATTCTTAGGCCGGCCAAGGAGCCGCCGCTACCCCAAATTCAACATCCGGCGGGACATCCCCGTCGCCTGGGACACGTGCTTCATTAGCTCTGGATCATCGGGAAACTGCTGCAGACCCGACGCATAGATACGTCGAGCCCTCGTTAGAAGCCCGGACCGCTGAAGCAACTCACCGAGCTTCAGATAAAACTCCTTACGCTTAGGATCCTGCTGAATGGCTTTGTTATAAAGTTCCGTGGCCTGACGCGCCTGGGAACGATCGGTGGCCACAACTCGCGCCGCCGAGCCCGTATAGAGTGCGTTCTCCGGATCCAGACGGCTGGCCTCGAAGAAGAACTTCATCGCCTCGTTTACGTCCTTCAGCTCCTCGCGCATGACACCGTTCCTATAGTATCGCTCTGCCTGCTCCTTGGGCGGCAACGTTTCGCGGGACAGCTCTTGGTCGTACTCACGTCGCAGCTTCTCATCTCGAAGGTGGTTGTACGACTCGTTGATTCCCTGAAGAGTCTCCGAAGCTTTCATGCGCTTCTCCGGATCTTGGAACCGATCTGGATGATTCGCTCGGGCCAGTTTTAGGTACGCCTCTTTGATCTGAGGCCGGCTCGCTGTCTTGGGTACGCCAAGAATCGCGTAGTAGTCTATGCCCTTACCTCCACGCTTGAGCCCGTTTCAGCTTCGCAGCCTGACGTCGCACCGCTTCGGAGACGTTACGATCGGATGCGAGACGCTTCAAGTCGCGCGCGGGTAGTCTTGCAAGGAGTCGCATCGAGATCTCGACCGGCGTCAACGAGTTCTTGACCAATTCGTGTGCCACTTTGTATCGCTTGGTCCAGACTCTATTCCCGCCGATCACGCGTAGCACCTCAGAAGACACATTTTTCATTGCCGCGAAGCCCTCGACTTCGGATTCGGTGAGCCGTGGACTGTTGAGCACGGCAGAGTAGACGACGCGGTTTCGGTCTCGGATCAACATGTTTCTGGCCTCTCGATTTCCTTTGAGGCCCTCCACCATTCTCTCGGCCGCCGTCATTCGCACCAGACGCTGAAACACCGTGAGATGGGACTGGAGTTCTTCCTCGCTGAGATCTCCATCGCCATACTGGGCTATGGCGTCTTCGATGGTTTTCGGTGGCGGCGCCTCCTCTTCGGGAGGTCCGGTCTCCAAATCCATCAACGCCTCAGGCTCTGTGGGTGGTGGAGCTTCGGCCGGTGTCCCGGCCGCACCAATCTTGAAGTCGTGCCGGAACTCGGTGAGACGACGCCGCTGATCCTGAGTGAGGTTCTTGCTCGCCTCCAGCGCTTCCAGCAACGGCACGTGGCGGAGCAAGCGTGTTTGATTGATGACCACGATCTCGAGCAGATCCGCTGAAAGCCGCGCGACCATCACTCGGATAGTCTGGTCTTCGGTTCCCGAGTTTCACAGGACCATTTCGAGAAAGTCCGGTGCTGAAAGTCGCGTACCGAAGAACTGGAGCACTTTGGGGTTGGCCGCGGTATCTTGGAGAACACTCTGCAAACCCTCTTGCTTGATCTCGAGTAGGTTAGCCTCCGCTTTGGTCCGCACCTCATCGTCGCGATCCCGAGTAAGGAGATACGGAAGCTCCACCTGATCGATCGGATTGAGCGGAAGCGACCCAGCGGCCGCAATCAAGCGGACATCGCGGGAAACTCCACCTTTGCGAAACTGTTCAACTAACGGTGAAGCCATCCATACCCTTCATGGGAACGATTGCCGTCCGCCTACGATGTGAAATCGGCGGCATTCTCCGAAGTGATGCAAATGTTCTTCCGGACCTGCCCCGCCTGTCCCAACGGCTTGCCGATCTGGCCGTCGATCCAATAGGAAACCCCGCCTGCATTGCCCACCGACAAACAGACCTCGGCAGCCTCGAACTTTTTTCGGAACCCGGCCAGTTTAATCCCTTCGTCGACCGACTCGCCGTCAGTATGCACCTCCAACCAACACGGCTCATCGATCTTCAGGGTCAAACGCAGTTTCCTCATTGCCGGAAGGTCATCTTCGGCCGCTCGCTCCAGCTCCAGTTCGTTTTTGACGAATGGTAGGCGCGCCGAGTCGGCCACCCTGCTCGTGGTCCTTCTTACTTGGCTTACTTGGCCCGCGGATTGGAACGCCTCCAATTGGCTGGGTGTCGGATTCGGTTCGGGCGCTCGACGCCAAACCGCCGCCGCGCCGCTCAAACCCACTCCTGCGATCGCCAATGCCGCCCATTTGAGGGCTGAGCCGAGCGGAAGATTCTGGACCGAACGCGCCGCCGGCAATGGCCCGGGTTCCCTGCCGCCCGCCGCGGCGAACTCGTAAGCGGTCACGAACCGCTCTTCTTCCAAGTCTAGATATCGTGCATACGATCTGACGTAGGCTCGTTGATAGAAGCGGCCGGAGATTATGTTGATGCGACCGGATTCGATCGCCTCCAGAAAACGCACTCTTACTTTAGTCTCTTCCGCGATCTGACCAAGACGGATTCCTCGGCTCTCTCGCTCGCGTTTCAGTTCTTCACCAAAAGACAACATTATCGAACTTTGTGAAAAGGCGAAGGTCTATCCTCTTCGGCACGTTGTGCTTCCGGGCACACCCGACCCAGGTTGACGCCATTTTGTCAGACCCGCATGGAACCTGTCAACGTACCCTCCCCACAACGGCCTCATCTGGTTGCTCCTGGCCTAGACAAGGATGCGTTCCGCACCCAGTCGGATGACCGGGGGGAGCTCGTTCTTATCAACCAGTTTCGCGATTGCCCGTGGCGGCAGGGCCGCTAACGCCCGGAGTGCGGTGTGGACCGGTGTTTTTTTGTTCTTGATGACCGCCGTCCGGACCTCCGGACGGCTCGCCCAACGCTCGGAGTCCGCGACGGCACCCAGCACTTCCGGGGAACTCCCGGGATGGTCGACGATCTGCAAGACCTGAACCTCACGCAAACGCGGGTTATTGAGAAGCGCGGCGACGACGCGGGCGTTTCCATCACCCAGCAAGCCAGCGATGGCCGTTCGGGCCAGAGTTATTCGCTCCCCGAGCTCTAGCTCGGCCAGGCGGTCACGCAGGTACCGCTCCGCAACGGTACGAATCGGCATGGAGAGGCGAAAGTTATTCGCTACTTTCAACAGCTCCTTCCAGAACAGCTGGTTCACCAGCCGGAGCGCCAAAGTCTTGGGGGTCTTGGTGTGATTGACGATGGCCGTTTTGATGATACGGCGCGCATTCCATCGCTCATCTCTCGCGATGGCTTCGATGACCGCACTCGGTAGGTCTCGCTTGCGCAGCACCACCAGCACGTGTGCCTCCTCGCTTTGCGGATGCTCCAGGAATGCCGCCGCCTGTTCGGCGGTGGCGGCAGGGCCCAGGGTATCCACCAACTCGCGGACTTCCATCATGGTATCACCACGCCTCTCGCGAAGTCAAGCCACTAAGCTCCCTCGATTTCTTCAACTTTGCCAAGAGCTTTCCTATCGGCCCGCCCCAGGAGAAGTTCGAACCTCCCGCAACGGCCATCCGACCGCCCGTGGGGCAAGCTTCTCCCAGGCGAGCCTTTCCGCTCGCTGATGGAATAGGATTTAAGAATGCTTTTCGTGGGTTGCGACGGCATGCGGCTCTCGGTCGTTCCTCGCCGAAGCGCCGCGGTCCGGTGACCCGTCTCCCAGCGGCACCCCACCTAGAAACAGCGAAGTAGAGGTCGAGCTCCGCGCTTTCCATCCTATAACTTCGTGCAGCCCGATGTAGATGTTCGCGACTCCAAGCCCAGAAACTGCGCCGCGGAACATTGGGTTCAAAACGACGTCGCTAAGCGCCGGGTACGCTTGTAGAAAGTAGTTACGCTCCCAAATCACCGACCATGGAACGAGTAGCAAAAAAACGCCTACTTCGAGACAGATCAAAACATACAGCACGAACCACTGACGGTCTCCCATTACGTCGCTCTAGTGCCTACGGACAGCGGTTTGGCATCGTTCCAACCAGCTTTGCCGAAAAACCGCAACTTCTTCCACGCGAAGCTAGAATGGCTAGTGAACTCGGGTGTCCGGCCCCCGACCGCGCGGAACACACACTGGTGCCCTGTATCAGTTCTTGGTGGCCTGTAAGCCGCTAACCCGGTCCTTGACGTCACGAGAACGAGCGTTCACACGGTAAATGTCCATGTAAAGCTCGAGGGCACGTTCGGGTTCACCCGCTGACTCGTACGCGATCGCCAGATCGTAGCGGAGACCGTGCTGCTCTTCTTCACTCCGGCCAGGGGAGTTGAGCCCCTTCTCGAACCATTTGATGGCGATCTGGGGCATTCCCTTTTCTAGAAAGCAAAGTCCCAACATGCTGCAGCATTCTAGAAGCCGACTCTCGTCCTTGGACGCCAACTGAAACTCTGCGATGGCCTCATCTAGGAGCCCCCTCTCCTTGTACGCAATCCCGAGGTTGTAACGGGTGTCGTAGTCTTCGGCGCCGAGCTGCTTTTCAACTCCCTTTTTGAACTCTCGGAACATTTCATCGAGGCCGGGGTCGCTGAGCGCGTCGGCAGAATTTCCGGTTGGCGAAGTCTCCTCCTCCACTGCACTTTGTGTTCCGAAGACCTCGTTGGAAAGCTCGGAGGCCAAGTCGATGTACTCACCTTTGATGCCGGCTGGACCGCTCAAAACCGACTCGACCTGGTCTGGCTCGGCGACTCCTTCCAACGCGGCCAGGGGCTCCTCTTCAATTTCAGCGACGTCAGGGGTGGCGAGAACATCGGGGACGTTTGTGACCTGGCCAAGCGATACCTGCGGTTCGGCTTCTTCAGCTGCAGGCGCCGGAGTACTCGCTGCAGCAGCGAGTGACTCCTCGACCAAGGAAGCCCCTTCGGATGCGGTCGCCGATGCCTCCGCTTCCTCCTGCAGCTGAGCAACCGAAAAGCCGACCTCGTCGATCTTTGCAAGAACCTGCGGGTCCTCGGGACGCTTCTTGAGAATCTCCCGCAGCGTATCACGGGCGTCTTCGTAGAGCCCCAAGACCATGTATTCATCCACTTCGGCAAGATCGTCTCGAGCCGCTGAGGCGGCCGGCACGGGTTCCGGAGTGGGCGCGACTGTCGGAGCGGATGGTTGACCGGGTGGTCGGGTTCGGTCTTCCTCGTCCTCAACTTCCTCGACATCTTCAACGGGCGAATCTACTTCTGACGCCACAGATGGCTCGGGAATTTCTGCGGGGCCCTCGTCGAACTCGACTTGATCATCGTCCTCCGGCTCTTCCCCTGCGATCCCATCTAGATCGATCTCGACATCCTCAGGAGCGGACGACGACTCCCCAACGATCGAGATCTCGTCGCTCGGAATGCTCAACTTGTCGGTTACCGGCGTCGGTTCTTCTACTTCATGCTCTTCGGACGCGGTTCCAATCTCGCTGGCGACATCATCATCCATGTCGACTTCGACTGAGAACTCGTCCGGTGCCTCGTCGATGACAACCTCGACATCGTCGCCAGACGCAGAAACAGAAGCGGACGGCTGTTCTTCATCAGCAGGCTCAGCAGGCTTAACGGCGAGGGGTAAATCATCTTCGTCCATCGAGACCGCAACGTCCGGTTCGACGCTTTGCTCAGCCGTCGCGGCGGGGGACACCTCGACGTCCATCGCCAAATCGTCGTACGGCTCCGGGGACTCCGGCGTGAGATCGATTTCGTCCTCCGGCACCAAGGATTCGGCGGGAATCTCCTCCAACGCTGGGTTGATACTACGAGCCTCGATGCAAGCCTTCTCGGCGTTCTCGTTCTGCCCCAACCGAGCGTAGATGGTCGACAACTGAGCTAGCTCTTCGGCGGCCTCGTTGCTCATGCCCTGATCACGATAGACTTCGATCAGTGTCTCGCGGGCGGCGGTATGAAAACGGAACCGGTCGAGAACATCCTTGAGCTGCTCTACCGCCTTGTCCACTAGCCCGTAACGAACGAAGACCTCGGCCTCGGTCATCTTCTCCTTGATGTTCTCCTCGTCCTCGGGACTCAGCGTTGCGACCGCATCGATCTCCTGCTGTGTTTGCTCCGAGGGAGCCTCGACGACCGATGGCTCCGCCGGGAACGGCCCGGAGACCGCCTCGTCGAGGTCGATGACTGGCTCCGGTGCTTCCACCATATCGATATCCAACTCGACCGCGGGTTGGACGTCTTCGTCCGCCACGTCGGGCACCCCTGGAACGTCTAGAGTAGGCGGAGCAGGCGGACTAGACGAAGCGCTAGAAGTGAGGGCAGGAATAGCTGGAGCCGCCGGAGCTCCCAGTTTGGATTTGAGGAAACGCACTCGATCCTTGTGCTGTGAGTTCTCCGGCTCCAATTCGATAATCTGCTCCGCGACTCGAACCGCTTTCTTGTAATCGCCCTGCTCGGAGTATGCCTCACAGAGTTTGTCGTAGGCGCCCGTTCTCCCGGCGTCCTGTTTCAAGACGGTTTGGACTTCGACCAACTTCAACAGCGTCTTGATGTGATGCGGATCGCGGTTCAGAATCTTTTGGAGGTGGGCGACTGCCTTTTCTCCTTCTTTTTTAGCAACGAGGTTGTCCACCGCCGGCACGAAAATTTCGAGCGCCCGATCGCAGTTCCCTTGGGCGATCGCCAACTCCGCCAAACGGCTCGCGTGATCCGCGTTATCGGGCTCGAGCTCGGTGAGACGTCCGAACAGGGTTTCGGCCTCGGCGGCCCGACCCGCGCCCATATAGGCTTCGCCGAGACGCGAGAGCAATTCCACATCTCGCGGGTGTTGCTCCCGCACCTCCTCGAGCAGTTGAATGGCCTTGTCGTGATGCCCCTGAAGGATGGCCGCTTGAGCCAACTTGGTCCTCCACAATCGACTGGCGTTGTCGATGCGGAGGCCCTTTTCCATGATCTGGATCGCCTCCGCCACCAACCCCTTGTTGATGAACTCATCGGCGATGCCCACGTACTCGGCGACCGCCTCCTCGACCTTGCCTTCTCGCTCCAGAAACTCGGCGAACTTGTAGCGGACTTTCAAATCGGACGGATCGATCTCGGCGAGCTTCTTGAAGACTTCGGTAGCCTGCCGTTTGTGGCCGCTCTTCGCGTATAGCTCAACCAAGGCTTGATACTGCACCTTGGCCTCCATCAACAAACCCTGAATCACCTGCAGCTCGGCCAGATTGCGCATAGCCGTTTCGTTCTGAGGATCCAAGCGCAGGATCATCTTGTGCGTGGCGATGGCGCGGACGTTGAAACCATCCTGGCGGTAATAGTCCGCGATTTGAGCGTATTTCTTTATGGCTTCGTCGTTTCGCCCAATGCGGGCATAGAGGTCACCGATTTGGCGAATGGTGCTCCAATCCTTGCGATTGGCGGCTACCCATTTTTCGTACTCGGCGATGGCCTTCTCAACCTTGCCGGAGTGGATATACTTGTCGGCGGTCTTGAAGATCCGGTCTCGGTTCAGCGCCATCCCTCAGTCCCTCACCCTATGGACATCCTGACAGCCTGACAGGCCGCCCGGTTAGACCGCCGCCCGGCTGATGTTGCCGATCTTGCCGATTGCGTTCGCTCATGGCGCTAGGTGGTGAGCCTTCTCTTCTCCCTCAGGCGGGCGGCTTTACCCTTGCGACCCCGCATGTAGTACAGCTTGGCCCGGCGCACGTGATGAGATCGAAGGACCTCGATCTTCTCGATGGTTGGTGCATGGATGGGGAAGATCCGCTCTACACCATGGCCGAAGGATGTCTTCCTGATCGTCATGGTGGCCCGCGGCCCACCATGCTTGAGCGCGATGATCATCCCCTCGAAAATCTGCACCCGCTCTTTGTCGCCCTCCTTAACCTTCACGTGTACCTTTACGGTATCTCCGGCTTTCAAAGCCGGTATACCTTCTCTCAACTCTCGTGAATCCAGTTTTTCCATGACACCCATTGCTAAACCTCTCAAGCAATCAAAATCGTATAAAGACCTGTTTGAACCGGGCGACCAGGAGCCTCGGTCACTCGTTAGTGCGTTGCTGAGCTCTTCACCAAACCCTCGAGCTCGTTCAGAATCTCGCGCTCCTCTTTGTCCAAATCGGCGCTCGCCAGCAGCTCGGGCCGCCGGGTCCGCGTAGCACGAAGTGCCTTTTCCTTTCGCCAGCGTCGGATAGCGGCATGATTGCCGGAAAGAAGCACCTCCGGCACCCTCATGCCCCGAAATTCCACCGGCCTCGTGTAATGAGGACAATCCAACAGACCTCGGCTGAAAGAGTCTTCTTGTGCTGAAAGTGGGTCCGAGATGGCACCAGGAAGCAACCGTACTACCGCGTCCACGACAACCATGCTCGGAAGCTCCCCACCCGACAGCACATAGTCTCCGATGGAAATCTCCTCCGCTCCGGTAGCCCCGAGGAACCGTTCGTCCACGTCCTCATAGCGACCGGAAACGAGCACGAGTTGCTTCAGCTTGGCGAGCCGCTCCACCCGATCCTGGCGCAGAGGTGCGCCTCGCGGGGAGAGCAAGATCACCGCCCGCTCTGCTTCCGGCAGCCGACCTTCGGTCACCGCCTCGACGGCTTCCACCAAGGGCTCGACCTTCATCACCAAACCCGGCCCACCGCCATAAGGTGAGTCGTCGGTCGTACGATGCCGGTCATGGGTCCAGCGACGCAGGTTATGCACACGAATGTCCACTCGTCCCGCCTCACGGGCCTTGCCAAGGACACCCCAATCGAGCGCCCGAAACATGTCCGGAAAGATGGTGACGATGTCAATTCGCATTGAGTGCTACCAGTCCCTCCGGAACGTCTACCTCTACGCGGCTTCGCTCCGTGTCGACGGATTTACAGATCGCCTCACAAAGAGGAATGAGAGTCTCCCCTGCCTTCGAGTCCCTAACCACCAACAGATCGGCACCGCCGGTGGTCAAGATTTCCTCGACGACGCCCAGATAACCTCGTTGCCTGTCCCAAACGCCGCAGCCACGAACACGGAAGTGATAATGGCTGCCCTCCGGCAACGGTTCGAGCTCCGACTCCAGAATGCGAAGCTCCCGGCCCGACAACCGTTCCGCCTCTCCGATACCCGTGATCCCCTCGAACTTGATGATCGGCCTTCCCCCCTGCTGGCGAACCCACTCCACCGGCAATGCGGAGACACTCCCATCCTCGTTGTCGGTAAACACCCGAGTCAACTTCTCGAATCGATTCGGGAAATCGGTAAGCGGGTTTACCGCCACCTCGCCATTTCGACCCTGAGCGCGAGCCACTCGTCCGACGGCGACCAACTCTCGCCAGTTTGGTGCGACTTCCATGTTAGACCTTACTCAATGATTTCAAGATGGAACCGCTTACGAAGCTTCATGCCGGCAGCCGACAGGATTGTGCGGATCGCCCGAGCAGTACGCCCTTGCTTGCCGATGACTTTTCCCAAATCCTCCTGAGCGACCTTGAGCTCGAGAATGATCGTTTGCTCCCCTCCCACTTCCGACACCGAAACCTCATCCGGGTTGTCGACTAGTGCTTTCGCAATGAGCTCCAATAATTCCTTCATCTATGTCCCTCCCGCTCGCTTCCGGTCCAGTCGCTGCCTGAGCTAAGCTCTACGAGGGCGTCCGCTTCAAGAGACTACGAACGGTGTCTGTCGCGTGGGCTCCCTTCGAGAGCCAGTACTGAACCCGTTCGCGATCGAAAACCTCCGCTTGGCCCTCCCGCTTGGGGTCGTAGGTTCCAAGGCTTTCCACGATGCTTCCACCGCGGCCGGTCACTGAATCAGATACAACTATGCGATAGTGCGGTCGCTTCTTGCGACCTAAACGTGCTAAACGAATCGTCAACATGGGTTGTAACTCTCGCCTCGCTTTCGAACAGTTAGTCATGGTTTGGCCTATTTCATTCGGCTCATTTTCTTCAGTTGCTTCAATTGACTACCGAAGCTTCCCTTGGAGCGGGCCATCATCTTGGCCATCTTTCGAGCCTCGGCGAACCGGCGTAACAATCTATTTACATCCGAGACCGCGCAGCCGCTCCCCCGAGCGATTCTCCGTCGCCGGCTTCCGTTGAGGATCGAGGCGTTCGACCTCTCCCCGCAAGTCATGGAGTTCAGAATGGCCACGAAACGTCGGATCTCGGTGTCGTCGAATTCAGAAGGAACCTTCGACAGCTTGGCTTCCCTGTTGGGCCTGTTGGGCATGTTGGGCATGCCGGGCAGGAAACTCATGATCTCCGAGAGAGACCCCATTCGCCCGATCTGCTGGAGTTGAACGCGAAAATCCTCGAGCGAAAGCTCCTCGCGGCGAAGCTTGCGCACGAGCTGCTCTGCTTGGTCTTGCTCGACGACCTGTTCCGCTCGCTCGATCAGAGTAAGTACGTCCCCCATTCCCAAAATCCGCGAGGCCATCCTATCGGGACGGAAAGGCTCCAGGGCATCCAGCTTCTCCCCGATCCCCACAAACTTGATAGAGCACCCGGTTGTGGCCGCAAGCGATAGCGCGGCGCCTCCTCTGGCGTCACCGTCCAGTTTCGTCAGAACGTGCCCGGTGAGTGGCACAACTTTGGAAAAGGCTTCGGCGCTGCGAACGGCGTCCTGTCCGGTCATCGAGTCGGCAACGAACAGCACCTCGACCGGAGTCGTGGCGTCGACGAGTTGTTTCAGTTCCTTCATCAACTCCGGATCGACGTGCATTCTTCCGGCGGTATCCACGATCAGTACGTCGAAGCCCGCATCCCGCGCCTGGTTCTTGGCGGCCCTGGCTCGAGCAACGGGGTCCATGGTGTCGGGCTCGAAACATTTAAGTCCCGTCTGCCCGGCGAGAACGCGCAGTTGCTCGATGGCCGCCGGGCGCTTCACGTCGACCGAGACCACCGCCGGGTGCCTTCGCTCAGCGGCGAGCCACTTGCCGAGCTTGGCGGTGGTCGTCGTCTTGCCAGAGCCGGAAAGCCCCACCATCAGAATGACGGACGGCGATTCCCGGGCAAACTCTATTGGCTTTATCGGCTTCAACGGCTTTTCCGGATCGATCGGCGCCGACCCAACGGTTCCCGCGAGCAAACTCACCAATTCGTCCCGCATGATCTTGACAACTTGCTGCGACGCGGTGAGCGATGCCAAGACCTCTTGTCCCACTGCCCGTTCTCTCACGCGAGACGTAAAGTCTCGAGCCACACGGAAATGCACGTCGGCTTCTAGCAGAGCCATCCGAAGCTCCTTAAGCGCCGCGTCGACGTGGGCTTCCGTCAGACGCGCCTCGCCCCGGAGCTTCTTGATAATCCCTTGAAACTTCGATGAAATCTGCTCAAACATCTGAAATTACCTCAATCAAGAGGCGGATCTCCCCCTTTAAATGGTGCATCTATTAATGTTAGAGGACCTGGGCAGTAAAGTCAAGAGCAATCGAAGTTGAGACCAAGCCTTCAACCGATTGAACGGGTGGCACTTAAGCAGACTGAACCTCAGAGGCGAGGCTACCAATTCACGCGATTGCCGCCACCTCGCTCCAGGGCCACTTATGCCCGCCGAAATTATGAGGATGCCATAACCGCCGCCTGGCGAGCTCCGGTTCTCGCCCCCTGTTTTGGCGCCCAGACTACGTTGGGTTCTCGCAACCAGGTGGGTTGGGCGCCCCTAAAAAACCCGGGAGATCGCGAACAGGGCCGAAAACTTCTCGTTCGTTTCACGCACTCTTTGAGAGAGTGTGTGGCAGAACGCCCACGGAAACCGCAAGGCGACGTCGGGACGGGTCTCCAGGTGACTTCTCAGAGCGGCGTTCCGCAGCTCCAGCAACTGCGCATCTTCTTGAGCAACCGCTCGCGCCGACCGCTGCTCTTCGTTGAAGAATGACATCTCACCTAGAAAACCGCCGGGTCCGATCACGGTGAGTGCCTCCTCCCCCATATGCGGATAGATTTTGCTAATTCTCACTGCGCCGGTGTAGACGATGTAGAATCGATCTCCCTTAGCCCCCTCCTCGAAAATGACGGCGCCCTTCTTATAGTCTTTCACCATCCCGAGCATGAGGATCTCGGCTAGCTGGTCGTTATCCAGCCCCTGGAACAGGCGCACATCCTTCAAGAACTCGGCATTCACGGGAAGCTGCCCTTTAGATCTTTTTCAACAGGTGCCCGAGCTTCTCCTTTTTTGTCTTCAAGTAAGTAGCGGAGTTCTCGGTGGCGGGTATCTCGATCGGTACGCGCGCGACGATCCGAAGGCCATAAGCCTCTAAAGCAATGAATTTACGAGGATTGTTGGTGAGCAGACGAATATCCCGTACCCCGATTTCCGCTAGGATCTGCGCACCAATTCCATACTCGCGCTGATCCGGTTTGAATCCTAGCCGCTCATTTGCGGTCACGGTATCCATTCCCTGATCCTGCAACGCGTAGGCGCGGATCTTATTAACCAGGCCAATGCTCCTTCCTTCCTGATGGAGGTAGAGCAACACCCCCTTACCTTCTTCTCCAATTCGCTTGAGCGCAGAATCGAGCTGCGGGCCGCAGTCACACCGCACCGAGTGAAACACTTCGCCGGTAATGCACTGAGAATGTACACGAACCAATACCGTTTCTCCTGGCTTGATATCACCCAAGACCAGGGCGAGGTGGGCTGTCCCATCGGTAAGGGACTCGAAGGCCACAATGCGGAAATCCCCGAACGGAGTCGGTAGCTTGGCCTCCGCCACCTTCTTGACGAGGCACTCGGTACTCAGACGATAGCGGATCAGATCGGCCACGGTGATGATCTTCAGCCCGTGCTCGCTGGCGAACTTCGCCAAATCGGGCACGCGGGCCATGCTGCCGTCTTCGTTCATCACTTCGCAGATCACCCCCGCCGGGTGGAGCCCCGCGATCCGAGCCAGATCGACCGCCGCCTCCGTTTGGCCTGCCCGCACAAGCACGCCACCCGGGCGGGCACGGAGCGGAAACATATGTCCCGGTCGCGCCAAATCGCTAGGACGAGTTTGCGGATCGATGGCCACCAACACAGTGCGGGCTCGATCGGCCGACGAAATACCTGTGCTCACCCCCTTCTTGGCCTCGATGGAAACGCAAAAAGCCGTGCCATGCACCGAGGAGTTATCGGTCACCATTAGCGGCACTTGGAGCTCGTCCAGCCGCTCCTCGGTCATTGGCATGCAGATGAGCCCGCGGCCGTGACGGGCCATGAAATTGATGGCCTCGGACGTGATCTTCTCCGCGGCGATCGTGAGATCGCCTTCGTTCTCACGGTTTTCGTCGTCGACGACGATGATGATCTTCCCGGAACGCATGTCTTCCAGGGCGGCCCCCACCGTGGAGAAGGTTGAATTCTCTTCTGAGTCTAGTCTTGTCTCCATGAGTCCTGCCTGAGCTGCGCCAGCCGTACCAAATACCTGGCCAGTATATCGTATTCCAGGTTCACGCCATCTCCCCGCACCCGCTCCCCGAGTGTCGTGACCCGGAGCGTATGAGGAATGAGCATGACTTCGAACCACGCCGCTCCGCAAGCCGTCACCGTCAGGCTTACGCCGTCGACGGCGATCGAACCCTTCTCGACGATGTAGCGGTTGGACTCCTGCGGGTGCTTCAAGCGCACCACCCGATCGGACCCGCGCTCCGAAACGGAAACGACGTTGCCCTTCCCATCCACGTGGCCCTGAACAAAATGGCCGTCCAATCTGCCATCCGCTCGAAGGGGCAGCTCGAGATTAACCCGGCCGTCGGTCGCCAGGCCGCCCAGCGTTGTGCGATCCAACGTCTCGTTGGAGACATCAACCGTGAAGCGAGGCCCCGCAAGTTCGGTCACCGTCAGGCAAACGCCCGAGACGGCAATGCTGGCACCGATGCGAAGCTCGCCTGGAACGACGCTGGCTTCGAGAACCAGGCTGAGGTGCCCCTCCTGCTCGACTCGCTCGACGATACGGCCGAGGTCTTCGATAATGCCGGTGAACATCGCTCGCCCCTAAGCCCGCACGTCTGCTTCCACGACGATCTCCGAACCCACTCGGTAGGAGACCAAGCGGTTCAATCGCGTCCCATCGACGATGCGCCGCGGTCCTTCCCCGCCTACCAACGATAGCGCCTCCCTTCCACCGATGATGCGCGGTGCGAGATACAGTACCAATTGATCTGCCAACCCTTGCTCGAGAAAGGAAGCGTGGACCTCACCACCACCTTCGACCAATAGGCGCGTCACTTCTCTTTTTGCCAAACGCCGTAGCGCACTCCGGAGGTCGAGCCTCCCGCGGCGTAGCGGCAAACGTTCTACGGTCACACCCAATTTTTCGAGACGTCGCGCCCGAGCCGGGGAGGCCTTGGGGCCTGAGAAAACGAGAATCAGTCCTTCACCCAACGTAGAGAGCAACCGCGCGCAGGGAGCCAAGCGCAAAGAGCTGTCCAGTACGACCCGCAAGAACGACCCCTTCCGCTGGTTGCGAGGACGCACGGTGAGCCGCGGATCATCGGCAATAACTGTACCGATGCCAACCATGATGGCGTCGTGTTCACGGCGGAGAAGGCGAGCGTGTTGGCGGGCCTCGGCCGATGTGATCCACATCGAGTCGCCGGTTCGGGTCGCAATACGACCATCCAGGCTGGCGGCGCCTTTCAAAGTCACCAAAGGGGAACCCTCTTTAACGTACTTCGTGAAGGCCCGGTTGAGCCGAGTCGCCTCCGCTCTCATTAGGCCAACTTCCACGGCCAAACCGTTTCGCCGAAGCCAGCGAAACCCTCCGCCATTCACGCGAGGATCCGGATCCCGGATGGAAGCGACCACCTTCTTCACGCCCGCCCATTCGATCTCCTGCACACAGGGTGGGGTGCGGCCGGTGTGACAGCAAGGCTCCAGGTTCGTATAGAGCGTCGCGCCGCGTGCCGCCCTGCCGGCCTGACGAAGCGCTATTACTTCGGCGTGCGGCTCACCGGCCCGACGATGAAAGCCTTGCCCTACGACTTTGTTGCCCTTTGCGACGACGGCTCCCACCATCGGGTTGGGGCTGGTACATCCGCGTCCCATCGAAGCGAGAGCCAACACCCGCTTCATCATTCTCCGTTCAGTTTCTACTTCCCGACCCATCGTCGAACAGCTCCGTTCAACTACTGATCTCTTCTCCCACGAGCGCGTCAACGAACTGCTCCGCTGAAAAGTCCATCAAATCGTCTTCTCCCTCACCGACCCCGCCGTAGACAACCGGAAGACCGAGCTCACGCGCTACCGCAACCACGATCCCGCCCCTGGCGGTGCCGTCCAACTTGGTTAGGACAATACCATCGACTCCGAGCGACTCGCTGAAACGCTGCGCCTGCACCAGCCCGTTGCCACCAACGGTCGCGTCCATGACCAGCAACGTTTGATGCGGGGCTTCTGGAATCAGACGCCCCGCCACTCTCTTCACCTTGGCAAGCTCATCCATCAACGGTTTCTTGGTATGCAGCCTGCCTGCCGTATCGACGAACACGTCGTCCACGCGGCGGGCGACGGCCGCCTGAAGTCCCTCGTGCACGACGGCGGCGGGATCCGTCCCCTCTTCTCCTCGAATCAGAGCGACTCCCAGCCGATTGGCCCACGTTTCGAGCTGCCCCAATGCAGCAGCGCGAAACGTATCGGCCGCGACGATGAGCGATTTACGGCCGGCGCGTGCCGCACGATGAGCCAGCCTGGCAACGGTCGTGGTTTTCCCGACGCCGTTGACTCCCACGACTAATACCACATTGGGAGGAACGGCGGCAGTCCGCAAACCGTCGCGGCTGGTGTGACGCAGGATAGCCAGTAACTCGTTGCTCAGAACCGCGCGGATATCTTCGTCGGGCCGGCGTCTCCAGGTGCTCCGAAGCGCCTCCACGAGCTCGACGGTCGCAGCTACGCCGACGTCCGCCGCAACAAGCGCTTCCTCGATTTGGTCCCAGTCAGGCTCGTCTCCCGCGGTCGCAAGCCCCAATCCGCTTGCCAGGGTCCCTCGGGTCCGTGCTAGCCCTTCCTTGAGACGTTCGAAGACACGCACCGGAGCCACTCTTGCTTTCTTGGTAGGCTCGGCAGGCTCGACGGGTAAAGTGAATGCCTGACCTCAGGTGCCGGTCTTCAAAGCGTCGAGTCTCTCGAGACTGATCTTGCCCAAAGTAGAAAAGCGCGCCGCCTCCACCACGCGGCGGTAGTACGCGCGGGCTTCCGCAACGTCCCCCCTCTTGTCGTGGATGCGCGCCGATTCGTAAAGACTCGGAACGTCCGATGGATCGTTCTCCAGAGCTTTGTCAAACTGTTCCAAAGCCAGCTCGGGTTCCCCCAGCGCGACATGGATTTCGCCGAGGCCGCGATACCCCATCGCAAACCTGGGCTTCCTCTCAACCGAGCGACGATAGTACATCATGGCCAGCTCGTAGCTCTTTTCGCGGAAGTACAACGAGCCCATGTTGTAGAGAGCTTTCTCCGACGTCGGATAGGTCGGATCACGGATCACGGTAGTGAATTCCGCGAACGCCCTTTCTTTGTTTCCCATCTCCGAGTAGAGCACACCCAAATTGTTGTGCACGTCGGTCAGATCTGTATTGAGCTTGATAGCGGTCTGAAACGCTTTTTCCGCCGCCTTTAAATCTCCAACCGCGGTCATAGCCAAGCCCATGGCATTGAAGACCCAAGGGTTCTCCTTATCGAGCTTGAGGGAGGCCCGGTACTGTTCGATCGCCTCGTCCAGGCGACCTTCCTGATGCAGGTACTTGGCCTGATTGAAGATCGTAAGCGCTTCGCTGATCTTCGCGTCGTTCTGTACCGCCCCCATCAACAGCAGGGTCAACGAAGCAATCAAGACTCGGTGATGGGATCCAAGAGTCATGAATCTCCCTCCTTCAGTTGCGCCCCGGGCGAGGGGAGCGTCCGAGTTCGCCAAGGCTTCGTCGGGACCTCGCCGAAGCCCGAAGGGCGGAGGCGGGAGCCCGGGCCGAGTAGGCCGTCAGGCCGCGCAGAGCCCTCAGCTGGCCAAGCAGCCGCTTGTCGGCGAAGGGACGGCCGTGGGGGTGGCGCCCCGCGGCACTGATGCAGGTCCACTGAATTCTTCTCCACCCTGCTAGTGTCTCGAGCGGTTCAATGGCCCCGGCCCGGAAGCGACCACCGCCACACCGTTTACGTGAGTTCCGTTCTTGCTCTTGAGATCGACCAATCGACACTGGTCACCGTCGACGATCACCTTGGCGTGATGGCGCGAGACACCGAAATCCTTGATCACGATGTCGCAGTCAGGCGAACGGCCCAGAACCACGCCTCCCAAATCGATGGGAACCGCACGCTCGCTACCTTCTTCTAGGTATGTCAGCTCGAACATCAGGAGTGGACTGCACCCGCCCCGGCACCCTCATGCCGTTTGGGAACAACGCCTTTTATTATACCAACTTTGGCCGGCGCGCTTCTATTTCGTCCACGTCGTCAACCTTGGCAGGCGGGGCTCGCCTCCACGGCGGAGCCGCGAGACGTTCCCCCGGTGGCGGGCCACGATGAGCACTCCGACGAACGCGCCGACGAACGTTTCCACCGGAGGCTCTCCCCACACCAGCGACAAAGGGGCGACCGATACGGCCGCCGTCATCGATGCTAGCGAGACGAAGCGATATGCGCCAAGGACGGCGACGAATAGCACCATCGCGACCAGGACCGGCTGGAGGGTCAGAACCAGAAAGGCCCCGAGAGCCGTGGCAACCCCCTTGCCTCCTCGGAAACTATAGAAGACCGGGAAGAGGTGGCCCAAAACGACCACCACCGCAGCCGCTGCAGGGAGGGTGCTGCCAGCCGGAGAGAGAGCGCGCGCCAAGAGCACCGCCGCTGCCCCCTTCGCCGCGTCGAGCAAGAGAGCCGCCGCCCCTGCACCCTTCCCCGTCACTCGCATGACGTTGGTAGCTCCGGGGTTGCCACTGGCCGAATCGCGGGGAACCATCCCCTTTACGACGCGCGAAACGATGACCCCAAAGAGAACCGACCCCAGCAAGTAAAAGACAATGAGGACGAGGCTGTTCGTGATCACTTATCGCTTTTGCCCATCGTCGATGGGCTTCCTTTAATCCCTCTCTCTCTGGGAGAGGGCCTGGGTGAGGGTCATGGGGGTCACTCGCCTTTCTTTGCCAGAGGGAATCGCGCCATGGCGTCGTAAACTGCCCCGCTCGGCTTCAAGGTGCTGCGAAACAAAACCACGTCCTCGACCCGAACAACTCCGAGAACCCTGTCCTCGAACCCCGATCGGACTAGACCGAGCTCCTTCTCCGGTTTCCGGAACCGCGCGAAAGTAAGGTGTGGCTTGAACCGTCTCTCCTCGGGAGAGAACCCATGCTTCCTCGCGACTCCCTCGATCTGTTCGAACAACCCGTGGATATCCTGAGGAGGATCGGTGACCGTTACACAAAGGACTCTAGGACGCCGAGGACTTGGCAAAACGGCGAGCCCTCTAAATTGGAGGCGGAACGAAGCAAACCGCGCCACCGTCGCCTCGAGCTCGAGACACATTTCCCTCAGACGCTGCTCATCGGCGTCTCCTAGGAAGCGAAGTGTCAGATGGAGATTTTCGGCAGGGATCCAACGGACGCCCTTGATGGATTTCCGAAGCTCCGATACGAGCAGCCGTACCGCGTCACGAACCTCCTCTGAAATTTCGACCGCGATGAAGGCACGCATCGATCCAGACCGTCAAGATCAGAGTCAATCTTGCTTGAGCACGTGCAACCGCAACGAATTGAGGGCCGCCTGCGAGCTCCACCATTTTACTTGCGAGCGGCCGCCGGGAATCTGCAGTCGTCGTACGACGCTGCCCCTCTCGTCACAGACCGCGATGAAAACGAGACCCACCGGTTTTTGGGGGCTACCGCCGCCTGGGCCGGCGATCCCTGTAACCGCCACCGCGAGATCGGTTCCTGCTCGTTTACGAGCCCCCTCGCCCATCGATTCCGCAACCTCCTCGCTCACCGCGCCGTGGGTACGAATAAGATAGTCCGGAACGTCGAGCAGTTCGACTTTGCTCTCGTTGCTGTAGGTCACAAACCCCCTTTCCACGTAGCGGGAGCTGCCGGGAATCTCCGTGAGGCGATGAGCGATAAGACCTCCGGTGCAAGATTCGGCCACCGCAAGGGACAGCGATCGTTCGCTCAACAGGCGGCCCACAACTTCCTCCAAGGGTTCGCCCTCCTCGCTGAAGATCTTCGTCCCTAATACCTCGCGCAGCTTACTCGCCAATTCTTCGTTTGCTGCATCCGCCTCGGTCGCAGTGCTGGCCCTCGCGGTGAGGCGAATCTCGACCTGTCCGGGAGACGCCAAGATCGTGGTGCTCGGATTGTCGTACTCCCCGTAAATCGGACCCACGGTTTGCTCGACCGAGGATTCGGGAAGACCGGCTATGAACAACTGTTTGGTACAGAAGACGACCCCGCAGGCGCGCTCTGCCAGTCGCGGAAGCACTTGCAACTCGAAAATCGGTTGGAGCTCATGAGGAGGTCCCGGCAGAAGCACGACATCCTTCGGCCTTCCTTCCGAGCGGGCGCCACCTACCCTGATCCACAACCCGGGAGCAGTGCCGACATCGTTCGCAAGAACCTCGGCACCTTCGGGCACCAGCGCCTGCTTGCGGTTGACCTCCGCCATAGTAAGTCCGCGTCGCTCGAAACGAAGTCGGATCCCTTCGAGAATTTCTTCATCGAGCGTCAGACTGAGACCGACGGCATCGGCGAAACCTTCTCGTGTCACGTCGTCCGAGGTGGGACCAAGCCCCCCAGTGGCCAACACGAGATCGGCTCGAGCCAGGGCCTCACCGGCGGCGTCTGCGATCGCGGCCCGATCATCCCCCACCGTGGCGCGAAAAATGACCGGGATCCCTGCCGAGGCCAGTCGTTCGATCAAGTAAGTCGAGTTGGTGTCGTTACGCCCCGGCGTCAGAAGCTCACTCCCAACTGTTAGAACCTGAGCGTTCAACCGGTCTCCGTTTCAACTTGCGACGATGAGTGCTGGCCAAACCAGGATCGCCAGCCGCAGCACGATGTTCGCGTAAACTCCCGCGATAAGATCGTCTGCCATGATCCCCAATCCTCCTGGAAGCTTTTCCGCGCGACGGCAAGGAAACGGTTTGACGATGTCGAACAAACGGAACAGGAGAAATCCCACGACGAGACCGACCCAACTCACCGGGATCAGAAAGAGCGTCAGGAGCATCCCGGCTATTTCGTCGACGACGACGGCGGACGGATCTTTCTTGGAAAAGTGCTTCTCCGCTACATTGGACGCCATGATTCCCGCGACGGAAAAGAAAACAACCCCGATGGCGTAGGCGATGCTGGAACCAGTCAGGCGCAACCCGCGATCGATGAGGATGGCCAATGCCGAACCAGCGGTCCCCGGTGCGATCGGGAAAAAGCCAACGTACGCCCCCGTTGCTAGAAAAACCGCCGCTCCTCGTCGTATCGCGCTCATTTTCTTCCGCTCTCTAGATTAGGCTCGCCCGGGATCGGGTTGCAACTAGTCAGGCCATCAATTTCCGTCTGCTTCGGACTCTGGTAGCTCCGGCCGAACCCGAATCGTTTGGTATTGACTGATGCGAACCGTTCCGGGAGGGGCGCCAGGTATCTTCCGTACGTTCTTCCGGGGACAGTAGTGAACTTCCACCGCAGTGGAACCGCGGGCTTTGCTCAGATACGCAGCCACCGCTGCCGCTTGCTCTACCTCCTCGCTCTCAGGGATTCCGCTCGTCGGCCAGCGTAACACAACGTGTGCCCCCGCCATCCCCGCGGCGTGAAACCAGAGCTCGTCCGGACGGGCGATCCCAAACGTCAGTTCTTCATTCGAACGTGCCGAGCGCCCCGCCAAGACGATCGCTCCTCCCGGTAGTCGAAAACGTCGCGACTCGAGCCTACGTTCGGTGCGTGTCCGCTTCCGTTTGCCTTTGGCCTTTCCCGCTGCCTCCGGCCGCGCCGAGCCCGGCGATCTCAGTCGGCTCAGCCGGCTCGGCGGGCCCAGCAGGCCCGCCTCACGCATCTCCTGCACCAACGGCGCGAGCGCGTCACCCCCGGCCGCGTCTCGCAAGCCAAGCTCGATTGTCTCCAAGTAGTCGATCTCCCCCTTCGTTTCTCCTATGCGATGGTCTAGCGACTCTAGACTCCGCTCCATTTTGCGAGCACGCCGGAAGTAGCGGCGAGCGTTCAGGGTCAGATCGAGACGGGGATCGACGGGCACTCGAACCATCGGTGAATCAGGGTGATAGGGGTCGGGAACGATGACTTCTCCGTCCGCCCGCTTCGCCTGGCGGAGACCGGCGAGCAGCAGCTCGCCCCAACGCCTGAGCTGACTTGGATCCTGAAGGCAGTCTCGCTCCCCTTCCAATCGATCTTTCAATTTCGTGACCTTCTTCAACCGGCGCCGGAGAGCACCCATCCCCGCGAGGTAGAGGCTGCGTGCGGCACCGAGTTGGAAAGCTTCGGTAACGAAGGCCGCCGCCGCTTCGTTACAGTCGGAGAATCGCCTCGCCGACCACCCAGTTTGAGGCGATAGGGAGATCGGAGATACCATCAGCAACGGGGCCTTTCGATCAAAATTATATGACGAAGGGCAAAAAAGCATCGGGTGCGGAGGTTCCCTTAGCTTCTTAACGATCTGTGCGAGTGCCGTTTCGAGAGGGAGTCCATCGTCAACCAGGGCATTCATCTCCCTAACCAACATCGGGCTAAGCCCGCTCGCGGAACTAAGCGCGCGTAATTCTTTGAGGCCTTGTCTCCTCGCCTCCGCCAATCGCTGTCCGAAATCCTCGGCGCTGGTCGCAAGGCGTTGCGATCCGGGAGGTGGCTCGAGACCTTCGAAGATCTCGCCCGGGACCAGGCGCGGTGTGCCAGGACTGACGACGTCCATTACCTCGCGACTTGCGGAATCCACGAGAAACGCTCCCGTTCTGGTCCCCGGCCACTCTAAGATCAACTTGAGGGTCCGTTTGACTCCACTCGCTTTCGTGTATTGCCAATCGAGCGTCACCGCTCTGTCCAAGGATGCAGCTTCGATGCGTACGACGGAAGCTCCGGCAAGCAGTTTCTTGAACCGAGCCTGCCCTGCCTGCCTTGCGAGAGGCGCCGTCCCATCGGGACGCACCGGCGGTCGTCCAAGGTAAAAGCCGGGCGCTTGCGGTGAGAGGCTAACCACGAGATCACGGCCGCGCTTCGCCCCAAGAAAAATGGTGAAGCCCAAGCCAGCGTCCCAGGGGTTGTGACTTCGTGCGCGACGCCCGAGCAGTTGGGGCGCCACTTCGCGCACCAACGCCGTCAGGAAGAAACGGTCCATAGCCCGTGGGGAAAGTGGTGAAAGACCGGAACCTGGAACCCGTCAGATGCGAACGACCCTGGTGGAAGCGAGCCGATCGTGCCAAGCACGTCTTCCGATGTCGCTCCATAGGCCAACGAACCCGGCGCCGAGTGGAAGTATCGAGAGGCCCATTCCCAGAGTTCGAACAAAGGCTCGCCCAAAACCGAGAGGCTGGCCAAGCGGGTCCACCACCCGAGAGCTGGTCAACAACTTCCCCAACGTTTGCCCGGATAGGCTCCAAAAAAACAAGAAATATCCCGTCGCCAGAAGGAATTCCACACAGCCCAGCGAGGCAACGGCCGGTCCGGGCAACGCTCGGAGAGGTTGACCGACGAGATTCGTCGTCAGGTAGGCTAATCCCAGTAGGAGCAGCGTGAGGAAACCGAAATCGATGAAGCCGCCCAGGATCCTTTCAGCGGGTGAAGCAAGTTCGAAGTGCTCAATGGTGTCGCTGCCGATACGGGACCGACGCGACGGCGTGATCTCGTCCGGGGCTTCCGGCGCCATCGGAGCATCCGGCAGATCCACTTCCAACGTTGCCGCCGCAGCAGCAGCGCCCGAGGTGGATCGACCCAGTTGGTAGGCCTGTTGAACCTGTTGAGCTTGCCAGGCTTGGCCGGCCTGCCCGGCGTGAATCGCCACCTCACCTGCGTCGACCATGGCCCGGACTCGGTTTCTAGGTTGCGAAAGCTTTTGCTCGACGCGGGCACGAATCTCCGCCCTCCGCTGCCGAACGCGGTCCTTCTCGTTGTCGATCTCACTCACCGGCCCGCTTCGACCCGTGTCACCTGGCTCGCCGAAAATGGTGAGCTGTCGCGCGACCTGCTCTCGCTGGGCCTGCTGTTGTTTTCGGAGCTCCTTCCGCCGTTTGACGGTCTCTCGGATTTGCTGGCGCCAGTCATCCTGGGCAGGCTCTGCGACTTGTCTCGGCTGTCTCGCGGGGGCAGACTTCATAACCTCCAACGGGTGTACGGATGGCCCAGCCTCCATTTCGGGTCGAGTCATCCTAACCTGGCTAACCCGGCGCGCCGATCCGCACTGAGAACACACACTCATCGCGGGGTCGATCTCGGATTGACATCTCGGACAGGTCAACTCACTCTCCTTTTGGGCTTTGGACAACCGGAGTAAGGGGTTCCGCCGGCACTCCCGCCATAACGGAGCCTCGCAGCAACCGTTCTTCAATCCTGAGGATGAGACTTCGCGCTTCTTCGAAGTTCGGGCTCCCGCGCTCCACCAGGGCAAGCTCGGTAAGAGCCTCGCGGTACAACCCTTTGCTATGAAGCCGAGCTCCGTTGAAGTAGTGAAGCTCTGACGGCGTTGGAAGGCTCGGCAGGGCTCGGGGACCGAGGGCTCTGGCGCTCGGCGCCGCGTTGGGCTCCGAGCCGAGCGAGTTCGAGTCTAGGCCAGCGCTCACCAGGAAGTCCCAATTGAGATACACGTAAAGTGCACCAGCGGCGAACAGACAAAGTGCACTGAACAGGAAAGCCGCCATCTTGAGAGGCGATGCGGGCTCGGCCTCGATGGAGGGCTTGGCCACTACCCGTCGACGCCGTCTCTTCGAGATCTCATCGTCTTCGAGTGGCTTCCCGGCGACCGTCCCGGCACGCGCCTCACTGCGTCGCTCTTGTTCCTCGATCTTGTCTAGGAGACTGCGCCCTTCCGCGTGGCGGGGGTCGAGGGACAGCACCTTGTTGACTCGCTGGAGTGCGCCGCGCCGATCTCCCGACGCTTCGCACTGACCCGCTGCCAGAACTAAGGCATCCAGCTCGCGCTGTCGTTCTGCGATGACCCGCTTCGCTTGGTCGATGGCGTCACGGGCGGCCCGGTTGTTCCGATCCAAGAAGAGTATGCGAGTCCATACGTGAATAGCTTGCTGGAGGCGCCCATTACGGAAGAGGCCCCGGCCCTGCTGGAGAAGTCCGCCTATCCGTGGGGCCTCGTGACGGCCTGCCTGAGCATTCTCGTCAGGCTTGGCAGGCCCATCGGCCCGATCCGGTCCGCCGAGAACGATCTCGTCCCCGTCGATCGGGTTGGCGATGGGGTTGGCGATGCTGCCACTCTTACTATTGGCGTTATTGGCATTAATGGCTGGCTCGCTCGGTGCGGAGCTGCCGCCGAGACGGCCCCCCCAATCGTTGTTTTTCATCGACTCCTATCTAGGTGCCGCTACGCTTTCTCATCGGTCAACAGGGCTCATCGAGATCACCAGACACAGAGGGAATCCCCGGCCTGCGCGCCCAATCTTTCCGGGTCCACCATGATACACTTAACCCGTTGTGACAACGATACATACAACAGTAAGTGCGTCTAGGTCAAGAACTTTTGCGACCCGGTCCGAGCAGTGGGCCGACTCCAAGTCCCCTCCCGCGAGCCTCGTCCACCTATGATCGACTGGCGGGAGCGACTCGCGCGTCCCGCCAAACCTTCTCGCCCTCTCCCTCTGGGAGAGGAATGGGGTGAGGGCCCCAGCGTAGACGTCCCGCCCGGAAGCTCCGCCTGGGGTTGCATGGCCTGCCTCATTGAAGCGGTACCCAACGTCAGCGAAGACCACCGCCAGGAGGTCTAGTCGCCATCCTCGCTTTTGTACAGGGCGATCCCGTACGACTTCATCTTTCGATACAGATTGGAACGCTCGAGCTTGAGGGCCTCCGCGGTCTTCGAGACATTACCCGCGTTCTCGCGCAGCTTTCGTTGAATGTATTGACTCTCATACGCCTCTCGCGCTGCGGCCAACGAAGGGAAGTTCCCAAGCAAATCGAAATGCGACCCACCGTTCTGCTGCAAAGGCGGAGGGAGATCCTTCGCTTCGATGCGCTCCGACGGAACCATGATAACCATCCGCTCGATGATGTTCTTCAGCTCTCGCACGTTACCGGGCCAATCGTAAGCCACCAGACGTTCTAGGGCGGCTGGTGCGATTTCCTTCGGCCTTTTGCCATTCTCTTCGGAAAACTCGGCAACGAAGTGACGCGCAAGGGCGGGGACATCTTCACGTCGCTCCCGGAGCGTCGCCAGCTGGAACGGGATCACGTTCAGCCGAAAAAACAAGTCTTGGCGGAAACGACCCTCCTTGATTTCCTCGTCCAGCTTCTTGTTGGTGGCGGCGATCACACGGCAATCGACCTCGACGGAATGAGTGCCTCCTACCGGCTCGAAAGTTTGCTCCTGCAACACGCGAAGCACTTTGGCCTGTGTTTTTAGACTCATATCGCCGACTTCGTCTAGGAACAGCGTCCCGCCATCTGCTAGCTCGAACTTACCGTTCTTGTCGGTTACCGCACCCGTGAAAGCACCTTTTACGTGTCCGAAGAGCTCACTCTCAATCAGCTCTTCCGGGATAGCGGCGCAATTGACCTCCACGAATTTTTGAGAGCGGCGCAACGATTGACCATGAATAGATCTGGCGACCAACTCCTTCCCGGTTCCGTTCTCACCGAAGATCAGCACACGGCCGTTGGTAGGTGCAGCGAGTGCGATCTCCTGCCTAAGCTCGCGCATAGGAGGGCTATCACCGATGAGAACGTGCTTGCTCCCGAATCGCTCCCGCAAGTAGCGGTTTTCTTGCTCTAAACTACGATGCTTGAGCGCGTTCTTGATGACGATGACCGTCTTCTCCAATGACAGAGGCTTCTCGACGAAATCGTAGGCTCCCAGCTTGATGGCCTTCACGGCGGTCTCGATGTTTCCGTGACCGGAGATCATGACCGTGGCGAGGTCTCGCTTCTGCTGGCGAATCTTCTCGAGCGCCTCCAAGCCGTCCATCTGGGGAAGCCAAATATCCAGAATGACCAGACCGAAAGAGTCCTTTTCCAGATGGGCTAGCCCCTCCTCGGCGCTGGAGACAGTATCCACGCTATAGCCTTCGTCCTCCAAAACGCCCTTCAAGGAACTGCGGACGCCGGCCTCGTCGTCTACGACCAAAATGCGTTCCCTAGACATCGAATCAGGTGATGGCGCCGACCGGACGCTCGGCGATCGGAAGCTCGATAATGAACCGGGAGCCACGGGGCTCGTTGTTCTCCACGCGGATCCGTCCTCGGTGCTCCGCTACGATGCGGCTCACGATGGCCAAGCCCAGACCGCTTCCGCGACGCTTGGTCGAGTAGTAAGGGACGAACAACTTGTCGCGATCCTCGGGAGGAATACCCGGGCCGTCGTCTGCGATTTCGACGAGGACGACATGGCCTTCTGACTCGTAGGAGGTGGCAACCAAGATGTGCCCTTTGCCGGAGGTGGCCTCGATGGCGTTGTCAATGATGTTGATGAAAACGCGACGAATAAGGTCGGGATCCAAGCTCACCGCGGGCAGCTCGGGTGCGAAACGCTCCTCTATGGTGAGCCCTTTGAACAACCCGTCATACAACTCGAGCGTCGCGTTTAATAGTGGCTGAAGCGCTTGGCATCGCGTCGAGACGGTCGGCATTCGCGCGAACTGGGAGAACTCGTCGACCAAGCTCTTGAGGGAGTCGACCTCCTCGATGATCGTTCCCGTGCACTCCTCGACGATTCGGGGAAGCTCCGCAGACTTGGAGCGCACGTGCTTGCGGATCCTTTGCGCGGAAAGTTGAATCGGCGTGAGCGGGTTCTTGATCTCGTGGGCCAGCCGGCGAGCCACCTCTCGCCAGGCTGCGACTTTTTGCGCGCGCAGAAGCTGCGTCAAATCATCTAGCACCATGAGGAGTCCAGTCGGTTGCCCGGAAACCCCGGTGAGCGTCGTCAGATAAACGGCGAGACGAAGTTCTCGGCCGCCCACAACGGCATTCACTTCCTCTTCCCGAGCACGGTGGCCGTCGCCTTCCATTCCCTCCATCAAGGGCCGAAGCTCGGTCAGCCCCTCCCCACCGAACACATCCCGGCAGTGCCGCCCCACGACGTTTTCATCGAGCTCCAGCATTCGGAGCGCCGCTGGATTGACGGTGGTCAATATTCCCTCTCGGTTCATCGAGACGATTCCGGTAGTGATGTTCTCCAGCACGGTTTCGATGTAGCGCCGGCGCCGATCGATTTCGGAGTTTTTGACCTGGAGGTCGTGGCGAGATTTTTCCAATCGTTCCTGACTGGCCTTGAGCTGTGCGGTCATGCGATTAAAAGACTCCATGAGCATCCCGAGCTCATCCACCGCCGGCCCGGATACCGGGTGGTCCAAATCTCCCGCCATGATGCGCTCGGTCGCCTCGGCCAGTTCGCGTACCGGCACCGTAATACGTTTAGCCAAGTAAAGGCCGATCCAGGTCGACGAGAAGAGAACCAATAGCGAGACCATGACGAAAAACGACAAGAACAAGTCCTGGATGGGTTCTTTTTGTGCCTCCGTTTGACGGTAATCGTTGGCGCGATCGTTGACCAAGTTCAAAGTGGTTGCCAGTGACTTCGGAATGAAGTGAGAAACCACGACCGCGCCGACCACCTCCTGCGTCCCGGCCCCGTAAATCGGAGAGACGTAGCGCACCAGCGCTCCACCTCCAATCACATCCTGATGCAATCTTTCTTCTCCGCGAAGTCCGATCTCTGCCAACCGTATCGAGGAGTCGGGATTGTAATCATTTAGTGGGAGTCCCGGGTGCACCAGGGTGGCGAGCTCGCCTTCCAAGGAGAAGACGTTGATCATATCCAAGCGGTATTGAGTTAGCCGGCTCTCCATAGTTTGAAAGAGCTGATGCACCCGGTTGGTTGAAAGCAGGCCCCTCCGTGAAGTCTCGCTGGAGAGTCTGCGCGCGTAGAAGGTCGCGCTTTCCTGCTTCTCACGGTAGTAGCTCTCCACTATGTCCTGAGAACCCAACAGGACGGCTTCCACGGGTTGATTGAACCAAAGCTCTACGCTGGTGGAAATGAGTCGGCTCCCGACCAGCATGATTAAGGCGGACGGAAAAAGTGCAAAGCCGACGAAGATCATGACCAGCTTGGTCTTGAATTTGGCTCCCAATACTGCGCGACGCCTCTCGATGAAAAGCTTGATGAGATTCCTGGCCAAAACGAAAACCAGAACCAGCAACATCGTCAGGTTCACCACCGTGAAACTGTACAGAAAGACCCTTGCCAGGAACCCGGGTGAGAAGGACTGTGACTTCCCGATCAGGTACGTGCTGACGATAGGTATAGCGGCCAGCAGAGCCACTGCGGCCGCGAGTAGGCGTGGGTTGTCCTTGAACTCCTTCTTGGTGGTGGGTGGGCCAGGGCTCGCCATGGCGGGGCGTCGACTACGGCAAGTAGGTGAAGTACTTTTTCACCCAGCCAGAATCCTGATCCCAAGGAATGACTAGGAAGAGATTGCGCTCCTTCACTAGTCCTTTTACTCGCAGATAGTAGTCGCTATTCGGCTCCAAGATCGAAACGTCGAAAAGCTCCAGGCCGTCCACGACCGTCATGAAACGCATCATCTCACTCTTGTCGGCGACGACCGCAGTCGCGACGATCTCGCCGTCGATGGCCCTCGAGAGAGTGTAACGTTCGGTGAGGTTGTCGAACGTAACCATGTTCGTGATCCTTCTGGTATGCACTTTCTGGTTGAACCAGATGGTTCGAACCTTTTTGAGCTGCACCTCGTAACGAAAGCTGACCGGCAAGCCACTCTCGATCGACCGTCCGATGTCTTCATTAAAAGCATCGGTCATTCGAAACGTGACGAAGATCTTGTCGTTCTTGATCAGCAGGCTGAGGTCCGTGAGCCCGGCGCCCGTAGCGAGTGATTGGCCCGCCACGATGATCCCCAGCACGAGAAGTGCAAGGCGCACTCGGCCGCCCATAACATGCGATCGTACAGTAGTCATAATGTGAGCTCAACTTCATTCGATCGCTTACCCCTCCTTTTCCGTGGTGTCCAACAGTCCTCGAATGGTCTCCACGAACTCGTGGGCGTCTTTGAAATGCCGGTACACCGAGGCGAACCGAACATAGGCCACTTGGTCCAACCCCTGCAGCTCTGTCATCACGAACTCACCGATGTTCGTCGTCGAGACTTCCTTGTCTGGGCTCTCCTGCAAACTGTGCTCCACGCGCTCAACGATGCTCTCCAATTTGGTCACCGAGACCGGACGCTTTTCGCAGGCCTTGAGAAGCCCATTCAGGACCTTCTCCCGATCGAACCGCTCTCTTCGTCCGTCCTTTTTCACCACCATATACGGGATCTGATCGATACGTTCATAGCTGGTAAAGCGCCGCTTGCAACCGAGGCACTGGCGACGCCGGCGGATCACCGCACCTTCCTTGCTTTCCCTCGAGTCGACAACTTTGTCTCCTAGGTAGCCACAATAAGGACACTTCACAGCCCCAACCTCCTGTCTCGACGCTCGTCCGCCTGTCTCGACGCTCGTCCGCGCACCGCCCTCGAATCAACTGGTCGTCCCCATCCGTCTCACTTCGCTGAAGCTCATCCCTTCCCTAACGAAGTACACCATGCCCAGCAGGCTAACCGGTATGAACGCGATGGCGTGACTCGCTAGCGCGATCGCCTTCGCAGTGTTGTCGTTGACTCCGAACAGCCAAGTGAGAGCGAGGGCGCACATGTAGTGGTATCCGCCTACTGCCCCCGGCGTCGGTACCGCTACCCCGACGGTGAGAAAACCAATGACCAAGAACGCGCCACCAAACGGGATGTCGATGTGGAACGCACGGGTTCCCATCCAAAACGCCAACGAGATGTTGAGCCACAACACCAAGGAGAGGATACCCGCCCGCATTAGGTTCCCCCGGTCCACCAAAACCCCCAGCCCCTCGCCAAAGCTCTTGATGAAGCGAAAGGCCGGTCCGGCCAGTTTACGAGGGAGCTTCTGAATCAGCGGCTTAAGCCTCGCCAAGGCAGAACCACCGTCGCGAACGTTACGGGCGAAGGCGAACATGGCCGCGAGGCCCAAGCCGGCAGCCACCGATGCGGTGAGACCACCTACCTTGAGAGCGTAGACTGCTTCTTGGCTTCCCGCCCCTTTGGGCGCCGGGCCGAACAGAAGCCAGCCTCCCACGAGAAAGATCACCGTAGTCAGATCAAGTATGCGCTCGAGAACAATCGTGGCGAACGTGCTCGAGGCCGACAGCCCCTCGCGTCGTGCCAACAAATAGGGCCGAGCGAGTTCACCCAATCGGCCAGGCGGCACGAGGAAGTTCACCATGAAGCCGATGACGGTGGTCTCGAAACAAACCCTGAGTCGTGCCGGTCCAATGGGAGCGAGGAGGTACCTCCACCGGTACGCACGTACCATATAGCTCACCATGATTAGTGAGACCGCGATCGCGATGATCCAGCCGTTGGCGCTTACAAAACCGGCAGCGATGGCTGTAAAATCGGCGTCCTTGAGGAAAAACGCGAGGAGCACCAGACCGATGACAGCGAGAGCCGCCGACTGGAGCTTGCGGGATCCGAATCCCCCGCTTGGAGCTCGATCGCGAGCCTCCGTAGAGTCGACAGGCTGCAGAGATTCCGCGGGCCCAACTCGGCCCGCGGGCCCGCTAGGCGTTCCCCCCATCGGATTTGTCAATTTCTTTCCACGAAGCTCGTTGTTTTAGGGCCGGACCTCTCTGCCGTCCTCAAGCGGACCTCTCTCACGAGATGAGAAGATTATCTTACTTTTAACCGGGTCGCGGAATCTACCAGCATAGGCCGCAGAAGTCAAACACGGCCAGTAGTTAGAGAAACTTGCCGCGGGACGACCAACCCCGAGGCCCACATGAAACGAGACACAGTCTAGGCCATCCGGCCTGGATGACAGGGCTTACGCACGACCGACCGATGACCAGAAAGGCTCAAAAACATTGAACTTTGGCCGCCCCTTGTTCGTTTTATCCGGGAGAGTAAGGGGCGACCGGGAGTAGGGCTATTTGCTATCCGACGAGGAGCTCGCGAGCCGTTGTCAGCAGGGAGACGACCATGCCTGGGAGATTCTGGTCAACCGCTACCAGCGTGGAGTATGGAATGTTGCCTATCACTTTGAACCGCCCCGGGTTTCCCGGAGACTCCAACTCTTGAGAGGATGGAGTCATGACAAGACGAAGCAGGTATTCACCGGAGGTAAAAGAGCGCGCAGTGCGGATGGTTTTCGACCAGCAGGCTCAGCACGAATCTCAGTGGTCAGCGATCTCATCGATTGCGTCGAAGATTGACTGTACGCGGGAAACGCTACGCACGTGGGTGCGTCGAGTAGAGTGTGATGCTGGGAAACGAGCGGGACTGACGACGGACGAGCGTCAGCGGCTGAAGGAGCTTGAGCGAGAGAACCGTGAGCTAAAGCGGGCGAACGAGATCCTTCGCAAGGCGTCGGCGTTTTTCGCCCAGGCGGAGCTCGACCGCCGACCGAGGTGAATGTGTTGTTCGTGGACGCGAACCGTGAGAGTTACGGGGTCGAGCCGATCTGCCGGATGCTTCCGATCGCCCCGTCGACCTATTACGAGCAGAAAGCGCGAGAGAAGGACCCAAGCCGCCTGCCAGCGAGAGCGAAGCGCGACGTCCAACTCCGCGGCGAGATTCGTCGTGTACGGCAAGAGAACTTTGACGTGTATGGCGTGCGCAAGGTCTGGCGTCAGCTGTGCCGTGAGGGCCGCGACGTGGCTCGATGCACGGTGGCCCGTCTGATGCGTGAAATGGGCCTCCAGGGGGCGGTCCGTGGACGTCGATTCAAGACGACGAAGCCGGATTCGAGCGGCGCTCGCCCGATGGACCTCGTGGAGCGCGACTTCAACACCACACGCCCGAACGAGCTCTGGGTCTCGGACCTGACCTACGTTGCCACGTGGCCGGCTTCGTGTATGTCGCCTTCGTCATCGACGTCTTCGCTCGACTCATCATCGGTTGGCGAGCGACGACATCGTTGACTGCCGGCATCGCTCTCGATGCGTTGGAGCAGGCGCTGCACGAGCGCCGACTAAACCCAGAACACCCATTGGTGCATCACAGCGACCGCGGCGTGCAGTACGTCTCGATCCGTTACACCGAGCGGCTCGCCGAGGCGGGCATTGAGCCGTCCGTCGGCAGCCGAGGCGACTCCTACGATAACGCTTTGGCTGAATCCATCATCGGCCTCTACAAGACCGAGGTGATCCGTCGACGTGGGCCCTGGCGTGGTCCTGAGGACGTCGAGTTCGCCACCCTCGAGTGGGTGCATTGGTACAACACGCAACGACTCTTGGAGCCGATCGGAAATGTCGCCCCCGTCGAGTACGAAATGAACTACTATCGGTCGCAGGAAGGCTCGCTAGAGATGGCGAGACTCAACTAAAACAGTCTCCGGAAAACCCGGGGCGGTTCACTTCACGGGACGCGTTGACGAGGCGGATGAGCTTACACAAGAGATTTTTCTGCATGTCCTGGGGGTCCTCAAGCATTTCGACACCAGTGGCACCATCACCGTCGAGCAGATTGCCGGAACGGTGCGGCTAAGCAATCGCTCATCTCGTATCCGAGCGATCGAGATCAGCGAAAGCGCTACCATCGAGGGTTCCCATACCGAGGTGACGGTAGAACGAGTGGGGGCCGACGTCGCCATCCGGACGAGCTATCGTCCGGTCTTCGTAAACGATGTCGAGGGCCGCGTGACCGTCGAGACTCATAACTCCCAGGTCGAGATTCGGCTGGTGCGGGGCGGCGTGGGAGTGGAGAGCATTCACCGACCGGTCACGGTCGAGGGCGTCGGCGGTGGAGTGCGGGTCGATGCACAACACGGTGCGGTTCGGCTCGACGAGATCGCCGGGTCGATCCAAGTCAAGAATTCCGACAATCCCGTCGAGATCGATGTCTTCGAGTCGAGTCTAAGCGTCGAATTTTCGAACGCACCCTTGCGGATCTCGACCAATACGCTGAGCGGAGAGCTCACTCTTCTCACATCCTACGGTGACGTCGACCTAATCCTGCCGGCGGATAGCTCCTTTCGCCTCGAGGCGAGGGTCAAATCGGGAAACATCGAGTCAGATTTCGCCGAATCCGATTGGACCCGCCGCGAGGACGGAGATGCGGCGGAGCTCGAGGGGTCGGTGGGAGGAGGTGCGTCGCCCATCTCCATCCGAACCAGTTACGGCAACGTTGATATTCGCCGGCAAAGCCCGCGATGAGATTCGGAAGAGCGGCGATCGTTGTCGCGACTCTCCTGCCCAGTTGCGTCCATCACCGGGTCGAGATACCCTCTTGTGGTGCTTCTGGTACACCCCTTGACTCGACCACCCCGCTTCCTTAAAATACGGCCTAATTTCGCAAGCACGACCTGAACTTGCGAGAGACAGTCTCACCTACCACGGGATTAGCTTTGAACGAGTCAGTGTTATTCGAAACCGCGCTGGGCAACCTCCCTGTCTATCGCCGCGGAAAAGTGCGTGACGTTTACGAGGTCGAAGACCACTTGCTGATCGTGGCGACCGATCGCATCTCAGCCTTCGACGTCATCCTCCCGACCGGCATCCCGGACAAGGGAAAGATCTTAAATCAACTCTCCCTCCACTGGTTCTCCGGCACCGAACACCTTCAACCGAATCATGTGGTAACCGCAGACATAGACAAATACCCTGCCTCCCTCAAAAGATGGCGAGAGCGTCTCGAGAAACGCTCGATGCTGGTCAAACGTGCCAAGCTGATTCCCTTCGAGTGTGTTGTGCGAGGGTACCTCTATGGAGGGGGATGGGGAGAGTACAAGCGCACCGGCCAGGTCTCGGGCATCGCGCTGCCACCCGGACTCAAGCGGGCTCAGCGATTTCCCCAACCGCTGTTCACACCGTCCACCAAGGAGGAGTCGGGTCACGACGTGCCGGTGAGCCAGGACGTCCTGGCAAACGAGCTCGGTTCGGAGTTGGCCGAGCGCTTGAAACACGCGTCTCTGAAGCTCTATCAGTACGGCAGTCAGAAAGCGGAGGAGAAGGGAATCATCATCGCGGACACGAAGTTCGAGTTTGGATTGGATGGTGACAAGCTCATCGTGATCGACGAACTGATGACCCCGGACTCATCACGCTTTTGGCCACGCGAAGGCTACGCGCCCGACCGGACACAGCCAAGCTTCGACAAACAATTCGTCAGAGACTACCTATCTACCCTCGACTGGGACAAGACGCCACCCGGACCGGAGCTCTCCGACGACGTCGTGGCGGGAACCCGTAGGCGCTATTGGCAGGCGTTTCTAGCACTCACTGGGCGGAGTGCTCTTTGAGACGTGCGGGCGAGGCACCGTGCTCAAACACCAGCTGGAATCACTAGCCGACGAAATGATCGGCAAGGGCATTCGCTTCCGGGAGGCTCGACGGGAGTTCGAGAAGCGATTCATCGCTCAGGTTTTGGAGCGCGAGAACGGAAACCTGTCCCGCTCCGCGAGGGTGCTTCGCATTCATCGCAATACACTCAGCAAGAAAATCCTCGAGTACAAGCTCAAATCCCGCTGAGACCTCAAATGGCCGAAGTCCCGCGTGCCGGCGACTCCTTTCAGAGCCCGACCTCCCGACCTGCCTTCTTGACACCACAAAATCGAGCGACTAACATGAGCCTCTGTAATTTCAACGTAAAAACCTCAGCCGCTACGAAGGCGTTACACGGAGGAGTCGAAAGATGAAAGTTAGACCCCTACACGACCGAATCCTCGTGACGAGGATCGACGAGAAGAAGGAAGAGAAGAAAGGCAATATCATTATTCCCGACAGCGCAAAGGAAAAACCTCAAGAAGGTGAAATAGTTGCGGTGGGTAACGGTAAGGTTCTCGAGGATGGTGGCAAGTTAGACCTGGAAGTCAAAGCGGGTGACCGGATCCTCTTTGGAAAGTATGCTGGGACCGAGGTCAAGATCGAAGACCAAGACTACCTCATCATGCGTGAGGACGACATCCTGGCAATCATCAAATAAAGCATGGGATTAGTGAGTCAGGTGTCGGGCAGCAAGATATTCAGGCGTCAAAATATTGAGATGTTGCTGTTATCAAGCGCGCCAGACAGCGGTTCAAGGACGCCCGCCACTAATCAAATTTGGGAAGCGCCAACGAGACGCACCGACCTTTTTGGGGGATGTCCCGGCCGCTGTTGAATTTGGTCGGGTAGCGGCGGCACCTGTGAATACTCTTAGGCAGCAAACTCATCGCTGTCAAGAGATTTCTGTTTGCTTCTAAGCGCGTGAACGAGAGCGCCCATATGGCGATAGCCTTTGATACGCCGGAACTTTTTCTGCGCGGTGACGACGCCAAGAGCGGTCCATCGGCGAACCATGGAAGGACTCTTCCAACGCTTGACGTTTCTCGATACTCTGCGAATGGTTCCGTTGAGATTCTCAATGGCGTTCGTCGTGGCAAGAGACTGGCGAAGTAAGGCGGGCGGCGCGAGCTTCACGACCGTGAGTGTTTCTTCCATCCCTTCACGAAGGCTTCTGGCAGCTTCGTCGTAGCCGTTTCGCTCGAGCCACGACACCAATGCCTGAAGTCGCTTGCGCGCCTTGTCGGCACTCTTGCACTTGTAGGCTTCCTTCATCGTCTGGAGCACGTAGGCGTGACGAGACTTGGGAAGGTACGAGCGAAGATTTCGGAGTTTATGGATCTGGCACCTTTGGATGACCGCGAGGTCCCCCAAAACGTCGACGAGTGCCTTGCGGATGCCTTTGCCTCCGTCCACTACGCAGAGAATCGACTCATCGACGCGCAAGCCTCGCTCGAGAAGGTCCTGCAACATCGCGGTGCACACCCGAGAGTTCTCCGTCGAGCCCAGCCATATACCCAGGGGCACCTTCGTTCCATCTATTGTAATACCTAGAGTTACGACGACGGTCTGTCCGGCCACCTCAAGGCCATCCAGCATCAGTGCCGCAAGCTCGAACTCCTCTAGCCGCCGAGACAGGTATTCCTCGAGCTTCTTAGTCGTCTGGCTCACGAGGTGACGGCTGGCGGCACTCTTACTCGTGCCACGAGACTTCAACTTGGCCGCGGGTTTGTCCAGACTCGATTCGTAATTTCGGGTCGATACGCCCACCAAAATCTGATTCAACACTCGCTCTGGAAGCGGGTCTTCTTCGCGGAAGGCTTCGAAGTGTGGAAGCGACGCCTCCGCGCCCGACTTCGAGCGAACTCGAGGTCGCGACACTTGGATGCGACGACCACCGAAGCTCAGCTCTCCGTTCGTGCTCCCCCAGTGGTTATGAGTTCGCTCCTTCTCGTGCTTGCCCTTGAGCCCCGCGATCTCCTCGGCGTCCTCTCCGAGCAGTAGGTGCAGAGCTGTCAGTCCTTGCTCGTACACCCATTCCGTCAGATCCGCCTTCGTGGCCGCGATCCCAGCTATCATCGGTAGCAGTATCTGACCGACTTGGCCAACTACCTTGCCCGTAGGCGAGTGCGTTTGCTTTCTTACTGGCTTCTTTGATTTCCTAGGCATTGGTGGCTCCTTGTCCCCCTCTGGAGACGGTTTATTGGCAGACCTATTCTTAGGCCGGCCAAGGAGCCGCAGCTACCCCAAATTCAACATCCGGCGGGACATCCCCCCTTTTGGACTCCAGCCACTCGAGGGCCCTCGGTAGGAGCGTGCTCGTCTTAATCGGCAGAGCCTAAACACCGTCTCGCTAGCAAACGCCAGTACCAATTAGCCAAAGCGTCATGTCCGAAAGACGACGTTCCAGGCGGTTTCAGCTCGGAACCCTAGTCGAGGTCCTCATCCAGTCCGAAGGTAGGAGAAAACGTGGCCGCCTTAGCAATCTCAGCGAAGGAGGAGCGTTTCTGGCCATGCGCACCGACGTTCACGTCGGTGAAGAGCTTAGGATTACGATCAAGTTTCCAGATTACGATCAAGTTTCCGGACGAAGCGGGGGGCCGCCTACGCACGCGAGTGGTGGCAATTTGGCGTAATACGAGACTGGAACCGACGGTACGCTCCCTACCGACCGGTTGCGGCGTGTTGTTCAAAGAGACTGGGATGCAAGAACAGTTACAGACAGCTATCGCAGTGCTCAGAGAGAAGGGACTGCTCGTCGAAGAAGAGCCGCCCGAGGAGGGAATCGACTAGAAAACTAGGCAGGGCTTCGGTTCGGCTCTGTTTTCTGGCTATCTCCGGCGTCCGCCACCGCCGGCGCGGCGCCCCCGCCCGTGCCTATCCCGTGAGTCGCTGCCTCCTCGACCTTCACGTTCTTGACCGGCTTGACGGGCTTCCCCGGACTCGCGAGCCGGTTCGCCCTGCGGCGCACCATCGGACGATCCCCCCGCCTGTTCTCTGAGAACCGCTTTCCGCGAAAGCTTCACCTTGCCCTGAGGATCGATGTTGATAACTTTGACCAAAACCTGGTCGCCTTCGGCCATCTCCTTGTGGATGTCCTCCACACGATAGTCGGCAATCTCCGAGATATGGAGGAGGCCGTCGGTGCCGGGAAGGATTTCCACGAAGGCTCCGAAGTCGACGATTCGCTGAACCTTGCCGAGGTACGTCTTCCCCATCTCCGGGACCGCGGTGAGCTCTTCGATAATTTGCATCGCCTTTCGGGCAGATTCCTCGTTAGACGATGCGATAGCAATCGAGCCATCGTCTTCCACATCGATCTTCACTTGCGTCCTCTCGACGATGCTGCGGATCATCTTGCCGCCGGGGCCGATGACGTCTCGGATCTTCGCGGTCGGTATCTGCATCGTGAAGATTCGTGGTGCGTAGGGGGAGATATCCTCGCGCGGCTCGGCAATCGTCTCTGCCATCTTCTCCAAGATGAAGAGCCGTGCCTGACGAGCTTGCTCCAGGGCTTCCGTCATGATGGCGGGCGTAATGCCCGATATCTTGATGTCCATTTGCAACACGGTGAGTCCGTTGGCGGTGCCGGCGACCTTGAAATCCATGTCCCCGTAATGATCCTCGGCCCCCGCGATGTCGGTCAGGATGGCGTAGTCATCTCCTTCCATGACCAAACCCATCGCGATTCCCGCTACCGGCGATCGCACCGGAACGCCCGCATCCATCAATGCAAGGCACCCACCAGTGACACTCGCCATGGACGACGACCCATTGGATTCCAATATGTCGGCGACGATTCGAATCGTGTAAGGGAACTCCTCGTCGGATGGAATGATCGGAGCCAAGGCGCGCTCGGCCAGCGCACCGTGGCCTATTTCGCGTCGTCCCGGCCCCCTCAAGAACTTGACCTCTCCCACTGAAAAGGGCGGAAAGTTATAGTGGAACATTAATCGCTTTTCCGAAACACCTTCCACCAGGTCGAGCTTCTGCTTGTCCTGGGACGTCCCAAGCGTCGCCGTCACCAAGGCCTGTGTCTCACCGCGAGTGAACAAGGCAGAACCGTGAGTACGCGGCAGCACGCCCACCTCGCTGGTAATGGTCCTGATCTCGTCGAAGCTGCGACCATCGAGACGCTTCTTTTTCTGAAGGATTTCCGACCGTAGAAACTTTTCCTGTAGGTCCTTGAAGGCGCTCGCAGCCTCCAGTCGCGCTTCCGAGTCTTCGGGGAACCCTTCGATGAGCCCATCCTTAACTTCGCTCACTTTTTTATGGCTCTCGAGCTTTCCCGGGAAGCGCATAGCCTCTAGTAAAGGAGCGGATACGGCGTCCTCGACCTTGCGATAGAGCTCTTCGTCTCGAGTCGTGGGCTCGACCACGCGCTTGGTCGGTCGGATCGCACGATAGAGCTCTTCCTGCACATCGATCAACTTCCGAATCGCATCGTGAGCGACGCCAATCGCTTCGATCATCTTCGCTTCAGGGACTTCGTCTGCCGCTGCCTCTACCATGACGATGGCTTCCCGGGAACCGGCAACGATCAGATTCAACTTGGACGACGGCAGCTGCTCGATCTTCGGGTTGACAACCAAAGCGTCATCCAGGAGCCCCACTCGTACCGCGGCAATGGGAGTCGTGAACGGAATCTCGGAGCAATACAACGCCGCCGAAGCGCCAATAATAGCCAGAGTGTCCGAGTCGGTCTCTGCGTCGTGGGACAAGACCATCCCCACCACCTGAGTCTCGCAACGCCAGGCATCAGGAAACAACGGGCGAATTGGCCGGTCAATGAGCCGGCAGGTAAGTATCTCTTTCTCGTTGGGGCGTCCTTCTCGTTTGAAAAAGCCGCCGGGGATCTTTCCTGCGGCCGAGAAACCCTCTCGGTAGTCCACCGTAAGCGGTAGAAAATCGATGCCTTCTCTTTCTGTCTTCGCCGCACAGGCAGTCACCAAGACCACCGTGTCTCCGACCCGGATGAACGCGGCTCCGTCTGCTTGCTTGGCCATCTTCCCCATCTCAATGGAATACGTCGCGCCGCCAAGCTCTATTTCTTCTCGATGAACCATCTCTGCCTCCAATAACCGACCGAAAGGCCTGCGTCTGCCGAGCCTTTCATTGTCCTAACTAGAATGAATGCTGGAGAACAAGCCGCGATCCGCGTTCGGGCGGCGTTTCCCTAATCTCCTATAACGCAAAAACCAATAATTGTTCAAAAAGACAGACGAGGATAAGACCTCAGCCCAACTGGTAACGAAGGAGGGAGAGCTTGAAGAGGCCTGCGGCAGTCTTTGGCAGTCTTGGGAAATCCTGGTAGGAAACCCCACCGGGGGCACTCACTTTCGAATTCCAAGCCGCTGGATGACCCCACGGTACCGTTCGATGTCTTTTCGCTTCAAGTAGTCCAGGAGGCGCCGACGTTGACCGACCAACTGCAGCAGTCCTCGGCGCGAGTGATGATCTTTTTGGTGCACCTTGAAGTGATCCGTGAGGTATCCGATCCGCTCACTCAGGAGGGCAATTTGAACCTCGGGTGAACCGGTGTCAGTCGAGTGCTGCCGGTACTCTCCGATGATGTTGGTTTTCCTCTCTTGGGAAAGTGTCAACTGAGGTTCCTCCCTACTTCTTCCTTATCTTCGATCTACTCGGCGCAAATCATAGCACAGCGGATATACCCTGTAAAGAATGCCAAGAAAGTGGAACCCGTAAAGACTCGATCTAGCTCGGGGTTGCAAGGACAACCAGCGGCCGGAACTGTGATTGTTCTGCCACCGCCACTCCGACCCCAAGGAGCTCCCCGTGGGGGCCCAGAAGCCGGCATGCCTGCCCGGCCGGAACGTCGGGGACTCGTCCCTCGACGTCGCATGGCGATATCGACCGACCGTGGCTCACGCGTGACGCTCCCTGGCTCCCCAATCGAACCGCCGGAAGATTAGAAAGTGCTTCGGCTGGATCCAAGACCGCCGTATCCAACCGCCCGTCTCTCGCCAGCGCTTCCAGCTTCGGAAGGGTCCAAGCTTGCCCTTCCCGAAAGGGCCCCACACGCGTACGCCGGAGCTCCACCAGATGCGCCCCGCAACCCAAGCGCTTCCCCAGATCATGGGCCAGAGAACGAATATACGTGCCCGGCCCAACCTCGACGTCCAAGGTGGCCCGATCGCCTTCCATTTCCATTAGGCGGATCGTGTGGATCAAGACCTTGACTGGCCGAGCCGCAACCGGTCGACCGGCCCTTGCCAACTGATACATCCTTTGGCCGTTGATCTTCTTTGCCGCGAAGGGCGGTGGAATCTGATCCTGGCTTCCCTGAAATTCGCTGAGCACCGACACCAAAACACGTCGCTCCAAGCTCGCCTCGACCCGCGGGCCGACCGCTAGGCCGGTGCTATCATATGTATCGGTGGCGTAACCGAATCGCACCACTGCGAGGTACGTCTTCGCCGTCCCAGAAACGAACCGGGCGAGTCGCGTCGCCCGTCCTAGGCACAGCGGCAGCAACCCCGTCGCGAAGGGGTCGAGTGTGCCGGTGTGACCACAGCGTCTTTGACCGGTGAGGCGCCTAACCGACTGCACCACGTCATGGGACGTGGGCCCTTTGGGCTTGTCCACGAGAATGATGCCGGTCATGGCGCGTCCTTGGATTCTTCTTCCGGCTTGTCAGGCTTGTCAGGCTTGTCAGGCTTGTCAGGCTTGTCAGGCTTGTCAGGCTTGTCAGGCTTGTCAGGCTTGTCAGGCTTGTCAGGCTTGTCAGGCTTGTCAGGCTTGTCAGGCTTGTCAGGCTTGTCAGGCTTGTCAGGCTTGTCAGGCTTGTCAGGCTTGTCAGGCTTGTCAGGCTTGTCAGGCTTGTCAGGCTTGTCAGGCTTGTCAGGCTTGTCAGGCTTGTCAGGCTTGTCAGGCTTGTCAGGCTTGTCAGGCTTGTCAGGCTTGTCAGGCTTGTCAGGGGAATCGTCCGGCGCGTTCCCACGCGTCTCCTCGATGAGCTTCTCGAGTCGTATCCCGTACTCGACGGAGGGATCGAACGTGAAACGAACCTCCGGCGAGACCCGGAGACCCAGTCGGTGTCCGAGAAGCCGACGCACAAACCCGGAAGCCCCGTCCAGAGCCGCCATCGCTCGCTTCTGCTCTTCCGGGGCCCCCAAGACGCTCACGTAGATCTTGGCGACTTTGAGATCCCTCGACACTTGAACTCGCGTGCAGGTTGCCAGACCGACTCGGGGGTCTTTGAGATCACGTTGCAAGATCCCCGCGATCTCGATGCGGATCTGCTCGGCTACTCTCTCCTGTCGGATGCGGGCGCCCCCTCTTGGCACAGTTGGTTTCCATCTAGTAGGCTGTACCAACGAAGTTGGTACCACCTCTTTTACCTCTCCCCCGACCACGGGGGAGAGGTCGTCCGCCGAAAAGAGGACGCCAAAACGGCGGGTTGCCGTGAGTCAACGCGGCCAGGCGTCGGTGAGGGGGCTTTTGGATAGCGGCGAAGAAGTCCAGTCTCGATTTCATGGTTACGGTCCACTAGTTGCATCTTAGGCTACGATCGGCGGTTCAGTCGATGAGCTCGATCGCGATATCGACCAACTCGGATGGGTACCGTTCTTCGACGTCGCGGGCCATCGATTCGAGAACCGATTCGAGGTGACGTCGATCCGCGCCAACCGATACCGCCGACACCATGGCTCTCTGCCATAGGTCCTGGTAGCCCGTCTCGGCAACCGCGGCGTTGAAACGCGCCCGCAGACGATCCTTGATCCCCTTGACCACCATACGCTTTTCCTTCAAGGAGTGAGAGTGAAGAAAATGAAGCTCGACAGTCAGGAGCCCGAGGAGAGGCTCTCCTTTTTCGATACCGCGAGTCTTGCCCTTTCCGCGGCGGGACACCGGTCTATTAGACCGAAGCGGCCTGAACCTTTTCGACCGAGAAGACCTCGATCACGTCACCAATCTTGACGTCGTTGTAACCTGCAATGCCGATACCACACTCGAAGCCTTGCTTGACTTCTGTTGCGTCGTCCTTGAAGCGCTTCAAGCTCCCCACCTTGCCCTCGTAGATGATGATGCTGTCCCGAAGTAGGCGGACATCTCCGGAGCGGACTACCTTGCCCTCGGTAACGTAGCAGCCTGCGATGGTACCAATCTTGGGAACCTTGAACGTGTTACGAACTTCCGCACGTCCCACGGTAGTTTCCTTGAAGGTGGGCTCAAGAAGTCCTGCCAAGGCCTTCTTTATCTCATCGGTGACGTTGTAGATGACAGTGTGGAGGCGGACGTCGATATTCTCTTTCTCCGCCAAGTCTTCCACGGTTTTCTGTGGTCTTACATTGAAGCCGATGATGATCGCGTTAGAGACCGAAGCCAAGTGTACGTCGGCCTCGGTAACCGCGCCGGCTCCGGCACGGATGATCTTCACCTTCACTTTGTCACCGGAAAGCTTGGTCAGAGTGTCGGACAAGGCTTCCACCGAGCCCTGCACGTCGGCCTTCAGCACGATGCGCAGCTCCTTGACGGTGCCCTCCTCCACCTGTTGGTGGAGTTGATCCAATGTCAATCGGGCACTGCCGGCCCGCTGGCGCTCCCTCAATTTCTGCTGCCGAAACTCGCCGATCTGCCTGGCCTTGGTGCTATCGAGGATCACCTGGAACTGGTCCCCGGCCTGGGGCAACGACGTGAGTCCCGAGATCTCAATCGGCGTCGCCGGCTCGACTCTCTTCACTTTGTGTCCCCGGTCATCGATCATGGCGCGGATCTTCCCGTGCACGGCACCGGCGATAAACGAATCCCCGACCTGAGCGGTCCCGTTCTGGACCAACACGTGAGCGACCGGGCCCTTGCCTTTATCGATCTTGGCTTCCAACACCGTACCCATTGCCGCCCGCTTGGGATTCGCCTTGAGCTCTTGGATGTCCGAGACCAGTAGAATCATCTCTAACATCAGGTCTAGCCCTTGCCGCTCTTTCGCCGAGACTTCGACGAAGACTGTGCTACCGCCCCAATCTTCCGGCAGGAAACCGAGATCCGCTAGTTGCTTCTTGACACGCTCGCTATTGGCGTCCGGCTTGTCGATCTTGTTGACCACGACCATCAGCGGAACCCCCGCCTCCTTGGCGTGGTCGATGGCCTCTATCGTTTGAGGCATAACGCCATCGTCGGCGGCGACCACCAAAATCACCAAGTCGGTAACGCTGGCACCGCGGGCACGCATCATCGTAAAGGCCTCGTGGCCGGGGGTGTCCAAGAACACGATGCTACGTTCGTTCACGGCAATCTTATAGGCACCTATGTGTTGAGTGATGCCGCCCGCTTCCTTCTCCACGACCTTGGTCTTTCGAATGGCGTCGAGAAGGCTCGTCTTTCCGTGGTCGACATGCCCCATCACCGTCACCACCGGCGCACGCGCAACTAGATCCTCCGCTTTTTCCTCGACCGTCTCCTCTCGGAAAACATCTTCCTCGAAAGACAGTATTTCGGCTTCGGCTCCGAACTCGCGCGCCACTTCGACCGCGAGATCGGTTTCCAAGGTTTGGTTGATGGTGGCGAGGACTCCGCGGTTCATCAAAGACTTGATGAGGTCTTTGTGCTTGACCTCCATTTTCTCAGCAAGCTCTTTCACCGTGGCCCCCTCGGTCAAGGTGATCTTCCGAAAGACCTTGGGAGGAGCCGGCTTGGCAGCTTCGGCGACCTTAGGTTCCGGGATCGCCTGTTCCTTGACTTCGGCTGCGGTGGCGCGCGCCTTTCGTTGAGATTCCTTGGTCCGCGGTTTGGCATCCGGGCGCCGCCGGTGCACGGTCTTGATCGGTGCGGCCGGTCGTGGCGGGGGAGGAATCGGCTTCATCATACCCGCCCGTGTCGGGGCGGGCGGTCGCGTCCGGATCACGGTCGCAGTCGGACCGGGAACGAACCCTCGCGTTTGGGTCGCACGGACCCCTTGCCCACGCGCCAACGGAGCACTCGCCGTGGCATCCCCAGCTGGCCCAGCCGGGGACGTTGGCGCCGCGGGTAGCAGTGGAGGCGGACTCGTGACGCGCGGAGCCGGTGCGGGCGTCGGTTTTTCTGCACGCTCGGCTTGGGGCTCGATAGGCGGTGCTTCGATAGCCCCAGCCGGCAGCCTCTCTGCTTCGTCGACTTCAGCACCCGGCGCAGCCGGTACGTCCTCCACCAACCCTGATTCGGCTCGGGCCCGTTCGTCCACTTCGACCTGAAGAGCCTGCTGCTCCTCGAGCACCGCAGCCAGCCTGGCTGCTTCTTCTCGCGCGGCTTGTTCGGCGGCCAGTCTCTCCGTCTCTTCACGCTCTCGGGCGGCTCGTTCCTCGGCCTGTTTTCGCCTCTCTTCCGCGCGCTCTTCTTCTTCGAACTCGGCGAGAAGCGCCTTTCGAGCGCGTTCGGCACGTGCCTTGCCCGTACTCCGTGCCTGCTCTTCTTTGGATTGAGTAGGATCGGCAACCTTCGCTTTCGCCTGGGACGAACCGATGGCACCGGCCCCTTCGAGGCGAATGAGCCTCTTTAGCTTGATAGCAACGTCTTCTTCGATGGTGCTGGAGGCAGACTTGACCCTGAGCTGGAGCTTGTCTTTGAGAAGTTGGATAGTCTGCGGACTGGTGATACCGATGTCGCGAGCCAGTTCGTAAACCCTGACCTTATCCATCAGCGTTCACCTCCCGAACCTTCCGATTCTGGCTCGCCATCGCTCGATTGACGATCGTGTGCGATCTCGCTAATCTGTGCTGGAAGTGGTTCTTCGGTGACCTCCACCAAAGCCGGCTCTTCGACCAGCGGCACCTCCTCCGCGGCTTTTTCAGCAGACCTTTCAGCGAGCGGCGGCAAAGTGGCCAAGTAATCCCTTGCGGCAGCAACGATCTTCTCCGCGGTTTTGGCTCCAATGCCTGGAATCTCGGTCAAAGAATCTGGTTCTAGCGATGCGATCTCCTCCACGCTGCTGAAACCTTGCTCTGCCAACCTCTCTACCGTTTTCTCCCCCAGTCCGCTCAAAATGCTGAGTGACGTCTGCGTGACCGCCATGGCGTCCATTTGGCTTTGCACTTCCAATTTCTTTTCTTCCTCACTCTTGATGTCGATTCGCCAGCCGATGAGCCTGGCCGCCAAGCGGACGTTTTGTCCTTTTTTCCCGATCGCCAAAGAGAGCTGCCTGTCCTCGACAATAACCTCCATGATCTTTTCTTTTGCGTGGACAATGGACACGCGGCTCACCTTGGCTGGGTTAAGCGCGTTGATCGCGAACGTGCAAGGATCTTCGTTCCACTGTACGATATCGATTTTCTCCCCTCGCAGCTCGCGGATGATGTTCTGGACGCGCGAACCCTTGATACCGACGCAGGCTCCCACCGGATCCACGTCCCGGTCTTTCGAGTAAACCGCGACCTTGGCGCGGTCCCCAGGCTCCCGCACCGCGTTCTTTACCACCACCGTTCCCTCGTAGATCTCGGGAACTTCCATTTCGAACAACCGGGTCAACAGAGCGGGGTCGGTTCGGGACACCACGACCTGCGGCCCACGCGAAGCACGCAGCACTCGAATGATGACAACTCGAATGCGCTCTCCGGCGTTGAACACTTCGGCTCGCGACTGCTCCCTTCGGGGCAAGACGGCCTCGGTGCGTCCCAGGTCGACCACCAGGTCGCCGTTTTCTGCCCGCTTGATGATTCCCGTCAGGAGCTGCGCGATGCGATCGCCGAACTCGCTGAAAATGTTGTCCCGCTCCGCCTCGCGTACCTTCTGGAAGATCACCTGCTTCGCGGTCTGGGCTGCGATGCGCCCGAGAGCGGCGGTGGGCTTGTGTACCTCGATCTCTTGTCCGACTTTCGCTCCGGCTTGGGCCTGCTTTGCTTCCCTCAAGGAGATCTCGGTCTCCGGTGTGATCACCGAATCCACGACGGACTTGAGAGTGAAAACCTCTACGTTCCCGGTTTCGCGGTTCAGCCGAGCGCGGAGATCCTCTTCGGTCCGGTAGTACTTCTTGGTAGCGGTAACGATCGCGTCCTCAACGGCACTGATGATCACATCCGGATCGATGCCTTTCTCCTGGCTAATCTGCTCGATCGTCTGATATAGAAGACTACTCATTACCTTTGTCTCGCAAACTGACGCTGCTCCGGCAAGAAGAGCTCTACCTCCAACCGGGCACTCTCGATGATCGGGAACGGAATGCTCTTCCGTTCACCGCTTTGTTCCAAAAGCACTGACTCCCCTTCGACTCCCACGAGTCTTCCCCGGAACCGATTCTTCCCATCGAGCTGCTCTCGGGTTTTGATCTTCGCCACTCTTCCAGTGAAGCGCTCGTAGTCCTTCATAGTCCAGAGCGGTCGATCCAGCCCCGGCGTACTGACCTCGAGCGTGTAGCTCGATTCAATGGGATCTTCTACATCCAGCAGCACGCTCAGACGTTCGTTGACTCGCTCGCACTCTTCGAGCCCCACACCTTCCTCGCGGTCAATAAACACTCGGAAGAGCCTGGAACCACCCGCTTGCTTGAGCTCGACCCAAGCTACTTCGATACCGAGTGGCTCTGCGGCCCGTTGGGCCAGCTCCCGCAGTTTGGGCAGCAAGCTGTCGTCTTGCATGGCCACTGTCTCTAACCCACTCCAAGTCGATCGCCCCTCGCTGACCTCAATCAGTCGCGCCCCCACCCCTCGTTCTGGCGCCAGCCACTCCGGCGACTGAAGGCTCTTTCGCCGACGGGCCTCCGGCCTGTTAACGCGGGCTGGACGCACTCCGAGCGCCAATTTTGCCGCACCTGACCACGTTATGGGGTGGCAACCCACCCGCCTTGGTGCCCTAATCCCTTTGGCTGTACCATCGGGAGCCGCCCGAAAGGCCATTCGGGCGGTTGAACCAATAAAAAAAGTGGACAAATGCCCACTTCTGTGGACTCTCGACTAGGCACAACTATAGTCTAACCGGCCAGCTCAGATCAAGCGTCAGTTGAACGACTTGAGCCAAATGAGGCACTTACCGGGAATCGCCTCCCGTCGTCCCTATCACTAACGATCCGACCCACCAGATCATAGGGATGGGCCTCCGTTACCTCCACGGTCACAAAATCACCGGGACTAGCGGTGCCCTCATTAATCAGTACCCCGCCGTCTATCTCCGGCGCTTGGCCTTCCGTTCTTCCCCGAAGGAGCAGATCCGTCTCCGGAGACGGGCCCTCCACTAGCACCCTTTGACGGGTCCCCACTAGCTGTTGGTTCTTGCGTAGGGAGATCGTGCCCTGCTGTTTCATCAGGAGGTGTCTTCGTTTCTCTTTCTCAGCCGACGGTACGGTCTCAATCTGCACGAAGGCCTCGGTATTCTCCTCGTTCGAATAGGTGAAGACGCTCACATTGTCGAGCTCCATGTCGCGGCAAAACTGCAAGAGCTCCTCGAAGTCGGCTCTCGTCTCGCCCGGGAAGCCGACGATAAATGAGCTGCGCAACGATACCCGCGGTACGGCGCAACGGATGCGCTCGAGCAGCTTTTCATTGCTGGCTCTCGTTCCAGGACGTTTCATCGCCTTGAGAATACGGTCGCTCGCGTGTTGCAGTGGGATATCAAGGTAGAGGCAAACGCTAGGCTCAGTTGCCATGACCTCGAGCACCTCGTCGGTCACCGTCGTTGGATAGGCGTAAAGCACGCGCACCCATTCGATCCCATCCACCGCCGCGAGCCCTCGGAGCAAACTTGCTAGAGTCGCGCTCTGATCGAGCTCCACGCCGTAGCGCGTCGTGTCCTGTGCAATGAGGACCAGTTCTTTGATCCCTTGTTTCACGAGGGACTCCGCCTCGGAGAGAATCGACTCCGGCGTCCGGCTTCGATAGTGCCCCCGTATCTTCGGAATGATGCAGAAGGTGCAAGGGTAGTCGCAGCCTTCCGAGATCTTCACATACGCGTAGGGGCGCGGCGTGGTGAGCACGCGGGGAGCGAGGTGATCGTAAAGATAGACGACCGAGCCGTCTGCCTGGAGTTTCGAGATCTGCCGATCTTCGCCCTCCGACGCGGACACGATCGAGTCCAGTTGGTCCAATCCAACCACCGCATCCACCTCAGGGATCTCCTGAGCGATCTCGTCGGCGTAGCGTTGAGCCAAACATCTCGCGACGATGAGACGTCGGCAACGACCTTCCTGCTTGTGCCGAGCCATCTCGAGAATCGTATCGATGCTCTCCTGTTTCGCTCGATCGATAAAACCGCAGGTGTTGACGACCAACACCTCCGCCTCCGACAGCTCGGAAGTCGGCTCGTACCCCGCCCTGGCTAGGTGCCCCAGCATCACCTCCGTGTCCACGAGGTTCTTGGGGCAACCCAAGCTCACGAATCCAATTTTCTTCATAGGCCGACGCTCAGCGTAGCGAAAAACCGATAGGCCCGCAAATCCCTACAGAAAGATGGCTTCCATCCGTTAGCTACGGTGAGAGTCGGTAAAGCATCCGTGGAAAGGGAATAGTTTCTCGAAGATGCTCCAACTTGCAGATCCAGGCTACCACTCGCTCGATACCCATACCGAAGCCGGAGTGCGGCACGCTACCATAACGACGCAGATCGAGGTACCAAGAAAAAGCGTCTTGCGGTAGCTTGTGCTCCCGGATCCGTTGCCGGAGTAACTTGAGATCGTGTATGCGTTGGCTCCCTCCGATGATCTCACCGTAACCTTCCGGCGCAAGGACGTCGACGCACAGTGCCGTCTCAGGCCGATCGGGATCGGGTTCCATGTAGAAAGCCTTGATCACGCTCGGATAACGCGTGATCGCAACGGGCCGTTGGTGGGCCCGCGACAGCATCTCCTCATCCTGAGCACCGAAGTCGGAACCCCACTCGAAATCGTTGCCTTCCTTTTTGAGCAATTCGACGGCCTGGTCATAGGTGATCCGAGGAAACGGTTTCTTCACTTCTTCGAGCGGCGCGAGGTCCCTTTCGAGAACCTTCAGCTCTTCGCGCCGCTTCTCGAGTACGGACTCGACGACGAAGCAGACGAGATCTTCGGCAAGCTCGGTGATGTCGTCCAAGAGGGCGTAGGCAACCTCGGGCTCGATCATCCAGAACTCGATGAGATGGCGCCGCGTCTTGGATTTTTCGGCTCGGAAGGTTGGGCCGAAGCAGTAGGTCTTGCCCACCGACATCGCAACCGCCTCGTTGTATAGCTGGCCGCTCTGAGTGAGGTACGCCTTTTCCCCGAAGTAATCGGTCTCGAAGAGAGTGGTCGTCCCTTCACTCGCGTTGGGAGTGAAGATCGGAGTGTCCGCGAGTACGAAGCCCCGGTCGTCGAAAAAGTTGCGGCAGGCGGAAACGATTTCGTGTCGAATCTTCAGGATGGCGTGTTGGCGGCGGGCTCGAAGCCACAGATGTCGGTTGTCGAGCAAGAACGCGACGCCGTGCTCCTTGGGGCTTATTGGGTACTCTTCGGCGATTTGCACAGGATCTAGCTCGGTGAGCTCCAGCTCGTAACCGCCCGGAGCCCGGTCGTCCTTGCGTACTTTGCCCCGCACGATGAGAGAGCTTTCTATCGTGAGCCCCTTCGCGCCCTCCCAGACCTCCTCGGAGACGTCCGCCTTAGAGATAACGGCTTGTATGAAGCCGGAGCCATCCCGAAGGATCACGAACTGGATCTTCCCGCTAGAGCGACGGTTCACGAGCCAGCCCTTGAGTGTGATCTCCGTTCCGTCGTAGTTAGAGATGTCTGCTATATAGGCCTGGATCGAACTCATCGAATCGGCTCCTTCATGTCATTTCTGGTAGGTGAGCAGCAAGCACCCTTCGCAGACCATCCCACTCCACCCGCTCAGAATGCTGCGCCAGGTTGGCCTTCACCATTCTGAGCGTATGAGGGACGTAGCGCTCGTAGAACACTTTACCCCTCACCGCAATCTGATTGCCGAACGTGCCAAGGGCCTTCAAGTTTCGTTGCAAAGCCATCAAGTCGAATTCTTCCTCGAAGCTCCTGCGATCCATCGACGTAGCGGAAAGAAACTGCTCTTTCATCTCCTCGACGAGTTCCGCCCCCAGCTCCACGTAAGAATCCCGCAGCAGCGAGACCAAATCATAACTTACCGGACCCATGCGTGCGTCCTGGAAATCGATCACCACGAGCTCACTCCCTACGAGAAGGAGGTTCCGAGAATGATAATCGCGATGACAAAGCACTCGCCGGCAGGCGGCGAGCTCCGTGGCGATGCTCGAGAAAGCGCTATCCAGCATCTCCAACTCGGCGGCGTCGAGCGAGACCTTGCGGAGCCCCTCGAGAAAATGCTGCTGAAAAAACGAGAGCTCCCAATGGAGCTTCTCTTGGTCGAAAGCTATCCCGTAGGGGAGATACACGGTACTTTCGAGATCCGCCCCACGCTTTTGAATTCGTGCCAGGATAGTGATCGACTGCTCGTAGAGAGCCCTTGTCACCTTCCCGTCGCCGTTTGCAATCAATGTCTGCAGAAGCTCGTCGCCACAGTCCTCCAACAGCAATATTCCTTCCCGGCCGGAGACATCGTGTATTTTCGGGACGCGCACCGGCAACTTCTGAAAGAGCCGGGCCACGTTCAAGAAAGGCTCGCGCTCTGGGTCGAAGGGCTCTGGCTGCAACGCGAGCACCATAGTTTGGCGCTCGGGATCGCCGGACAGGTTCACTCGGAAGTAACTTCGCGCCGAGGCATCCCCGGCGAGTGCCGTTACCGAGCGCACGCGAAGACCGTCTTTTTTTTGACGGCTCAGAAAACGGCTGATCCTGGGATCGAGAGACTCGTCTGCGGGGTCTATCGACATTAACCCTTGATTTCCGCTACCACGCAATCTCCAACGACCTCGCGGGCACGAATCGTAGCGCGGTGCGACCCAATACGCGCCACAACCTTTCCCACTGTCGTGGTGGAGGCGGCCAAAGATACGTCACTCGCTACCACGGATTTGCGAATCAGTGCGTCCTCGAAAACCGTGACCCGGTCCCAGAGCACCGCGCTCTGTATTCTCGTTCCACGCTCTACTACACAGTCCGCCCCGAGAATCGTTGTACCGGAGAAGCGAGCCCTGGGATCGACTCGGGTGCCGGGGCCGACGAGCACTGCGGTTCCTGGTGGCGAGTCCGACGGCGGCTCGATGGGGCGGACTCGCCACTGACTCGCGAACAAGCCTTCCTTAACCAACCGCTCGCAGGCATTCAGATACTTTTCCGGCGTCCCGATGTCGAACCAGGTAGCATCGGCCACATAACCGAAGACCGAGCCTTCGACGATAAGCTTTGGAAGCAGGTCCACCTCGAGCCGGGCGAACTGCCCTCGGCGCAAATGCTCGAAAACGGAGGGCTCAAGCACCCAAACACCGGCGAACATGAGAGGCGACCGAGAACTGCTCGACTCATGACTCCTCTGGCCAATCGAAACAACCCGACCGTCCTCCGCGATGCCCAACTCCGTGTAGTCGCTTCGTGCCGGCCTGGGCCGCAGCAGCAAGGTAGCCGCCCCCTTCTTATCACGATGCCAATCGATCAAGGAACCTAGGTGGAGGTCTACGATCGTGTCTCCGTTGACGACGACGAAGCTTCCCCCCGCGAGCAACTCCTCCGCCTGCTTTAGCCCTCCCGCGGTACCGAGAAGCTCCACCTCTCGAGAATAATGGAGGGCGAAATCCTGGCCCTGGTCCATCGCCTCCAGCGCTTCGACGATACTCTCGGGATTGTGGTGAAGGTTGACTACCACTTCGCGAATGCCTGCTTCGCGAAGGAGCCCGACCGCGTACTCGATGGGCGTGGCTCCGAGGAGTGGGATCGCCGGCTTCGCCCAATAAACGGTCAGCGGTCTCAGACGCCGACCCTCCCCTGCCGAGAGCACCATGGCCTTCACCGTGTTCATGGTCGGCGTCATCGAGGTTGCCGGTCCTCCGGAAAAACCATGAAGCGTGGTGCTGCCGGGAACCGACGGCGATGGTTAGCGTGGAGGGCGGCGTAATCCAGAGATAACGCGCGATCCATCATTAGCTCTAAGTCCCGAACGGCCTCTTCTATCCCGTCCGCCTCTCCTTCGAGCTCCATGAAAAACCCAATGGGTGTCTCATCAAGGCACGCTTCGACATCCCGCAGCCGGTATGTTTGGCGATACTTCTCATTAGCGAAATTGCTCTTCCATGCCGATAAAACGGTGCCGAAAATGAAAATTGGTTTCTAAGCGTGTGGAGCAATGGCAACCGGAGCCCCTTCCTCCAGCTTGACTGAGACCAGCTTGGAGATCCCCGGTTCCTCCATGGTTACGCCGTACATCTGATCGGCATGCTCCATCGTTCTGAGGTTGTGAGTGATGACGATGAATTGCGTGGTTTTCCTGAGCTCGGCTAGCATGGACAGGAATCGGCCGACGTTGGCTTCGTCGAGCGGAGCGTCGACCTCGTCCAAAAGACAAAAAGGCGAAGGTTTGTAACGGAAGATGGCGAACATGATGGCGATCGCGGTCATCGCCTTCTCCCCTCCGGAGAGAAGCAACACGTTTGAAGTTTCTTCCCGGGAGGCTGCGCAATGATATCGATGCCGCTCTCCAGTACGTCGTTCTCGTCGATCAGTCGTAGGCCGGCGTGTCCGCCTCCGAAGAGCTGTTTGAAGGTCCCCCCGAAATGATGGTTGATCCCTTCGAGAGCTTCCAAAAACTTCTGTCGGGAGGTGGAATCGATCCTTTGGATGGCCTTCTCGGTAGACGCGATAGAGTCGAGGAGATCCTTGCGTTGACTGATGAGGAACTCGTTCCGCGTCTCCAGCTCAAGATACTCTTCGTCGGCCATCGGATTCACCGGACCGATGGAATCCAGCTTCCGTTTGAGCTCGGAGAGCTCCTTAGCAAGCCCCTCATCGTCTTTGCTGAGATCCCCGGGGCTCAACAACTGGGCCGCATCCTCCAGTGTTATCTCGTGTGACTCTCGGAAGCTCTGTCGGAGGTGACTCATCTCCGACTCCTCCCTCGTCAGAGCAATCTCTTCGGCGGAGCGTTTTTCGCGGATTTCCTCCAGCTCTTTTCGGCGGAGCTTAAGGGCCCCCGCCGTTGACTCGATGCGATCCCGAAGCCGGCCCGCTGCCTCCTCGAGCCCGGTGAAGCTTTCCCGGAGCAAATCCCTCTGAGCGAGAGACTGAGCAAGCTCCGTTTCGGCATTGGCGAGCTCTCCCTTAACCTTGGATAACCGCTCGCCGAGCCCGAGCTGCTCGTTTCGCCCCGATTCCATACGCACCCCGAGCTCGCTAACGCCTTCCTGCAATCGTTCGACATCCACCCTGACTGCCTGCACGCGCTCTCGCAGCGCGGCGACGGTGGTGGCCTCCTCCGCGGCTTGGCTTTGGACTTGCTCGACTTCGGTCCGGCGCTCGACCAGGCTCGACCGAGCTTCCTCCAATCGAGACTCGATCCGATTCTTGGCTTCTTCTTCGGAGCCAAGCGAGCCTTCCATTTCCACCCGCTTGTCACCCAAGTTGCTCTTCTCGGAATCGGCACGTGCCAGCTCACTCGACAAGACTTCGGTTTTTCGCTCGACCCGCGTCCACTCTTCTTCGAGCTGGCGGGCCCGATGGTCGAGGCCGACGAGAACTTTCTCCAGAGAGTGTTGTTCCTCGGAAACGGAAGCCAATCTGTCCTCTCTGGCCCCGAGCTCTTTCTGGATTTCTTCCTTGCGAGCTTCCTGCCGACCGAGCTCGGTCGCGTTTTGGGATAGTTTTTGCTGGAGCTCACGGATTTCTCGCCGGCTACTGAGCAGCCCCTCGCTCGGTCCGCCGGGACCCGCCTGCAGTACTCCCGGTGGGGTGAGAACTTCTCCACGCGCCAAGCTCACGTAAGGAACCCCCGACTCGAAGCGGAAGGCTCGAAGCGCAGCCTCGACCTTATCGACCACGATCGCGTCAGGAAGCGCGCGTCGTAGAAGGTCGGACTTGCCGTTCGTCCAATGAACCGCGTCACTGAGAAGCCCCACCACTCCGTCGACTTCCTTCAGTCGAAGATTCTCGAAGGCCTTCCGGATTCGCGAAGTTTTCGTCGTGCTCGTCAGACTCATCAGGAACTCGATGAGGAAGTCACAGCGTCCGGCGTCTTCCTTTTCAAGCCATCGCCGAGCCGCCAGAGCATCCTCTTCATTCTCGACCAAAATGCGCTGGAGAGACTCTCCGCAGAAACTTTCCACGGCTCGCTCGAACTTAGGGTCGACCTCGACCGAGTCTGCGAGGACGCCTCCGAGCCGGACGTTCATGTCAGGCATGTCATGCAGGTCCGGCCCGGCGGTGAGCAAACGTCGCGCGCCCGCCCCGAAATGCGCCCTGGACATCACCAGCTCTTCGAGCAAGGCGAGCCGCCCCGAAAGCGAAGATGTCTCTTCCCGCCCGCGCACCACCTCCTGATCGACCTGCGCCAGGTCACGTCTGAGATCGGTAACTTCCCGCTCCGTGGTTGCTCGCTCACTGGCGAGCGTAGCCGCCGTAGCCCGCCGCTCCTCACGCTCCTTTGCCAGCTCCTGCTTCTCTCCTTCGAGACGCTGGCGTTCCGTCGAGAGCTCGCGCATCTCCTCTTGAAGCTTCAGCGCTTCCGACGAAACCTTTTCCACATTCGCCAGCACGCCCTGGAGAAAATTGTTGAGCGTCGCGATCTTGCTGATGCGATGCACGAACTCGGCACGCCCTTCTTCGATCTCTTGCTCGATCTCTGCGAGCGATGCGGTTGCTCGGGAGAGCTTTTCTTGAGTGTGAGTCGCGTTCGCTTCGAGCTCCGTGAGGTTATCCGCCGCCGCCTTCCCGTCGTTGCGGCGCAGCTCTAGTTGTCGCGCAGCCGGGTCGAGGCGCGTTTCGAGATCTTCGAGCTCTTGCTCGAGCTGACTCTGGCGACTGTCAACGTCTTTCAATTGCTGACGGTCCAGGGCGATCTGGCTATCCAGTCGCTCGATCGCGATCTCCAAGCGGTGGAGCTTCTCGCGGGTATCTTCCACGCTTGACTCTTGTTCTGCCTGTTCCAACCGCAAGCGTTCGAGATAATTCTCCGCGGTCGCCAAGCTGGTGGAACGCCTGAGTTCTTCGTCGGCCACGGTCTTGAGCTCCTGTCGCAAGTGTCCAAGCTTGCGCTCGAACTCTCGACTCTTCCACACCGCGGCGATCTGTTCGAGCTGGCTCATCGAGGCGCGCAGGCGTTTGTAGCGCCTAGCTTTGCCGGCCTGGCGCTTGAGAGAGTTCATCTGGCGCCCAACTTCGTAGACGATATCGTTCACCCGCAAAAGGTTTTGCTGAGCAGCCTGTAACTTCACCTCGGCGGAACGGCGACGTACCTTGTACTTCGTAATGCCGGCCGCCTCCTCGATCATCGCACGCCGGTCGGATGGCTTGCTGGAAAGAATCAGCCCGATCTTCCCCTGCTCGATGATCGAATAGGTCTTGTTACCCATCCCAGTGTTCATGAAGAGCTCGACGATGTCTCGCAGGCGACACGGGCTGCCATCGAGTAAATATTCACTGTCCCCGGACCGATACAGCCGACGCGTGACCACCGCTTCCCGCACGCCACTCGATCCGTTTCCGTTGATGTTGGATAGGCAGAGATTGATCTCGGCAAAACCGACCGGAGGTCGGCTCTCGCTGCCATTAAAGATGAGGTCCTCCATCCGTTGCCCCCTGAGGCTCTTGGCACTCTGCTCGCCGAGGGCCCAGCCGATGGCGTCCGAGATGTTGCTCTTGCCGCACCCGTTGGGCCCGACGATGGCCGTAACTCCTTCGTGGAAGGAAAGTTCCGTCCGTTCACCGAAGCTCTTGAAACCTACGATGTCTACGCGGTCTAATCTCATGACAGTTATATTGTCTGTAAAGAAACAGAGTTTAGCACAGCTCGCGAGCAGGCTTCAACGAGGAAGCGCTAGATGTGGTGGAAAGACTTTCTCGTCCTACTATATCTGCCTGCGACTGCGTGGCTCTACGATCCTGGCGCCAAAACAGGGGGTAGCAAAGTATAAACCTCGTCAGGCGCCCCTCTTAGATCCTGACGAGCGCCAAAACAGGGACCCAAAAAACCTAAGTCAGGCCCGGCTCTCAATCCTGCTGGGCGCCAAACCGTCGCTTGCCACTTCGTGTGTGGCGTCAAAATAGGAGGTTGGTAACAATCAGCCTAGCCAGACGCCTCTCTTACCGTGCCGCACGCCAAAACAGGCGGTTGCCGCCATCGGAAGTAGCCAGGCGTCGGTGCCCATATCAGCCTAGCCAGGCGTGACTGTTGGATCCTGCTGGACGCCAAACCGTCGAGCTGGTCATCTCAACCGAGCCAGGCGTCGGTGCCACCCCGACCCTTTTGGCCTTATCTGGAGCGGCGTGTTAATTTGGATCGCCCAACTTGGAATATCGCCGAGTATCGTCCCGGCGTTACTGACTCCCGATGCTACGCATTCTCGATCGATACACGCTTCGTGAGATAGGCCCCACGTTCCTCCTGGGGCTCGGGGTGTTCACCTTCGTCTTCCTGCTCAACGAGATTCTCCGCTACGCGCAAATCTTGATCACACAAGGGGCTAGCTTCGACAGCGTGGTCGGCATCCTTATCAATTTGCTGCCGAGCGTGCTTTGCTTAACGATCCCGATGGGGGTCTTACTCGGAATTCTCATCGCGCTCGGACGACTCGCAGCCGACAGCGAGATCATCGCGCTCCGCGCCAGCGGTGTCAGCCTCTATCGCTTGCTCCGTCCCATCATGGTGGCCGCCACGCTAGGCTGGATGGCAACCTCCTATTTGATCATAGAGGTGCTGCCCGACTCGAACCAAGCGGTCCGCAAGCTCCTTTTTCAAGTCATAGCCTCCAAGGCCAAGACGGACATCCGCCCGCGCGTTTTCTACGACACGCTCTTCCCGAACTTCATGTTCCTGGTGATGGACATGCCATCGGGCCAAGCAAACTGGAGTAACGTGTTCCTGGCCGACCTGACTTCCCCTACCGCCCCCAGAATCACCCTGGCTCGTGCGGGGCAGCTGGTAGTCAACTCCGAACTGCGGGCGGTCAATTTCTACCTGCGAGACGGCGAGGTGCACCAGGTGACCTACGCACGTCCCGGCGAGTACGACCTACAGACCTTTTCGGAGACCGTGCTTCCGTTGACGAACGAAACTTTCTTCCCTCCGGAGGACATGGACGTGCCGCGCGGAGCGAGGGAAATGGGAATCCCGCAGCTTTTCGAGTCTTATCAAAAATCGGGTCTCCCCATTTATTTGGTAGAGATTCACAAGAAGTTCTCGATTCCCTTCGCCTGTTTCGTCTTCGGTGTCCTGGGCCTGGCGCTCGGGATTCGCAACCGTCGCGAGGGTCGTTCTTGGGGATTCGTAGTGAGCATCGCCGTCATATTTTTTTACTACGTCCTCATTCAACTGGGGGACGGCATCGCAAAGCAAGGAAATCTTCCCCCTTCGCTCGCGATGTGGATGCCCAACGTGGCGCTCGGAGTTGCGGGTCTTGCCCTTCTCATCAGAAACGCACGGGAATCGTCCGCCGTCTTCCCCGCCATTGGGCATGCTATCAAGAGCGGCACCCAAAAACTCGGGCGGTTGGTCAGACGGGGCCCGGCTGATTCAGAGGCTCCACCCGAAGCTTTCTTTCGCCGTAGTTCGCGACCCGTCGTCGTGATCCGCATCCCGCGTATCGTCCTCCGATTCCCGAATACGTTCGATCGTTATGTCTCTCGTGAATTTTTCCGTTACTTCGCCCTAGTGCTGTCGGCACTCGCTGTGGTCTATGTTTTGGGATTGCTGGTGGACGTGATCCCGCCCGCCATCGAAAATCGGATCAAAGTTAAGCTCGTCTTCAACTACGTGGGCAACGAGATGCCTCAGGTTCTCTTTCACATGTTACCCCTGGCAACACTCATGGCCACGCTCATCAACTTTGCCCTTCTTTCCAAGACCAGCGAGCTCATCGCCGCTAAGGCGGGCGGAATCAGCATGTACCGCGTCTCGATCCCCATTGCCTTGATCGGCTTCTTCGTCAGCTTGTTCTGTTTCGGAATCCAAGAATATCTCCTTCCCTATACCAATCGACGCGCCTCCGAATTGCGTGACCAGATCAAAGACCGACCGGTCCAAACGCACAACCTGCTCAACCGCCGGTGGATGCTGGGTCAAGACGAGCGTATCTACAACTACGCCTACTACGACGCGCAGGAGCGACTCTTCAACGGACTTGCCGTCTACGAGTTCGATCCCAACCGCTTCTCACTCACCCAACGCTTTTACGCGCAGACCGCGGCCTGGGATCCGACTTCCGCCAGCTGGACGATGCGCGACGGTTGGTTGCGGCACTTCAACGGGCAGGCAGGGATCGAGCGTTTCGACGAGCTCGGTATGCACGACATGGAACCTCCCGACTACTTTACGAAGGAGCGACGCCAATCGAGCCAGATGACGTACCTGGAGCTCGCCGAGTACATAGATGAGTTGAGTCAGGCGGGATTCGATGTGGTGCGCTTGAAGGTGGCCCTGCACAGCAAGGTCTCGTTTCCGTTGGCGGCGCTCGTGACCTTGCTTATTGGAGTCCCATTTTCTTTTACGCCCGGCAAGAAGGGAGCCCTCTACGGGATCGGAATCGCGATTGTGGTGGGCCTGACCTACTACATCACGACGCGCGTGTTCGCCTTCATGGGAGACTCGGCTATTCTTCCTCCCCTCATGGCGGCCTGGGCTCCGAACGTACTCTTCGGCGTTGCCGCCCTGTATGCGCTCTTCGAAGTGAAGACGTAAGCACTACAGTTAGGGTGCTAAAAAATCCACTGCACCCTGCGCGAGCGGAGCGAGCCCGGCCCGAGTGATCCGACGACGAGAGGCCGAGCGAAGAGCGAGGCCAAGCGCGCGAACGAGGAGTGAGCGCGCATTGAGAGCACTAATTTTCGGCCGCACAAAATTCGAGGCCTCGGACTTCGATTACTCCCGCGGTTCCCGGACGCATGTTGCCGGCGTCCAGAACGAAGAAGAGGCCGCGCGTTTCCCCGAGGTCGAGGTCGCCGTCGGTCGTCTCGCTAATGCTGCGGAGCGTCTCGAAGGGAACGACGACATCGCGCCACCCGGGCGAGGTCTTGAAGGAACTCGCCCACCACTCGGTGTCTTCCACTGAAGCACCGGGCCGCAGGTCACGAAGCTGCACGGTGACACGGTACACATCCTCTCCCCTGGTTTGGAATCGGATGGCGGCGAAGCCGGCAAGGTCACGAGGAGTCCGATCGGCTACCGAACACCAGACGTAGGGTCGGTCGGCTCTAGGCTCGGAGAGATGGAACTCCATGCGAAACGCGCCCCCGGAGGATTGGGCGGCCTGGTCGTCCATTCGGGATGCAGGATCGTGCTCGGCGTGGAACGCCATCTTCCATGGATCCTCGCCTACCGGCTGGCACGACATCGTCTCCGCGGAGGGAAGAGGCGGAAAGTCGGTCAGGCGAGCCTTCCTAAGCTCCGCTACCTGTCGGGATGAGACGAAGATGGGGTTAGAGACGATCCAAGGCTGCTCGCGTCGACCGGGAACGAATCGCGAGTCGAGAAAAGCCTCGACCCGATAGACGCCTGGTCCATCGACCCAGAGCGACAGCGCGCGGTCAGTCGACTCGACCACGGACGCGCCGTTTTTCAGTAGACGCAGCCGCGTTCCAGCCGGAGCCTCGACCGAGGCGACGAGTCTGAGCGAGCCGGTCTCGACCATCTCGACGGGCACTTTGCTTCCAATGGGCCATTCGCGAGAACCGTCCTCTGCATAGAACCGGAAGCGAGAGCCGTCGGCCAGTCCATCGAAGCTCATGAATCCTTTACCGTTCTTGAGGGCGTGGTAGATCGACGCTCGGTCTTTCGCCGCATCGCCGACCAGCGGTTCGTCCAATACCAAATGGTTGCGTGCCATCTCGAAAACGGCGCGGTAGCTCGGCCACGGCAGCTCGAAATCCAGGGGCAACGTGACGCGACCGTGTGCGTCGAGACCTATCCAGGCGACCACATCGCGCGCGGCAAGCATTCGGTCCCACTTTTCGAACAGACGCGGCTCCCAGTCCAAACCGGCAGCCAGAGCGAGCCGCTGTGAGAAGGGAAAGACGACCGCCGCGGCGGCGACACTCCATCCGCTTTGACGCCTCCATCCACTGAAGAAATTGAAGAGCTCGATGCCGGTGAAGCCAGCAACATCCCAATCGGCCCACGCGAAATTGGCTCTCCGGGCATAAGGATGAGCGGCGATGGCGAAGCCCCCCATCTCATCGACGTCTCTGAGCGTCTCCACGAGATCGGTACCGAAGCGAAGGACCGGATCCGGGATGTCGAGCGCTAGAACGTGCCCTCCTTCGGTCGCAACCTCACTTCCCGCGAGAAGCAGCACTCCTTCCCGATACTCCTGGCCCTCGTTTCGAAGCGCATAGGGGTCGCGATGATCGGTGAGCACCACGAAATCGAGGCCCGCTTGTTTCGCGGCACGGAGGATGTCGGTCACACTTCCCGACCCATCGGAATAGCTCGAGTGCACGTGAACGACACCCACCGCACGCCGGTCTACATCCGGAGGCGAGTCGCCGGTCAACCTCGGCGGCGGAGGCTTGGATGGAAGACTTGCGACAACGGCGATGACGACGATCACAGGCAGGACGGCGGGCGCTAGAAAGACAGAGCGAAGAAACCTCATCGCTCAGGGTATACCACTCCGAAAACTCGGGCAGCTACAGCCCAGCGTCTTTGCGAAGCACGTCGGCCTTGTCGGTCTTCTCCCAGGTGAACTCGGGTTCGTTGCGACCAAAATGGCCATAGACTGCGGTCTTCTTGAAGATCGGTCGCCTCAGATTGAGGGCCTCGATGATCTCTCGCGGGGTAAGCGCAAAATGCGAGCGGATTAGCTCACTGATTTTCTCCTCGCTCACCTTGCCGGTCCCGAAGGTATCGACCATGATGGACACTGGCTCTGGAACGCCGATCGCGTAGGCCAGCTGGACTTCGACCCTTTTGGCTAACCGGGCGGCCACGATGTTCTTCGCGATGTGTCGCGCCATGTAAGAAGCCGAACGGTCTACCTTCGTTGGATCCTTTCCAGAAAACGCTCCCCCGCCGTGACTTCCCACGCCGCCGTAGGTATCGACAATGATCTTTCGACCGGTAACGCCGCAGTCCCCCATCGGCCCGCCGATCACGAACCGGCCGGTGGGATTGATGAGGTACTTGGTGTCTTTGTCAAGCAGCTTTTCCGGGATTACGTGCTTGATGATCTGCTCCTCGATCTCCTCGCGGAGCGTCTCGTTCTTCACGAGATTGGAATGCTGGGAAGAAATCACGACCGCCTCGATACGAACCGGGCGATCCCCATCGTACTCAACGGTGACCTGACTCTTACCGTCGGGCCTTAGGTACTCCAAGATCTCTTTCTTTCTGGCTTCCGCCAGGCGCTGCACGAGCTTGTGCGCCAACATGATCGGCATCGGCATCAGCTCTTCGGTCTCGTCGCACGCGTAGCCGAACATCAATCCCTGGTCGCCCGCGCCTCCCGGATCCACGCCTTGCGCGATATCCGGGGACTGCTCCTTGACCGCCGAGATGACACCGCAGGTCTCGTAATCGAAGCCAAACTTGGCACGCGTGTAGCCCACATCGCGTATCGTATTGCGCACGATTTTCGGTAGGTCTGCCGAGGCCTTGGTGGTGATCTCACCGGCGATAATAGCCAGTCCGGTGGTCACGAGAGTCTCGCATGCCACGCGGGAGTTCGGGTCGTCCTTGATGAGGGTGTCGAGAATCGAGTCCGAGATTTGATCTGCGATCTTGTCCGGATGGCCTTCGGTGACTGACTCGGATGTAAAAAGATGCTTTCCGTCCTTACTCATCTTCTCCTCCAGGCCTTGCTGGTGTTTCCCGGTCCCGAGGACGACCGTGTTCAAATGGCCGTGTCTATTGGAACGGCGACAAAGCCGACCTTTGTAACATACCCTCAAAGGCAGGTCAACGGAAAACGCTCGCCATCCATGGCCTGGCATGGCCTGGCAGCCCCTCCTGGCGCGTCCGGCCCGACAACACCGAGCCACTTGAATCCTAGACCAGTTTTCGATTCAATCGCAGTCGAGTGCACCGAAAAACTCCAGCTCCGCAACCTCATGCAGGGCGCCCCTACTCGGGCCCGGTTCGTCCCGCCCAGCGGCCTAGGCCGGCGCGCGGTCTTTCCGACCGCCCGTTTCTTCGCGATCTCTTGCTCGCGTCCTCGATTTTCGCTATCGCGACCGTGGCTCTCACCTACCCACTCGCCATTCACCCGACGAGCCTGGGCCGTTTCGATAATGGAGATGCCCGGCTCAACGCTTGGGCCATGTCGTGGGTCGCGAACCAACTGATCCACGATCCTCTCCATCTTTTCCAGGCGAACACCTTTTACCCTTTGGCCAACACCCTCGCCTTCTCCGAGCATCTGTTCGTTCCCGGTCTCATGGCGCTGCCCCTTCTTGAGCTGACGAACGACCTCGTCCTTTCTTATAACCTCGTTTTCTTGTTTTCGATCTTCCTATCGGCAGTGGGCATGTACATTCTCACCGTGTCTCTTACCGGCAGCCGGTTGGCCGGTATCGTGGCCGGCCTGCTCTTCTCGTTCGCACCGTACCGATTCAATCGCCTTCCTCACATACAGATGCAACTCTACGCTTTTCTTCCCTTGGCTCTCGCCTGCCTTCACCGCTTTCTCGATACCGGAAAACGCAGTTGGGCGTGGGGTACGGCGGGCTTCTTTTTGCTGCAAGTGCTTTCGGGAACCTACCTCGCCGCAATGGCCACGGTGGCGCTCTCGATCGCGCTGGTCACCCTGGCCCCGACAGCGGGAAGAACGCGACAGGAGATGTCCTCGCTTGCCCTTGCCCTCGTCGTCGCAGCGCTATGCATCTACCCTTTTGCTCGTCCTTACTTTTGGGTGAACGAGCATCTGGGCATCGAGTGGGATCTTCCTGGCATTGGCTCCTTATCCGCCACGCCGGAGAGCTACCTGGCTTCGTCTACCCACCTTTATAGGCCGCTCACCGACGGGTTGGTCGAAGAAGACAAACGCCGCGATTTTCTCTTCCCGGGCTTGACGCTTCCCTTGTTAGGGCTGGCAGGGCTAGTGGTGCTCATAACACGGCAAGGAAGCTTCTCCCGCCCATGGGCCACAGCACTCTGTTACTTTCTGATAATGGCGGCCGGCGTCTTGTTGTCTTTCGAACCGTTGACACCGGTCTATTCGTTTCTGCACGAGCACCTCGTTTTTTTTCGTGGACTGCGGGCGCTCACTCGATTCGCCCTCTTGCCACTTTTTAGTCTCAGTGTCCTCGCAGGCTTCGCGCTCGCGTGGCTCTTCGAGGAAGGGGGGCGGTTGCACAATCGAAGGTGGGCGGCGGCGGCCATCGCCGTTTTCTTTGTCGCCGAATCAACCGCCTTGCCCCACCAGCTCGAAAACTTCAGCGATGCCCCTCCCGAGGTGTACCTCTGGCTGGCAGAGGAGGCGGAGCCCGGCCCGATCGTGGAGCTGCCGTTCTTGGTCATCGACACCCGGTACATGTTCTGGGCCAGACATCACGGTTTCCGGCCCATGTTGAACGGAGACAGTGGCTTCGTTCCGCCGTCTCATCGTTGGATGAAAAATCTATTCTTGCGTTTTCCTTCGCCCGACTCGATCACGTTGTTGCAGAAACTCGGCGCGCGGTACGTGATTCTTCATCTGGGAGCCTACCGGGACGCGCCCTCATCCGTTTGCTTAACCGGCTGGAGCGGCACCGCGCTGAGCTCTTGAAGATCCGTGACTTCGGCCGCGACATGGTGGTCGAGGTGATTCCATCCAAAACCGAGCTCGTCCCGCCCCCAACCCATAAGGTTCTTGCCACCATCGGTCCGCCAACTCGGGTAATCCCAGATCCCGACGAGCCGGTGGCAGAGTTCGTCCTGACGCTGGAATCGGCGCAACGAGTGACGGGAGTTCGCTTGCACTACGGTCGGGTCCCGCTTTCGCCGGTGACTCGCGTCGAGCTTCAACTCCCGGTTGCCGTAGAAGACATCGAAAGTTGGGAGGAAGCGTGGATCAGCCCGGAGAACTGGCCGGCTTTGACGGAATTGGTTCTAGGACTACTCGAGCATCCCCGCCACGGGTCGCAAAACGTGGAATTCCGAACGCTCGATTCCCCTGCTTCGTTGGATGAGTTCGTAACGGACCGTCTTAGGCTGCGGTTGACCGGCTACGACGGGCCGCCTGATGTTACGGGGATTGAGTTGTTCGGAATCGAAGTGGCGCGCTGAGCTGACCGACTAGGACCGTTTGGCCCTTAACGACTCTCTGATGGGGATGTCCCGGCCGCTGTTGAATTTGGTGGGGTAGCGGCGGCACCTGTGAATACTCTTAGGCAGCAAACTCATCGCTGTCAAGAGATTTCTGTTTGCTTCTAAGCGCGTGAACGAGAGCGCCCATATGGCGATAGCCTTTGATACGCCGGAACTTTTTCTGCGCGGTGACGACGCCAAGAGCGGTCCATCGGCGAACCATGGAAGGACTCTTCCAACGCTTGACGTTTCTCGATACTCTGCGAATGGTTCCGTTGAGATTCTCAATGGCGTTCGTCGTGGCAAGAGACTGGCGAAGTAAGGCGGGCGGCGCGAGCTTCACGACCGTGAGTGTTTCTTCCATCTCTTCACGAAGGCTTCCGGCAGCTTCGTCGTAGCCGTTTCGCTCGAGCCACAACACCAATGCCTGAAGTCGCTTGCGCGCCTTGTCGGCACTCTTGCACTTGTAGGCTTCCTTCATCGTCTGGAGCACGTAGGCGTGACGAGATTTGGGAAGGTACGAGCGAAGATTTCGGAGTTTATGGATCTGGCACCTTTGGATGACCGCGAGGTCCCCCAAAACGTCGACGAGTACCTTGCGGATGCCTTTGCCTCCGTCCACTACGCAGAGAATCGACTCATCGACGCGCAAGCCTCGCTCGAGAAGGTCCTGCAACATCGCGGTGCACACCCGAGAGTTCTCCGTCGAGCCCAGCCATATACCCAGGGGCACCTTCGTTCCATCTATTGTAATACCTAGAGTTACGACGACGGTCTGTCCGGCCACCTCAAGGCCATCCAGCATCAGTGCCGCAAGCTCGAACTCCTCTAGCCGCCGAGACAGGTATTCCTCAAGCTTCTTAGTCGTCTGGCTCACGAGGTGACGGCTGGCGGCACTCTTACTCGTGCCACGAGACTTCAACTTGGCCGCGGGTTTGTCCAGACTCGATTCGTAATTTCGGGTCGATACCCCCACCAAGATCTGATTCAACACTCGCTCTGGAAGCGGGTCTTCTTCGCGGAAGGCTTCGAAGTGTGGAAGCGACGCCTCCGCGCCCGACTTCGAGCGAACTCGAGGTCGCGACACTTGGATGCGACGACCACCGAAGCTCAGCTCTCCGTTCGTGCTCCCCCAGTGGTTATGAGTTCGCTCCTTCTCGTGCTTGCCCTTGAGCCCCGCGATCTCCTCGGCGTCCTCTCTGAGCAGTAGGTGCAGAGCTGTCAGTCCTTGCTCGTACACCCATTCCGTCAGATTCGCCTTCGTGGCCGCGATCCCAGCTATCATCGGTAGCAGTATCTGACCGACTTGGCCAACTACCTTGCCCGTAGGCGAGTGCGTTTGCTTTCTTACTGGCTTCTTTGATTTCCTAGGCATTGGTGGCTCCTTGTCCCCCTCTGGAGACGGTTTATTGGCAGACCTATTCTTAGGCCGGCCAAGGAGCCGCCGCTACCCCAAATTCAACATCCGGCGGGACATCCCCTCTCTGATGGCGTCGACCCGTAACGGTTCAGTTTTCGCTCCACGCTTTCCACCTTCTCGGCCATCGTCTGATTGCGATCGGTGCGAGTCCCGAGTTTCAGCGTCGTCGTAATCCGGGGTGCTCCCATCTCGTGTATCACTTCATGACACCTCTTGATGGCAGCGAAGACGACATCCCAATCACCTTCAATGTTCGTCCCGTAGGCGTGGAGCTCCGTCTCAAATCCCGCCTCCTTGAGGACCCTCTCGCATGCGGCGACGTATTTCGACACCGAGACACCGACGCCGATGGGGACCACGCACAGATCGGCAATGATTTTCATGATTACTGTGCGAAAGTCTCCTTGAAAAATCTCTGCATTTCCTGCCAAGACATGCTATCGGCCTTTTCGTTGTAAGCCAAGGGAAGACCGAATTCGCTCCCAAACTTGTCGGCGCCCGGATTGGTGAAACTGTGGACCGCTCCCTCGTACGAGTGGAAACGATAGTCGACGCCCGCCTCCTCCATCTCGGCCTTGAATGCATCGATCTGCTCTGGGGTCACGAAGGGATCGTCGGCACCGTGGCACACAAGCACTTTGGCTTTCACCGAGCCGGGCTCAGGCTTATGGTGCGAGGATAGATCGCCATGGAAGCTCACCACGCCGTCGAGATCGGTGCCGACCCGGGCCATATGGAGCACCACCGCGCCGCCAAAACAGTAACCGATGGCCGCAATACGATCCGGATCGGTCGACTCCCGATTTTTGAGAAGCTCGAGCCCGGCGAGGAATCGGTCCTCGGCCATCTCGATGTTCTGCATCACCTCGCCCGCGAACTTGCCGGCGTCGTCGGGATGGGCTGCCTGCTTCCCGTCGCCATACATGTCGACGGCCAGCGCGATGTAGCCGAGCTCCGCCAACATGCGGGCTCTTCCGCGCGCGTATTCATTGTGACCCCACCATTCGTGAACGACGAGGACTCCCGGCCGTTTCCCTTGAACCTTCTTGTCGTACGCCAGATAGCCCCTGAGGGTAACGCCGTCCGCCGAGTAGTCGACTTCCTCAGTGTGCATCGTGGACTGCGGAGTATCGGAGGCAGCGGGCGTCTGCCCGACCGGGGCGCTGTGATCGGTACAAGAAAAGAGCACCAGTAGCAAAAATGCAAAGGTCACAGGTGTCAAATTTCCCTCCATATATTGGCACCATCGATCCCGCAACCTTTCCGGCCGGTTAAGAGCCCTGCCGATCCCAGCTGAAAACCGGGAATCGCAGTGCGGTCCGAAAGCCCATAGATTCGTAAAGCAAGAAAGCCCTCTCGTTGGTCTCACTCACCATGAGAGAAACGGTGAGGTAACCGGCCCCGGTTAACGCATCGATGGCCCGGCCGATAAGGAGTTTGCCCAAGCCCAGCCCCTGTGCGGATGGACTGACCGCAACCTGTGCGAGATGGGCATGCCGAGGCGAGATTTCGGTCGCCACGATGAATCCAGAAAGCATTCTCGACTCAGGACGTTGAGCGACCAACGAGGCCATCGGAATCGGTTCTCCACATCCCTGCAGTTGAAGAATGTTCTCCAGCAGGGTTCGGCACCCCTCTGGATTCCGGTACAGCTCGTTCATCTCGGCGTCCACTCTCCCGTCATGGGCTGCCTGCATCAGCAAGGCGGCTCGCGGCAAGTAGGAGGAGCTCCAGGGCTTGAACTCGAACACACGACTGCCGGGACAACCCGAGGAACTCGCTTGGAGTGGGCGGCGTAGGAACGCTCGATCATGCTCTCGAAACCGTTCTGCCAGAAACGCATCTCGTAACCAGGGCAGGTTGAAGGGTATGAACTGAGTCTCGACGCGCGTGACCGCGCCCTCCGCCTGTTCAGATTGAACCGAGGAAATGAGGCTCGCGGCGAGTGGGAGTCCAATGGTGGCAACCCTCGCGTTTGGGGCAAGCATGAACCCCCCCAGGACCGCCCGCTTGCCATCCACGATGTAGTATCCGCAGCCAACCACCTCGTTCGCGATTCGGATGGCTCGCCCCGCCAGGCTCCGTCGCTTCACCGCATCTCGAATGACCGAGACGGCGGCGCTGGTATCCCAGAAGATCTCACCTTGCCAGAGCCTTTTCTCCTCCGCCCACAGATTCTCAAGTTGCTCGGGCCGCAGACCGACCAAGTCCACGATCTCCGCTTGCGAAGTCTCTGTGGCAGTGAGGAAGGGGCTGCTCATAATGTGAGAACGTGAGCGATTCTAACAAAGTCTAAGGTACGCGTGAAGACGCGGTGCCAGTGAGCGGGAATCCAGCCGTACGAACGAAGCTAATCTTGCCGTTTCTCCGATAAAGAAGCAGCCCCTCCACGCCAAACTGCCTCCACAGATCGAGCGCACGGTCCGGCCCCGCGACGAAAGCGGCGGTCGATAACGCATCGACCATCATCGCTTGTCCGTCTTTGCCGACCACGGTTGCCGACACGGAATCTTTGACCGGCCACCCGGTCCGAGGATCGATGATGTGCGACAACCAAACCCCGTCCTCTTCGAAGCCTTGCTCGTCGGCTGCCGATGTCGAAACGCATCCTTCCTCGAGCTCGAACTCGACGCTTGGATTGGTTCGAATGGAAAATGTTGTGCTCATCGATCCATAACCGAAAAGAGCGACGCTGCTCTCGCCGAGGTTGACGATCGTCTTGCTGGCCCCCGCCGCCTTGAGCCTGTCGAGCGCCTTGTCCACGGCGTACCCCTTAGCAAGTCCTCCCAGATCGATCTCGACTCCGTCAGTCGCGAGCTCGACCGAAGGAATGGTCGAACTGAGCCGGATCTGCCGATGGCCTACCTTCGTGCGAGCGTCCGCGAGTTCGGTCGGGGCGGGAACCGCGCCCTCTCCACGATAAAAGCCCCACAACCTCACGAGGGGCCCGACGGTGGGATCAAAGGCGCCGCCCGATCGATTCGCGAGACGGATGGCCTCGCCCAGGACTTCGTAGGTCGAATCAGAAAGCCGAAAGGGGGTTTCGGCGGGTTGCCGGTTCAGCCGACTGAGCTCACTGTCCTCGCGGTAGAGGCTCATGAGTCGGTCGACCGATTCTAGCTCTCGGTAGGCACGAGCGATGGCCCTGTCCAGCGCAGGCTCCTCGAGTCCGCAGGCCTCGATGCGCGCAACGGTGGCCATCACGTAGAAAGACTGCTCGCGGCATTGAGATAGGTCGGGAGGGGTGGCGAGCGCCATGGAAGCGACCACCGCAAGCAAAGGAACAATCGAGAGGAGCACGTCGACCGCCGCGGACTATCGGGAAGATTCTCTCGACCCGACCGAAACGAACCGATCTTCCTCGTCGGTTTGCTTTGCCACCAAGTTCCCATGAGCAATCGCACGGCCGTTGTGGCCGTGAAAGGATGAGCCACCCCAAAGATTCCAGGCGACCACAACGAGGAGAATGCCAAGTAGCGCCTCAAGAGCAAAAAAACCCACGATCTTGACCGGAGCGAGCCAGGGGCTGACGAATCGCACTAGCCACCCACCCGACTCCGAAGCGACCGCCGCACTAAAGGGCGCCCAAATGAAAAAGAGCTTCAGTCCTTTTCCAAAGGGCGAAAAGATCACGAGGTGCGTCAAGAGCAGCAGCACCATCGCCATCATGGCCAGATGAGCATGGGTGACTTCGAGCATCGACCCCATCGTTCGGGACGGTAGGAAGTCCTCTTCCGAGCCGTTGTAGTAAGTCACAACCGATTCCGGACTCAACCCCATCTTCGACAGGTAAAGGACCAGGTTGGTAACCCAAAAACCCAAAAGCAGCAGCAACGTTAGACTGATGGTCAATCGCATCAAAGGATGATTTTGGAAACCACCGGATTCCATGTATTTCACGACTCGCCCTCTCCACCGAGGACCGTGTACAGGGCCAGAGCACGACGGACGCTTGCCGCCAGAGCTCTTACGGTGAGTGTGGACCCGGTGACTCGCACCAGATCGCGGCCCACGATCATGTCCTCGGACAATGCCTGGTCGTTCATTCGATCCAGCCAACCCTGCCTCACCTTGTAGTCTTCCGGTTCGTAAAACGCCAGAATCTCCACTCGACGCACCGTACCGTCCGGCTTCACCAAGACCATCACCGACTCCGTGGTCGTGCGCACGACGCGGGTATCGAAAAACGCGGCTCCCGACGGCCAGCCCTCCTCATCGAGCCCCACGTAATAGTGGATGATCTTGGAATCGAGCCGCCCTCGAGCTAGCCGTTCTATCTCCTTCGCCTGCTCATCGGTGAGAAAAGCAGACTTCCGTTCGATGCCTCCACCCGGAAACGCCTCCGCCAGGGCCTGCTTCTGAGTCTTGTAGAGACCAGCTTGGAGTTCGGCGGGAACCAGGGCGACGATCGCAGCCAATCCCCAAACGAGCCGCGCCCGCCCCCTACAATCGGATCGTTGCATTCTCCGACCCCCTAGAACTGATAACCGATTCCGAAATTCCACTGGTTGATTCCGGTACCGGCTCGATTACGAAAGTTCTGGAAGTCGAGCTTCAGCACGACGCTATAGATCGGTTCCACCTCGAAACCGATCGTGGCAACGGATCGGTCGTTTGCGGGGTTCTTTAGAAATGCGGCGGGAACCTCCGCTTGTGTGTCGTAGTTCTCGTAACGAATGAACGGCGTTAATGCCCAGGCGGACCCCGCTCTTCCGAGGCCAACGAATTCGTAAGCCCCCTCCAAATACCATCCCCAGAGCTCGGAACCGATCGACGAGGTACCGGTAAGACCGAGGCTCTGGTTGATGAGTGCCGCGTCGCCGATTCTTCCCATCACGTAAAGACCTCGAAGCTGCAGCCCGCGGCAATTGTATTGACCATGGAGATCGAACAGGCTGACGTGGCCTCCGAGCTTAATGCTCGTACTGCCTGGACTTCCTGTCAGGGAAGTCTCTCCTTGACCGGAGTCGCCGACGAAGAAGTTACCGCCCACCAGAAAGCCGGGATAGCCAGTCAGATCCAAGCGGCCGGTCCATCCGAAGTCCTCCGCGATGGATTTCGAGCCTTTTTGCCGACCGCCCCGTAGCCCGGAGCTGGAAGAGAACCCAGAGCTCGTCAGACCGGCGACCACATAGGAGCGATAGGTGAATCGGCCTATATCACCGAAAACGCCACCCCCGTTCTCGCGCCAGGTCGTCGGAATGATGACCCTTTCCACCTGAGGCCGGGTAACTCCGTAGAAAACGGTCGGCTCGTGGAGCTCGTTGAGAAAACCCACCGGGATCAAAACCATTCCGCCGCGAAAATTGATCTTCGAGCGATAAAGGAAGTCGACGTACGCGAACTCCACCGAGACAACTCCCGACTTGTCGGTCGAGGCGTGCTCGAACTCAATCTCCGAGTTGAAGAGGAAACGATCGTTCCACTTGTAGCCCACGTAAAGGATGGCTCTCAGGAAATCGAATTCGTTCAAGACTCCCGAAGCCGATCCGTCGTCACTCTCCGCAGCCGGATTCTGGAAGACCGCCTCACCGTAACCACCGATTGAAGCACCCCGTTCCACTCCGTATATCTTGGAGGCGGATGGCGCCATGCCATATCGACCCTTTCCGGGCTGCGTCTCCTCTTTCCCAACCTCTCCCAACTTCAACTTTTCCATCTCTTCACTCAGGAGTTGGATCTGCCGCTCCAGCTCGGCGAGGCGTTCCTCTTGCGACGGCCGATCCTTCTTCTCGCTTTGTTCCTTCTCGCTCGTGATGGCCCAGGTTGGCGGGGCCAAAGTGAGCAGGGCGACTGAGCCCAACATAAACACGATCCCGGAAACCCTCCCAACTTGCGCGCGTGTCACACCCCTGGTCGTCATCGGTCTACCTCCACCTTCGTCTTGTCACGCGCTGGCCCTCATCGAAATTGGAATTCATTTTCATATTTCTCAGAACCCGACTCTCCCTCACCCCAAAAACTCCGTTTCTCCAGAACCCTAGTGGGAGCCGGTGGAAACGTTCTTCACGCCGGCCGTGGTCTTGCGACGGGTTCGCTTCTTCTTCGAGCGCCGCTGGTTACACTTTTGACAAACGCCGAATATCTGATGCCGGTGAGAGTCGATGGTAAACCCGTAGGCCTCGGCAATTTCGTCCTGCAGGTTCTCGATCTCCGGACTCACGAACTCGATGATCGTGCCGCACTCGATGCAGATCATGTGATCGTGATGCGAGTGTTTGTAACGGTGCTCGAAACGAGTCAGCCCGTCTCGGAGCTCGATCGATTCCGCTAACTGCGCGTCGCACAGAAGCTTGAGCGTGCGATAGATGGTCGTGCGACCGATCTCTGCGTGCTTACGATGGATGACTCGATAGAGATCGTCCACCGTCATGTGGCCTCCGGTCTCGAGGAAATATTGAAGGATCACTTCCCGCTGGCGGGAGTGCTTCAGTCCATTGCTCACGATGTACTCTTCGAAGACGCGAAACTCCTCCCGACTTTGTGAAGACTTACTCGGTGTCATCTGAATCGAGGCCTCGCCGCCCTTCTCGGAGGACATAGATATCCTCGGCCAACGCTTCTTCGATCGCCAATTGAGTCTCGTCGCATTGCAAAACGAACGCCGGCGAGCGCTGATGCAGTTTCACTTTGACTCCGGGGGTGATACCAAAAGAAAAAAGCTTGTGCAGCCTGGAGTAGTTCTTGGTATTCACATAGGCCACGCGAGCCGTTTCGCCGGTGTGCATCTGGTTAGCACTTAACACCACTGCCTCGATGCTGCGCCTCGCATCTTTACAGCATCGACCCTCGGGAATGGGGCGACCATGAGGGCACTGCCCCGGATGACCGAGCAACGTACAGATACTCTCCGTAATGCCGGGAGCAACTAGGTGCTCGAACTCGCAAGCATTGACCTCCACCTCGGGCATCGGCATGCCCAAGATGTCGTTCACCAGGCGTTCCGCGAGTCGATGGCGGCGAATGATCGCGCGGGTCCTCTCCCGACCGGCGTCGGTGAAAACCAGCGAGCCGTCCTCTCGTTCTTCGATCAGAGCCCGCGACTTGAGCCCTTCGATGAGCGCCTCGGTCAACCGAACGTCAACGACTCGGGCCAAATCCTCTCTCCGGGTCGCGCCCCGCTCGTCCTCCGTCCAAAGCGCTTCCAGAACTTCCTCGAGTTCCCTCTCCGGTGGTCGCGGAGAGCGATCCGTCCCGATCGAGGTCGTGTCGTTCATAGCGGCAAACCCGTCCAGCGCAAGAAGAAATTCACACCAGTGCCCACCGCGATAGCGTAGGGAATGATGAAGCCCACCATGAGCGCCGCCTTGCGGAAATCGAGCTCCTTGATCATGACCAGGAAGTTCGCAACACAAGGGACGAACAAGGTCATGGTGACCAGCGAGACGATGATCTGCGTGTCATCCATCAAACCTTGACGGGCCAGATCGAATAAGCCTGCCGCGCCATAGTCGCGGCGCAGGAATCCCATCACGAAGGCCTCCGCCGCCTTGGCCGGCAAACCCAATAGGCCCACGACCACCGGCTCCGCGGCCCGCACGACCAACGGCAGGATGGCGAGACGGTCTAAGACAAACAGCACAACCGTTCCCAGAACGAATAGCGGCACCGCCTCCCTAAGGAACCATCGTACGCGGGACCATGTTTTTCGGGCTAGGTTTCCCCATACCGGAAGCCGCATCGGAGGAAGCTCCACCACGAAGTCCGATCGACTACCGGGCAGGATCTTGTCGGCGATCCACCCCACCAACAGAAGCTGCGTCAACAAAATGCCGAAAAAAAACAGTAGCGCACCGAAGGAGACCCACGCGAGCATACCCAAGATCACACCGAGCTGGGCGGCGCAGGGTACCGCGAGGGCCAGGAGCAAGATAGCGAGAAGGCGCTCCTTACGAGTAGAGAGAATCCTCGTCGCAAGGGTGGCCATGGTGACGCAACCGAGCCCGAGCACCATCGGTAGCACCGCTTTGCCATTCAGGCCCATGAATCGAAACATCCGATCGGCGAGGACCGCGAGCCGAGGGAGGTAGCCGCTGTCTTCGAGAAATCCGAACGCCATGAAAAAAGTCGCTACCACCGGCAACACGATGGCCACCGAGTAAGTGACCCCCATCGATATCGCACCGTACGGTCCTACCAAGAGATCATGGATGAAGCGAATCGGAAGGAACCGATCGATCAGCCAAGTGACCCCCGGTACCAGGTAGGCGCCGAAGATGGTCTCCTCGAGAAAATCCACCGCGGTGCCAGCCCCGAAGACTCCTACGAAATAGTACATGAAGAGCAATGTGCCGATGAGGATGGGGAAACCGGTTAGCGGCTCTCGGCACCAGCGGCCGAGCCCATCGGCGAATGCGGAGACTTCCCCGCCTTTCACCTTCCGAAGGGTGCCGACCGTGGAGTCGACCCATTGGCTCCGCTCTTGAACGATCGCCGCGGCGGCGGGGCGGCGGTGTCTCTCCTGATAAAGTCTTAGGGAATCACTAATGGCGCGAACCCGCGCGTCGCCGGTGAATGTAGGGAGAGTACCTTTGACTCCCTCGTCTCGAGACCATGACCACTCGGCGAAGAGCCCCATGGGTAAGTGGCGGTCACCGTCGCTGCCGACCGGGACGTTCTCTTTGAGTTCCGCGATCACCGCTTCCAACCGCGGTGAGGGATTGCGTGGAATCGCGGGTCTCGCGAGCGCCCGTTCCAAATCGCCAAGCCCGTGTCCTTCGGTCGCCACAGTCTCGACCACTGGGATGCCGAATAGCTCCCCGAGTGCGGCGAGGTCCACTTCGATGCCACGTTTTCTCGACTCGTCCGCCATATTGAGATCCAGGACAGTGGGAAGACCGAGCTCAACAATTTGGATCAGCAAAAAAAGGGTCCGGCGGAGGTTCTTTGCGTCGGCAACGACCAACACGATGTCGGGTTGCTCGGCCAGCAGAATGTCCCGAGTCACGCGCTCGTCCTCTGACTGCGGAACTAGGGAGTTCACCCCAGGCGTGTCGACGATCTCATAGCCCTTTCCACCGACCTCTGCGGTACCACGGGCGAGAGCCACGGTGGTCCCAGGGTAATTGGAAACGTAGACATATTGGCCGGTCAGACGATTGAAGATGACGCTCTTGCCAACATTGGGGTTGCCGACTAGCGCGATCTTGGCTTTGGGAGATTTGCCATGGCCCGGGGGGGCCTTGGTGGCTGGTTCGGGAAGGGTTGTTGCGTCGATGCCGCTAGGCTCGGGTGGCATTTCGGTGTCCGTCCTGGATGACAATGAAAACCGATTTCAACTTCACGGTGGTGAGTTTACCGGCCTACCCGGCGAGTGTCAAGCTGTCATTTTCCCAATCTGGCCTCGGCGGAACGCAAGCCGCCGAGCGCGAACCGCAGCATGACCTCATACCCTGCGGCCCCTTTTTTTGTTAGGGGGTCTCCTTCTGGGCTGTTAGCATTCTCCCGAGATGCTACAGGCCGTTCTCCTCGCCGCCGGGAAATCGACGCGTACATATCCGCTGACCACTACCCGTCCCAAACCCTTGATCCCTATCCTGGGGAAGCCGTTGCTCGAGCACTTGCTCGGGCAGCTCGAGGGCCTGGTGGATGAAGCGATACTCGTGATCGGCTATCGCGCCGATGCCATTCGCGTTCAACTCGGCGATCGATTCGGCTCCCTCCCCCTTCGCTACTTGGAACAACGGGAGCAACGCGGGACGGCCGACGCGCTGCTCCAAACATCGCCGCTGATCGAGGACCGGTGCTTGGTCCTGAACGGAGACGACCTTTACCACCGCCACGACTTGCAAGCCCTGTCGAGGCATCGGACCGCGATCCTGGTAACGCCGGTACCCGATCCCCAAAACCGAGCGGTCGTGACCATCGCCGGGGACCAAGTGGTTAACATCGTCGAAAAACCCGCCTCGGCTCCGCCCAACTCGTTGGCCAGTGTGGGGGGGTACGTCATGGAACGGGAATCTCTCGATAAATTGCGCGAGATCCAGATGAGCCCTCGCGGCGAGCTAGAGCTTCCCGATTTCATTAGACTTCTGGCACGCTCGTCCGTCGTGCGTTACCACCGCATCGAACGCCTCTGGCTACCCCTCACCTACGCCTGGGATGTCCTCAGGCTGAGCTTGTTCCTGCTCGAGAACGAGGAACGGGCGGCGGAATTTGGCGTGAGCGTCGAGAGCCCGGGCCAACTGGCCATGAGGCGCGATATCCACTTGGGGACGGGCACGGTGATCCAGGGCCCGGTCATTATTGGATCCGGTGCGACCCTGGGCAGTTTTTGTCGGGTGCAAGGCCCAACGGTCATCGCCGAAGGCTCGACGATCGGCGATCGAGTGGAACTGGACCGTTCGGTGCTCTTTCGCTCTGCCCAGATCTCGGACTTTGCTCGCGTGTCCCATTCGGTGCTTGGAGAGCTGACCCGAGTGGGGTCTCGCGCGGAGATACTTTCCAAAGCTCGAGCAGGTCATGCGATCGACGTAGAGCTCGAGGGGAAGATGATCCCCACACGCCTCGACCGGCTCGGTCTAGTGGCTGGAGATCACGCTATAGTGCCGACGGAATGCGAAGTGCCTGCTGGAAGTCTCCTAGCCTCCGGGGAATCCTGGAGGGAATCCCAGTCTCGAGGGAGGGGCTAGACCTTAGATTATCGAACCCAACCCGGCGGCACGTTGGCGCGTCGCGCGTCTTCCCGAAGCTTCCGCCTAGCCTCGGCGGCGGCATCCAGCTCGGCCTTGGCCCGCGCAACCATCGTTTGTAGCTGTTCGACGGAAGTGACGACCGGCTCGTTGTTCTCGTCCACGTAGTAGGCACCGGTGGTCAAATGGAGTTTGCTGAGGAGCTCGTGGCGCCTCCTTGAGCCGTTCCCGCGCCTCGCTACTTCGCCTTCGCCACTCCATTTCCTGCTGCGCGCGATCCGTCTCGTTGGATGTGCGTTGCTCGGGCTCGGCTCGCTGTTCTTGAGAGGCCGCAGTGCCGAGGACCGGCGTGGGCTCCTCTCCCTCTTCCGTCTGCCCGATTTCTCCAATCACTAGTGTAGGTTTTTCCCCTCGCCTCCGGTTGTCTTTGCGACGTTCCTTCTCCCTGCGAGCCACGTCTCCAAGAGACTGGCCTACGGCCAGAACCGGAACGAGGAGCAGCATCAGAGCGAGAGTACCCCTCCACATGTTGACTCCTCCGAAACATTCAGTTGTATTGGGGTACGTTTAGAATAGCAGCCACGGACGGATCTGTCGAATGATTCCTCCCTTACCTTTTGTTGCGCCTTTGGCAGCGGATCAAGCGGACTCTGATTCGTGTCTTGTCAACTTGTCAGGCGTTCGAGTGCGAGAATCATCGCCTGCGTCCCCAGGGCACCATCCCCCGAGGCTTCGAGACCACACGGTAGAGCTGTTGCGCCAGGGCGGTGCTGAACAGAGGAACATTCAACTGACGGCCAAGCTCCTGAGCGAGAGACAGGTCCTTCTGCATGAGACCTATCATGAAGGCGGGGCCCAGTTCACGCCGAACGATCTTCGGTCCCAGATTGGTCAGCTGCCAAGACCCTCCGGCCTCACCACCCAGCACCTGGAGAAATTGTTCCAAATCAATTCCCGCTTTGCCCGCCAACAACAGAGCTTCGGAAAGAGCCATCATGTTGACCGCGCTAAGAATTTGATTGCACAACTTCAGGGACTGACCGGCGCCGCTGGGCCCCACGTGATGAACGCCCTTACCCATCGCTCGAAGGATCGGCAGAACTTTCTCGAAGGCCGTCTTTTCTCCACCCACCATGATCATGAGGGTGCCTTGCTGCGCGCCGACGTCCCCTCCGGTTACCGGAGCGTCGAGCAGCTCGCAACCTTTTTCTCGAAAGATGGTGGCCATCTCCCGCTCCCGCTCCGGCGAAATGGTGCTCATGTCGACGACGAGAAGTCCCGGCCGCGCCGCTTCATGAACGCCATGGGGTCCCAGCAGCGCGGCTTCCACATCAGGAGTGTCCGGGACCATGGTGATGACGACATCTGACCGGGCGGCAACTTCCGCGGCGCTCGCGGCAACCGTCGCGCCCGCGTCAGCCAGCAGCCTTTCCTTCGAACGCGTGCGATTGTGCACGGTGAGGGAAAACCCGGCTTCCAAAAGGTTCTCTGCCATGGGACGGCCCATGATCCCGAGCCCAATGAACCCGATTCGCCGATTCCCGTCTTCCATTGCCTTCGGTCCGCCGCGAGCCTCGATTCGTGGTTTAGGATTCCCTCTTCGCTCCCGAACGCCCCCGCCGACCGCGTCGCTTCCTGGCCCCGCTGGGTTTCTTGGCGACCTCATTGGCTTCAGTTTGAGGGGGCTCTGCCCTGCCCGACTTGACCGACTCCAGCTCCTCCACGTCCACCGGACCCCCAAAATCTCGGCGCATCAGATAGGCGATGAGCCGCCTATGGTCGGGATGGGCGGCGACGGCATCGGCGACGTCTTCCAAATCGAAAAACTCTTCCTCGCTAATCTCGTTCGCTTCGTCACCGAGACGTTTCAGGATGCGCTCTGTCTTTCGTTGCTTAATGTCTTCTTCGCTCGGCACATCGCGCTCGATCACTTGGAGTCGAAAGCGGTTGACGAGACGATTGAAGCTCATCAGATCCGCTGCGGATACCAACGAGATCACTTCTCCCGATTTTCCGATCCTACCGGTGCGACCGGCCCGATGGATGTAGATCTCGGGCGAGGACGGCGTCGAGAAGATGAAGACGTGCGACAGATCTTCGATATCGATACCGCGGGCCGCGACATCGGTGGCCACCAAATGACGTATGGTTCCAGCGCGAAATTTCGCCATGACCTGTTCGCGCTTCTTCTGCACGAGATCGCTGGAGATCATCGCCACCGGCAGGCCTTGGCGAGCCAGAAAACCCGCGACGATTCGTACCTCGCCGCGCGTATTGCAGAAGATGATCGATGAGTTCGGTTGATCGTGCTCGATCAAATTGTAAAGGATCTGTTCTTTCTGCATGTGAGGGGCAATGATATAGGCGTGGGTGACTTCCTGAACGTAAGCGAAATCCTCAGACAGGAGAACCCACTCCGGCTCCGCCAGGTAGTTGTAGATGAGCCCCCGAATTCCGACCGGAATGGTGGCCGAGAAAAGAAGGGTCTGCCGCTCGTTGGGCATGAATTGCATGATCTCACCCATCTCTTGGGCGAAACCCATGTCCAACATCTTGTCCGCCTCGTCGAGCACGAGGATTTTCACGGAATCCAGTCGTAGAGTGCCTCGCTTCAAATGATCGAGTATCCGACCCGGCGTCCCGACCACCACGTGAACCCCGGCTCGAATGGCATCGATCTGGGCCCCTATCGACTCCCCTCCGTAAACGGCCTGCAGTCTGAGCTCGCGTCCCTTGCCGATCTTTTCGAGCTCTAACGTGACCTGGACCGCCAACTCCCGAGTAGAAGTGAGCACCAAGGCTTGCGCCCGCGTTAGCTCCGAATCCACCTTCTCGGTGATGCTGATCCCGAAGGCCGCGGTCTTGCCGGTTCCGGTCCGAGACATCACGACCAGATCGTGACCCGCAAGGGCCCCAGGGATGGTTTCTCTTTGAACGTCGGTCGGCGAAACGTAACCCATCTCGGCCAAAGCGTTGAGCGTCGGGCCGGAGATGCTCAGAGAGTCGAAATCTGACTGATCGCTAGATGTTTTCACTCTGCTCTTTCATTGCCTGACTCCGTCAGGTGACATAGCCTGATCTTCCGTCAGGTGGCACTTAGCACACGTAGTTGGGACGGAAACCTATCATACGGGCGACGCCTTCCGAAGTACAACGGAGACTTGGCGTGTCGCCGGCGTGAGAGTTAATTTGAAGTCCCCTTCCGTTACTCCCTCTCCCTCCGGAAAGGGCTGGGGTGAGGGTGGTAATCTGTGGGAGGACCGTTAAGGTCGTTGGTTCTTGGACAGCGAACGATAATATTTCTCAACCAGTCTCCGGTAGCCGGCCGGTACGTGATCCGAGCCGGAAAGCAAGAGCTCTTCCTTGCTCATACCCTCAAGCTCGCGCCTCAGCCAGTATTCGAACTGTTTGAGCTCTTCGACCAGTGCGCTGAGCTCCTGCAAGCCACGCGGGTCCTTGTAGACCTTGTTCGAGTCGTAGGCTTTCATCCGCTCGATGATGCTCTGAAGATCCGGAACCTGCAGATCCTGCCGTTGGAGGCCTTCCCTCAAGCCCTGCGCTTCCCGAGCTCGCTCCCTGAACTCACGGCGGAACTGACGAATGTCTTCCGAACTGAACGTGCCCGGCTGAAAGCTGTTGACGCTGGGTCCCACGAAGCCTGGCGCGTTCAAAGAGCGCTCCGGATCGGTACCTTGTTGACCCTGTTGACCCTGTTTCTCCTGGCCTTCCTGTCCGGGTTCTCCGGCTCGCTCCTGACCACCGGAGCTTCGATTCAGGCCCCGGGCCTGCCCCTGAAGTCGCTCATCGAGCGACTCGAGGTTACGAACCAGCTCCCGCGTCTTCTCTAGAGCCTCCTCCGCCTGAGCCCTCTCACTCTTTCCGACCGCGGCTCTGGCTTCTTCGATTCGATCGCGCAGATCGAAAATGTCCTCAGTTATCTGATCCTCGAATTGCTGTGCGTACTCCTGCGTCCGGCCCTGCACCACGCCCTTGGAGTAGCGGATCTTCTCCTTGAGCTTACTATCGCGGATGGCATCGGCCGCCGCACGCAGTTTTCGCGAGGCATCCTTCTGCTCTCGGCGCGACTCCATGGACATCCGATCCATCTGAGCCTCGAGGTCCGCGACCTCACCGGCCAGCTCGCTTTTCCGTTCCAGCAACCGTTGCATCCGGTCGGCGCGCTCCCGAGAGCTACTCTCACCCAGTCGAGCTACTTGGGATTGAATCTTTTCCTGCTGACAAGCGATTTTCTCCGCGCGGGAACGAATGTCGTCCATACCTCTCTCTAGTCGAGACGCCCGATCTTTCTCCAGCAACCGGCGTGCGTCTTTCAGCCGATCGAGCGCCGCGATTCCCTCGGAGAGGGATCCTTCGCGCCCCTCGCTCGCCGCCCGCCGCATGGAGCTCACCGCCTGATGGAGCCGCCGCGACGTATCCTCCAAACCCTTCTCAAATTTCTCACGAGCCAGGCGCTCCAGTCGACGCGCCAACTCTTCCGCCTCTTCGGCGAGATCGCGTTGGCTACCGCCACCGCCCGGGAAGTTTTGTGATTTGGAGCGTTTCATACGCTCGTTCTCTTGCTGTTGCCGTCGAGCAAGCTCCTGAAGACGCTGCAAAGCTTCGTCGACCTCGTTATCCACCGACTGCCGCTCGCCCCTTTGCACGGTCTCGTACTGGTTGCGCAGCTTGTCCATCTCTAGCTCGAAGAGATCCGCGAGATCTTCGGCATTCGATTGCTCACCGCCACCCATGCCACCGCCACCGAAGGCGACCTGAACATCGCGGAACACCGCCTCGGCACGCTGTAAGTGTTGAAGGGCTCGTTTCTCGGGTGGAAGGGCGTCGTCGGGCTTCTTCTCTAGGAGTTTTTCCTCTGCCGGCTCCATTGCTTCAGCCGCTAGCCGAAGCGAGGCGGCGATTTTTCCGAAGTCCGAATCCCCTTCGACGATGCCGCGGTTGGTCATGCGCCGAAGTAGCGTCCCGACCTGCTCTCTCAAACGACCCTGCATCAACGCAATCGTGGTCAGATTCTCCGAGTATTCCTTTTCGGAATAGCTCTTTCGATCCCGGACGATCTTGAAAGTGGCGGCCACGATCTGGCGTTGCCTTTGGGAAAGGGCATTGTCCATTCCTTGCCCGGCTCCTCCCATGCCTTGCTGCGCCTGTCGATACTTCTTACCAAAGGGGCGTACCTCCAAGAAATAGATATCCGTGGTTGCCGTCTGGGCACCTCCGACACCATTGCCATCCGTGGCACGGGCGAAGTAGGAAACGAAATCACCCGGCTCGAGCTCCAGGTCCTCCATGAAAAACGTATGGCCGGCGGAAACTTTCTTCTTCGGCGGAGAGCCCTCGCGACGGAGCCAGACCGACTGCTCTTCTCCACCGTTAACCGAATAGACGAGCTCCAACTTGCGGATCCCGTAGTCGTCCTCGGCCCGGAGCTCGGTAAAGACCTCCTCGATGGAGCTGACCTTGGCGTCCCGTCCTGGTTTCAGAAACGCTACCGATGGAGGCTGGTCGTTCAGGATTTTGATCGTGAAGTCCGGCGAGGCCTTGCCCATCTTGCCGTCGAAGGCGGACAGCTCGATGCTATAGAACCCCTCCTTGTCGATATAAAGCGTCGTGGACAGGGTTCCGTCGTCCGCCAGCTCCATTGGCTGGAGTTCCTGGCCTTCGACCCGAACCGCGCCTCCCGCAACACGAACGGTGGGCGTCGCCGTGACAATTACTTTGCTCCCCTTGAGCGCCGCGATATCGCCTCCGTCTTCGACCTTGCGCGGCGCGAGACCGGTGTACTCGGGAAACCGATACTCCAGATCCACTCTACTCACGTAAGGCAGATCGGACACGTCGATGCGAAACACCGGAGAGCGAACGCCGCCCGCCTCTACAAAGTAATCGGTCGTATTGTTGAGGTCGAGGAGCATGAACAAGTACCTCCCCTCATCTCCGTCCACCATCATCGGCCAGCGCTGAAATTTTTCTTCTTCCTCCGACTTCACTCCGATGTCCACTCGGTCGCTATCGAAGCCCGTGAGCCGTGCATGAACCAGCTGGTCCGCCCCACGCGCCACCCCCACGTGACCGGGCTCCACCGCGATGAAATACGGATTGGCGGCGCGCGCACTCCGCCAGGGATTGAGAAGCAGCGATGCGCCATGGCGCAGGAATGTCGGGCTCAGAAGCACCGCAAGCATTCCCAATAGCACAACCACCGCCATCGTACCGGAAGCCCTATGGAGGCGCCGCCGCTCGATCAATCGTCCAAACTGGTTGCTCTGGCAATTATCGTAAGCCGCCTCCACCAACCGTTCGATGAGTGCCGGTGACAAGTTGGTTCGGTTCTTTTCGTCGTCCTTGACCTTGGCTCCGGCCTCGACGGCGCTGACCACCGCCGCCTGGAGCGAGGGGTCGTTCTCCTCGAGATAGAGGGCGACTTGCTCGTCGGTCACTCGTCTCCCGAGCGGAAGAACAATGAAACGTACCGTCAAACCTATGAGCCCCAGGTACGTGAAAGCGCGGAAAGCCCAAACCGCCCAGTTACTGTAGCGCAGCTGATCGATCCCGAAAGCCGACACGGCCAGAGCGAGGAGACCGGCCGCCAAGACGATGGCCGCCCCACGGAGTGCCAGTCGCAAACGCCATCGGTTCCTTACGTGGCGGATGACACGAAGGAGCTCATCGTAGCTGGACATGATGGGTACGTTTAACAAGGGTCGACCTCTCTAATCATCACTTAGTACGCTATCCCGAAAGTTCGGTGACGTATTTTTCAACGGTCAAGCGGCGGAAGCAAGACGAGGTTCGTATACGGCAAGGCGTTTCATCAGCTGTTTGAGGTCTTTGCGGGTGAATTTCCATTGAAAGGGTCGAGCGATGTCCTCGTAGTAGCGTTCGAACTTGGAAAGATGGAAAGGGATGTCGTCGGGTGCCAAGAAGTCGTTCGGGGTGAGGACCTTTCTTTGAACGATAGAGAAGAAGATCTCGACTTGATTGAGCCAGCTGGCATGGGTTGGGGTATGAACGAGTACGGAATTAGGCCACTGTTGCCGGAAGCGCTCGACAGAAGCTTTGCCGCGATGAATGGAAGCGTTATCGACGATCCAGAAGACTCGCTTCGCGGTGCGATAGGGCTTGCGACGCATGACTTGCCCGACGAAGCGCTCGAAGGAGACGATCGTGCTCTTCGGTTCGCAATGACCGAAGACTTTCGCGCGGTGAACATCCCATGCGGCAAGGTAGTTCACCGTGCCTTCACGAGAGTACTCATGCTCGATGCGCATCGGCCGCCCTGGAGCCGTCGAAGTCGTCGGGTATGTGCGAAGCCGGCACTGGATACGGGGTTTCTCATCGGCGCTGATGACGAACTCGTTTCCAGAGAAGGGCTTACGACGCCAACGTCCTTGGTAGAGGTCGAGAATGGGAGCTGCTTTGGCTTCGAAGTCCGGGTCGCGCGGGAACACCCAGCTACGATGGGTCCAGGGCTTAATGGCGTCCTCACTCAACCAACGCCAGATGGTCGTCTGTCCGATGTTCGCCACGATCCCACGGTCGATCGCGGCTCGACGGAGGTCCGCGGTGCTGAGTCGTGAGAGCGGCAGTCCAGTTTGGTGCGGCAACTCACACGCGAGAGCCTTTACGGCGACGACGACGGAGGGGGGAAAACTGGCCGGGCCGCCCCCGGCGGGGCTGCTCTTGCAGCCCTGCCAGGCGTTGGTCGAAAAAACGCTTCCGCCACTTGCTCACGATCTGTCGCGGAGTGTCGAGGCGCTCTCCAATCTCCTTGTTCGTCAGGCCTTCGGCGGCATACAGAATGATCTTTGCACGAACAACATCGATATACGGTGACGTATATGCTCTGGCTGTTTCTTCAAGGATATCGTGCTCGTCGACGGTCAACTCAATGTCAAACGGCGATTCTCTAGGCATTTATCTGCTCCAATGGGCAGAATCATGCCAGAGAGGCGCTCTTTCAGCAACTTAAATATACGTCACTGTACTTATGAAAAAGACTACTTAGTCGGGCCTAGAAGGGTCTCGGTCGGGCATTTTCAGCATCTTCTCCGATATTCCTCGGGCATTCCTTACAGGGCCAGGCGAGACAACCGATTGGACCAAAGTGTCTCGATGGCCAGCAACGCCAACGCGGCAGCCAAAAGGTACCACCAGACCCGCTGGCGTCGATCTTGGTCCGCCGGCGTCCACTCTCCGCCGGCTTGGGCTTTCTCCACCTCCCTGGAGCTTACCGCAGCCGCCACTTCTTCCGGATCGAGCGAAGACAGATCGGACTCGGCGAGATCCAGGTTCACCGCTAGACTGACCGGCTCTGCCGACTGGCTCTTCAAGAAGCGGAACCCGTAGAACCCTTGCTCATCCAGCGTTAGCAAACGTCGATCCTCTTGCCGCGAGAGAAAAGACTTCTCACCGGAAGGAGCCACCGCAACCAGCTCCGCCGAAGCCACCGCGGCGGCCTTGGCTTCCCTCACCGCTCCGCCGGCATTCGCCAACTCGAGTTGTCGGGACAGATCCAATACTTCACCCACCACGTGCCAGGGGCTCGCTTCTGCGTAACCCGCCGCGTACTTGACCAGTTGATGCACGAATGGCAGGAACACGGGCTGCAATGCCAAATCGTTCCAAAAAGTATCGAGCGTCGAGCTCCAGAGCAAGACTCTTCCGTCTCCTATTCGCTTCTCGGCGAGGGCCACCTCTCCATCGTCGAACCGAGCTAGAACACCGTCGGTCAGTACTCGAGGGCTTCCCAGGCCTCCCTCAGCGTTGCTCACGAGGGGTCGATAGCGAAAGAACTTCGCGGGCGAGAAATCTCCGCTGCGAGGAGCACTGAAGAGCTCGAAGATCGGATGGCTGTAGTCGATGTAGGCTAACGTACCACCCCAGTCTGCCGATCTATCCACGGGAGCACCCCATGTCGCCGGCAAGAGCTCGCCTGCTGATCCCATCCATCCCTTGGCTCCACTGGCCTCGCCGAGCACCACCACCAGGCCCCCGCCCGATGCTACGAAATTGCGCAGCAGTCTGCCGGCCGATGCGTTGGGTTCTGGGGCATCGTTCAGGAAGACCACCGCGCGGCCGTTCAGGTCTTGCCGCGTGAGACTCGACGACTTCTTGACATCCATTCGAAAGGCCGGGCGCTCACTGAGTGCCAGCACTCTGCGGAGATAAAGGCTTCGCCGCGCGCGCACCCCCGGTCCTTCCAACACCAGGATCGACAGTGACTGTCCTGGCCAAATCACGAAGTGGAAGGCGTTGTCCTGGGGTAGCGAATCTTCCCCGGTTCGGACCGTCCCTCGAGAGACACCGTCGGGGAGCGTGAACGGCTCGAAACTCACGTTGGTTGAGCTATTCGGCTCCAGATTGATTCTCTTCTCACGAAGCTCGCGGCCACCGAGCTCGAGGGAAACCGGAAGGTCAGAAACGGCCTCCGCACCTTTATTAATGAGACGCGCCGACACCACGACACGTTCTCTCCCGGAGACCGGCTCACGCTCGAGCACGACCGTGGTCACGGCCACGTTGGACGTTTCGGGCTCGGACAGATCCACGGTATTGAGCTTCGTCCCGGGCGGAAGCACGACATCTTCATGCCCCTCCCAGCCCACGCGCTGGAAGTCGCTGATCAGAGTCACTTCCTTCCGCGGCAGCTTCGACTCGTCGAGAAGCTTCTTCGCGAGTTTCAACGCCGGGCCGTAGCGGGTGGTCCCAAACCCCAAGCGGGCGGTGTCGATGAGGGAGTGGAGACGAGCTCGGTCCGACGTGGGCTGATTCGCGGCGGGCGCCCGATCCGAAAAGAAGACCAGGGTCGCTCGCTCGGCAGGCTCGATCTCGTCGACGATGCGATGCGCGGCCTCGACCGCACGCGTCCATCGATCCTCGTACCCCATGCTGTAAGACCGATCCACAAGGATGACCACTTCCCGTGCACCAATCAGCGAAGCAACTGCGCGGCCCGGCCGATTAAGAAAGGGACGAGAAAAAGCCACAACCAAAAGCAATAGCGCCAGACATCTCATCAGGAAGAGCAACCAATGCTTGATCTTCTGACGCCGCACCGAACGATACGGAATCCTGCGCAGGAACATCAGCGATGGAAACTCTACCACTTCCCGTTTTTCCCGATTCGTGAGATGGATGATAATGGGGATGGCGAGCGTAATGACGCAGATCAAGAAGGCGGGAGTTAGAAAGCTCAGACCCATCACCGCACCCCGCTCAAACGTTGTCGATTCGACAGGTAACTGAAGAGTGCGTAGTCGAGAGGGGTCGAAGTATCGAAGAGCGTGTAGTCGATTCGGTTGTCACCAAGCCAGCGGGACAGCCGATCGATATGCTCCGCCACTAGTTTTCGATACTGCTCGCGCAAATACTCGGGTATGACGGGGATCGCCTCCTCGGTTTCCAAGTCCTGGTAGTTGGCCACTTCGTCGAACGGAAACTCGACCTCGGCGGGGTCCAGCACGTGAAATACGATGAGGTCGTTTCCTTTATAGCGAAGGACCTTCACCGCATCCAACACCGCCTCCGGCTCCTCGTAGAAATCCGAGATGAGAACCATGATGCCGCGCCGACGTATGGCTTCCGCAACCTTAGCCAGCGGTGGGCCCAAGGCTCCTCGGCGGCCGGGCTTCATGCGATCGATCTTGTGCAGAACGACCTCGAGATGCTTGGCGGAGGGAGGTACGAAGTCTACGATGTCTTCGTCGAAGGTCACCAACCCTACCCAGTCCCGCTGTTTGTGCGAGAAGTAAGCGAGGCAGGCAGCCAGGTAGCGAGCGTAATCCAACTTCGTGATGCCACGGCTGCCAAACGTCATGGACCGCGAGAGATCCAGAATGAGAGTGAAGCTGGTGTTGGTATCGGCTTCGAACTCCTTGACGTAAAACCGATCCGCCCGCGCGAAGAGCCGCCAGTCGATTCTCCGGATATCGTCGCCCGGCATGTAGGCACGGTGCTCGGCGAAATCGACGGAGCGGCCGAGGTAAGGTGATCGGTGAAGCCCGCTGATGAACCCTTCCACGACCATACGGGCCAAGAGCTCCAGGTTGTCGATCCTCCCCAAGATCTTGGGGTCCATGAAGCGGGCGGACGCCGTGGGCTCGGTAGTCATTCGCGCGCGTCGCATGGCGTTTCTCTAGGCTCTCCGGGCTTCGCTCGTTCCCTCAGGCGTTCACGTCGCCTCTACATCTGAGACTTCGGGACCGATACCGCGTCCAGCAACTGATCGATGATCTGACCAGAGCTCACGCGCTCCGAATCGGCGTGGAAGTTGGTCAGCACGCGATGCCGGAACACCGGATGAACCAGCTCGCGGATATCCTCGAAGCTCACATGGTAACGTCCGTTCATCAGCGCAGTGGCCTTGCCTCCGAGAATGAGGTATTGCGCGGCGCGCACGCTGGCTCCGTATTCCACCCACTTCTTGATGAACTCCGGGGCGTCGGACTCTCCGGGCCTACTGATGCGGGCTAACTTGACTGCATAACGCATGACCGGCTCTGATACCGGGACTTTTCGCACCAGTTTCTGAAACGCGACCATCTCCTTGCCGGTTACCACCGACTTGAAGTTCAATTCCTGCGGCGATGTCGTAGCTCGCACCACCTCGATCTCCTCTTCTTCCGGTAGATAGTCGATGATGATGTCGAACATGAACCGATCCAACTGCGCCTCGGGCAGCGGATAGGTCCCCTCGAGCTCGATAGGGTTCTGGGTGGCGAAGACGTAGAAGGGTTCTTCGAGAGCGTAGGTTCGCCCCTGGATGGTAACCTGGTGCTCCTGCATGGCCTCGAGCAACGCGGACTGTGTCTTCGGTGGCGTTCGATTGATCTCGTCCGCCAGCACGATGTTGTTGAAGATCGGCCCGGGCATGAAGGCGAGCTCCCGGCGTCCGGTAGCGGGGTCTTCCTGAATGATGTCCGTCCCCGTGATGTCGGACGGCATCAAGTCGGGAGTGAATTGGATGCGCGCGAACTTCAAATCCAACACCTGCGCCACGGTATGGATGATCATGGTCTTGGCCAGTCCGGGCACGCCGGTGATGATGCTGTTGCCACCGACGAAGAGCGAGAGCAACACCTGCTCGATGACCTCATCCTGCCCGACGATCAGCTTTCGCAGCTCGACCAGGATCTGCTCGCGAGCCTCCTTCAATCGATCCGCCAAGGCAATATCATCTGCCGACTCGATCTCGACTCTTTCTTCTGCCATCGAGACCTTTCCTTTCGTCTACTAGTGTGTCATTCCATAGATGACGTAATTTACCCCCAACTTGTACGCCTCGTTCGAAAGCTCAATGGGGATCCATTCGGTATCCGACCACTCCCAGTAGTCGCCGATGTCGTGGTTGTAGTTGGCGATCACCATCAAACGTTTCGATGGATCGTTATCCTCGAAGATCCCGTAGTAAACAGGTTTGATTTCCGGGAAGTTCGGATGCTCGAAGTCTAGCGTCTCGATGTGGAAGAAGGAGTCGAAGATGGGATGGGTAACCTCGAGCTGGACTAATTGGGCACCCGGCAGCACCTTCCGAATCCCAGCTACGAACGCATCCCAGTGAAACATCAGGAAATCGTCGACCACCAGGAAACCGCCTTTTTGAAGGTAGAGGCGTAGATTGGTCGCCTCCTCGTCGGTGGGCGCCCAGAAACCGACTTCGCATACGTAGGCCCAGGGATACTTGAATAGCTCGGGGTCATCCATGGCCAGAATGTTTCCACCGTGCGTGTTCGGATCGAGGTACGTCAGCTCGCTCAGAATCTGGGTGAAGTGGCTCTCCCCTCTCGGATAATCGTGGTTCCATTTGAGGTCTAGCCCCCAGGCGTAAGGGCCCGGCCCCCAGCGAGAAGGGGAGAAGCGCAAGCGGATGAAGGTGAACCGGCCGTTGTAGGGCACGTTGGTGTAGGGAACGTCGGGCGCATCGGCGAGACCCGTGGAGAGCGGGATGGCCACCATCGCCAGCAGGACCGTGAGTAGCCAAAGGCGTCTCATCGCATGCCCCTCTCGGTCCTGGCTCCACTGGCCCCATTGGCTCGACTTGCTTCACTGGCTCCACTGTCAGGCTGGCTCTCGATAAGGCTCAAGAGAAGCTCCTGTGCGACGTCGAAATTGGGGGCGATTTCGAGCGCCCGCAACACCTCTCGCTTCGCGGCCACTCGGTCGCCGGCCTCGAAGTGGGCGCGTGCGAGTTCATAAATCGCCTGCGCCCGGTCGACCCGCTCCAGTGCCACCACCGCCTCCCGCTCGCGTATGACCGCGTCATGCCGACCGAGCTCTCGATGGAGATCGGCCAGCTTTTTGTGCGGCTCTATTTCGAGCGGGTAGATGAACACCGCTTTCTCGAGCGCCTCGGCCGCGGCAGGCCGATCCCCCAAGGACTCCCGGAGCTCCGACAGCGTCAGATGCGCTTCGTAATGACTCTCGTGGATCTCCGTCAAGATGGCGAGCTCTTCCGCGGCTCGAGCAAGGTTTCCTTGCTTCTGATGAATCTGAGCAAGGTACCAGTACGGGCTGTCGTTGCCGCCGTACTCCGGAAAGAGAAGCTTCGCATGCTCCAAATACGGCAAGGCTTCTTCGAACTGTCCCTGCTCGAAAAGAGTCTTCCCCATGGCCAGCTGCGCCGAGAAGTCTCTTGGGTCCTTAGCTACCCGGTTCTGAATCGCTTGGCGAGTCAGAACCTCCATCACGTTTCCTTCGGGGGGAGGCTTCACGGCGGTTAGCGGGCCCGCGAAGCGCTCCTTGACGTAGGAGTCGAATTCCTCGTCGAAGGCATTCAACTCTAAGCCCAGGACGGTCTGGAAAACTTCGTCGGTCCTCAGACCTTTCTTGTAACCTTCCAGCATCTCTAGAACCGCCTCGAAGCTATAATCGCGCACGATGAGCTCGAAGACCAGAGAGGCCTGGTAGTAAGAGTTGCTAATCTGACGGGGGTAGCTGGGCCGGATGAAACCGTTGTTGAGCTCGGCAATCGGAAGCAATGCGCCCTTCTGTAGCGCGACCAAGAAAGGAATGCCGACATCGTCACCCCAGCCGGTCCGCGCCCGGTGCTCCTCGTACACCGAGAGCCCCTCGGATACCCATCGCGGGACCTTGTGGTCGGTCATTCCCAGCGTAACCGTATGAGCGAGCTCGTGCCAGAGGGTGGAGCCCCAATTGAATCTTCCCTTCTCGCGGGCCGATGGAGAATCGATCGCGATCACCGGACCGAACGAGACGCCGAGAGCTCCCAGGCCTGCCAAGCCGATGGTACGGACCGAGAAATCGGCGTGGGAAGGATAGACTTCGACGCGGATGGGCGTGGGGGGGTCGTAACGATAACGTTCCGCCAAAGCGTCATACGCTTCCTCGACCAGCGCCATCACGTAAGGAGAGAGAATCTCCGATTCCTCGCCGTCAATGACGAGCAGGAAGCGGTCGCTCTCCGTCTCCTTGTAATTGGGAAAGGTGTCGAGTAGGTCGAGCGTATTCTTGATCCAAACATCATAAGGATCGCCGGCGAAGGACCGCTCCAGATTCTCTCGCCCCTCCTCGATATCACCGAGGCGTAGCTGATTGAGTCCGAGCAGCCCGTAGCCACGCCAAGTTTTGTCATCGAGGAGAATGGCCTGGCGGGAAAAATCCACCGCCCCTTGATAGAGCCGGTTCTGCACGCAAACGTCGGCCAGGGTATTATAGAGCTCGGCGTAAACTGGGTTCTGCCCAAAGATTCGGTCCCGCGTTTTGTCGAAACCCTCATCGTCGTCGCTCAAGAAACGAGAAGCCGCCAAGATCGAAAGAGCCTCCAAGGAGACCGGATTGACCGCAAGCGCCTGCTCCGCCTCAGCGCTCGCTCGCTGGTAGTCCTCGAGATCCAGATACTGACGCGCAAGCAAAACCCGCGCCGGTACGAAATGGGAGTTCACCTCCAGAGCCTTTTCCACGAGTGCCAAAGCTTCCGCGGAACCTTCGGAATCCATAACCCGTGCCAAACCTACGAGGGCTCTTGGCTGATTGGGGTTCACGCTCAGAACTTCCTGGAAGGTTGACCTTGCATCCGTGCTGTTGTGCTTCTCGAGGAAGAGCTCGCCCACCGCGAGGCGTGGCTCGAGATTGAGCGGATCCATCGCCGTCGCCTCGTCCAATGCGCGCAGCGCGTCCTTGAAGAGCTGATGGTTGTCAACGCCGAGGTAACGACACGCGTTTCCAACCGCGGTCAGGTCCGTCGACGAGAGCTGCCCCTTTCTGCTCAGGTTGTAAACGTCGATGAACCGATCGAATCCTTGCATCGCCTCGGAACGTTTGCCTCGTCGGTAGTCGAGCACCGCCAGGTTGAGTGCGGCGGTGAGCGCATCGGAGGCTTTTCCGTCTATCGCTCGTTCGAACGCTTGTTGAGCGGCCAGCACTTTTCCGGTTTCGTACAGGATCTCCCCGAGATGGTTCGAAAGCTCCACCGAGTCGGGGAAGGCACCTGCGAATCGTCCGATCGTTTCCTCTGCGTCCTCGTAATGCCCAGAGTCTCGAAGGGCCTGGACCAAGGCCCGACGGGCCAGCACGTCGCCTTCCTGCCCCTCGAGGTGCCTAGTGAGAAGCTTGATGGCCTTCGAATAATCACCCTTCTGCAAAGCCGCAAGGCCGTCCTCGAGTGTGTCAGCCCTAACCGGACGAGCGCCCAACGCGCCGGCGAGCATCACCGACAGAGCGAGTGCAGCGGTCATTCTATTGATTGGGAGATTCATTGGGAGATTCATTGTGGCTGCTCTGCCATGGCACCGATCGCCCGGTTCTTCCTGGCGAGCGCCACCAGCAGCTTCTCGAGTTCCTCGAAGTAACGGTCGGGAGACATCGTCTCCTTTTGCAGCTTCCACGCCTCGATCCGTTGCTCGAGGGCCAGCTTATCCCTATAAAGCGCCCCTAACTCGGGATCCTCAGGGACTCCGGCTTCGGAACCAGCGGCGCCGCGTATCGGAGCGGACGTCATGAAGGAAAGCTTCGCTACCACGCCGTCCCCCGATGGCTTTTCCGTCTCGAGGGGTCGCTCGGTACCTTTCTTGTCCCCGTTGTCGTCCAAAACGGCGTGCTCGGTCTGGAGCTGGTTGCCTTCTTCGTAGGCCTGCGCCACATGAAGACGCGCGTACTCGAAGGCTTCCAAGACCGACACCCGCTTGTCTTTGTCCACGTCCGCCCCTTCGCCGGTGAAGGCCTCTATGAAGTACTTACCGAACAGGGTCTCGTTTCTTTCCATCCCGGATTTGGTAGCGGTCACAATGACCCGGTTCTCACCGGACAGCGCCTGGATAAACCCCCCGCTCGCGCTCGCGGTATTGACGAAGACGATCTGCTGCGCGCCGAATCGTTCGAGCAGGGTAGCGAACTCATCGGCTGTAATGTCGGGTCCCGGAAGGTTGAACCGCGACTCTCCGGAACGGTAGCTACCATGCCCAATGAGGATTATGAAAACCTGATCGCCCGGTTCCACCCGCCCTGCGATTTCCATGAGCGCATTCTCGACGGCCTCTTTGGTGGACTTCCCCCGAATTCTTTCTGGATCCCGCTCAGGCTCTTCGCCCAGATACCAAATATCCTCCGCCGGCAGCCTGAACCGACTACTCGCCGCTTCAAGAAGAGCAATCGAGGATTCGTAGAATTGATCCCGATAGGCTGGCTCTCCTCCCAAGCCACTTACGATAAGAATGTAACTACGACCAACCGATTGAGTGCTCGCGAAATCGCTCACGACGGGGCTCACCGCCAAGGCAAGGATCGCAATTCCTAGCACACGCTTATGCGGCTTCATTTCGATTCAGGTCAATTCAGGCCAGGCCTCGGGCCTTACGGTATCCCCATTCGGTCGTGACGAGCCCAACAATTAGCAGGAAGAGAATCGGCATATCCCACAAGTCCTTCTCTTCGAGGACGGAAGTTCCACCTTCGACGTAGCTCATATCCTCAGCGAGCTCCGCCACGTTATCGGTCGTGTAAAAGCGCCCGCCCGTATCCTCCGCGATCCGCTCGAGGAGTGACGTGTTCATTTTTGCACCGAAAAACTCATCGGCGAGCTCGGTAGTCAGAATGTAGGACGAAGACTCGCCGAGAAGATTCCCGGCTCGTCGAGCCTCCACCCGAATCTCGTACAACCCCTTCTCTTCCGGAAGAAAGCTGGCCCGGTACTGGCCGTCGGTGTCCACCGTCCACTCCATCTCCAGATCCAAGCGCTCGCCGGAAGGAGTCCTTATTTCAGCCACCACGTCCGCATTGTTCACTTTGAGAAACGTATCGTCGTTGACCTCGGCGGTCAGGGTCACCGGCTCCCGAGGTGAGTAACGATCCTTCTCCGTCGTTACTTCGACCGGGTCGGGAACATAGCTGACTAGCCATCTCGAAAGCTTGCGCCACAGCGTCTCGTGGGTCATGTCCTCGAGATCGATGTCGGCATGCATCTGCCACTGCCACGAGTCGTGGACGGTCAACGCCAGCGCCTTGCCACGTCCGTATCGTTGAAACGCGAGCACGACCTGTCGCTCGGACGTTTCCTCCTCGGTGCCGATCAGCAACGTCGTGGCGCCTGGCTTCGTTTGCCGGACCCGGTTGAATGTGGAGAGAGGCGGGAGCTTCTCCCACCGCGTCATGCTCTCCTCCACCCCGCCCGCGAACTGGGTCACGGGGTGTGTTTTGCCTACCGGCGTGGGCTCGATCGTCAACTCCGCGAAGTATGGCTCGCCCTCGCCTCCATCGAGCTCTTCGAGCACCACGGGAAGCACTTCCGCCACCGGCGTGCCGGCGTAGCCACCCTCGGAAAAGGAGCGGCGCCCGCCCAGCATGAGAAATCCGCCCCCGCGCTGGCTGACGAAGTCGGCCACCATCCTGAGCTGATCGTACGTGAAATAGCTTGCCTCGACGCTTCCCAACACCAGACCTCGGTAGCGGAAGAGCTCCTCCCTCGTCTGGGGGAATCCCGACGCGAGCTCCTCCCCGTCGCTCACATCGAGTCTCAAGAACTTGTTCTCGGCGGTTCGCTGTAACACGACGACTTGAAGGTTCTTGTCCTCTGACACGGCTCGACGAATGAACTTCAACTCGAACCGGGGCTCACCCTCGAAATACAAGATCTTCTCGCGACGGTCCTCCACCACGATGAGGGCCTCTTGCTGGTTGTTCTGCGTGACCATTTCGCCCGGTTGCGGATGGACCTTGAAACGGAACAGGCGGGGCCCGGCAACAGACGCGGTGAAGTGCACGCGGACGGTTGAGACGTCGCCCTCGGACGACAGCTCTACTGCGCGTGAGCTGACGATTCGACCGGCGTCCTCGACATCGAGCCGTACTCGAAATCCCGGGAAACCCCGCTGCGATATTGCCACGTCGACTACCAACGATGAGCCCTTGAGCACCGAACGAGGAGCGTCTACCCGCGATAGCTCGATGTCTTTGGCAAACCGATCCCGACCAAGCCCCACGGTATAGACGGGGACGGAACGGGCTCTGAGTGCTAGCAACGTATCGCTGAGTACGGCGTGGGAGTTGTCAGCGCCGTCACTGACCAGAACCAGGCCTGCCAGTGGCACCGCAGCGAGCTCGTCCGAGGCGCTCTCCAAAGCTTGGCCGACGTCGGTCTGCGCCCCGGCGAAAGTGAGAGCGGACGCGCTGTCGACGCGCTCGGCATCGGAAGAAAAACGAAAAAAACGGATCTTGAACTTTTCCGACAGTTCGGTCAGAAGCGGGCTCCCCTCCAATCCGAACGTAGAACGAATGAACTGTGAGCGCGGGGTGCCGTCCTTGTCCGCGATCTGAATGCTCCGAGAGTCGTCCAGCAAGACGCCGACGAAGCTCTTAAGCGGCACCACCGTGGAGAGAACGAGAGCCGGCTGGCATAGGCAAAAGAGGATGATCGCCAAGACCGACGCGCGCAAGAGCGTCAAGATAAGTCGGTCGCGTCGTCCGGTCTTCCCCCGCACGGTTCGGTACTTGAGGATAGTGGGCACCGCCATCGCCACGAGAACGAGAGCGACCAAGTAAGAAGGCCACGAAGCCGCAAGGGTCAGGCTCCCCTTCTCGAAAACGACCGGCCGATACTTGAGGAGAAATTGAAAAACGGACTCGAATATGGACGCCATCATGCCATCAGTGGCTCATGCCGTAGATGATGAAGTTCACTCCCATCTGATAAGCGTACGTCGAAAATCTGAGTGGGTAGTAGGGGTTCTCCGCCCACTCCCAGGCATCGCCGAGGTTGGTGTTCCAGTTAATCGCGACCATCAAACGACCCTTGTCATCGAAGATGCCTCGAAACACGGGTGTGTACCCGTCTTTTTCCCATGTCGGTCCCCCCGCAATCCCTTGGCCGACGTTGGGCACTTGAACAATTTCGCGGATATTGTAGAAACAGTTGAACAACGGATGGTCGCGAGGAATATCCACGATCTTCTATCCGGGCAGTATTCGCTCGAACTCCAGCTCGAAGTTCTCCCACTCGAAGCTGCCCCAGAAGTCATCTAGGACTAAAAAACCACCCGCGAGCAAGTAGCGTCGGAGGCCCAGGACTTCTGATTCGGACAACGCCATATAGCCTACCTCGACGGCGTAGAGGAAAGGATAGCGTCCGAGATTCGGGTCGGTCAGCCGAATGGGGTTCTCGGCTTCGTACGCATCGAGGTTGGTGAGACGTCGAAGACCCATGAGGAACTGTCGGTCCGCCTTCGGGAAGTCCACGCTCCAGCTGCGAAAGTTTCGAAACCCGTAGCCGGTGTAAGCGGCGCGCGTGAAGTAGAACTCACGCGGTTCCCCAGGATGCTGAAGCGAGGGAAGAACGAGATCGTCGTAGAGGGAATCAGTGCTCGGAGCTGCCTCGACGGTGGATTGTTCGGTTGGGGCTTCGGTTACCGTCACCGATGAGGCGCTAGGGAGCGAGTTTCCTGGCTGCAAGGAAAGGATGGCGAGAGGCGGTCCAAACAAACCGATGGTCAGAATCCCAGCGGAAGCTAGCGTTTCGAGCCGCATTCAGGAACTCCCCGTCAACGATAATGGCGATAATTGCGGTTGCGACGTCGAGACAGGTCTAAGGCCCACTCGTTAGTGTCTTCCACGAAGAATGGCAGCAAGAAAGATGCCAATACTATGGCCTGCCAGCCCTTCCCGGTGCGGCTGTTAGCCCCCATCAGCCTACAAATTGCGGGTCTACTTAGGTTTATTGTACCCCGACCCACCCATTTTTTCCTAATACGGGGTCGCCGGGCTAATGGGGCTTCTCTCAAAACAGCCCAAAATATCGGCCCTCCGGCACCAGGAAATGATCCCTCGAAGTGGAACATGGGTTAACCACACCGAGACCTACTGGGATTGAGGCCTGTCACTCGAACGCCAGGCCATGGCTGCCTGGATCGGCGGCAACATGAACGCAAACGTCGAGGTCGTGGGGACTCTGAACGAGATCGAGGGATACCGTGTCCAGTTCAAAGAGGTTTTCGCGGAAGCAGCCACCCTAGACTGTCCCTGCGATCTGACGAAGCCGGAGCTTCGGGAGACTAAACCTCCTGTATCCAGCGATGATCGACGACGAAAGAAAACTCTGGCTTCAGCTTGCGGATGAGGACCTCTGCCGCTAAGGATCGCGCGCAACCACGAGCCAGGAACTCTTCGGCCGAGCCTCCTTCCTTGGTAGCTCGCTCGTCCGCAACTTCGATAGCGCGAGAGGTTAGTTTGAGAAGGCCATCGACCGACTGCTCTCCTTGCCCTCTCACCGCGACCGAGTAGAGCTTGAACTTTTCGTCTTTGCGGTCAGGGCTGTCAGGGCTGTCGGCAGGGCGAATGTCTGCCTGATATTCCTTTTCGCGCACTTTGAAGCTTGCTTCCATCTCTTTTCTCCGCGACTTCGTTAGCGCCCGCCACCTTTGTCAGGCTCGTCAAGTTCGTCTAAAGGGCCAGTGTAGCCTTCTCGAGCTCTGACCTTTACTCCCTTGCGTGCGACCTCTACTTTGATCTTGCGATAGCTGCCGTCTCTTTTGGTGTTGGTGGAGATGTAGCCCAACGTGTACTGGCTGAACAGCTCCTCCAGAATACGATCATAAAACTCGTCGACCTGCTCCAGAGATGTTGCGACAGCATAAGAGCCTCCGCTCAGCTTCGAGATCTGACGGAGGAACCTTCCGTCGGTGAATAGGCGCGAGGGGTTTCGTCGCGCTCCACCGAAATGGATGGTATGGATCGTCACCGAGGAATCCTTCACCATCTCCAAACAGTCCCCGATTCCGAGAGTGCTGCGTGAGTCAACCCCGTCACTGAAGACGACGATTGTTTTTTGCCCGTCGTAATGATAAACGCGATCGAGAACTGTGCCGACCGCGTCGTAAAGTGCCGTCCAACCTTCCGCCTCGACGTCGTACACGCGCTCAGCGATCTGCCTCTGATCGTCTGAAGAGTACTCGGAAAGACGAATGTTTTCGTCGAAATCGAGGAAGAGTAAATGCTCGGTTGCGGGAATGTTATCAAGAAATTTGAGCGCAGCCGCTTGCACCAGGCTCATCTCCTCGTCCATGCTCCCGCTCGCATCCATGATGAGGCCTATCACTTGCTTGCCCGACATAGCCTCTTTCATGTCCGGTGACATCCCCACCCACGAACCCTCCAGACCCATCGCGAAAAGGCTGACCTCTTGTTTGACCCCATCTTCGTATACGGTGAACTGGCTGAGATCGAGATCTTTGACGAAGTTCCCGTCCTTACCAGTGGCCGCGACTGGCAACGACACCATATCGACTCGGGCTTCGAAGCGAAAGGGTTTCTGAGCGGTAAGGAGTAGGGCGGAGCTAATCAAGAGAAAAGCTGTCCAATGCATCGAGATCACACCTGATCCTGGGCGGGCCCCTCTGGCTCGAGACCGAGGACGCTGGTCTGAGGTGCCAGTGAATGATCTTCGATGCAGTCGGCTAGGATCCGACGCGCCTGACCGTAGTAGTCACCGGGTACGCGAAGACGATCGTAGCTCTGCCGAAGAAACCGTTCCTCGCCGCGGAGAGCGAGCACGATTTCCGGCCTTTCCCGCCAACCAAACCAGCGAATCTCCTGGTAAGGGAGGAAGCGATGCTCGGCCCATATGCCCGACGCATAGAAACCTCTTCGGATACGAAAACTCATCGGAAAGACGAAGGTGTAAAAGACAGCCATGAGCCCCTGCGCGACGGTGTGAAGAGCGGGCCGGTGCAGAATGAAGGCGCTCAAGAAGGTCATGACGATCATGAAGAATCCGATCCCGAGACAAAAGCCGAAGAACCAGGGGCGAGACGTCTCCCAAGAAAGGATAGAGGTCGATGACAGGCTACGGAAACGACGATACTGGACGAGGATGGACAAGATCCAAACCGAGAAAAAGACCGCCAGCCCTGCGAAAGCCAACCCCAGCAAATCATCCATGTTCATTCCCATTCTTCGGTCTCGACAACAGGACTCGGGGGTGAGTCGGGAAGTCGGATTAATCGAACTCGCGAGGGCCCCACTCTTCTCGCACTCGAGCCCCGTCGTCTCCTCCGCCGATTCTTGGCTCTCCACGGGCACTCTCGAGCCCGCCGGGCCGCCTCGAGGGAGTCCCACCCACGAAGGGCCGGATAAACAACCGAAAGGTGTCCCGCTCACCGTGCGCGGCGAGCGCGGCAGACTCCAAGCGTTCGCCACCGGGGAGGGCCCGCCCTCCGAACTCGAAAAGCCCTAGCCGGGGTTTGTCCGGTCGCACGGTAAAAATGGTCAGGCCCGCCTGATCGGCCCAGCGAAGATCGTTCTCTAACGATTGGCGGACCGCCGCCGCCGCGAGCTTCGCCGGGATCCCCGTTTCGTCCGGACTTCCCCCCGGAGAGCCGCTGACATAGATCACTTGCTCCGCACCCGCGGACATCGCGTCGGCGATCATTGATTGACCGGCAAGGAGACTGGACGCAAATCTATGAACCTCACCTGCGTGTCTGCCGACCAACGGTAATCTCAGCGGAACACCGGGAGCAAGTCCAGGCGAAGAGACGGCGGCGGTGAGGGCATCGAACAAGAGCGGACCCGACTCGCCGGCGAGACTGGCGGGCTCCGATACGAGCGCACCGGACCCGGGGCCACGCGCCGCCATTCGATTCAGCCAGCGATCCTTTAGCAACACGAACGGAACCTCTTGACCGCTGTCCATATCTAGAGCGTAGAAGATGAGCTCACTAAAGCCTGGCTGCCCGAGGCTCGCGGAGAGAATATCCCGGTAGCAATTCCCTAGGTCGGCGTTTTGGGGCGGGTGTGTTTCGGTAGAGGCTCCTCGGACCACCTCCCAAAGCGTCCGTCGGAGCGCTTCCGAGAACGGTAAAATCTGGACGAGGCCATCGCCAAGGAAACGGGCGACGCCTCCCTCGCGGGCCTCACGGGCCGTTCGGCGAAACAGTCCAGGTAGCAGCCATCCGACTAGTAGGACCGCGAAAAGAATCGCGATGGGAAACGCCATTGCTCGCAGGTAGATGGGATCGAGCTCGGCGGAAAATGCTGCGATGTGCTCCTGGATCCGGCCGAACAGGGTAGCCATAGCCGCCGGTGCTACAATTCGAGCCGCGGCGATGAAGGGGAGGGCTAACAAGAGCAACACCGCAAGCAAGGCCGGCGACACGAACACTACGAACGCCGCGGTGAGACAAAACAACGCGAGACGGTAAGGCGTACGAAGACGCCAGGTCCCAGTGTCTTGGACCGACGAGAAAAGACCTCCCTCACCGAGTAGCTTGTTCGAAGACTGGATGGCACTAAACGTGGCCACCAATGCCCCGACCCCCTTGCCCAGAACCAAGTCGATGCGCACCCCCGCCTGTTCGAGAGCCTTGACGGCCCCCGCTAGATAGGCAGCTGAGGTTCCTTCACCGATTAGAGCCAATGCGGTGCGACGGGAGGGGTCATAGGCTTGGATTCCGCCGCCCGCGCCGGCAGATGAGGCGAGGTGACTCTCCGGGAGCTCACCGGTCATCGACCCATCATACCCTAGCCCACGATGTCAACGGATCTAAATGAGGCGGCCCACCTCAGCTGCGTTAAACTAGACCCCTGACTCATGGGAAACAACGTCCAGCAGATATTAAAGGAGCGGCTCGCGGCGGAGGTGGACACCCGCTTTGGAGTCGAGCTTCAGGACATCGTTGCGGAGACTCCTCCCCAGGTCGAGCTCGGCGATCTCGCCTTCACCGTGGCGTTCGACTTGGCCCGCAAGGCCCGGAAAGCGCCCCGAAAAATAGCCGAAGAGCTGGCTCCCGTACTTCGCGAGACGGAGGGCGTCGAGCGTGTCGACATCGCCGGGGCTGGATATTTGAACGTTTTCTTGGCGCGGGGGCCGTACCTCGAGGCGTTTTGTAGCGGAACTTACGGCGAGTCGCCCCCGCCCACTAGTCGGTCCGGCAAGGTCATCGTCGAGCACACCAACATCAACCCCAACAAAGCCGCTCACATCGGCCATCTTCGTAACGCTGCTCTCGGAGACACCTTTGTTCGTGTGCTTCAATTCTGTCGCGAGACGGTTGAGGTTCAAAACTACATCGATGATACCGGGGTCCAGGTAGCCGACGTCGTGGTGGGCTTCTTGGACCTCGCGAAAAAAGGTCTAAAAGAGATCCAGGCCCTCGCAGAAGAGGAACAGTTCGACTACTACTGTTGGAACCTTTACGCGAAAGTGACCGAATACTTCGCCGCCGATCCGGCTCGCGTGGCCCGTCGCGAGGCGACCCTCAAGGCGATTGAAGAAGGAGCGCAGCCCGAAGCAGCGATTGGTCATGAGATTGCCACCCGCATCGCAAGTTGTCACCTCAGGACGATGGAACGAATCAATGTTCGTTACGATCTATTGCCTTGGGAGAGTGACATACTTCGCCTGCACTTCTGGGACCACGCCTTCGCGCTAATGAAAGACAAGCGTGCGGTACGACTCGCTCAAAACGGCAAGAACGCCGGCTGCTGGGTCATGGATTTGCCCGAGGAGACAGACCGCGGGGCGTCAGAAGAAAAAGTGATCGTGCGCTCCAATGGCACGGTTACCTACGTTGGAAAAGACATCGCTTATCAGCTTTGGAAGCTCGGGCAACTGGATCTCGATTTTGGCTACCGTCGCTTCTATGCCTACCCTAAAGGGGAAGCGGTTTGGTCAACCACCTCGGCGCCGAGCGAGCCGGGAGCGCCCCACTTCGGTAACGGAACGAAAGTTTACAACGTCATCGACACTCGGCAGGCTTACTTGCAGAAGATCGTGCAGCACGCAGTCTCGCTGATTGGCTCGGAGGAGACGCAAGGCCGATCACACCACTTTTCCTACGAAATGGTCGCCCTCACCCCAGCCACTTGCCGTGAGCTGGGTTTCAAGATCAGCGAGCAGGAGTCCAAGAAAGCCTATGTCGAAGTCTCGGGACGCAGGGGACTCGGCGTCAAGGCCGACGATCTCATCGACGTTCTCGAAAAGAAAGCGCTCCGCGAAGTGGCGGAGCGAAACCCTGAGCTCTCTGAAGAGGAACATGCCGAGCTAGCCCAGACCATCGCGCGAGGTGCACTGCGCTACTTCATGATCAAGTTCGCTAAAAACAAAGTCATCGCCTTCGATTTCTCTGAAGCGCTGGCCTTCGAGGGCGACACCGGTCCTTACCTTCAATACGCGATGGTTCGAGCAAACAAAATCATCCAAAAGATGGGTCTCGAACCGGAGCTCCGTCCTCTTACGCCGCCCGCAGAGCTGATGGACGGCAGGGGCTGGAAAGAGCTAACGAAAGAAGAGGCCGGCGAGCTGTGGTCCCTGGCCTTCACATCTACCGCGCTCCCGCAAGTAGCGGAGCAAGTGACCCGCGCCCAAGAACCCGCTCTACTCGCGAGGTTCGCTTTCCAATTAGCTCAAAAATTCAATGCCTTCTACCACCAGTATCCCATCCTCAGAGAGTCCGATCCTACGAAGAAAGCCATGCGCTTTTTCGTGGTGCAGATCTTCCGCCGACAGATGGCCGCCGCGCTGCAGCTATTAGGCGTGTCGGTACCGGCCCGAATGTAGAACCTAAGGGTCCGCAAGAAGGGGGAGCGGAACTAGAAGTTCGGATCGATCCCGTGCTCCCGAAGCCATTCGCGCGCCCGCGCGTTTACTTTCGCGGCCCGGAAGTTGTGCCATTGTTTCCGCCGGTTCGGGTATTTCTGAAGCGCCTCTTCGAAACGCTGAAAAGCTCCCTTACCAATAAGGGCTTGATTCAGCTCTTCGATCAAACCCTCGTCGGGAAGCGATTCCGGGATGGCGCAGCTCGCGAGGAGGGCAGACACCAATTCTCCTTCATCGATCACCACCCTCTCGCCAGTGTTCAGATCGGTCGCGACAACATTTAGGGGCATAGACAGGTCTTCGAACCGAGCCACGGACACGATCTTGCGAATCAAGGCCTCGAGTCTCTCCAACCCGAGGAGACCACGACGAGAAAAGGCGGGGCGTGCCAGGGATCGCCAGGTGAGCGCCGCAGCTTCTTTCTCCAGATCCTCGGGATGCGCGCCCGCCGCGAACGCGGCTCCGATGATACTACCCGCACTGGTCCCGGCAATTGCGGATACGTGGATACCCTCGGCAACCAGTACCTGTAGGGCACCGATATGAATCATGGAGCGGGCCGCGCCACCACCCAGGGCGAGCCCGAGGCGGCGGTCGTTGACCCGTTTCAACGGATGGTTCCGAACTTGCCGGGGGGCCAAATCCGAAGGAAAGCTTTCCCGTAAATGTAGCGCTGCGGGACGAGTCCCCAACTCCGGCTATCGTTGCTACCGCGCCGGTTGTCACCCAGAACGAAGTAATGCCCGGCGCGGATTTCCTGAGAGGGGAAGCTCCGTCGGTCGAGGTGCTCCGGCTTCACGTACGGCTCATCGACAAGCTCGCCGTTCACGAGAAGCTTGCCGCGCTTTATCTCAACCCTATCGCCAGAGAGCGCTACCACTCTCTTGATAAAGGAGATGTCGGGATCCTCCGTATACCAGAACACGACGACATCGCCGCGGGAGATGGAGCGAAAGTTATAAATGAACTTGTTGACCAAGATGCGCTCGCCGTTTCTCAGCTCGGGAACCATGCTAGTTCCCTGCACTTTGAACGCTTGGATGACGTAAGTAATGAGCAGCGCACAGATCACGACCGCGATGGCGAGATCGTGAAGCAGATCGATGATGTGCCGGAGCGGGCGAACCCGCGGTTTAGAAACAATCGGCACATCTTGAGAGGTCGAATCGGCGGCCGGTGCCGGTGCGGCGGGGCCGTCTTCAGTTATAAAAGGTTCCGTCATTCTCTACTGTCGGAGTCCGGCGGGCGCGCGAGACGATCGGCTATCAACTGCCAGTTGAGGACCGCCAAACGACGCAGGTGTCGGCCAGTCGATCGTGAAGCCCACGCTTGTCTTCAGAAATGGCAATCCACAGGAAGCCGATACCGAGCACGAAGTTATTGATAGTGTAGCCCACCACCCTCAGCATAGCGCGCCGCCATCCGAGAGGCGTCTCGCCTGACATGGTAACCACCTTAAGGCCGAACATCTGCTTGCCGGGGGTCGCACCGCGAAGCGCCCAGAAGTAGACCGGATACACGATAGAAAGCACGAGGCTGCCGATTCCGCCAACGACCGGCAGAAGAAATACGCTCGGCGTGACCTCGCGCAGACTAGCCATGGCGCCCTGCTCCATTAGCGAAAACGCCCATACCCCGGTGGCTAGCAAGGCCGGCAGGCTCACGATGAAGGAATCGACGGAATAGGCCGCGAACCGTACCCAGAAGCCAGCCGGCCGGCCCATCGCGACCTGTGGTCCGCTCGACGGTCGTCGACCCGCGGCTCGCGGTGAAGATCGAATTCGCTGGATCGGTGTGGGTGTCCTCTCTGGTTCGGGCTTAGGAACTACCGAGCCAGAGATGCGGCCCAGCGGACCACTATCTTCGGGCGGCGTTCTCATGACATCGCGGGGGTTATCGACGTTGGCTGGCACCGAGCCCGGCGAGGCGACTCCGGACGAGGGCGAGGGGGGCGCGGGTTCCGCCACTGGTTTCGGCCCGTGCGGTGGATGAGCCGGTACACCTGGAGCGACCGGCGCCGGTCGAGGCGGAGCAGGTTGCGCAGGTTGAACCGGTCGAGCAGACGGAACTGGTTGAGCTTGTCCGCCGGCATGCGGTCGTGGCACGTCGCTCAGCAGACCCTTTCCGCAGGCACCACAGTACTTAGCGGGAAGCATCACCACCGCACTGCAGCTCTTGCAAGCGATCTGCTTAGCGGAAGAGTCGGGTAGTTGTTCACCGCATTGGCGGCAAAAGTTGTCGAAAGGACTTGCCTGGGCTCCACAGGCGACGCACGATAGCCCGAGCTGGCCTGGTTGGCGCGGGACCCCTCGTGATGGAGCCGGTGGAGACGGCGCCGCAGGAGTGACCGGGTTCGGTGGAGCCGGTTGTACGGGCACGGGTTGCGTGACCAACGGACCGGCCGGAGCAACCGGAGGGGGTGCGTCTGCCGCGTTCTCGGCGGCAAAAAGCAGTCGCGCCGACCCTATTGCGATGAGATCGCCATCCCGGAGCGGTAGCTCGCTCACGACTCGAGCGCCATTGACCAGAGTTCCGTTGGAGCTTCTGTTGTCGCGGATCACGAACTGTTCGCCCCGGCGTTCGAGGATCGCGTGACGACGTGACACCATCGCGTCCGATAACACGAGATCGTTCGTGGGATCTCGGCCGATCGAAACGATCTTACCGGCAACCGGAATCTCCTTCTTCGCGCCGGACGTTGGGTTGATGATCAACTTGGCCACCGCTCAGTTACCCCTTCGGAATGTGAACCGCTCGCGCATTCGTAGCTTGACGCGGACCCCATTCTTGGTCGCCGGTTCATAGCGCCAAGCTTTTGCCGTATCGATGACCGCTCGGTCGAAGACCTCTCCCCCGGACTGCTCGATTTCGATGGCTTCCACAGTTCCCGTCTCGGGGACGATAAAACTGACTAGCACCGAGCCTTCGAGCTTCGCACGGCGAGCCACCTCCGGATACCGCACCCCGGGGCATTTGATACAACGGGGGTCGACAACGCCTGGCCCACGCTTCACCAAGTCGCCCTCACTCACTTTGGGAGTGACGGGAGCGGGTTCAGGTTTCTCCTTCTCGCGCGGCTCGAGCGTCGCCGAGATGCTCTCAGTGGCTCCCGCTTTCAGAGCGATCCTTGTTTCCCACGGTTCGAAGCCCAACTTTTGCAACCGAATCGTGCGCTCGCCCGGACGGGCCCGGAGCTTCTGGAGCGGTGTGGTTCCTGCAGGCTTGCCGTCGAGGAGAACTTGAGCGCCCGGCGGCGTGCTGGTGACACGGAGAACACCGAGTTGAGGTTGAGGAGCCACCTCACGCTTCAGGGGCACACTCAAAGTGGCGCGCGGGTTGTCGGCGTTGAGCTCCGCACTCAGCTCCTCGGGTTCGTACCCAGCCTTTTCCAGGCGGACCGTATAGCTCCCGAGCTCCAGTTCGAGAATCTCGAGCGGCGTCAGTCCCATCTTCGCTCCGTTTACCAGAACTCTCGCGCCGATGGGCTCGCTCTCGATCGAAAGAATGCCGCCCGGTTGCTTGGTTAAATCGCTGGCCACCGGCGGAGCGGCGACGGAGGGCTCATTGTTTGCTCGGCCCACCTCGCTCCCCGCCTCGCTCAATGCCGAGGACGATGGCTGCGTCTTCCCTCCCAAGCTAGAGAACGTCATCACTGCCGCCAAACCGACGACCACAACTACCAGGGCACCTAAAACGGCGGCGACGAGGCCTCGGCGCTCCTTAGTTCGTGAACCGCTGCCAGAGTGGACGGGACCTGCTCTCCGACCGATCTTGCGAATCGCGTCGGCAGGTTGGCGGGGGACATCTCGAGATGCGTAGGTAGGCTCGTCGAAACCGTCCTCGTCTCGTCGCTAGGAGCCGAATCAGCTGCCGCCGGATGAGCCCGGGTGCGAGCCGGGCTCCTGCACCGTTTCTTCACTGGCAAGACCGTCAGGAAAAAATTCGACATCCGCCGTATGGGCAGCCCCTTGGTCGACGATGTTCGTTTCCGAAGAGCCCCAGACAGCGGGATTGTCTTTCACCACCTGGGCACCCCCTTCGAAAACCACCGCTTCGTCGTGATCTTCGTCACCGTCATCCACCCCCAGCAGATTGGCCGGCGCGGGCTCCCCTTCTTGCTTGTTGGGACCCGGCGGTGACGATGACGGCTTATGGAAGGGCTCACTCTGTTCGGGCGCGGTCATGTAGACCGTTTCACCCTCGAGCGACCCGAACCAGGATCCGAGACACAGCTCTAGCTCGGAGACGAAGACCGCGCCCGTCCCGTAGCGATCGGGTGGGTTTTTCGAAAGGACTTTGGAGAACACTTGCTGCCATTTGTCCGGTAAGAGTCCGAGCACCTCGAGGTTGTGAGGCCGGACCGGATCCGCGTGCACCAGCTTGTACAAGATCGAGGTGACGTTGTTGCCGGGGAACGGTTGTTGTCCGGAGAGCATCTCGAAGGCAACGACACCTAGAGAAAAGATGTCGGAGCGGCCGTCCAGGCTCTCACCCATCGCTTGCTCGGACGACATGTAACTAGGTGTACCCAGCAAAGATCCGGCCTGAATGATGTGCGAGTCCACCAGCTTCGCGATGCCGAAGTCGGTGACCTTCACCTTCTCCCCATCGTGAACCATGATATTGGAGGGCTTGATGTCCCGATGGATGACACCCTTGGCATGGGCGTAATCGATGGCCGCCGCCATCTGGGATACCAGCCCGATGACCTGCTCGGGCCGGAACTGTCTCCCTTCGTTCAGCACGTCGGAAACTGTTTCACCATCGATGTACTCCATGGCCAAGAAGGGAACCTTGTCTTCCGTTTCCCCGATGTCGAAGAGGGTGACGATGTTCGGATGGGACAGTGTTCCGGAGATCCTCGCCTCGTGATAAAAGCGCTCGATAAACGTGCGATAGTGCGGACTCTGCGGTGGAATATCCAGGCGGATCGTCTTAATGGCGATCGATCGCTTGATCAGAGGGTCGAACGCTTTGTAGACGGCACCCATCGCGCCAAAGCCGATGGCCTCGACGATCTGACAGCGGCCGACCTTCTTCGGGATCTCTTCTCGGGGAGCGTTCAAGGAGACCCTCCAAGAGCCAGGATTCTAGTTCGGAAACTCAAGAAATTCGACGCCCGGGAACAACGGTGGTAACTGCCTCTAATTTAGTTAACTTAAGCTATCATAACCCTTTACGAGTGTCAACGCGGTTTGCAGTTGCCCCGTGGCAATTCGGGCCCGTCTCGCCCTTTTCAAATTGCCCGCCCGCGCGGCCTGTAGAATTCCCCATCGAATTGCCAGCCTATTGTAAGACCGGTTACATCGCCCGCACGTCAGGAGACCCTTATTCTCGACTCAGCAGGCATCGATGTTGGGGGAGAATACTAACACGTCGGGCAAGGCGGCCCCAGGGGCGGACGCCGATTGGGCCTGCGTCATCAAAGTGGGTTTTGTAGATTGTGTTGTTTTTAGCCCCGTTATGAGGAGCGCCGGGATGCCATCCTGGAACAGATACGCTCGATACGCTCCATAAGGAGAGGAACCATCAACAAGCAGTTCCTCAAAGTCCACCACAAAGGTAGGGATAAGCCCATTTCCCGAGGCCCCTACTACGTGCTGTCCCGCAGAGAAGGAGGAAAAACCGTTAGCCAGTGTCTGACAAGCCCCGAAGAACTTAAACAGGCTCAAAAGGATGTAGAGGGCCATAAGAGATTCGTGGCTCTGTGCAAACAGTTCGAGGAACTGACCGAGCGGCTGGGGCAGATACAACGCGAAAGCGACGAGCTGAGGCAGGAAAAAAAACGGCCGAGCTCATGGTCGAGCAGGACCAGGAGGTAAAACGCATCCTCGAACGGGCCGCGCAATCGAGGCAGGTCGACCTGGAGGCTTGGGAAACGGCGTTGCGAGTGGCGGTGCTGAGCGCTGGCGCCAGGGCGCTCGGTGGCGTCATCGAAGGAATCGGTTGTGGCCGGCGCCACGATGGTGTGATTTGCGAGTGTGGCACGGGGGATGTCCCGGCCGCTGTTGAATTTGGTCGGGTAGCGGCGGCACCTGTGAATACTCTTAGGCAGCAAACTCATCGCTGTCAAGAGATTTCTGTTTGCTTCTAAGCGCGTGAACGAGAGCGCCCATATGGCGATAGCCTTTGATACGCCGGAACTTTTTCTGCGCGGTGACGACGCCAAGAGCGGTCCATCGGCGAACCATGGAAGGACTCTTCCAACGCTTGACGTTTCTCGATACTCTGCGAATGGTTCCGTTGAGATTCTCAATGGCGTTCGTCGTGGCAAGAGACTGGCGAAGTAAGGCGGGCGGCGCGAGCTTCACGACCGTGAGTGTTTCTTCCATCCCTTCACGAAGGCTTCCGGCAGCTTCGTCGTAACCGTTTCGCTCGAGCCACGACACCAATGCCTGAAGTCGCTTGCGCGCCTTGTCGGCACTCTTGCACTTGTAGGCTTCCTTCATCGTCTGGAGCACGTAGGCGTGACGAGACTTGGGAAGGTACGAGCGAAGATTTCGGAGTTTATGGATCTGGCACCTTTGGATGACCGCGAGGTCCCCCAAAACGTCGACGAGTGCCTTGCGGATGCCTTTGCCTCCGTCCACTACGCAGAGAATCGACTCATCGACGCGCAAGCCTCGCTCGAGAAGGTCCTGCAACATCGCGGTGCACACCCGAGAGTTCTCCGTCGAGCCCAGCCATATACCCAGGGGCACCTTCGTTCCATCGATTGTGATACCTAGAGTTACGACGACGGTCTGTCCGGCCACCTCAAGGCCATCCAGCATCAGTGCCGCAAGCTCGAACTCCTCTAGCCGCCGAGACAGGTATTCCTCGAGCTTCTTAGTCGTCTGGCTCACGAGGTGACGGCTGGCGGCACTCTCACTCGTGCCACGAGACTTCAACTTGGCCGCGGGTTTGTCCAGACTCGATTCGTAATTTCGGGTCGATACCCCCACCAAGATCTGATTCAACACTCGCTCTGGAAGCGGGTCTTCTTCGCGGAAGGCTTCGAAGTGTGGAAGCGACGCCTCCGCGCCCGACTTCGAGCGAACTCGAGGTCGCGACACTTGGATGCGACGACCACCGAAGCTCAGCTCTCCGTTCGTGCTCCCCCAGTGGTTATGAGTTCGCTCCTTCTCGTGCTTGCCCTTGAGCCCCGCGATCTCCTCGGCGTCCTCTCCGAGCAGTAGGTGCAGAGCTGTCAGTCCTTGCTCGTACACCCATTCCGTCAGATCCGCCTTCGTGGCCGCGATCCCAGCTATCATCAGTAGCAGTATCTGACCGACTTGGCCAACTACCTTGCCCGTAGGCGAGTGCGTTTGCTTTCTTACTGGCTTCTTTGATTTCCTAGGCATTGGTGGCTCCTTGTCCCCCTCTGGAGACGGTTTATTGGCAAACCTATTCTTAGGCCGGCCAAGGAGCCGCAGCTACCCCAAATTCAACATCCGGCGGGACATCCCCGTGGCACGCGGATGCAGAGTGGAGGTCTGAAATCGAAGCCACTGTTGACGATCCTGGGACCGGTCGACTACCGACGTTCCTTATTCCAGTGTCCGGTCTGTGAGAAGGCTCGCTACCCAGGCGACGAGGAACTGGACGTCGAGAACACGAACCGTTCACCTGGGCTGCGCCGGATGATGGCCCGTGCGGGCAGCAAGAGCACTTTCAGGGAGGGCCTTGACGACCTGAAGATTTACGCGGGCATCGAGGTGAGCGCCAAGGACGTCGAACGAGTAGCGGAAAGGATTGGTGCCGATATGGAGCGATGGTCAGCGTGCGAGCGCGAAGCCGTATCCGCACAACCGCTCCCGACAAGGGTTCAGAAAACTATCCCCGTTTTGTACATATCCTACGACGGCACGGGTGTTCCCATGGTTCCGTCCGAGCTCAAGGGACGAAAAGGCAAGCAGCCGGACGGGAGTGCAAAGTGAACCGCCCCGGGTTTCCCGGAGACTCCAACTCTTGAGAGGATGGAGTCATGACAAGACGAAGCAGGTATTCACCGGAGGTAAAAGAGCGCGCAGTGCGGATGGTTTTCGACCAGCAGGCTCAGCACGAATCTCAGTGGTCAGCGATCTCATCGATTGCGTCGAAGATTGACTGTACGCGGGAAACGCTACGCACGTGGGTGCGTCGAGCAGAGCGTGATGCTGGGAAACGAGCGGGACTGACGACGGACGAGCGTCAGCGGCTGAAGGAGCTTGAGCGAGAGAACCGTGAGCTCAAGCGGGCGAACGAGATCCTTCGCAAGGCGTCGGCGTTTTTCGCCCAGGCGGAGCTCGACCGCCGACCGAGGTGAATGTGTTGTTCGTGGACGCGAACCGTGAGAGTTACGGGGTCGAGCCGATCTGCCGGATGCTTCCGATCGCCCCGTCGACCTATTACGAGCAGAAAGCGCGAGAGAAGGACCCAAGCCGCCAGCCAGCGAGAGCGAAGCGCGACGTCCAACTCCGCGGCGAGATTCGTCGTGTACGGCAAGAGAACTTTGACGTGTATGGCGTGCGCAAGGTCTGGCGTCAGCTGTGCCGTGAGGGCCGCGACGTGGCTCGATGCACGGTGGCCCGTCTGATGCGTGAAATGGGTCTACAGGGGGCGGTCCGTGGACGTCGATTCAAGACGACGAAGCCGGATTCGAGCGGCGCTCGCCCGATGGACCTCGTGGAGCGCGACTTCAACGCCACACGCCCGAACGAGCTCTGGGTCTCGGACCTGACCTACGTTGCCACGTGGCGCGGCTTCGTGTACGTCGCCTTCGTCATCGACGTCTTCGCTCGACTCATCGTCGGTTGGCGAGCGACGACATCGTTGACTGCCGGCATCGCTCTCGATGCGTTGGAGCAGGCGCTGCACGAGCGCCGACTAAACCCAGAAGATCCATTGGTGCATCACAGCGACCGCGGCGTGCAGTACGTCTCGATCCGTTACACCGAGCGGCTCGCCGAGGCGGGTATTGAGCCGTCCGTCGGCAGCCGAGGCGACTCTTACGATAACGCTTTGGCTGAATCCATCATCGGCCTCTACAAGACCGAGGTGATCCGTCGACGTGGGCCCTGGCGTGGTCCTGAGGACATCGAGTTCGCCACCCTCGAGTGGGTGCATTGGTACAACACGCAACGACTCTTGGAGCCGATCGGAAATGTCTCCCCCGTCGAGTACGAGATGAACTACTATCGGTCGCAGGAAGGCTCGCTAGAGATGGCGAGACTCAACTAAAACAGTCTCCGGAAAACCCGGGGCGGTTCAATCCGCTTGATTCACCCCACTTCTATGTCGCAGGCCCACGCCGATTCCGTCCGGGCCATAAAAGCCGTCGCCGACTGCACCGGTCTTCAGATTCTCCGCATTATAGGGACGCAATCCAGGTGCATTGCCTGCGCGTAGAATTCCCCGAGAGATGAAAGCTCCCGCTGCCCCTATCCCACGCGAAACCAACTGTTTACACCAGGTGGCGCGCTCGTCTGCGGGGCGAGCTATGATAGCCTTCGAGACGAGGGAGCGGGATCGAGGCGGAACCAGGAACCAGCAATAATGGACTCGACAAAAAAACTGGACTATCGGGAGCTGGGTTCCTATAAGCCCCTTTTTCTCGATTACGTTTATCATTTCGATCGCTTGGCGCCGTACTTCCCCGGTAACCCCAGAGATCCGGACACGTGGCGTCGCGTAGCGAAGAAGGTCTCCGACTACCCCCGACAAACCAAACGCGTCGCGGAAGTACTCCACGAACAGAACCGCGAGATGGGGGCCGATCCCGCGGTGTCGAAAGCGCTCGACGCCCTCGCGAACGGTGCCTTAGCCGTCGTGACCGGCCAGCAAGTAGGCCTTTTTGGGGGCCCTCTTTACAGCCTGTACAAGGCGCTTACCGCGGTTGAGCTTGCAAAAAAAGTTGGGCCCATCGTCGATCGACCGGTGGTCGCCCTTTTCTGGATGGACGCCGACGATCACGACTTCGAAGAAATTAGCTCGGTGAATTTCATCGATCCATCGCAAGAATTGATCACGCTGCGCTACCAACCGGCGGAGCTTCAAAAAGGTGCATCCGTCGGAGCCTTTCCCCTCGAGAGCTCCATCGAGGAACTGATTCCGCGAGCCGGAGAGTGTCTCGCTCCGTCGGAGTTCAGGCAGGAGATCCTCGATGCACTGGGGGAAAGCTACGCGCCGGGAAGGACCCTCGCCGAGGCTTTCGGAAGTTGGCTGCTCCGCATGACGCGGGGAACCGGCCTAGCGGTTGTCGACCCCACCGTTCGGCCACTCAAATCACTGGCCGCTTCGCTCTTTCAGCGTGAGACCTCCGAGAAGTCCGAGAGCACACGGCTTGTCGAAGTGACCACTGGCAAACTGGCGTCCGAGGGCTACCACGCCCAAGCCGACACCGCCGACCATCGGCTGAACCTGCTCTATTCCGATCCCGTTCGCTCCCACATCATGGTCGAGGACTCCGGCTTTCGTCTTTCCGACCAAGGTTCCGCGGTCAGCCTAGCGGAGCTTGCGAAGCTAGTCGACGACGCGCCGGAGCGGTTCAGCGCCAACGTGCTGTTGCGCCCGCTCGTTCAGGATCATCTGCTTCCCACGATTGGCTACGTGGGTGGCCCCAACGAGCTGGCGTATCTCGCTCAGTTAGGTGCTGTTTACGATCACTTCGGAGTTCCTATGCCGCTGATCGTCCCGCGCACAAGCATCACTGTGGTGGAGAAGCCGGCGGCGAAATTCTTGAACCGTCATGGACTCAAGCTCTCGGACTTGCGCGCCAACGACGAATCGGTCTTGAACGACATGTTGAGAGACCTCGCACCGCCCCAGCTAGACGAGGACCTGTCGCGCGCCCGCGCGTGTATCCAGGAGATCACGCAGACGTTAGAGAAAGATCTCGCCGCGATAGATCCGACGCTGGCTTCGACCGCTAAGTCCACGCGCGGTAAGCTACTTCACCACCTCGGGGAGCTCGAGGCCAAGAGCCTACGGGCGATCAAGAAAAAGAACGACACCCTTCGTCGCCAGTTCTTCTCCGCCCGAACCGCGCTGTTCCCGAACTTCGACATGCAGGAGCGACAGCTGTCGCCGGTTCAATATTTGGCCAAGTACGGCTGGCACTTTACGGAAATAGTGCGGGAGAGTATTGATGCGGAGAAGCCGGGGCACGTGCTGTTGTTTCCGTAGTTGGGCTGGTTAGGACCCCCGGCGAGAAGCCTCGACTTTCTCTTTAATGAACGCGGCACCAAAGACCCGCTCAGCACTCAAACGATTGTGCGGAGGGCAGAGAAGCCCGAGAAATCTCTCGTCGTGGCTGCGATACAAAGCAAAGGGCCGCAGGTGTTCGATCTGGAGTCCCGTTCGCGAGCGACAAGGAGTCCCGTCCGGGCCCCGGTATTGACATTGATAGCCAGCTCTCTCGTGGACACGTTCGCGAACGTGTGAAGGAATGTAACGCGATTCAGCAAGAACCTTGCCCCGGCAAGATTTTGGTCTCAAGTTGTCGATGCTCTTCGACTTCCGTTCTAGTCGGCGCGCCCGCTTTCTCGCCAAATCCTTCTTGTCGAGCGCGATGTCCAGAGCCTGCTCCATGATCTCGGCCATTTGTTGAAGAGGGTTCTCGACCCCGAGGACTTCCGCCAGACGTTGGAACTTCTCCTTGAACTCTCGGTCGGCGGCGAAGCGAAAGTTGAACACCTCCGGCCTAGCCGGTTCGAGGATACTCGGCGAGACGCGGGGAGCGGGAGGCGCGCCAATAATATCTGAGACCGGCGGCGTCGACTGAGGTGACATAGCTTGATCTTTAGGCCGTGAGATCGACGCCGGCCGCGAAGGGGTCTTGCGTATCGAGGGCGCGAAGACGGGCTTTGGCTGAAGCGCCACGAGACTGAACCGCCCCGGGTTTCCCGGAGACTCCAACTCTTGAGAGGATGGAGTCATGACAAGACGAAGCAGGTATTCACCGGAGGTAAAAGAGCGCGCAGTGCGGATGGTTTTCGACCAGCAGGCTCAGCACGAATCTCAGTGGTCAGCGATCTCATCGATTGCGTCGAAGATTGACTGTACGCGGGAAACGCTACGCACGTGGGTGCGGCGAGCAGAGCGTGATGCTGGGAAACGAGCGGGACTGACGACGGACGAGCGTCAGCGGCTGAAGGAGCTTGAGCGAGAGAACCGTGAGCTAAAGCGGGCGAACGAGATCCTTCGCAAGGCGTCGGCGTTTTTCGCCCAGGCGGAGCTCGACCGCCGACCGAGGTGAATGTGTTGTTCGTGGACGCGAACCGTGAGAGTTACGGGGTCGAGCCGATCTGCCGGATGCTTCCGATCGCCCCGTCGACCTATTACGAGCAGAAAGCGCGAGAGAAGGACCCAAGCCGCCTGCCAGCGAGAGCGAAGCGCGACGTCCAACTCCGCGGCGAGATTCGTCGTGTACGGCAAGAGAACTTTGACGTGTATGGCGTGCGCAAGGTCTGGCGTCAGCTGTGCCGTGAGGGCCGCGACGTGGCTCGATGCACGGTGGCCCGTCTGATGCGTGAAATGGGCCTCCAGGGCGCGGTCCGTGGACGTCGATTCAAGACGACGAAGCCGGATTCGAGCGGCGCTCGCCCGATGGACCTCGTGGAGCGCGACTTCAACGCCACACGCCCGAACGAGCTCTGGGTTTCGGACCTGACCTACATCGCCACGTGGCGCGGCTTCGTGTACGTCGCCTTCGTCATCGACGTCTTCGCTCGACTCATCGTCGGTTGGCGAGCGACGACATCGTTGACTGCCGGCATCGCTCTCGATGCGTTGGAGCAGGCGCTGCACGAGCGCCGACTAAACCCAGAAGATCCATTGGTGCATCACAGCGACCGCGGCGTGCAGTACGTCTCGATCCGTTACACCGAGCGGCTCGCCGAGGCGGGCATTGAGCCGTCCGTCGGCAGCCGAGGCGACTCTTACGATAACGCTTTGGCTGAATCCATCATCGGCCTCTACAAGACCGAGGTGATCCGTCGACGTGGGCCCTGGCGTGGTCCTGAGGACGTCGAGTTCGCCACCCTCGAGTGGGTCCATTGGTACAACACGCAACGACTCTTGGAGCCGATCGGAAATGTCGCCCCCGTCGAGTACGAGATGAACTACTATCGGTCGCAGGAAGGCTCGCTAGAGATGGCGAGACTCAACTAAAACAGTCTCCGGAAAACCCGGGGCGGTTCATCTCATCGATTGCGTCGAAGATTGACTGTACGCGGGAAACGCTACGCACGTGGGTGCGTCGAGCAGGGCGTGATGCTGGGAAACGAGCGGGACTGACGACGGACGAGCGTCAGCGGCTGAAGGAGCTTGAGCGAGAGAACCGTGAGCTAAAGCGGGCGAACGAGATCCTTCGCAAGGCGTCGGCGTTTTTCGCCCAGGCGGAGCTCGACCGCCGACCGAGGTGAATGTGTTGTTCGTGGACGCGAACCGTGAGAGTTACGGGGTCGAGCCGATCTGCCGGATGCTTCCGATCGCCCCGTCGACCTATTACGAGCAGAAAGCGCGAGAGAAGGACCCAAGCCGCCTGCCAGCGAGAGCGAAGCGCGACGTCCAACTCCGCGGCGAGATTCGTCGTGTACGGCAAGAGAACTTTGACGTGTATGGCGTGCGCAAGGTCTGGCGTCAGCTGTGCCGTGAGGGCCGCGACGTGGCTCGATGCACGGTGGCCCGTCTGATGCGTGAAATGGGCCTCCAGGGGGCGGTCCGTGGACGTCGATTCAAGACGACGAAGCCGGATTCGAGCGGCGCTCGCCCGATGGACCTCGTGGAGCGCGACTTCAACGCCACACGCCCGAACGAGCTCTGGGTCTCGGACCTGACCTACGTTGCCACGTGGCGCGGCTTCGTGTACGTCGCCTTCGTCATCGACGTCTTCGCTCGACTCATCGTCGGTTGGCGAGCGACGACATCGTTGACTGCCGGCATCGCTCTCGATGCGTTGGAGCAGGCGCTGCACGAGCGCCGACTAAACCCAGAAGATCCATTGGTGCATCACAGCGATCGCGGCGTGCAGTACGTCTCGATCCGTTACACCGAGCGGCTCGCCGAGGCGGGCATTGAGCCGTCCGTCGGCAGCCGAGGCGACTCTTACGATAACGCTTTGGCTGAATCCATCATCGGCCTCTACAAGACCGAGGTGATCCGTCGACGTGGGCCCTGGCGTGGTCCTGAGGACATCGAGTTCGCCACCCTCGAGTGGGTGCATTGGTACAACACGCAACGACTCTTGGAGCCGATCGGAAATGTCGCCCCCGTCGAGTACGAGATGAACTACTATCGGTCGCAGGAAGGCTCGCTAGAGATGGCGAGACTCAACTAAAACAGTCTCCGGAAAACCCGGGGCGGTTCAAGACACTCTTCGACCTCCCGTTTGGTCATCCCAGAACAATCGGTTAGAAGTCGCTCAATGTTCTCATCCCGAAGATGAGGTGCGAGCAAACCGGCAACGGTGAGGCTCACTCGGTTCTCGGCCAACGCAACGAGGAGCTCGGGAAAACGTCTCGCCACGTTTGCAACCTGAATCCGTCGGGCAACCGAGCCCTCACTCAGGCGAAGCCGTCTTACGCAGTAATCGAAGAGATTCTTGTACCGCGCTCAAGATGACCTTTTCTTCTCGACATCTCTGCGATGTGAGCAATGACGAGCGCCACGTTTCGTTTCTCGGCGCGGACCAGCTTCTCCGTAGAATCAAGTTCTTCAGTCGAAAGACTTTCGAGTCTCTCGAAGTATGTCTTCACTTTTTAGATCATAGCTGTCTTCCCCTCTTTCGATTCGTGCTTCTTCAAATATAGCAACGCCTTTTTCAGATACCCAGGAAGGCTTAGTTCGGCAATGCCCTAACCGTCGTAAGGCCCAACAGTTGTTCGAAGGTTCCGTGGATCACGGGTTTCTATAACACAGTGGACTGGGTGCACGACTTTCTATTCGAGCCCGCGGTTACTTTTCCAAATGTTCCACGTGGTTTTGCTGTATTGGATTCGTGCGCTGGGCGCCACCCCAACGGGAAGCGCTTCGTCGGCATTCGACTCCGCGCTAGCTCAAGGCTGCGTTCGCGCTCCGCTCGAGCTCAGGCTGTCGCTCGGGCCCTCGCCGGTTGCTTGCTCTTACTTCGACAAGTTGCGGTCGAGGCGGGTAAGCACGCCTAGCCAGGTCTCCCCTACAACCTGAAGGCTCTCGGCGCTCACTTTATCGAACGTGTCGTCCGGGGAATGCCAATACCTGTTCCTCGGTCCGTATTCGAAATCAATTAAATCCACAACCGCCACGCCGCGGCGGGCGAAGGGAATGTGGTCGTCTTCGATGTAGAGCCTGGAATCGAGAAAATGTTCTCCATGCCCCAACCGCTCCGCCTCCGCCCATACGAAATCCTGGAGCCACTGAGTGAAGTATGCATCGCGATGAATGCCTAGATCCCGATCGCCTACCATATCCACGAGAATGAACGCGGCGAGCCGATGCAGGTCCTGGCTCTTGTCCATTCGAGCGACCATGTGTCGACTTCCGTAGAGTGAATCGACGGCCGTCCAATCGATCACAGCCTCCTCTCCGTCAAAGAGCACAAACCAAAGCGTGGTCTTCGGGGCGAGGTCGATTCGAGCCGCCGACCGCGCCAGCCCCAAAATCAATGCGGCGCTCGAGCCACCGTCGTTCGCTCCCACGAAAGTCCCATCGTCGAAACGCTTCGTGTCATAGTGGCTGGCGAAGAACGACGGATTTCTCGGTCTCACCTTGATGCACCGTGATCAAATTGGACATCGGTATCGGTCCCACCGGCGTCTCCGCGGTGAAGTCGTCGCGCTTGACTTCGAAACCGGTCGCCTCGAGCTCCGCGAGCAAGTACTCCTGAGTGTGTCGGTGTGCAGCCGAGCCTGACGGGCGGGGCCCGAAGCCAACCATCTTCTCCAAGTCCGCGAGAGCTCGCGCGCCATCGAAGACCGTATTCGCTCGCGTGTTCGTGAAAACAAAGCAAGACAAGATGCCAACCGAAAGGACGCCGAGCAGCGAGATTCTCGAGGCTAGAGACATGACCCATTCTATTCTGCGGCCGGGACCGGTGAAATCTCTCCCTCCGCGGTGGCGACCCAAGTCGCGCCCACCAGTTGCCCGGTCATGTTCACCGAAGTGCGCAGCATGTCAAGAGGACGTTCGACTCCCAGAACCAACGCGGCGCCTTCGAGAGGAAGGCCGAGTGCGGACAAAATGATCGTCAAGTTCACGAAACTCGCCGCCGGCACCGAAGCCACTGCCAGGGCGGCCAAGAGCGCCGTGAGAATGAGTGTGCTGAGCTCCGCCGGGCCGAGGGTCTGGCCATAAACCTGCGCGATGAAGAGAACCGAAATCGCTTGATAGATGCCGCTGCCATCGCGACCGAGCGCCGTGCCGAGCGGAAGGACGAAGCTCGCCACGCGATTCGACAAACGGATCTCCGATTGCATCACTTTCATCGACACCGGCAAGGCTGCGGCCGTCGAGCACGTGCCGAAGGCAATAAAGAATGGGGGGCGAATGGCGCGGTAGAAACGAAGCAGGCTCTGCCGGGCCAGGACGACGAGCACGAACGTATAAGTTAAGGCAACGTGCGCGCCGAGCGCCAGCGCGACCACTAGAACGTAGTAACCGAGACTTCCCACCACCGATAGGCCGGAACGACCGACCACCGCCGCCATCAGCCCGAAAACTCCCACCGGCGCGAAGATCATGATCCATCCGACCAACTTGACCATGACTTCCGACACCCCGCGAAGTACCTGAACGAGGGCCCTCCTTCGGTCTTCGGCGAGGGCGCTGGTGCCCAATCCGAATATCACCGACACGAACAGCACCTGCAGGATGTTGCCCTGCGCGGCCGCACCCACCATGTTCGAGGGCACGACATCGAGCAGGGTGTCCCAGATCGAGGGTCGCTCGGTCGGCGACACCGTGGTCGGTGCGGCAGACGGATCCTGTGCGGCGAGAAGCGCCACTCTCGCTTCTTCAGTAAGGCTGGTGCCGGGATGGAAAAAGATTCCTAACCCGATCCCGATGTGAAGGGCGATGAGGAGACTAACGATAATGAAAGCGAAGGCGCGGGCTCCCAGACGCCCCAAAGCGCCTCTGCCGGGAAGCCCGGCGATGGCAACGATCAAAGACGATGCGATCAGAGGAACGATGACCATCCGGATCAATCGAATGAAGAGCGTACCTAGCGGCTCCAGGACTTCCGCCCTCGGACCAACGACCGCACCAACGCACACGCCCGCTACGAGACCGAGTGCGACGCGCGTGTGTATGCTCAAGGTCGGTGCGGGAACGCTACGTTAAGGAAGTTTGGCTGGCGTGGCCGAACCGTAGTAAAGCGCGTTGAACAACAGCTTGAACGTGCCGTGGGTTTGGCCACGGAACTGGGACCGAAACCCGATCAGAATCACCCGACCCTCGCCGTACGGTATGTCCACCACCGCCGCTTTTCTCCGAAGAAGCTCGTCACCCAGGATCCAGCCTGATAGCAACGGGTTTCGATCGGGATACTTTGCCGCCACCTGCCCGTTCTTCGATTCAAAGTCGGGAATGAGATTGTAAGTATGGCTATTCTTGAAAAACGCGACGCCCGTCTTGTTCATGCCGTACGCAATTGGGTGAGCGGGATCGAGCTCGATCTCGAGAAGGGACCCGGGGCAGAAGAATTGGCTCTCCTCGACGTTTGCCAGAGCGCTCTCCACTGGAATTTCGAAGTATTCGATCGGAAGCTCGGTGGCGGAATCTAAACAAACGAGCGTGCCCCCGCCTTGCACGAACTTGCGCAGGTTCTCGACACCCTCCGCTCCCATTCCGCCCGCGTACTGCGGCGGCACCGTCCCCGCCTCGTGCCCCTGAACGAGTTTCTCCAACGAGCTCTCGCCGGGAAGCACAACGACGTCGTATCGATCACCGAGCTCGCCCTTCCGTACCTCCTCATCATGCAAACTCTTATATGGAAACTCGAACTGTTCGAAAAGCCACCGACTCCAACCCTCGTCCTTGCTCGGGACGAACGACTTATACAGCGCCACCCGCGGAGCCTTGATCTCGAAGCCCGGGCCCCCAACCCGCGAGACGGCTCGAAACGTGAGACCCAACTCCCGCGCCAGTGACGCAACGTTGGAAGCGCATCTGACTACGAAAGTGCCCTCCGGCCAGCGGTCAGACGTTGTCCCCACCGAGTGTTTGGAGCGGAAGACGTCGGCTCCGCCTTCGAGGAGCCGGTTGACGGCGACGAAGCTGTCATTCACTCGAGGATCGAGAAGATAGACCTTCCCGGAACCGTCCACTCGACCCGGCGGTACCGTCCCGCTTTCGATCGGCGTGAGCTCTGCTTCGAACGCCGACGTGGCTTCCACGGTGCGGACTCCCATCGCCAAAGGGAGTGTCCATCCCGCGATGTCGTAAGGCCGTTTGGGAGGTCCACCGGGGTACAGCGTCTGGTTCGGATGTCTCTGAGGCTGCAACAGATCCATCAAATGAGGACGGAACGGTTGCGAGGCGAGAAAGACATAACTCCCTTCCCCGTATTCGACTCCGTCCACGACGAAAGTGCTCTCTGCGCGATGAGCTTCCACCCCACCTGCGCGAAGCGTGTTCACCATTTTCACGGCGGTATTGGGATCGGCTTGATCGGCAGGAATGATGAAAGCGTATGGAGGCTCTTCTTTACCTTTCTCGATACTCTCCCTTCCCATTCGATAGATTCCCAAGAGCCATCTCTCTTTGTGACGCGCCCCTACGTCCAGCAGAGCCAAAGAAGCGGTCATCATGTAGTCGATAGCGTCCCGGAGCCTCCACCAACCTCCCGGCCATGGATTCGGATAGAAGGTCGAGGGCCTGGTGGCGCTCGTTCCGTCGCGGAACTCCTTCGGCAAGTCTGCTTTTGGATAGAGCTTGGGGGTCGCGTACTTGTAGAGCGCGGTCTCGGTCAAGATACCGATCATGTTGTGGAAATACGGAGAGGTCCTGAGGCCACCGTTCCACCAGGTGCTATAGACCATGCGAGACACCACGCCCGACTTCCCTTCTTCGGCAAAGGCTTGGGCCATGCTGGCCCCGATGAGCTGAATACCTCTCATCACCAGTGGCGGGATGTTGGGGTTCATCGGTCCATCGAAAGGAGGGAGAAAGATGCGCGCCGGGAACGGAACACCTTGATGATGGTTGTGGACAATCTGCGGAAGCCACTGCTGGTAAATCACGCGACCGACGTTCCGGGTCTCGGTCTGCGTGAACATGAACCAGTCCCGATTGTTGTCGTGTCCGACGTATTTTGCATATAACTCGGGCAGAGGGCTAACCTCGTACGGTGAGCCCAGATTGCTTTTGTACCAATCGGTGACGATGTCGAGCCCATCCGGATTGACGCAGGGGAGCAACAGCAGGATGACGTCGTCGAGCATCCGCTTGGTTCGAGGGCTGGAATCGGAAGCCAAATGATAGAGGAGCTCGAAGGAATGCTGAGAGTGCGCGACTTCCGTAGCATGGAGGCCGCTATCGATGTACACGATAGCCTTGCCCTCATCGACCAGCGCCCGGGCTTGCTCATCCGTTAGACCGCGCGCGTGGGCGAGCCGCCGGGAAATCTCTCGATAACGCTCTAACTTGCTGAAGTTCTCGGGTGACGTGATAACCGCCATGATCATCGGCTTTCCCATGGACGATGGGCCGATCTCACTCACCCGAACCCGGTCTGACGCTCGATCAACGATTCTAAAGTATTTGAGCATCTGGTCGTAATCAGCGAGCTTGTAATCGGCTCCGGGACGAAAACCGAGGAGAGATTCCGGACGGGGCACTTTCTCGTTCGCGAGAAGCGGGATGGTCCCGGCGGCAAACATCAGTAGAGCAAAGGCGATAGTTGTTCGCACCGATCTCACAAAACCGAGCCTCCCGGGCTTTCTGTCATGTCTGATCCAACGCGGAGCGGGCGCCTCCGGTAAACGCGCCATCCAATCCGGTGTAAACTATAGCCCACAATGGCGAATTCTGTGCAGGCCCAGCTAAAGGAGATCCTCTCTCAACGCATTCTCGTCTTCGACGGAGCGATGGGGACGATGATCCAGGCCTACAAATCCGACGAGTCCGATTTTCGTGGCTCGATGTTCGCCGACCATCCCAAGGACTTGAAAGGCTGTAACGATCTCTTGTCCCTGACTCGTCCTCAGATGATCGAGGAGATTCATCGCGCCCACTTGAAGGCCGGCGCCGACATTCTCGAGACCAACACGTTCAACGCTAACGTTATCTCGATGAGCGACTACGGGCTCGAGTCCCATGTGTACGAGATCAATCGCGTGGCCGCCGTCATCGCCAAGCGCGTGGCAAACGAGTTCTCGGAGAGAGAGCCCAACAAGCCTCGTTTCGTGGCCGGCTCGATGGGACCCACCAACCGCCCCGCGTCGCTTTCACCGGACGTGAGTAACGCCTCGCTGAGAAACGTCACGTTCGATGCGCTACGCGATGCTTACTACGAGCAGGCGCGCGGCCTTCTCGACGGCGGCGTCGATATTCTTCTGCCAGAGACCTCTTTCGATACGCTCAACATGAAGGCGGCGCTCTTCGCCATCCAGCAGATCTTCGAGGAGCGCGGTGAAATGATACCGGTCATCTCTTCGGTGACTGTGGTAGACGCCAGCGGCCGCACGCTCTCCGGGCAAACTCCAGAGGCCTTTTGGAACTCGGTGTCTCACGCGCCCCTTTTTGCGGTGGGCATCAACTGCTCGCTCGGCCCCGCGACGATGCGTCCCTACGTCGAGGAGCTGGCCACGGTCTCCAATCTTTTCGTGAGCTGTGTGCCCAACGCGGGCTTGCCAAACGCGTTCGGCGAGTACGATGAGACCCCAGAGCAAATGGCCAACGTCCTGGGCGAGTTTGCACGAGAGGGTTGGCTTAGTTTCGCAGGGGGTTGCTGCGGGAGCACCCCGGAGCACACAAAGGCCATCGCGGAAGCGGTTCGTGGCGTCCGTCCGCATACACCCTCTCGCCCCGAACCTTACTCTCGCTACAGTGGCCTCGAACCTCTGACGATTCGACCCGAATCGAGCTTCATCGTGATCGGCGAGCGTACCAACGTCACCGGTTCCAGGAAATTCGCCCGACTCATCCAGTCGGAAGACTACGAGGGTGCTCTCGAAGTGGCGCGTAGCCAAGTGGAAGGGGGCGCCAACATCATCGACGTCAACATGGACGAAGGCCTTCTCGATTCCGAAAGAGTGATGACCACGTTCCTCAACCTCCTGGCAACGGAGCCGGATGTCGCACGGCTACCGGTGATGGTCGATAGCTCCAAGTTCTCGGTCATCGAAGCGGGGCTCAAGTGCCTACAAGGTAAAGGCATCGTGAACTCCATCAGCCTCAAGGAGGGTGAGGAGAAGTTCCGAGAGCAGGCGCGTCTCATCAGGCGCTACGGAGCGGCGGTGGTCGTAATGGCGTTCGACGAGGAAGGCCAAGCAACCTTGACCGCACGAAAGGTGAAGGTTCTCGAGAGGGCCTATCGCATCTTGACCGAGGAAGTCGGTTTCCCGCCCGCTGACATTATTTTCGACCCCAACGTTTTGACTGTCGCCACCGGCATCGAGGAGCACAACGAGTACGCCAAGTCTTTCATCGAGGCGACACGGCAGCTGAAACGCCGTTGCCCCGACGCCAAGGTGAGCGGCGGGATCAGCAACCTTTCCTTTTCTTTCCGCGGCAATAACTTGGTTCGCGAGGCGATGAACTCCGCGTTTCTCTACCATGCCATTCACGCCGGCCTCGACATGGGTATCATCAACGCAGGCCAACTGGCGGTGTATGACGAAGTCCCGAAGGAGCTGCGCGACGTCATCGAGGACGTTCTCTTCGACCGCACTCCAGACGCCACCGAGCGGCTCACGGACTACGCGCAGTCGCATGCCGGACCGGGCAAGGTTCAAGAGAAGGACGAGGCATGGCGAAACGAATCGGTGGAAGAGCGCCTCAAACACTCGCTCATAAAAGGAATCGCCGACCATATCGAAGCGGACACCGAGGAAGCTCGCAAGAGTTGCAGACGCTCACTTTCGGTCATCGAGGGTCCTTTGATGGACGGAATGAACGTCGTCGGGGATCTCTTCGGTTCCGGAAAGATGTTCCTTCCCCAGGTAGTGAAGAGCGCCAGAGTCATGAAGAAAGCGGTAGCCTATCTCGAGCCATTCATGGAAGTCGAAAAGGCTGAATCACCGAATGCTACGCAGCAAGGAAAGCTACTACTCGCAACCGTCAAGGGCGACGTCCACGACATCGGCAAGAACATCGTTGGTGTCGTTCTAGCGTGCAACGGTTACAAAATCATCGACCTCGGGGTCATGGTCCCGGCAGACAAGATTCTTCAGACCGCCAAGGAAGAAAAAGTAGACATCATTGGGCTGAGTGGACTCATCACACCATCTCTCGATGAGATGGTCCATGTCGCATCCGAAATGGAACGCACCCGATTCAAAGTGCCGCTTCTGATCGGCGGAGCCACGACGTCCCGCAAACACACCGCGGTCAAAATCGCGCCCGCCTATAGTCAGGGCACCGTACATGTGGTCGATGCTTCCCGCGCCGTCCGCGTGGTCAGTGACTTGATGAAGGCTTCGGTGAAACTCGATTTCGTCGAGAAAAATCGGCGAGAGCAAATCAAGATTCGCGAGGATTACGCAGCCGGTGTGACTCGGGAAATCATTCCCTATGAGGAGGCCCGACGGAAGCGCGTCGAGATCGATCCCCACCCCGCGCTCATTGCGAAGCCGGAGCTCATGGGAATCCGCGTACTCGACGACATCCCGCTCGGGGAGATCGTTCCCTACATCGACTGGACGCCCTTCTTCCATGTCTGGGAGTTCCGCGGCGTCTTCCCCGATATCCTGGACAAACCCGACATAGGAGAGGCGGCTCGGGAGGTCTACGAGAACGCACAGAGCCTATTGAACGAGATCGTCGACAATAAACTCATACGGGCGCGTGCCGTTTACGGTTTCTTCCCCGCCAACTCCGACGCTGACGACATCGTCATCTACCAGGACGACTCTCGGAAAGAAGAACGCGCTCGCCTCCACACTCTACGGCAACAGCAAATCAAACGGGACGGCCAGGGCTACCTGGCGCTCGCGGATTTCGTGGCGCCGGTTGGGTCGGGACTGGACGACTACATCGGTGCCTTCGCCGTGACCGCGGGGCACGGAGTCGAGGAGCTCGTGTCTCGGTTCGAACGGGATCACGACGACTATCAAGCGATCATGGTCAAGGCCCTCGCCGATCGCCTTGCGGAGGCCTTGGCGGAAAAGCTCCACGAGGAGGCTCGTCTCGAGTCGAGTTTCGGCAAAGACGAGCGCCTGAAGAAAGAAGACCTCATCCGGGAGCGCTACCGCGGCATTCGTCCCGCCCCCGGCTACCCTGCGTCGCCGGACCATACCGAAAAGGCGATGCTATTTGAGCTCTTGCAGGCGGAAAAGAATGCTTGCATCTCCCTGACCGAGACCTTCGCGATGCTTCCCCCCGCCTCCGTCAGTGGCTTTTACTTCAATCACCCCGAGGCCCAGTATTTCAGTGTGGGAAAGATTGGGGAGGACCAGGTCGCGGATTATGCCCGGCGACAGTCCCTGAGGCAGGCCGAGATAGAGAAGTGGTTGGGACCTTATTTAGGCTATGACCCGCAGGCCTAGGTCTACGTGATTAACCATGAAGTCCACTGTCCGAACGAGTTAGCGACCCCAACCGGGCTTAAAATTGCAGCCCAAAAACGGCCCGTTCTGGTCTCCCAGGGCTCCCAGGTCCCCCCCCACTAGATATTGTGCTCGCGGGGGTTGACAGCGGCCGAATATAGCTATAGATAGTGTAGGTACCCCCGCGAGAGAACTTGGTTGGCGCGTAGGTCTACCAAGGGTAGGCTCTATCAAGGCTGGGTGCGTTTCCGGCCCGTATTGGGAGGGTTCTGAATGGCAAAGCGGAGAAGGAAGAAGGCATCTGGCGCCGCAGCAGGGGGATGTCCCGGCCGCTGTTGAATTTGGTCGGGTAGCGGCGGCACCTGTGAATACTCTTAGGCAGCAAACTCATCGCTGTCAAGAGATTTCTGTTTGCTTCTAAGCGCGTGAACGAGAGCGCCCATATGGCGATAGCCTTTGATACGCCGGAACTTTTTCTGCGCGGTGACGACGCCAGGAGCGGTCCATCGGCGAACCATGGAAGGACTCTTCCAACGCTTGACGTTTCTCGATACTCTGCGAATGGTTCCGTTGAGATTCTCAATGGCGTTCGTCGTGGCAAGAGATTGGCGAAGTAAGGCGGGCGGCGCGAGCTTCACGACCGTGAGTGTTTCTTCCATCCCTTCACGAAGGCTTCCGGCAGCTTCGTCGTAGCCGTTTCGCTCGAGCCACGACACCAATGCCTGAAGTCGCTTGCGCGCCTTGTCGGCACTCTTGCACTTGTAGGCTTCCTTCATCGTCTGGAGCACGTAGGCGTGACGAGATTTGGGAAGGTACGAGCGAAGATTTCGGAGTTTATGGATCTGGCACCTTTGGATGACCGCGAGGTCCCCCAAAACGTCGACGAGTGCCTTGCGGATGCCTTTGCCTCCGTCCACTACGCAGAGAATCGACTCATCGACGCGCAAGCCTCGCTCGAGAAGGTCCTGCAACATCGCGGTGCACACCCGAGAGTTCTCCGTCGAGCCCAGCCATATACCCAGGGGCACCTTCGTTCCATCTATTGTGATACCTAGAGTTACGACGACGGTCTGTCCGGCCACCTCAAGGCCATCCAGCATCAGTGCCGCAAGCTCGAACTCCTCTAGCCGCCGAGACAGGTATTCCTCGAGCTTCTTAGTCGTCTGGCTCACGAGGTGACGGCTGGCGGCACTCTTACTCGTGCCACGAGACTTCAACTTGGCCGCGGGTTTGTCCAGACTCGATTCGTAATTTCGGGTCGATACCCCCACCAAGATCTGATTCAACACTCGCTCTGGAAGCGGGTCTTCTTCGCGGAAGGCTTCGAAGTGTGGAAGCGACGCCTCCGCGCCCGACTTCGAGCGAACTCGAGGTCGCGACACTTGGATGCGACGACCACCGAAGCTCAGCTCTCCGTTCGTGCTCCCCCAGTGGTTATGAGTTCGCTCCTTCTCGTGCTTGCCCTTGAGCCCCGCGATCTCCTCGGCGTCCTCTCTGAGCAGTAGGTGCAGAGCTGTCAGTCCTTGCTCGTACACCCATTCCGTCAGATCCGCCTTCGTGGCCGCGATCCCAGCTATCATCGGTAGCAGTATCTGACCGACTTGGCCAACTACCTTGCCCGTAGGCGAGTGCGTTTGCTTTCTTACTGGCTTCTTTGATTTCCTAGGCATTGGTGGCTCCTTGTCCCCCTCTGGAGACGGTTTATTGGCAGACCTATTCTTAGGCCGGCCAAGGAGCCGCCGCTACCCCAAATTCAACATCGGCGGGACATCCCCCGCAGCAGCGATGAAGAAAGTTAGGGCGGCTGCCAAGCGAAACCTCAATAAAGCCAGGGCGAAATCTCGCAAGCAGGGGAGAGAGATCGCCCGGCTGAAGAAGCAGGTCTCGCGCCTCAAGAAGCAAGTAAATAAAAAAGCTTCCAGGCGCCGCAAGAAGTAAGGCTCTTCGCGGTAACCATTAACCGGGGCCTTTAGATCGCAGGCAACGCGTCGGTGATCTAGAGGTTCCGGTTTCTTTTCTTGCGCTTGCCAGACTCGGCGACTTTCCGTATTGTCCCATCATCATGTCTGGATCCGTCCTGTCCTTTCACGGTGGCGCCGGTACGGTCACCGGCTCTCGTCATCTTCTAAGTTTATCCAGGCGCCGACTCTTGGTTGATGCCGGTTTGTTCCAGGGGTTGAAGAAGTTGCGACTTCTCAACTGGCAAGAGCCCGACTTCGATCCCCATCGGTCGATCATCTGTTCCTCACCCAGGCGCACATCGATCACAGCGGCTACCTTCCCCGACTCGTACGCCAGGGATACTCCAATCCTGTTTATTGCACTCCGGCGACTTTGGATCTGGTGAGGCTTCTCCTATTGGACGCCGCGTAGATTCAAGAAGAAGACGCGAATTACGCCAACCGCAAAGGATTCAGCAAACACCGACCGGCCCTGCCGCTTTGCACCAGCGCGGATACCGAGGCCGCCTTCGAGTTGATGAGACCGCTCCCGTACGGCGAATGGCTCGAGCTCGGAGAAGGAGTTCGCGCTCGGTTCCTCAATGTGGGCCATATACTAGGCTCGGCCATGGTCGAAGTACGCATGCCGCTCGGGGGAAAGGAACAAGGCATCGTGTTCAGCGGCGACGTAGGACGCTACGACATGCCGCTGCACTCCGACCCGTCGGAGCCTCCGGCTTGCAGCCTGTTGGTCGTGGAATCGACCTACGGAAATCGCACCCACGACGGCAAACCGCTAGCGGAGCAGATCACCGAGCCATTTAAGAAAGTCTTCGAGCAAAAAGGAATCGTGCTGATCCCTTCTTTCGCGGTGGGCAGGGCCCAGTTGGTGACACTGATTCTGCGCGAGCTCATGAACGACGGGCGCCTCCCAGAGGTACCCATCCATATCGACAGCCCGATGGCCGTCAATGCCACTCGCATCTACAGTCGCCATCTCGAAGACGGAAGTCTCGATGACGAGTTGCCGGAGGATGGAAGAAGTCGTCTCTTCCCTCGCAACGTGCAGTTCCACCGCACGGTGGACGAGTCGAAGGAGCTGAACAAACTTCCCGGACCACGTATCATCATTTCCGCAAGCGGCATGCTCACCGCCGGCCGTGTCATTCATCACTTACGCCGACTTCTGCCGGACAAGCAAAACCTCATCTTACTGGTGGGCTACCAAGCGGCCGGGACACGCGGGCGGGCGCTATTGGAAGGTGCCAAGGTCCTGCGGATGCACGGAAAGGACGTCCCGGTTCATGCTCAGTTCCGCTCAGCACACGGCCTCTCCGCGCACGCCGACCGAGACGAGATCATCCGATGGCTTGGCTCCTCGAAGGCCCGCCCCAAGACAGTTTTCGTGACTCACGGCGAGCCTAATGCATCGAAGGCTCTTGCGCGACGAATTGAAGAAGAGATCGGCGCGCGCTGCTTCGTACCTCAGTTGCAAGATCGCTTCGACCTCGCAACACCTTAATGCCCTGTATCGGATTGACTTCGCGCGGTACGGAGCATACAGTATGCGCCTAAGGGCGCGGTGCTCATGCACATAAACCCCTCAAGTTGTGTTGCTTGTGGTAATTGCGTGCCGATCTGTCCTATGGGCGCAATCGCCATCGACCCGGCATCGAACCGTGCCGAGATCGATCACGCCAACTGCGTCGAGTGTTACCAGTGTTTTCGAGGAATGAGCCAAGAGCACCTAAACCCGACGTTGGTGCGCTCCCTCCGAAAAATCTTGGGCTGGATGCGCCTTCGTTTCGAGCCCGAGCCGGACGTTTGCCCGACCGCCGCGTTCGAGCCCGATGAGCTGTCCTGGCCCCGGGTAGTCAGACGAGCCTTCTCCGACGTGACTGCTACTCACGAAAGCACCGGCATCCACGGCCGAGGCACCGAAGAGGTCAAAACGAATGATGTGACCCGGCGCGTTCAGAGTGGCGAGGCGGGTTTTGTCGTCGAGTTTGGTCGTCCGAGCGTCGGCGTGTGGTTCAGAGACATCGATCACATGACGACTCGACTAGCTGAAGCCGGTGCTCAGTTCGAGCACAACAATCCGGTGACGCACCTGATGACGGATCGCGCGCAGGGCCGGATTCGAGAAGATCTTCTCGGCGAGAAGGTCTTGTCGGCGATCGTCGAGTTCAAAATATCCCTAGGTCGGATCGACGAAATGCTCGACGTCATCGAAGCGACGGCACCGAACCTCGATACCGTGGTCTCCTTGGGAATCGGTGCCGTTTGCGATTCAGACGGGTACAACCCCGTGCCGGAGATCATGTCGCGCCGTGGCTACTCAGTTATCCGCGGGAAAACCAATCTTGGCCTGGGGCGGGCCACCAATCCGCCAACGACCGAAGCGGAGCTCGAGGTGACGCGGTGACCAATACGCTTCACCGTTTCGGTCAACCCGACGATCTGAAGGACGATTACATCCTGTTCGCCATGTGCACGCGGGGGAAGAACGATGTGGGAGCGGCGGAACGCCTCCGCGAGTTCCTGAGAATATGCGCTCGGCACAACCCCGTTAACATGGGTGACGGAAGAGAAGGAGGCATTCACCGTCCGTCTCGACGTCTGAACCCGCTCGTCCACTGGCGTCGTCCCGAAACCGGATCGATGGAAGCCGTCATCGAAGGGATCACCGCACCGACCACCGCCGCCGCCGTCTTCGACAACCCCGATTCGCTTGGCAAGTGTCTCCGGGAGGTCAAAGCCGCCGACCTGGGGCTCTCGATCAATATCTCCGCGCTGACGGAAGACGCAAGGCAGTGCAGCGAGCAAGCGGAGATCGATCGACACGCGGTCGAGTACTCGCTCGGGTTCTTGGGAAAAACGAGCAAACTACCGGAACCAGACGTCCTCTCCCTCATCACGATGTGCGGCCACGGAATGGTGTCTAGTGCGTTTGCTCAGAAGATGATCGATTGGGTCAAAACCGGCCGCAAAACTCCTGCCGAATGCACCCGGTACATGTCACGTTTCTGTGTCTGTGGTGTTTTCAATCCAGTACGAGCGGAGCGTATACTCCGCAAAAGGTCGAACTATGCCGGCTAACAAGCTCAAGGGCAAGATAGTGGAAAGGCATACCCTCGCCGATCAGGTCTACGCCTCCCTCAAGAAGGCGATGCTAGAGGGAGATCTTCGTCCCGGCGAACGGTTGAAGGAGCTCGAGATCGCACAATCACTGGGAGCGAGCCGCACACCGGTCCGGGAGGCGTTGTTGAAGCTGGAACAGGAGGGCCTCGTCCAACCCTTCCCGTCCGGAGGGCTGACCGTAGTCGAGCTGTCGACGAACGACGTCGAACAGATCTTCGGTCTTTTGAAGGTTGTGAAGCCTTATGCCTGCAAGCTCGCCCTGGAGAACATTACCGAAAAGCAACTCGAGAAGATCGAGTCGATTTGTGCGCGGGCCGAGGAGCTTACCAGGAAGGAAAACGAGCGCCGCATCGATTTGAATCAACGCTTTCATGCCATGATGATTGAAGGGACGGGGACACCGGCGCCTCATTGAGCTCGTCACCAACCTGCGCTCGGCGATGCAACCCTACCGCATCCTCGCCATGAACTCGCCCGGGTTCCAAGCCTCAGAAGAGTTCCTGGAGCTAATGGTGCGAGACCATACTGAAATCACGCGGGCCTTGCGAGCACGCGATGAGGAGCGTCTAGTGGAGCTCGTCCTTGCTCACAATGAGGTGGCCAAACGCAGTCTGCTCGATTTTCTCTGGGGGAACACCAAGGAACACCCGTAGAAGTTTCCGGTTCGGAAATCCCGAACCGCCTGGATCAACTCCTCCTGAGTGTTCATCACGAACGGACCCAACCGAGCGACCGGCTCGATGAGCGGAGCCGCCGCGAGCAGCAGGAAGCGGGCTGGGAATTCATCCGTTTCCATCGCGATCGCATCTCCGTCCTCGCAAACCGCAAGATGTCCGGAGCGAAGTTTTTCTTCTCCACTTATCTTGCCTTCACCCTCGAAGACGTAGACAAACGCACTGTGTTCCGGCGGAACCGACTGTTCGAAACGCGATTGGGGTGGAACCTTGACATCTAGATAAAGAGGAGCGGTAGCGATGCCGACCACCGGCCCCGACACACCGCCCGATTTGCCAGCGATCACTCGCACCTCGGTACCGTCTTCGAGCGTCAACACCTGGATCTCGTTCGACGGTATGTCTTGGTACCTCGGATCGCACATCTTTTCCTGCGCCGGGAGGTTGACCCAAAGCTGGAAGCCCCACATCAGGCCATCTTTCTGCTTCGGCATCTCGGAGTGAATGATTCCTCGCCCAGCGGTCATCCATTGCACGCTGCCGGCGGTCAGGGCGCCGGTGTGGCCCGTGTGGTCCTTGTGTTCCATCGAGCCCGCCAGCATGTACGTCACGGTCTCGAAACCGCGGTGCGGGTGATCGGGAAAACCGGCGATATAGTCCGCGCTATCGTCCGATTTGAACTCATCAAGCAACAGGAAAGGATCGAGGTAGTCGAGGGCGGGCGTGCCCAGACTTCGTTTCAGCCTAACGCCCGCGCCGTCAGAGGTTTCTCGCCCCTCGACAACCTTCACGACTCTGCGTAGGTTGGACATATTCTTTGCGGTCGCGCGATCATGCCAGGATATGCGCCTGAGGTAAAGCCGCTCACCGCACGCATGGCGCCACTAGTTCGGAAGTGTTCCCCACGATACGATCGATGTCTTAGGTATACAATCCCCCCGTGATAGCTGTTTACGTTACGGTCGGTGTTCTTCTGATTGCCGGTCTTGTGGGCTCCTTCCTTCCCCTCCTCCCGGGCACGCCGCTCATCGTGTTGGGTGCATTGCTATACGCGTTTATGACCGACTTTCAGACGATCGGCGTCGGTAGGCTTCTCATCTTGGTCGGCTTCAGTCTCCTAGCGTACGCACTCGATTACACGGCGGGCGCCTTGGGCGTTAAAAAGTTCGGCGGGAGCAGCTGGGCCGTCGTCGGGGCGGTGCTAGGAGCGGTAGTGGGAGTCTTCTTTGGTCCCATCGGCCTGGTGCTGGGCCCCATCCTCGGCTCGGTCCTTGGCGAGCTACTTCGCAGCCGCAAGCTCAAGGACAGCCTGAGGAGCGCCTTCGGAACCGGGGTGGGGATGCTGCTCGGAGTCGTCGCGAAGCTCTCCCTCGCCCTGGTCATGGTGGGCCTCGTCCTCTGGTGGATCTGGAACGGTGCTAACTATAACTAGCGGGAGGCGGTACTTCAGTCCAGCGAAGTGCCTACTTTTGAACCTCTTATAGCCATCTCGCCAAAACGCATGGAGCCTACAATACAAGGTGAAGCGGGAGTCATCATTCCGCCTGAAGGGTTCCTACGCGGCTTGGGGTAAGGGGCTCCTCATGGGAGTCGAGCTCAAACCGGAGTCGGGACCGGCACGAGCCTTCTGCGAAAGCCTGATGGAACGAGGCATGCTCTGCAAGGAGACTCACGAGAGCGTCATCCGATTCGCGCCGCCGCTCGTCATCGAGCGTGAGGATATCGACTGGGCACTCAGTCAAGTTCGCGAAGTCCTCTCCTAGTTGGCCTAGTTGGCCTAGTTGCCCTAGTTGGAAAGCCTCGTCACTTTCCCCTGATAGGGCCGTTTGAGATAACGGCGGGCTTTCTTGTGAGAATCCCCGACACGCGGAAGGCTAAGCACCGCGTTGTAGTGTGACAGCGCTTTTTCTCTACTTCCCTTCTCATCCAGAATGAGTCCGGCCTCGAGGTGGCAAAGGGCCCGTTCGCGGGCCGGCGTCTTGAAGTATTCCGTGCAGTCGAGGAACTGCTCACGCGCCGCGTCGGGGCGACTCAAACGAACGAGCCTCCTGCCAAGCGCGTATCGAAACGTTTCGAGGGGGAGCTTCTGGTAGTTGGGGCGTTGCTCTTCGGAAAGTCTCACGACGGCGAGATACGTCTGCACAGCGTCTTGCTTTCTGCGCATTCTCTCCAAGATTTGCCCCTGATTGAGGTGGAACAAGAAGTTTCGGGGGAACTGCCGGTGCAACTCCCCGGCAATCGCCAGGGCGTCTCTGTTTTTCTTCTCTCGGAAGTATACGACCATCAGCAGAACGCTGGCCTCGTCGGAAATCGATAACCCTTTTTCGCGAGCGAGCTCCAGGTACTCGATGCCTCTCTCTTCACTCCCGCGATATCCCACTATCATAGCGAGCCATTTAATGTACCAACGCAAATTATCAACGATGTACTCGTACAAACCGACGCCCATATAGGCATCGTAGTATTCTGGATTCTCTGCCAGCAGCCCACGATAGTCGCGGTAGGCTTTCTTGGCGTGACCGATAGCCTCCATCTTACTGCGGTCGATGGTGTAGGAAAATGCAGCGAGCAGACTTTCGACGCTACCACGAAAGAATCGCGCGTCTTGGTTTCCCACATCTTTTTTCAAGATCGCCTCAGATAGGTGTGTGCTCAGCTCGAGGCTTTCGAAGAAAGCACGTCTATGCGCATCCGGCATTTTGTGGGCCGAGGCCTTGGTGAAGTAGCCAGGAGCAATGAATTTGCCCAGGTTAAGATCTTGGCGCTCGAACAACTCGCGAAACCAAATCGCCGCGGCGACGTCGAGCGGTGGACCGGGATGTGCGGGAAACTTAGCGCCCATCTCGGTGAATGTCGCGATCGCTTGCTCATAGTCCAGGTTGTAGATCTGTTCGAAGCCCTCGCCAACGAGAGCAAGGTACTCCGCATCGCGGAGAGGCGTCTGACCAGCTGCATCACTGCCACCGTCGCCGATTGACGCCCGGGACGAACCGAGAGGCGTCTGACTAGCTGCATCACTACCACCGTCCCCTATTGACGCCCAGGAACCGAGGACGGGTCGCCCCGAAAGAACCAGTGCCGCGATGACCAGAACATTTTTCAAAACGGACCATCGTTTACGCGAAGGACAAAGGGGACAAGGCGGCACTCTGGATTCGCATCGGCGTCACTGCAGCGCACGGCTACGCAGTCACGCACAACCCGTACGGCGGGATCCGCGAGTCCGATCAATTAGATATATCTAGTGCCCAGCGTCAGAGGCCGGGGAGCTCAACGTCACCACCCCAGCCTTATCGAGCATCCGAAAGTACTCTTCGAACTCTTCGAGCGGGGCAGGACCATACTCCGCCGCGAGCCGCTCCCGAATTTGCCCCAAGTTCAGTTTTCCATCCGCGAAATTGAGAGTCTCCCACGGATAGTAGCGGCCGCGACGGGCGAGACGGATCTTCGTCAAGAAATCCGGATCCTGGAGTTTTTCTTTGAGCCAGTCCTGGCCGTATTGGTGTCGAAATAGATTCACCGGTCCCCTGATCCCCGTGTTGCGCGTGGGAACCAGAAGAGCGATCCCGCTGGTTGGTGGAGACGATGGATCGACTGCGCCCCACCCCCGCATTTCCGCGATCGTCGCCACCTGCTGGCGCAGACGCGTCTGGGCGGCCGACTCCCGTTCAGCCACATTCCGTGCGGTCTCCATGACATAGTCCTTCGACCTTCCTTCGGAGGCAAAGACTTCGAGCGTCGCGAGCGCTTCCGCTTCGCGCCGATATGCTTGGGAGATGATATTCCGAGCCAACCAGGAGTCGTCCGGCGCGGCGACCTTCGACGCCGCCCAGAGCAGATCCATCGCTCTTCGCTCCTCACTCGCGAGTCGGGTGCCGGTTTTTTGGAGGGCGTTCTGCACTAGGTTTGGAATATCGTCGGGTCCCGCCGACGCCATGACCAGCGCGGCGGCCCCCGTGATCACACCGGCTCGCTTCATTTGCGTGGCGTCTGCCCGCGGGCGGTTGTCTTCTTGTGTCCCAATGAACGGATCGGGCCAGGTATTGAGCAGAACGGCGTGGAGACCGATGCTCGCTTCGCCGACGTCTTCGTGATCGCTCGGGCCCCAAAAATCCTCGATCTTGTAAAAGAACTGATCGCTGCTACCGGCGGAATCGACGACGGGGAGGAGGAAATCACTTTCGAAGGTTGCTCCACGCCCATTACGAATGGATATGGTGTTGCCTTCTCCGACAAGTTCGAACATTTCTTGCACGATGTCATTAATAAAAGAGGGCCGTGAGTGTGGCGTTCGATAGAGACGTAGTATCGACTGGCTTAGATACTGATGGTCTCCCACCATGTCCAGATCCAGATAGGCCAGCACGCGCTTGGTGTTCTCAGGGTATGTATAGAAGTAGTAGAGGCTGGTCGTGTGCTCGGCTCCCCAAGTGAAGCGGATGCTGCGACGTGGCCGCGGAATCCTGCCCTGCTCCACCAGAGTGGCCAGGCTTCGAGCCAAGTCCAGGGTCGTCCCCACCCCGGTCAGATTGTTGCCTCCACCGCCGTTGCGGTAGTTGGTATGCGCCTGGATCCAAACTTCCGGTAACTCGGGCTCCGTACCCTTCACCACGGCGTGAACCTGCGGGTAGTGGCCGGACTTCGTTTCCGCCTCGACTTCGGCCCTCACCACGAGTCTCTCCCCAGCGGCGAGCGCATTGGACAACCCCTTCCCCGAACGGTAGGAAACGGAGATGACGAAACCCGGAGGTTCACCATTCGGGCCGTCACGGGGAGCGATCTGCACTCCGCCGATGAGATCGGGCTGGCTGATGTGATTCCCCATGCGATAGGCGATCACTCCGGCAGCACCGTGCTCCCAGACCGCCTCTGCATGAACCATTCCCGGCGAGCCAGAAGCGAGCACGATCTTGCCGGCCACGGATTGGCCTTCGTAGTCCGACGGCTTAGTTCCCGCCCCTACATCAATCAGCTCCGCCGTCAAGTTGGCGCTGCCGCTGAATCGGGCGAGATGGCCGCGATATGCATCGAAGCTGGCGATCCGCTCCGTGTGAGGCTCGACCAACCATATCTCGGCTTTCTTTCCCTCCCACCAGGGCTCGGACCGAAAAGCCCAGTAGTACAGTTTTCCATCGGACGGAAACATTTCGATCTTCACATCCGAGAGTCCCCATCGCCGGGCACTGTCGGCGATGTACTCCGCGGTCTGTTCGGCCCCGAGCGAAGGCGAAAAACCGGAGAAATTGCGGGCGATATGCGAGAAGTGGTTGAGCCCGATCTCACCTGAGGTTTCCGCGATGAGGGCGTCCATGGCCTCGCGGTCGATCAAAGTAGAGTCTTGGCCGCGGGTCATGACACCGCCGCCAAGAAGCACGATCAAGAAAACCAAGACTCGTCGTTTCATCGATTCATCTCCTCCCGCCCTCTTCAGGACATGCGCGAGGCGTCGGCGCCTTGCAGTTTCTCAAACCGCTGGCGACAATGCTTTTAGCACAACTCTCTTTCTGAGATCGAGCACGCTCAGGTGTCCGATGCCACCCATCGGGCGGCCGCGACTCCGGCAAGGTGACCGGAGCGGCGAGCCTCCCCTTCATTTGCCGGCCCTAGAACGTCTCCGGCCAAAAAGACCCCCGGAATCGTTGTGCTTCCTTGGGAAGACACATTCGCGCAGTCTCGCTTGAGCCGCGGATCGTAGTACGTCTCGCAACCGAGAGCGCGGACGAGCCCGAGGGAAGGAGCTCTTGCTCCTTCGACGACAAGCGTATCCACATCGACAGCGACCTCCCCTTCCGGAAGAGCGCGCTTGTCAAGATCGGAGGCGATCAGGCTCGCGCCCGTTACTCGGAGCTCTCCCCGGGCCGAAGCCAGTATCATTTCTTGGCTCACCACAATCACGCGTTCGGCGCCGAGCTGCTCGAGGCACTCTCCTAGCCGGCCTGCCCGCTCCGCCCCACCGCAGAGCAAAAATCGTGAGCCCAGCAAGAAGCAAGGAGTTGGTGGTGATGGGGGGAGGGATCGACCGGGCGCTCTACCGCAAGGAGTTCAACTGGTGGTAGGATCCGGAAGCGGCTCGCATGGTGCTGCGAGCCCCCTGGAAGAAGATCACCATCACCCCCGTCGACATCTCGGTGAAGACGCGCCACAGCGAGGAGCTGGTGGAACGTATCGGCCAGTCCCCCAAACCCGTGGCGCAATACATCAAGCGCTTTCACAGAAAACAACCGCCGGGCGCGGACCCAAATTGGGTGCCCTGGATGTTCATGTGGGACGAGGTGAGCGTGACGAGCGTCCTAGACCCTTCGATCATTACCGGGCAGCGGCAAATGTTCGTCGACATCGAGATCGACCATGGCATCGACTACGGTGTCACGCTGGCCTGGGATCTGAATCAGCGTCAGCCACCCGGAGTGGGAAAAGCGTGGGTCCCGTTCAACTTGGACCTAGATCGCTTCTACGAACTCTACGAGGAACTAATGATGCGCCAGGCAACGGACTAGTGCGCCGCGCGAGTCATCAGTGAACAGTCATCAATCTAACTACTGATTACTAATTACCGATTACGGATCATTATCTTCCTTAGTTCCCAGGTTGCGTGATCTCCATCCGCTCGTTGATTTTGGCTTCGCGGACCATGCGCCGTACGTCGGCCAGCAGTGCTGGCGCGTCATAAATGATGCCGTCCTTGATGGTGTACCGAACGCCCCCCACCCGAATCGGCTCGTTGTCATCGTTCAGTTTAATGGCCCCGGTGCCGTAGAGCACTTTCAGATTCTGCAGCGGGCTCTCCTCCAAAATGGCGAAGTCGGCCAGCTTTCCAACCTCTACGGTTCCGAGCTGATCCGACATCCCCAAGGCCTCCGCGCCCTCGAGTGTCGCGGACCGGATGACTTCCAGAGGATGAAACCCCGCCTCTCGCAAGAGCTCCAGCTCACGAACGTAGCCGAAGCCGTACAACTTATAAATGAATCCAGAATCGGATCCGGCGGCCACTCGCCCGCCGCGGTTCTTGTACTCGTTCACGAACGTCATCCACAAGCGGTAGTTGTTCTTCCACTCCACCTCGTCTTCGGTTGTCCAGTAAAACCAATAAGAACCGTGGGCCTTTCGGCTCGGCTGGTAGAAACGCCACAAAGATGGCAGGGTGTACTCATCATGCCACTCCGCCCTTCGCGCCCGCATCAAGTCCCGACTCGCCTCGTAGATCGTGAACGTCGGAACTAACGTCAAGTCGAGCTCGATGAGCTCGTCCATAACCGTATTCCAGCGTGCACTGTAAGGAGGTGCCGCTTGTTTCCAGAGGCGCCCGGCCTGTCCGAAGCGGTCCTGTTCGTTGTTGTAGTTGTAATCGAGCGGGAAATCCTGGACCGTCCGATCCGCGAACAAAGCCTCCGGCAATCCGTACCAATGCTCCATCGTGGTGAGCCCTAGCCGAGCGGAGTCGAGTACGTTCATCCACGCCACACCCATTTGGGCATGGTGGCAAGCGGTTCGAATTCCCTGTTCCTTGGCTTCATCGATGGTGGCCGCCATGATATCGGGGCGGAGGGACGTAAGTTTCAAACCATCCGCTCCCTGCTTCGCCACTTCCGCTACCCACGCCCGAGCTTCGTCGGAAGACGCAAGGGGGGCGCCCCGACCTTGGCCGAAACGGATATAGACCTCAATGCGCGGTGCCGTGATCTCGTTCTTCGCGCTCTTCTCCTTGTGGCGCAGGTTCCAATCCAAGCCGTTGCCGCTCCCTGGGTCGCGGATGGTCGTGATCCCGTGTCCCATCCAAAGTTTCAGAACGTACTCCGCCGACGTCCCCTGATTGGCGCCACCGATATGTCCATGCACATCTATCAAACCGGGTATCACGTACATTCCCTCGACGTCGAGCTCCTTGTGGCCCGGCTCGGCCTTCGGTCTTTTGTCCTCGTCGATCGGAACTCCGGGAAACCCCACACTCTTTATCTGCGCGATCCGATTCTGCTCGACGACGATGTCGACCGGTCCGATCGGAGGTGCACCGGTACCGTCGATGAGGGTGGCTCCGCGCAGTATCAAGCGATCGAACGGCCCTTCCCCTTCCGCACGCGGCGGCGCGTCGGGGATCGGCTGCGGCTGGCGTTGCGCAAAAGCCCCCTGACTCAGCAGCAGAGCTACAAAGAGCCATGATTTCGTCAGAATCCGGTTGGTCACGGCGTTGGCCTCCCTTCTGAAGCTCGACGGAATATATTACATAACTCACCGCTTCGCGATTCGGCCCGTCGTTTGACCCCGTCGCATTCCGGAGCTAGATTGGGGCGTTTTTAAAGACTCCTGCCCTCAACATCGATGGATTGAGGCATGACACTTATTGGGATCCTATGACCAGTGACGCGATGAACGTGGAGCCGTTCAGAAGGTTGTCCGTAATCATCACGCCACTGCTAGCCTTCGTCGGCGGGTGCCAAACGCCTCGACCGGACCCAAGTGAAACCGGCGCGGCGATCTTCTCGGGTGACGGAGCCGAATGGGTCGACATGAGCTACCCCTATGACGAGACGACCATCTTTTGGCCTACCGCTCTACCCTATGAGCTCGAAGTCGTCGCCGCCGGCATGACCGAAGACGGCTACTACTTTGGAGCCAACAACTTTTGTGCGGCGGAGCCCAGCGGCACCCACTTGGATGCCCCTATCCATTTCTCTGAGGGAAAGCACACAACCGATCAGATCCCGCTGGAGCGGCTCGTCGGCCCCGCCGTTGTCGTGGACGTGAGCGAGGCCGCGGTTTCCGATGCAGACTATTTGGTGAGCGTAAACGACCTCGAGGCGTGGGAGTCGACTCATGGCCGCATCCCGGACCAATCGATTCTTCTAGTGAGGACCGGCTGGGGAGCGCGTTGGCCCGACCGCGAAAGCTATTTAGGGACAGGTCTGGCGGGTGAGAAAGCGGTGTCAGAGCTCCATTTCCCCGGCATCGATCCCGACGCGGCTCGTTGGTTGGCCGAGAACCGCAACATCGACGCCATCGGAATCGACACCGCAAGCATCGATTACGGTCAATCGAGTCTTTTCGAAACCCATCGAATCCTGCTCGCGGAGAACATCCCCGCCTTCGAGAACGTGGCGTCGCTCGACCGGTTGCCAGAAACGGGCGCTTTCATCGTGGCGCTACCGATGAAGATAGGCGGCGGCACTGGAGGTCCGCTACGCATAGTGGGCGTGATCCCTGCAAAATCAGTCCGTCCCTAAGAAGGGCTCTGTGTTGCTGCCGTCCCATCAAGAAACACCTTCCCATCCTCGTAACCCAAGTCGCAAGCCAGCTCGAGCTTCTCTCGGTCGCGTGTCGCCCGGCCAACTCCCAGCGGTCGGGAAGGACGCAGGACCACCATGCGGGATTCCGAGGGAGGCGCAGTCAGTACCGCCGCGGCTTCTTGATAACGGCGGTGACGTTCGTTCAGCGCCTTCCGCACTCCTGAAGCGGTAGACAGGAGGCGATTCCCAATGGGCGCCCACCACTTACGCACCCCCCGGTTCTCGATCGAGCTCGTCAGCACGACAACGACTTCTTTCGCGCCGAGCGCTAGCGCTTTGAGTATTGGAACGGGGTCACCGACCCCTCCGTCCACGTACCGCCTTCCCTGATAGACGACGGGGCGTCGATAGAAGAGCGGCAGGGCGCAAGTCGCTCGCAGTGCGGTCAGCAAATCATCCTCATGGTTGTTCAAGTACCGAACAACTCCCGTTTCGGCGTCCGTGACACCGATATGCAGGGGGATCGGGTTCCTCCTCAACGCTTCGAGATCTAAGGGGCAGAGTTTGCCGTGAACCTCATCGGTCAAGTAATCGATATCCATCACATCGCCGCCATTGAGGAAACGATACCAACGAATGAACTTCCGGCCCGCCAGGTAGTCGAGATACACGGTACGGTTGCGACGTGGCTGACCGGCTAGAAAAGACGCCGCGGTACAGGCCCCGGCGGAACACGCGACGACGAAATCGAAGTCGTACGACCGAACGTTCTCCGCGAAAGCCTCCAACACTCCGGCGGTGTAGGTGCCGCGCATGCCTCCGCCTTCTAGTACTAATGCGCGTGACGCGGCATTCATCGGGAGACCATTCTATTGAAAAATCGCCGAGCTCGCTCGCCCACGAGCCTCGCCATCCCCACATAATAGGTTGGCCATGGAAAACGAGTTCTCTTTCCGGACGCGCAACCAAGCGTTGAAAGAAGTCGCGACCCAAGAGCTCGACCTGGTTGTCATTGGCGGCGGCATCACCGGCGCCGGCATCGCGTGGGATGCCGCCTCGCGTGGTATCCGTACCGCTGCCTTCGAGCGCCGCGACTTTGCGCACGCCACCAGCGGCAAGACGTCGAAGATGATCCACGGCGGGCTCCGCTATCTCCGCAACTTGGAGTTTTCATTGGTCCGGGAGTCTCTGCGGAAGCGCAAGATTCTGCTCGAAAACGCTCGGGAGCTCGTGAGTTGGCTTCCCCTGATCATCCCGCTCTTTTCTCCATGGGACACGCTGAAGTTCCGCGCCGGCTTGGTTCTCTATGACGCCCTGGCTAAGGAGCCAGGCCGCAAGCATCGCAGACTCAAGAAAAAGCAAGTCCTGACAGCAGTCCCGTTTTTGGAAACGGCCGCGTTGCGGGGCGGACTGCAATATTGGGACGCGGTCATGGATGACAGCCGGTTGAACTTGGCGGTTATGGCGTCCGCCGCCAGAAATGGGGCCCTGATTCCAATCACGCTGAGGTCGAGGATTTCGTCTTCTCGGGCGGTCGGCTGTCTGGAGTCCGGGTCCGTGACCGAATCAAGGGCGAGAGCCTCATGGTTCGAGCACGTCAGGTCGTCAATGCTGCGGGTCCCTGGGGCCAAACGCTCGACCAGAAGTCCGGATCGTCTGCTCCTCTTCGGCTACGACCCAACCGGGGCGCTCACCTGATCGTATCGCCGCGTCGACTTCCGACAGAGTCTGCGCTCGCGATACCTCTCCCCGGCGGACGACTTCTTTTCGTGGTCCCCTGGCAAGGGAAAATCGTCCTGGGAACGACAGAGTCGGTGTTCGCTGGAGATCTGGATTGCGTCCCTACCGAGGGCAGAGAGGTAGACTTCCTCCTATAACTCGCGGGGCGTTTTGTCCCGAAAGTCTATCTATCCCGGCGCGACATCCTCGCCAGTTTCGCGGGGTGCGACCTTTAGTGGACACTGGCACTCGCTCCCTCTCACGTATCAGCCGTGAGGACAAGATCGTGGTTTCTTCTGCGGGACTGATCTCGGTCGCGGAAGGTAAATACACGACTTTTAGACAGATGGCACAGAAGGTCGTGGACCACGTCGTCGAGCGCCTCCAAAAAGAAGCACGGCGTTTTAGTTCATGCCGAACGAAGGAGATGACCCTCGACGGCGTCCTCCCACCCCCTCCGAAAAGAATCCCGTCGGCGGAGGACGTCCGGCGAAGTGTCCATCGGGAGATGACCATGACCCTGAGTGATCTCTTGATTCGCCGAACCAAAACGGTTTTGCTCGAAGAGGATCAAGGATTGGGCTCGGCCGAGAAGGTCTCTCGAATCATAGCCGAAGAGCTCGGCTGGACCGACGCAGAACGTCAAACGCAAGTGTCGGTTTTTCGAGACGCGGTATCGCACTGTTTCAGACGCGGAGAGTTTCTATGACTCGTAGTATTTGAAGTAATTCAATCTCGATACCGCTTCTTGATGTTGGGAATCAAGTACTGGTTGAAGGAGCGGTCGAGGTCGAGCTCCGGCTCCCAACCCCAGTCCCTTCGGGCAGCGGTGTCATCGAGATCCGCGGGCCAAGTATCGACGATCGCCTGTCGCTTCTCATCCACTTGAAAACTGATCTGGGCATCCGGAAACGCTTGGAGAACGAGCGCGCGTATCTCCTCGGCAGAAAGGCTGAAACTGGTCACATTGTAAACCAACCGGTTGAGTGAATCTCTGGGTGCCTGCGCCAAATGAAGCAGAGCGTGCACTGCGTCGGGCATGCTCAAGAAAGGGATGCGCGCGTCGGGACGTACGAAACATTCGTGGGGCTCTTTTTTTGCCGCGGCATGGATCATCTCCGGAGCATAATCGCTGGTCCCACCACTCGGGAGTGTAAAGGCGCTGATGAGACCAGGAAACCGGACGCCGCGGAAGTCCACCGTCACCGGTTGCTGAGCCGCCAGTTGTTTGTAGTTCTGGCGAAATAACTGCCCAGCATTTCGCAGTAGAGTTTGTTGCAACCGTACATCGTGGTCGGAGAGTTCCACTCCCACTCGCGCATTCGGGCGTAGCGATCCTTCGTTTCCCGATCGGGCAAGCCATAAGCGGCGATCGAGCTCGGGAAGATGAACTGGACAGGCCGACCCCGCCACTGGGACTGCTCCGAGGCTAGTTTCAAAAGCTCCAGCATTCCCTCCACGTTCACGCGGTGCGCCCTCTCGGGACTGAACTCGGTTCGAGTCGAGAGTAAGGCCGCGAGATGATAGATGGTATCGATCTCGTACTCGGCGACCAGATGGTCCAGCAGTGCCCTATCTAGGATGTCCCCTTAGATATGTGTTCCATCGCCCATGTCAACGGGAAGCGGTGATAAATCCAAAGTGACCAACTGGTGGGTCTTGGTGTTCGAGAGTTCCTTGATGAGCGCCTGGCCTACTTCGCCAGCCGCACCGGTGATCAAAACGATTTACTGTCGCATACTTCTCAAGCCCTCTCAACGAGCGACCGATCGTAGTCCCTCAACCGCGACCAAGCAACCCACCAACCACAGATTGAGTCCCCAACGAAACGCATGCTAGGATCAGCCCGCCCCTAAACCCCACGTCCCATCTAAAAAAAGATGGGCGCAACTTCCACCGGTCGGACTTCAACCCCAAAGCTACGTTTCCACCCCCTCACGCTTGCAAGATGGTCGGACCTCGAAACCCTTTTTGGCAAACGCGGAGCTTGTGGCGGCTGTTGGTGCATGTACTGGATCCGAAGACGTTCGGTGTTCGAAAAACAGCAAGGCTCTGGAAACAAGAGAACCCTAAATAGAATGGTCGCCGCCGCCGCTGCCGTCGATGAAGGGCTCGGCCTCATCGCGTATGCCGGGCGAGACCCGGTCGGTTGGTGTGCTCTCGGCCCTCGGGAACGCTACGCCGTGCTCAAGCGGTCCCGAATCCTGAAACCGGTGGACGAAAAGCCCGTTTGGTCGGTGGTCTGTTTTTTCGTAGCGAAACGATTCCGACGATCAGGTGTCACCGTGGCCCTACTAAACGCGGCCGTCAAATATGCAAAGAAGCACCATGCTCGCATTCTGGAGGGTTACCCGGTAGAGCCCAAGAAAGTCCCGATGCCGGCGGCCTTTGCATGGACCGGACTCGCGACAGCCTTTCGAAAAACCGGCTTCACCGAGGTCCTCAGGCGTTCGGAGACGCGGCCGATCATGAGGTACGAGATTCGTTGAATGGAGTGGGGGGCTAGTCAACACTGGACGTTGGTGACTCAGATAGCTTCATCTTCACCCGTCAATTCATCATCGTCATCATCGTCGTCGTCATCGTCGTCGTCGTCGTCGTCTGATTGTTCGTCTTCCCCGGAGTCCTCTTTTTTCTCTTCGTCCTCGTCGACGAAATCATCGTAATCCTCGTCTTCGTCATCCTCGTCCTCTTCATCGAGCACTGGGAGGGGTCGAAGGAGTGATTCAGGCAGGCCAGGACTCTCGGGCTCCCAGAACGCATTTTGGCATTGCATGGTTTACGCCCCCCCCAACCTTCAATAAATAGAAACGCCTCCCTTTAGAGGCGCACGTATTATAGCTACCGTACTCAGGGCCATCAAAACTCCGCAACCGTCCCCTATGTTAAAAGGAGGAGAGACCCGCCTAGCCTCACTGGCCTCCCTACTGTCGAGGCCGCGGTACGGCGGTGAGTGCCTCCATGACCGCGTCATGGAACGCCGGGCGAACCTCGCGAATCTGCGTATTGTCTCGACTCGGGTGCACTCGGTTCGTCAAGAGGACGACGAAGAGTTCCTGTTCGGGATCGATCCAAAGAGAGGTTCCTGTAAAGCCGTATTCACCGAACGAGGACGAAGAGAAGTAACGGCCGACGGAGCTTGGCTTTGGTGGACGGGACGGCGTGTCCCAACCCAACGCGCGACTACTATCTGGAGCGAGGTCGGCCCTTCGGGTGAACAGCTCGATCGTGGAACGCTTCACGATGCGGTGCCCGTCATAGACTCCGCCGTTCAGAATCATTTGGGCGAAGACGACCAGATCGCGCGCCGTGGAGAACAAACCCGCGTGGGGTGCGACACCCCCGAGGGCAAAGGCGTTCTCATCGTGTACCTCTCCGGTCACGATTCTTCCGCGCCAAGGGTCATCTTCGGTAGGAGCGATACGCGGACCAAGGGACGCCGGCGGATTGAACCGCGTATGCCTCATTCCGAGCGGCTCGAATATAGCTTCCGTCGCCACCGCGTCCAGGCTCCGCCCCGATACTCGATCGAAAATCTCACCCAACAGAATGAACCCGAGATCTGAATAGACCGATTTGGACCGGGGCGGGTAATCGAGGGGGAGTCGAGAGATCTCCTCGACATAGCATCTCCTTACCTCGGCCGCCGACCCTTCGCTCGACAGGGTCTTGTAATAGTCTTTCCACCAGAGAATTCCGCTCGAATGAGCGAGAAGGTCGGCGACAGTAATCACGTCTTTGCCAACGCCTACGAACTCAGGCAGATAATCTCGAACGAGTGCTTCGAGTCTAAGCTCCTCTTTCTCGAACAGGACCATCGCCAGCGTTGTGGTGACGACGACCTTGGTCAGTGACGCCACGTCGTAGATCGTGTCCATCGTCACCGGAGGGGCATCTTTCGCGTAGCTTAGCCGGCCGAAGGCGCGTTCCATGACCAGCTTGCCCTCCCGCGCCATCACCACGACGCCGCCGGGGAAGGCCTTCGACTTCAACGCATCATCCAAAACACTGGCGGCGACCCGCAAACGGGCTTCGGAGAAACCCGCCTCTTTGGAAGATTCGATCTCGCCCAACTCCATCTTTCGTCGCTCGAGTGAAATACCGTAACCCGCAGGATACTTCTCGGAGAGCCGCACGGGAAGCGTTCCCCCGACATCGATCTTTCCGAAAAGGGCTTTGGCGACCGCCCGCTGCGACGGCGCCAAGAAATCATAAGCGGTGACGGCCGCCGAAACCTGAGGAAGCTCGACTACCGTGTACGGATCGCCCATCGCTGCGACGACGACCGTCCGCCCGCCTTTTAACAGTTCATCGAGCGCCTCCGAAAGTTCCCACGGAATGATCGGGCGATCATTCGACTGGCCAGACCTGACGAAGCTCGCGAACACCACGACATCGGCATCGTTCGCCAACTGAATCAACTCTTCGGTCCGGGCCGAAGCGCTCTCGGGTGTCAACATCAAGAACCCGACATCTTCAGACCTCACTTCGAGCTCTTCCTTCAATACCGCATCCAGCAAGGGAGCACGTCGGTCCTGTTCATAGACGTAGCTCACGACGAGGAAGCGGGAAGTGTCGGCAAGCGGGAGCGCCTCGGCGTCGTTCTCGAGCAATGTGATCGATCGGTCTGCGATCTCTTGCACTCGTTGCTCGAAACGGGGATCGGCGACGAAACGCGGGATGTTTCGCAGATCCACGGTTCGCCGGCGCTGAAGATTGAGACGCGACTTGGCTTCCAGAATGCGCTTCACCGATTGATCGATGCGCTCCTCTGAGAGCTCGCCACGACGCACCGCTCGTATCACCGCATCCCATCCCGCCTTGACCGCCGCGACCGCCACTGCGCCACCCCACGATCCATCACGGGCTCCTCCCATATCGAGGGCGTCGCTCACGATCAATCCTCTGAATTGCATCTCTTCCCGCAACAACCCTTGGAGGATCTCAGGAGAAAAAGTTGCGGGCCGGTCCTCGCGGCCGTCGAGGGAAGGGACCGCTATGTGCGCGGTCATGACCGCGGCAACGTCGGCGCCGATGGCGGCGCGGAATGGCACGAGCTCTACCTTCTCCAGTCGAGACCGCTCCAAGCGAAGCACCGGATGAGATCGGTGAGAGTCGACGGCGGTCGCCCCGTGGCCCGGGAAGTGCTTGGCGGCCGCAAGCAGTCCCTTCTCCTGAGCCCGGGCAATGAACGCCGTTCCCAGACGACTCACTCTTTCCGGGTCCTCGCCATAGGAACGCGTGTTAATGACCGAATTCGCCGCGTTCACGTTGAGGTCTAGCACCGGTGTGAAGATCAGGTGAATACCGATCGCACGCGCCTCGCGAGCGGTCACTTCCGCCTGGAAGCGAACATCGTCTTCATTCCCGCCCGCGCCGATCGCCATGGCACTCGGGAACCGGGTAGCGCCTCGAACCCGAAAGGCGGCTCCCCACTCGTAGTCGGAAGCCATCAACATGGGCACAGGCGCAACCGTTTGCAGACGATTCGCGATGACGGCCGTGGCGAGGGGATCACCTTGAAAGAAAACGACTCCGCCGATCCGACCCGCCTCGGCGGCGTCTTCCAAGGCTCGTAGCTCCGGTGCCTCCTGGTGCAGAAAGAACCCGTCGGCCCGAGCCAGGATCATCTGACCGACTTTCTCGCCGAGGGTTAGAGAGGCCAGCGTCTCGCTAGCCTACCGATCTCGCACGTCTGGGGGCGGTGGAGCCGCCGACCGGATACACGACGCCAGCACCAGCGCCAAGCCGGTGGCCAACGAGATTTTGAGGCTCGCGGGAGGATCCATCAGCGCATCATTCTACTACCTGTATTTACTTACGAGCCGAGCTCTCCTTTTCAGCGTCCAGCCCACTCCGAGTTATACTGCCGTTTATGAACAAGACCGTTTTCGTATTAGGACTGCTCATTTTCGCAGCCGCGGTAACTGTGGGCCACACTCATCCGGAAACAACCCAAGGCGCCAAAGCCACATTCGCAGGAGGCTGCTTCTGGTGCATGGAGGAAGCCTTCGAGAAAGTCGATGGCGTCTCGTCCGTCGTCTCCGGCTACGCAGGAGGCACGAAGGCGAACCCAACCTATAAGGAAGTCTCGTCTGGTGGGACCGGGCACACCGAGGCCGTCGAGGTCATCTACGATCCGGGAAGCGTAACCTACGGCGAATTGTTGGAGGTGTTCTGGCGCAACATCGATCCCACCGATGGAAGTGGCCAGTTCTGCGACAAGGGCTCCCAGTATCGCTCCGCCATCTTCTACCGCGACGAGGAACAGAAAAGACTCGTCGAGGAATCGCGGCAATCGCTGGAGGAGTCGAAACCGTTCGATGAGGCGATCCTCACGGAGATCGTGCCGGCGTCCATGTTCTACCCGGCCGAGGACTATCACCAGGATTACTACAAGCGGAATCCCATCCGTTACCGGTACTACAAGTACGGCTGCGGAAGGGCTAAGCGGCTCGAGGCGCTTTGGGGACCGGAGAAATAAGAGAATAGCCCCCCCGACAAGACTAACCGCCGCCGCCCTCCTCGCTCTCGTTCCCTCCAACTGCATACAATAGGTCTATTCCAAGTAATACGCCTGTCAAAAACGTAGAGAATGTCGAGAAGCCGCGAAAGAGAACAAGGACGAGATAAGACCAGGCTCGTTCTCTGCGACGGCTGGCGCGGCGTCCAAGGACACCTCTTGGAATCGCTCGGCGCCGACCGCTCCCGCGACCCCCTCGCCGTACGGGAGATCGTCATCGTGGTTCCTACCGCTGCGGCCGGCCACCTTCTGCGAAATACCCTCGAGCAAGAGCTCCTCGATCGGCGGGTGGCGACCTTTCTACCCACCATCACCACGATGAGTGCGCTCACCAGGAACCTCGTCGAGCGATCCCTGGGGCGCGTTCGGCTGGTCGATCCGCTCCTGCGTGAGGCGCTCTTGGAGCAGGCGCTTGCGGAAGCCGCTCGAGCAGGGACACCGCCTCCCTTCACATCACGTGAAGCCCTCTCCCCCCGCATTCTGGCGTTCTATGACGAGCTCTGGTCGGCCGGCCACCGTCTCGAAGATTTCGTATCGCGTGCCGAGGAGGAGTTCGATGTCCCGGAGGATGTCGGTGCCCAACGCATGGCTGGGCAAACCCGCTTTCTGGGCGAAGGCCTCCGCCGTTACCGGGACAAGCTCTCCGCACTGGGACTAGAGGATGGGACGACCGTGTTCTCGGCCCTTTGGGAGCGTGGCGCCCCGTGTCCCTATCGGAGAGCCCTTCTTATCGGGCCGGGCGCGGTTACGCCCAGAGAACTTTCTTTCTTAACGTCGCTCGCCGGTTTGGATTCGCTCCAACATCTGGTTCCCGAAAGCATGGCGAGCGCTCACCCTGTTCAAGGCCTCTATGATTCGGCCAGGTTCGAATCGATCGACGCGCCCGCGCAGACCGCCTCCCCCACGCTGCTGAGACCGGAGGGAGAGAACGCGATCGCTTTCGTGGCAAGAGATCGGGAAGAGGTGCTGGTCGGAGTAGCCCGTCTACTCAAGGCGCGAGCAGCAACAGGGAGACTTCCTGCCCTGGACCGCATCGCGGTCGTCGTCCCCTCCCCTCTTCCTTATCTTTACCTTGCCAAGAAAGCGCTCGGCCAGGCGGGCATACCGTATCAATTACAGGACGACTTTCCGCTCGCGACCGAACCCTACCTGGCCGCCTCCGATCTGGTCCTGTCTTATGTGGAGCTCGACGGTCGTCGAAGCACCGCGCTTGGTTTGCTGCGCAGCCCCTTCTTTTGTTTTCCCGATGTGGGTCCGGCTGCGGTCGCCGCCTTAGATAGCAAACTTACCAAGGCGCGTGAAATGGGAGGGTGGAAGGTCTGGCGTCGTATGCTGGACGACCTGAAACGCCGTCCTGTGCAACCCCCCCTGCCTGGAATGGAGAAGGAAGACCACACAGAGCTTTCCGCCGTTTCCGCCTTAGTGCAGACGGCCGAGCGTTTGGCTCCGCTGGCCGATTCCGAGACTTCCCTCAGCAAAAAGGTCGCTTCGTTTCGGGGTTTCCTCGAGGAATACGGACGCCCCCCAGATGAGGAAGATGAGGGAAACGAGGAAGACGCGGTCGGTGTGCCGACGCGTCACCAACGCGCACGGGGAGCATTGCTTTCCATCCTGGAAGGTCTATCGGATGCGGCCCGGAAGGTGGGAGATCCCCCCGTAGCATTCCAAGCCTTCCACGACAAGCTTCACCGCGCCATCGAGTCTCATACGTTCTCTACTCGCGCTGGGCGCAATGGGATCCAGATCGTCGACGCTCGCTCGGCCGGCCTCGGTTCCTTCGAGATGGTCGTGCTGGTCGGGCTCAACGAAGGCGAGTGGCCGGCCCGCTCCGACCGAAACATCTTTTACCCTCAGTGGCTGCTCAAAGACTTCGGTTGGCCCAGCGACACGGAGTTGCTCGCCGCCGAGCGGGTGTCATTCACCGAGCTGCTCCGCTTGTCCTCAGGCTCGGTGGCCGTGTGCCGACACGAGCTGGAGGAAGAAATCCCGACCGTGGCTTCGCCCTTTCTCGAAGAGGTCGCCCAAGCGATCACCGGAAGAGACGAGCGTGTACCCACAGAGGCACTCCAAGGACTCGTGATCTCGCGTGTCGAGTCCCTGCGCACCGGGGTCGCGTCGGTTGACGAACGATTCGTGAACGATCGGAAACCGCATATCGGAGAGCTTCCCTTCCTCAAGCCAGAAACCATCTCCGCAACAGCCTTCGAGCTCTACCTGAGGTGTCCCTTCAAATACTTTTCGCGACACGTACTCGGTATCGAAGAAGAGGAAGGCTTCGACGAAGGGATGACTCCGATGCAGAGAGGTCTTCTCGTGCATGAGATTCTGAGAAAGGGCTTCGAGCAGTGGGACGGCTTCGCTGCCGAGCCGAGTCCGATCACCGAGGACAACTACCACGAGGCGATGGCCCTGTTTCGGCGGGTGGCGGCCAAGCGGGTGGCGGCCAAGCGGCTTCCTCCGGAGCGACGTTCCTTGGAGATGGAGCGGCTCTTCGGCGGTCCCGGCCAGACCGGTGAGATCGAATGGCTGCTCCGCCAAGAAATGGAAAAGGAACCGATGCGCCGTCGGCTCGTGGAGTACGGTTTCCAGAACCACTTTCAATTCCCCGAAGGTCCCAATCGAGAAAAGCCCTGGTTCGTTCGGATCAAAGGGCGCGCAGATCGTATCGACATCGACTCACAAGGAGCGCTCCACGTCCTCGACTACAAGAGCGGAAGGGCACCCGAGGCAAGGTTGTCTCTCCAAGTACCGCTCTACGCTATGTGTCTCGAGCAGCAACTTGGGGCTCGAGCCGTTGAGGCATCGTACCTGAGCCTTCGGGAGCGGAAGACCGTTCCCCGTCAGGATTTCCAAAAAGCAGCGACACTGCTCAAGGACACTTACCGGAATGTCACCGAAGGACGCTTCGCTCCTCGCCCGTCGCAAGACTTTCTTTGCAACACATGCGGCTACGTGGGGGTTTGCCGAAAGGAAATCGAAGAGATCTCCGGGAGCGAACAGGAGAACGACAAGGGGTCATGAATCGAGACTTTCTGCCAGAAGACCGCTTGGCTCGCGAGCAGGCCGCGGACCCCCGTTTCAACGTGGCGCTCGAAGCCTCTGCCGGTACCGGCAAGACCAGCGTCTTGGTCGACCGCTATGTACGCCTCATCGAAGAAGGCGCCTCGCCACGCCACATTTTGGCGATTACTTTTACCCGGAAGGCCACCGGTGAGATGAAGAGCCGCATCATCGAAGAGCTCCGTCGCCGGGGCAAGCTGTGGTCGGTGGTGCGAGAAAGACTCTTCGATATCCACATCGCCACCATCGATGCCTTCTGTCTCGGCCTTCTAAAAGAGTTCCCCCTCGAGGCCGGGCTCGACCCCGACTTCGAGCTGCTGGACGAAGTCGACACCCAGCGTCTCACAGAGATTGCGGTGGAAGAGTCGTTGGCGGAGGCGGCACCGCCGGAGGGCCCGGACATGGGGTTCTTGACGTCGGTCTTCGGAGAGCCGGCCCTTCGCCGTAGTTTGCGGGACTTCCTTAGAAGCCGTCTGGTCAAGGAAGAAGCCCTTCGTAGCTTCGTGGATCGCCACGTTCCTCGCGAGCTCGATCTCGAATCCTCTCTTCGGCGCATAGTCCGAGGCCTGAGTGATGTTTTGGGAGGTCGAGAAGGCGTGGAGCGGCTCTTGTCCTCGGGGCCCGATCCGTCACCCCGCTCCCGAGCGCTGGAGTTCGCTTTCCGGCGAGCAATCGATCCCGGGCGGGCGACACCACTCGACGTCGAGCAAGTAGTGTCTTATTTCCTGACTCAAGAAGAACGGCTCCCTCGCAAGAAGCTCGCAAGCTTTTTTAGCGCACGAAATTTCGCTGACCGTGGCACCTACGAGAACCATCGAGACCAGGTGCTCGCTCTTGCCCCGGCCGTATCCGAGGTCTACGCCCGCTGGTTCGGCGATCGCGATCTCTACGGTGTCCGGGAGCTCTGGAGGCTTTTCCGCGTAGCGTCGAGACGATTCCAATCCTTGAAGCAGTCACGGCGGGGACTAGACTTCACAGACGTGTTGTTGCGCGCGGTGAAGCTTCTCGAGCGGCGCGAGGAGTTTTCTCAAAGCCGCTTCCGTCTGGAGTCTCGATACCATCATTTCCTCATCGACGAGTTTCAAGACACCAACGACGTCCAATGGCGACTGCTGCGGGCGCTCATCGATTCTTGGGGGAAGGCTCTGGTCTGGTTCAGGAGACGATCTTGGCCGAGCAATCGTCCGGAAGAGGCAGCGGCCTGCTTCAGGAACCTTCCATCTTTATCGTCGGAGATCGGAAGCAATCCATCTACGGCTGGCGAGACGCCCGGGTGGAGGTGATGGAAAAGGCTGCGCGGCAAGTGTTGAGGCTGAGACCGAAGGGTGGCCGACGCTTGACCATCCGCCAAAGCTTCCGCGCCCATGGAACTCTCCTCCACTTCTTGAACGATGTCTTCTCCGGAGTTCCGCAAATCGGGCAAGGGCTCGACTGGTCGTTTCGATACGGAGAGGCGGACCATTTTCCGGTAGTGGAAAAAAAAGAGGGAGCGCAACCCATCGGTCTGATCGTCGAGCCCGATCTACCTAGAGCGGCGTCAGCCGTCGCAGACGAGATCGTCCGGCTCCTCGAAGAGGAGAACTGCCGCCCCAAGGACATCGCAATCCTGTTTCGTAGCCGGACCCATTATCGAGTCTACGAGGAGGCTCTTACCGAACGAGGCGTGCCGGCTTACGTCTACCGCGGCCTCGGATTCTTCGACTCACCCGAGGTCAAAGACATCCAAGCGTTGGTACGGTTTCTCTCCGAGCCGGGGTCCGAGCTTCGTGCCGCCGAGCTCCTCCGTTCTCGATTCATCGCACTTTCCGACAGCGGGCTGGCTCGCATCGCGGCGGGACGGGGACCACGCGAGAAAGAGGGCCCGTTGGCGAGACTGCTTCGAGGCGGAATCCCAGCGACAGATTTGCCACCCACTCTGTCCGAGGAGGATCGTGCCGATGCGCTACGGGCCGCTACGACCGTCCCGAACTGGCTTCGGCGAGTGGACCGTTTACCTCCCGCGGATCTGATACTTCAAATCCTCGAAGAAACCGACTACCCGGCCTGGTTGAGGGGACGCAAGGGCCAACAGAGTTGGGAGAACCTAAAGAAGGTCCTGGAGATGGTGCGACGCGCGCAGAATCGCGGCTACTTGACGCTGGCGCGGCTCGCCGAATACCTCGATAGCGCTTCCGCCGGAGAGGAATCGCTCGCCGTCCTGGAGGCAGTGGATGCGGTCAACCTCATGACGATTCATGCCGCCAAAGGACTAGAGTTCGATACCGTCTTCGTGGTGAACATGGACCAGAAAACGCGGACGGATACGTCCCTGCCGCGCATCAAGGAAAAGCCGGACGGAAACGCCGAGGTCCACGCCTTGGGCCGACCGGAGGCGGAAGGCCCAGCTCGAACCGTAGAGGAAGAAAAGCGCCTTCTTTATGTCGCCCTGACCCGCGCGCGAAAAGGGCTCATCCTCTGTGCCTCCGACTTGGCAGACGGTGAAACACAAACAACCTTCTTGCACTTGCTGCCGGAGGATCTGGGCGCCCTCTTCCACGAGGCGGCCACGAGTGACAAGGAGGAGTTGTCTTGGACGCCGAAGCTCCAAATGCACCGACTAAAACTGATCCGTCCCGCGCCCAAGCCGCGTCGACACCGAAGCACGAGAGAGGAGCCGACCTACCGTGACGCACTCGCGCCGCTCGGAGATGCAAGTCCAGAAAGAGTCACGGTAAGTGAGCTGGTTCGTGAGCAAGCTGGAGAAACTCCCGCGCCCTGGGATCTCGAGCCGGTGGACGTTGGGGTCGGGAAACTGATTCACCGCATGTTCGAGTTCGATGTCGACGACGACGCGTCTCTAATCGATGTCGCAGTGGCACTTTCAACAGAGCTTTTCGATCGAGGTCCCGGCGAGTGTGAACGGACGGCGCGATCTGCGGCAAAGCTCTACCACGCCCTGCGGACAAGCATTCCGTTACGGGAGCTGCTTACCAAAGGACAGGTGTTTCGCGAAGTTCCGTTCTCGTTTCGTCGTCCCCAACGGAATACTCAGAGTGTTCGGATCGTCCGCGGCACCATCGACAGTCTGGTTGTTTTCGAAGACCGCGTGGTGGTCGTCGATTACAAAACTGGCACCCCCGCCGCAGCCAGCACAGCCAGCACAGAATGTCCCGAGCATCGCCGACAAGTGGAGCTCTACCTCGAGGCGGCTCGCGAGTTATTCCCGGATCGTCTCGTCGAGGGGCTCGTCTTCTACGCGAGTGGTTCGCCCCTTCGCGTCGCATCAGAACCGAGCGACGGCGAACCCGGGGCTCAGCTCGATCTCTTTTAGTTAACACCCTCGCGGCCGGGGCGTCGATGCAACTACCGCCTGGGCCGGATTCCTCGAGGATACGCCTCTTGCCGAGGTGATCCGCCGCATCGTGCTCGAGGAGCGAAGTGGAGAGCTCCGCGTCGCCGCTCCCCCGGCGGTCAAGATGATCTCCTTTGACCGAGGCTTCATCGTATACGCCTCCAGCAATCTGGAAAGCGAGGGCCTCGGGAAGCTGCTGACCGATTCGGGCCGCATCTCCAAGCATGAGCTTGCCCTCGTTGGCATGTTGACAAAACCGGGTAAGAAGACTTTGCGCCAGTCCCTGGTGCAAGGCGACATCGTCTCAGAGGAAGAGCTCGGCCGTTACCTGGCGGTGCAAGTGAACGAGATCGTCCTTCCTTTGTTCTTCCTGTCGCGCGGAACGTACCGTTTCCAAGAGGAACCCTGCACTACGCCGATCGATCTGATGGTCAGCCTTTCCGCCCACCGAATTCTACTGGAAGGCATACGGCGCATGAGCAGCGGCAAACTCATTCTCGCCGGGCTCCCCGCGCTCACAAGCAAGGTAAGGCTCGTCGATGAGCCTCCCTTTACGTTGGATGTCGATAAGCTTCGACCGGTGGAACAAGCGGTGCTGCGGTTGGCGCGCCACGGGTCATCGATCGGTCGGATCGTCAAAACGATAGGCGAGGATAAGGGGAAAGCACTTCGAGCCTGCTACTCGCTTTACGCCGCTTCAGTCTTGGAGCTGGTTACGACCGATCCCCCAAGGATCCGCCACATCTAAGAGGAGACCGGCTCGTTCTTGGTCTCCGAAATCCTCCGGAAGGTCCAGCCGGTGGAGGAAAGCGCAAGCCCACTTGCTACCCCGGCCGTAACCGATGTGCCAGCCGCTCCAGTCCCCTTAATCGAGCGCTATCCGGCCACCGATGAACCCCCACCCGACGAATTGCCCACGCTTGCGGACCTCGAAGAGCAAGAACGAAAGAGCCAAGAAGAGCAGAAGCAACAAGAGCAGGAGCAACAAGAGTCATCAGGAGGGCGTTCGCTCATCGTCAGAGCGTTCACGGCACTTTGGTCCGGCCTTACTGAGTGGTTCTCCCGGCTAATAGCCGCGGTTACGAAATCGAGACGTACCGATCAGCAGCCGCTGACTACAGAAACGGATGAAACAGAATCCGGCGACTTTAGTTCTTCAGAAGCCGAAGCGAGAGTTGCTGAGCTGGACCCAAAGTCACCGGATCCCGAAACCAGTGGGATGCCTGAGACGGTCGAGGCCGTCGGTGTGCCGTCGTGGTCCATGATAGATCCCACCAGCGAAGAGAACGCACCACCTCCAACACAAGAGCCGGCTAACGAAGGGACGGGAGTTCCCTCGTCGTCGATGAAGGACGCCCCCAGCGAGGACGTGGCGGAACCTGCCCCGAGCGCGTTTGCCGAAGAGCCTGACTACCAACAGTCGGTAGTCGAAAGCCTGGGCGTCCCGAAATGGTCCATCAAGGACGATCCGGAAGAAACGCCGCCTACCAGACCCAGGAAGGAACCGACGCATCAAGAATCGGAGCCGCCTATTCTGCTCGGGATCGAAGACGAGGAAGCGCAGACGCCGGGTAGCGTCGATGAACCTGGCTTAGTCGATTCCTCTCCGATCCTCGAAGACGATCTCGTCGAGCTCGAGCCCGAAGAGAATCCCGAACACTCGATGCTGGATGCGATCCCGTTGGAAGAGATCACCCGGGAAGAGGAAAGCCCGGAGCTCTTGATCTTGATCGACGAAGACGCTTTCGCGGATGTTCCGGAGCTCGGGCAGGACGTTGCCGCTCTGCCTCATGAGGAACCGTCGACTAGGCACATCGAACTGGAAATCGACGAAGCGGACCAAGTCGCCCCCGACAGGGGAGTCCCGGAAGTCGTCGAGTCCGACGCGCCCCGAGAGCTTCGCTCCTATACAACCCGCAGGCGACGGCGACGGCGAAGTCACCGCCTCGCCGACCCCGCAGCACGACAGGGGCGCACGACATGGGGACGTCGTCGGGGCCGAGGTACGCCTTCTGCGTGACGTGAAGCTGCACTTCAAGGTGAGGGACTGGGCAGGAGCGGTTCCTCTGCTGGAGCGGCTGGTGGAGCTCTCCCCCGGTAACGCCCTCTACCGTGGAATGCTGGGTCGTGCGATGACGAGCCGGCCCGAGTTACGGAACAACGCGGAGGAGCACTTCGTCGAGGCACTGCGCCTGTCTCCACAAGATCCCGAGCTCCACTATTGGCTCGGCCTCTATTACAAGTCGTTCGGTTTGGAATCTCGAGCCTTCAATGAGTTCCGCACCACACTGCGTATCAATCCGCAACACGCAGGTGCAAAAAAACAAACGACCACGGCCGGGAAACGTGAGACCGGTGGCGGAATGCTCAAGAAGCTCTTCAGCTAATATCTCTCTCCTCCAAAGCCCCCGCTCGACGATCACGGATTCGCCCGCGGTGAGGCCCCCCCGTTAAGCCTGTTAAGCCTGATAAGCATGTTAAGCTCCCTGGGAACCCTGTTCTGAAAGGTTGTCGATGCTCCGCGATCTCAACGTGAAAGAGCTATTCATAGTAAGTACCCTGCTGATTGCCCCCCCCTGGTTGGACGGAGTCCATTCCGCAATCGAGTGTGACATCCGGCTAACGCACGGCGTCGCTAGTGGCGACGTTACCTCCCGCGGCGCCGTCATATGGGCCCGGGCCAGCGAGCCCGGTGATATGGTGGTTGATATCGATACCGATTCCGCTTTCCCGAGTGCGCGGCGCTTTCGGTCTCGGAACTCGAGGCGGACGGATTTCACGGCTCAAGTGAAGCTCGAAGAGCTTCTGCCCGCCACGCGCTACCACTTCAGAGTTCACTTCGTGAGCGCCTCCGGAAAACGTTCCTCTTCGGTAAACGGAACTCTCAAGACCGCACCGGACACAACGGTTGAGCTTCAAGCTCTTCGTTTCGTCGTCGGCGGAGACTTGGGCGGTCACGGCTACTGCCGGGAACGAGAGCAGGGCTACAGGGTTCTCGACGCCGTGAACCAACTGTCGCCCGACTTCTTCGTTGCAAATGGCGACATGATTTACGCCGACACCGAATGCCCAGCCGAGGGTCCCGAAGGAAGACGCAATATCCCGGGAGATTTTTCTAGAATAGACTCCCCCGCGATCGACTGGACTAACCAAGCCCAGGTTCAAGAGGTCTACTGGCGCCACTGGCGTTACCACCGGGCCGATCCCATTTTTCAACGTTTTCTCGCGGCAACGCCTGTCTATGTACAGTGGGACGATCACGAGGTGATCAACGATTTCGGAGCGCGCTGGCCTCTATGGCCTCCCGACCAAGACCGCGAGGGGTTCGTCAACGTGGTCGAGGCCGGTAGGAATGCCTGGTTTCACTACAACCCTATCGGCCAAGCTTCCAACGAGCCCGAGCGTATCTATCGTTCCTTCCGATGGGGCAAGGACTTGGAGCTTTTCTTGATCGACGGTCGTTCCTATCGCGACCGAAACGATCGACCGGACCTCGCCGCTCATCCCAAGTCGCTTCTGGGAAAGGAACAACTCGCGTGGCTCAAGCAGGGCTTAGCCGCATCCGACGCGACGTGGAAAATCGTTAGCTCCGACGTTCCGCTTTCCGCACCGACCGGCACGGACGCCGAGACCTACGGCAGGGATGGCTGGGCAAACGGAACCGAGCAGAATTTCTCGTCCCGCACAGGTTTCGAACACGAGCTCCTGAACTTACTTGGCTATCTCGACGCTTCCGATGTCGAGAACCTGGTGTTTGTCGTCACTGATGTTCACGTCGCGATCAGCATACGGTATGACGTGGACGCGGACCGTGACGGGGATCGACTCGTCTTCCACGAGTTCATCAGTGGTCCGCTGATCGCGGGAAAACTTCCCGCTCCCCCCGGGCTCGACCCGACCCTGCGACCGGTCATCCTCTATGCTGAGGGAGACCTCTTCAATTTCGGGTACTACCGGTTGGAGAGACATCCCGACGGCACAGTGCATTTCCTTGCCGACATCCGCGATGAGACCGGCGCGGTCCGCCCTGGCTCGTCGATCGACCTGGCGCCTGAGGGCCAGTAAAGGTGGGCGGAAGTCGGCAGGCCGCCCACCGATTCGGCCCCCGCTATAGTGGCAGTTTGCCGGCCGCGGCGGATTTCGTTATTGTCGTTATTGTCATTATTGCCAGGCACATGCTGAAACTGCGAGGAACGGTCGGTTGACCTACGTATCGACTTCGGTCAACGCCGGCCAACAAAAAGAACGCGCGTTGCCCGCGGGCGTTGGGGACGGCGTAACCCAGGTCTTGAACGGCGGCACACTCCCAACCAATGCCGCCCACCGACTTGCACTATGTGAAAGCGATTCCCTGCCGGCACTCTGTCGCGCAGCCGCCGAGCTCCGTGACCGGGGCAAGGGCCGAATCGTTACCTTCTCCCCCAAGGTTTTCATACCTCTGACCCGGCTTTGTCGAGACTTCTGCGGGTACTGCACGTTTCGCCAATCTCCGCTCGAATCTAAATCGCTCTTCATGACAATTGAAGAAGTCGTGGAGGTTGCGAAGGCTGGAAAACAGGCCGGCTGTACCGAGGCCCTCTTTACACTAGGCGAGCGGCCCGAGCAGCGCTATCCCGAAGCCAAGGCCTGGCTTCGAGCAGCGGGATACCGAACGACCCTCGACTATGCTCGCAATGCTGCGGCAGCTGTCGTTGACGAAGTTGGACTCTTGCCCCATTTGAACCCCGGTACGATGAGTCGTCGAGAGTTGGCCTCGCTGCGTCCCGTGTGTGCATCGATGGGGATCATGCTCGAGAACGTGAGCCCACGCCTCGCTGAGCTTGGGGGTCCTCACCACCAAGCGCCCAGCAAGTGGCCTCGTGCGCGCATCAAGGCCCTGTCGCTCGCGGGCCAGGAGAAGGTGGCTTTCACCACTGGGCTTCTGGTCGGAATCGGTGAGACCCGTGCTGAAATCATCGACTCCCTCATCACGATTCGAGATCTCCACGAACGCTATGCCCACATCCAAGAAGTCATCATCCAGAATTTCCGGGCCAAGCCGGACACGGCAATGAGCGCTCACGCGCATGCCTCGACTGAAACGACCTTATGGACGGTGGCCGTAGCACGCTTGATTCTGGGTCCGAGGGCAAACATCCAGGTTCCACCCAACCTCAATCGAACCGACTACCCGACCTACTTGATGGCGGGTATCAACGACTGGGGTGGTGTGTCGCCGGTCACCATCGACTACGTGAACCCTGAAGCCCCCTGGCCTCACCTCGGTCATCTCCGAGCCCAAACCGAGAGGCTCGGGTTTCAGCTCAAACCGCGTTTGCCGGTTTACCCGGAGCTCGTTACCGGAGATGGACGCCTTATCCCTAACGACCTACGCGAGCGGATCCGGGCCCATGCGGATGATGAGGGTTATGTAAGCGGGGGCATCGAGCGTTATGCACCTTCCAACTAGTCAAGGTTCGAACGGGCAGTCACTGGACGCGATGCTGCAAGGCGTCGCGATCGACGTCGCCCGCGTGCTCGGGAAAGCGATGGATGGTGGAGAGCTGACGGTCGACGAGACCGTCCTGCTGTTTCGGACCACCGGAGCCGAGCTCGAAGCCACGGCGAAAACGGCCGATGAGCTACGTAACCGAGCGGTCGGTGATCTGGTGACTTACGTCGTCAATCGCAACATCAACTTCACCAACGTGTGCATCAAACGTTGCGGGTTCTGTGCCTTTAGTCGTGATTTTCGTCAAGAAGAAGGTTACCTTCTCCCCACCGAAGAGATCGTTCGCCGGGCGAAGGAAGCGTGGGATCTCGGGGCGACCGAAGTCTGTATCCAGGCGGGCCTCCCCCCTCAAATGGAAGGAGACCTCTACATCAAGCTCACCCGAGCCCTGAAGGAAGCGCTGCCTGAGCTGCACATCCACGGGTTCTCACCGGAGGAGGTCTTGTACGGTGCGGTGCGATCCCGGGTATCGATTCGCGAGTACTTGCGCGAGCTCAAGGAGGCTGGAGTAGGAAGCCTCCCGGGCACGTCCGCTGAAATCTTGGATCAGGACTTGCGGGATCTGATCGCACCCGGCCGAATCCGGGTGGATCAGTGGATCGAGGTCATCACGACCGCTCATGAGCTCGGGATACCCACGACATCGACCATCATGTACGGACACGTGGAGGACGAGGTGCACAAAGCCCGTCATCTCGCTCTGATCCGCGACCTTCAGAAGTCAAGTGGCGGTTTCACCGAGTTCGTCCCCCTCAGTTTCGTTCACACGGAAGCGCCCATGTTCACGCATGGCACCGTACCCGCGGTAAGGTCCGGAGCCTCCCGCGAGGAAGTGATCAAGATGCACGCGGTGGCCCGGATCGTGCTGAACAATTGGATACCGAATTTGCAAGTCTCATGGGTCAAAGAAGGACTGCCCACAAGCCAACTCCTCCTCACCGCGGGAGTGAACGACATGGGTGGCACTCTCATGAACGAGAGCATCTCCACCTCGGCGGGAGCGCCCTTCGGGCAGTTGGTGGCACCGCGCACCTTCCGGAAGCTGATTCGCGAGGCCGGACGTGTTCCCGCAGAGCGCCATACCACGTACCGAATTCGACGAGTCTTTGCCGACCAAGAGAGTGCCGCGGCGCCCGACGCCTTGGATGAGATCGCACAAGACTCAGAAGAACGCCTCGGCTCGTATCAACGCCTAATCAAGATGGACCGCTTTCGTTATCAACATCCACGCCGGAAGGCGGTAGCCCTCGCGAGAGAGCCTAGTAAACCTAGTAAACCTGGTAAGCCTAGTAAGCCGCCTGTTGAGCCTCGTAAGCCTTTTGAGGATGGCGAGTGAGCTCGACCGCAATCCTTGCCTTTTCTGGGGGCGTTGGGGGCGCCAAGCTCGTGCTGGGGCTTACGCGGGTGCTCGCTCCCGAACGGCTGACCATCGTCGTGAACACCGGAGATGACGAGGAGTTCCATGCTCTTCACGTGGCTCCCGATCTCGACACCGTGATGTATACGCTCGCCGGGGTGGTCAACGCCGAGACTGGTTGGGGTGTGGCGGGTGAAACATTCCATTCCCTCGACATGTTGAAGTGTTACGGCGCACCAACTTGGTTTCAACTGGGGGACAAAGATCTCGCGACTCACATTCTTCGGAGACAGCGACTAGACGAGGGCCGCACGTTATCGGAAGTGACCGACGAGCTCTGCCACCGATTGGGAATTCGTCATCGAGTTGTTCCCATGTCGGACCGACCGATTCGGAGCGTCGTCGAAACCGATGAAGGAGAACTTGCCTTCCAAAGTTACTTCGTGGAACGAAAATGTGAGCCGGTGGTGAAGGGTCTAAGGTTCGAGGGAGCTCTGGATGCGACGCCGGCACCCGAATTCGGTCGGGCGCTGCGCGATGCGTCTACTCTGGTCTTCTGCCCCTCAAACCCTTGGTTGAGTGTCGATCCGATACTGTCCGTACCCGGTGTCAGGGAGGCCGTCCAATCTTTCCGGGGCCGCCGTTTAGCAGTGAGTCCCATCGTGGGAGGCAAAGCTCTCAAGGGCCCGGTCGCCAAGATCATGTCTGAGCTCGGCTATGAAGTGAGCGCGGTGGGAATTGCCTCCTACTATCGGAACTTGGTTGACACATTGGTAATAGATGAGACCGACCGAGGTCAAGCCTTTTCCATCGAAGCGCTCGGATTGTCGACTCACACGACTGGCACGGTGATGCGAACCCTAGAAGACAAGGTCAAGCTGGCGCGAGAGATCTGCCGGATCGTAGACGTAGGCTAATGAAAATGGCCGTAGCGGTGACGATAGTGATTCCGGTGAAACCCTTGAGCGAAGCAAAGAGCCGACTTGCATCAGTACTCGGCCCGGAACCTCGCCGCGAGCTGGCTACCGACATGTTGGAAAACGTCCTGAGCGCCGCCAAGCGATCGAAAGCTACGAGAATGCTAGTGGTCACTCGTGATTCGATGGTCGGGGCGATGGCCTCGGCCGCAGGAGCGGAATGGACACCGGACCCCGCGACAACGCTCAACGGTACCCTGAAGGAAGTCTTTCGCACTTGCTGGGCGAATGGAGAAGCCCCGCTCTATGTGCCCGCCGATCTTCCACGGCTGCGGGCGTCCGAGGTTGACGGGATCCTCGGCGCGTGGGGCGGCGAGGATCGAATTGTTTTGTCCCCATGCCACAAAGGGCAAGGAACGAATGCGCTGTTGGTGCCCGCGGCGTGCGAGTTCGAACCCCGATTAGGTGATGGAAGCTTTGCTCGGCACCTAGCGAGCGCATCAAGCGCCGGTATCGTGACGAAGATTTACCGGGCTCCCGGCCTCGCCTTCGACATCGACACCCCGGAAGACCTGCTCATCCATCGTTACGCCGCCCGATCCCCTCAGGTTCACGCGCGTTGAGCGCGGCACGGCCCTCACTCGGCATCCTTCTCCCAACACGCGGACTTCTTCTCAAGGAAGAGCGACCTCGCAATGCAGAACTCGTCCTGTCCCTCGCACGGACCGCCGAGGAGGCCGGTATCGATTCACTTTGGGTGGGTGACAGCCTGACGGCGAAGCCTCGTCTCGAGCCCCTGACTACCTTGGCCGCGGTTGCCGCGCGGACGACCCGCGCTCGTATCGGAACCTCGGTGCTCCTAGCGGCGCTCCGGCATCCAATCATCTCGGCGCACATCATCGGGACCTTGGATGTTCTCTCCGGCGGACGATTGCAAGTGGGAGCCGGCGTCGGCGGAGCGTTTGTCGATGCCCAGAAAAAGGAATGGCGAAACGTGGGGGTCGACCCTAAGGAGCGCACCGGGCGTTTGGAAGAATGGGTACAGATCGTGAAGCGGTTGACCCGCGGCGAGACAGTGAGCTTTCAGGGCCAGCACTTTCAATTGGATGAGGTGTCGGTGGGGCCGCCCTCGCCACAGGACGGCGGTGTACCGATTCTGCTAGCGACGCATTGGGCGACGGGCATCGAAAAGCAGCAGCAGCGAGTGATTCGTTGGGCAGACGGTTACATCGGAATTAGTGACTCGCCCTCCAACTTCGCCAAACTGAGCGAGCGTCTTCACGAGCTGGCCAGCGAGAACGGCCGTGATTTCGACTCCATGGACTCCGTCTTCTATATGACGGTGAATCTCAACGACGATGAACGGCGAGCCGAAGAAGAAGCCGACAGCTTCATTCGCAATTACTACGGCCTGAACTTCTGGACGGACAAGTGGGGCCCTTTCGGTCACCCCGACAAAGTGGTGGAAAGGATCCGGGAGTACGCTGTCGCGGGAGCGAAGACGGTTGTCGTTCGCTTCGCCTCCCTGGAGCAGGAGCATCAGCTCGAAGTTTTCTTGGCACGAGTACTCCCGAGCATACGCTGAGTGCACAGGCTACTGAATGTAGCCAAGGGCCTTCAGCTGCTCCAGCATCTCTTCGCGCCCTTCGGTTATCGCTTCCTCGTCAATCGAAAGCGCAGTATCAATGTCGGCGTAGCGAGGTGGATGGGTCTCCAGTCACGAGGCTTCGAAGACTTGAGGCAATGACTTTCCATCCATGTCCAGAGGGATGGGGACGCCGAACATATGAAGAAGTGTCGGCACGACGTCTAGGACCGAGGCACCGCTTAACGTAGCTCCCTCGCGAATGCCCGGGCCGGCGGCGACGAATATCCCGTGGGGCGCGTGATGTCCTCCACCTGAAATAGGTTGCTCACCGTGGTCGGACACGACGAGAACCGTGGCATTCCTTGGCTTTCTTTCCAGAAGCTGACCGAGCCGACGGTCCATCTGCATGTACGTCTCATCCACGGCTGCCCTAACGGAAGGTGCGCAACCTTCCCACAGGGGCGCACCGTGCCGCCAGTGCAGCGTCACGTGGCTGACCACACCGATACCCCAGAAGTACACGGAGAAAAGGCCTCGCTCCATCGTCGGCAATAGCTCTCGTGCAATGCTCGAGTAGTATTCGTCCTGCAGCAGGATCTTCGGGACGCCCGTCTTGTCTTTCAAAAGCGGCGGGTCACAGTCCGATAGGTGGAGCCTCTCGAGGATCTGGTCAACCTCTCGAAAATCAGGTGCCAATGGCAAGAGCTGCGCTGCGAGCTCGGGTGACCAGGTCAATTCCGCTCGGCCCTGCCGCTTGTGCTTCATTCCCATTCGCTAGGACACGAGGAAACCATTGACCTCCTGCGCTGGAAACGTCCCCCGGTGACCCACGATGCCCACCGGATGTCCAAGGTCACCGAGCAGACTCCAGTAAGACATGGCCCGCCAATGAGTACTCTGGATCTCGGTTACTTGCCCCCGGGGCAAATAGAAGCCGCGCCCCAGCGAGAAGCGCTGGTGTACGGGGTCCAGGGACAATACTTCGCTGCCACGATCATCGACGACTTTCAAAGAAGCGAGCTCGCAGGCCAGCTGGCGCCGATCCGTGGAGTCCCCTTGCTCAGCGGGCCGGCTTTGCTTAGAGAAGAACAACTCTAGCTCGTTCCGAACCGGTCGTAAAACCTCTTCCGGGATCGGAATCGAAAAGTCTTCCCATTTGACCGGGACTGAGATGAATTGCAACAGCTTTTCGTTCAACAAGACCTGAACGGATTGCTCGCCGTTCGGTACGTAAGAATGAAGCCGGAGTTGCAGCGTCAAAGGTCGTCGGCCCGATAGATCGGGCAAGGTCAGCGTCGCGCGAGGCGGGCTTTCTTCCGAGCCCATCCACACCTTCGACGTACCCCGAACGGGCAAGACGGAATCACGGACGCCATGTTTCTCTGGAACCTTGCCAGTGGCGATCGAGGTCCAGAGAATAGGTGAATGAAATCCCCGGCGAGTGTTCTCGTTCATGAGGCGCCGAGCCGGTAGCGACCGCAAGGGCCGTAGATCCCGGAACGAATCAGTTTTTCGAAAGTGGGCAAGCGGTTAGCCGAACGAAGCTCGTCGATGACACCTGGAGTCGCACCGTCGAAGCAGACGAGTAGCACAAAGGGCGCCGCGTCGCCGGTCCGCCAGCATGCGGCCGCCACTATCACGACGAGCACTAGCGCGCTCAAAGAATGTCGAAGAGTCCCGAACAACGTCACCAGGCTAGTAACACTAACACTTGAGCTTATATAATAAGGTCGGTTTCGAAGTCTCATGAGAAGCTCGTCCGATTCGTTCGTCCTCTACGATCTCCGTGTGACGGTTGCGGAGATCCGAGGCCGGTCGGTTTGCGGCCTCAAAGTGGGAGACTGTTTCGAAATTCGCAACAGCAGTCAGGTGATGATCCCGCCCGGTAGGCACTTCTGCATGTTTGCGCTGGCCGCGGTACTTCCCCTATTGCCCGCCAAGCAGCGTGAGCTCCATGAGAACGACTGGTTGACCGAAGATAGTCTAGTGGCCTGCCCAGATCCGGAAGAGCAGCTCATCATGAAGATCGAGCGGATCGCTCCGGTGACGCTTCGAAAAAGCGACCTAACTTAGTCCTCGAACGCCGGAAGTACCTCGTCCCCAAGCAAGCGAACGGCTTCCGCCTCGTTCTCACCGTGGGGAGTTCCAAACTCGAAGACGTCGACTCCGGCGTCGAAGAGCTCCTCCATACGCCGGACGATGTCCGCGGGTGTCCCGAAACAACTGAAGCGTCGCAGGGTATCGTCAGAAATGGCTCGCGCCGCTCCTTCCAAGTCACCACTCAACATCCCTCGCTCCACGGTCTCGATCTCTTCCGGGGACGGCGAATAGGTCGGGTCCAATCTTCCGATGGCCGAAACGTAAGTGGCCACACGATGCCGCGCGATGTTTTCTGCACGTTTGCGGTCTCGATCGACGACGGTCACCGCACCGAAAATCATGCGGACCTCCGAAGGGTCACGCCTCGCCGGCTTCGTCCCGGCGTCGATGTAGCCTCGAAAAATCTTGGCGGCCTCGGGATTCACCGACCCACCTATCTTGACCATATCTGCGATCCTACCTGCCAGCGCGGAGGTCTTCTTCCCCCACGTGCCAAGCAGAACGGGAACGCGACGGCCGGGGATCGGAAAACGTAGGTAAGCCTCCGGCCCGAGCCGGAAGACGGAACCTTCATAGGGTTCGTGCTTATGCTCGCCCGCCAGGAGCGTCTGCACCGCTTCCACCATCTCGCGAATCGCGGTCAAGGGGCGTGGCTGAGGAACTCCGATGTGCTCGAAGAAGGCCCCCTTCCCTACCCCCAGATAGGCGCGGCCACCGCTGGCTTCATCCAGCAGTGCCAGGTTGGCGGCTATCGGAACCGGATGGTTGAGATACGGGTTCAGCACTCCCGGCCCGAGAAGCGAGTGTCGAGTACTTTGAGCGAGCTGGAACAAGGCGCCCCAGGGCGGTTGATACAGGAGATCGTCGTAGACGGAAATCGTCTCGAATCGATAGGACTCGACCAACTTGCCGAGTTCCGTGTAGTCGGCGAGCCGCTTATCTGCGAGAAAGGAAATCCCCAGCCGTCCCATGGGTTGAGTTAATCCAGACTCCGAGTTTCGTCGAGGCTCATTCGAAGTTACGACTCAAGCTAACTCGGCTTGCTTTTGACGCCCGAATCGGGTGTCATAGAAAAACCACCGGCCGAGGCGGACACGCTCCGGAGTCGGCGGCTCTTCGAGATCCGCGAAGCTGGCGTCGATTCCCAGCGGTGGCTCGGGAATCGGCACCACCGGATTGGCCGCTTCCCACTCCGGCGTGCGCTCGGCGCATTCTGCAACGAGACCCCAAGCTAGAATCAGAACTGTACAGCGCATCAACTGAAACATCAGAGCCTCCCAAAACAGCGCCGGCCGCTATGAGATTTCTCAACGGCCCAGCTTGGCGAGGCCGAGACCGTAGCACGGGCACAGAAAAACTGTCAAACAATTCACCATTCACGCCCAGTCTTCATTCTCTTCCAATCCCCATACTTTCCCCAAATCGAACCGCACCAAGACGCCCCGGTTGGACTCACAGGGGGTTTGGTTGTAGAGTTCCCACCTTGCTGAGGAGGACATCATGTTCCATCGCGTAATAGGAAAGGCTTTGATCGCTGGTTTGTTGCTGGCCGGGCTCATCGGGTGTGAGCAGACGAGCCCGCAGCTCGCCGGCAAAGCATCGAACGCCGCCGCGTTCGTCGGCGCCACCATTATCGACGGGTCCGGCGCTGACCCGATCGAGAATGGGGTACTCGTCGTACGCAACGGCAGGATCGTAGCGGTCGGTGATGGCAACACGACCGAGGTTCCCGATGGTGCCGAGCGAGTCGATGTGTCCGGCAAGACCATCATCCCCGGAATCATCGTCACTCATGGACATGTCGGACAAACCAAAGGACTCGAGTCCAGCCCGGAGAACTACACCGAGGAGAACGTGTTGGACCAGCTCGGCCTCTACGCGCGCTACGGGGTCACAACCGTGGTGAGTCTGGGTGGCGATCTCGAGCCGGGATTTCGGCTCCGCGATGCACAGGAGACCCCCGAGCTCGATCGGGCTAGACTCTACGTCGCCGGGTCGGCCCTCGCCGGGCAAACCGCTGAAGAAGCGGTGGCAATGATCGACGAGAAGGCCGACATGGGTGTGGACTTCATCAAGCTGCGAGTTGATGACAATCTCGGAACGATCGAGAAAGCATCACCGGAGTTCTATCAGGCCGCGATCAAGCGCGCCCACGAGCGCGGCTTGAAGGTTACCGCGCACCTTTACTACTTGGAAGACGCGAAGGGTCTTCTCAACGCCAACGTGGATTTCATTGCTCACAGCGTGAGAGACCAGGAAGTAGACGATGAGCTCATCGGTCTCCTCAAAGAACGCAACGTCTGTCTCACGCCCACGCTCACCCGAGAAATGGTGAGCTTCGTTTACGAGGAGGTCCCAGAGTTTTTCGAGGACCCCTTTTTCTTGAAGGAAGTAAATCCCGAGATCATCGTACAGCTCAAAGACCCCGCGCGGCAACAGCGCGTCCGCGACAGCAAGGCGGCTCAAGCCTACAAGCAAGCACTGGTCGTGGCCTCCAAGAACGTCAAGACCTTGGCCGACAACGGAGTCCCCGTGGCCTTCGGCACTGACAGTGGTCCGCCGTCTCGTTTTCAGGGCTACTTCGAGCACTTGGAGATGGAGCTCATGGCCGATGCCGGGCTTACTCCGATGCAAATTCTGAGTGCCGCAAGCGACAACGCAGCCCGCTGCCTTGGACTCGATGGTCTGGGCACGCTCACGGCAGGAAACTGGGCCGACTTCGTCGTTCTCAACGAGGACCCACTCGCCGACATCAAGAACACGCGGGGCATCGAGTCAATTTGGATCGCGGGGAATGCAGTGCCGGCTCGTGCGGAGGCGGATAGCCCGGAAACGGAGTAGCGGAGACGACCTACTGAAATAGAATTTCTTCGACAAGGGCTTCCGGCAAATTCATGGGATGGCCAAAGTAGACGACGTTTCCTTGGCGATCGATCAAGACGCTCCGGGGAATGGCTCGTACACCATAGCTTTGGACAACGTTCGAGCGGAAATTTCCCTCGTCAAACAAGAATAGAAAACTATAGCCGCCATCGTCGATGTAGCCCAGAACGTCTTGACTCGGTCCCTCGATATTGACACCGATGACCTCCAGGCCCTGTCGCTGGAATCTCTGATGGAGCCTCTCCACCGTGGGCATCGAAGCACGACAGGGGCCACACCACGTGGCCCAAAAGTCGACGAGGACGGTCTTGCCACGAAAATCGGAAAGAGACACGCTACGGCCATGGCGATCCTCGAGCGTAAACGGCGGAGCTGGCGAGGTAGACACGATGTCTCCTCGTCGTCTTGCGAGCGTGTGGCTACCGGCCTCACGCGAGGATCCCTCCTCGACCAAGTCAACGGTAGACGGCGCTGTCGCCTCTGGAGCGGAGATGGACTCGATGTCCTCATCGGTTAAGGTCAGGACCGAGACGCCGCTGTTTTGTTTGCGGCGCTCCTTTTCTTTCCTTGCAACCTCGCCGAGCGATTGCCCGAGGACCAAAGCCGGAAGGAGCAAAAAAGGCCTCACGCGAGAACCCGCTTCAACATTCGATCTCCTATTTTCAGGGAACATTTCGATTTTAACATGGGGTCCGAGGTCCTTCAATGCGACGCGCGACCCGTCACGAGAAAGCTCTCTAATGACTGAACTTGATGGAATTCGCGATCAACTGCGAAGAGCCTTTCGGGACGACGCATGGCACGGACCGTCCCTGAAGGAGTTGCTGGAAGGCGTTAACGCACAACACGCGATGTCCCGTCCCATCGCGGACGGACACACGATTTGGGAGCTCGTGCTACACATCACGGCCTGGACCGAAGTCCCTCGCCCGCGAATGGAGGGGGATCGGGTCGCCGATCCGTCGGTTGAACAAGGCTGGCCCCCGATGACCGGTTCCGATGAGGCCAGTATCTCGAGCACCCGAGAGTGGCCAGGCGCCAAGACTAACGCGCGATCGTACGCGGCTCGCGCTTCTTTCAGCTCTCCTTCGTGAGCCAGGACGAACCCGATCCAGGTCTGAACCTCTACCCTTCCCCAATTCGGCCAGGTTGGGTCGTGTGGTTGCCGCTCGAAAAGTGCCTCCGCCCGGCGAAGCTCGGTGAGCGCCTTGTCCTTGCCGCCGCCGAAGAGCCAAAGCTTGTAGAACTTCGCTACCGCACGGTTCAGAACCACTCTCGGGTTGTCCGGTGCCAGCTTGGCGGCTCGGCCAAGTGCTGCCTGCGCTTTGCGCCCAAGGGTGAACCTCGCCAGCTAGCTTAGGGTGCAGCTAGCACGAGCGTCGCGTTCGTTCCGCCGAACCCGAAGGAATTGGAAAGGGCCAGTCGTAGTTTCCGCGAGGTCGGGACGAGGACCGGAGGATAATCTTCAAACTCGGGGTCGAGTGGCTCCGCATTCACCGATGGAGCAATCCACCCTTCTCGAAGCATGGCAAGAGTGAAGATGGCTTCGATGGTGCCCGCCGCAGAGACGGGGTGTCCGGTGTAGCCTTTGGTCGACGAATAAGGCAGGTGCCGGTCAGCCAAGATTCGACGCATCGCTCGCACCTCGGACACGTCTCCCAGGGGGGTGGACGTTGCGTGCGCGTTGACGTAATCGATCTCCTCGGGAGCCACTCCGGCGTGTTCGAGCGCTCGCTGCATCGCGAGAACCCCACCATCCATGGAGGGTGCCACCATCTCGCGCGCACCGTCCGAGGACATGCCGTACCCCCGCAGGACGCCGAGGATGGGCGCACCGCGACGGTTCGCGATCTCACGTGTCTCGAGAACCACTAGGCCTGCGCCCTCGGAGAAAATGAAGCCGGCTCGATCGGCGGCATAGGGGCGCGATGCGCGCTCTGGGTTATCGTTATCTTGACCATTGTATGCGCGCATCGAGTCGAAACCGGCAAAGAAGTGAATATCGGCTACCTCCACACCCCCTGCGATAGCCCCGTCGACCCGACCTTGCTCGATGAGCTCGGCCGCGAGCAGAACGTTATAGGCCCCGCCCGCGCAAGCAGCGGTTGCGGTAAAGGAAGGGCCGGTAGTTCCTAGGATCATTGCCAGATTAGCAGAGACCGTCGAGGCCATCAGACGTGGGATAATGGCCGGCGACACTCTCCTCGCACTCTTGGTCTGCGCGAGCTTGTCGTGGATCTCCACGTGGGCGTCCACATCGCCGGTTCCGCTCCCTACCACGACGGCGATGTCACGCGTATCGATCTTCGATTGCTCGAGCGCTATTTGCGCCGCACGTAGCGCCATAAATGCTGCCCTTCCCATAAAGCGCGCTTGCTGCTTGTTGATCCCGAGAGAAGCGGGAGAGAGGTCGTTCGGATAGATGCCGATCAACTGACAGCGGGCACCGTAGTCGACCGCCGGCTGCCAGCGCGAGAACGGCGTTGCCCGTCCCTCTCGTAGAGCAGCTTCGATGGCCGCCAAGTCGTCGCCCATATGACAACAGACGCCTCCTCCGGTAATCACGACTTCACGCGATCTATCTCTCATCTGTCTTTACATCTAATTCAGGCAAATTCAAGCGCAACTACGTCGCGACAACCCGTAGAACCTGACAGGTGGCTTGGCGGACTCCGGTCTACGGCTCGATCGTAATCGGAACCACCTGAGAGTCCACAGCGGTAATGAAGCGTGCGGTTGCGACGGTGATCGAATGAACTCCCTGTAGTCCGTTGCGAGGGGTGACGGTGACTGAACCGGTGTCGAAATCGACCGTATAGTCCAGATCCGCATGCGCGCTCGCCAGCACCGGAAGTCCGTTGGAATCGAGTCCGGCCTCGTCGAGAAAGAATGCCGCGTCCCCTTCCACATCGATCGCGCGCAGTTGTAAGGTCACCGGTGTATCGACCTGGGTCGTGACGGGAGGGATATCCGCCAGGAACGGATCGCTGTCGACCGTGTCGGGTGAGACGGCCACCAGGAAAGTCCGGCTCATTTGGGCGCCATCCGGGCTGGTCGCGGTAACCGTGACCGTAGCTTGACCGCTGGTTCCCTCCGGGGCTGAGAGCATGAGGACAGCGTTCTGATTGTCCTTGAAGATCCGCACGGATTCCATGACCACATCCGTGATGGGACGCTCACCGGTTCCGGTAGGGTCACCACCCTGGATGACGAAGTTATCGATCACGCGATGAAAAATGACACCGTTGTAAAAGCCACTCTCGGCCAACCTGATGATCCGGCGCGTCACCCGAGGCGCCCGATTCTCGAAAAGCTCGAAAACCATGTCGCCGAAGCCAGCCGCGGTGATTCGCATGCTGCGGTTCCGCTTGGTAATGAAGGTGGAAACGAGCCCACTATTGCTGGTGGCGGTGAAAGACAATGCCTGACCGCTAGGCTCGAACCCGTCGAGCGGAGTATGGCGCGGCGAGCCAGATAGTAACGCGACGTCGCCGATGGGCTCCAGAGTCGGAACCTGGGCGGCGGCAAGAAACCCTGCTCGGCTACCGACCACAAACACCAGCAATACCAAGGGTTGGAGTCGTGTCTTCATGAGTGTCTGTCCGTGGTCCTGGCCGGGCCGTAAAGGCCGCAGGTACTCGCGGAGTGTAGCATTTGCCAGTAACTCACGGTTTTTTATCGGATTACAGCAAGAATCGCAAACGTCTTACCGCCCGAGTCATGTCTAACCTGACGGGCCGCCGCCGGTCAAGGAGCATTTTGTCCCTTTAATATCTCGACAAAGTCGCCGGCAGATTATACAGGGACGCTGACTTTCCTGCCGGAGGAGGCAAACATGCGCGATCTAGTCTTTATAATGGGTCTACGCGGATTCGTGTGGGTAAGTCCTGACGGAAAACAATGTAACTCATTGTGTGGAAAAGGTATCCAGACTTCATCAAGTGCTGAAAAGTGGTCCATTTTTCGGATAGGCTAACCGAGTGAAAAATTCCCAGTCGATCCGCTCGCTGTTTGCGCTGCCAGGTTTCGTGGCTGGTGCCGGATTGAAGGGTGTATTCGATGACCGATACGCCCGCGTCATCCAGCTCAAGAGGCGAAAAAAACAGCTGTTTGCTCTTACTGTGGGCAACGGTGCCGGGGGCGCTATGACAAGCAAGTGTGCCGGGTCCGCGACCTGTCGTTGGCAGGCTGGCGGATCTCTCTGGAATACGAGCGTTGGCGCGTCAACTGTCCTGGGTGCGGCGGTTTGCATGTAAAACACCTGGACTGGCTGGCGAACAACTCGCGCTACACCTAGCGTTTTGCGACGCATGTGGGCAAGCTGTGCCGGGATATGCCGGACAAGGCGGTGGCCGAGATGGAACGTCTGCGCCTCCTAGTTGAAGGGGTCAACAACAAAATCCGTGTGCTGCAACGACGCGCCTACGGCTATCGCGACGAGGAATATCTCAAGCTGAAGATCGTGGCGGCATTCCTTCCGCCATTACCCAGAAATGCCGTCTTCAACCCACACGAATCCGCGTAGACCCGGTTTTTCTGACGGACGCCGAGGTTGTGCTTACCCTGGAGGACGGGAGCGAGCCGGAGGTCAACGTCAAGGCCGGAGACACCATTTGGCTGGACGCGGGGAGTCACCAACTCCGAGCCAAAACGGACTTCGAGCTAATCCAGGTCGAACTCAAGGGCGGCGGAGGCGAAAGCGAGGCCGCACCGGAAGAGACGTCCGGCGAGTCATTGGATGCGACCGAGGTGGAGCCGGATCACTACAAAGCGGAGCTCGAAAACGACCAGGTGCGCGTACTGCGAATTACGTATGCCGCTGGCGAGGAGGGCGCTCGTCACTTCCATCCCAACGGGGTGTTGGTCCATCTCGCCGACGGCTCGTCAGAGTTTATCCTCGAGGACGGGACGAAACGGGAGGCTAGCTTCAAAGCCGGTGCCACCAAGTGGGCTCCGGCGGAGACTCACCACGGCAAGGCCATCACCGACATCGAGGGCATCCTGGTCGAGCTCAAGTAAAGAAGTCTATTTTTTCTGGGAGAGGAGCTCCCGGAGCTCCTCTCCATCAACTCACTAAGCGGTAGCCGCCGTCTTTCTCCTGTATCCGTCCCTCTTCCTGCAGCTTGATGAGCCCCGAGGCGAGGGAGCGACCCGCCAGCTCCCACATTTGCTCATCCACGTCGCTGTAGACGCTGCTCACGAGCTCCGCGACCGATTGCGGCTCACGGGAAAGAGCGGCCAGCAGTTGATTCTCTCTTTGCTGACGATGGCGAAGCTGCGCCCGAATAGCCTTTCTTCCTTCGCGCGCGGGAGGTCCGTGTCCCGGATAGACGGTGCCTTCGGCCACCGACTCCAAGAACTTGAGGGATTCCAAATAGGTCGCGAGGTGACCGTCGCGAGGATCAATCAAAATCGAGGATAGGGTCGATAGGAGATCTCCCACAAGCAGTGTCTGGTAGCGGCTCTCCTGAAACGCCAAGTGGCCCGGCGCATGACCCGGAACGTGATAGGCGCGCAGCGTCCACCCCGGCTTCCCGTCGGGCGATCTCTCCAGATCGAGGTCCTGCTCGTGTTCCAACGGCTCCCCAAAGTCGAAGCCGTCCAGCTCCGCCATGGTATCTCGATGCGCACGCACCGGAAGTTTGTAACGACGCTGGCACTCCGCAACCGCTCCCACATGGTCCGGGTGGTAGTGTGTCAGAAGAATTCCTTCGAGCGTCCTGCCCTCGGCAAGGAACTCGTCGAGGAGATTCCACAGTTTCAGCTGCTCCTTCGGATCCACCGGGGCGGGATCCACGACGTATACCTTTTCCTCGCCCACCAAGCACGTGTTGGTGTGCGTGGCCGGTGGTATGGTGGGGGTCTTCAGAATCGCGAGCAGCACTCCCGGGGTGAAGTAGACGCGGTGCAGCTTCCCTTCTTGGTACGAGTTCGTGAATTGTCGAATCCATTGAACGAAGCCCTCTTTCGTAGCGCTCGCCAGTTGCTGGAGAAAGATGATCACCGGCGGAACGATTAGAACCTCACCTTTTCGCCATTTCCCCAGAGCGTCCTCCGGCCTGGCGAAACCACCGCCCACGAGCTCGCCTTCGATGATGTCGACTCTGCCACCCTTTGGAAGCTGGCAGCCCAGAAACCACGTGTCATAGCGGCGCAGCGTGAAAGGCGGTGTCGTGATGCGGCACAGAGGCACGAAATCGGTGGCATCGATCCGTTGGTTGCGCCGCTTCAGGATCTCGATGAATGACAACTCATCGGCCAACATGAGACGCCGGTCCTCGTCCAGCGAGCGGTCTGATTCATCGACTCCCCGACCTAGCCAGACGCCGGTCTCCTCGAAGAGCTCCCGTGCCGCGGCGGCGACGAAAGATGGGAAGTCTTCTCCAAGACTTTCTCCTCTTTCCTGAGACAATCTATCCACGTTGTCGACCGGCACCTTTGCGTCGTCGGGTTCGAGAGTTCCCCCGGGAAAAGCCTGATAACCTCCGAAAAAGGACAGCTTGGGATTGCGGTCGATCAGCAGGACTTCGTCCCAACTCTCAGTCCGACCCAACAAGATGCTCACGGCAATGCGGTTCATGGACCGCTATAATACAGCGTTGCGCGCGAAGCCGCGCCACGAAAGGAATGGTCGATGATTGCGCTCAAGAGTTATGCAGGCGGTAAGTGGAAGTCGGGCAGCGGGGAGGAACGCGTCTTACACAACGCGGTGAGCGGGGAGGAGATCGCCACTTGCGGCAGCGAGGGTCTCGATTTCGCGACCATGCTCGATTGGGCTCGCTCCAAGGGCGGTCCGGCTCTACGTGCCTTGACCTTCCACGAACGCGCGGGCCTCCTCAAGAAGATGGCAGGCACTCTGAACGAGCACCTCGCTGAATTTCATCAGATCGCCGCGGCCTACGGGGCGACCCGCGCCGACGCGATGATGGACGTGGAAGGAGGGATCGGAACGCTCGGCTACTACGCGAGCATCGGTTCCAAACAGCTTCCACCGAGCACCTTCATGACCGACGGCGACACGGCGCGACTGTCCAAACCGGGGAACTTCGTGGGACGGCACATCTACGTGCCGCTCGAAGGGGTGGCCATCCAAATCAATGCCTACAACTTTCCGTCTTGGAGCATGCTGGAAAAGGTGGCGCCTTCGCTCCTCGCCGGCATGCCGAGCATCGTCAAGCCGGCGACGCCGACCGCTTGGCTCGCCTTCCGGATGGTGGAAGTGCTTATCGAGTCCGGGGTCATACCAGAGGGAACTCTGCAGCTCATTTGCGGATCGCTGGGCGATCTCCTCGATCACCTGACGTGCCAAGACGTCGTATCCTTTACCGGCTCTGCATCCACCGGCCAGAAGATCCGATCCCACCCGAACCTCGTAAAGAACGCGGTGCGCGTCAATATCGAGGCCGATTCGCTGAACTGCATCGTCTTGGGACCGGACGTGTCCGAGGGATCCGAGACGCTCGACCACTTCACCAAAGAAGTCGTCAAGGAGATGACCATCAAGGCTGGACAGAAATGCACGGCGATCCGTCGACTCGTCGTGCCAAAGGACAAGGAGTCAGTGGTTATCGAAGCTCTCAAACAACGTCTAGCGAAGATCCACGTGGGCGATCCAGCCGTAGAAGGAATACGCATGGGACCGCTCGTCGATCGATCGGCACTCGAATCGGCCCGCGAAGGCGTCGAGACCCTACGCCGCGAAGCCGATGTCGTCTTCGGAGATCCGAAGCGAGCTGGCTTCGAGGGAGCGGCCACCAAAAACGGTTTTTTCATGGAGCCAGTCTTACTTCACGCGAATAACGCGGAAGATGCCCGACTCGTTCATGAAGTCGAAGTCTTCGGCCCGGTGGCGACCGTTCTGGGCTACGACGACATCGAACAGGCGATTCGGCTAGCCCGCCGAGGCGGAGGGAGCCTCGTCGGGTCGGTCTATAGCGAAGACGAGGACTTCATTCAAAAGATGACATTCGGCCTCGCTCCGTACCACGGTCGGCTCATGCTCATGAACGCGAAAGCGGCTCCCGAATCAACGGGACATGGTGTCGTCATGCCTCACTTGGTCCACGGTGGCCCCGGGCGTGCAGGTGGTGGAGAAGAGCTGGGGGGACTAAGGAGCGTCTACCGCTACATGCAGCGCATCGCTCTACAAGGAGATCCAGAGAGGCTGGAGAAACTCTGCGCCCCTGCGGTTATGGAGTGAAGCTAGATCCCCCTTTGACTTTTCAGGTTGCGCGGCGTTATTTTTTACTCAAGAGCCATGTCCCACGCGCCCGGCTCGAAGCCTTCGCCCAGAACGAAGACCGCCTAGCCCGCTTCGAGGGTGAGGCGCGGCTCCTCGCAGCACTGGACCATCCCAACATCGCTACTCTCTACGGCTTCGAACAGTCGGATGGAGTTCATTTCCTCATCATGGAGCTCGCCGACGGAGAAACTCTCGCAGAACAACTTCGGCACGGCCCTATCCCGGTCGAGGACGCTATTCCCATCTTCAAACAGATCACGGAAGCAATGGAAGCAGCTCACAAGCATGAGCCCCGAGGCTCCATAGCGGTTCGCTCGCTGTACAACCAAGAGCTCATCGCTCGTGAGTTGCCACTTTTTTTCGTCAACACTCTAAAAACAGTAAAAAAACACTTGACTGCTTCCGTGCAACAAATTTCCTTTCGATGACGCCCCCTTCAAGAACATCGCTCACGTACGCTACGTAGCGTTCTGCTGCGTTCAGCACGCCGTTTTGATTTTCGTTTCATGTCGATCGGTTGTCGCCTTCCTTTCGCCGACTGCGGGCGTTCCGAAACCGCGGAGTATAATTTGGTTACTAACTCTTCGGGGGGAAGACGATGCTCGAAAGATTCAAGAGCTACTTCGGAAAGCTCGAACGTCTGTCTGACGGCGAGTTGGATCGTTCGGCGGAGAAACTGGTCTACGCCGAGAAACAATGGGCGTGGAGAATGCTCAAAAGCATATGGCGGAGATCTTGGAGCAGGCTCTCGACCTCGCCCTCGATAAAAAAGATCCAAAGAGAAAGCTCGAGCGGCGGAAGGCGAGGCAAAAGGCAACCAAAGCGACACCTCGTCCAGACGAGATACCGGAGAACGTCGCGCCGGGTGTGCCGAGAGTGAAAGACGAGCCAGCCAGGTCGCGATACATTCCTTCCGAGGTCATCGAGCGGGTCCACGCCCGTGCCAACAACCAATGTGAATACAAAAGCGTTGATGGGAGGCGATGCCAGTCGCGAACCCGCCTTCAGGTAGAGCACGAGCGGCCGTTTGCCATCTTTCGCAGTCACGACGAGCAATTCCTTTTTCTTTTATGCCCGCCCCATAACCGATTGGCGGCCGAACATGTCTACGGGGCGGAATTCATCCAACGGAAGATCGATGAAAGGCGCGGGCGTCGGGAAGTGCCGGAGCACAAGGCACCGTTGCCTCGAGCTCCATAGCGAACGCGCTTTCAATGAACGTTTTCGCCAAAGCCACATCTACAGTCTACGAAGGGCAGCCGAAGCTCTCGGCTATACGCTCACTCCCGATGCCTCCGGGACCTAGTTTCAGGTCAGATTCTCCTTTTCAAGACTTTCTTGCGGATTTTTTCGCTAGCTCTCAATCCAGCCAACCATGAACCCGCTCCATCAGATCTTTATCACCAAGCTCCTTACAAAGCTCCTCTAGCTTCTCCTTGCGTGCCCCCTTCCACCTCAGATCCTCGAGCTCCTCGGTAAGCGGCACGTCGGTCCGCAGCGTTGCTAGAAGCCGATAGAGCCTCACCTCTTCGCGGTGACTCCGAAGGTTCGCGGCCAAACGCTTCGCGCCTTGCACTTTGACTTTCCACAGGAACGCCTCCTCCGGGATGTCCTCTATGTGCCGATAGCGCGCCAGCACACGCGACGACGATTTGGCGCCCCAACCCCGAATGCCTGGGATTCCGTCCGCGGTGTCGCCGACCAGCCCGAGCCAATCGGGAATCGATTCCGGTAATACGCCGAACTTTTCTTTGACACCCTTTTCATCCAACACCCTTTGACGGCGACGATCCCAACACACGACTCGCTTTCCCAGGACGCACTGCGTCAGATCCTTGTCCGGCGTGCAGATGACGACCTGCTCCACACCCTTAGCATCTCTCCACCGGGCGGCTCCAGTAGCCATGGCGTCGTCCGCCTCGAATTTCACCATCGGCCACACGACGATCCCCAACGCGTCGGCAGCCCGTTCCGCGAGCCCAAACTGGGCGAACAGCTCCGGCTCAATGCCTTCCCCGGTCTTATAGCCGTCGAAGAGATCGTTGCGAAAAGACTCGATCTCGTGATCGAAGGCGCAGGCGACGTGCGTGACATCGTCCTGGCGGAGTAGAGACACGAAGCTGCGCAGCAAGCCCCGAGTGGCGCCAACCTCACGTCCCTTTGGATCGAGCGCGCTGGGCGCTCCGTAGTAAGCCCTAAAAAGCTCGTAGGTCCCATCGACCAAGTGGATTTTCATCGTCGCGTCGCCCGCTCAGCACGCATTCTATGGATCGGGAGACAAAGTTCAAACGGTTGGGTGCTTGGCGAGTCGATACTGAACGTGGAGTAGGTAGACTCCCCAGACAAGGCAATCACGATGAAAACCGAGCCGGAAAGGTGGGCCAGGCGTGCCAGAGTGTGGTCCCATTTGAGTAGTCCAAGCTGTGACAAGATATTGTTCCAATCGTGATAGCCGGGTACGTCCCGACCCGTCACGCCGCCCAGCAGGATCATCCTTGGCGCTCGAGCGTCATTAATGTACGGCGCAAGCTCGCACATACTCTGACCCATCCACCAGAAACAGGCGGACGCTCCAAAGGGGTTCAGGTGCCGGGTTAGGAACGCGGCCATGCAAGTCGACGGCACCAACACCTGAAGAAGTGAGCCCCCCAAGGTGCCCCATGAATTGCCCGAGGGGAGAGAAGATCACGTGACCGGCCTCGTGGAAGACCAAGTTCACGCGGGACACGATCAGTTGCACGAAGCTGGGTGCCATTTGCGATCGCTCGATGGGGGCAAGCACGACGCTCCAGCTCAAAAGGACAAGAGCTATCCAAAAAATAGCTCGGCCGATTAGCTCAGTGATGTTGGGGTTGCTCGGAGGGCTGAGGGCGCGTCGGAGCAAGTCGCCCATGACGTCCCGATTCATGTCCGAGGACCGTTGCGACGAGATATTTTTTGCTAGTACTTCCGCGCATCCAGGCGCACTTGGGCAACCAGGAAACTCTGGTAGAGTCGTGTGCGTTCGTTCATTGCGCTCCGCAGCAGCTCGTCGGACGCCCCGATATCGTTGGGACTGAGAACCAAATCCGCCATGGAGACAAACGCCTGCACCCCGTCGCCGGAGTTCAGATCGTTCCCCACCAGGACGAGGAATAGACGGCGGCGGACCTCGGACGCGAACGTGATGATGCGGTTGTAAAGACCGGCGCCGTTAGACTTTCCATTTCGAGCCGTCACGGCGAGCGTGTAGCTGTCTCGCTCCAACCAACGAACCCCCTGTTCTGAATCGGGGGCAACGTCCACGATGAATCCAATGCGTCGCAAAGCGGCAGCCATAGACTTCTGTACGCTCTGGTCGTCGAGTGCGATGAGGGCGCGCTGGCTCGAACCATCGTTCTGAGCTCCGCCCTGCTCGCCCACGGGGGCCGGTAGAGATTGTCGAACTGCTTGAGATGGCGCGGTCGGCGCTGCTGGTAGAGCCTGTTTCGGCGGTTGGGCCGGCTTAGGTGCCTCCGCGGGTTTCGTTCGGGGCGTAGATAGCTTCGGTGACGGAGTAAAAGCAGCGGGTTGGGGTGGTTCCTCAGCGGCCGGACTCTCTCCCGGCAGCGCCGCACCTGCCTTGCCAGGTAGTTTGATAGCGTTCTGACATTTGGGGCAGCGGAGCATAAAAGGCCCGGCCGGGACTTTCTCATCTTCGACGACGAGCTTTTGCGAACACTTCGGACAGTTCGTTTGCACGTTTACCTCTCGATCGGCTTGTCCATATCCGAGCCTGCACCCACACTCGCCTCGTCCTTGGTCGAGGTTTCAGCACGCCCTTCGCCGTCTTCGATACCTTCGGCGTGAGAACCGAGGCGCAGCCGAAGGTTGGTTGGGTTCGTCGCATACGTGAGCGCTTCCGCAGCACCGAGCGCTCCCCCTTCGACGAGTCTCTGGAGCTCGGAGTCGAACGTCTGCATTCCATCGAGGGGCCCCATCCTCCATGGCGTCCGTGAGGCTCTTGCCTGCCCTTTCACCCTCCTGGATGTACTCGCGAGTCCGCGAGTTGGCGCGCATTATCTCGCAAATGGCTTGCCGGCCCCCTTCCTGCTTCGGAATCAGTTTCTGGCTGACGATCCACTTGAACGACTGTGCGAACCGCATACGGATCTAACGCTCTTCGTCCTTGGGGAAAACACCCACGATACGATCGATGGTCTTGGCGGCGTCGATGGTGTGAAGCGTCGAGAGAACGAGATGCCCCGTCTCCGCTGCCTCGAGGGCGGTGGAGATGGTCTCCCGGTCTCGCATCTCACACCGACCAAGATGACCTTGGGGGCCTGGCGCAGGGCGGCCCTCAAGGCGTTGGCGAAATCTTCGGTGTCGGTGCCGATCTCTCTCTGATTGATGGTCGCTTTGTCATTCCGGTAGAGATACTCGATGGGATCCTCAATAGTGACGATGTGTATCGCTTTCTCGTGGTTCATCCGGTTGATGAGCGCCGCCAGCGTCGTGGATTTGCCGGAGCCGGTAGGGCCGGTGACCAGCACGATCCCGTTTCGCTCCCGCGTGATCTCGTTGAGCTGGCTCGGTAGTCCGAGCTCTTCCACGGTCGGGATCCTGTTAGGGATAACCCGCAACACGATGGAGTAACTCCCCCGCTGGGAAAAGATGTTGACCCGAAACCGAGTTCGCGTTGGCAAAGAGTAGGAGAGGTCGGCCGAGCCGGTCCGTACCAGTCTGTCCGCCAAGTCCTTCTTTCCGCGCATCAGCCGCAAGGCGATGAGCTCAGTGTGGTACGGCATCAACCGCTCGATGGAGGCATAAGCAACGCCACGCAGTTGCCCGTCCACCTCCACCTGAGGGGGTCTCCCCACAGACAAGTTCAGATCGGATACGGTGGGAGCTGCGTCCAACATCGCTTCTAGCAGCGGGTCGACATCAAAATCGGGCATCCGCGATCCTCCACACGGCCAGCGGTGGCGAATTCGTTTTTTTGTTGGGTTACAGGGTAGGCTCTTACTATAACATACCCTCCCGACCCTAACTACAGACTCAGGCGCAGATGAACGCTTCCAAAGAGCCGATCCCATTCGCGGGATGTTTCCGAAACGATTCCTCGCCCGAGTCCAGTCTTGTCTTCGTTGGGATTCCCGATGACTCTCAATCTTCTTATCGGGTCGGTTGCGCCGATGGACCGAAAACCATTCGCAGCGCGTATGATGGGAGAAGCTTCAACTCCACGACCGAATCCGGCGTCAACCTGGAGGCCGCGATCACTGATCTGGGCGATTTGGTCCCGGAGGAAACGTGGGAGGCAAGCGCAGAAAACTACCGCGGTCGCATCCGCGGCTTGCTCCGAAAAGACCAAACACCGTTTGTTGCCGGAGGAGATCACGCGGTCACGGTCCCGGTCGTAGAAGCCTTCGCAGAGATGGGAGCCCCGGTACACCCGACACATGTTGTCCAGACCGACGCGCACCCCGACGTCTATCCAGATTTCGAAGGAAGCCGGTCATCACACGCGTGCGTGGCGGCGCGATTGCTCGAAATGGAACACGTCGCGTCGGTGACCCAGCTAGGTATCAGAACGTTGAACGCCGGGCAATCGGGCCAGTTGGAGCGCTACTCCGATCGGCTTCGCATCCTCTACGCCAAGGACCTGCTCGGCGAGCTTCCTAAGTTGTCTCACATTGCTGCCGGAGCGCCCGTGTACCTTACCGTCGACCTCGACGGGCTCGCCCCGTCGGTCGCTCCCGGCGTGTCTCATCCCGTACCTGGCGGATTGACCTCGCGGCAAGTTCTGAGCTTCATCGCGAGCGCCGACTGGCGATTGGTGGGAATGGACGTCGTGGAGCTCAATCCCTCCGTCGACTTCAACCAGCTCACCGCAATCCTGGCGGCACGGTTACTACACGAAGGAATGGGCTACGCGGCCTCTAGAAAGGATTGACAGAATACTGAAAGCAAGAGTGCTTACCCTCCTATCCTGCAATCCTGTAATTCCGTCTGGTTTTTTCTTCTAGAACGAACGGAGTTTCTTCATGAACTCTTTGACACGGGTTGCGTCCACGGGATTCTCTACGTTCCCGTCGACTTTGAAGAAGCTACCGATGATGAAACCATCGGCCAGAGCTAAGTAGTCCTCGAGCGAATCCAGGCCGACTCCGCTTCCCACAAAGACCGGTGTCTCGCCGGAGACGGCCTTCACACGTTCCAGCTCCTCGACGTCGGCCCCTTCCCGGTACCGGTCCCAGACACGATGATCCCATCGGCACCCGCGCGATCGATTAGATCGGCTGCTTCGTTCTCCAACTTGACGGCCCCCAATGGAGCCGAGTGCTTGACGTTCACGTCCGCGAGGATTCTTGTTTCTTCAGCTCTCAGTAGCCTTCGATCCCGCAGTAGCTCGTGGGCGACGCCCTCGAGAACCCCTTGGTCCGTCACCCGTGCACCGGCCAGGACGTTCACGCGAATGAATTGAGCGCCCGCCGCGTGAGCGACGGCGAGCGCCGCCCGTCCGTCGTTCCTGAGAACGTTAATCCCTAGTGGGATGTCGAACCGTCGACGGGTCTCGACTGCGAGAGCCGCCATGTGGGCGGTGGTCCATGGCGGAACGTCCCGTGGAAAAAACGGACGATCTCCGAAATTCTCGAGCATGAAACCGTCCACCCCAGCATCGACTAACGCCTCGGCGTCACGCCACAATCCAGCGCGGATGGATTCGAGCTGACCGTCGAAGCCGGGCGCTCCAGGAAGCGCCGGTAGGTGTAGCATCCCCACCACCGGTTTGCTTACCAACTTCCAAGCATCGAGCAAAGTCATGAATACAATCTCGCACAACGATGCTCAGAAATCGAATCCAAGTCTCAGGCCCCCCGAGATTGGCACACTGTTCGCGAACTCACCGAAGAACGGACTACCGACGTTGCTATAGACGTCGCGGGGATTGAAATGGCTCGTGGTGTTGAAGACTTGGAATCCGATGCGAAACGTTTTACGCCAAACCCTTAGCTACTTCATAACCCGGACGTCAAACGAATAGAACGTCGGAAACCGGCCGCCCAGATTACGCTCGCCCACGACTCGATAATCCGGCGTGAAGTCGGTATAGGGAAAACCCGAACGCCACTCAAATCCTGGCGTCAGAACGATGTCACCAGGGAGCTCGACAATCCGATGGCGGCCGGAATCCCTTCCGCTGCCGCCTCGTAGTTGCGACAGGAGATTCCGTACAGAACTCGTTTCAGCAGAAGATCATTCACCTCACCGCCGTGGCTCAACGCCTCGTACGAGCGAAGCGGAATCTCTCCTCCCTCGATGCTCTGAACCCGGGGCACACGGATCGGCACCCGCTGGCCGGCAAGCCCTACCGTGCCAGGGTTGTTTCCGTGGCGGCGGCCACGCGCCCACTCTTCCTTGCGAGCGTATCGCTCCCCGCCCAACGCTTTCACTTCGTCGTCGAGCAACTCGTGAACGCGCATTAGCCCCAGCGGGACCAACGAACGAATCATCTCTACCTTGGCATCCAGCTCGAACTCCGCGTACTCCTCGCGACTCACGATCTCGACTTCACCCAAACGACGTGACTTCTTGCGTTTCTTGACCGAACGTAGCAGACTTCCCATCTCGGCTCCTTTCTTCGCGGCTTGATGTTGTTTTGTCCAACGTCATCAAACCACGGGGTTCGGAGCCGTTTCAATTTTCAACTAAGATTGGCACACTTTCGAAAATCTGCCCGAGTCGTCCCAAGAGCTCGGCCATTCCAAGCTCTAGCTGCGCTTTCTGGAGAGCTGCTTGGGTTTTTTGCGTTTCGGCCTCGGCAGCGTCCACCGCTGCCGTAAGCGCTCTCGTGGCTTGGCGGGCGGGAAGATAGGCAGTCAGATAGCCACTCCCGAAAGCGACCACAATGGCAACCAAGGCGATTAGGATCCACCTGCCGCTCGACATTGGGACACCTCCTCGCTGGACGAAGAAGACCAGACGATCTCGAAGCCGGAATCATAACACGCGGTAAAGCACCTTTGCTATAATCCTCTCCCGTAAGAGGTACACATTGGCTTTCGGTTCTCATTTCAAGCGCAGCTTGTTTGCGGGTTTGGTCGTCGTCGTACCGCTACTGGTTACCGGTTTCGTTCTGGTATGGCTGACGCTGCTCATCGAAAGCATGATGGCCCCGGTGCTGTCTTGGGCCCTCGGTCGATCCGTTCCCGGGCTCGGCTTCGTCGCCGCGCTGGCGGTGGTCACCGTCGTGGGCATCGTTGCGACGACAGTAGTAGGCAGAAAGATCCTGGCGCGGGGCGAAGGCTTGCTTACTCGGATTCCTCTTTTCAAGGACATCTACGTGCCGGTCAAGCAACTGATCGGTGCCTTCTCCCCGGAGAACGAATCCGGCTTCAAGAGGGTCGTGTTAGTTCCCGACCCGCAGGGAAGAGGTCTCAGGTTAGGTTTTCTGACCCGCGAGTTCGAGATGAATGATGCGGACGCCCAAGCCGTTCGTTGGGCGGCGGTCTACGTCCCTACCAACCATCTGTACCTGGGCGACGTGTACTGTTTTCCGAAAAAGTCTCTGGTCGAGCCGGCGCTAACGGTCGAACAAGGGGTACGAATCGTCCTTACCGGCGGGACGTCCTTCCCGCCTAATGTAGACCTCGAACCGGAGCAGGGGTAACGCGAGGAGCTCCTTTACTTCCAGTGCATCATCTCGAGGTGCTGTCGGAGGTGCGACGTGGTCGGGAAGCGCTCGAGGATCAACGAGCGTTTCAACCCGCAACAGATGTCTTTGACCTCATCAGGCTGATTTTTATAGTGTGCCGCCCCCCCTGTTGCATCATAGAAGATACGAACCAGGTCACATATGTCGTTTTGGATGTTTTCCCTCTTGGGCGTCGTCCAATGAAACATGTCCAGCAGTTTCAAGTCGAAACGTAGTCCGTAGCGGCTGACGATGATGTTCTCGGCGTGGAGATCCCCGTGGTACTCGCGGAGGCCATGGACGGCCTCGATTCCTACTACCAAAGAGTGAAGGAGGTGCACTGCCTGAAAGGGCCTGATACGTTTACCTGGTTGCCGCTTCAGGAACTCACTGAGAAGGCTTCCCTCCACGTACTCGGACACAAGGACGGTGATCGCGGAGCCGCGGAATTGGATCGTCTCCTCGGTGTAGTACTGAATGACGATGGGGCAGTGGCGGAGCTTGTGGAGTTGCCGGGCGTAAAAATTCGAGGTCTTGTCGCGAATGTTCCGCTGAGGGAAAAACAGCTTGGCGGCACGTTCGATACCGGTGCTTTTCTCTCGGATCTTATAGACTTCACCTTCCCATCCGGCCCCGAGCAATGAAATGATTTCGTACTTGCGCGCGATGACGCGGCCCGGTGACAAGTTGAATGAGTCTACGTTCGCCGCTTTCTTTGCTTTCCTTGGCACGCTCCGGTCGTTTACTATGTGTTTCAAGTCCATTGTATCGCACCGCGCGCTTTGCTGACTAGAGACTCCGCCATCGCCGGGAGATTCATCTAGTGATCGACACTGTTGAACCGGCGATTCCGCTGGTTTTGACACGCGGCGGGGATCGTGTGTTCGCTAGTCTGAATTGGCCCATTTCGCTCATTTGATTTGGCCCACCCCATCGAGACCGATACCCTGAGCCGGGGAAGAACCCGGAGAGGAGGGTCGGTTGAAAAGGGGTGCGAAAGTGCGATTGTTCGAGCAGATCCGTGGCGAGTACGAGCACGGAGTAGGAACGATAAAGGGAGTGGCGAAGGAGTTCGGAGTACACCGTCGGATGGTGCGTCAGGCGCTGGAGAGCGCGGTACCGCCGGAGCGTAAAGTCGCGGAGCGTGCGAGTCCGAAGCTTGAGGAAGTACGCGAGTTCATCGACGCGGTCCTGAAGGAGGACAAGCGAGCGCCTCGGAAGCAACGCCATACGGCTCGTCGTATCTGGTCCCGGTTGCGCGCCGAGCATCCGGAGCATGAGATTGGCGAATCAACGGTACGTCGCTACGTCGCTCGTCGGAAGAGCGAGCTCGGCCTGAAGGACACAGAGATTTTTGTTCCGCAGAGCTACGCGTGGGGCGATGAAGGGCAAGTGGACTGGTACGAGGCGTACGCGCGGATCGGAGGTGAGCTCGAGAAGGTCCACACGCTCGTAGTCCGAAGCATGGCGGGAGGAGGCGCGTTGCATCGCGGCTATCCGCGTCCGACGCAACAAGCATTTTTCGAAGCGCAGGAGCATGCGTTCGAGTTCTTTGGTGGCGTGTTCCGCCGCATGCGCTACGACAACCTGTCACTCGCGGTCACTAAGATTCTGCGTGGTTATCAACGAGAGCAGACGGAGCGATTCGTGGCGTTTCGCTCCCATTGGGGATTCGACTCGGAGTTTTGTAATCCGAGTCGAGGCAACGAGAAGGGCGGGGTGGAAAGCGAAGTCGGCTACTTCCGGCGCAACTATCTGACGCCGGTACCGGAGTTTTCGAACTGGGATGAGCTGAACGAGTATCTGCTCTCGTGCTGTCTCAAGGATGCGACGCGCCACATTAGCGGCAAGGAGCATGCTGTCGGAACAGCGATGGAGCTTGAACGGGAGCATCTGTTGCCATTGACCGTCGAGGGGTTCGATATCGAGGAGCGACGATTTGCAAAGGTGAACAAGAAAGGCTGCGTTCGAGTCGGCACGAACTGGTACTCGACTCCGTTGAAACGGGACCGGCGAGTTGTGGCCAAGCTACTGCCGTTGGAAGTTGAGATCTGGCACGAGGGCCACGTCGTGGCACGCCACGAGCGCTGCTACGGCCGCAGCCAGTCGATTTATGAACTCGAGCACTACTTGGATGTTCTGGTCAGGAAGCCTGGAGCGTTGGCCGGCTCGACGCCGCTCGCTCAATGGCGGGAGAAAGGTCGGTGGCCCACGAGCTACGACGAGTTGTGGTCCAAGCTGAATCGACGTCACGGGAAGCTCGAAGGAACCCGCCAGATGGTCGAGCTCGTGCAGCTCGGCCGCGAGCACGGCTACGACAAGCTGCGTGAGGCGGTGAGTCAAGCGCTCGAACTCGGCTGTACGGATGCTGAGGCGATCCGTCACCTCGTCGAATCATCAGTTCTTCGACGTGAGCAGGCGCAGGCTCTTGGCGATGTGGAGCTCGGAGAGCTCACGAAGTACGAACGTTCCTTGCCAGGTGTTGGCCATTACAACGCGCTGATCGGCGAGGTGAACTCGTGAACGCGAAGAGCATCGAGCTCCAGAGCATCCGTCAGCATTGCAAGACGCTTCGCATGCCGAGCGTGGCAACGCAGTTCCAGAAGATTGCCGAACAAGCGCAGCGCGACGAGCACAGCTATGTCCGCTACCTCGACGTGCTGCTCAGCGCCGAAGTCGAGGAGCGTGAACACCGCGCGGTTCAAAGACGACTGAAGGAAGCACAACTACCGAGAGCGAAGACGCTCGAGGAGTTCGACTTCTCGCAATCGCCGAAGGTCTCCGCCCGTCGGATACGAGAACTGGCCGAAGGCGACTACATCGACCATGCACGGCCGGTTCTGTTTCTCGGCGATGCCGGCACAGGCAAGACTCATCTGGCCACGGCATTGTGTGTAGCGGCGTGCCAGCAACGTCGCCGCGTTCGCTTCACGACGGCCTCGAGACTCGTCAACGAACTCGTTGAAGCTAGGGAGGAGCACGAACTCTCGCGAGTGATCCGTCGCTACGCCCGCTACGAGTTGTTGTGCATCGACGAGCTCGGCTACGTCCCACTCGCCGATGTCGGCGCCGAGCTTCTGTTCCAAGTGGTTTCGGAACGATGCGAAAGGGCGGCGCTCGTGATCACCACCAACCTGCCCTTCTCGGAGTGGACCCAGGTGTTCACGAACGTCCGCCTGTGCAAGGCACTGCTCGACCGAGTCACGGACCAGGCGCACATACTCGAAACCGGCACCGAATCCTATCGGTTCCGGCGCACCCTGAAGAGCGAGAAAAAGACCATAAAGGCATGAGTTCGTTGGGTTTCACTAGCCGCGGCCTGCACTTCGTTCCGGCCGCGGAATAAGGAAAGGGGCTTTCTTACAGCTCGTCTTTATTAATCAATAACTTAGGGTGGGCCAAATTAGATGAGCAAAGTGGGCCAGACCGAGTGGACAAACACAGATCGCGACACAATCGCTCGTCGCTATCCTTTCCTACGTTTTCGAGGTACAGTTGTGACCCCGGTGACAGCCTGAAAGGCCGTGGTTCCCGCCAAAAAAGGCCGCAATGAAAGCCAAGTCCACCAACAAGGAAATCAGCTGGCTTTCGTTCAACGCCAGGGTGCTTCAAGAAGCGGCCGATTCGAGCGTCCCACTCTTGGAACGGCTGAAGTTTCTCGGCATCTTTTCCTCGAATATGGATGAGTTCTTTCGTGTTCGGGTGGCGACACTTCGTCGCCTTTCCGACATCGGCAAGAAAGCCAAGAAGCTCGTCGGGCACGATCCAAGAAAAGTCCTGAAAAAGATCGGGGAGATATCAGTCGCTCAATACAAGCTGTTCGATTCTGTTTACGAGGAGATCCTCAGAGGGCTGGCAAAGGAGAGGGTTTTCATCATTGGCGAGAAGAAGCTCGCGCCCAAGCAGGCTGAGTTCGTCAAGTCGTATTTTCGGCGTGAGGTTCGTTCCAAGCTCATGCCGATCATGCTGGACCAAACATCCACCTTCCCTACCTTGCGAGATGACGCCATCTATTTGGCAATTTGTTTCCCCAGGGATCCAAAGTCCCCCAAGAACCGTTACGCCTTGATTGAAGTCCCCGGAAAAGGACTTTCCAGGTTCCTGATGCTTCCGTCGATCGGCGGAGATCAATACATCGTCTTGCTCGACGACATCATCCGCTATTGCCTCCCGGATATCTTCTCCCTGTTCTCTTTGCCAGATATTTCGACCTTCGAAGCCTACACCATCAAGGTGACGCGCGACGCGGAGCTCGACATCGACAACGATCTCTCGGAAAGCTACGTGAGAAAGATTTCGAAAAGCGTCAAGCGAAGGAAACAGGGCAATCCGGTTCGGTTCGTCTACGATGCGAACATCTCCCAACCACTTCTAGATTTCTTGACTAAGAAGCTCCGACTCACCGAAGAGGACACTCGAATACCCGGCTCGAAATATCACAACTTCAAAGACTTCGTGAACTTCCCCAAGGTCGGGCCCAGCAATTTGCGGTTCGAGCCCGGGACCTTCGTTCCCGTGAAGCGCCTCGACCCAGCGAAGAGCGTCCTCGCCGCCATGGCCAAGAACGACATTCTGCTCCACTTCGCGTACCAGTCGTTCGACCACGTCTTGGCCTTGTTGAGAGAGGTTGCCATTGACCCCAATGTGAGCTCTATCAAAATCACGCTCTACCGAATCGCACGGGACTCCGGTGTGGTGAACGCCCTCATCAACGCCGTTCGCAACGGTAAAGAGGTTACCGCGGTCGTAGAGCTGCAGGCTCGGTTCGACGAGGAGGCAAACATCCTGCTCTCCACCAGACTGCAGGAAGAGGGAGTGCGCGTCATCTACGGTGTACCCGGACTGAAGGTCCACGGAAAGCTGTGCCTCATCGCGAGGAAGCAGAAGGGTCGAGAAGTTCTATATGCGTGCCTCGGCACGGGAAACTTCAACGAAGATACCAGTCCCATCTACAGCGATCACTGCCTGCTCACCTCGGACAAGCGATTGACCGACGAGATCGCATCGGTGTTCGACTTCTTCGAGAACAAGTATAGATTCCGCGACTACAAACACCTCATGGTTTCCCCTTTCAACGCACGGAAAAAGTTCACCAAGCTGATACGAACCGAAATCAGAAATGCTCGCAAGGGCAAGGAATCGTACATCATCGCGAAGCTGAACAACCTAGCCGATCCCGACATCATGCGGCTGCTCTACCAAGCCAGTAGCGCGGGTGTCAAAGTGCAATTGAACGTAAGAGGCATGTTCTCTCTGGTGCCCGGAATCCCTGGGCTCAGTGAGAACATCGAGGCGATAGGCATTGTTGATCAATTCTTAGAACACTCTCGCATGATGGTGTTCTGTAATGGCGGCTCCCCGAAGTACTTCTTGTCGTCCAGCGATTGGATGACGAGGAACCTGGCTGGACGCGTCGAAGTGACATTTCCCATCTACGATGTTTCGATTCAAGAAGAGCTCCGATCTTTCCTGGATATTCAGTGGAACGACAACGTGAAGGCAAGGATCCTCGACGAAAAGCTAGCCAACACGTACCGGGAGGCGACCTCGCCCGGAAGAATCCGCGCCCAAGGCGACATCTATGAGCTACTGATGAATCTCCACAGCGGAGAAGAAAAAGCGCCCGGCCAGCTCGATAAGCTCGCACAGTTCCCCCGAACGGCGTCATCCTCTTGAGTGAGCAGCGTTGGTGACGAAACTCCCACCCGAGCTCTTGGATCGGCAGCCCGAGGAAGTGTCTCGCGTGCTCGCTGTGTCCTTGCTGGAGGAGGCCGCCAGTGCCCTGGAGCCGATGGGAAACTCCGAAGACGACGAGGCCCTACACGATTTCAGGGTCGGGCTGCGTAGACTTCGGAGTGCGATCAGGGCTTACCGTCCCTACCTCAAGGACAGCGTTCCCAAGAAGGCACGTAGGGCGCTTCGGGCGCTCGCCGCGTCAACCAACGCCGCACGTGACACGGAAGTCCAACTAGCATGGATCCGTGCTCAAGGGGCACGGTTGAACGAGACCGAGACCTCTGGACTTCGCTGGTTGATCGAGAGATTGGAGACAAACCGCGACGACAATCGGGAGGAGCAACTCCGAAGCCTGACCCAAGACTTCAATCGGATTCGGAAGGTCTTGACGAAAAGACTTTCCTTTTGGAAGGTTCGGCTCGACATCGCCGATCAGGACAAGAACCCATCGTTCCGGAAAGTAACCGGCGCCATTTTGCTAGAACAGCTGGCAGCGTTGAACACCCAACTCGACGCCATCCACGCGCCCGAGGACAACCCGCAAGCCCATTTGGCCAGAATCTGCGCCAAGCAACTCCGTTACTTGCTGGAGCCACTCATCCGAGCCGTTCCCGGGACGAAAGCTTTCGTGAAACAGTTCAAGGGTCTTCAGGACTTACTCGGCGATTTGCACGACACAAACCTCATGGTGTTGGAGATCAGTGCTGCCATGGAGGCCTCGGCGATCGAGCGGGCACGTCGTCTTCATGAGCTCGCCTTTCAGCAGAACGACACGGTCGAGTTTAGCCCTGACCAGCCTGACAGTAACGACCAGCCGGTCACTCCCGTAGGTCCGGACGAGACCCCCGGGCTACTCGCGTTGGCGAGACTGTTGAGAGAAAGACGCCAAAGACTCTTCACTCAATTCAAAACCGAATGGCAGGGCTCTCGGCTCGAAAAGTTTCGCCTCAAGCTGGATGAGCTCGGAGCCAAAATGAGCTCGTTCGGAGAGGACAGGCTTGCGGTCCGTCGTTACGTCCTCAACAGAGTGCCCGACGGGTTGAAGCGCCACCCCAGTATTTTTATCCAAGAGGGGTGGCTTCCGGGCGCCAACATCGAGGAGTTTTTGAGGCGGGTGCGCACTGGCGAAGCCATTCGTTACTTCCGGATTATTCTCAAGGACGCGGAAACCAGCGGAACCGCCCAAGAAGAAGCCATATCGCGACGCATCTTCGAGAGTTTCTGGCCGCTGACCGCGAAGCGACGGATAAGAAAGCGGCGTTACGAGATCTCGGACGCTTCCCGAACGTGGCGCATCGATGTCTTCGTGGGCATAGAGCTAGTGCTGGCGGAGATCGACGTGCTCTCCAATGAGCGCGCTGAAGGCGAGCTATCACTGCCCGATTGGCTAGCCGGTTGCGTACAAAAAGAAGTCACCGGTAACAAAAAATACTTGTGCCCGTACGCGATTCCCAAAAAAGGCGTGCGGCGACGAAGGAAAGGCCCTACCAGGGTAAGCGCTCGCGCGAGCTCAAGCCCGACGAGGAGAAGACAGATCCGCGTTTTGGAGGAAAGGCTTCCCAGCAATGGATGCGAGAGAAGTCTTCCTTCTCAAGCCTCGCCGGACGTTCGTGCGGAGAAGCAATAGCCGGGATCTGGACGCGACCCATTAGACATCGTCGGCGAGCGGCTGCTGGAAGGTTTCCCGATCTTCCAAACGGATCGCGGTCAACGATCCGCCCCAAACGCAACCAGTATCGATCGCCATCAGACTACCGTCCAACCGAAGGCCCAACGCCGCCCAGTGTCCGCAAATGATTGTGCCCGATCGGCGGGAGCGGGTGGGCAAGTCGAACCAAGGAATGCAGCCGGAGGGAGCGGCGCCGGGGGGGCCACTAAAGTCCAGGCACATGCGCCCCTCCCTTGTACAGGTCCGCATGCGCGTCAGCGCGTTGGTAATGACACGGAGACGTGCGGGGCCGGAAAGGCTCTCGTCCCAGGAAAGAGGGTTGGGATCTTCGAACATGGCCTTCAAAACGCGAACTCGGCCTTCGCTCCGAAGCTCGGACTCTACTTCTCCCGCCAGCTTCCGAGCTTGACCCACGCTCCATGCAGGCAGTAGTCCCGCATGCACCAAGACGAACGGCTCCTCGACGTGGATCAGAGGACGACAAGCCAACCATTCCAGCAGTTCCTCGCGATCAGGTGCCACGAGGATCTCGTCCAGCGTGTCCCGAGGCTTGGCTTTCCTGATGCCGGCCGCGACGGCGAGAAGATTCAGTTCGTGGTTGCCCAGGACCGCGGTCAGCCGATCCCCGAACGTGTGGGCCCAACGCAGGACATCGAGCGAGCGGGGTCCTCGGTTCACGAGGTCTCCGACCAACCAAACCCGATCTTTTCGTGGATTGAAGCCGACGCGCTCTAGCAGCCGGGTCAGTGTTTCGAAGCAGCCTTGTATGTCTCCGATCGCGTACGTCGCCATTTGTCGTTACAATTCTAACAGTAGTTTAGATTGTCGAGCCGGCAATGAGTGCCAAACAGAAGTCCGACACCTACGGCGCCGTCGACTTGGGATCGAACAGTTTTCACATGTTCGTGGTCCGCGTCGCCCAAAACGACTTACATATCGTCGACCGACTCCGAGAGAGAGTGCGGCTGGCGGCTGGCTTGGACTCCAATAATCATCTCACCGAGGAAGCCGAGGCCCGTGCGCTGCTTTCACTGGAGCGCATCGGAGAACGTCTACGCGACCTCCCTCCTCATCAGGTGCGCGCCGTGGGAACGGACACCCTCCGTCGTGCCCACGACTCCGTGGCGTTCCTCCGCCGTGCATCGAAGGCTCTGGGACACCAGATCCAGGTGATACCGGACTCGAAGAAGCGCGCCTCATCTATCTGGGCGTCTCACACGCCCTACCCGACTCACCGGAACGCCGATTGGTGGTCGATATCGGCGGTGGCAGCACCGAGTGTATCGTGGGCGAACGCTTCGAACCGCTCGAAGTGGCGAGTCTATACATGGGTTGTGTTTCCGATGGCATGAGATTCTTTCCACAGGGCGAGATAAGCGAAAAGAACATGTTGCGGGCAGAGACCGCGGCACGAGTCGAGCTAGAAACCATTGAGCGGAAGCTGAGAGATCTAGGGTGGGACATGGCCTTCGGATCTTCGGGCACTATCATCGCTATCGATGGGATCCTTCGGAACAACGAGTGGAGCAACCAGGGCATTACTCGCAAGGGGCTCAGGAAGCTTCGCAAGGCCTTGCTCCGAGCGGGCAGCACGGAAGAGTTAGCGCTTCCGGGTCTGAAAGCAGACCGTGCGCCGGTACTGCCGGGAGGGCTCGCCATTCTCAACGCCGTCTTCGACAGTCTCGAGATCGAGCAGATGAGCCCGAGTACCGGTGCCCTACGAGAGGGTATCCTTTACGATTTGCTCGGACGTATCCGCCACGAAGACGTTCGTGACCGCACCATCCAGCGTCTTGCCGAACGCTATCACATCGAGCGCGCGCAGGCCGCACGCGTCGAGCGCACCGCGCTCAACTGCTTGACCCAGGTAGACGATGCATGGAAGCTGGGCGACGAGGAGTTTCGCCAAATTCTCGCGAGGGCCTCGAGACTCCACGAAGTGGGACTCACTGTGTCTTATAGCGGTTACCATGAGCACGGCGCTTATTTGTTGGGGCACTCTAACCTGCCGGGCTTCTCGAACGACGAACAACAGCTTCTGGCATCCCTGGTAGAAAGTCATCGCCGAAAGCTATCCCGAGAGCCCTTCGAAGAGCTCCGCTCCGTTTCTATCGATCAGGCCCTCCGACTCTGCGCCTGCTTCGACTCGCCGTCCTCGTCAATCGCGGCCGGGGTCCGCGCCCCCTCCCCCGTTTCAAGCTGAGCCCGGAGAAGAACAAGCTCGCCATCACCTTCCCCGAAGGCTGGCTCGAGGAGCACCCCCTGGCACACGCGGACCTCGAAGAAGAAAAATCCTTTTTGAAGAAAGTGGGCTTCCAACTCGTGGTAGGCTAGGTCCCCGCTTCACGCCGAGGAGTACTGGTTTCATGTTGGAGAAGGTCAACCTATTCCAGAAAACCTCCAAAGGAGACTACCGCAACACGATCTCGGAGTTGGAGACGAAGTTGCGTAGCCTGCTGAGGCGGGCGAGGGATCTCAAAATTTCCCTGATCGTCGCGTTCGAAGGCTGGGGAGCGGCCGGCAAAGGCACGGTCATCAATCGCCTCATCCTGTCGATGGACCCGAGACAATTCAACGTTCATCTCACGAGGGACCCGAATGAGGAAGAACGGCTGCGGCCTTTTCTATGGCGGTTTTGGATCAAAACACCCGAGAGAGGGAGAACCGTCGTCTTCGACCGATGTTGGTATCGACGGGTCTTATCGGAGCGCGTAGACAGGGTCGTCAAGAAGCCGGTCTGGTCCAGAGCGTACGGTGAGATCAACTCTTTCGAACGACAACTCGTCGACGGCGACACGGTTATCGTCAAGTTCTTTTTTCATGTGAGCAAGAAGGAACAAAAAAAACGTTTCGAAAAACTTCAGCGAAATCCGGTCACTGCGCTTAGGGTCACCAAGGAATATCGAAAGCAACATAAACAGTACCGAAAGTATCTGCAAGCTACCGAGGACATGCTAGCCAAGACGGACACCGCAGTCGCTCCTTGGACGATCGTGCCCGCCCACGATCGTAGGTTCGCTACCATCAAGGTATTCCGAATCGCCATTGGCTTCTTGGAGCAGAAGATCAAAACCATCGAAGAGAAGTCACCAGTGGATGCCGGTTACTTTCGACCGCCGAGCCCCGCTTCCTCCGTTCTCGACGACGTCGACTTGAGCCTGTCTCTTACCCGGACTGAGTACGAGAAAGAGCTGAAGCGCTGCCACAATCGACTCATCGAGCTTGAATATCAGGTCTTCGCGAAGACAATCCCCGTGGTGATCGTCTACGAAGGCTGGGACGCGAGCGGAAAGGGGGGGAACATCAGGCGGCTCGCACAAGCCTTGGATCCGCGAGGCTATGCAGTGATCCCCATTGCCGCTCCTACCGAGGAAGAGAATTCCCATCCTTACTTGTGGCGTTTCTGGAAACGTTTCCCTAGAGCCGGGCACATCGCCATCTTCGATCGCTCCTGGTACGGGCGTGTCTTGGTCGAACGGGTCGAGGGCTTCGCCATGCCGGCAGAATGGAGGAGGGCCTACAAGGAGATCAACGAGATGGAGGAGCAATGGGTCAACTTCGGCTCAGTTCTCATCAAATTCTGGATTCACATCGACCAAGATGAGCAGCTGAAAAGGTTCCGGGAGCGTCAGGAAAATCCGTTCAAGAAATGGAAGATTACCGACGAGGATTGGCGAAACCGAGAGAAGTGGACGGACTACAAGTCCGCAGTGGACGAAACGCTCCGGCGAACGAGCACCACCTACGCGCCCTGGACAATCATCGAGGGAAACTGCAAGCTACACGCCCGAATCAAAGCGCTCCGAACGGTACAAGCTGCCATAGAAGACCGCGTCTAGCCGCCGTAGACACCAACCCCAGTTTTTTCTTGACACGCGCCCCTGAGTGAGTCTTGGATAGCATACATGCTACCTTTGTAGCATGTATGCGCGTGCACAATATTAGATCTGACCCCGGTTATATAACGGGGGTCAGATCTAATATTGTGCAAAGGAGTCAGTTAGCGTGGCAGTTCCTCAAACGTTGCCGGACTTAACCAAACCGGAGCTCGCGATCATGAAACTCTTCTGGGCCGCGGGACCATTGAGCGCCCGGGAGGTTCATGAGCGTCGCCAGTCCACCACCGATTGGGCCTACTCGACGACGCGTACGACGCTCGATCGCATGGTTAAAAAGCGCGTGCTGACGAAAAAGATTTCCACAGCATCAATCTTTACGAGCCACGGATCACGAAGCCCGTCGGGATCGCCCAGCTCGTGCGAGACTTTGCGGATCGGGTTCTCGAAGTGGAACCAAGCACCGTGGTGTCGCTGTTCGCGCGAGATGAGTCCCTCACCGAGGAAGAAATGAAGGAATTATCCGAGCTTCTCTCTCGGGACGTAGACCGATGAGACTTGGCGAACTGCTGTCGCAGATAGACGCCCTGGGTCTGGTGACTTGGCTTTGCGGGAGTGCTTCTTTCGCTTCCGTTATCGCGAGACGTCTCTTTACCCGGGACAGTCATCATCATCGACCATGGCGACGAGCTTAAAACCTTCTACGCCCATCTGGGGGAGCCTCGTGATCGAACCCCGTGCGTGGTCAAGAACCAATCGCCAAGGTGGGATCGACCGGAGAGTCCACGGGCCCACACCTTCACTTCGAGATCTGGGAAAGTGGCAACCCGGTAGATCCGCTAAGGTTCCTCGCTCGATAGCCGAGATTCAATCCGAGAAGCGGACCAACACTGGGGCATGGTCGGAGGGTTGCTTTCCCTTGCGCTCTTGGCGATCGATCGCGGCCGCTTGAGAGCGACGCGCCACTTCGTCGCTGACGAAAACGTGGTCGAGTCTTAGCCCGTCGTTCTTGGGGAAACCTAGCTGGCGATAGTCCCACCAGGAATAGAGGCCGTCCTCGGAGCGGTGCAATCGGAAGGCGTCCACCAGGCCCCACTCGCATACCCCTCGAAGTGCCGCTCGTCCCGCCTCGTGACATAAAACGCTATTACGCCACTTGTCGGGGTTGGCCACGTCGCAGTCTTCGGGTGCCACGTTGAAATCTCCGCATATTGCCAAGGGCTCGGAGGGGTTGTGGTTCACATCCAAGTAGGACCGTAATCGACGCATCCAATCGAGCTTGTAGTCCCACTTCTCGGATCCGACGACCGAGCCGTTGGGCACATAGACCGAAAGGATCCGTACGCCATCGATGGCGGCGGAAACGAAACGAGCCTGAGGATCTTCGACTCCATCTTCGAATGATCTCCGGACGTCTTGCGGCTCGGAACGGCTGACAATGGCAACACCGTTATACGTCCGCTGCCCAAGTACCGCGGCGAAGTAGCCGGCCTCCTGCAGGGGTTCGAACGGGAACTGCTCTTCGACGGCTTTCAACTCCTGCAGGCACAGGACGTCGGGCTGATGCCTTTCCAACACTCCCAGCAGCCGCTCCAAGCGGATGCGAATCGAATTGACGTTCCACGTTGCGATCTTCATTCGGATAGGATTTGGCCAGTTGCTAGATTCGAGGTCATGGTACCCCAGCCGATTCTCGCATCATTGTTGGCGGCTGCGTTCGTCCTTGGTGCGGGTATTACAAGCACAATACGTTCTTCTTCGACACGTCTAAGGCCATTGCGGAAAATCCTGGAGCTGAGATGGACCACACGGTGACCTTTCTCGAACGGGAAGGATACCAGTTAGAGAGCGAGCAAACGGTTTCACGTTTCGCTCGAGTCGTTGATGCCGCACGACGCCACGAGCTAATCATCTTCTATCACGAAAACGTCCTGGACACCGGACATTCTCTCGCCGAAATCTCCGAGGATGGCGGGGTCTTACCTCAACACACCGCTATCGCCGAGGCTCTAACCAAGCGGTCTCTCAAGCGCTTTTCCGTGTTAGACGACTAGCGGACTGTATCGAGACCTTGGAAATGGGTCGCTGCCCTCTCTGCGGCTCCGGAGATACGAAACCCGAGATTGTCTCTCAACCCAGGTCACATCAATCTCTCCTGCTAGGCCAATGCCGCACCTGCCACCGGCAGTTCGCTCCGGGGATGGCGGCCTAGAAACCCGCCTGCCCACTTCTCTAGTGTCCTGTCTCAGTGGATCGTTGCCTAAAGCACCAAGAACACCCTAACCTTTGGTGACCGCTCTGGCCGGCGGTCGGGGGGTCGCTTGCCTCGCAGGGACTTTCGATTATGATGCCCTGATGCCGACCCTCACCCAATTGCTCGAACGAGGTAAGGACGACGCCATCGGGCGCAACGAAGTAGAAGTCCTGGTCGGCTCCGTTGCCGAGATGGACCGACTGGTCGGAGTCCCCACGGGGATGTCCCGCCGGATGTTGGATGTGGGGTAGCGGCGGCTCCTTGGCCGGCCTAAGAATAGGTCTGCCAATAAACCTTCTCCAGAGGGGACAAGGAGCCACCAATGCCTAGGAAATCAAAGAAGCCAGTAAGAAAGCAAACGCACTCGCCTACGGGCAAGGTAGTTGGCCAAGTCGGTCAGATACTGCTACCGATGATAGCTGGGATCGCGGCCACGAAGGCGGATCTGACGGAATGGGTGTACGAGCAAGGACTGACAGCTCTGCACCTACTGTTCAGAGAGGACGCCGAGGAGATCGCGGGGCTCAAGGGCAAGCACGAGAAGGAGCGAACTCATAACCACTGGGGGAGCACGAACGGAGAGCTGAGCTTCGGTGGTCGTCGCATCCAAGTGTCGCGACCTCGAGTTCGCTCGAAGTCGGGCGCGGAGGCGTCGCTTCCACACTTCGAAGCCTTCCGCGAAGAAGACCCGCTTCCAGAGCGAGTGTTGAATCAGATCTTGGTGGGCGTATCGACCCGAAATTACGAATCGAGTCTGGACAAACCCGCGGCCAAGTTGAAGTCTCGTGGCACGAGTAAGAGTGCCGCCAGCCGTCACCTCGTGAGCCAGACGACTAAGAAGCTCGAGGAATACCTGTCTCGGCGGCTAGAGGAGTTCGAGCTTGCGGCACTGATGCTGGATGGCCTTGAGGTGGCCGGACAGACCGTCGTCGTAACTCTAGGTATCACAATAGATGGAACGAAGGTGCCCCTGGGTATATGGCTGGGCTCGACGGAGAACTCTCGGGTGTGCACCGCGATGTTGCAGGACCTTCTCGAGCGAGGCTTGCGCGTCGATGAGTCGATTCTCTGCGTAGTGGACGGAGGCAAAGGCATCCGCAAGGCACTCGTCGACGTTTTGGGGGACCTCGCGGTCATCCAAAGGTGCCAGATCCATAAACTCCGAAATCTTCGCTCGTACCTTCCCAAGTCTCGTCACGCCTACGTGCTCCAGACGATGAAGGAAGCCTACAAGTGCAAGAGTGCCGACAAGGCGCGCAAGCGACTTCAGGCATTGGTGTCGTGGCTCGAGCGAAACGGCTACGACGAAGCTGCCGGAAGCCTTCGTGAAGGGATGGAAGAAACACTCACGGTCGTGAAGCTCGCGCCGCCCGCCTTACTTCGCCAGTCTCTTGCCACGACGAACGCCATTGAAAATCTCAACGGAACCATTCGCAGAGTATCGAGAAACGTCAAGCGTTGGAAGAGTCCTTCCATGGTTCGCCGATGGACCGCTCTTGGCGTCGTCACCGCGCAGAAAAAGTTCCGGCGTATCAAAGGCTATCGCCATATGGGCGCTCTCGTTCACGCGCTTAGAAGCAAACAGAAATCTCTTGACAGCGATGAGTTTGCTGCCTAAGAGTATTCACAGGTGCCGCCGCTACCCGACCAAATTCAACAGCGGCCGGGACATCCCCGTCCCCACCCCGACCATCGACACCATTCTCGCCACGTCGAGATTGCGGGCTCGCACCGCTGGTTGAAACATGACTAGAGAGAAGAACAAAGATCTCAAAGACTTGGAGCTCCCTCGCATCAGTCCGGGCAATCTCTTGAGGCTGTTTGGCCCGGGCATGATCCTCATGATGACCGGTGTGGGGACGAGTCACATGGTGACCGCCCCGGTAGCCGGTGGCCGCTTCGCCTATGCCTTACTCTGGTGCATTCCCGTCGCCTACATCTTCAAATACTACGGGTTCGAGATGGCCTTCCGTTTCACGCACGCGACGGGGAGGAGCATGCTCGATGCCTATGCCACCGCCTGGAAACAGTGGCCCTTGTGGTACGTGCTCGTCACGACATTAGTTCAATGCGTGGTCGGGCAAGCGGGACGGTTGGTCGCCGCATCGGCGGTGGTCTACTACTTCCTCACTGAATATGTCGGCGTCAACGTTCCACTCCCGTTTCTCGGATTCACATTGGGCATGGTCTCGGTCGGAATTATTCTACGTGGCCGATACAAAACGATCGAAGTCGCCGCCAAGATTGCGGCTGGCGTGCTCATGGTATCGAGCTTCGGCATCTATCTCGTCGCGCCCGCACCCTTGTCCTCGATGCGTCACTTCTTCTTGCTCGACACTCCGGATGGATCTTGGCTCGTCATCGCCGCGTTTCTAGGACTTTTACCCACCGGAATCGATGTCTCCCTGCAGGCATCGGAGTGGGGAAAGGCGAAGAAGGCGGGCATGGGTGGAATCCGAGAGCGACTCGAGCAGCTCGGTCTCGCGGCCACCTTCGATCCTTTTGTATCACGCAAGGAAGATCTGACGGTCGATACGTCGAAGCTATCGCCCCATACGCTGGAGTACTGCCGCCGCTGGTTCAAGATCGGTTTGTGGGATTTCCGCCTCGGCTACGTGATCTCGTTCCTCACCGCCTGCGTGTTCCTCTTGCTGGCGGCGGCATGGCTCTATCCGAGTCCGATCGAGGGCACCGCGGTGATGGGAGAGATTGCGAAGATCTTCACTGTGAGCGTCGGGCCGTGGATGATGATCGTGTTCCTGATCGGCGCTTTTGCCGCGACATACTCCACCGCTTTCAACTATTTCGATGGCTGGCCGCGGGTCGTGGCCGCGTGCTGTCGGAACTTGTTCAAGCCCACCGCATCACTAAGGGGAATCGCGAAAGAGAATCTTACGCCGGAGCATCGAAGCAAGTGGTACTCCGAGTATAACGTCTACCGCATGACGATGCTCTTTTCGCTGGTAGCCGCAGTCTCCATCATCGCCGGCGCGCCCAAACCGGTGTGGTTGGTCCTAGTCGCCTCGGCGCTGGCGTTCTTTGTCGCTCCGGTGGTCTTTTACTTGAACCTCTACTACTGCTTCTCCGTGATACCACGAGAGGACCGAGAGTTCTACCCATCCGGTTTTGCAACCTGGTTCAGTTGGACGAGCCTGGCGATATTCACGGGCATGACGGCATTATTGATACTGGCGCGCGTTTTCAAGGTCGAGCTCTTCTGAACGATTCTAGCTTCCCTGCTTCGAGCGAACCTTGAGGGCGTTCTCGAGCGTCTTCATCATACCTCCGACGGACTCGACGGCGCGTGTGGCCGTTTGTTTGTCTTCCTCCGAGAACACGTAATCCATGAGCTTGACGTCGCCCTTCACGACGACGATATGAATCGGGTGAGGGCCGCGGGGCAAAGAACTCCGCGCACCGGCGGTGTAGTACATCGCCTCTTTCGCGCAGGGTTGCATAAAGGTATCGTCAATTGCTCGATAGACTTGCCGGCGGAGCTGCTCGTCCGACTTCGGGGTCCGAGTATAGTCAATTTCGTTCTTCACTTCCTTGACGCCTTTGACCTTCTTGACCGCCGCAGGGGCCTGGAACCTAAGAGACGTACGGTGCGCGAACCCCCTCAAGTAAACGACTTTGTCCTTGATACCGAATGTAAGCCAGTCATAAACCGTATAATCAGGTAAGTTTGCGATGATGGCGAGAATGTCCTGCGTCATCCGCATCAATTCTTGTTGATTTGCCGGTCCACGTGCGTCCGCGCGGGGCGCCACCGTCATCGCGGCCAGAATCACCGCTAGCGCTATGGAGCGCATCCATTGACGTGTATTCATTCATCTCCTCCTCTGTGACCACCTTCGGTAGGCGGCTTCGGGCCGACATTTAGGACCCGGAAGGATAGCGGGCCGAAAAGTGTATATAAAGCCCCGCATCGGGGAGCGCGAATCCTCGGTTGTGGTAGGATTCTGCGAATTCCAGAGTGAACGGAGGGCCCAAATGAAAGATTTCTTTCCCATGCTCAAGGGAGACCGCTGGTATCTGTTCGCCCTGCTGCTTTTCTCCATCGTCGCCTTCCTACCGTGGTGGCGCGAAATATATGTCGCCGGCATGTCGGTCTTCGGTTGGCTCATGGCCATCCTCATGGTCCTCTCTCCCGCGATCGCCCTGATCGTCTTCCGTTGTGAGCGCAAGAGAGACTCATGAGTCTCGAGATGGTGTTGGTTCTCGCCTACCTGGGTGGGTGTATCGGGATCGGCATTTTCGCCTCGCGAAAGGTTCTGGCGTCCAAGGACGAGTACTGGGTAGCGGGCCGTCGTATTGGTACGTTCGTCAACGCAATGGCGATCATGGCGGCCCTGGCCAGCGGCGGGTCGATCATCGGCGTGATGGGATTGGCTTACTCCCGCGGTATCCCCTCGACGCTGGCCTTGTTTGCGGGTGCGGTGCTTGGATTTCCTCTCGCGTCGGTCCTGGTCGCGCGACCGCTCAGGAACTTCGGCAAGTACACCATCACCGACTTCCTCGCCTTCCGCTATCCCCATCCCGTGGTCAGATACCTTGTCCCTTCACTCATCGTAGCTAGCTTCACGGTGTACATCATCGCCCAAATGAAGGCCGCGGGCATTACCGCCAACGTGTTGTTGGGCATTCCGTACGATGTTGCGCTCACCTTCGCGACACTCGTCTTCATTCTCTATGTTTCAATAGGAGGCATGCTGGCCATCACCTGGACCGACGTGATCCAGGGTGTCCTCATGCTCACCGTCGTCATCGGCTGCGCCCTGGTGTTGGTTTGGCGCGTGGGATCCCCATTGGGATTGATGGCTCAAGCTACCGCCGCCGCTCCCGAGCTCGGTCAAGTCTCCGGGCAGTCGTTGGGGAGTTACCTTAGCTTCTTCGTCATCTGGGCGGCGGCCATCCCGGTCATACCCCACATCGTCATGCGTGTCTTCACCGCGAAGAATCCCGAAGCAGCGAGAAGCTCTCTCAATATCGCCATGCTCTTCTACAGCATTATGATCCTAGCCGCGGTGCTCGCCATCGTACCGGTTGGAAAAATGTATTTCCCCGACCTCGCGGATGCGGATCAGGTTTTCCTCATGGTCATTGGACGAAAGTTCCCTCCGATCTTTCGTGGCATCGCCGTCGCCGCGGTGCTGGCGGCGGTCATGTCCACGACCGATGCCCTGCTGCTCGCCTGTAGCTCGGCGATCTCGCACGACTTGCTCGGGAAGTGGACCGACAAGCTCGGGCCGAAGGCGAGCGCCTGGGTCGGGATCGGATCGGCTTGGTTCATCGGTCTTCTCGCTCTTTACTTTGCGTATTCTCCCCCGGAGCTCATTAGCGAGTTCTATACTTCGGCGGTCGGGATCTTGAGCGCAGGCCTATTCGTACCCATGATCGCCGGACTGTGGTGGAAACGGGCCAACCTGGTGGGTGGCGTCGCCGCCTTGTTGACAGGTAGTCTGCTCTATCTTTACTTGGAGCTCGCCACTTCACTCCCCGCGATATTGATCGCCTTGCCTGCAAGCGCCGTCGCCATGTGGTTCGGTGGCCGAGTTGGAGCGCCAGAGAAGTCCGAGATGTTGGAAGCGATTTACCGCCTGCACCAAAACTAACCGGACTACGCCATGCAAGACAGAATCAAAGAGCTGGAGGCGAGGGCCAGCGCCTTGGAACCGGGCCCCGAGGAGAGGCAATCTCTGCTCGACTTGGTTGTTGCCTACTGCGATCGTTTTCTGGAACGGCTGCCCGAGCTACCCGCCTTTGAGCTAACCGAAGACAAGGGCATCGGGCTCTACGACTCTCCCGTTTCCGAAGATCCCGTTGCTCTCGAGGCGCTCCTGAAATTTCTCGATCACAATGTCGTTCGACCCGGCTTGAACCCCGCTTCCGCGGGACATCTCGGATACATCCCGGGCGGGGGAATTTATCCGTCCGCGCTGGGCGACTACATCGCCGCGGTCACCAACCGTCATGTCGGCGTTTTCTTCCCCGGCCCCGGGGCGGTGCGCATGGAGAACATGCTCCTCGATTGGATGGCCGATCTCGTGGGATACCCTGAGAGCGCCGCGGGGAGCTTAAGCTCGGGAGGCAGTATCGCCAACCTGGGCGGGATCGTCACCGCACGGGATGCCCACAGTTTGAAGGCCAGAGATTTCGAACGCTCGGTGATCTATTTGACCGATCACGTCCACCACTCGGTGGATAAGGCGATCCGCATCGCTGGCCTCGGTGAGTCGGCTCGGACGATCCTACCTGTGGACGCACGTCGTCGAATGGACCCCGAGGCCCTTGAGAAGGCGATTCAAAAAGACAAGGCCGCCGGACTGAATCCCTGGCTCGTCATCGCGTCCGCGGGAACCGCCGACACCGGGGCAGTGGATCCGCTCGGAAACATAGGCGAGATCGCCAGCCGGCATTCTCTCTGGTTCCATATCGACGGCGCCTACGGCGCGTTTTTCGCACTGTGCGAGGAGGGAAAGAAGATCCTCCTTGGTATGGATCGCTCCGACTCGATGGTGATGGATCCACACAAGGGGCTCTTCCTGCCTTACGGGTCTGGAGCGGTGCTGGTGAAGGAAGGAAAACACCTCTCCAAGGCTCATTACTACGATGCCCATGCTCACTACATGCAGGATGCCGCGAAGAGTCGAGACGAGCTCGCACCTGTGGATCTCTCCCCCGAGCTAAGCAAGCATTTCCGGGCCCTCAGACTTTGGTTGCCGCTAAAGCTTTTCGGAGTGCGGCCCTTCCGAGCGGCTCTAGAGGAGAAAATGCTTTTGGCTCGTTACTTCCACGAGAAAATTCAGTCCATGGACGGCTTCGAGGTCGGTCCTTACCCAGACCTCTCGGTGGTTACGTTCCGGTACCTTCCGGAGCAGGGCGATCCCGACGCGTTCAACCAACGGCTCACCGACGAGATTCAGAAAGACGGTAGGGTCTTTCTCTCCACGACGCAGCTCGACCGGCGTTTCGTTTTGCGGCTCGCGGTCTTGTCCTTTCGCACTCACTTGGACACTATCCACCTCGCCCTCGAGATCTTGAAGGAGAAGGTCAAAGCAATCTGCTAGCTCTGCAGTTTCAATCGAAGAGCCTTGGCGCTTACCAGATCCAAACGGAGCTCTCGTTTCAAGAGAATGGAGCGCCGCCAAAGGCTTATTGAGCGAGCAGCGCATCAAGCTGCTCCCTTCTGGAGGAGAAGTGGTTTCAACTTTGACGATTCGGTTCGCATCCCAGCCGGTGAACAACCAATGCTGGAGCGCGTCGCTCGGTACATGCTGCGAGCTCCAGTAAGCTTGTCCCGACGGCCTCGAGCACCTTTCCCATAATACGAGGCGCGGTGATGAGGCCGATCACCGGGAGTTGGCCTCCGCATCGGTTAAAAAGGAGAGGGTCGACTTCGTACACCCGACGGATAAGCCGTGCTCAAACGGGCGTCATAGGCGAGGTGTGACGAATCGCGTCTAGCGCTGTTCCCCGCCCGATCCCATCGCAAACGAAGCTTGCTCGTGGGAACATTTGGGGGAAGGTCCTGGGCAAGGACCAAGGTGAGGCGCTGCCTGGAGTCGTCGTGATCGCGTTTCACACGCCGACCAACCATAGATTTTTAAGCCAACCCACGGACAATCAAGGGAACTACCTCTTCGGCAACATTCCGGCAGGCGTCTATCCCTTTTCGTTGGCTTACCAAGGAACCGAATACGCCGTACAGGAGCAGGTGGATGGTCGATCGGACGTGGACTTCGTGCTTCGGCCCTCCTTCCGGCTGTAGGAGAGAAAGCCTTCCTGATAAAGGAAGACCCCGAACCGGAACCACCGGCTCCCGTCGTAAGAGAAACGGTAGACGAACAACCTGTGGAGCGAGGAGCATCAGAGGCGCCGAGCATCTCGTCATCGGGAGAAAGCTCAGCTCTCAACCAAGCTAGCGCTATTCTCCAGAGTAACAGCTACTCTGAAGCGGCAAGCGCCTTCCGAGAGTACTTTCGAGCGGCCCACACCGACAAATTCACCGTCGCGCTGGCGTTGTACTGCGATCGGGGCAACCTCACCCGAGCCGTTGAAAATTCAGGGCGCTCCGCGCAGCTTTTCATCCTGTCCAACGAATCCCGGCCGGAACGCTCCTGCTATGGGGTGTTCTGGGGCGTCTTCGACTCCCACTCTGCCGCGGAGCAGGCCATCGGCGGACTGCCGACGGCCATGCGAAGGCCCGACTCGCGGCCAATCCCCATTTCACGTCTCATCTACGGTAAAGCGAGCACAGCGATCGATACGTTGGAACTGAAAATAGTGGCTGAAGACGAACTGCTATACGTCAGTCGCTCCCGCGGTTTTTCTCTAGACGCTCGTCCACAAGATTAACGATCTCGTCCACCGTCTCCGACTGCAAGTCTTGTTGTTTTGCGATCTGGCGCACCAGGCAGTCGACGCGCTCGATATCCTTGGCGCCGCCGAAAAGCGCACGTGCCGCGGACGACGGTTTCGCTAGCCCTTCCGCAGCTTTCGCGTATTTCTCGAAAGGAACCAGGTCGGCATCCGCAGCTCCGAGCTTCGTACACAGTTTCGCGGCCCACGCGTAGATGTCTCGAGACATCTCGATATCAGCGTGCACCGCGTCCTTGATCGAAATCATTTCGTCACGCCGGATGCAGCGGTAGTTGCCGGTGACGAGCATCGGCCACTTGGCAAGTGGCACGAAGACCGAATCGTGCACCTTGAGCTTGACCGGAATCTCGATGGCGCCATTGCCGGGATCGAACCGGATGGCATCGATGTCGGACTCCAACTCGCGAAGCATGTTCGTGTGCTCTTCGGCTTCGAAGCGCGCCGCCTTGAAGTTCGTCGCCAAACCGACTTGGAGAACGTTCTTCGGCTCGTCGGGCGGGCGAAACGCCTGGGGATCGGGACTCGCGAGCGTGACGAGCGCAGGTTCAAAGCCTTCCCAAACGCCGGGGTCCGCAAAACACTGCCTCAACGGCTCCGTCGAAAGTCCGGGAATGCGCTCGAGGTAGGCAAGTGGCGGCATGTTCATGATCGCGAGGCACGGTACCCGTGCCGTGGCGATGCGTTCCATTAGCTCGCGCACGCCGTCGGAGCTGTACTGAGCTTCCTGCATGCCGAACACGACCAAGTTGAAATCACCGGGCTCGACACCCTCTGGTGTGTTTGCGGAAAGCTGACCGTCGAGACCCTTCGACCTGATCTCGACCGGCGTCTCTCGGCCGCGGATGGGGAAGCGGACGATGGTTCCGTCGCGGTTGATCAGCTCGGCGGTGGGCTTCGTACAGATCAACGTTGCGGAGTGTCCGGCGAGCAACAACTTTGTGCTGAATAGTGAACCGTAAGACGCACCGAGAATCAGTACGTTGTATTTCAACGTGTCAGATCGCTCCTTGCTCGCGTGCCGCCTCGATTGCCTTGTCATCGAGACCGGCGACGGTTTTGAGGATCTCTTCGGTATGCTCGCCGAGAAGTGGTGCGCGCTGGACGTCGGCGGGCGACTCAGACAGCTTGATCGGGTTCCCGACTGTCAGGTACTTGCCGCGTTCGGGGTGATCGACCTCGACCACGGTACCAGTCTTCCGAAGAGTTTCTTGTTCGGCGATCTCTTTCATGGACAGAATCGGACCGCACGGCACGTTCAATGGGTTGAGGATGTCCATGACCTCCATCTTGTTCTTGGTCAAGGTCCACTTCTCGATCTCATCAAACACCTTGTCCAGCTTGGGAAGGCGTGCCCTGGGCGTGTTCCATTCGGGGTCTTCCAGCCAATCTTCATGACCGATGGCCTTGGCCAGCCCGGCGAACGCGGCCAACTGGGTGATGACGTAAATGTAGGCATCGGGATCGGTCTCCCATCCTTTGCACTTGACGATCCAGCCCGGCTGGCCGCCACCGGATGCGTTACCGGAGCGCGGCACCGCGTCGCCGAACTTTCCGTTGGGATACTGCGGGTACTCAGTGAGTGGGCCATGGGCGAGTCGTTGTTGGTCGCGGAGTTTCACTCGACAAAGATTGAGCACGGCATCTTGCATGGCACATTCCACGCGCTGACCCTTGCCGCTTTTCTCGCGGTGCAGTAGCGCGGCAAGGATGCCCGCCACCAGGTGGATCCCCGTACCGGAATCGCCGATCTGGGCGCCGGTCACCATGGGAACCCGATCGATCTCGCCGGTGGTCGACGCTGCTCCGCCGGTGCACTGGGCGATGTTCTCGTAAACCTTGCAATCCTCGAGCGGACCGGCGCCGAATCCCTTCACCGAGGCGTAGATCATGCGCGGGTTCAGCTCCTGAATTTTTTCCCACGGGAATCCCATGCGATCGATCGCACCGGGCGCGAAGTTCTCGACCATGACGTCACATTCCTGGATCAGCTTGGCGAAGATTTTGTTGCCGGCTTCGGTTTTTGGATTCAAGGTGATGCTGCGCTTGTTGGCGTTCAGCATCGTGAAATACAGGCTGTCCACCTCCGGAATGTCGCGTAATTGGCCGCGTGTGGGATCGCCGGATCCGGGGCGTTCGACCTTGATGACGTCGGCGCCGAACCACGCCAGTATCTGGGTGCACGTCGGTCCGGACTGAACGTGGGTCATATCCAAGATGCGAGTGCCTTCGAGAGCTTTTCCCATAGTTCTCCTCTTTTACGAATGGTGTCGGGACGCCTGGTGGGAGCTTCGACTCCGAGGCGATCAGCCACGATATTATCAAGCTTGCCGTCTGGGCGAAAATCGGAACTTAGGACGCGGGGCCGACCGGCTGGCCGAAGGTGAGAACGCAATGAAGCCCGACGGTAGGCCCCACCCAACATCTGCCCATGCGACGCCCGTCGCGTATCTCCTCGAGGACCAGGCTTCGCTACCAGCACATATACGCTTTCCCCCAACACCTCGAATGTGCTATTTTCTGGACCTACCGACAGCCGAAGCGGTCTCACCAACACGAACTCACTAGTTTTTGCTCATGCGGCCACGGTCAAATTTCCTATGATTCATCGTCAGCCTCCGGATAGGAAGCTCACGATCAAAAGCGCCAGGGCAGCCGCTTTCGTCCTTTTTTGCCTCTTTGAAAGGAACCGGGAAGCGGCCCGACAGTATTGGGACAACAGAAAGTGGCAGTAATCGGCCAGAAGCTGAGTCTAGCGCATCCTGGATCGGATGTACTGTTAGAATAGCTCTTGATGACAAAGGTGTGCTTGTTCTTGACGGCGCTCGTCTGCGCCATCCCCACCGTTGGCGGGCAGAGTGAGCCTTCAAACGTCTTTGCCGTGATCGGTGGCACGACCATCGACCGTCGCAGCCAGGAAGCCTATCTCGACAACAACGATTTGGTCGAGAACGACGGGAGTTTCGTCGTCGAGACATCGGCCGGCTCGAGCCCGACCATTCATAAGCTCCGTTACAAAGGGGTTTCGTTCTACTACCTGCGGTTTCATGGCTATGCGACGTCCGACGACAGCTTCGAAACGAACGGCCAGAACTTCGTCAAGATGTTCGCCGCCCTTCACGAGCTCGGTGTGACCCACATCATCGGCGGTGCGACGTCGGGGGGCATTCTCGAAAACCAGCAGCCGGGGGATCTCATCGTTTCCGATGATTTCCTCAACTTCAACTACGAGCGGCCTTCGAGCGTGCTGGCGGCGGCCGGGATCGAACGACCCAGCGTCTTTGCACGATACAACCCGCCGTTCTGCCCCGACATCCGGAAGGTCCTCTACGACATCGCCGCGGAGTCCTATCCCGGGCGCGTCAGCCCGACGGGCACCGTCGTGCAAGACGATCCGAGCCGATTCGAAACGCCCGCGGAAATTCGAATGTACCGGACGCTCGGCGGCGATCACGTGAGCCACAACGTCGTCACGGAAGCTATCTACGCGCGCCAGCTCGGCATGCATTTGGCCGTTTTGGACTCCGTTTCGAATCCAGCCGAGGGCGTACGCACGTTTACTCGAGCCGACATTCGAGAGACGGGAAGAGCGATCTCGCGCGGAGCCATTCCCGTCGTGTTGAAGGCCGTCGTCGAGCTCAGCAAGCTCGCGCCGACCTGCGAGTCAATCTGCATCGGCGAGCGTTGAGTTAGGGGAGTGGTCCATTGTTCGCCAAGAGGGCAGTGTTAGCTTTGGTGTCAAGACTCCGCCTTCCTTCTTTTGGCCGGAAGGCGGTTGGTACATGTACACTTGCACGGTGGCACACACCATCGAGCCGGCGGCGAGCGGCCGGGCCAAGTGCCGCGGGTGCGGCGAACCCATTACGAAAGGGGAGCTCCGCCTAGGTGCGCGGCTCCCCAATCCGTTCGACGGCGAGAAAGAGATGACGCTCGGGTTTCATCTCCTCTGCGGCGCCTACAAGCGTCCGGAGCCATTTCTCGAGGCCGCGAACCAAACGAAGGAAGAGATCATCGATCGAGCCCATCCAGTCGGTCGCCTCCTGAACACATTTCTCGACATCTGTAGGTTCGACGAGCTCAGTCACGGTCGCTCGCATACCGGGATTGGCCTTCAACATCTCGGCCAAGGTATCGGGGTTAACGTCACAGAGGTGGATGCGGGCGCCATTGGCCTGGAACCGCTCGGCGATGGCGCGGCCGATGCCCTGCGCGCCGCCAGTAACCAGAACATTTTGAGGCAGGCTCCCTCCGACCGTTGAACCGCTACGCTAGCGTTTATAGCGCGGAGCGGGCGGCGGCAGCAAGCGGCCGGAGAGAGCTCAGTGGGTGGAACCCGGCGGCCACCGGGGCGACGGCAAACAGCAACAGGACTAGGACTATAGAAGATGCTTTCTACTCGCGAGACATGACGCGGAAAAAATGAGAAGCCAAGCGGGGGCCATCGTGCCACAAGAGGGTGAGTCGCAGACGATGGTCACCTTCGAAGAGGATCCCTATACCGGTTTCCCTCGCGTCCGAGCTTCTAGCCGGGGAAACGAGTAGGAAGATGCCGATGATGACAGAACGTCCATAAGGAACCGCTTTCAGTGATCGGGAAAGATCCTTCCAAGGCCTCATTTGTTCCTCCGAGGTATTCCAGTTGTCGACGCCACCAAACGATCGCGCCAGTCTTTGATCTATGAGACGTAACCGTTCTTTGATTAGTTCTAAGTTTTTTGAAGTTGCCCAGGTTTTTGTTGCGAGCGTGTACGAAAATCAATTCCTTGAAATACAATTCAATAAATTGAAATTGACTTTCATTCCATCTTCGGAGATAGAATGAGCAATGCGTTGGAGTGGAAAATCTCGAGGCAGGCTTCTCGCTTGGTTGGGAGGCTTGACCTTGGGACCGGTGACACTCCTCATGATGGAGATCGCTTTTCGGTATCCAGCACACACCGAGCGCATCTACGGCGAGTGGATCTACCCTCGTGTCGCCAGCGTGCTGGGAGCGTTGAATAGACCCTTCCCGTTCTCACTCGCTCAGCTGGCGGGCGCACTCCTGATCGCGGGGGGGATCATCTATTTGGTCCGGCGTAAGCGCCGCAGCGCTTCAAAGCTCGCCACCGTCGTGCGCGCTTTCGCGCTCGTTTGGATACTCACGGGGATCATCGCCTTCTTGTTCGTACTCTCATGGGGACTGAACTACGCACGACCCACGCTAGAAGAACGTTTGGAGCTCACGACCCGGGACATCGAGCTCGAGGAAGTACTGGACGCCGGCAAACGGTGCGCCACGCTGGCCACCGAGCTTCACACTTCACTCGATCAACCGGTTAATGAACCGACCGTAGCACCGCTGGGTTTCGCTCGCCTGAACGAGCTCATCGATCTGCGGCTTACGGATCTTCGGCTACCCGGCGATCACATCGAGCGTCCCACTTCTCCCGCCAAGAAGCTTTGGGGCTCGAGCGCAATGGCCTATCTCGGGCTCAGCGGGATATTCGTTGCCTTCACCGGAGAACCTTCCATCAACTCGATCGTTCCCGACCCATCGTTACCCATCGTGGTTGCTCATGAAAAAGCGCACCAACGCGGCATTACCCAGGAGGGGGAAGCGAACCTGGTGGCTTTCATGGCGTGCTCGAGGGCGTCCGACTCCGCTTACGTGTCTTACTCGGCCTACCTGTACGCGACCGCGCAGCTGCTCCGGGCTGCCTCGGAACAATCAAAGGAAGAGGCGAAGTCAGCCTGGGCCGCACTTGGTCCCGGTCCACGACGGGATCTCGTTGCGATCCGGGAGTTCTGGAGCCGCTATCATGGCCCCGCCGCTGAAGCCGCGGACAAAGTTAACGATGCCTATCTTCGTTCCTTCCGTGTGCCTGGGGGTGTCCACAGTTATCGCAGAGTGGTTCAATTGCTGATCGCTCTCGACCGCAAAGGAAAGCTTTAAGGAAACTCTCTATGTCCAAGGTCGTCGTGATCGGCGCCGGCGTCATCGGACTCTCTTGCGCCTACGAACTCGTGCGCTTGGGGGTAGACGTCACCGTCTTGGACAAAGGGCAGCCTGGCGAAGGCGCTGCTTGGGGGAGTGCCGGATGGATCACACAGATGCTCTCCGCTCCCCTCCCAGCGCCCGGGCTGGTCGGAACATCTCTCAAATGGATGCTGCGAGGGGACAGTCCTCTTTATATCAAGCCATGGGCGGATTCAGGACTTCCGAAGTGGCTGTGGAATTTCTGGCGACATTGCAACCGGCGTGATCACGAGACGGGGCTGAAAGCGATGGCCGCCTTGACCGAGCACACGATGACTTTGTACGACCAGCTCGCGAAAGATGGAATCGAATTCGAAATGGAGAAAGCCGGGCTCCTCTTCGTTTTCACGAGCGAAGAGGCGCTGCAATACACTCTCGACGAACTCCGAGCAATGGAAAGATACGGCTATTCGAGTCCGCCCGTCCTCGACGGCGATTCCGTTCGCGACGCCGAGCCGGCCCTTACCGAAGCGGTCGTGGGCGGTATGTTGGTCGAGTCGGAGCGTCACGTGCGTCCGGAGCTCCTTACCACTGGTCTCTCCCGCCGGCTTGCGGAATTCGGTACGAGCCTGAGGTCTGAGACCGAAGTCACCGGAGTCGAGCGGCAGGGTTCGAGGATGACCAGCGTCGTGACAACCGGTGGCGACGTGCCGGGCGATCATTTTCTCATTGCAGGTGGTGCCTGGTCCGCCTCGCTGGCGCGGATGGCCGGCTTCCACTTACCCGTGCAGTCCGGAAAGGGCTATAGCGTGACGATCACCGAGCCCGCGGTACGGTTGCGGCGACCACTTTATCTCGGGGAGGCGAAATTGGGCGTCACGCCCTTTCGGAACGCCCTCCGCATCGCGGGAACGATGGAGCTTGGCGGAATTAGCGAAGCGCTAGACCCTCGCCGCCTCGACGCGATTCGCGCCGCGGCGGATCGGTTTCTCGTCGGTTGGCGCCAGGGAAAGAATGAAGAGGAATGGACCGGCATGAGACCGGTGACGCCAGACGGGCTCCCCGCCATGGGGCGAGCCCCCGGATACGACAACCTCTATGTCGCAACCGGTCACGCCATGCTCGGTGTAACGCTCGCCCCCGCCACCGGCGTTGTGATGGCAGAGCTCATCCACTCCGGCAAAACGGACGTCGACCTGCGTCCCTTCGATCCGAATCGGTTCTCTTAGCGAGAGTATCTCAAGATTCGAGCCACCCCCACCGTGAGCAGAGGTAACGCAAAGAGAAGAAGGAACGCGTAGGCCATCGCCCCGTATCTTTTAGCCACCAATGCGATGATGCCGATCCGAGAGAGCACCGCCGCTGACAAGAGCAATCCGACCGTCAGCGCCACGACCTGGGTCGGCGTAAGTGCCCCGCGGCCCGATTCCTCGAGACTGACCGAGACCCTGTCCGTCACCGCATGGATGAGGCCGGTACTCGTCTCGATCAGAGTCCATAACACGACTAGAGCATAGAGGGTGATGACGCCGGTCCCCGCAACCTGCTTCAACATCGCGAGCCAGGGCACGGGAGCCTCCAGCACACCCTCTTCTGGATAGAAGCCCATCACTGCGAAATACGTGAGCGCAAACGGCACGGTCGCTAGAATGCCGCTTACCAGCCCGGCACCGAGCGCTTGGCGTCGCTCGGTCTGGCGATCGAGCACAAAGAGACAGCTCGGCATCACTGCCAAGCAGTATCCGACGTAGAGCACCCCGGAAAACACTGCCGAGCCGAGCGTCGCTCCTTCGATAAACGAGTGGTCGCGCATCGCGAACGCTCCCTCCACCTGCCCCCAGGTCGACGCGAGGACGACACCACTGAAGATAAGGTACCCGGCATATAGGAGCACCGTCCCCACGGTCTTGAATCGTTCGATAGTGTGCCGGCCACGGAAGTTCAAAAACCCCACCAAGGCGATGACGAGCATCACCCCCGCCCAATAAGGCCAGCCCAAGATCTCCTCCACCACCACCCCCGACGCGGCGCTCACGACGGCGATGATCACGATGACCATTACCAGGAAAACTGCATCGAAGATCGGCCACAGTGGACCGATGAGGGACTTCACGAATGTCCGGTAGTCGTAGGCGCGGTTGAGCCTGGCGAACTCGTAGGTCAGGCTCGCGAAGATCACAAAGCCAGCGAAGATCGCAGCCACGCTCCAAATACCGAGCGAGCCGAACTTCGCTCCGTACTCCACGATCTCTCGCCCCGTCGCATAGGCACCGCCGATCAGGACGGATTGAAAGATGATTCCAGGAAGGATGTATTGCTCGAAACGGGACTTGAGAGAGCTCACCGGCGCCGTCAGTTATCGGTGACTTGTTCCAAAACGCGGAGGAAATTCCCACCCAAGATCTTCGCGATGTCTTCTTCGCTATAGCCCCGTGTCGGGAGTCCCTCCGTGATCTTGGGAAAGTCGGTGACGTCTTCCATTCCCACAGGCGCGGGAATCACATCGAGGTCACTGCCGAGCCCGACATGGTCAACGCCTACCAGGTTCACGACGTGATCGATGTGGTCGAAGATCCGCTCATAGGAAGGTCTTGGGATACCCGGATCGGCCACCAACGCCAACCTCTTCTCGGCCAGCGCGTCCAACTCTTTCGGTGGAGCTTCAGTCTGCTCGTTGATTTCCTTGAATACGTCCTGCTCCCAGTGCCCGGCGCGCGTCTCGATCAGTCTGATCGAGAAACTCTGAATAGAAGTTAATCCCAATGACTCCTCCGTTATTGCCGATGGCTCGGATCACGTCATCTGGAAGGTTACGCGGGTGGTTGGAAAGCGCGCGGCACGAAGAGTGTGATGCGATTACGCGCTTGGTCACGACGTCGAGTACATCGGATCGACCCACACCGCAAAAAATTGTGCGTCGATACCCCTTCCCGGAATCGAGGAAGATCGGCCTGACCGTCGGACGAACGCTGGCCCAGCTTCGCTCCGTGCACGAGAACGCGCTGGAGCGTGTCCATGTGGGTATCGATGACCAGCGCCGCTTCATGAATCTCGGCGGCTCGGCGGTGGACTTCCTTGTCTTGCGCGGCCGCGATCGGTAGCGCGATCGGGAAGAGGAGCGGCAGGGCAATGATCCAACTTTTCACGATAGAAGCCACAACGGCGTCACAGCCCAAATGACGAGGCCGGTCGATTGAAGAACCGGACGCACCAATTCAGGGAGCAAATGCCAATGCCCGTAGTCCAAGAAAACCGTCAGCTCCGCGAGAGTGAGCGGGATGAGCCATCGGTGTAGGTCGGGATCGTAGGTGTTGCCGAGCGCTTCATCGTGGAGCTCCTTCGTGGCGCTCACGCTCTTCAAGAATGTCCGGTTCTCGAAAAACCAAAGCGGCGCCAGCGCAAAGAATTCCCCGGAGAAAAGATCGATCCGTGACGGCGGGTGTGGGCTTCCCCACTGCCACAAACAAGCCCATGCGGCTGCCAGGTAGGCCCCGAAGAAGACCCACACCTCCTTCAAGCTCTCTTCAGGACACCCATGATCGCCAGCAGCACGATGGCACCGACCACCGCGACGAGGAGCGAGCTATGAGGCCCGACCCCGAGATTCCCAAGAGTCCAAGGAAATGCCCCCCTAAGAAGGCACCGACCACCCCCACCACCATGTTGCCGACCAAGCCGAAGCCCCGGCCTTTCATGATTTGGCCGGCGATCCAACCAGCCGCAACGCCAATAGCTAGAAAAAGTATGAGTTCCATAAGTAGCTCCTGCATCTCTCCATACTCTAGTCATGTCCGGGATTGCAACTCATCGGGTGGCGACGCCCGGGGGGGCCTGTGCTAGATTCTGCCCGTCCCGAAATGAGGTAATGAAATACTCTGAAAATCGTCGCTCACTCATTCTCCTCGCGAGCCTCCTGCTTGCTCTCACGTTATCACCCGCGGCCAGCCAAGGCGCCCAAGAGACGGGCCAACACCGTTTCGGAGGCACCTACGATCTCCTTGAGTCCGAACAGCGTCGACTCATCGATGATTGGGTCCGCCGCTTCAACGAGGTCACCGATCGCGACACCCCTCCAGACGTCTTGTACAACGTCATCCGGCTCTCGACCCGCACGACGTTCGACGCAGTGACCCATGCTCTGATAACGACAACGCTGACCGACGAGTCGAGTCAATCGCTCGGTACGGCACTCGATCTCATCGACTACATGGAGACGGTTAAGGGTAAGGTCAAAGGGCAACGTGGCGACCTCCAGTTTCGTCTGTATGCGGTGTTGAAACCGGATGCCAAGGAAATCCTGATAAAGAGCCAAGAGTTCAAACGTTCCGCCGACAACACGATTTATCACAAAGGCTATCCCCTCAATTACCGCCAGACTGGAAAGATCCCTTCGATCCAGATCTCCATGGCAAGAGAAGGGTACCGGGCTGACATCGACGTCGATTACCGGCCCTCTGGATTCCCTCAGGCGCTCTTCAATGGCCACTTGAGTAGCTCCAACTCCGACGTTCGTTCCGGGAACAATCACCAACGTCACGTGAACCGTTTGGGAGAGGGCCTCGAGGCCTGGTGGCAAGGGCTCTTCGGATTGCCTGTCCGGGTCAGCGAAGACGACGGCAGGCAGGAGATCGTTCCCCAGCAACCACCGGCCGGCAAGCTCAAATTACAAGCGGCGGTTCACGATTTTCTCAACCTCTGGTTGGTGGAAGGGGCGGTGAACGTGGCGGTGAGCTACATTTCCGATCGGGCTTACGAATGCATGCAGTTGGAGCAAGAGGAGCCGCTCGACCGTGGAATGGCACCGATCATCTTGATGAAAGGAATGGGAGCGGTGCACGAGACTCTGGGCGAGGTATCGAGCTTGGAAGACGCCACGGTGGGTGTGCGCCTCAACAATCCCGAGCTCAAAGTGGTCGAGAACAAGCACCACGCCCAGTTCGTTTTGTATGATGTGCCCACGGACGTCGCGGCCAGCTTCGAGTGCATCAACCGAACGAAGGTGGTCGCGCAAACATCTGTGAAAGCCGATCTTCGCTACGGAAAGTACTACGGCTCGATCTTCTACATCGGAGGTCCGGTGCGCGGCGAGACCGTTGCCCTCCTCTGGGCGAAAGAATCGGGGTACTGGCAAGGTCATCTCCTGGGAAACCGAGGTCGAGGGTGAGGATTCGAACCTCCCCGACATCCGGCCCGTCGAAACGATGGAGGTAAAACGTACCGAGGGCGATCCACACATGATCTCAGTCGCCGAGAACTTCCACCGCACTTGGCTCATCGACAAGAATGCCAAACGGGCACACGAGTTCCTCTCACCACGTGCCTACTCATGTTACAACTTTTTCCGAACCGCGGACCGGCTAGAAGCGAAATCAACCGAGGAGGCGAGTCGCTCTATTCTCGAAGGGCTGGAGCGTGTCACGCGCGAGGTACCGGAGGCATCCGGCCTGAATGAGGTTATCGAGGGCGTCGAAATCGTCGATCCACGGCTCTTGGTCGTCACCCATCCTGACGAGAGTGTTTTTGCGCTGGTGGCGGGTCCGGATTATCTGGGCGAAGGAGCCGACTGTGCCAGACGCGCACGGGGTGAAGAAATCCACGATGAGGAAGTGTCCATTCTGAAATACGGCAATTACTTCGCCACCGGCTTCCAATTCAAGGTCGATCAGGGTGAGGGAGCAACGTTGGTAATGGTCTGGGCCAACGAGGGTGGAGAGTGGAAGATCGTCGCCTACGACGTCAAGACGCCCTGATCATAGATCTGAATCTACTCGGTCCGGACGTCCCGTGGCGGCGATTCTTGAACTCCGTCCGAGAAAGAGTAGAAACGACGGCTTCGGTTCACGGACCCGGTCGGCGGAACGCGCCGGCATAAATACAGGGCACTAGCACACGTTGCCGTTTTAAGGAACCCATTGCGGCTCTGGGAGGCTGAGCTGCGGGTCCACGGAACCGGTTGCGACCCTGGGAGGCGGAGCCGCGGTTCTAGAGCAGGAGATCGGCTGAGCGATTTTTTGAGGCCGAGGTGTTACGTGAAGTAACTTTCGAATCGCTGGCAGAGATCGACCATCATCTTGAGCCCGAAGCCGGTCGCACCTTCTCTATAGTACTTCCAGTTTTTCTCTAGTAAGAAGGGCCCGGCAATGTCCAGGTGGGCCCAGGGGGTCTCCTCGGGCACGAACTCTCTCAGGAAGAGCGCCGCGGTGATCGTCCCCGCCATCTTGCCGCCGATGTTGTTGAGATCTGCGTAGGGAGTCTTGAGCGTCTCCTTGTACTCTTCGACCATCGGAAGCTCCCAAAACATCTCACCCTGCCGCTCGCCGGAACGAATCACAGCCTGAATCAAATCTCGATCGTTTCCCATGACGCCCGCGACCGACTCGCCGAGCGCACGAACCACGGCCCCGGTAAGCGTCGCGATATCGATGATATGAGTGGCCCCCTCCTCGCCGGCACGCGCCAATCCATCGGTGAGAACTAAACGCCCTTCCGCATCGGTGTTGTCCACCATCACCGACTTTCCGTTTTTGGCGATGAAGATATCGCCCGGCCTCTGAGCCCACGGACCGGGAAAGTTCTCCGCCGCCGGCACGATGCCGGTAACGCGTACCGACGGCTTCAACCGTCCTATCGCGGCCATGGCATAGATCACCGCCGCGCCACCGGCCATGTCCGCCTTCATGGTGAACATCCCCTCGGGCGGCTTCAGTGAAATGCCGCCGGTATCGAACGTGATTCCTTTTCCCACCAGGGCGACATGGTGTTTGCTCTTCTGGCGCGGTTCATAACGAAGAATAATCATGCGCGGAGGCCGAATACTTCCTTGACCTACCGCGATCAAACCGCGATACCCTTGTTTTTCCAGTTGTTTTTCATTGAGGACGGTGCACTTGAGTTTGCTCTGGGACGCAACTCCCTTGGCGAGCCGCGCTAGCGTCTCCGGATAGATGACCGCCCCAGGCTCGTTCACAACGTCTCGACAGCGATTCGTTTCTTCCGAGACGACGGTGTAACGACGGAGCTCTTCAGCCGCAGTGGCGTGGTCTTCGGGACGCACGATAACGGACACTGTGATCTCGTCCTTCGTTTTCTTCTTCTTGTACTTATCGAAGCGATATCCCCCCAGCAAGTAACCCTCGACCACTTTTCCGACGAGCGGTGAGCCGTCCGCCGCGCATAGCAGAAACGCGAGCCGGTCGAGCCCGTAGCCTTTCGCATAACCCAGCGACTTGGCCGCGAAGATCTTCAGGTTCTCTTGGAGGTCATAGTTTTTGGACAACGTCGTAGAAAAAACCAATAGGTTCTTAATCGGTGATTTTCCAGAAAAGGAGTGGAAGAGCTCGCGCTTCTGTCGCTCCTCTTTGAAAGCACGCTGCGCGGTCTGCAGAACGCGTCGCAGCTCGGGTTGATCCACTTTCCATAAGGTCTTGTCGGGATCCAGCACCGCCACGGCCAGATCCGCTTTCACTCGAGAAGGCGGTTGTGTCACCACGGTTAGCTTCATCGTCTATTAGGCCTCATCTTCGTACTTCTCCTTGAGTTTCTCTACGACCGCCGGGTCAGCGAGCGTCGTCGTATCGCCTAGTGCGTGTCCCTCGGCAATGTCTCTCAGCAGCCGTCGCATGATCTTGCCGGAACGAGTCTTAGGGAGGTCGGCCGCGAAGATGACGTCGTCCGGGCGGGCGATGGCGCCGATTTTCTTGACCACGTGCTCTTTGAGCTCATCGATCAAGGAGTCGCTCGTCTCGACGCCTTGCTTCAGAGTCACAAAAGCGGCGATGCCTACTCCTTTGATCTCGTGCGACCGACCGACGACGGCAGCCTCGGCCACACTTTGGAAATCCACCAAGGCACTCTCCACCTCCATGGTGCCGATGCGATGACCGGCCACGTTCAGCACGTCGTCCACACGGCCCAGGATCCAAAAGTACCCATCCTTGTCCCGCTTGGCCCCATCTCCGGGGAAATAGATCTCCTTCGACCACTTGCTCCAATACTCCTTCGCATAGCGATCGGGGTCACCATAGATGCCGCGAAGCATCGCAGGCCAGGGCGACTTGATCGCCAAGAATCCGCCACCGACGTCGATCGACTCGCCCCGCTCGTTCAATATATCCGCCTCGATCCCCGGAAACGGGCGCGTGGCGGAACCGGGCGTCAAGGTCGTCACGCCTGGCAACGGGGCGATCAAAATCATGCCGGTCTCGGTTTGCCACCAGGTGTCGACGATGGGACACTTCCCTCCTCCGACGTTCTCGTGATACCAGATCCACGCCTCTGGATTGATCGGCTCACCGACCGTACCCAGCAGCCTGAGAGAAGATAGATCGTGCTTGGCCACCCATTCGGTTCCCCACTTCATGAAGGCGCGAATGACGGTTGGCGCGGTGTAGAAAACGGTCACCCCGTACTTCTCGACGATGGCCCAGAAACGATCGTTCGCCGGCCAGTTCGGAGCGCCCTCGTACATGACGCCGGTGACTCCCAGTGCGAGCGGGCCGTAAACCAGGTAGCTGTGCCCGGTTACCCATCCGATGTCTGCCGTACACCACCAGACATCGTCTTCTTTGAGATCGAAGACGAATTTGGTAGTGGTGTACACACCGGTGAGATAACCGCCCGTTGTATGTACGATGCCCTTGGGCTTACCCGTAGTGCCCGACGTATAAAGAATGTAGAGCATGTCCTCGGCGTCCATCTCCTCGGGCTCGCAACGGTCACCGGCTTCTTTCATGAGCTCGTGCCACCAAAGATCCCGCCCCTTCTGAAAGTTGATCTCGAAATCGCCGCGGTTCACAACTACCACGTTCTGGACCGATGGCGCTCCGTCCAAAGCTTCGTCCGCCATTTGCTTGAGAGGAATCACGCTTCCGCGGCGGTATCCGCCGTCGGCGGTGATCACCAACTTGGCCTGGGCGTCATTGATCCGGTCGCGTAGCGACTCGGCGCTGAAGCCTCCGAATACGACGCTGTGGACGGCGCCCACCCGGGCGCACGCCAGCATCGCGATGGGAAGCTCCGGGATCATGGGAAGATAGATGGCCACCCGATCCCCCTTTCCGACACCCAGCTTCCTTAGGACGTTGCCAAAGCGATTGACTTCCCGATAGAGATCCCAATAGGTCAGCGTTCGTGTATCGCCGGGCTCACCTTCCCAGATGAGCGCCGCCTTGTTTCGGCGCCAAGTTCTGACGTGCCGATCGACGCAGTTCACGCTCACGTTGAGCTTTCCGTCCACAAACCACCGTGCGTTGGGCGGCTCCCACTCCAAGACCTTGCTCCATGGCTTCGTCCACTCGAGCTCGCCCGCCATGCGGGCCCAGAAACCCTCTCGATCCTCGGCCGCCTCGCGGTAGACCGACTCGTCCCCAACGGTCGCCTTCTCGCGGAAGGAATCGGGCGGAGCGAACCGACGCCCCTCCTGAAGCAGAGTTTCGATCTCCATCGACGCATCCTGTTTGTCAGGCCTGTCAGGCCTGTCAGGCCCGTCCGGTTTGTTCGACATTCCAGAGCCTCCGTGAGAGTTGCTGGTTAGTCATCCTATGACAAACGAGCATGCCAAGGCCAGTTCGTCGGCATCGGACGGGGCGCCGAACCCCTTGTCACGTCGTGGTGCTAGCAGCAACTTTTCGAGCCGTCGGAAATGAACTATAATGTAATCGATCAGTTCCAATTAAATAACAAGGTTGGGGAGCGCGCCGAATGCTGTACCTGTCCCTATCGGTCTTGGTGTTGTGGTCTCCACTGCAGCCCGGAGACGAAAGCCTCCTGGGTGGAACCTTCGAGAACCGACGACTCCATCTTCGTGTGCGACCGCCCGCGGGTTGGAAGATCGTGAGTGCGGGTGCGACAGCAGACGAACCCATCGAGTTCTGGAAAGAGGACGAAAACGGACCTCGAATCCAGATCACCTCGTACCCATACCCGATATCCGATGGCTCCGACATCGACAAGGTTCAGGCGGAGCTCAGCAAAGCTCTCAAGCGAAAGTTCCCAAGTCTACGCGTGGATCAGGAGACGAGGCTGATCCACCAGGGAAATCCGGCCATCGAGGTCATGGCGACCCTTCCCGCGGCCGACACCTACTACCACGTCATTCAGCGTTGCCTCTTCGCTCGTGGACGCCTCTCCATCATTACCTGTGCCTCGTTCGAATCATCGTTCCTTTCCGACCTCGGCACCTTTCGAGCTTGCCTGGACAGCCTCGAGGTCCTCGGCGAGATCTTCGAGCCCGATCCGGCCGGCGACGGCCCCCTCTTCACCGCTCGCACCGCCGGGTTCGTGGGCTTCGGACTCTTGGCGTTCGAGGTTTTTCTCCGCCGCTTCTCGGTGGCCCGACTCGACCGCGCCGGACGCTGACAGAATCATGCTGATCCCTCTCACGCACGAACAAATGTCGGTCCAGCGGCTCCCATGGATCACCATCGGGATCATGATGGCCAACGCCTTTATTTTTCTGGGTCTACGCGGATTCGTGTGGGTAAGTCCTGACGGAAAACAGTGTAACTCATTGTGTGGAAAAGGTATCCAGACTTCATCAGGTGCTGAAAAGTGGTCCATTTTTAGGATAGGCTAACCGAGTGAAAAATTCCCAGTCGATCCGCTCGCTGTTTGCGCTGCCAGGTTTCGTGGCTGGTGCCGGATTGAAGGGTGTATTCGATGACCGATACGCCCGCGTCATCCAGCTCAAGAGGCGAAAAAAACAGCTGTTTGCTCTTACTGTGGGCAACGGTGCCGGGGGCGCTATGACAAGCAAGTGTGCCGGGTCCGCGACCTGTCGTTGGCAGGCTGGCGGATCTCTCTGGAATACGAGCGTTGGCGCGTCAACTGTCCTGGGTGCGGCGGTTTGCATGTAGAACACCTGGACTGGCTGGCGAACAACTCGCGCTACACCTAGCGTTTTGCGACGCATGTGGGCAAGCTGTGCCGGGATATGCCGGACAAGGCGGTGGCCGAGATGGAACGTCTGCGCCTCCTAGTTGAAGGGGTCAACAACAAAATCCGTGTGCTGCAACGACGCGCCTACGGCTATCGCGACGAGGAATATCTCAAGCTGAAGATCGTGGCGGCATTCCTTCCGCCATTACCCAGAAATGCCGTCTTCAACCCACACGAATCCGCGTAGACCCATTTTTCTTTACACCCATCCGCAGACCCAAAGAGATGAAGCCCGGCTCTACGAGGTGATGGAAGAGCTCCACAAGTTCGCCGCTGCCAACCCTGGAATGTCGCAAGAGGATTTTGCGAACGAAGAAGATCTTGGGAAGTATGAGCGACTCGTCGAGAAGTTCAACGAGATGAATCGCAGTCGCCTCTTCGGCCGCTACGGCTTCGTACCTTCTCGCCAAGAGTGGCCGGACGTCATGAGCTCCATCTTTCTGCACGGTGGCTGGATGCACCTCTTGGGCAATATGTACTTGCTTTGGCTTTGTGGGTGCTGCCTCGAGGACTTGTGGGGGCGACCGATCTACGCTCTGATCTATCTATCGAGCGGATTGGTCGCGTGCATGGCTCACGCCGCCGCATTCCCACTGAGCGAAGCTCCCTTGGTAGGAGCATCGGGTGCCATCGCCGGCCTGATGGGAGCGTTTCTGGTGCGACTCTACTCGACCCGCATTCGTTTCTTCTACATGTTTTGGATTCACTGGGGGACGTTTTATGCGCCGGCCTGGGTCAAGTTACCCCTCTGGCTCGTGAGCCAATTCTTCTACGCTGTGATGTATCGGGAGGGAAGTCCGGTCGCATTCTGGGCACACGTCGGCGGATTTGTCTTCGGCGCCGGCGTGGCGCTTTTCATCAAGCTCACGCTGGTCGAAGAGGCTTTTCTCGCCCCCGCCATCGAGCAAAAGACGACTCTCTTCGCTCAGAATCCCAAGGTCACTTCGGCACTGCACCTCATCGATAGCGGAAAATACCAAGAAGCCGTTCGGCCGCTCTTGGGAGCCATTCGAGACAACCCCGACGACGTCGATGCTCTGGACCTGCTCGCTCAATCGTACCAGTCGATGGGAAAAGAGGAGGACGCCGCGCAGGCCTATGCACGCAAGGTCCGAAGCCACCTCAAGCGACGCGAGCGAGATCTCGCGGTTGGCGCTTACTTCGACATGGTCGAGTGCAGCCGAGACGCTTCACTGCCTCCGCGCGACTCGTTGGCCTTGGCGCCCGCACTGGTGGAGGACGACCGCCGCGACGAGGCGGTGAGGCTCTATCAAAGAGTCATCGATTCGGTCAGCGATCCATCAATCAAACTGAGGGCATCCCTCGCACTCGCCGATCTGTACGTTACCAACCACGAGGGAAAACGAGCCCTTCACGTTCTGAATGCCGCCGCCCCGCTGGCCGAAACACTCCCCGAGTGGAAGCCACACGTGGAGGAGAAGCTCGAGGCGGCCAGGAAGCTTGTTCCCGCTCTTTCTGAGGTTTAGGAGTTTGCTCTTATACCTCTCCCCCCTGGGGAGAGGTCGGCCGCCAGGGGCGGCCGAGTGAGGGGACTGTTCTTAAACCTCTGTAGTTGCCACCACCGACGCCTGGCCACTTCGAGTAGTAGCAACCCCCCTAATTTGGCGTCGGAAGGCTCCCGACTAATCGTCAGTCACGCCCGACGCCTAAGAAAAAACAGCACAAGGATCGTATAGAGCTCGAGCCGTCCCACGATCATCATCAAGGCAAGTAGGAGCTTCGCCAGCCCCGGTAGCGCCGCGTAGTTCATCGTCGGCCCGACCGCTCCGAATCCGGGCCCTATGTTCCCCAAACACGCAGCGGACGCGGAAAAGGCCGACAACGCATCCACCCCCATCAGCGTGAGCAGCAGCCCACCCGCGGTGAACAAAACAACGAAGAGCAGAAAGAAAGTGGTGACTGCGGAGACGACATCCTCAGGGACAGCCTTGTTACCCACCCGCAGAGGCAGCATCGCGTGCGGCCGAACCATGCGTCGCAGATCGACCACCATCTTCTTGACGACGATGAGGATCCGTACGACCTTCACCGAGCCACCCGTGGATCCGGCGCAGCCACCAACGAACATCATGACGAACAGCATGGCCCTCGAGAAGTCGGGCCAGGTGTCGAAGTCGGCGGTGGCGAATCCCGTCGTCGTCACGATAGCGCTCGCTTGAAAGATGGCGAACCGAACGGCCGCGCCCACTCCTTCATAAGTGCGCTGCAACAGCAAGTCAGATGCGATGAGAAGCGCGCCCACCGCAACGATTCCGATGTAGAGGCGGAACTCGGGATCGCGGAGCAGGGGCCGAGCCCGACCGCGTATCCACTGAAAGTGAAGGGCAAAGCTCGCACCCGCAAGTACCATGAAAAACACCACCGTCATCTCGACGGCGGGATTGTCGAACGCGGCAATGCTGCCGTTTTTCGTGGAGAATCCGCCAGTGGCCATGGTGGCAAGGCTATGTGTGACTGCGTCGAAGAGCCCGAGCCCCAATGACCTCAAAATGAGAACTTCCGCCGCCGTAAAAAGCATGTAAATGCCCCAGAGCGCTTTGCCAGTCTGAGCCAAACGAGGCGTCAGTTTTTCCTTGATCGGCCCCGGAGTTTCCGCCCCCAGAAGCTCCATGCCGCCGATCGCAAGCTTGGGAAGCACCGCGATCCCCAGCACGATGATCCCCATACCTCCCAACCATTGCGTGAGAGCTCTCCACAGAAGAATGGAATTCGGCTCGCTTTCTACGTCCGGCAGAATCGAGGCCCCGGTAGTAGTAAAGCCTGAGACCGACTCGAAGATCCCATTAACAATGAAGGACGGTCCTTTTATGAAGACGTAGGGAAGAGTTCCCACCATCGTCGCCACAACCCAGGCCGAAGCGACGAGAACGAACGCTTCATTCCGGCCAAACGAGAACTCCTGTTGCTGGACGAACTTCCGTTCCAAAGAAATTCCCGCGGCCGCCGCAACTCCTGCGGAAAGCAAAAAGGCCACCAGCTCGACCTCTCCATCGAAGTAGGCGACAGCCGCCGGAATGAGCAAGGCTACCGAGAGGACGAGAAGGAGACGACCGAGAAGGAAGAAGACCCCGTGAAAATTCATCTAGCGTGAAACATCTTCTCGAGCGCCGGCAGGGCTTTCGAAAGAGTGAACACCAATGCTCGATCACCGGGCTGGAAGGTGAAATCGCCACCCGGGACGTAGCGTTCGTCGCCACGCATCACCGCGCCAATGATCGAGCCTTCCGGGAATTTCAATTCGCGCAGGGGCCCGCAGATGACGGTGCAGTTTTCGGGCACTTCGAACTCCACAACCTCGGCATCGCCGGTCTCTATGAGATCGAGGCTGAGAATCTCGCGTGGGTGGATCATTCGCAAGATGGTACCGGCGGTAACCAGCCGCGGCGAGAGCGCAATGTCCACGCGCGCCGCGCGAAGGACGTTGAGGAACTCGGACCTCTGGTAGAGGGTCACGACCAGGCGGGCACCGAGCTCTTTCGCAAGAAACGAAGAAATGGCGTTCGCTTCATCCGCCTGTGTGGCGGCGACGAAATAGTCGGTGTCATGTACTCCTGCCTCCCGAAGGAGGGCCGGATCGGTGGCGTCGCCACGAAGCACGAGGGCTTCCGGCACTTCCGAGGCCAACGCGAAAGCCCTCTTTTCTTGGCGCTCTATCACCGTCACCTGAATCTTCTGCTCCACCAGCCCCTTGGCGAGCCACTGCCCCACGTGGCCGGCTCCGGCGATGACGACGTTGCGCGGCGGAGTCGATTCGACACCGATCGCCTGCAGGAACTCCTTGATGGTCTCGGTTTGACCGACGGCATAGATTTCTTGGCCTGGCATGAGCACGGTGTCCCCCCGAGGCACAGTCACCCGGAGGCCTTGCAATACACCCACGAGAATCCACCCGTCCGGACCTTCTAGCTGTCTTAACGGCTTGCCGTAAATGTCTACCGACATCGACGGCCGTGCATGAAGGAGGACTAGCTTGCCATCGGCGAAGAAGTGGGCCTTGGTGGCACCGGGAACTCTCGTTAGCCCGAGAATCTCCTCGGCAACCAAACGTTCCGGATAAAGGGGAATGATCTTTGGATCGGCTTGAAGTAGTGGATTCGATCCGTGATGAGGATCCCCCACGCGCGCCACGCATCGTTTCGCACCCATTTTGCGAGCGGTGAGCGCCACCAGCAGGTTGGTGGGATCATTATTGGATACAGCAAAAACGAGCTCGGCATTCTCGACGCCGTGCTCTTCGAGGATCGCGGGGCTGCAACCGTCACCGGTGACCGCAAGCACATCGAGCTCGCTTTGCAATCGCTTAATTTTTTCGGGATCGAGCTCGATGACCACGAGGTCGTGACCTTCTTCGGAAAGCGAGCGGGCGATGTGAAAACCGACTTCGCCCATGCCGACGATGAAGATCTTCATAGCGTGCTATACTAGCATGGCTATCGAATCAAATAGAGCTCGCTCTGCCTCCCATCGATCCAATGCCAACCATCTTCTAGAAGTGCGGCGTTTTCTTCCAGCGCGAATCGCACTTCCTTGCCATTCCACTCTGGCACGTCCTGCTTAACATTGAGCTCGACGGAAAGCCAGGTGTTGGCTCGAAAAACATACTCTCCTATTCCTGGAATTCCGTCCTGATAATCGGTCATGCCGATGGACGCGCCGGGAGCGTGGCCGTAGTAGCCGATCGGATGGCTATAGATCATCGAGTTGAGCCCTTCCGATTTCGCTTGCGCGAGCGCCGCCTCGAGGGTCTGATTTCCAGTCTGGTCTATTCGAGCCTTCTCCATGATGAGGTCCTGAAGTCGGTTGCCCGCCCGTTGCCCCGCGACCAGACCCGCCGGCGCCTCCGATTCACTCGGCAAGAGAACATAAGCGTTGTGTTGCGTATCAGTCGCAAGTCCGAGGTAGCGGATGCCGAAGTCACAATGCAGGAAGTCGCCACGCTCGATCACGTCGTAACCGGCCTCGCCTTCTTCCGGTAGTTCACCACGACGCTGGATGGAGACGGACGGATGAAACCACTGCCCCAACCCGAGCTCCGCGACTCTTTGTCTCATCCACCACTCGACGTCGCCGGTCGTCGTCTGCCCAGGAACGATGACGCAATTCGAAAAGGCCTCCGCAATGATTTGATGCGCCACCTGCATGACGTGCCGGTACATTTCTGTCTGCTCGGGCAGCTTCACCTCGACCCACCCCACCGCGAGGTTCTCGGCCGAGACGACTTTGGCCGCGTACTTCGGGGTGAGAGCGTTCATCAATTTTTCGTGTTCCGTTAAGGTCAACCCGTCCGCGTGGTACCAAATGTCCGACGTATTGATGCCGATGACCTTCGGGTCGCGTTCCGCGACGACCTGACGAAGTCCTTCCCACTGCTCGTCATTCTTCGTTTTGTGCACCTCGAAAAGACGCTTGTAATCGAAGCGCCCAATAGAAAGCCTCTCCACGGGTTGCTTGCCTCCCCGATCGAAGAAGACGAGGATCGTTCGCCGGCGAGAAGCGTAGGTGGTGAGCGGCGCCATGGATCGGAAGACCGGATCATCGTTGTACTCTCGCGACACGATGATCCACATGTCGATCCCCTCGCGGCGCATCAGCCCTGGCAATAGTGTGTCGAATCTTTCTTCGATCCAGCCGTGCACGATAGGCGCCTGCTCGCGGTGCGTGAGAACTCGATTCGTAAGCGGCTCCTGACTCGAAGCCTCACCGGCGACGATCAAGGTGCCGGCGAACAGTACGGAAATCTTCGACAAACTGCGCATGGAAAGCCCCCCTTTTGACGAACGCCGATGGCGCGCAGAGTCTAGCATGGATGAAGTATCCTTTCGCCAATGGGCCCTCCTCTCTATCGCTTGCTGCTTCCCTTGGGCCGCGCCCTGGTCTGGATCTTCTTTCGAAGGGTGGAGGTGCGCGGCCGAGAACACGTGCCTCGGGATGGCCCGATCCTCGTCGCGGCGAATCATCCCAACATGCTCATGGACGCCCTCCTCCTCGGTACGACGCAACCATGAGCGCTGAGCTTCCTCGCCAAAGCGACCTTATTCAGCAGTCCCCTACTGGGTCGTTTTCTGGCGGCGGCCACCATCCTCATCCCCCTAGCGGTGTTGGTCTTTTTGCCCGACATCGAGAGCTATCGTGGCCTATCAGGTCTAGACTCTGCGCTTTTCACTTTACTCGTGATTTCCAATCTCGACAGGAGATTGAGCCTCGGCGTGGGTTTCTTGGCGGCTTTCCTCCTCAAGACCGCCTACGAAATGGCCACCGGAGCTACCGTCTTCGTCTCGAGCTCTCCCGATATCGCGTCGGTTCCATTGGCGCACGCCGTTGGCGCGTTGATGGGAATGCTCCTGAGTTGGTGGACTGCTAGAACTTCCGCGACCACTCCTTGGGCCAGCGCTCCACGACGACTTTCGTCTGGGTGAAGAATTCCACCGCATGGCGGCCCTGCGTGTGAAGGTCTCCGAAGAAGCTGTCCTTCCATCCGCTGAACGGAAAAAACGCCATCGGTGCAGCAACGCCAACGTTGATGCCGATGTTTCCGACCTGGGCCTCGTACCGAAACTTGCGGGCGGCGGCGACGCTGTTGGTGAAGAGACAAGCCATGTTTCCATAGGAGCCGTCGTTGATGAAAGCGATCGCCTCTTCCACCGTTTCCACGTGCATCAAGCCCAGGACCGGTCCGAAGATCTCGGTGCGAGCGATCTCACCTCGCGGGTTCACATCCCGTAGAACGGTCGGACCGATGAAGTTCCCTCTTTCGTATCCGGGAATGGAAGCTCCTCTGCCGTCCACAAGCAAGTGGGCACCTTCGTCGGCACCCGTTTCGATCAAATCCTCGATCCGGGATTTGCTTTGGGTCGTAATCACTGGACCCATCTGCACGCCGTCTTCCAGACCGTAGCCAACGACCCGCGAGGAGGCCGCCTCGGTCAGCGCTTCGCTGAAAGGATCGCGCGCCTCTCCGACCGTAATAGCGAGTGATGCGGCCAAGCATCGCTGCCCCGCGCAATCGAAGGCACTGTCCGCCGTGATACGCGTCGTCATCTCCAAGTCAGCGTCGGGAAGAATAATGATGGGCTTCTTGGCCCCACCCTGGCATTGCGCGCGCTTACCATTGGCGGTCGCTCGACTAGAGACGTAGCGGGCAACCGGTGTAGAGCCCACGAAACTGACGGCGTGAATATCCGGATGGTCGAGAATGGCGTCCACCGTCTCCTTCGTGCCGTTCACTAGGTTGACGCCCCCTTTGGGGAGCCCTATCTCGTCCAACATCTCGAAGACCTTCGACATCGTGAGGGGCACTTTTTCCGACGGCTTCAGCACAACGGTGTTCCCGCAGGCGATGGCGTAGGGCATGAACCAAAACGAGATCATCACCGGAAAGTTGAAGGGAGCGATCACCGCTACCACGCCAACCGGTTGACGGATCATCAACTCGTCGATGCCCGGGGCGATGTCTTCCAGATTCTGGCCTTGCATCATGATGGGGATACCGCACGCAACCTCGACGTTCTCGATCGATCGCCGCAACTCACCACGGGACTCCTCGAGCGTCTTGTCGGACTCCATGGTGATGATGCGAGAAATCTCTTCGGACCTCTCTTCCAGGAGAGCCTTCAGCTTGAAGAGATACTGAATACGTTCGCCGGCAGGCGTGCGTCTCCAAGACTCGAAGGCAACCGAAGCCGCACGGGTCGCTTCTTGAACGTCCAGGGCCAGGCTGAGCGGAACCTGAGCCAACACCTCCGTCGTGGCGGGGTTCAGCACCTCCAGAGCCTCCGTGGCCTGCGAGTTTTTCCAACTCCCGTCAACATAGTTCTTGAGAAATTGATTCTCCGGCATCCTTCCGGCCTCCCAGGAAGTTAAGTTGTTTTGTTTCGTCCAGTATAGCGTTCTTTTCCCTGTGTTAGGCGCAGACCTCGCCCCTTGCCATCAGAAGCCCCGCGCCGCCGTTGTATCGACCGAGGCAACCCCAAAACTCCGCTCTGTATCAGCTTCTCGAGGCCTACTACGAGGATGTCAGGGGATGCGCAGGTTTCCCCCACCGTGATAGTCTCCGCCGCGAGGTAAATGTGATGCGAAAGTGCCGTGCCCATGTTTTATTTTGCACGATCCTGACAACACTCGTCGCCATCGAAAGCAGCCCCCAGCCCGCGGATGAGCTCGAACGCAATCGCGAGCTCTACGGTTACGCCACGATCGATCCCGGAGGCGAGATCGTTGCCGGCACTTGGGGAACATGGGCGCTGACGTATCATGTGGGCCGCTTGGGGGTCGACGACGGGGGGCGCATCTTCATCCTCACGCAAGCCGCTACCGATTGGGGTCCGTTCCAAACCCAAGATCCGGAAAAGGCCGACTACATGACGGTGCGCACCACGGGAAACGCGAGTGTCAACGCTCGATTCGAGCCGCGACACGCGAGCCCCCGACCGTGGTGGCGAGGTGCCGTGATCACCGTAACCAACGGATACCTCGAAGAGGGTGACACCGTCATCGTCACTCTAGGGGATCGGTCAGGCGGCGGGCCGGGCAGCCGTTTTCAGACGTTCGATCAGGCAACGGATTTTCAATTCCGCGTCATGGTCGATGTCTTCAACGCGGTTCGCAAGGTCCGCGTCCTCGACTCCCCCACTCTTCGCGTCGTGGGTGGCCAGGCCGCCGCTCTCGAAGTCATCTGGCCCACCGGTGTAGAGAAGGGCGAGCCGACCTGGCTCCAAGTGCGAGCAAAAGACTCCTGGGGAAATCTTTCTCCTTCTTATCGTGGAGCCATTCGTTTCGAAACGGCACAAAACCTATCGGGGCTCCCACCAAGCTACACGTTCACCACAGAGGACAGAGGCTTTCATCGTTTCGAGGGCATTGTGGTGAAGGATCTGGGCACGGTACGGGTTCGCGTTGCGGATGATTCCCGACCGGCGCTCTCTTCAGAAAGCAACGCTCTCGTTTCATCGAGCGGTGAAACAGTTCAACCCTATTGGGGAGACCTTCACGGCCAAAGCGGTGAGACCGGTGGCATCGGTACCATCGTTGACTATCTCTCGTACGCGCGGGGCTTCGCGGGAGTCGACTTCGTCTCTTGGGCCGGCAACGACGTCCACATTACACCTGGTGATTGGCAATCCGTCCAGAAAGCAGTGAAGAATTTCAACGAGTCAGGCCGCTTCGTTTCTTACCTTGGCTACGAGTGGTCGGGGAACACTCCCAATGGCGGCGACCACAATGTCATCTTTTTGGACGATGACCGTCCCGTCCATCGCAGCGCCTACGTCGAAGAAGAAGTTCCCAATGATCCGACTACCGATCGCAACACTATCGCCGCGCTCCTCGAAACCATCGGCTCCGACCGCGTGATGCTGATGCCCCACGTGGGCGGGCGACGCGCAAATTTCGATTTCTTCGACCCGGCCTTCATGCCGATGATTGAGCTCTACTCGAACCATGGGCAATTCGAGTGGATCGCGGAGGAAGCCATCGAGCGGGGCCTCAAGGTGGGCTTCGTCGCCAGCAGCGATGATGTCTATTCGAAGCCGGGTGCATCGATTCCCGGTATCGGCCTGTTTGCGGTGCAAGGCGGGCTCACGTGCGTCTACGCGCGCGACTTGGATCGCGAATCCCTTTGGGCGGCGTTTTTCGACCGGCGCGTCTATGGCACGACCGGCGAGCGTATCGCGCTGCGGTTCAAGGCCGGGGATCACTGGATGGGCGAGGAGCTCGAAGCCGACGGGCCGGTGACTTTCTCGGCCCAGGTCGTCGGCACGAACGGAATAGAGCGCATCGATCTGTTCCGGGGATTGGAACGAGCCTACCGACACGTGGGCCGGGCCGAGGGACCGTTGAACCGGATCAAGGTCATCTGGCGCGGAGCTCGTAGCAAACACCGTCGCCGGCAGGTCATTTGGCAGGGTTCAATCCAGCTAAGCGGCGGCAGCGTCGAGGACGTTCGGTCCTATCGCTTTGACTATCCGAACGAAGAGCTCCAGCGCGAAGGAGATCGAACGCTAAGCTTCCGAACGCTCACTTCGGGAGATGAGGACGGCGTCATTTTTAGTGTGATCGGTTCCGATAAAGCTGTGCTGACGCTGGATGCCGAGACTTCTTTCCGCGACCAATTCGGTTCGGGCGGTACCACCTCCGAGCCATTTCGTCTATCGATTCCGATCCGAGACTTAAGTGCCGAGGACTGGGTCCACGAAGTGGGTCCCCTCGATCGAGAGGTTGTCGTTCGGAGAGTGGCGGAAACCTACCAGCGAGAAGCCAGCTTTACGTGGACCGAAAAGGAAACACCGCGAGGGACAACCGCTTACTGGATTCGAGTTCTCCAACAAGACGGTGCGATCGCGTGGTCGAGCCCCATCTTCGTTAGAGGGTTACCATCAAAATAAGTATAACTCCAATGCAGAGGATTTCGCGTGACTGATTTTCTTCCCCTGGGCAAGCTCAAGCCGCAACTGTTGCGGGATTTCCTGGCACGACACAGTGTCTCCGATCCTCAGGTTTTGGTCGGACCCCAGATCGGGGAAGATGCGGCCGCGATCGACCTAGGAGACCGTTACCTATTGCTCGCGTCCGATCCCATCACGTTCACGCCAGAGCGCATCGGTTGGTACGCCGTTCAGGTAAACGCCAATGACATCGCGGCCATGGGCGGCACGCCGCTTTATTTTCTGTCTACCGTCCTTTTGCCGGAGCAAGCGACCACCGCCGAGATGGCGGAGCGCATATTCGCTGATGTGGCGGAGGCCTGCCGTGAGATCGGTTGCACTCCGGTGGGTGGTCACACCGAGATCACGTCGGGCATCGATCGACCCATCATGGCCGGCACGATGGTAGGCGAGGTCGAGCGAGACCGCCTGGTGACGTCCTCCGGTGCGCGGCAGGGCGACATGTTGATCTTGACGAAGGGGATCGCCATCGAAGCTACCGCGATCCTGGCGCGGGAAAAGGCGGACGAAGTGATCGGGGCCCTGGGAACGGATTTCCACAAGAAGGCGGTCGCGTTTCTCGAAACCCCTGGTTTGTCAGTCCTCGCGGCGGCTCGTGCCGCTTGCTCGGTCCCCGGTGTCCACGCAATGCACGACCCCACGGAAGGTGGAATCGCTAACGCCCTCTGGGAGCTGGCCGAAGCATCGGAGGTCGGACTGCTCGTGGGCGAGACCGAGATCCCTCGGTACTGGGAGTCCACCGAGCTCGCAAAGCTCTTCGACATCGATCTGCTCGGCGCCATCGCATCGGGTGCCCTATTGCTCGCAACTGAGGAAAAGAAGACCTCGGCCATCATGCAGAGCCTGAAAGACGCCGGGGTCAAGGCCACTGTCATCGGCCGAGTGGCCAAGCAGGATAAGGGTATCAAGCTCTTGCGGGGTGAACGCCCGGTCAGTCTCCCCCGCTTCGACGCCGACGAGCTCACCCGGGTCCTCTAAGCATCTGGGTCTATAATGGGCGCATCCCCGTGGGTCTTCGGAGGGTCTATATGAACCGGAGCATCACTCGACTCCTCGTGATCCTGCTCGTCCTCCTCGTTCCTCTAGCCGCAGCAGCGGCTAAAGACGAGAAGGTCGAGGGCTATGCCGAGTGGCAAAAAGGCAATCTGATCATCGTGGACGGCCAGCGAGTCCGGCCGGCTCAAAAGGTCAAGTACAAGAAGATCGGAAGCCTCTACGACATTCACCTGGGCTGGGAGGTCAAGGCCAAGGGAATCCGGGCTGCCGATGGCACGCTGGTGGCGCGCGAAATCGAGGCCAAGCCCAACGGGACCGCGATGTTCGAGTCGGAGGTCTTGCAGGCCACCAACGAGATCGAGCAAATCTGGGTCGAAGAAGGCAAGATGTTCGAGCCTGGTCCGGGTGGAAAAAACAAAGCCATAGGGGAGATCTCGGAGTCCGGGCCGCGAGTCGATCGAGTTCGCGAGATCACGACGCGTCTCGTACCGCCCTACATTTCTTCCGACTCGGTTCGAGTTCGTGTCATCGAGACCGACGAGTGGAACGCCGCCGCCATGGGCAACGGAGCCATCTGGGTCTACGCCGGCTTGATCGATGCCATGACCGATGACGAGCTTGCCATCGTGCTAGGGCACGAGCTGGCGCACTACACTCACGAGCATTCCAGACGCAACGCCAAGCGAGGGATGTGGACTCAAATGCTGGCAGTCGGGGCGATGGCGAGCAGCCAAGCCATAGGCCACGGCGTCACTCGTTCCGCGGTGGAGCTAGGTTCCGTGCTCGGCCTATCCGCCTTCGGTTCTGGTTACAGCCGCAACCTCGAGGATCAGGCCGACCGTGTGGGACTTCGTTACGTCTACGAGGCGGGCTACGACGTCCATCAAGGCCCGGGTCTGTGGGCGAAGTTTGGTGAAAAGTACGGTGAGAGTGACTCCGTCAGCAACTTTTTCTTTGGTAGCCACTCCCGACCGACCGATCGCATCCGCAACATCGAAAAAGAGCTCGCCATCAATTACCGCCCTCAAAACGCTAAGGAACATTAGTCGTCCCCGGCTGGCGATTCGCGCTGGCTCCCGCGATGAATGCCGTCACATCGGCCTTCAGATAGGAATTCTTTGCCATCGCGCGCCGTAGCGCTCCACTGGTGTCCGGAAAACGCCGACGCGCCGATCCCCACTCCCATACCGAGTACTTGAGCACCCTCCCTCCGATGGGGCCTCATGACTCGTTACGACCGGCTCGTTAATCCCGTCCGCGGGGGTCGACTCGGACTCTTTCGAAGCCTGCTCTTGAGACTCTTATTTGCAAACGTAACTTTTCCAGCGGAGAATCGGCTAGTTAGCCATGAACCGCCCGGTATTGGCGCTGCTAGCGGCAATCACCGCCTCTCCTTTAGATGCCGCTGACCCCGTCCAGAGAAAGAGCTATGTTGCCAGCAGGATCGAGGCGATGTCCCACCCCACCATCGATGGAGTCTTGGACGATACCTGTTGGAGCCAAGGCGCATGGGAGGGAGGCTTCCTCCAACGCGAGCCTCACGAAGGCCAGGCGCCCACTCAAGACACCCGCTTTAGATTGGCAGCTCATCCCCAACGACGCATCCGGCTTCGTCAAGCTGACCGCCTGACCGCCTGCCTTGTGCGAGGCTCGTCTTCGAGTGAAGATAGAGCGCCAGCATGGAAATCAAGAGAGTCTTCGAGCTCCAGCGGTCCAACCGGCAACGGCTCAAGGCGTCGACGGTCGGCGAGCGAATCGAAAAGCTCGACCGAATCCGTCGCGCACTCGAGAGTCGATCCGAGGAGCTCGTGCAAGCGGTCCACCAGGATCTGCGCAAACCCGAGCCGGAAATCCAGCTCAGCGAAATCTATCCCGTCATTACCGAAATCAAGCACGCGCGAAGCCACCTTGTCGATTGGATAAAGCCGACTTGGGTTCCCTCTCCTCTCGTGCTTCTCGGTGCGCGGAGCGAGATCCGTTACGAGCCGAAAGGGGTCGTCCTCATCATTGCCCCGTGGAACTTCCCGTTTCAGTTGGCGATGTCGCCTCTCGTCTCCGCTATCGCGGCCGGAAACGCAGCCATCGTCAAGCCGTCCGAGCTCGCTCCACGAACCGCCGCCTTCACCCGTAGTCTCCTTCAGGAGTTGTTCGACGAAAGCGAGGTTGCAGTGATCGAGGGCGATGCAGACGTCGCCAAGTCCCTTACCGAGCAGCCGTTCGACCACATCTTCTTCACCGGTAGCCCGCGCGTCGGTCGCAAGGTCATGGCCGCCGCGGCGACCAATCTAGCCTCGGTCACCTTGGAGCTAGGTGGAAAATCCCCGGTGATCGTCGACTCTTCGGCAGACCTCACCGAGGCGGCCACCAAGATCGTCTGGGGAAAATGTCTCAACGCGGGCCAGAGCTGCGTGGCACCAGACTACGTCCTAGTCCCAAAGAGCGACGAGGCCCGATTCCTCGAGCTATCCCGGAAGGCGCTCGATGAGAGATATGGACCCGCAGAGCGCCTGACGGAAAACCCGGACTACGGTAGGATTGTGAACAAGAATCACTTCCGACGGATCAAGAGCCTCGTCGATTCCGCCGTGCGAGGCGGTGCCCGCATCGAGGTGGGAGGGACTTTCCGGGAGGAGGACCTCTTTATCCCGCCGACGCTGCTGAGCGGTGTGCGGCCGGACTCGAAAATCATGCAGGAAGAGATCTTCGGCCCGGTACTGCCTATTCTCTCCTATGGAACCCGCGAGGAGGCGATTGCGCTGGTCACCGCTCGGCCGAAACCCCTGGCCCTCTACGTCTTCGCGAGGGACCGGGCCGCAGTCGAGGCAATCCTCGGCCAAGTCGACTCCGGCGATTCCGTCGTCAACGATGTCCTCGTTCACTATGCGAGTCCCTATCTTCCTTTCGGCGGCGTCAACCACAGCGGCATGGGGAAAGCACACGGGTTTTCGGGTTTCAAAGCTTTCTCTCACGAACGGGCGGTGATGCACCAATCGAAAAGGGGTCTCCCCCGGCTCTTGTATCCTCCTTATACGCCATTAGTAAGAAGACTCATTCGATTTACTCTTCGCTTCTTCTAGTTTTGTGGCAGAATGGCAGGATCGTCGCAGAAAAACGGGTTTTCTTAGGAGAAAAACTGCATGGCTAAGGTGCGTTTCAATGACAGCGGCCAGGAAGTGGTCGTCGGCAAGATCGTTTGTATGGGACAAAACTACGCTAAGCACATCGAAGAGTTGAAGACGCGGGTCCCGGACAAGCCGATGCTCTTCTTCAAGCCTTCGACCGCCTTGCTGAATCCGGGGGATCCGATCCGACTGCCCGATTTTTCCAAGAATATCCACTACGAGACCGAGCTGGTAGCCTTGATCACTAAGGAAGCGCGCCACGTCTCAACGGCGGAAGCACTCCAGTTCGTCGGTGGCTACGCGATCGGCCTCGACCTGACCGCGCGGGACGTACAAGTGGAAGCCCGCAAGCACGGGGAAGCCTGGGCGGTGGCGAAGGGTTTCGACGGATCGGCTCCCATGTCAGAAATCATTCCGGCTGAGGAGGTCGGAGATCCCGGAGATCTGGAAATAGAGCTTCGATTGAACGGAGAGGTCCGTCAATCCGCCCGAACTTCGGACATGATCTTCAAAACCGAGGACATCATCTCTTACGCCTCCAGTGTTTTTACGCTCGAGCCCGGCGATCTCGTCTTCACCGGAACCCCATCCGGAGTCGGCGTCATCCGTTCCGGTGATGAACTGGAAGCTCGCATCGAGCAGGTGGGGACCGCCCGCTGGAAAGTGAAATAGTGGTCGAAAGACAGTTGACCGCCTTAGAAGGGACGCAGATCGAGCGGCTGGAGCTTCTGCTTTCGGTCGCACGGGACCTCACGTCGATCCTGGATCTCGATCGGCTCCTCAACCGCGTCGGAAACCTGCTGCAAGAAGTCATCCCTTACGAGCACTTCAGCATCTTCCTCTATGACAAGGAGCACGAGGAGTTGGTTTGGAGAATTGGGATCGGCTACTCGGAAGAGTCGCGCCGGTGGCTCCAGCGGTTCTCCGTCAACAAGGGACTGGTTGGAAAGGCGGTACGTACGCTTTCGCCGGTTCTCTCGAACGACGTCTCAATCGAGCCCGACTTCCTTCCCGCCAAGACCGATCGTGGCGAGGTGCCTCGCTCTGCCCTATCCATTCCTCTGATACATCAAGGTGAAGCGGTTGGGGCGATGACTCTCGAGAGCACCCGGTTCGGGGATTTCAACGAGGAGCATGAGCAAATCTTGACCGCCGTCGGAAGCATCTTGGCGATCGCCGTCGTCAACGCGGGACTCTACGAAGAGCTCCTTTCCCGAGAAAAGAAGCTCGAGAACGACCTTCAGTTGGCCCGGCAGGTGCAGCTCAGCATGTTACCGGATGAGCCCCCCGCGGTACCGGGATTCGAGATCGGGACGGCCTACATCCCAGCAGAAAGCCTAGGTGGTGATTTCTACGACTTTCCACGTCTCGCCTCGCATAAGCACGGATTCCTCATCGCGGATGTTTCCGGCAAGGGAGTTGGGGCCGCGATGATCATGGCGGCCTCGCGCGGCGCAACATGACGAGCAGCCGGCAGTCGTGTTGCACGCCGCCAATCGTCGACTCTACCGAGACATCACGCGGAACGTTTACGTGACGGCTTGTTACGGTGTCCTCGATCCCATGAGCGGCAGCTTCACCTACGCCTCCGCGGGGCACTTTCCACCCGTTCTGGTGAGGGAGAACGGAGAGATCTCCTACCTGAATGCCGGCGGGACCGTCTTGGGAATGTTCGATGGAGCCGGATTCGAAGAAGAGACCATCGAGCTCCGGTCCGGAGACCTGATTTGCTTCTACACCGACGGCATCGTCGACGCCTTCGACCGCGATGAAAAAATCTAGGGCGAAGACCGCTTGGAAAAGCTCCTACTATCGACCCATCGACTTCCGGCTGCCGAGATCTCTCGTTTGCTCGTTGATTCCGTCCAGGACTTCGCTGCCGGACGGGCACAGCACGACGACATGACCATCATCGTGTTGAAGTCGGTATAGTATCCAGCCGATGCGCTGGTGGCCTGCCCTTCTCATTGTTGTCGGCTCTTTCGTTGCGTTCGCCTCCATCTGGGGCAGCGACGCTCCGGTCCGACAGCTCCAAGTCATACGCACCGCGGTCACCTTGATTGTCTCAACCGGGCTACTTTTGCTGTGGCTCACCTTCTTCTCGAAGCTCCCCTGGAAGAATCGCCTTCAGGGTTGGGGCATCGTGATCTTGATGATCGCGTCATCTTTTCTCTTGTTCCGCTTGCGAGGCGTGAGCGGCGATCTCGTTCCCATCCTCGAGCCTCGGTGGGCCGGAGCTGGCGACGGGGTCACCGGCGAGAGTCTCAACGAGCTGGCCTCGGCCTTCGATTACCCGCAATTTCTTGGCCCTTCCCGAAATGCGACCGTCCGGGGCGTGCACCTTGAAACGGATTGGACTGCCCATCCACCGAAACGGATCTGGCGTCGCCCGGTCGGAGCCGGCTGGTCAAGCTTTGCTGTCGCTGGCGATGCAGCTATGACCCAAGAACAGCGCGGGGAGCAAGAAGTCGTCGTTCGCTACGATTTCCGAACCGGCGAAGAAAAATGGGCCACCGGCAGTCCTGCACACTACAACCATCCCATCTCTGGCGAAGGCCCTCGTGCAACACCCACCATCGTTGGCAACCGCGTATATAGCGTCGGCAGCACCGGTCTTCTCAACTGTCTCGACCTCGAGACCGGCGAGCGAATCTGGTCGCGGAACTTTCTCGAAGACAACGACGCCCAGTCACCCGACTGGGGCATCAGTTGCTCGCCTCTTGTCGTCGACGGCGTGGTCGTCGTGGGCGCCGGCGGTACCGACGGCAAATCCCTCGTTGCATACGACCAGGCTACCGGCGACATCGTTTGGCAAGCTGGTAACGACCGCGCGGGGTACAGCTCACCGTTCGTTGCGACCCTCGCGGGCGTGAGACAGATCGTCATCTTCAATCACGCGAGCGTGGCCGGCCACGATCCGGTAAATGGACGACTGCTCTGGACTCACGATTGGCCACGCCAGCAGCCCAACGTCGCCCAACCCGTCCCCCTAGACGGCGATCGGCTGATTCTCTCGGCCGGATACGGTGTCGGTGCGAAGCTTTTCAAGATCGGGCCCGGTGCCGACGGCAGTCTCGGCGCGAGCGTGGTCTGGGAGAGCATCCGGCTCAAGGCCAAGTTCGCGAACTTCGTCGTACACCAGGGATTCATCTACGGCCTCGATGACGGGATCATGGTGTGCCTGGACGCCGCGACCGGCGAACGCCAGTGGAAGGGTGGTCGTTACGGCCACGGCCAGATGATCCTGGTCGAGGATCTACTCTTGGTGCAGACCGAGCACGGCGAGATGGTGCTCGTCGAGCCTAGCCCCGAGGAGCTCCGCGAACTGGGGCGGCTCCATTTGTTCGACGGCAAGCTTTGGAATAGCCCGGCGCTTGTTGGTCAGTATCTTTTGGTGCGCAGTGACCGGGAGGCAGCGCTTTTCGAGCTTCCGGTTATAAACTAGCGCCATGGCACTCGCCACCGGTACACGCCTCGGCCAATATGAAATCCTCGACGCCATCGGCGCCGGGGGCATGGGGGAGGTGTACCGCGCTCGGGATACCAAGCTCGGCCGCGAAGTTGCGATCAAAGTCCCGCCCGACGAGCTCTCCCGTGACGCGGAGCGCCGTGCGCGGTTCGAGCGTGAGGCCAAGCTTCTCGCCGCCCTGAACCATCCGTCTATTGCGACGCTTCACGGGTTAGAAGGAGCCGAGAACCGCCAGTTTCTGGTGATGGAGCTCGTCGAGGGAGACACACTCGCCGAGCGCGTCGCGCAGGGTTCCCTACCCGCGAAAGAAGCGCTCCCCTTGTTCATTCATATCGCCGAGGGACTCGAGGCGGCTCACGAGAAGGGGATCCTGCATCGGGACCTGAAGCCGGCGAACATCAAGATCAAACCGGATGGAAAGCCGAAGATTCTCGACTTCGGACTCGCGAAGCTCAACGACAGCGAGGCCGAAGGTGCCGTGGCAAGCGATTCGAAGTCGCCCACGCTCACAAGAAACACCGCGCTCGGTGCCATCCTCGGAACCGCCGCGTACATGAGCCCCGAGCAAGCACGGGGAAAACGCGTCGACCGGCGCACCGACATCTGGGCATTCGGCTGTTGTCTCTACGAATCGCTGACCGGCAAACGCACATTCGATGGCGAGACGGTTCCGGACACGCTTTCCGCGGTGCTCGGAAAGGAACCCGATTGGAGCAAGCTCCCGTCGTCCACCCCCCGGCGCGTGCGGACTCTCTTGTCGCGTGCATTGCGAAAAGAGATCCGTCTCCGCCTGCAGCATATCGGTGATGCCAGGGTCGAGCTCCTCGATGCCATCCAGGAGCCCGACGTGGACGTTCGCGTCGCCGCCACACCGCGGTGGCTTTGGATCCTTGCCGCGGCGACAATCAGCACGGTGTTCTCCCATTCCCCAGCCGCCTTCAGACGCTCGACGAAGCGTCCGATCTGATAGTCCTGATGGGCCATCGTTTCGTCATAGAGCCCTCGGGCGATGTCGAAGAATTCCTGCCGATCGATGCCGCTCTTCTCGTAAGCATCGGAGTACGGGAAGCTCCCGCCGGCGGCGTCTAACTCGCGCCCCCACTCGTGGTAGGTCGCTCGCCGCTCGGGGCTCACGTACAAACCGGCAAAGGGTGGTACCGGAATGTTCGGCGAGTGTACGTCGGTGGTCTGGAAGCGCACCCAATAGGGTTCGGCCGGATACGCCTCGCGCCACCACCAGAAATCGGCGTGCAGCTCCACCGAAGAGGCGGAGCTGTTCCCCACTCCCGCCCCACGGAGGACGTCGATGCCACGCTCAAGACCGCTCATCGTGCCGGCGTTGGGATTCGAGGTGAAAAAGGCCGTCTGGTATCCGACCCGCCGCAGATGCTGCGCAATGGTCAACACCCCTTCCGGGGCCATGTTGCGGGCGTTCCTGAGGCCGCCGAGCACGCTGTGTTGCAGCGACATGAGGAACGACAGGGTGGATGGCCCGGTCCAGGTGGAGTTGCTGTAGGCGTAGTCGAAGAGCGGGCCCTCGGCGGCGATCCGCTCCAGGTTGGGGGTCGTGCGACGGTTGTAGCCATACAAGCTCATGAGGTCAGCCCCGCCACCATCGATGACATAGAAGATGATGTTGGGCTTCTCAGTGGTGCGGGCCCCGCTCAGGGTCGGTGCCGCCCAGAGCACGACGCTGCCGGCGCGATCCGCATCGGCCTCCAGGGCCAGCGACACTGTTTGCCCCCGAGGTCGGACAGGTCGACACGACGCTGCGCCCACTGCTCCGTCTCGGCCACCGTCTCCTCAAGCCGTGTCTCGGCCTCACCGCCACGCGGTGCGGCCGTCACCCGGAAGGTCACCGGAACGCCAGGCCGCACCACACGAAGCCCGACATCGAGCTGCCCTGCTTTGGGAATCCGAACCCGGTACGTGAGCTTGCCCGGCGCGTGGCTGTAAAGCGTGCGGCGAGCCTCTTCGTTCAGGGCTTCGGTGCTGACCCCCACGGGGGCGGAGGCGAACGCCGCCTCCTTCGGAATCACCTTCACCGAGAGGAGGTCGATGGAGGTGGGCCGGTCTCCCCAGAAGTCGACGATGAGCTGCCGCCAGGTGCCATCGAACTCGCCCCGGATGGGTTCAGGGCTGAGGAGGTATGTCTGCACCGTGCCGTCCGCCATCACCGGAGTAGGAACGCCCCCGGCCTGCCGGACACCAGCCCTAGTCGGCTCCGTGAGGTTGAACCCGAGTTCCACGCCCGATACGCCAGGCTAGACGCGGGCCTCTACCGCGACGTAGGCCCATTCCTCGAGCCTCCAGTCCGGTAGGCCGACGTAGAGACCGCCGACGAAATCGCCATCGGAGTCGCGGTTCTTGTCCGCGAATACGAGGCGTAGAGCGTCGCCGGTCCGAACGAGCTCCGCCGGCTCTGTGTGGAACTCCCAGGGATGGATGCGCCTCCAGTCAGGCTGCGGCTCGTCGAAGCGCCACTCCACCGCCTCGGGGATGTCTTTCGGGACCTCGGAGCCCTCGATCGTGGCCGCTTCCAGATGGTCTTCGAGATGGAGAGGGAGATCCGCCGTCAGAACGGCTGGGCCCGACTCACGGTCGGCACAGCTTGCACTGAGCAGGACTGCGAGCAGCGGCGCGAGGGGAGATATTCTCCACCTCCGGCGTACCTTCCGTTCTTGTAGTTCCACGACGTGAGCAGCGCGCCGGTGGCGGCTCACACAAACAGGCGCAAAGTGAAAAAAATAGCGAGTTGCACTACCCAACCCATGACACAGACGCCCACGGCCCGCTCGGTGCTGCGGTAGTCCAGCGCTTGTCGGACCGCGACAACCATGGCGACCAGCATCCAGACGCTCGCCGCGAGCGCGATCAGACCACCCAGCACGGGAATCATCCCGAATATCCGGAGGACACCCGGAGACGCCGAAAAGCCAATGGTCCGAAGCAGCTCGCCCAGATCTGCCTTGGTTTGCGGTTCGGGCAAGACCTTCGTGCCGATTAAGAAAGTCAGCGCCGCCCAGATGAACCAGCCCACTAGTGCGCCGATCGTTCCTGCAATCAGCCCAGACGCACCGCCCCCGACCGAGCCGATTCCCGCTGCAAGACTGGAGATGATGACCACCCCCATGGCCTGCCCCGTAGCCGTCTGGTCATGTTCCACTTCCTCGTAGGTGTCAACGTCCAGTTTTGCAGCGCCGAGCATCCGATCCGTAAAACTCGTCATCGATTCCCTCCTTGGCTGTCACAGTGAGCTGCCTATAATCGAAGGTGAAGAATCTAGTTGGGATTGAACGCTCATGTCAATTGGAGCCGCCCTCCCGTCGGTTCCCACTGCCGATTCTCAACTCTTCGTGATAGCCTCCGGCGAACTTTATTTCAGGGAGGCGAATATGGGTAAGAAAATTTCGAGACGGGGATTTCTTGGCTCCACTTTGGGAGGCGCGATCGGAATGAGCTTGGCGGGACACGGCAAGGCCTTTGCGGCCACTGGCGCCTCGGGGATTGGACACGTCAGTATCGAGCCGATGCGTCTACCCGATCCGACGAACGTATGGGATCTTCCGACTCCGGCGCTCGTCGTCGACTTGGACGCCATGGAGTCCAATCTCAAGAAGATGCAGGACTTCTTGACCGGAAAAACGGCGAAGCTTCGCCCCCATACCAAGACCCACAAGTCACCCATCATTGCCAAAAAGCAGATCGAGCACGACGCCATCGGCGTTTGCACCGCGAAGCTCAGCGAGGCGGAGGTGATGTTGGAGGGCGGAGTCAATAACATCCTTATTACCTCGCCGGTCGTGACCTCGGAGAAGATCGAGAGGGTCATCCAGCTCGCCCGCAAGAGTCCGGGCATCGAGATCGTCGTGGACCGTGAGAGCAACGTGGCAGATTTCAGCGATGCCGCGGGCGCCGCGCAGACGAAGCTTTCGGTGCTCATCGAGCTCGACACCGGCACCAACCGCACCGGGATCGAGATGGGCAAACCGGCCATGGATCTGCTTCAGACGATCGCCAAGAGTCCCAACCTCACGTTCGGAGGAGTCCAGGCTTATGCAGGCCAGGTTCAACACCTGAAGGGGCACAAGTACCGCAAGATGCGGTCCAAGCAGGCGTTGGCCCGGGCGCTCGAGATGAAACACGAGATGGAAAAGGCGGGCTTCGACGTTCCGGTGCTGAGTGTCGGCGGTACCGGCACCTACAACATCGACGCCGACATCGAGGGAGTCACGGACCTCCAAGCGGGCTCGTACTTGTTCATGGATGTCGACTACCGCGGCATCGGCAGCAAGACGAGCGCCATTTACGATGACTTCCAGCCCTCGCTTTTCGTGATTGCCACCGCCATCAGTCAGCCGATCAAGGGCCGCATCACCATCGACGCGGGCCTCAAGGCGTTCGCCAGCGACAAGACTCCGGCGCTAAGAGACATTACCGGGGTCACCTATCGCTTCGCGGGCGATGAACACGGCATCCTCGAGCTCAAGAATCCCTCGAAGGAAATCAAGGTAGGAGACAAAGTCGCGCTACTCGCCTCGCACTGCGATCCAACGGTCAATCTCTACGACCAATACTACGCGTACCGAGGAGAGCAGGTCGAGGAGATCTGGCCGGTGGCCGGAAGAGGAAAGTCCCAGTAAGAATCCAAAGAACTCGGGGACAGGCTATTTGTCTTTATTTATCTGGGAGGTGAATAGCCTGTCCCTTTTTTTCTTCTAGTACGCGGCCGTCCTTGGCGAGTGTGCCAGGTAACTCCAACCCCTTACTCAAACCTATCATCCCATCATAGAGCTCGCTGCGCTCTTCACGCAGCTGTTGGATGGCGTCGGTGCGGCGGGCGCGAGTGAACCGGACTCGGATCGCCCTCTTGTACAGGGACGAAAAATCATGCCGAAACCACCCCTGTGAAAATCGTTGGCATTCGGCCTTGGTAGGGTCGAGGACCGGCGCGGTAGTGGTAGGCACAGGGAGCAAGCTGCATCACATGATCCGCGCCACGTGCCAGCCGAATGGAGAGCTCAGCTAGACGGAAGAGCCGGACCGGAAAGTGGTTGAAGGGACTCTACTTAGAGGCACAGCGAGTCCCTCGAGAAGCCTGACCACCCCCCCGAGACCCATCGTTCGAACGGGTTGCTCGCCGAGGCTGATGGCGAGCAGACGATCGAAGAGCTCGGGTTTGCGAGCCAACGTCGCGATGACCCGCCGCCGGAGCCATGGCTGGCGAGCCACGGTAAGGAGGAGTCCCGTCATCCAAGAATAAGTACGACTGAGACGGCGGTACTCCTTTTCATAAGATGCCAACCGCCTACCTTCGGCCACCGTCTCCGCGAGAGACCGTGCGCAGTGGAAAGCGAGCGACAAGCCCTCGCCGGTAATGGCATCGAGATATCCCGCTGCATCGCCCACCAGTGCGAGATTGTCTCGATAGCGGCGTCGCACTCGCTGTCGAAAAGGTCCGGCCCCTTTCGCTTCGCTCACCACCGGCGCCCCGTCGAGCCGCTCCCGAAAACTCGGGAATTTGTTCAGCATGTCCTCGAAGCCGGCCGGCTCCCCACTCGAGAGCAAAGCGACTCCGACCTCCTCCGAACCGACGGGCGTCACGTAGGCTTCCGTACCATCGACCCAATGGACCTCGACGAAAGACGACCACGGACGGGCCCGGAAGTGACATCGCACGCCGAAGCGCTTCGCACCGCGCCGGCTCTTTTCCAACCCGGCTTGTTTCCGAATCTTGCTATGAAGACCGTCCGCACCGATGAGAAAACGCGCTTCGATGGCGCCCCGCTCGGTCTCGACGACGGCACGCTCGCCCTTGTAACGCCAACCCTCGACCCCCGTATGGTAGCGAAGATCGACTCCCAACTCCTCGGCACGCTCCACCATCCCCCGAACGAGCGCCGTGCGCCGGACACCCCAACCGGGTTTTCGTTGAAACCGCCCCTCGGCGAGGATGTCTCCATCGACATAATGAATGCCATGGAACGGGGAGTGCGGCACGTGGACACCCATCTCCCGGAGGAGTGCCACCCCAGGCGGCATGATCCCCTCGCCACAAGGCTTGTCTAAGGGAAGGGAACGCTTGTCGAGGAGGATCGAGGAGAGTCCCGCGCGCGCCGCAAAAATCGCAGTGGCGAGTCCCGCGGGACCCCCACCTACAATAATTAGATCATTGGTCATTTTGCTGCGATCATTGGGTCGCGTGTGGGATGCCTCGACCCATCTGCAAAGCGAGCTCGGCCAGCGTTCGCACCGTCACGCCCGTCGGGCCTGCGTCCCGGTACGGCGGGGTGTAGCCCGGCCAGGACGTGCCGGCGATGTCGAGATGAATCCAAGGTTTGCCGTCGGTGAACTGCTGGATGAATTTGGCGCCGATGGAGGCGCTGGCGTCCCCGCCAGTCTCGTTGAGATCGGCGACCAAACTCTCCTTGATCCCGCGCGCGTACTCATCATCGATGGGCAGGCGCGAAAAGCTCTCGCCGGTAACCAGCCCAGCCTGCTGAAGTTTCGCAAAGATCCCGAGGACATTGATGGCCGGCTTGAGCTTAGAGATGATCTTCATGACCGCCAATACCGTCGCGCCATCCGCCATGTCCCCCTTCATGCGGTACATCCCTTCCCCCCTCAAGAGAGATGCCGCCGCTGTCGAAGATGACTCCCTTTCCCACCAACGCAAGCGAAATCTTTGACGGCGCGGGGGGCGTGTACCGTAGCACGATGAAACGCGGCGGATTCTTCACCTTGCAGCCCCGCAATCCGGAGCGCCACAAGCTCCAGTGATGGAGTCTCGGATTTATGAATCCCGGTAGCGAACAATCCGAGAGTTGCCCCCTCGGTCACGGCGGCCGCCGCCGCGGTTGCGGGGAGGTTACCGCGAACGATACGGCACGGTGTCGAAGAGCTCTCCCGAAAGGAGCCCTTGCTGCTTTCAATCATGCGGGTCATGAACCGCCTCCTACCATTTCTGCGCGTAGTGTATCCCGGTGGAAACCTGCCTTCCAGCTACGATAGGCTAGCTCGATGTCGACCGTTGGAGTGAGCTCCCGCCGAAAGGAAGGACCGGAGAAACTCTGCGGTGTCGCGAAGTACATCGACGATTACAAGCTCCCCGGATGCCTCTACGGGGTCACCCTCGCTCGTCGATTCCTTACGGCCAGATAAAAAATATTCTTTTCGATCCGCAATTTCCCTGGGACGAATGTGTCATTGCCCGCGCCGAAGATATTCCGGGCAGGAACTACGTGCCCTTGATCGAGGAAGACCAACCGCTCTTGGCCGAAAAGCGAGTGATACACGCGATGGAGCCCATCCTGATCGTCGGCCATCCGATCCGCCAGACCGCGTACGAAGCACTGCAGCATATCGCGGTGGACTACGACGAGAAGGGGCCAGCTCTTTCGATGGAGGAATCCATCGACCTCGAGCAAGTCCTTTATTCATCGGACAACGTTTTCAAACGCGTCCTGATCGAGAAAGGAGACATCGGAGCCGCCACCGCGAGTGCGGATTTCGTTGTCGAGGGCGAGTACCGGGTCCCGTATCAGGAGCAGGCGTACATCAAGAACAACGGAGTCGCGGTCTGGGAAGAAGAGGATGGCACGCTCGTTGTGACGGGCTCGATGCAATGCCCCTACTTCGTCCACGAGGCCATGAAGTCCCTTTTCCCGAGACCGGACAACAAGATCCGGATCGTCCAGACGACGACCGGAGGCGGCTTCGGCGGCAAAGAAGAATACCCGAACATGATCGCCGGACACGCCGCGCTGCTGGCCATCAAGGCGGGATGTCCGGTCAAGTTGATCTATGACCGGCACGAAGACATGCTCGCCACCACAAAACGCCATCCGGCCCGCGTCCGGCATGGCACCGGCGTACGCAAAGACGGCAAGCTCCTTTCGCAAGAGATCGAGATCGTGATGGACGGGGGAGCTTATGTGACTTTGTCACCGGTGGTCCTTTCTCGAGGAGCGCTCCATGCCACGGGCCCCTACGATTGCCCCAACGTTCGGATTCTCGCGAAAACCGTGGCCACCAACAATCCACCCAGCGGGGCGTTTAGAGGGTTCGGAGCGCCACAGACGTTGTTTGCCGCCGAGCTCCACATGGAGAAGATCGCGGCGACTATAGGTATCGATTCCCTCACCCTGAGGCGGCGCAATCTCTTCAAGAAAGGCTCGGTGACCGCCACTGGGCAGGTCCTTCGAGAGAGCGTCGGCGCGTCCGACGTTCTCGAACGCACCGTCAAGCGTAGCAAATACGTCGAGAAGCGGAAGGAGTACGCCCGCTGGAATCGTAAAAAGAATCGCACGAGTTGGAAGGGCGTCGGGCTTTCGGTCATTTTTCATGGCGCAGGCTTCACCGGTGCGGGCGAAGTGCATCTCGCAAGTAGAGCCGGCGTGTCACTGACGCGGGAGGGCGAGATTCACGTAGAGGCGGCTTCCACCGAGATCGGACAAGGCACCAACAGCATGTTCGCGCCGATCGTGGCCGAGACGCTCGGGCTGCCCTACGAGTGGATCCAGACCGACACCCCCGACACCGCTAGAGTACCCGACAGCGGGCCGACCGTTGCGAGTCGAACCTGCATGGTGGTGGGTGGACTCCTTCGCCGGGCAGCCCTCCGTCTCAAGGCGGCGGTGGAGGAAGCCGACGGGAGTTTTCCGCAAACGCGGCGCGGTCTGCGAAAGGCGGCGTCGAAGCTCGTCGGCGAAGAATCCGCGGTACGTTTCGTCGAACAGTACGAAAAACCAGAGGAGATCCAGTGGGACGAGGATAAATACCGAGGGGACGCCTATGGTGTTTACGGCTACGCCGCGATGGTGCTGGACATCGAGATCGACAAACTCACATACGAAGTGAAGATTCGGAAGCTGACCACTGCGGCGGACATTGGCAGGGCCATCAATCCCCTTCTCGTCGAAGGACAAATCATGGGCGGGACCGCTCAGGCACTCGGGTATGCGCTCTTGGAGAACGCGATTTACGAGAACGGCGTGATGCAAAACGCTCAGTTCACGAACTACATCATTCCCACCACACTCGATACACCGCCGATGACAGTAGATCTCGTCGAAAAACCGTACTCGCGTGGTCCCTTCGGCGCCAAGGGGGTGGGCGAGCTACCGTTCGATGTACCGGTGCGTATGTTCGGTCGTCGTCCCGATGCGATCCCCTTGGCCGGCGGCACCGACTTCCTGGTGGCGTGGAACGGCGGGGAGCTCAACGGCAAGACGATCCTGGATCTCTCCGCCCTCAAGGACTGGACCCGTATCCGACCGCTCAAGCGTGGTCTAAGGCTCGGTTCTCTCGTCAACCATTGGCAAATTCAAGGGCACGCGGGAGCTCAGAAAGCGTTTCCGTTGCTAGTGGAGGCTTGCGGGACGATCGGCGGCGCGCAGATCCAGATTCGCGGGACCTTGGGCGGTAACATCGCCAACGCATCTCCGGCCGGTGACACGTTTCCATCCTTGGCAGTCTACGAAGCGTCGATCCACACCGTGTCGCCTCGAGGCGAGAGAACGATCCCCTTCTCGGAGATCTTCACTGGAGTCAAGAAGACTTCACTGGGCCCTTCCGAGCTCATCGAGACTATCGAGATCCCTTTCCTCACCGGCCGGCCACGACGACAGTTGTTTCGGAAAGTGGGTACCCGCGCCGCCTCCGCCATCTCGAAGGCGGTCGCGGCGGGTCTCCTGTGGCTCAAACGAGACGGCACCGTCCGCGAGCTACGCTTTGCGCTCGGTAGCATGGCTCCCACCGTCCGCCGATTGAAGAACGTGGAAGCCTTCGTCGTCGACAAGAAGCCGGTCGGCAAAGTGCTCGACGAGGCCTGTGCCCTCCTCGAAACGGATGTCGCCCCTATCGACGACATCCGCTCCACCGCCGAGTACCGTATGGAGGTCTCGAAAAACCTCCTCCGGTCCTTCCTCGACCCTGCGAGCTTATCGTCTCGATAAGATATACTTCCCTGGTCCATGGGATGGGGTCCTGCGACGGGGGCCCCATTTTTTTGTATGATTGAACGATAGTCAGCATAAGGAGAAATTCAACTCATGCAACCAATTCGCTGGGCGAGCCTTGCAGCGGCTGCCCTAGCCACAGCCTGTGCCCAACCCGGCGGGGTTTCCTCTCCCCAGATCGAGGACGCACTGGCAAGAATCCGCCCCGAAGCCATCGAGGCTCACATCACTTTTCTGGCGGACGATCTGCTCGAAGGGCGTGAAGCGGGAACCCGCGGTTACGACTTGGGTGCCACATACGTCGCCGCTTCCTTTCAAGCGATGGGATTAAAGCCGGCGGGCTCGGACGGAACGTACTTCCAAAACGTCCCCCTTCGCATCACAAGGCTCAGTCCGAGCGGGAGCTCGGTGACCCTATGGCGTGAGGGCTGGACCAAGACGCTACGTAGCGGAGAGGACTACATTGTCTCGCCAAGCGCGACGAGCGAACACAGCGAGATCCGCGCCCCTTTGGTCTTCGTTGGTTTCGGCGTGACCGCACCGGAACTGGACTATGACGACTACGCAGGGGTAGACGCCGAGGGCAAGATCGCGGTGACGTTGTCGGGTGCGCCAGCCAACTTCCCTTCCAACCAGCGTGCGTATTACTCGGGCAGCGCGAAAACGGAAAACGCGGCGGCCCACGGAGCGGTCGGAATTCTCACCATCCTCACACCGGAGTATGAGAAGCGAATGCCTTGGGACAAGATTTCGCGCTCCGCCGGCAAGGCACGCATGAGGTGGTTGGATGGTGACGGAATCCCTGTGGACGCATGGCCGCAGATTAAGGGCGGGGGATCTCTCAGCCGACCCATCGCAGAAGCAGTTTTTTCCAACGGGCCGGTATCCCTCGAGGAAGTCTTCGCGGCCGCTGGGTCTGGGAACCTGAAGAGCTTCGAACTGCCACTCGAGGCGGAGATCCGAACGACCTCCGTGCACGCGGAGCTCGAAAGCCCGAACGTCATTGCGATGCTCGAGGGCTCGGACCCGGAGCTCAAAAACGAGTACATCGTCTACAGCGCGCACTTGGACCACGTCGGCCTGGGTGAGCCCATCGACGGAGACGGTATCTGGAACGGCGCCTACGATAACGCGTCCGGCACGGCCATGGTTTTGGAAGTTGCTCGAGCGTTCGCCAACTTGCCCGTGCCGCCGAAGCGCTCGATCCTTTTTCTCGCCACCACGGCAGAAGAAAAAGGGCTCTTGGGCGCTGATTATTTCGCAATCAATCCCACGGTGCCCAAAGACGCCATCGTCGCGAATCTCAACATGGATGGCGCGCTCATGGTGTATCCCATGAAGGACCTCGTGATCTACGGAAGCGAGCACTCGAGCCTCGGCGAAGTTTTCGAGCGGGCCGCTGCGCGAATGAAGGTGGAACTCAGCCCCGACCCTATTCCCCAAGAAACCGTTTTCATTCGTAGCGATCAATTCCCCTTCGTGCGCCAAGGCATTCCGGCCGCCTATGCTTTTGTGGGGCTCCAAACCACCGATCCCGACATCGACGCCGAAGCTGCCTTTTGGGAATGGATGGCGACTCGCTATCACACTCCCAAGGATGACATAAGTCAGAAGATGCACTTCGAATCGGGCGCCCGATACGCCGGAGTGAACTTCTTGGCGGGGTATCTCGTAGCGCAAGATCACGAGCGACCCGCGTGGAACGAGGGCGATTTCTTCGGAGACAAATTTGGATCCAAGAAAAAAACAGCTTCGCGATGAGTGACTACGACATCGTACTGCGGGGCGGCACGCTCGTCGACGGCACCGGTGCCAAGGAACGATTGGCGGATATCGCGATCGACGCTGACACCATCGTCGCCATCGGTGAGGACTTGCGCGGTCGGCGAGAGATCGACTGCACCGACCTCATCGTCGCGCCCGGATTCATCGACACGCACTCGCATTCCGACCTGAGAGTCCTCACCGAGCCCTTGCTCCCCATGAAGCTTAGGCAAGGCATCACGCTCGAAGTCCTGGGGCAGGACGGGATCAGCGTCGCGCCGCTTCGACCGAATCACATTTCCGAGAAGCCTTCGCCAAAGATGCCGAACGTCTCGCTCGGTTTGAGCGAGAAGCACGTCGCCTGGCCACCCTGAATCATCACAACATCAGGTTTCAGCAAGAACGACGCCAGATTTGGAGCGAAGCAAGCGAAACGAGGTCGGCCCCGAGCTGTTGACGTAGGGTCTACCGTATGCCATAAGACGGATCGATGAGGGCCCGGTGCCTCGTAGGTTGCTCAATGATCGCCCTCGGCTTCGCCGGGCTCGTTACTGCTCAGCAGGACGCAAGCCGGAAGTCTGAAGGTTCGGCGCGCACTCTAACCGCACTCCGTACCCGCACCCCCATCGTCATCGACGGTGCTCTCGACGAGTCCGCCTGGGAGGAAGCGTCCCCAGCCTCGGGTTTCATTCAAAACGAGCCTCACGAAGGCGAACCGGCGACCTTCGACACCCTGGTTAAGGTTGTGTACAACGACGATTACCTCTATTTAGGAGTGATCGCCCTCGACAACGATCCGCACCGCATCCGGCTCACCGACATCACACGCGATTTCAACGTCAGCTCCGGTGATGCTTTCGGCGTGGTCCTAGACACTTTCCTCGACCATCGGAACGGATACATCTTCCAAACTAATCCCGGAGGGGCGAAGTACGACGCGCAATTCTTCAACGAGGGCGCCGAGCACAACGTGAACTGGGATGCCGTTTGGGATGTCGCCAGTACCGTGGACGAAAGAGGCTGGACGACCGAAATGGCCATACCGTTCAAATCCTTGAATTTCCGTGACCGCCCGGTTCAAGCCTGGGGGATCAACTTCGTGCGGAGAGTCCGACGCCTCAACGAGGAAAGTTACTGGTCGCCGCTTCCACGGATTCACCGGCTCCCCCGCGTTTCACTGGCCGGCACGCTGGAAGATCTTCAGGGCACGAAGCCAGGACGAAACATCAAGGTGACGCCATATGCAAAAGGTGACCTGACCGAGACCCGGATAACGGGTAGGACCGAGGACCTCGACGCTGGTCTCGACGCCAAGCTGGGAATCGGAACCGGTCTCACTCTGGATCTGACCGTGAACACCGACTTCTCACAGGTCGAGGCCGACGTGCAGCAAGTCAACCTTACACGTTTCAGCCTCTTCCTTCCCGAGAAAAGAGAGTTCTTCCTCGAGAACTCCGGGATCTTCCGCTTCGGGTCACCGGAGGAACAGAGGGTCCAGTTGGCCCGCGCCCAGTTCGGCGCCCTCCTGGCCGGTTCCAACATCCGCGGCGCCCAAGCACGAGGCGACGACCTTCTCTTGTTCTTCAGCCGCCGCATTGGACTCTCTGAAATAGGAACGCCCATTCCGATTATCGCGGGAGCACGCTTGACTGGGCGGGCTGGACCACACCAACTCGGTCTCCTCACCATTCAAACCGATACCCTCGAACCCTTTGTGAACGAAGAGAACTTCACCGTGCTCCGCGTCAAACGAGATGTCTTCGCCAACTCCAACGTCGGTGCCATGTTCATCAACCGAGCGACCATCGATTCACCAAACTACAATCGAAGCTTCGGCGTCGACACGAATTTTCGCCTGGGGCAGAAGGCGGAGATCCTCGGATACGTTGCAAAAACGGAGACGCCCGGGCTGGAAGGGGACGACTTGGCGGGCCGGGTGGCGTTCAAATATGACGGGAGTTTCGTAAGCCTCCGGACGTCGGTATCAAGCCTCCAGGACAATTTCAATCCGGAGGTCGGTTTCGCCCCTCGGGTCGGCGTCAGACGAAGCAGCACGTACCTTGGCTTCCACATCCGGCAGCCGTTTTGGAGAGGATGGATACGCGAGATCAACGCCCACATTGAGTTCGACTATTTTACCGATCAGGAGGGCCAGCTGGTTAACCGCTATTTCAACATCCACATTCCGTTTTACCTGCAAAGCGGTGGGATCTTCGAGATCGGCCGCAACGAGACCCTGGACCGTACGCTCGAGCCCTTCGAGATTCATCCCACCACCGTCGTGAGTGCCGGCCTCTATGACTTCACCGAGTACTTCGCCTTTTACTACACCGACCCCAGCCGCACGCTCTCGGGCAACTTCCGGGCCGCCTACGGTGACTTCTTCTCCGGGACGAAGCGGGGTTGGACGGTCGGCGGAACGCTCCGGTTGGGCGCCAGCCTCAACGCTCAGGTCATCTGGTCAAAGAATGACGTGGATTTGCCGGAGGGGAGCTTCATCACCCACCTGGCGACTAGCCAGTTCAACTACTCCTTCAGCAACCGAATGTTTCTAAATGGCCTCATTCAGTACAACACCGTCCTCGAAGAATGGAGTAGCAACATCCGTTTGAACTGGATTCATCGGCCGCTGTCCAATTTCTTCCTCGTCTACAACGAGCGCCGGGACGCCATCACCGGTGCACGATTGGACCGCGCCTTGATCGCGAAGTTCACTTATCTCTTGGATTTCTAGCCGCACGAGTCGGCGCGCGCTGGGGCCGCATTGGTGAAGTCAACCATCCCAGCTCCACCGTGCTGCGGCTGCACCTCGAGGCGAGGCGTCCATAGCTCATCGGCGATGACATGCACGACATTGTCGCGGGCTTCGAGCTTGCCGGCGACACCGATTGAAGGGTGCGGTCTCGACAAGCACCGCATAGCGTTCGAAGACCCTCGTCCAAACCACGAGATTCACGAAACCAGTCTCGTCTTCTAGAGTCGTGAAGGTGACTCCGGAGGCGGTCCCCGGACGCTGACGGCAGATAACCAACCCCGCGTAACGAATCCTTTTGCCATGCGTCATCTTCGAGACCGTCTCCGCATCCGGTAGGCCTTGGGCACGGAGGGCCTCTCGAAATGGACCCAGAGGTTCGGGTGTTCTGATTCGAGGATCAGGAGCACGCGAGCGTTGAGTCCGTGGGCCGTTCCATGCACCCCGAAGCGATCCAGCGCGATGTGCCGATAGTTGAAATTCACGTTGAACTGCGCCGATCCCAGGCTCCCCAGCCGCCTTGGTCGACCGAGCGGGAGACGGGCATTGGCCCCATTACCCCGCTCCTCTTCCGGTAGGCGCGCATCTCCCCGCTCATCGACCAGGTGGCGGAGGCGTGGAAGCCAGCGAACGAGGGATCGCCCAGGGCCGGCGCGCGCACGTCGGCCCTGACGTACTCCCCACCCAGCCACAACGGCCCCGAACTCCACGCAGTTTCGAGGACGTACGTCATCGTGCTGTCCGCCTTGAGCAGTCCCGTGTCCACGAACAGCGGCGACTTATTGAACTCCGGCTCCGTGCGGGCGCGGACGCCTTCCTTGGCGTCCGAGTAGCGCATCCCGAAGCCGAGGTGGAACAGGTAGCTCTCGTCGAGGGACTGCCCGACGTCGAACCAGTCGTTGAAGACGCCACCCGCCCACGCCCCGCTGCCCGAGAGCCGCTCCGTTGAGGACGATACCGACGTTGCGCGACCGCAGCAGCGCATCGGACGCCGAAGAGCGCTCCTGCTGGGACAGGAACACCATGGACATGATGCGCTCCATGGAGATCGGCTCCTTTTGCTTGCCTACGCTCAACGTCGTCGCACCGACGGGGATGTCGAGCCGCAAATCGAAGAACGTAAGGTCGCCATTCGTCTCGGTGTCGAAGCCTTTGTCAAATGCGTTGGTGGCGGCGAACACGGTGTAGACCCACGGTCTATCGAAATTGAGCGTCCCCCGGCGAGCCCAAGGCGCCACCCGCGGATCTCACCCCCGTCGAACTCGGTCAGGTCCCGTATGGTCAAGAAACTCATGCGGCGTCACGGTAGTAGTATTTCAGCAGACCACCCAGCCGTTCCCGACGACGAACGGTCCCTTCGGCACGACGCGTGTACTCATCGACGGGGAACAACAATAGATTGCCCTTGCCTTGGTGATTCCTTTCTTCGTGGAAATGCCCGACATAGTGTTTCAGCGCGAGCCGAAGCGACCTCTCCCCGAAGAGGATGAGCTTCGACAGGCACTCGTCCTTTGCCGATCTCACCCAGCGCTCCGCGAATGAATTCAGATTCGGGCTTCTCGCTGGAAGTTTGACGGTCTTAATACCCACGGCTTCGACGGTCAGCTGAAACGCCTCGCAGAACTTGGAGTCCCGGTCGTGGATCAAGTACCGGCTCGTGGAGAGAAACCCGACATCCGCCATGGTCCCATTCCGCGCCACTTGGGTCATCCACTGCCGATCGGGATGCGGCGTGATACCCGCGATATATACCTGCCGCGTGGCAAGGTGCATGAAGAACAAGACGTAGTAGGTGACCAGCCCAGATTTCGTCCACACCTCCGCAGTGAAGAAATCCGTCGCCACAAGGACGTCCATGTGCGAGCGGATGAACTCCTTCCATGTCGTGGTCTTTCGGCGCTCCGGCGCTGGCCCCCATCCCATGCCGTTTCAAGATGTTGCCGATGGTCTGGTCGCTCACTCGACGGCCCGGGTTCGCCATCGCTCCAGCAATCCGATCGTATCCCCACGAGCGATTTTCCGTTGCGATGCGTACAACCAGCTCTTCGTTTTCTTCGTCGACGCGTGGTCGTCCTGGATGCGTGCGATTCTTGGAACCATTGAACTTCCTCGCGACAAGCTTGCAGTGCCATCCGAGGATCGTCTCAGGCCTCACGATGCTCGCCACCTCTTCGAGCGCTCGCCGGCCGATACGATTCCGTCCAACAACACGATTGTCCTCTTCTTCCAAGACGATTGGACGCTGAATGAGAACCTGACGCTGAACGTGGGATTGCGGTGGGACAAGGAGGACATTACAGACGACAACAACAACATCTCCCCGCGGGTTGGCTTCTCCTGGGATCCTACCGGCATGGGTCGCACGGTAGTGCGTGGCGGCTACGGGCGCTTCTACGAAAGACTGCAGCTCGGTTTCTGGTCGGCCTTCTTCTAGGACGCCGTCCTTCTGAACGGCGGGGTCTTTACGCGTTTTCCTGACTCCGGTAGCGACAAGGATCTGTTCTTCAACATCGCCAACAACAATGGCGTCACCGATTTGAACGGCCTCCGCAATGTCCTAGTCGGCATGCTCGAGGGCGCTGGCGGTGGGCAGTTGCTGAACCTCTTCCCGACCGTGGACAACCCCGACCGCGTTGCCCCCCGCGTCGACACCTTCTCCGTGAGAGTCCAGCATGAGATTGTGGAGAATGTCTCGCTCGGCGCCGACTATATTCACACCGAGAACAAGGATATCCGTGTCGTGGTGGATCTCAACCAGGTCTCTAACGCCCTGGGCGGGCGTCCCAACATCAGCATCCTCAACGGCGAGCGGCTCGAGGGCATGGGCTCGATCCTCTCCTCGGTGAACGCCGGGGAATCCACTTACGACGCTCTGCAGTTTTCACTGCGGCGTCGCTTCCGGGACTCGGCCATCGGGCGCTATAGCGCCCGCGTCTCGTACACGTACGCCGATCAGAGCGGGAACCAAAGGGGCCGGCGCCCCGAATAACACCGAGTCCTTGCGCTTCCAGACACGCACCGAATCCGGTTACAACTTCGACACCGGCGAGTTCATCGGCCAGCCGCTCCAGCTCAACCTGAATGACCCTAGAAACACCGACCGGCCGTCACCCTGGCATCGGGACCACAACTTCGTGACCGGCTGGACCTGGCTGTTGCCGAAGACCGGCATCGCCGGCAGCGCGACCGAGGGCGTGCATCTGCGGTTGAGCGGCTCCGCCCATGACGCCGAAGCTCATGATGGGCTAGCCGTCCTCGGTCATGAAGGCGGGGATGATGGTGTGAAACGGACGCTTCCGGGGTGCGTAGGTATTGAAATGTCACTCTTCCAGATTGAAGAGCTCACCGCGGTCCTGAAGGATGAATCCCAGTCCATCGGGAGAGAGACCGGATCCCATCCCGCGATAATTGCTTTGGATCAGTGAGACCATGTTGCCTTCGTCGTCGTCGACGGCTAGATAGATCGTGTCTCCTGCATCCAAGGCCGGATTCCCCGGCGGGTAGCTCCGAGCGGCGTGGAGTGCCGTGCGGGCGGTGGCACCCCTTGGGGACTCTCTGCTTTATGTTGTTCGAGAGAGCATAGAGGTTACTCCTCCATCACCGTACGCCGTGTACGACCGCGAACGGAATTGGCAGAGGATTCCGCTGAAGGCGATGGACTTTGCAGAGATCGTGACGACCGCTGAGTCTGTGTATGTGAGAGCCGAGGACGGTACTCTCTTCTCGCTGACCGCTGGCGCTGCTACGGCAGTTGAGATCCCCGGGAAGTGTGAGGCCATCGCACGCACTTCTGGTGGAGGCCTCCTGGCTAGTTTCAAGGACGAAGGAATCCACGCCCTGACAAACGACGACTGGCAGCTGAAGACCCCATACCCGTACGGGCCAGAGGAGGGTGAACACTGGGCGTTTCTAGCTGAGGACGGCGGCGTGATCGCGTATGCGACGTCCTCTGCGCCGCAGTTGGTTGGAGGTAGACCAAGTTACTCTGGCACAACGGCGCTGTGGGTGTTGCAAGGCACTCAGCTTCGAAGAGTGGCTCTGGAGTAAGTGGCACCGACCTTCCGTTCCGGAGTGGCACATGCCTGGCCTGCAAGCAATGATTGCCTGTTCGATCTCCTGACTCGTGCTCGCGCCGCTTCCGCCTAGCCAGAACGTCCAGAACCTCCACGAAGTGCGCCAGCTGGTCACGTTCAAGTTCTCGCCCGGGAAGTCGTCGCGATCACGCTCTTTCGCGATGAAGCCCTTCCGCTCGACCAGGAGACCCCACCGATGCTCCGCTTTCGCGGCTTCCGTGAAGCGGAAAGCCCCGAGCCTCTCGACCTGATCGTGGTCTCCACGTTTCGCGGCATGGCCGGGATGGACGCGTCCAACCGTACCCTGCGCGAACGCGCCGAAAAAGCGAACAGGTCGATGGGTGAGCTCTACCGTCGGACCGGTGCGTTGACCGAGCACCACCATGACGAGTTCATCGAGGTCGACCCCGAGCTTTCATAGGGGTCGACGGACAGGGCGCCCCTCGTCGTGCTCGTCTCACTCAGGATCGCACCCGGCAAGAGCTCGATGTTCGAGACACTCGTACGCGATCGCCTGGTTCCTTGGGAAAAAGAGCTCGGTTCCGGGATCACTGGAAGCGACGCGGGGCCGTTCTTGCTGTCTATGGGCTGGGACTACACGCGGATCATCGGAATCTCCACGCTCGGTGACTGGCATCGCTATGTTCGTCAACGGCGCTCACAGGCGTTTTGGAGCGATCTCGAGGGAGTCGTCACCCAGTCGAAAGAAATCATTCTCGCGCCGCTCCCGGAGCTCTCGGTACGCTGAGCGCGCCGGCTGCCGTGAAACTTTGGGAAGGAGATCGACGCAATGAGGTCGCGCCGAAAAGTTCCACCTGATGGGCGGCTGGTCGACGACAGCGACCCAATTTCAACTTTGCTGGGACTCGGTGCGCTTTTTGACGACCTCCTGAATGTAGGCGAACATATTCCGACCGGTTTCGCTCGCCCTCGTGGCCCACTCAACGTTTTTGAATGCGTTTGCAGAGCCGTCACGCCGGATGTCTTCGAGGTAAGGGGCTATCTTCGCGAAGAAGAACAGGCCCTCTCCGTTGTTTTCTGTCAGGTAGTCGGCGTTAACGATTCCATTGCGACCCATCGAAAAAACCATTTCCCAGTACGAGCTCAGCTGGCGCCAGGCAAAGTTCATCGGATTATCGGCTTGCTGGACAGCTTTGACATCGTCATAGCTCTTCGGCCAGAACTCGAAGTTCAGCAGGTCGCGGGCCTCGCGAGACTTGGCCTCCCGGCGCATGTCGTAGATACGTAGAACGAGGTCGGCATCATGGTAGTCAGGCTTTTGGACGGACATGGGTTCGGTCTCCTTGGACAACAGTTCGATAAGAAGCGGAGTGTATCATTTCGGGGTATGCGAAGAGGACCACTTGGTCCATTCTTATTCGAAGCTAGCGAACAGATTTGCCCCCCGTCTTGAGTCCTTCGAACGTCGGGATTTGGTAATCTATGCAAGATTTCAGAGGGGGAAAGCCTTAGTGAGCAAAGAAACAAAGACCCGAGAACATTCCTACACGACGGAACCCGAATATTCATCACCGTCCCTGAGGCCCAGACCGATCCGCGGGGAGCAGCCCGCCTCACTCTCGTCGGCTCAGCGACCAAAGTCCCCGAGTCCGACCTGAAATCAGCGCGAGGGACTTACCTTGCCCGCCACGAGAACGCCAAATACTACGTCGACTTCAAGGATTTTTCCTTCTGGCGCTTAGATATGATCGATCTCTACTTCGTCGGTGGTTTCGGCGTCATGGGATGGGTAACCTCCTCCAACTACACCGCCGCAGAGTCGGATCCTTTGGCGGAATCAGCCGGTGGAATCATCGAGCACATGAACGCTGACCACGAGGCGGCCATGCTCGACATCGCAAAACACGTGAAGGAGATCACGGCGAGCGAGGCCAAGATGACTTCCGTCGACCGGCTGGGCTTTCACGTTCGCCTCAAAACGACGGAAACCACTTCTCGCAATGCGGGAGACCATCGAGGTTTTTCGACGCCTCTTTCGTTTGGAGAACGTCACCTTCGAGGGTGAGTTTCACCAGGTCAGGGGAATCGAGCTGGACGTCGTGCACGGGCGGCGGGAGCCAAGAAACGTTCCCGTCTACATCGGCGTGACCGGGGACAAGATGATGGAACTCGCCGGGGAGATCGCCGACGGCGCGCTACTCAATTACTGCGTGCCGCCCGAGTATAACGACCGCGCGATGGAGCTCTTAGCGAAAGGTGCCCAGCGAGCAGGCCGCCAACTCGAGGATCTGGATAGGCCGCAACTCATTGTTTGCTCGGTTGATCGCGATCGGACTCGTGCGATTGAAAGCGCAAAGGAGTTGATCACTCAGTACCTCGCCCAACAACCTCACATCGCGAAGGGCTCGGGAGTCGGCCAATCCACGGTCGAAGAGATTCAATCGATTCTGGGCTGGCCCGCGACCAAGGAGCAAGTCAGGAACGCGATGCACCTTGTTCCCGACGAGCAGGTGCTTCGCATCACCGCGACCGGAACCCCCGAGGAAGCCCGTGCCCGCGTCGAAGAGTACGAGAAAAGAGGGTGCACGTGCCCGGTACTCTATCCCCTCGGAGATCCGATATTGTTGATCGACACGTTCGCTGTCGAGCCATGACGCCGTCGCTGAGAAAGGCAGGCAGGCCTTCTCGGTGGAGTGGCTCCGAAAACTAGGAGCGCCGGCCCCTACCTGTATCACCCGTAACGAACCCTTGCCTTCAACCCTAAAATATGCTTAAATGTTCCAATATCCAGTCGGAGGTACTGCTTCAGTAACGCGCCGGTAACGATCAGGTCCCTAATCCTTTGAACGCAGCCCCCTTTCTGCTCCTCCACTCGCTCTTCTCGACCTGATCTTCGGACGAAACCGTTGTGAAGCCTCCGCTGGGCAAACAGGAGAGGCATGGAAAATGAATATATACGTTGGGAATCTCTCGTTTAGTACTACCGAGTCGGAGCTAAAGGAGGCGTTCGAAAGATTCGGCCAAGTCGACTCCGCAAGCATCATCATGGACCGACACACAAACCAGTCTCGCGGATTTGGTTTCGTGGAGATGGCTGATTCCGGTGAGGCAAAGGCAGCCATCGAGGGTTTGAACGGCACCGACATGCAAGGACGCGCGCTGCGAGTGAACGAAGCGCGCACCCGAAGCGATTCGAAGCCGCGCTGATTCTAGTCCTAGCAAACTTTACCAGCCCGTTTTTCCACCCTACCGCTGTAAGTCCCTGCTACTTTGGCGGCACATAGGGATCCAGCGTTCCGGGCTTGATGGGAGGATGCGCTTTCAACGAAGCTATGTGCTCCTCCAACTGGCCCAATGCTACCTTCGGGACCCAAGTATTGGGGAAGAGGATGTTCTCGCTTTCCCTGGGATCGGTGAGAGGGTTATAGACCCGTGGAGTCCCATACGTCCGCGTCTCGCTGAATATCGTATTTTGTTCCTTGAAGTTCACTTTCCAATTGCGCCACTTAACCCCAAAGATCTCTTCTCCCATATAGACAATGACCCCCTCGCGGTTGGACTTCTCCTGCTCGCCGAGGAAGAAATCGGTCTGGTCGAAACCGTCGATGACGCGAGCCTCGGGCACCTTTCCGCCAGCAACTCGCGCGAAGGTGGGGAATAGATAATTGTCGTCGTTGATTTGGTTGCGGAAAGTCTATTGCGGGCTTGCGACCACCGGCCCGTTCGAGGAAGATGACGGCGGTGACTCGAGCTATTGAGTGGCGACTGGGGTTGCTTACGTTGCTGCTCGTCTCCGCAGCGGCGGCAATCGTTTGGATGAGGAGCTCGGCGCCTGATTATCGTCTCGTCGACCACTTCGACGAATCGAGTGCGACCATCCAAGACGGTACCTTCCCTTCCTTTGTCGGCGAGCCGAGCCTCTCCGGGCCGGTTACGCTCGACGGTGATACTCGTGCTTCACTTACTCCCCCTATCCCATCCAAAATTGACTTCGATGTCACTCTTTCTGCTGACCCTTCACTGCAGTTCGCGATCGGAATTCAAAGCGAACGCGAGGTCGGTCGAGCCAAGGTCGAGGTGGCGGTCAGAGTGGCGTACGAAAAGAAAAACCCGGTCGTTTACCGCGAAGTCTTCCGCGCCTTCCAGCTCAATCGGTGGTATCCACGCCGAGTGGACCTGACCGAGTGGGCGGGGAAAACCGTTCAGCTCCGGCTGGCGGTCAGACCGGCATTCGGTGCATCTGACCCACCCTGGGCGGAGAGAATACGAGTGGCCTGGGGCGACCCGGTCGTCAGCAGCCGACCGGAAGCGCGCCCGCGTCGGTCCAGAAAACGGGCGGGCTTCCGGCCTTCGATCGTCTTCATCCTCGTCGACACGTTGAGAGCCGACTATCTTGGGTCCTACGGCTTCGAAGGAGACATTTCGCCGGGATTGGATCGCCTGGCCTCGGAGTCGTTGCGCTTTGAGAATGCTTTTTCACAAGCGCCTTGGACCAAACCCTCTATTGCAACCCTCTTCACGTCTTTGTATCCCGAGGTTCACGGGCTGACGAACCACGAAGGACTCTTTTGGGGAAAAGGACGGCCAGACATGAGAACGAGTGTGCTTCCAGAGGAGGCAGTGACCCTCGCCGAGGTCTTGCGGGAGAACGGCTATCGCACGGCGTCCTTCATGACGAATCCGATGTTGGCTCCCACCTACGGTTTCGATCAGGGGTTCGAAGTCTATGAGATTTACGAGATTCGCGATTTGAGCAACTTGGTGATGGACGCCGCTACACGATGGATCGACTCTTTACCCGACGACGAGCCCTTCTTTGCCTATCTGCACTTCATGGACGTTCACGGTCCCTACGATTCGCCGGAAGAGGATTTTGAAGCATTGAAGGATAGCCCTAGCTTGGGCATCGACCACGAGCTGACCGAAGAAGAGTTCGAGGCGATCTCAGACTACCAGAGGCGTGTTGCCTGGGCCCGCGAACCCGAGGCGCGGAACGTCCGGACGTGGAGGGCGCGCTACGGCGCGGGGATCCGAGACTTCGACCGTCGATTCGCCTCCTTTGTCGACGGGCTCCGAACGTCGGGGCGACTCGACGAGGTCTATCTGGTTCTCACTTCGGATCACGGCGAAGAGCTCTTCGAGCACGAGGGGTGGGACCACGGCCATACCTTGTTTGCGCAACAGCTTCATGTCCCTCTTTTGATTCGGCGGCCAGGTGGCGAAGGAGCCCGCACCGTCACGAATGTCGTCAGCCTCATCGACTTGATGCCCACGCTGCTGTCCATCGCCGGAATGGAGCCACCCGCAGGTCTTCAGGGACGAGACTTCTCGACTCTTCGCGACCCCCTTCGCGAGGATGCTCGACACGGGCCAGGTGGCGTGTCTCGCGCAACCGCTACCAGCGATCGGCTCGGCCTCCATGCCATTCGCACCCCCGAGTACAAGCTCATCGTGGATATCGTTACCGGGGAGACTTGGCTCTTCGATGCCCGTGAGGACGCTAGTGAGCGACAAAACCTCTCCGCTGCTCGACCGAAGGTTGTCGAGGAGCTCCGTGATCGCCTGTTGACCCGGATCGCGGAATCCACCGCGGAGGGAACTCTCGGCAAGCGACTGGCACCGATTCCGGACGAGCTCGTCGAACAGCTTCGGTCATTGGGGTACGTGCAGTAGTGTCCGACCACGGTATCCGCGGCCCACACGCAATCTACGACGTGGTGAACGGCTTCGGACGATTCTTGTTGGCCTTCGGCGTATGGGCCGTCTTGTAGTCCTGGAGCTCGGCGTCGGTGACGATCATGTGCGAAGCCGGGAAGCCGGCGCCGCGCGCGTCGAGCTCGCGCTGAAGCTTGAGAAGGCAGATCTCCGGCGCATCTTGGTAGCGGACGCGGTTCGCGAGAAATGCCTTGTTCGAAATGGCAACTGTGAATTGACGGGGCTCGTCCTCGGGACGCGGCACTTGAAGCTGGTATTCGCGGGTTTTCTCGTTGACTGTGAAGCCTATGTACTGCGGCCTGGGCTCAGTCGCCATTAGGTCTATTCCTCCCCGCAAGCGCGTGGAGGGGTCAGGGAGACCCGCGCGAGCTCACTGCGTACATCTTATCATCATCAGTCAGAGGCCGCTCGTCCATTTATCGGGTCAGTCTATAAATGAAGACCGCGGCTCGCTGGGTCGCGATGGGGATGGTCGCAAGATCGAGATTTTCCTTGACCGAATGCGACCCAGCGCCTACCGGTCCCAACCCGGCGAGGGAATCGATGATCGGAGCGACGAAAGAAATATCGGCGGCGCCGCGGGAGCCCGGATCGATCGGTGTGATGGCTCCCAGGCCTAGATCGTGGCTGGCCAACCCGAACGCTTGCAGGAGATCGTAGTTCCCCTTGGTAGGCGACATTGCGGGGTAATCGTCTTCACCGAAGTGAAGCTTCGCCGAAGTCCCGGATAAACTCTGGCCCACAATCTCTCGCATTCTCGACTGCGCCTTTTTCTTCTGCTTTTCCGAAATAAAACGTAGACCTCCTTGTACAGTCACCGTCTGTGCAATGACGTTCGACTTTCCGAACGCAGTCCCCTTCTCGGTTTCCGGATCGAACTCCACGGCGGTGCCACCGACAATCACTCCCGGATTGAAAGTGAGATATTGCTCGCCGCCGAGCTCCACCCGGAAGGCGTTCAGAATCCGCGCCGCTTCGAAGATGGCGCCGTCTCCAAAAGCCGGACTGAAGATCCGAGAGGAATGGCCTCGCTTGCCGGTGACTTCGAGCGTCCACGTAATGGCGCCTCGTCGTGCCACCGTGGCATTCTGTCTGCCGACGCCTCCTTCGAAGCCGAGGGCGACATCGCTCCGCTTGGCAGCCTCGATCAGATCGTGGCGGACGATGCTAATCGGTCTTCCAGGCTTTTCTTCATCGCCGATCAAGACCACGGTGATGGTCGTGTCCTCGAGCGCCCCCACATGGTGGAGCGCTTTGAGAGCATAGAGCATCACCATGTCGCCGCCCTTCATGTCCGCGACGCCCGGCCCCTTCAAATGCTCGCCCACTCTTCGCGTGCTTTGGAACGGGCTGTCTTCCTCGAAGACCGTATCCAAGTGACCGATCAGGATGAGTCGCTTGCCCTGGCTGCCCTTTCGTTCCGCGAAGAGATGTCCGGCACGTCCGACTTCTTCCGGCATCGAGATCCATCGTGTCTCGAAACCGAGAGCGTCGAGCTCTGACCGAAATACCTCTCCGACTTCCTCGACGCCGCCAAGATTCAGCGTGCCACTATTGATGTTGGCAACCCGTTCGAGGAGCGCGATCGCCCCCCCGTTTTGCGCCTCGACGTATTCCTGAATCTGTTTTTCCGCAGCCGACAACTGTACGGTGGAAGCCAGGAAAAGAACAAGGGATGCCGGCGTCATTAATAAGTCCTCCGAATCGGCGACTTCCTCCAGAACTCGAGAAGCTCACGACATTCCTCGAGTAGGATCCCTCCAGTTGATTGCACGCGGCTCCCTCCGAGACGCTTGAGGGTTCGGTTCGAGATCACCAGCTCATTGAAGCCCAGCCGCTTGACATCGCGGACCTGGTGCCGAAGTAAATTTGCTTGATCTGAGCCCAGTTGATGGCGGCGAAACACATCACACAAGGCTCGGTCGTGGAGTAGATCACACATCCCTTGAAATGAGGCAAGTCCATCTTCTTGGCCGCGCGCGTGATGGCACAGACCTCCGCGTGGCGCGTGGGATCGTTTCGTTGGAGCACCTCGTTGTGCCCGGTGGCTATGATGGCACCTCTGCGCACCAGGCAGGCGCCGAACGGTCCCCCGTGTCCTTTCTTGACACCACGGTAGGCTTCCGCCAAGGCAATCTCCATGAACTCTCGATGTTTGTCTGCCATCTCCGTGGGCCTCCAACGCGGGCCACGGGATTATACTCCACCGCCACCTTACTCATTGGCCCTTCGGCCCGTATTGCACAAAGTTTACCTTCTGCGAGAAGATAGGACGTGAACACGGCTGGCGAGGAGACTCACAAGAAGGAGAACATGAGATGCCAACCCGTAGAATCTTCGGGCTGCCCTGGCCCGGAGCCCTTAGACTGAATCCACTTTTCACCGCGCCCGCGGCGCTTCTGTTCTTGAGCCCCATCGTCGGGGCGGAGGAATCGAGGGGAGAGGTCGACGAGAACCTCTTCTACGAGGACCGGGACAAGATTCCGCTGGAGTACCGCTGGGATCTCGATGTCATCCTTCCCAATCGAGAAGCTTGGGAAGCGGCGCGTAAAGAGGTTGAGGAGGCGCTTCCCAGGCTCGGCTTCTATCGCGGCCGGCTTGGCGAATCTCCCGAAGTGTTGGCTGAGTCGCTTCAAGCGAAGTTCGATCTCGAGCGTCGGTTCGAAGACGTTTTCGTCTATGCGTTTCAGCTCTTCTACGCCAATACCGAGGACGCTACGGCCAAGGAGCTCTCGGGTCAGGCGCAAGCCCTGGCCGGCAAGGTGCAAGAAGCGGCGTCCTTCATCGAGCCCGAGATCGCACAGCTCTCCGCCGAGCGCTTGAGAGAGTTTCTGACCGCGGAGGGTGTCAAACCCTTCGCGCACTTCATCGATAACATCGTGCGCACCAAGGCCCACATCCGCAGCGCCGAGATCGAAGAGATCCTTGCCGGCTCCTCTCTTCCCGGTGCCGCCCACCAGCAGGCTTTCACGAGTCTCGAGAACTCCGATATCGAGTGGCCGACGATCGAGGGCGAAGACGGTAAGGAACAGAAGGTCGTCCCCGGGCAGTACATCCAATTTGTGATGAGTCCCGATCGCCGCGTCCGCCGCGATGGTTCCTTGGCCCTCTTTGGCGTTTACGACCAGTTCGCGAACACTCTGGCGTCCACACTGGGCGGTAGCATCCAGCGGGACGCTTGGATGGCTCGCACTCGCGGCTACGGCTCGAGCCTCGAGATGGCACTCAACTCCACGAATGTGCCGCGTAGCGTAGTGGACACGCTCGTCGAGACGGTGCACCACAACATCGAGCAGGTCCATGGTTACGCCGCGCTCCGTAAGCGGATGCTCGGCCTCGACGAGCTCCACATCTACGACATGTACGTCAACCTCCTACCGGGTCTCGATCGACGATATACGTTCGAGGAGGGTTGGAGTCTGGCCATGGAGTTCTGGCGCGAAACGTTCGGCGAAGAGTACGCCCAAGCCTCGGAGCGGGCGCGCAAGGAACGATGGGTCGACGTTTACACGAACCAGGGTAAGCGCCCGGGCGCTTTCGCATGGGGTACCTACAACTCGCATCCCTACTTGTTCCTAAATTGGAACGGGAAGCTGGACGCGGTCTCCACGCTGGTACACGAGATGGGGCACGCGATCCACAAGTACCTCACCGACGAGAATCAGCCTTACCAGTCTTCGAGCTACAGCCTGTTCGTAGCCGAGGTGGCTTCGGTGGCGAGCGAGTCGCTCTTCCTCGAATGGTTCCTGAAGCGAAGCGAAGATCCCGTGGAGCGCCAGCTTCTGTTGAACCAGGCGATGAATAGCATCAGCGGTACATTCCTTCGTCAAATTTTCTTCCACGAATGGGAGGCGGCAGCGCACGCCATGGCGGAGCGAGGCAAGCCCCTGACGAAAGAGTCTTTGGGCAAGCTCTACCTAGATCTCTGGAAGTCGTACTACGGATCCGATCTCACAGTAGACGAGGTCTACCAATCTGGCTGGGCTCGCGTGAGTCACTTCTATCGGACCTTCTATGTTTGGGTCTATGCCACCAGCTTCGCCGCCGGTGAAGCGATTGCAAAGCGTTTTCGTGATGGCGACCAGACGGCGGTTCAGGATTACCTAGCGATGCTCAAGCTCGGAGGCTCGGTCTATCCGATGGACGCCGTCAAGAGAGCGGGCGTCGATATGAATGACCCTCGAGTCATCCGTGCGGTCATGGTGCGTTACGGCGAGCTCCAGGAACGCCTCGACAAAGAACTGGTGCGTGAAAACGGACGCTAGGGCCTCATGGCGCGCGTGTAATTTCGGGGACAGGTTAGCTCTCGATACTCAATCGCTCACTTCCCTCTCGAGGCGAGGGAAAGGATCATCTCGCTCGCGATCCTCCAGGGGCTAAAACGCTTCGGCGGGCGCAACGTGCCCAGCAGGTACTGTCGGCGGGCCTCGTTTCGTCGAATCTTGCCGTTCAATGTTCTAGGAAGCGTGCCCGGTTCTAGGACACGCACGTTATCGACCGTCAAACCGATTCGATCTAGAATTCGCTGGCTAATCTCCGCGCTCAGATGCGAATCCGTCGGGGAATTGCTCGCGCGGTTCCTTTCGGCGAGAACAACGAGCTCCTCCCCGTCGCCGTTCTCGGGAAGGACTCCGACTGCCGCCAAACATCCGGCGCGCAAGTGTGCGAGACCGTCCAAAGCGTGCTCGATGTCCTGGGGCGCGTAGTTGCGCCCGCGTAGGACGACGAGGTCCTTGTTTCGACCATAAAGGTGGAGCTCCCCCTCGAAGAGAAAACCCGAGTCGCCGGTATTCAACCACCCGTCCTGCAACCCCTCACTCGTGATGGAAGGACCGCGGGCCAGGATGCGACCCAGTCGTCCTGCTTCGAGTGCCTTGCCGTCTTCGTCGACAATCCGGACCTCGTAGCCGGCGAGCGGCGTCCCGACGCTTGCGAGCTCTTGCCCATCGGTTGCGATCCGAGCGATGCCGTCTCCGGCGAGAGCGCGTCGGTCGAACGTGTGAGCGCGAAACGCTCCTAAGGGATCTGAAAAAGTCAGCGCGAGAGTTGCCTCGGCCAGGCCGTAGACAGGGGTGAGAGATTCCTCACGAAGGCCGTACCGACGAAAGCGTTCCAGGAACCGACGCAGCACGATGGGAGTGACCGGCTCCGCACCGTTGAGAGCCAGGCGCCAGGAAGAAAGATCGACTCCTTCGAGCTCCTCATCACGTATGCGATCGGCGCACAAACCGTAAGCGAAGTTCGGTGCCGGGCTGACCGTCCCGTGATAGCGAGAGATCGTGCGTAGCCAAATCGCAGGGCGACTTACGAAGTACTCGGGCGGTATAAGGATCAAATCGCTGGGATGTGCCAGGCTGGTAAACACCGAGCCCACCAATCCCATGTCGTGATACAGCGGCAACCATGACACGGTGGTGTGCCTGAGCTCGGGCCCTTCCGGGTACGACTTCAAGATCGCCTCGCGAATCGCGTCCACGTTGGCCAAGATCTGACGATGCGTTAGGCGGACCGGTTTGGGCTCGCTGGTCGTGCCCGAGGAAAACTGGATAAGTGCCAGGTCATCGGGCGAAGGAACGACGCGCGTCGGTGCGTTGCGGGGAAGGTCTTCCATCGCAATGAGCCCCAGCTCGAGATCGACCAGCTTTCTCGTCCGACCCAAGAGCCTTCCCAGCATCCGCTGGGTCAGCACGAGTCGTGCTCCACTCTTTCCCAGCATTGCACCGGTTCGCTGATGGTATTCGTCCAATCGGCCGAGGCGAAAGGGCGGATAGAGCGCGACGGGAACGGCGCCGGCGAGTACGACGCCGAAAAAAGCTTCGTAGAAATCGATGGACGTGGGGAGGATGATGGCCACCCGGTCTCCCGGCCCGATCCCTAGCTGCTGCAAACCTCCGGCTATCTGCAACGCTCGATAAAGGATTTCCAGATAAGAGTAGAACGTTTCTTTTTCCCAACGATCGATGAAGCGAACGCCGCGCTGGGAAGAGGACGCATCCTCAAGGAGGCGACCCAGAGTAAGCTCAGGCACTCGGATGGCTCTCGGAAAGCCGCCGGTCGATGAGGCGGACGACGTCGCCGATGGTCTCAAGCCCTTCCTCGTCTTCGGCGTCGAAGCGGACACGGAAGTGGTTCTCGAGCTCGACAACCAAGGTCAATTGTTTCAAGGAGTCGAGTTTTAGATCGTGGAAGAGATGCGTTTTGTTCCCGACCGGTGATTGCATCTGAAGGTGATCGCGAATCACATCCCGCACGCCCTCGAGGATTTGATGCTCAGTCATGCAGAAGGCCTCGGAATAAAACGAGAGCGATGCCCCATATGCTCTCCGTATCCACAATGGGTGGCGAGAGCGTTTTCTTCACAACGAATTCGTGTCCGGAGGATCCAGGCGTTCAAGAGACTGAAGCCGATCGCAGTAAGCCAGGCGGTGTGAATGAGAGGAATAGCTAGACCCTCTATAATCACCGCCATGTAATTTGGATGGCGCAAGCAACGGTAAGGGCCGTTCGTGACTGGCGGCGCGCCAGGCACAACGATGACGCGAATATTCCAATAAGGCCCGAGAGTGAGAACCGCCCAGTATCGAAGCGCCATGGCGGCAAGAGCCAAGCAAGCCGTGGGATAAGCGAGAACGGGAATGAAGGGTCGGTCTAGCAGGACGACTTCCGCACCACAAGAAAAGAGAAACCCGACATGGAGCAGCTTCATGAAGACGTAATGCCCTTGACCGAACTCTTTCCCACCTTGCTCGAAGGCCCATGCCGCGTGCCGCCGACTCAGGCCAACCTCGAAGAGACGCTCCGCCGCGATGAGCCCCAAGTAGACCAGGTAGGGTGTCACCACCGCAGTAGCACCAGCTCGGAGCAGAAACCGGGCCCCATCGCGAGCATCAGTCCATGGCTCCCCTCCAGCGGTCGCCGCTGTTCCATCGTATCGCGCAACACCATGAGCACCGAGGCACTCGAGAGATTTCCCACCGATCTCAGGCTTTCCCAAGTGAGCGCCAATGCGTCGGGCGGCAGCTCGAGCTCCTCTTGGAACGCCTCCAAAACCTTGGGCCCTCCCGGATGACACACATAGCTCGAGATATCGCGACGGCTCAATCCTTGATCGGTTAGAAACTTGTCGACGTCTTCACGGATATGTTCTTGAACCATGCGTGGAACATCGGCCGATAAGACCACCCGGAAACCCTCTTTCGTAATGTCCCAACCCATGACTTCCTCGGTGTCACGATAGAAGACCGATCGACTGTCGACCACGGTGGGGCCTCCATTCGCGCGTCTGTCCCCCACCAATATGGCCGCTGCCGCGCCGTCGCCGAACAGTCCGCTGGCGATGATATTCGGAATCGACAGATCCTCGCGTTGGAGGGTCAGACTACAGAGCTCGACGGAAACGAGCACCGCGACTTGGTCCGGATGGCCGCGCAAATAGTCCGCAGCCCGTGCGACGCCCGCCGCCCCGGCGAGGCACCCTAGTCCAAAGATGGGAGTTCGCTTCATGTCGGGACGCAGTCGAAGTCGGTTCGCTACCAGCGCATCGATCGAGGGCGTCGCGACGCCCGTGGTGGTGACGAAGAAAATGTGATCGATCTCTTGAGCGTCGAGACCGGCGGCCCCCAAGCCGTCGACGATAGCTCGCGCGGCGAGCTCTACCGCGCAACGAATGAAGGCATGGTTCGTCGCGGTAAAAGAATCGAGCTCCTCGTACTCCTCGAGTGGCAGGGCCAGATGACGTCCCCCTACCAAAACGTTTCGGTGGAGACTCTCCAATCGGTCGATGTTGTAGTGGTGCTTCGCCCAATGTTTCTTGAAGGCCTCGATGAGCGTCTTTTGATCATAGTAGTTGCCAGGGAAAGCGCGGCCCACCGCAACGATCTGCATCTTTAGTTCTCCGAAGCCTCAAGGGCTTCTGCTGAAAAGACCCCCAATGGCAGATTCTGATTGATGCGGAGCTCACGGAGGGACAGGACGGTGTGGCCGTCCTCGACGAGGTTCTTCATCTCGATGCGGTGTGCCATGGGGACGCCGTCCACTTCGCGGATGTCGGTGAGGCGGGCCTCTTTCAGTGGCTCGAGCTCCTGGTCGAAAAAAACCACCTTAATGGTCACGAAGTTGTCTTTTCTGACCCAGCCCCGAAGCTTCCCGTAGGCAATGCGGTGGCGAGGGACTCCTTCCATGACGTAGCAGGGAGTGCCGTCGATCTCTTCCTCGCCGACGAGGCGATGACGTAAGTAGTCGAGATGGGCTCCTCCGGCGAGATCGGCGTAGGAGATGTTCGAACCGAGAAACGGATCGTCCTGATTACGCCCCGCGATCGGCCGGACCAAGTCGAAATCGGGGAAATACGCCCACTGGCGATTGCGTTTTCCACGTTGGGCGACGATTAGAAATCGAGTTCCCTCCATTTCCTCGGGCTCGAGGAGAGTGATGACGGCCCGATAGTCGACGCCTTCCCGCAGCAAGAGGAGCTCGAAGACTCGTCTTTTCACTTCTCCGTTGGCAGCGATCTCCATGTGAACGTTTGCAGAAAGATCCTTTACCTGAAGGTCGACTTCTTTCGCATGAGCTACTATCGCACCGGCGGAAAGCTGCGCAAGGAGCACAATCGCGCCAGTCAACGTGAGGCCTCTTCGCGTCGGAGATAGAGCTTCATCCCTGCCACAAAATAGACGATTCCGAAAATCACTAGCGCTACCAAGGCGGGCTTGATGTCGGACAGAGCTCGTTCGCGCAACATCAGATCGTTGAAAGCTTCCATCGCCCAGGCGGTCGGGAAGAGATGCGCGAGCTTCTGGAGCCACAACGGCTCTATGGTGATGGGCCACCAGCAGCCACCGATCGCGGCCATCGTCATGATGACGATCGTGCCCAGAGGAATTACCGCATCGCGGGTCGGAGCGAGTGCCGCGACCAACAACCCGAACGTGGCCGCGGCAAAGCTCACACCTGCGATAACAAGCCCCATGGCCAATAGGGAAGGACCGAGGTTTACGCCAAAGACAGCGCGGCCGAACGCGAAAAGTATCACCAGCTGCATCATGCCGATGATGAATCGTGAAACTACTTTACCGGCGACGACGCTTCCCACGGAGGTCGGGCTCGCAGCAAGGCGATACAAGATCCCCCATCCCCGCTCGTCTACGAGGCCGAGGCCCACGCCGAGAAGCATCCCTAACATCAGGAATGTAACGCCAAAGCCGGGAACGTTTTGATCAAATGCGTTGAACGACGTCCGGGCGCTGGTCAGGCTTTCCTCGTCGAGGACCACCGATTTGTCGACGAGGCGGGCCGCTAGCTTGGTCGCGTCCTCAGAGACCTCTTCGAAGTCCACGTCGCCCGCGTACGTCAATACTTCGACGACGGCGACGCGCCCCGCAACCTGTGACGCCACCAAGGCCGCTTGGACACGTCGCACTTCACCTTTGATTCTCAAGAGCTCCAGATGCTTCACCGGATCCGTCAACAAGAGAAGCCGTACCGATTGGCCTTTCCGAAATCCACGGGTGAACCCTTCGGGAATGAGGAGGGCCGCGCCGGCCTCGCCGGTCTCGGCAACCAACCGTCGAGCCACCGGCTCGCTGACCTCCTCGAGCCGAAGTCCGGTCGCCCCTTTCAGCGAGGCCACAAGCTCGTCGGCAACCTCACCGCCGTCCAGATTCGCGACCGGCAAGAGGAACTCGGTCTCCGAGCCTCCACGGCTCCCGTAGAAGGTGGAAAGCGAGAAGCCCGCGACCGAAATGACGACGATCGGCGCAAGTACGAGGAAGAGTAACGCCGCGCTATCGCGCGCAAGGAGGCGCAGGTCCTTGGCCACCAGCACCGCAAGTCCTGTTAAGGGCGTGTTCCCCTCCAGCCGGAGTTCCGGCAGCCCCCATACTAGCCGCTTATTCCTGCCGGGGCGACCTGAATTGGTAGAGCCCCTCTAAGTGAATAAATTGTTTAATCTTGGTAGGTTAACTAATACTTGACAAAAGAGTCATATATCTGAGACAATAAGCTCGCGATGAAGGTCACGGCCCAAGAGGAATACGGAATCCGCTGCCTCCTCCAGTTGGCTCGACGCGCCGGCAGCGACAAGCCGGTCACCGTCCGGGAGGTCGCCGCTTCGGAGAGCCTGTCGCCCGCCTACGCGGAGAAGCTCCTGCGAGTACTCAGTCGAGCCGGGCTCGCAGAGTCGATCCGAGGGACGCGAGGGGGGTATCGCATGACCAGACCTCCGGAGCGAGTCACCATGGGCGACGCCGTCCGTGCCCTCGGAGGTTTCGTGACCCAGCCAGAGATGTGCGCGAAGTTCACCGGACACGACGACTGCTGTGTCCACATCGCGGACTGTGGATTGCGCCCGGTGTGGTCCACCGTGAACATGCACGTCCAGAAGATTCTCGACAACATGCCTTTGAGCCTGTTGTTACAAGCGGAAAGCAAAATCACATCGCGATTGGACGAGACCATCACCTCGTTGAACCGCTGTCTCGTCCCATTGCAGGTTTCTGCGGAAGTGTGAGCCATATGAAAGCCCTATCGAGCCTATCTAATCTGGCAGGTCTAACAGGCCTCACAGACCAAACGTGGCCGCAGGTGGCTCCCGTCGATGACGACTCGGGTGTCGGGCTGAGCACCTGGACCAAAGAGCTAGAAGAGGGGTTTGAAGAAGAGACCGAGAAAACCGTCGCAACCAAAACTACGGAGCAGACGGACGAAGATCTACAGCCGGAGGCATCTCCCACCGATGTCGGCTATTTCTTGAATGTCGCGGGCCGCCATCCGCTGCTTACGGCGGACCGAGAAAAGGAGCTCGCCACGATTCTGTGGAGCGCACGTCGACGCCTGGTGCAAGCGTTCGAGCTCGCGCGGCGAACGGGAGGCAAAACTAGAATCGAGGTTCCCGCCGCGATCCGCGCACCATCGCGGGTATTGTCGCCGCACGCGCGTCGACGCCTGATCGCCGCGGAGGAATATGCGGAGAGGTTGTTACGTTCGGTCGGCGAAAACAATCACGCGGGTGAAGGCTTCGACCGATCTCTCGCCGTCCCACCACCGGTGGAGCCAGCTCCCAGGCGAGGGCGTCGCAGCCGCAACTCGGTAACACCGCTACTCACCAAGCAACGGATTCGTTCTATCCTGCCGATTCTCAGAGCGTCGCTTCAGCGCACCCGGGCGGTGCGCGAAGAGTTAGTGGAGCACAATCTCCGGCTGGTCGTGTGGGTAGCCAAAGCGTACCGCGGACGCGGTCTCGACTTCGTGGATCTCATCCAAGAAGGAAGCTTGGGGCTCCTCCGTGCGATCGATCGATTCGACCCCGCGGTGGGGACTCGTTTTTCTACTTTCGCTACACACTGGGTGCGACAAGGCATTCGGAGGGCGCTAGCCGAGAAGGCACGCACGATCCGAATTCCTTTGAACCGTCTCCCGGAGGCGCGGGAAGCCGTCTACCAGCAATCCTGGCTGGCGAAGAAGTTGCAGAGAGCACCGACCCGTGTCGAGATCGCTGCGGAGATGGGAGTTCCACTCGAGAAGGTCGAAGAACTGCTACCCGCGCTGGGCCCGATCGACTCGATCGACGCTCCTTTGGCCTCTACCGATCTCAGTCATGCCCATCTCTTGGCCGACAAAGGAGCTTCACCGCTGGAAGAAGCGATCGAGGAGGAAACGAGCCAATCGATCCAGGCTTTGTTGGAGCGGATGTCCGAGCGAGACCGGATCATTCTCGCCATGCGGTACGGGATCGGTTATCCGCGGGAATCCACGCTCGAGGAGATCGGAACCGCGCTCGGCCTATCGCGCGAGCGGATCCGACAGATCGAGCAGCTCGCGCGTAGAGAGCTCCGCTCGCTCATGATGAACATCCAGCCGGATTTGGCTAGCTCTTAGCCGAGGTCGGATCGGCGTCTGACCGACGCCTGGCCACTCCGATTGGTAGCACCTCCCTTTTTTGGCGTCCGAAAGGGGCCTGACTGACCGCCTGGCCACGTTTGGAAACAGCTCTTCCGTATTTTGGCGGCAGACAGGCTACGACCGATCATTGACGCCCTAATGCACAAGACTGGGTCTGACCCCGGTTACTTTTCGTAACGACCAGATGGGCTAGTCCCTGAGTTCCTTGCCGGTCAGGTGGAGGAAGACTTCGCCGAGGTTAGGCCGGTGGACGACGAGCTCCTTAATGGGGACTTTCTCGTTAGACGCGAGCTGGAGCAGCTCCGGAATGACCTGCTCGACGGGCTCGCCGGCGAGCTGGAATTGGTAGGTGCCCGCCTGCCGCGAGTCCTGCTCGAGGAGTCGGGATCGTAGCCTAACCGACGGCGCTTTTTCGAAGGTGACGACCACCATCTGCCCTCTGCCCACCCTCGCCGCAAGTTCCTGAGTCGTTCCTTCGGCGACGAAACGTCCTTCATCCATAATGGCGACGCGGTGGCAAAGCCTTTCCGCCTCCTCCATATAGTGGGTGGTATAGAGAATGGCCATTCCTTGCGCCGCAAGCCCTTCGATCGAGGAAAAGATGCGCTCGCGCGACTGGGGATCCAACCCCACCGTCGGCTCATCGAGCAACAACAGCTTGGGCTCATGGATGAGTCCACAGGCAAGGTTTAGCCGGCGTTGCATTCCGCCAGAGAAGTCGGACACGTTGTCGCGCCGCCGTTGCTCGAGTCCAACGAGCTCGAGCATAGCCGCCACACGTGACTCGAGACCGACGCCGTCGAGACCATACATCCGCCCGAAAAAACGAAGGTTCTCTTCCGCGGTCAGCGTGGGGTAGAGACAAATCTGCTGCGGAACGAACCCCACCTTCTTTTTGACCGATTCCACCTTGGCGGCAATACTCTGGCCGTTCACACGCACCGCCCCCCCGGTAGCCGAAACGATCGTGGCGATCATTCCGATGGTGGTTGTCTTCCCGGCACCATTCGGCCCTAGGAGCCCGAAGATCTCCCCCCGCTAATGGAAAAGGAGATTCCGCGAACGGCTTGGCGTTGCCCGTAGCTCTTGGAAAGGTCCGAGACTTCCAAGACTGCCGGGGCTTGATCAGTGTTCACGAGCGTAGGTTGATTTATACGTCGAAGCCTCATTCTCGGAAACCGAAACCCCGTTCAGTCGATGGGCTTGTGGTCCTGAGCCAACTACTTGGAAAGATGGTACTCGAGTCGCATCAATCGTCTACGGAGCCCCTCGCCTCCTGGCGTGAGAGTGGTGTCATCGGCGGAGATGAAGTCGGTAAGCTCGTTTCTCACGTGGACGAGCATCTCGTTGATACCCCTCAGTCTTTCTTGACGTGTCCTGTCGTCCATCGGCGATCTCTCAATTCGGGAACGACCCAGGCCGGGGTCGGTACAATTGCACCGAAAATACTTGACGATCGTCGTAAGCGTCAACCGGCGACGAGCTTCTTCACTTCCTCCACCAACCGCTGGGGAGTAAAGCCGAGTTTTTCCCAGTTGAGCGAGGCAGGCGCCGAAGCCCCGAAACGATCGAGTCCAACGACGGCGCCTTTATCCCCCACCCAACGACGCCAGCCGAGTGTGACACCCGCTTCGACCGCAACACGTGCCGTTACCGATGAGGGGAGAACGGACTCGCGGTAGTCCTCACTCTGTTCCTCGAAGAGCTCCCAGCAGGGCATCGAGACGAGGCGGCAGCGAATGCCGTCTGCGTCTAAAAGCTTCCGAGCTTCCATCGCCAGAGAAACCTCGGAGCCGGTGGCGATCAAAATCGCTTGGGGCGATCCACCGTCTGCGTCCTCCAACACGTAGGCACCGCGAGCAAATCCCGAAACATCAGCGTCCAATACTGGAAGTCCCTGCCTCGATAGCACCAATGCGACCGGCCCTTCCTTCCGTTCGATGGCCCATCGCCAAGCTTCCGCCGATTCGTTCGCATCGGCGGGTCGCACGACGTGGAGGTTAGGCATCGCCCGTAAGGACATCAAATGCTCGACCGCTTGGTGCGTCGGGCCATCCTCACCCAGGCCAATGGAGTCGTGCGTCCACACGAAAGTAACAGGAAGATGGCTAAGGGCGGCCAACCGTACCGAAGGACGCATGTAATCCGAAAAGCAAAAGAAGGTCGCCGCGTAAGCTCGCACGCCGCCGTGATAGGTCATACCGTTCACGATGCCTCCCATCGCGTGCTCTCGAACTCCAAAATGAATGTTTCGGCCGGCACCGGTTTGCCCATCGAAAGAATCTTCACCGTCTAGCGCCGTCTTGGTAGAACCCGACAGATCGGCATCGCCGCCGATCAGCTCCGGCATGCGGGGCGCGATCGCATTGAGCACTCTTCCGGCTGCCGCACGAGTTGCGACTTTCTTGTCGGGCTCGAACCGCGGAATATCTTTATCCCACCCTGGTGGGAGCTCGCCCGCCATCCGCCGCTCCCATTCTTTCGCGAGGTCCGGGTTGGCCTCCGAGTAAGCCAGGAAACGCTCGTTCCATTCGTCCTGGGCCTTTTGACCTCGGTCGGCGGCCTTCCGGAAGTTCGCGGCAGCTTGGTCGGGGATGTAGAAAAAGCGCTCGGGATCCCACCCCAACTCTTTCTTGGTGAGCGCAACTTCTTCGTCTCCCAGCGGACTCCCATGAGCTCCAGAAGTCCCCGCTTTGTGGGGAGAACCGAATCCGATCGTCGTGTGGACGATGATCATGGAGGGACGATCGGTATCCCCCTTGGCCTCGGAAATCGCGGCGTCGATGGCGTCGAGGTCTCGATCGCCGTCCTTGACGTGAAGCACTTGCCAACCGTAAGCCTCGTAGCGCTTGCCGACGTCCTCGGTCGAAAAAGTCAAAGACGCTGGCCCATCGAGGGTGACGTCGTTGGAATCGTAGAGGTAGATCACTTTGCCAAGCTTGAGATGACCGGCGAGGGAGGCGGCTTCTGCCGAGATCCCCTCCATGAGATCCCCATCCGAGACCAACGCGTAGGTGTAATGGTCCACGACCGTCTGCTCGGGGCGGTTGAACCGATGGGCCAAGGCGCGCTCGGCAAGGGCCATCCCCACCGCGTTCGCAGTCCCCTGCCCGAGTGGTCCTGTGCTCGCCTCCACGCCTGGAGTCATGAACGATTCCGGGTGACCAGGCGTATTACTCCCCCATTGCCGAAAATTTTCGAGATCCGCAAGGCTCAGTTCGTAGCCGGTCAGATGCAGCAAGGTGTAAACCAACATGCAACCGTGCCCGGCGGAAAGGATGAAACGGTCCCGGTCCGGCCACTCTGGGTCGCGCGGGTTGTGACGGAGATGCCGTTGCCAAAGTACGTAGGCCATGGGGGCCGCACCCAAGGGCAGCCCGGGGTGGCCGGAGTTCGCCTTCTGTACTGCGTCAATGGCCAGCGTTCGGATGGTGTTGATGCACAGCTCGTCCAGCGAAACCGTTGCCTTCATTCCACTCTCCCTCGAAGATGAAGCCTGGACTACCCCAGCGCCTGGCCCAGCAGATAGTCGCCACTCGGTGTTTTGGCGCCTAACACGATCTACGGGGCGCCCACGCCTCTCAGGAACAATGGAGAATACCAAGCGAGCGAGGCTCCGACAAGACCCGTCGCAGGCGCGAAACCAACAATTTGCGCACCGGCTGCGCATGCACTAAATTTGAAGAAGGGCGCCCTGGTGCCCTGGTTCAATCATGGCCTCCAAAAGCAAGCTCTGGTACCTGAGCCGTATGGATCTGTTTCGCCATCTGAACATGGACGCCATGAAGGTGGCCAACCAGATCAGCGTGATGACCGAGCTCAAGAAGCGCACGCCGGTCTATCTGCCCGGAGATCCCGCCGACAAGATCTATCTCATCAAGCGGGGTGTCGTGAAGATCTCGACGCTAACGGAGGAGGGGAAAGAGATCGTGCTTGCGTTCTTGCACCCGGGTGATGTTTTCGGAGAGCTGGCGGTGGTGGACCCTTCGCCGAGAGACCATTACGCGGAGATCTACGAGGATGCCCTGATTTGCATCTTCGCGCGTAATGACTTTCTGGACTTCATGAAACGTTACCCCGACCTCGCTTTCCAGGTGACCAAGCTTCTCGGGCTTCGGGTCCGCCGGTATCCAATCGAGTCGAGAACCTCTTTTTCAAGAGCGCCCATGCGCGGCTCGCCCAGACGTTGCTCGACCTCTCAAACGAATACGGTGTGCAAGATGCGGCGGGCGTTCTCCTTACGTTGAAACTGAGCCAACAGGAGCTGGGAAGCCTCATTGGACTCAGCCGCGAGTCGGTCAACCTATGCCTGAGCGATTTCAAGCGCCAGAGGTTGGTGGAATCCTCCGGGCGCTCCCTGCGTATTCTGGACGCGGAAAAGCTGGCCGCGCTGCGATAGAACCCTCCTGCAAGTTGAGAACTTAACAGCCCCTTTGATATCCGGCGAGCACGTCGTCCGTCAAGACCCGAGGGCGCGCGTCTTCTCTCCTATCTGATGGAGGTGGACATCCCGCTGCGGAAACGGGATGCTGATCCGTTCCTCTTCGAAACGCAGCTTGATCCGCTCCGTCACATCGAATTTCACCGCGCAGTAGTCCGCCGATTTTACCCAGGGTCGCACGACGAGATTTACGCTCGAATCACCAAGTTCCGAAACCGCCACCACAGGCGCCGGGTCCTTCAACACCCTTTCGTCATCGGCAGGAATCTTCTCCAGAATGATCTTTGCCTTGTGTGTTCGCTAGTCTGAATTGGCCCATTTCGCTCATTTGATTTGGCCCACCCCATCGAGACCGATACCCTGAGCCGGGGAAGAACCCGGAGAGGAGGGTCGGTTGAAAAGGGGTGCGAAAGTGCGATTGTTCGAGCAGATCCGTGGCGAGTACGAGCACGGAGTAGGAACGATAAAGGGAGTGGCGAAGGAGTTCGGAGTACACCGTCGGATGGTGCGTCAGGCGCTGGAGAGCGCGGTACCGCCGGAGCGTAAAGTCGCGGAGCGTGCGAGTCCGAAGCTTGAGGAAGTACGCGAGTTCATCGACGCGGTCCTGAAGGAGGACAAGCGAGCGCCTCGGAAGCAACGCCATACGGCTCGTCGTATCTGGTCCCGGTTGCGCGCCGAGCATCCGGAGCATGAGATTGGCGAATCAACGGTACGTCGCTACGTCGCTCGTCGGAAGAGCGAGCTCGGCCTGAAGGACACAGAGATTTTTGTTCCGCAGAGCTACGCGTGGGGCGATGAAGGGCAAGTGGACTGGTACGAGGCGTACGCGCGGATCGGAGGTGAGCTCGAGAAGGTCCACACGCTCGTAGTCCGAAGCATGGCGGGAGGAGGCGCGTTGCATCGCGGCTATCCGCGTCCGACGCAACAAGCATTTTTCGAAGCGCAGGAGCATGCGTTCGAGTTCTTTGGTGGCGTGTTCCGCCGCATGCGCTACGACAACCTGTCACTCGCGGTCACTAAGATTCTGCGTGGTTATCAACGAGAGCAGACGGAGCGATTCGTGGCGTTTCGCTCCCATTGGGGATTCGACTCGGAGTTTTGTAATCCGAGTCGAGGCAACGAGAAGGGCGGGGTGGAAAGCGAAGTCGGCTACTTCCGGCGCAACTATCTGACGCCGGTACCGGAGTTTTCGAACTGGGATGAGCTGAACGAGTATCTGCTCTCGTGCTGTCTCAAGGATGCGACGCGCCACATTAGCGGCAAGGAGCATGCTGTCGGAACAGCGATGGAGCTTGAACGGGAGCATCTGTTGCCATTGACCGTCGAGGGGTTCGATATCGAGGAGCGACGATTTGCAAAGGTGAACAAGAAAGGCTGCGTTCGAGTCGGCACGAACTGGTACTCGACTCCGTTGAAACGGGACCGGCGAGTTGTGGCCAAGCTACTGCCGTTGGAAGTTGAGATCTGGCACGAGGGCCACGTCGTGGCACGCCACGAGCGCTGCTACGGCCGCAGCCAGTCGATTTATGAACTCGAGCACTACTTGGATGTTCTGGTCAGGAAGCCTGGAGCGTTGGCCGGCTCGACGCCGCTCGCTCAATGGCGGGAGAAAGGTCGGTGGCCCACGAGCTACGACGAGTTGTGGTCCAAGCTGAATCGACGTCACGGGAAGCTCGAAGGAACCCGCCAGATGGTCGAGCTCGTGCAGCTCGGCCGCGAGCACGGCTACGACAAGCTGCGTGAGGCGGTGAGTCAAGCGCTCGAACTCGGCTGTACGGATGCTGAGGCGATCCGTCACCTCGTCGAATCATCAGTTCTTCGACGTGAGCAGGCGCAGGCTCTTGGCGATGTGGAGCTCGGAGAGCTCACGAAGTACGAACGTTCCTTGCCAGGTGTTGGCCATTACAACGCGCTGATCGGCGAGGTGAACTCGTGAACGCGAAGAGCATCGAGCTCCAGAGCATCCGTCAGCATTGCAAGACGCTTCGCATGCCGAGCGTGGCAACGCAGTTCCAGAAGATTGCCGAACAAGCGCAGCGCGACGAGCACAGCTATGTCCGCTACCTCGACGTGCTGCTCAGCGCCGAAGTCGAGGAGCGTGAACACCGCGCGGTTCAAAGACGACTGAAGGAAGCACAACTACCGAGAGCGAAGACGCTCGAGGAGTTCGACTTCTCGCAATCGCCGAAGGTCTCCGCCCGTCGGATACGAGAACTGGCCGAAGGCGACTACATCGACCATGCACGGCCGGTTCTGTTTCTCGGCGATGCCGGCACAGGCAAGACTCATCTGGCCACGGCATTGTGTGTAGCGGCGTGCCAGCAACGTCGCCGCGTTCGCTTCACGACGGCCTCGAGACTCGTCAACGAACTCGTTGAAGCTAGGGAGGAGCACGAACTCTCGCGAGTGATCCGTCGCTACGCCCGCTACGAGTTGTTGTGCATCGACGAGCTCGGCTACGTCCCACTCGCCGATGTCGGCGCCGAGCTTCTGTTCCAAGTGGTTTCGGAACGATGCGAAAGGGCGGCGCTCGTGATCACCACCAACCTGCCCTTCTCGGAGTGGACCCAGGTGTTCACGAACGTCCGCCTGTGCAAGGCACTGCTCGACCGAGTCACGGACCAGGCGCACATACTCGAAACCGGCACCGAATCCTATCGGTTCCGGCGCACCCTGAAGAGCGAGAAAAAGACCATAAAGGCATGAGTTCGTTGGGTTTCACTAGCCGCGGCCTGCACTTCGTTCCGGCCGCGGAATAAGGAAAGGGGCTTTCTTACAGCTCGTCTTTATTAATCAATAACTTAGGGTGGGCCAAATTAGATGAGCAAAGTGGGCCAGACCGAGTGGACAAACACACCTTGCGAAGGTCATCGTCGTATGAGATACCCACGACGAGATCCACGCGACGCGTCGGCTTCGCCAAGTAGTTGGTAATCGTGCCCGAAGTGATACCCGAGTTAGGAACGATGATCTTTTTGTTGTCCGCCGTTTTGAGCTCGGTGGAAAACACCGACACCGCTTCCACCGTGCCCGCGATGCCGCCCGCCTCGACATAATCTCCGACGTTAAAGGGGCGAAGCGCGATGATCACGACACCCGAGGCAAAGTTTCCTAGCGAGCCCTGGAGCGAGAGACCGATCGCCAAACCCGCCGCAGCGATGAGGGCGGCAAAGGACGTCGTATCAACGCCCAGCTTCTGAATTGTCGCCACCACCGCGAACGCCAAAACCGCCATATAGGCCAGACGGCTCAGAAACAGACTCAACGTCTCGCCGAACTGGGCGCGGACCAGTATCCTCTGCACCACGCCCCGCAGCACTCTCGCAACCGACCAGCCGACGACGAAGATGAGTAACGCCGCGAGAAGTCGAGGCCCGAAGCCAACGACCCATTCCCGAACGGCATCCAAATAGGTCTCCATTTTTCACTCCCTTCCTATGAGGCGGGCGACATCAGCCTCGCCTCGTGGACAGCCATGTCCCTTCACCTTATCTCTATCCTCTTCCCCACAAAATGCCGATTTCTGGCAGGCAGCTAAGTGCTCACCGAGCGGACCAAGCATTCCTCTTCCCTATGGCCGTACGCAAAGGGGGCGAGATCCGCCCTGAGCGGAACCCGATCTTGAAGCTGTTTCGGAGGTGCTTCGCCGTCTCTAACGGAGTACGAAGGTAAACGTTTCCCTCGTCAAGAGGGATGGACGTTGGATTGCGACCCCTCTTCTCATCGTCTTGCTGGTCATCGAGACGTCCGATCTCATCTTTGCGGTCGATTCCATCCCCGCGGTTCTAGCGATTACCGTCGATCCTTTTATTGTCTACGCATCGAACGTCTTCGCCATCTTAGGCTTGAGAGCAATTTATTTCGCCCTTGCGGGCATCTTGGAGATCTTCCATTACCTACACTACGGCCTTTCCGCTATCCTCATCTTCGTTGGAGTCAAGATGCTCATCTCCCACGTCTACTACGTTCCAACCGTCCTCGCTCTCGGTTTCATTGCCGCGACGATCCTGATTAGCGTGGTTGCTTCCATCCTTCATCCTCAAAAGAAAAGCGCCGAAGAGTGAGACCTCCGTCGTGAACGGCATGCTCCTCGTCAAGATCGCAGTGGGTGGTGCGATCGGGCCCTCGCGCGGTACAGATTATCGGGCGCGATCACGCGGCGATGGGAGCTCGACTTCCGTGGGGTACGAGATAATTGGAGGAGGCCTCGTTACTCTCAAAAGGGCCGCGTCGTCCGATACCGTCCTCACGGAGCGGAGCCGCCCTCGCCCGGCTAGGCTCGCCGCCCAGCTCTGTCCGCCCGAATACCACAATATTTAGGTGTCTATCTGGCAGGCCACACCATATCTTGACCTTCGGCTGCAGAAGTGCTACTTTCGCCCGTTCAGGAAAACAGGCCCAGAAACCCGAATCGAGAGGTGGTTCTTTATGTCGAAGCGCTGGCTGATTAGCGGGCTCTTGCTCCTACTATCCACTGATGTCCCGAGCGCGATGGCGCAGGGCATCTTGTTTCCTAGCGTTGGCGCGATCAACCGCGCGATGTCCGGCGCCTCCACTGCGGCTCCCCTCGACGCCGCCGGCGCCACTTATTGGAACCCCGCAACGATCAGCGCGTTTCCGAAGCAGGAGATCTTCGTCGGAGGCGACTTCGTCTATGGAGATACGTTTCTGGCCACGGGTGTCGTAGGCAGTACGGCGGGCGAGAATCGAAGCGACAGCGGTCTAGCTGCAGCCCCGGTGATCGGAGTCATCAGCCGGCCCAAAGACTCCACGTTCACATTCGGTCTGGGCATCTATTCCATTCTCGGGCGGACCATCGATTTCCGCGGGAGCGAGACGAATCCCATCTTGAGCCCTTTCGATCCCCCGCGATCCTTCGGGGTCGGGCCGATTTCGGCGGAACTCTCGGGACTTCAGGTGGCGATGTTGATGTCGAAACAGGTCTCGGATACCGTCTCGGTCGGCGGCGGCCTCACCGTGAACAGCGTTTCACTCGACCTAGATCCGGCGTTCTTCGCAACTCGGAACCCGAACGGCACCTTTCCCGCGGCGACCAATAGCAGACCCAACTGGGGTACCGGCTTCCAGGTCGGTGTCTTCTACGACAGTCACGACAAGTGGCAATTTGGAGCAGCATTCAAGAGCCAACAGTGGTTCGAGACTTTCAAGTACCACTCCAAAGATGAGATCGGTCGCGCTCGCGAGCTCAACCTTGAGTTCGCACTCCCCTCCATCTTTACGTTCGGTGTCGGCTACCAAGCGTCGCGTAATACATTGATTGCGGGCGACGTCCGTTATTTCGACTACGCGAATACGCCGCTTTTCGGCCATTCTCCGGAAATCGGCGGCCTCGGCTGGCGTAGCATCTGGGCCTTCGCGGTCGGAGCTCATCACCAATTCAACCGGATGGTCTCCGCGCAGTTTGGATACGCGTACAGCCAAAGCCCTATCGAGGATGGCGAAACGATCTTCAACATGCAGCTTACGGCCGTCAACACCGGCTCCGTCTCTGGAGGGGTCACGATGGCATTGACCCGATCGGTGGATATCGTGGGGAGCGCGGTCTACGCCTTCGAGGAGAAGGGCCAAGGCACCATCCTCCAGATCCCGGGAACCGCGATCCAGCTGAAACAAACCCTCGGTACATTCAGCCTCGGCCTGCGCTTCAAGCTGTAGCCTCGCGGACTTCAATGAACGTTCAGCCGTGACCTGTCGGCCGCAAAAATAGGGAAGTGCGCGTTACCCAACGTGGCCAGGCGGCTACTGAAGGTATCCCAAGGCGCGGAGTTTTTCGATCGCTTGCGAATCGACTGGGAGCGGTGCCCTCTCACTACCCAGGCGCTCGATCAATTCCTCCAAGGCAGTCCGCAGTTCGTCTTTCACTCTCGACGCCCGGTCGATGCGGTTTCGGGTCTCGTAGGGGTCCCGCGCAAGATCGTAGAACTCGTCATCGCCTTCCGTGTAGAGGAGATACTTGGCGTCCAACGTTTGCAGCGCGTAGTTTTGTCCCTTGGTCATGGCTTCGAGCCGTAACTTGCGGCGCTGCGGATAGAGGCTCCTCTGGGCAAAGGCATAGCGCTTGGTGTAGTCCTCGCCTATCCCATGCATCAAGGGCATAAGCGATTGGCCTTGGATCGGCAGTATCTGCTCATCCAGGGCATCCTCCGCCCCAACGAGGTCCATCAGGGTCGGGGTGAGATCGACATGCTCGACCACCCGATCCGCGATGACCTTGCCGGCGTATAGACCGCTGTCGAAATGGAAGATCAGCGGCACTTGCAGCTGGACGTCGTAGAGCTGCTTCGAGTGTCCAAACCACCCGTGGTTCTCTAGCCCCTCTCCATGATCAGCGGTGACGATCCACAAGGCACCATTGTCGAGCCCGCGCCGCTCGAACTCGGAGTAGAGCCGGGCGAGCTCGGCATCCACGAAGGCGACCTCGCTATCGTAGAGGAGGATCTGACGTCGAAGTGCACCGTTTCTGGAGGTATCGAGTTGGTGCTCCGTCTTCAGGAACTCGATGTGGGCAAGCGTTTCGGCGACGTTCTTAGGCCACAGTCTCTGTAGATGCTCAGCCGGCGGTTGACGCGGGCCGTGAGGGTCAAAGAGGTGCACCCAGAGGAAGAGCCGCTCGTCAGGTGACACGCCGTCCAGCCACTGAATCGCAGAATCGACCGTCTCGTTCGCCGTACGGTACAACTTGTCGTCAGGCTTCCTTTTCGTACCGCGCTTTCTTGACCCATCCTGTGTGAGTTCGTCGTAATGATCGAACCCTTGCCGGAAGCCACCCCAGTCGAAATGAGCATCGGTGCTGGTGAAAGCGGCGGTCGCGAACCCTTTTCGGGCGAGGAGCTCCGCGAGCGTAACTTAAGATTCATCGAGGCGGTAGCCGTTGCGGTGGACGTTGTGCTGCAGCGGGTACAGAGACGTGAAGAGAGACGCATGGGACGGCTGCGTCGTACTGGATTGAGCGTAAGCCCTGCTAAAGACAACCCCGCGCTCGGCAAGGGAGTCGAGAAACGGCGAGACCGAACGCCGGTAACCGTAGCTTCCGAGATGGTCCGCGCGGAGGGTATCGACTACGACGAGGACGATCCGCTCCGGTGGCGGGGGCTCGTGTGTGGCGGGTTCAGAAGGTGCCGACGACTGGCATCCCACCGGAAAAAAGACGGTGGCGGTGACGGCGAGCAGCGGACCAACGATACCACGGCGAAAGATGACGACCTCCTTCGTATGTTGCCGAAGTATGATGTCAGAGAAATCTCGTGCTCGCCATACTACCGAAACTCTACTTGTTTGCGATGTCCCAGAGCTGCTTCATCCGGGTGAGGTAATCGTCTTTGGTTTCCACACCGGCCGCGAACTGAACGTCGAGCACGAGCTCGTGAGCTCCAATCTCCCGAGCCGTGGCGATATCGGCTCCGATCTGCTCGATGGTGCCCGTAAATTCGGCGCGGTCGCCACCAGAAGGTGAGTCGGAGAACTCGCAGGGGTTACCGCGAACGATCAGCTCCAACTTGGAGGGGTCTCGACCGGCCTCCTTCGCCATCGCTTGGATTCCCCCGAACATCTCCGGCACCGCCTTGAGCGGAATCCCGACCGGAAACCACCCGTCCGCCTCCCGCGCCACTCTTTGAAGCGCGCTCGGCGCATAAGCAGCCATGTAGATGGGTGGGTGTGGTTTTTGAACCGGCTTGAGACCAATGATCGATTCTGCAATCTGAACATACTCGCCCTTGAACTCGACCGGGTCGGTGGTCCAAATCGTCTTGAGGGCACGGATGAGCTCATCCGCGCGTTTGCCCTTACCGGACCAAGACGTGCCCGCGGCCTCGTACTCATCGGGCGACCATCCCATCCCAAGTCCAACCCGAAGTCGGCCCCCGGAGAGCACGTCCAGACTAGTGAGCGTTCGCGCCAGCAGTACGGGGTTGTACCAGGGAAGGTTCAGCACGCTGGAGCCGACGGCAACGCGCTTGGTCTGAGCCGCCGCGAACGCGAGCGTTTGCAACGGATCCAAGGACGACTTGTATTGAACCGGGAGACTTCCGTCACGGACCGGGTAGGGCGCACGGGGCTTTGTCGGCCACAGCAAGCGGTCCAACACCCAAAGGCTGTCGAAACCCAGCTCCTCGGCCCGAGTGGAGACCGCGGCGACCGCTTCCGGCCCGGCGGCCTTTCCTACTTGTGGAAGTGCAAATCCTAGACGCATGGGGGAACCTCCTTGCTAGGAGCCAGCGGCTTCTAGCGAATTCTTTGACAAAGTGATGGTAAACGTACTTCCCTTTCCGACCTGGCTCTCCACCTCGATATCGCCACCATGTTTCCGGACCACGTTTCGCGCAGTCACAAAGCCCGTGCCCATCTTAATGCAAGGAACGGAGGGCGCGCAGTCCGAGGACTGCCACCGCGATCCCAAGGGCAACCCAAAGCACGATGGGGTGCCGCTCACTCCATGGTTCCGGGCTGAGGTAGCCGGGGTTCGTTGCCTCGGGGCCAGGCTCGCCCGCAGCAGCCGACTCGAGCTCCTCTCTCGGAGTAATCCGCGCCAAGTCGTACTCCGGTGCGGAAGTGCGGCTATTCCCGTAAAGAAGTTGATACGTTGTTGCCGGTTGTTGGCGAAAGACGACGTGGCGCGGCGTACCTTCAAGCGAGGGAAGCAGACCCTCAATCGGCGAGTCATCTCGATTGAGCACGGCTACGCGCCAGTGGCGGCCACGGGCTGCTGGGAATCGAACTTGCAGCAAGGTTCGCTGTTGATCCTGCTCCCGTTCACTGGCCTCGGGTTTCGGGTAGCGGTAAATATTCCCCTGCCCCACACGTTGCCAGTTTTCCCCATCGACGCTCGCATATACGCGCACGGTTCGATGAAACTCAGGCTGCTCCGCTTGAAAGCGTACCGCCGAGGCAGGCACGTTCTCAATGCCCAGATCGACCTGCCATCGACTCTCCTTGGAGGCCGCGGCGGGCTCCGGTCCGAGAACGGGGAGCTCGATCAGCTCCGCGGCTTCGACGATCTCGTAAGCAATGCGACAGCCGTAGACCGCGAACCGCCTCTTCTATCCTCTTGTCGCTTACGACATTTACTTCTGGAGCCCCGTCCAGCCCGCCCCGGAGCATGCGACACACGCCCTTCGAAAGCCAGCCGTACTCTTCGGAATCGATGAGGAATCCGCTCGTGGTCGGTAGTCCGGGGACCGCTGTCTCCTCGGAATCCACCTTCCGATGAACGGGAGCGATCAAACGGTACCCTCTCCGTGGCACGGTTTGAATGTAGATGGGGTTCTTTGCGTCGTCACCCAGTGCTTTTCTCAACTCCCAGATGGAGTTCGTCAGCACCTCCTCGGTGACGTAGCTGCCGCTCCAAACTTGCTGAACGATCTTGCTCTTCGGGACGACGTTGTCCGCGTTCTCTCCGAGGTAGGCCAGAACTTACATCGCCTTGGGCTCGACCCTGACCTCCTGGTCATCCCGGACGATCCTGTTCAGATTGGGCTGAACGAGCCAGTCACCGATACGAAAATCGCCATCCAACTCCCTTTCACTCCTTCCGGGATCGGCTGGTCGGCCAGATCGACACTTCGACCGGTTCTTGACGAACATTCTGAACATCCTCAACATTCGTGCAAACCGTATGCCACTGCACCCGCCATCTTCATCATGGCGCAACGCGCCCGGCTCAACGCTCCTAACCGATTGACAGATCGGCACCCCGAGCGTGGGCACTCGTCGCTCGCTTTTCTAGTCTAGTTGAGTGGGGACCGCGAAATTTACAGGACTGGCGTGAACTTTACAGTTCCTTGCCCAGTCGCGGGCGCTCGGCCCTACTTCCTATCGCGCTCGAGGCCGGAGGCGATCCTCACGGTTTGGGGAGCCGACCTAGCCGGAACGCCTTCGGACGTCCCGACCGGTGGCGCGACCGATGGCGCTAGGAGACCGTCGACACCCGAAAGGAACGCCTCGATCAACTGCTCCTCGAGTGCCACCTCATCCCTGACGAGAAAAGAGTACGCGAGTCCCTCTCGCATCAATCCGCCCGAGGCATGGTGTTCCGTGGGAGCGACCGCATGAATCATCTCATGAGCCACGACGTGCCCGAGCGCCTTGGAAAGCCGTCTAAGCTCCCTAAGGTCGGGTAGGCGACTAGGAGGGTCGTGAATCTTCACCGCTCTTACCAGGTTTCGATAGAAGACGTACAGGGAATGGGAACGGCCGCCTCCGGGGAGGAAAGCGCCCATGATGTCTTTCTCCAAGCCCCAATCCGAACCGGATGGCTTGGATGGCATGAGGACGATTCGTATCAGAATCGTGTTTTCGTCCAACGGGGGATCTTCGGACTCCGATCTCATCCACTCGATCTCGAGACCGACTGGGCCGAAGAGTTTTTCCACTTCGCGAACCGTCCCACGGAAGGTTCCATTGGGAGCCAGACCATGAGCATCGTGCCAAACTATGAGCAGTCGAGTCCCACGGGTGAGTCGGTCCTCGGCCCCGCTGTGCGCGCCTACCGTCTCAGTGATTCCAAAACCGAACGCCCCGATCAAAAGGACGAGTGCAACCACTCTTCTCTTTCCGTGAATCATTCCTTGCCCCCATTGACTCTCCCTCAACTTGATCTTTCATGGCTATACGTTCAGCAACAACAAAGAGATGCGCTCGGGTTCTCAGCTTTGGGTAAGGTTTTTCTCAGGCTTGAGACATCAATTTATTGATTCGTGAAACGAGTTTTATTGAGCCGGCGGTCAACTTCGCTCTTGCCGCCATGTTCCTACTTTGACACTATTAGAGAACTCGACATGGCCGATAAGGAGCACCTCGACCTCGTCAAGCAGGGCGTCGCCGTCTGGAACGAGTGGAGGGAGAAAAACCCCGAGGTCACTCCCGACCTGAGCGAAGGCAACTTAGTCAAGGCCGACCTTCGCGGCGCAGACCTGCGACGAGTCAACCTCGAAGGAGCGAACCTCACGCGAGCGGTCTTGGAAGACGCGAGACTTCAAGGGGCGAATCTACGCGCGGCGCGGCTGCTCGAAGCCCATCTATCGCGGGCCAACCTGAGCGAGGCGGATCTCAGCCGAGCAGAGCTAATGGGGTCCAAGCTGATCGGCGCCAACCTGATGAACGCGAAACTGCACCTCACACAAGTCGCGGTCACGAATTTGCAGGAAGCCAATCTCCGAAATACAGACTTTAGCGAGGCCGATCTACGCGAGTCGATCCTCCTCGCCGCTGACTTGAGAGGTGCAACCTCACGAAGAGTCTGCTCCTCGGCGCGCACTTCGAAGGAGCGAACCTGAAAGAGGTTCAAGGCCTAGAGTGGGATCAGCTCGAAGGTGCCCACACGGACAAGGGCACGCAGCTTCCCTGGAAAAACGTCGAGCAGCCCAACCAACAAGAGGTTGTAAGCGACGTTTATCGGTCTCTCCTGAATCTCAAGAAGACGACTTCCGGCAAGGACGCCGTTGAGGGACGATACGCTTTCGAGCTCCACGGTGCCCTCAAGCGTCTCGAAGAAGCCGGGCACGACGTCTCTGGCCTCCAGATTCCGGAGGGCGCTCTGTCTCAGGGGATCACCTCCTTCGATTACACGACCGGCGGCGCCTTCGAAACCGATCCCTCCCGCCAAGAGGACGGCTCACTTTTTCACGAGAAGCTCGACGACGTCCTCAAGCTCTTCGACATCGGTGGAGACACGGATTCCGTTACTTTCAAGAAATGAATCGCGAAAACGCCAGGGGCTCGCTTCGAAGATGGGTAGAACCTAGCGAGATCCGCACCGTCTTACTAGACGCTGGCAACACATTGGTCTTCTTGGATTACGACGCCATCGCCGGCGCGATTGAACTGAGCGGGTTTTCGATTGATACGTTCGGGCTCGAGCAAGCCGAGTATCGAGCACGTCGGCGGGTCGACCGAAAGTACCTCCAAGGTGGCTTCAACGACGCCAGCATGTGGCAGTGCTATTTCGACTGGCTGATGGAGGAAGCGGGCGTACCGTCTCGATTGCGCCCGGAGATATTGGAGCGGCTTCGCCGACGCCACGCGGAATCCAACCTCTGGAGTTGCACCAAACCCGAAGTACGAGACGCGATGGCGAGGCTCAAGGACAGCGGTCGAATCGTCGCCGTCATCTCGAACTCCGATGGGACTTGTCGCGAGTTGCTGCGTCGGCTGGACCTTCTTTCTTTTTGCCATGCGGTCTACGATTCGGCGGAGCTTGGAGTCGAAAAACCCGATGAACGTATCTTCCAACTCGCGCTGCGAGACCTCACGGTCGAGCCGGCTCAGGCACTCTATATGGGAGATCTAGAAGCCATCGACGTTCTCGGAGCGCGACGCGCAGGCATCCTGCCCGTGCTCGCAGATCCGCACCCCAGAGGAAATGCGGTGGACTTTCCCGTGCTCCGCGGTGTCAGCGAGCTTCCGGACGCCCTGGGAATAACCACTTAAGAAAAAAGGAGTCTTAAACATGCCCCGAATCAAATGGATCACCGACGAAGAAGCCACCGGCGAGGCGGCCGAGGCCATCGAGGAGACCCGTCGCCGTTTCGGTGGACACCTGGGAGACGAGACTCGTTGCTTCAGCCTTCGTCCCGACTTGATGAAATTGACCACCGACCTCTTCGTGCAAGGGCACTTTCGCCCCGGTTTCCTGAACCGGCGGCAGAAGGAGATGATCGCGACCTACGTGTCGGCGGTGAACCACTGCCAGTACTGACGGGACTCCCACGCACACTTCCTGCGGGCTCAGGAAGCAGACGAGAAAGTCGTCGCGGCGATCCAGAAGGGTGACCTCACGGCGGTTCGAGAATCGGGTCTCGATCCCAAGGAGGTCTCACTTCTCGAGTTGATCGACACCGTCACCCGTCACGCCCACCGCGTCACGGATGACCAGGTGCAAGGTCTCCGCGATCATGGATGGAGTGACGAGCAAATCTTCGAGGGAGTCTGGGTGGCGGCGGCGTTCGCGTATATGACGCGCATCGTGGATGCCTTCGGAATCAACTGGAAGCCCGAGATGCTCAACTCGAGCGCGATGGGGCCGAAACGCGTCGACTGATATCGCAGAGGATGGCGCTGGCTGCCAGAGTTCGCAGCAGTAACGTTAGCTGGACAGACTGGGCAGACTGGGCAGGCTGGGCAGGCTGGGCAGGCTGGGCAGGCTGGGCAGGCTGGGCAGGCTGGGCAGGCTGGGCAGGCTGGGCAGGCTGGGCAGGCTGGGCAGGCTGGGCAGGCTGGGCAGGCTGGGCAGGCTGGGCAGGCTGGGCAGGCTAGCTACTCGTGAATCTGCTCCGCCAGGTACTTGTCCTTGCCGATCTCGTCGACGATGTGAAGCTGGGCCTCTAGCCAGTCGACGGCCTCTTCTTCTCCCTTCAAGATCCCTTCCAGCAGGTCTCGGGTGCCGTTATCGGCCTTCTCGCGGCACAGCGCAATCCCCTCGTTCAAACGTTCGACCGCGGCTTTCTCCAAGGCCAGATCGGCCTTGTGCTGTTCGACGGGATCTTCACCCAGACTGATGGGGCCGAGACGCTGCATATTGGGCACGCCATCCAAGTAAAGGATCCGATCAATGACCACGTCAGCGTCTTTCATCTCCTCCATCGATTCTTCGCGTTTCTTCTTGGCCAACTTTTGGTACCCCCAGTTCTCGCACATTTTGGCGTGTGCAAAGTACTGGTTGATCGCCGTGAGCTCGGCCGTCAAGACGTCGTTCAGAGACTCGATAACCTGTGGATCCCCCTGCATGTGCTTTCCTCCTCAGATTTTTGCGCGGGCGTGGTGGGCTCGTGCAAGCATGCAGCCAATATACTAGCCCCTGCCAGAGGGTGGAGCAAGAAAGGAAAGAAGGAAGCGTTAGCTCGCGGTGGCTAGCTTTCTCTCAGGACTTTCGCAACGGCGCTCGATCTGTTTTTTCAATTGCAGTATCGAAACCAGGGTCTCCTGGCAACCGCCGCAGCAGGCGCCCGCGGAGCAGCCAAGTGCGATTTCATAGAGACTCGAGGCTCCTTGCCGCACCAAGTTACGGACGGTGCGGTCGGTCACCCCTCGGCAGACACAGACGATCACGAGCGGAGCGCCTTTCGTTTCGTGGTTGGCGCCAAACCAACAAGATGCTCGATAGCAACGTGGCCAGGCGCCTGCCGGGTCGTTCTCCAAGTCATGGAACGATTGTATACCCGCTGAAAGTGAAATTCAAGTTCATTTTTTCAAACGGAAGCAGAGTCACCCAAGCTATTCATTCATAAGGGCCTGTCTGGAGGACCGGTAACTAGGGAAGCCTCAACGCGTCTAGTTTCACCTGAACTAGCTCGGCCGGGGAAAGATCTCTCTGGAACCCGCTCAGTGCTCCCTCCCAACCTCCATACTCGGGATTGGGAAGGACGAACCACCGGCTGCCCCAGTACTCGTCGTACTCTCCGACCACCGCGTCCCGCTCCGCGAGAGAGCTTCGCGTCCCGGAGACGAAATCGTTCAAGTCATCTCCGAAAAGCAGCAAGACCCGGTAGCGGGAAGCAATATCCGCGCGCCGTGACGACTTATCGGCAACGTCCCACTCCTCCTTCTCGCCACGTGTGTAGAGCGTGTCCACTTCCTCGTTCAGGGGGAAACCGCGCTTCTCCAGGTTGTTCCGGGTGGCCTCTTCGACCTGGTAACGGCGGTTCGTTAGGTACATTACTTCTACCCCGCGCTCCGCGGCGTGCTGAGTGAGCTCGAGCGCACCTGGAATGGGTAGAGCGCTCTCTTTACGGCACCATTCGTGCCACGTTGGCGTCTCGAACCTGGTCTTCTCCAAGATGAGCTGCGCCTGGTAGGCAGAGTTGTCCAAAACGGTCTCGTCCACGTCCAAGATGATGGCCGGGGGGAGCTTGGAGGCCCCCTCCCCCTGCTCGAGTGCCGCGGTCCATTCGGGATCCTCGAGCGCCGCATCGAGCATCCGCTTGGCCTGCCCGTAGATCTGTGTCGTCAAGGCTCGGCGTTCGGCCGCGGTCTGGATCCAGAGGACGCTATTGAGAAGCTCCCAAGAGTAAGGCGTCTGGAGCTCGCGGAATTCCTGAAATTCCTGTCCGGGGGGTCGTTCGGACAATAAGTGACTTGCCAGAAAGAGTGCCGCCCCGAGTATCAGGACGACGACTAGTGACCCCGTTGAATTCTTCATTTCCCTGCCTCGGTTCCTCGTAGGTTTTGTCCGTTCAATATAGAATGGAACGGGCTGGAAGCCAAAACGGGGAGAACCTTCACCGTTTCTGTCCGGGGCTTCGGCCCGAGCGTTGTCCATGAGGGACCTGATACCCGCTGGTTGGCCTACCGTGAGGTTGAGTCTAGCCTTGCTCGTCTTCGTCAGCACTTCGTGTTCGCTTAAAGCGACAGCCGTCAACACGCTAGCCGATGTGCTGGCCGAGTCGGGGGTCGTCTATCTCTCCGACGAAGATCCAGAGCTCGTCGCCGAGGCCCTGCCGTTCAATCTGAAGACGATAGAGACGCTTCTAGCGTCGAGCCCGGATCATCGAGGTCTGCTTCTCTCCGCAACGACCGGTTTCACTTTCTACGCCTACGGTTTCGTCGAGCCCGAGGCCGATCGTATCGAAGACGAAGACTTCGAGCTCGCCGAAGTGATTCGTGGCCGTGCCGCTCGGCTCTACTGGCGCGCTTACCGGTACGGGATTCGCGGTTTAGAACTGAACCACCCGGGCCTTGGGAACACTTTGTCCATCGAGCCCGAGAGTACGGTCGCCCCGCTCGAGCCCGAGGATGTACCGCTCGCGCTTGGGACAGCGGCCGCCCTAGGCGGAGCGATCGGCGTCTCTAAGGACGACCCGGAAGCCACCGCGGACATTGCCGTCGTAGGAGCGCTCCTCGAGCGATGTCTCGACCTGGACCCGAACTATGGAGAAGGCATTCTCTACGAGTTGCTGGTCATCTATGAATCCCAACGCTTCGGGGGATCCCCGGAGACGGCTCGCGAGTACTACCACCGTGCGCTGGAGCTTTCCCGTGAGACCCGCGCCTCCACATGGTTGCTGTGGGCGGAGAACTTCTCCGTCCCGGACCAGAACGTCGTGGAGTTCAAAGAGCTACTCAACAAGATCCTGGCGTTCGATGTCGACAAGTACCCCGAAGATCGACTCCTGAACATTCTCGCTCAACGGCGCGCCCGGTGGTTGATGGGACGCGTGGATGAGTTGTTTCTGGAAGGTGACGACCTGTGACAAATCGAGCGATTTCACGCCTGGTGTTCACGCTGGTGATCTTTCTCACCTTGGGCTTCCTATCGACCCTCGACGCGAAAGTTGTGATCCGAATGGGGACGTTGGCACCGAACGGCTCCACCTGGCACAAAATCTTTAAACAGATGGGATCGGACTGGCGAAAGTCGACCGACGGAGAGCTCGTGCTTCGCATCTACGCGGGCGGCGTCGTGGGAGACGAAGGGGAAATGATTCGGAAGATGCGGATCGGTCAGCTGCAAGCAGCCGCGATCTCGAACGCCGGTCTCGCCGAGATCGATCCTGCCGGCTACGCCCTGATGCTTCCGATGATGTTCGATAGTTATGAAGAGTGGGACTACGTGCGACAAAAAGTGAATCCGGTCTTAGAAGAAAAACTCGAGAAGAAAGGGTTCAAAGTGCTCGCCTGGTCCGATGTGGGCTGGGTCTACTTCTTCACGAAAGATCCTCTCCGGAGGCCGACCGATCTGCGAAAGATGCAGCTGGCCGCATCGGCAACCGAAGCTGCCACCGTCGCGATCATGAAGTGGGCCGGTTTCAATCCGGTGCCGATCTCCTCCGTGGATATGGCGAGCGGCCTACAGACCGGTCTCATCGACGCGATCTATCTTCCCGTGATCTTGGCCGAAGGCTCCCAGTTCTACCGCTACGTTCGCAACATGACCGACATGAAGTGGGCACCGCTACAAGGGGCTCTCGTCATGCACAAGCGGGGCTGGAAGAAACTGGATGCCGATCAGCAGGCCGCGATCACCGCCGTCGCGAAGCAAGTGGGCGACGATCTCAGGAAAGACACGCGCCGCCAAGAACAATTATCGCTCGAGGCCATGAAGAAACGCGGGCTCGAGATCGTCTCCGTGGACGACGCAGCGCTCGCCGAATGGCGTCAGACCGCGGAAAAAGCCTATCCTCAGGTGCGAGAAAAGCTGGTACCGCCGGAAGTCTTCGATCGTGTCAAGAAGCTGCGTGACGAGTTCCGAGCAACGCAAGGAAAATCCAGCCAGCCCTGACCAAACCGACGCCGCGGTAAACCCGTTGTGAAAAAATCGCATCTCATCGAGGACAGCCTCTCTGTCCTCGCCCTTCTTACGATGGCCCTCCTCCCTCTTCTCGAGATCGCGATCCGCAAGTTCTACGCGAGTGGCATTCCTGGCTCTGCGACTTGGGTACAGCACTTGGCGCTCTGGGTGGGTTTCCTGGGCGCAGCCATCGCGGCACGTAAGGGAGAGTTGCTGTCGCTCAGCACGGGCGTCACATTTCTGAAAGGAAAGTGGAAGACCGCATCCGACGTCTTCACTGCGGGAGTCGGCGTTGCGGTATGCGCCGTCCTGGCCAGTGGAAGTCTGGAGTTGGTTCTGGTGGAGCGGGAGGGTGGGCGTGAGCTCGCGCTCGGCGTGCCGGTCTGGGTGGCGGAAGCCATCATGCCCATCGGCTTTACCGTCATCGGCCTCCGCATCCTAAAAAGGCTCCCGGTCAGTTGGCCGAACCGGCTCATCGCCGCCAGCTTCATCCTGGTGCCGATTGTCTTAAGTCTTCTGGAGGATCTCCCCGGAAGCGGAATTCTTGCCCCACTTCTTCTCGTCGTGATTCTGGCGACGGCGTTGGGAGCCCCCATCTTCGTCGGCCTCGCGGGCGTGGCGGCGGTGCTCTTATGGAACAACTACGACCCCGTCGCGGCGATCGCCGTCGAGACCTACAACCTGGCGCTCAAACCCATCCTGCCCACCATCCCGCTCTTCACGCTAGCCGGCTTCATCCTCGCGGAGGGAGGAACACCGCATCGGTTGGTGGAGCTCTTCCGAAATTTTTTTGGTTGGATGCCGGGCGGTACCGCGGTCGTCGCGATCGTCGTGTGCGCCTTCTTTACTAGCTTCACCGGCGGAAGCGGCGTGACCATCTTGGCGATGGGGGGACTACTCTACCCGATGCTCATCGAAGACAAATACCGGCAGAATTTCAGTGCCGGGCTTCTCACCTCCGCCGGCTCGCTGGGGCTCTTGTTCCCGCCATCCCTCGCAGTCATTCTCTACGGACTCGTTGCAAAGATCGAGATCCGGAGGCTATTCGTCAGTGGCTGGGTCCCCGCGACGCTGGAGATCCTCCTTGTCGCCGCCTTCGCACTCTTCTATAGCCGGCGCACCGGGATCACGAAAGTCTCGTTCCACTGGCGCCAGGCTTTGAACGCCGTTTGGAAGGCGAAGTGGGAGATCGCCATACCGATCCTGGTGTTGGGAAGCATCGTGGGAGGATTCGCCACGTTGGTGGAGGCAGCCGCCGTCACCGTGCTCTACGCGCTGCTGCTCGAGTTCTTCATTCACAAGGATCTCCAAATCCGCCGCGATCTGGTGCGAGTCGTGGGAAATGCCTCGACTTTAATCGGGGGCGTGCTCATCATTCTTGGAGTCGCCTTGGGTCTCACCAATTACCTGGTGATCGCCGAGATCCCATTGCAGGCCGTCGAATGGGTCCGGTCTTTCGTCGAATCGCCTTTGTTCTTCCTGCTCCTCCTCAACATTTTTCTCCTCATCGTCGGATGCTTGATGGATATCTACTCGGCGATCGTCGTGGTGGTGCCGCTCATCACCCCGCTGGCCATGGTCTATGGAATCAATCCCTTTCACCTGGGAATCATCTTCCTCACCAACCTCGAGCTCGGCTACCTGACCCCGCCGGTCGGCATGAACCTCTTCCTCGCCTCCTACCGATTCAAACGGCCTCTGCCAGAGATCTACCGAGCCGCCCTCCCCTTCTTCGGAATCCGGGCCGTGGGCGTCCTGCTGGTCACCTACGTCCCGGCATTGACGGCGTTTTTCCCCCGGCTCCTAGGGATGGATTAGCCGCTAAGGCACACTCCAGCAAGCAGTTGCTGGACACTCACCCGGCGGCTGACCACGTTCACAGCAGCACGCCCGTCTTTTGACGCCGAACTGGCCCAGAGGGAGAGGGAATAAAGGAGGGAAGCCAAAATCTTTCGATTCCCGGGAACAAAAAGGTCCGGAATTACTTATATATCCCTGAGGGTGAGCAAAAACCCCTCGCAACAAGGTGATTTGAAATGGAGGGACGATTCATGACGGCTTCGCCCAACGTAGGAAATGGCGCTTTGATTAGCCCCCCAGGGGTGTCCAAGATCTTCTACACCGACGAGGTGGAAACGCACGCATTGTCGGGTGTCATTTTGGACATCAACAAGGGAGACTACGTCTCCATTGCTGGGCCTTCGGGCTGCGGCAAGTCCACGCTTTTGTCCATCCTGGGCCTTCTGGACTCGCCCTCCACCGGTAGTTTCACGCTGAACGGGCAGGCGGTGGCCGACCTGAACCTATCCGAGCGGGCTCGCATCCGAAATCGGGAAGTCGGTTTCATCTTCCAGGCCTTCAATCTCATCGGCGATCTGACGGTGTACGAGAACGTCGAGCTGCCGTTGACCTACCGGGGCACGCCCTCCTCGGAGCGCAAGAAGAAGGTGCAAGCGGCCCTCGAGAGAGTCGAGATGGCGCATCGAATGAAGCACTACCCTTCTCAGCTCTCGGGCGGCCAGCAACAGCGTGTAGCGGTAGCCCGCGCGGTCGTAGGAGACCCTTCGATCGTGCTGGCGGACGAGCCCACCGGGAACCTTGATTCTGCGAACGGAGAAGCGGTCATGGACCTGATGGCCGAGCTTCATAGCGGAGACGCGACCATCTGCATGGTGACCCATGATCCCCGCTATGCGAGATATGCCGACCGCTCCATTAGCCTCTTCGACGGCCAGGTCGTCGAGGAGAAAGTCGCAACGGCGTAGGCCGATTTCCTCGCTGGAATCCTCCTATGACGACCCGGACGACTAGCGGGGGAGCAAGGCATCGTTGCCTTGGAGTCCGTGGCTCGACTCCCTCTCTCCGATCTCCCAGCCAGACGAAATTTACTCTATTAATGAGCAGCGGGTGAACGGGAAGATCCTGCATCATCTGGAGAGGGTTGGACTGGCTCGCTGACTGCGCGGCCTGCCCGAGTTTGCTTTTCGATCCCCCACAGACTATTCTGCGCGGTCGCTAGCTAGTCAACATGCCCGCAGGGAATTTGGATCGAGAATCTCCAGATTCGGTCGCCTCCGGCTTCTTTATCGTCTTCCTCGTTGGAGGTTGGCTCCTCCACAAGTCCCTACAAAAGGGGCAGGTTGATGCTGAATTCGCACCACAACCGAACCTCGTTCTGATTACGGTCGATACGTTGCGGGCCGATCATTTGGGTTGTTACGGCCATTTTCGTCCCGTGTCGCCGAGGATAGACCGTCTCGCAGAATCGGGACTCGTTTTCGAGCGAGCGATCTCACAGGCTTCCTGAACATTGCCGAGTATTGCCAGCCTTCACACATCTCTCTATCCCCGCGAGCACGGCGCCATCAGTGCCCGGACACCATTGCGACGCGAGGTGACGACTCTGAGGGAAGTGCTACTAGGAGTAGTCTACAGTACCACGCTGTTGTGTCTCACTCGTTCGTCAGCCGGCGTTACGGCCTTGATCAAGGTTTCACCACTTTCGACCAGTCGCTCTGGATGGGCCACGACGCAATCACGTCGCGGAAGGCGACCAAGAAGGCGCTGAAGTATCTCCGTAAGGTCGGTCGGGAACCTTATTTTCTGTGGGTTCATTATTTCGACCCGCACTTCACCTACGCCCGTCATCCGAAGTTTCGTTTCGCGGAGGAGCAGAGCCGATTCCCTCCAGTCCATCTGACCTGGGATAAGTTGGCTGCCGCTCGACCGGCCCTCGCCGACGATACGATCCCCGACCCTTTTTCGCTAGACACCGTGAAAGCCATCTACGATGAGGAGATCACCTTTATGGACGAGGCAATCGGCCGCCTGTTCGACGGCACCGACCGCATACAGTTCCTGCGGCCAACCGTGATCGTTCTCACCGCGGATCACGGGGAGTACTTCATGGAGCGTGGCAAGTTCGGACACGGTCGGGACGTTTATGATGAGCTAGTCCATGTTCCCCTGATCATAGGGGGCGCCATCGACAAGAGTCTCCTTGGGCTTCGCATCGCACAGTCGGTCGAGGTGGCTAGCATAGCGCACACGCTTGCGGAGCTGGCCCAGGTTGATCACAATCTGTTCCAAGGCGAAGACTTGCTTGTGATCCCTGAAGAATTCGGTAGAAGCAGGCCGATTTTCAGCGAGGGCAATTACGCCTACAGAACCAAACAACGGAAGGTGATGGTTGAGTGGGAGGGCTGGAAGCTGATCCTCAACCTCGACGACGGCCGCTTCGAGCTTTACGACCTGGATAAAGATCCACACGAACGAGAGAACCGGTGGACTGGGGGAACAAATTCGAGCGAAGTCGCGAAGACAACTCTTCAGGAAGCGCTCGTTCGATTCTCTCAACGCAATGCTGTCGAAACCCAGAAAATAGACCTCGACCCTGACGGGATCGAGCGCCTCGAATCACTGGGCTACGTGAACTGACAACTGGGAGCGTGGAGACTTATGATAGAGGTGCTATGTGCCGGCAACGGAGGAATAGATGAAGAGCCTGGTCCTCGTGAAGTACGTTCCTGATACCAACTCCCCTTTCCGGATCAATAGCTCCGCGACCTGGGTGGACGACGCGAACCTGAGCTTCGTGCTCAACAACTATGACCGCTACGCGCTCGAAGCGCTGTTAAAACTCAAGGACGACGGCAAAGTCTCCGAAGTCGTGGCTCTCACAGTGGGCCCTGCCGGAGCCTCCTCGGCAATCCGGACTTGCCTCGCCACCGGGGCCGACCGCGGGATCCACGTCAAAGACGATGCTCTGAACGGAAGCGATCCGCTGTCGGTGGCGAAGGTCATAATAGCGGCTATTAAAGATGAAGGATTTTCTCTGATTCTGGCCGGACTTCAGGCCGACGACGATAACCACACGCAAATCGGCTCCCTGGTAGCTCGTCTTTTAGATTGGCCGTGCGCGACCGCAGCATTGGCATTAGCGCTCCAGGGCGAGAACACCGTCCGCGCGGAGAGAGAGCTCGAGAACAATCGTCTCCAAGTGGTCGACCTGACGCTTCCCGCGGTGGTCACGGTGCAGACCGGCATTAATACACCGCGGTACGCTAGCCTCAAGGGGATCATGGCGGCCAAGAAAAAAAAAATCCGCACCGTCGGCCTCGGCGAGCTCGGTCTCGACGCCAATGAAGTGGGGGCGGGTGCGGCGCGTTTGAAGACCGTCGGCTTTGCTCCTCCGCCCAAAGGCAAAGGCGCGGAAATCTTGGACGGCAGCCCCGATGATGTGGCGCAACAGCTCTTGAAACGGATCCGCGAAAACACGGGGGTGCTCTAACCATGGCTTGCAAAGCGTTGATTCTGGCAGAGCACGAGGAGGGAGCGGTCAAGGACATTTCTTACGAGCTTCTGGGCATGGCGCATCGATTGGCCGGTGAGGCGGGCTGGAACGCGGAGACGGACGTCAAGGCTCTCCTCTTAGGACAAGGGGTGGATGGCCTGGCGAACGAGCTTGCGGGGCGCGGCGCCGCGGAAGTGATTTACGCAGACGGCAAAGCCGTCGCGAACTACACCGGCGATGGTTATCGAAGAGTCGCAGAATTTGTCATCAAGGAAGAGTCGCCGGAGATCGTTCTCATCGGACACACGCCCAACGGCTGGGATGTCGCGCCTTTGGTTGCCGCGGGTCTGGGAGTCCCCCTGGCCACCGGATGCTCCAACATCAAGTTCGAGGCTGGCAAGGCACGGTTCGTGCGCAAGGCCTTCAACGGCAAGTTCGTGCACGAGGTAGAGATCGAAAACGCCTCTCCCGCGATAGCAACGGTGGACAAGGGTGCCGCGGAGCCCGTTTCTGGAAACACCCAAGGAACGGTGCGCAAGATCGACGCCGGCGTCCAAGAATCGGAGCTCAAAGCAAGATTCGTAGAGATCAAGAAGGGAGAATCCGGAGGCGTCGACCTCACCCAGGCTCAGATTATCGTATCGGGTGGGCGCGGCCTAGGTGGTCCCGACAAGCTCGGCATCGTCAGAGAGCTCGCCGACGCCTTGGGAGGTCAAGTAGGAGCATCTCGCGCCGTGACCGATGCCGGCTGGCTCCCCCACGAGCATCAAATCGGAAGCAGCGGCGTCGTAGTCAACCCCAAGCTCTACGTCGCCGCCGGCATCTCGGGTGCGATCCAGCACGTCGTAGGAATGAAGGGCTCCGGCTACATCGTGGCTATTAATAAAGATGCCGATGCACCCATCTTCGGCGTGGCCGATGTCGGCGTGGTGGGCGATCTCTTCGAGTACTTGCCCGCTCTCACGAAAGCGGTGAAGGAAGCCAAGGGATAGACGTCACATTTGCGGGCTAGTCCACCGGAATTCCGATCGACCTGATCACTCCACGCTCGACCTCGTCCATCAAGCGGCCCGCAAGCAGCCCACCCAAGGCTTGGTCACTCAAGAGCTCCTTGGGAAGATTGGTGATTTCGGGGCTCCGCCGAAATGACAAGAGCCGGGCGCTTCTTCTGTCTCGGCTCCGCAGCAATAGTGACCCAATAGATTTGCCCACGACGCGGATGGGGATTCACTTCCAGCTCTTATCGAGATGACGAGCACTGAGGTCGGCCCATTCCTCGTCTTCCCAACGCTCGTCCTCTCGGCGTTCGGTGTAGTAGACAGCGATCTCGGCCTCTAACTGGCGGCGACCACGTTCCGTTAGCCATCGCTTCAATGCCCTCTCAACGATTTCGCTACGGGACAGGCCGTTCGTGAAGCGGGCCACTTTGTCGAGCAGAGACTGCTCAACGGTGACGGATATTTTCGTCCTCGCCATTATGTCGCAGGCCCGCTTCACGCGAGCGAGATGCACATCCTCGGAGACCACATAGATATCTGGCCTTACTGATGCTTCGCTCCAGATATGAGACAATTCTTCAAGAACGCGAAGACTCGGAGGTCTTTCGATCGACAGCTAAAGGACTACGCTCTCTAAGAGGCTGGAGCCAACCTCTGTCATTTCGTCAGTCAACGTCGCGGTCATCAAGACACACCTCCAGTACGCAAATTACGGGCTTTCCGCACTCTCCGGCAGTAGGAGGGGTTGGTAACTCCGAACCGGATTCTTACACTTGGCCTAGGTGTACGTTAAATGAAAGTACGCCGTTTGTCAAGTTTGGTCTGTTCGTAAATCTATGCGTATCAGTGTGTTAAGAGAAGTTCCTGGGGTGACCACGACCCCTTTCGGAGCCATATTCTGCTGGAAAATAAGGGTTTGTCGGAACGCATTTCGGCTCCTCTAGATTTTTTTCTGGTTCCCGTGGCTACGACTACGGCTAATATGACCGCCCCTCATCCCAGCATGCGCAGACCGATGCCGAAGCGACTTAATCTGTTGGTGTATGAAAGTGAAGCTACCGCTTGCGGATACGAATCAAACGAACAGGCTCGCTGCCGAAATTCTCGATGATTAGCTGTTTCGTTTCTAGGTTGAGCTCGAGCCGAGTCAAGCCCATTCTTAGTTGAAACTCTCCACGACTCACGATTACGCGACCTTCTTCTTCGATACGGTTGATGTCTTCGCCTCGATCTTCAGTTCGCGCTTGAGAGCTTCGCGAAGCTTGGGAAGAGGACGGTAGCCCACCACCTTCCTGAGGCGCGGTTCGATGTCCACGAGCGCGGTCGCCAGCCATCGCTGGCGTTGGCTCGAGTGCTTCCAGTGGTCGACCTTCGCGCAGCGTTCCTCGACGAGAACATTGACGGATTCAAGGCAGTTCGTCGTCTTGAACGAACGGCCCAACACCGCGTACACGCCGAGACGATGCATGGTCAGTGTCTCCTCGAGTCCTTCCTCCAAGCTGCCAGCTGCAGATTGGTTTCGCTCTTCTAACTCACCGTGAAGTTGCTCGAGCGCAGCGAGGGCCCCTTTGTACTCCGCCCTGTTGTAGGCCCGCTGAAGCCGCTTGCGCAAGGACGCCTGCTCGCCTTTGGACAGGTAGCTCACCACGTTTTCACGTTTGTGCCATTGGCAGCGTTGTATCAGGGCCCGCTTGCGGAATGCCTTCTTGACTGCCGCTTGGAGACCCTTGCCGCCATCGATGATCACCAGCAGACCCTGGGAGATATCCAGTCCCCGATCGAGAAGTGAACGCAGGAACGGCGTCAACACTTGCGCGTTCTCCATGTCTGTCTCCACGAAGCCCATGAAGCGTTTTTCCCCGGAAAGCGTGATGCCCAGAGCCACCACCATCGTGGCGTCGGCGAACGTCTGCCCGTTCAGGAACAGCGCCACCACATCCTCGCCGGACAGCTCCCGTTCCTGCATCTCTCGGAGCTTCGCCGCGCTCGCTTGCACGAACCCTCGGGACACCGTCGAGCTCGACAGTCCGATGGCGTCCGGAATCCCTTCCGCTGCCGCCTCGTAGTTGCGACAGGAGATTCCGTACAGAACTCGTTTCAGCAGAAGATCATTCACCTCACCGCCGTGGCTCAACGCCTCGTACGAGCGAAGCGGAATCTCTCCTCCCTCGATGCTCTGAACCCGGGGCACACGGATCGGTACCCGCTGGCCGGCAAGCCCTACCGTGCCAGGGTTGCTTCCGTGGCGGCGGCCACGCGCCCACTCTTCCTTGCGAGCGTATCGCTCCCCGCCCAGCGCTTTCACTTCGTCGTCGAGCAACTCGTGAACGCGCATTAGCCCCAGCGGGACCAACGAACGAATCATCTCTACCTTGGCATCCAGCTCGAACTCCGCGTACTCCTCGCGACTCACGATCTCGACCTCACCCAAACGACGTGACTTCTTGCGTTTCTTGACCGAACGTAGCAGACTTCCCATCTCGGCTCCTTTCTTCGCGGCTTGATGTTGTTTTGTCCAACGTCATCAAACCACGGGGTTCGGAGCCGTTTCAATTTTCAACTAAGATTGGCATACTTTCCTCGAGCCGCACGCCCATGGCTAGCTGTCCTTCGCCCTTCGCATCCACATCCATGACGATGAGTGTCATGTCGTAGTCGTTCCACCGGGGGCGATTCACGGCCTCCCAAAAGCTGATCGGCCGATCCAGTGCGAGGATGATCCGGCGCTTTCCCTCGCCCAAATCAATCTGCCGCGAGTAGCGAAGACGCTCACTCGGGAAGGTGGACCTGGCGGCGGCACCACGGCCGCGCGGACGGGCCCAACCCGTCTCCTCTTGCTTCTGCAAGGCTTTCACGAGGCCTTCTGGTCCGTTCTCTACGAGCTGAGCGAACAGGGCCTCTCGCTTTTCTTCGGTGGTCCAACGGGTGATATTGCTCTGGAGCGTCATGCTCGTCCCGGGCCGAATCACCGGAGGGTTCGACGTCCCCATCGCCACCGCGAACGCCGCGAACGCCTCGAACGTCTCCTTGAACTTCTCCTCCTCCCCGGCGAAGGCAGAGTTGGGCGATGCCACTAGTAGAGCCATGGCGATAAGCACCGCGGCAGCGGTTCCAAAACCCAAATGTTTTGACATGTTTTTCTCCTTTGGTTTTAGTAGCTGAGAAATCGAAGCGCTAGTCTCAAGCTGAGGACCAGTGCTTCACTCCGGTTACCTCGATTCGAATGATCAGGCGACGGTCGATAGCCATGGAGCGGTACTGGGGGTACTTGCCGCGCAAGAGATCGACCGCCCTCGAGTGCTCGTTCGCGTAACGACCGCCGGGCTCGATGGCCTCCGCCAACCCTCGCACGAGAACGTAGCCCAGCTGCGACCAGTCCTCGGCGTAGTCGTCGATCACGAGCGAGATTCGCGGGTTGGCCTCGATGTTTCGGAGACGCTTGAGACGCCCCCAAGAGACGGTCTTGGGTTTTTCGTCGATGGCGGAATAAAGGCACTTGCCTTCGAAAACGTAGCAAATGGGGATGACCGACGGTTGACCGTCGGCATCGACGGTGGCGAGGCGGGCTACGCGATGGGAGTGGATAAACTTGCGCGTGCGTTCCGCGAACTTCAACGCAGCCTCTATGTGTAATGGGAAAGCGTTCGGCCAATCATGGGGCTGCGGAAGCCCTCACCCGGCGTCTGGCCACACTGACAGGAGAGGGGCAACGGAAGAAGAGACCATCATTCTCGAGGCATTCTACGGTGCCCTTCCGGTCCCTTCAAGCGCCGCCGGGATCAAAAAACCTGGGACCGGCTAGCCCTCTTCCGCGCCAATCCGCTTCTGGGCTGCAGCCAGGTCCTCGAGAACAGAGACTCGGCCCGGCGTGCGTGCCCGTGCCTCAGCGTAAGCATGGTAGGCCTCGCTGGGTCTACCGGCGGCGAGCAACAGCTCGCCCAGTAGCTCATGGGATGGCAGGTCGACAAAGGGCGGTCCAAACATCAGTGGAATCGACTCTTCTAGCTCCACCGCCTGACGAGCTAGCTCGATGGCCCCGTTTGTCCTACCTTCGACTCGGGCAAGCGTCGCTCCGATCTCGAGCTCGAAGACCTGAGCTCGTTTGAGTGCCAGTGGGGCGAAAGCGTTGTCCGTCTGGGGAACCATCTGCTCGAGCTCGGACCTCGCGGCACTTAGACCCCGCAATGCCTTTTCGATGCCCTTCTTGTCGTCCCGACCGGCCGCGGCAATTGCCTGTGCCGATTCATAGGTCGCCCGCTCAGCCGCCGACATGTCTATCTCCCATTGAACCGCTTCGCCACTCCAGTCGGCGGTATCGACCAGATAACGGGATCTCAATTGGAGGAAGGAGTGAAGCGTCGAGTTGTCGGGATCGAAGACGGTCTCTTCGGCTCCCGCGTCGGCAGCATTTTTCCGACAGCGGTCGAGGATCTCCGTGGCATCATCGAGGCGACCCTGCTGCAGGTACCCATAGAGCAGCCAGAAGTTGTAATGGCCGCAATAGTATTCGGACTGTCCGCGTGCGGCCAGCTCTTCGTTGGTCACTCGGGCAGCATTCTCATTCGCCTTGACCACCTCGTCCCACATCCCCATGGCGACGAAAACGTGCGATGTCATGTGTTGGGCATGAGCCGCCGCAGGTGCAACCTCTGCATAGGTGCGAGCCGCACGCAATCCGAGCGGTGCATGGATTGGATCGTCATAGGAGTGAATCAGATAGTGGAGCACACCCGGGTGCCGCGGATTGTCGGGATAGATTTCCTCGAGTAGAGCGGCCGAACGCATATAGATCGCAAAATCACGTCCTTCGTGTGCTGTACCGAGCAGCGACAGAGCATGAAACGCCGTCACCCCTACATCTTCAGGATACTTGTCATGAAGCTCAGTGAACCGCCCCGGGTTTTCCGGAGACTGTTTTAGTTGAGTCTCGCCATCTCTAGCGAGCCTTCCTGCGACCGATAGTAGTTCATCTCGTACTCGACGGGGGAGACATTTCCGATCGGCTCCAAGAGTCGTTGCGTGTTGTACCAATGCACCCACTCGAGGGTGGCGAACTCGACGTCCTCAGGACCACGCCAGGGCCCACGTCGACGGATCACCTCGGTCTTGTAGAGGCCGATGATGGATTCAGCCAAAGCGTTATCGTAAGAGTCGCCTCGGCTGCCGACGGACGGCTCAATACCCGCCTCGGCGAGCCGCTCGGTGTAACGGATCGAGACGTACTACACGCCGCGATCGCTGTGATGCACCAATGGGTGTTCTGGGTTTAGTCGGCGCTCGTGCAGCGCCTGCTCCAACGCATCGAGAGCGATGCCGGCAGTCAACGATGTCGTCGCTCGCCAACCGACGATGAGTCGAGCGAAGACGTCGATGACGAAGGCGACATACACGAAGCCGCGCCACGTGGCGATGTAGGTCAGGTCCGAGACCCAGAGCTCGTTCGGGCGTGTGGCGTTGAAGTCGCGCTCCACGAGGTCCATCGGGCGAGCGCCGCTCGAATCCGGCTTCGTCGTCTTGAATCGACGTCCACGGACCGCCCCCTGGAGACCCATTTCACGCATCAGACGGGCCACCGTGCATCGAGCCACGTCGCGGCCCTCACGGCACAGCTGACGCCAGACCTTGCGCACGCCATACACGTCAAAGTTCTCTTGCCGTACACGACGAATCTCGCCGCGGAGTTGGACGTCGCGCTTCGCTCTCGCTGGCAGGCGGCTTGGGTCCTTCTCTCGCGCTTTCTGCTCGTAATAGGTCGACGGGGCGATCGGAAGCATCCGGCAGATCGGCTCGACCCCGTAATTTTCACGGTTCGCGTCCACGAACAACACATTCACCTCGGTCGGCGGTCGAGCTCCGCCTGGGCGAAAAACGCCGACGCCTTGCGAAGGATCTCGTTCGCCCGCTTTAGCTCACGGTTCTCTCGCTCAAGCTCCTTCAGCCGCTGACGCTCGTCCGTCGTCAGTCCCGCTCGTTTCCCAGCATCACACTCTGCTCGCCGCACCCACGTGCGTAGCGTTTCCCGCGTACAGTCAATCTTCGACGCAATCGATGAGATCGCTGACCACTGAGATTCGTGCTGAGCCTGCTGGTCGAAAACCATCCGCACTGCGCGCTCTTTTACCTCCGGTGAATACCTGCTTCGTCTTGTCATGACTCCATCCTCTCAAGAGTTGGAGTCTCCGGGAAACCCGGGGGCGGTTCACAGCCATTGCCTTGGCGTAGGCCTGGTCGCGCTCGCGCCAGGACCCGTAGCCAGTCTTTCTCCAGTTCGGTCGGCGCCTTGCTAAGACGCTCATCTGCCGTTGCTCCTAGTCGGCCGAGGACTGCAAGCGCTGCTTCTCGGTTCTGCCTCATCCAGATTGGATAGTTGTGGGCCATCGCCTCGCCCCAATAGGCCATCGCACAATCAGGGGCGATGCTTTGTGCCTCCTGGAACGCTTCGATCGCCGAACGGTACTCGAAGTTATGGAGCGAAGCCATCCCTCGCTGCAAGCTCTCTTGCGCCTCGTCCGGACCCGAGTTAGGGAAGCTCACATCGCCGACCTCCGACATCTGGTGCGCGGGTTTCGAGCACGCGGCTGCAACCAACAAACAGGCAACAAACCAATACTGACCAGCGAGTCTTCTGTTCTCCATTCAGTTCTCCCAGACGGTTGTAGGATCCTCAAAGCACGGGCACGAGCTTGGCGTCGACGATGCGACGGTCTCGTGTCAAAAGGGTCGCCCCGAGGACGAGGCCTCCGCCGCCCGGTAGGACCGCGAGCCGGTTGAGCGCGCGGGCGAACCGAACTATCCTTTCGATCGGAAAAAGCGCCATGGGCCAGCCAACCGTCACCGTCATCATCCCCACCTACAACCGGATGGGCCTGCTTTCCCGGGCGTTGACGTCGGTGGCCCGCCAAACTCGGCCTCCTGACGAGGTCGTCTTGGTCGATGACGGCTCGACCGACGATACCGAGGGGCTAATCCGCCGACAGTTTCCCCACGTGCGATATCTCCAGCAGGAAAATCGAGGCGTCGCGGCGGCCCGGAACCGGGGAATCCGAGAGGCAAAGGGAGAGTGGCTGGCTTTCTTGGACTCCGATGACGAGTGGCTCCCACATAAGCTGGAGCGTCAGCTCGATGCGGTTCGCGAGGAGCCCGAATTCTCGCTCTGCCACACGAACGAGATCTGGATACGTCGCGGTAAGCGAGTGAACCCGCTGAAAAAGCACGCGAAGTCTGGCGGGTACATCTTCAAGAAGTGTCTGCCGCTCTGCGTCATCTCTCCCTCGTCGGTCCTTATCCATCGCAGCCTGTTCGAGCAGGTCGGTCTCTTCGATGAATCCTTGCCCGCCTGCGAGGACTATGACCTCTGGCTTCGAGTCACTGCGATACGGCCGGTCCTCTATCTGGAGGAGCTCCTCATCATCAAATACGGCGGGCACGCCGATCAGCTCTCCCGTCGTCATTGGGGAATGGATCGATTTCGAATCCGCGCCCTGGAGAACGTCATCGATTCCGAGACGCTGTCCGCCGAGGATCGACGGGCTGCGGCAAGGATGCTGGTCGAGAAAATCGACATCTATCTAGCGGGCGCACGGAAGCGCGGCAAAGAGAATGACACCGAAGGCTACGCAAGCAAACGAGACCATTATGCGAGCCTCCTGGAGGTGAGTGTGGCCTCATGATTCGGCTCGTGATCGCTCTACCATCAGAGGCGAAACCACTCCTTTCTCACTACAAGCTCAAACCGATCAAAGACTCGCGCGGCTTCAAGATTTATCAAAAAGACGGTATGGCGCTCGTCGTCTCGGGCGTCGGCAAGTCCGCGGCGGCGGCGGCCACCGCTTACCTCCAGGCCATGACTGCCAATGAGCCCGATCGGGCGTGGATCAATATCGGCATGGGCGGACACCGAGAGCTTGTGTTGGGTGAAGGCATCCTGGCTGACCGAATCATGGATCTAGCAAGCGGTCAGACTTGGTACCCCCCTCCGGTCCTGGATGTGTCGTTGTCTCGGGCCGCAGTGCTGACGGTGGACAGAGTGGAAGAAGACTTCGAGGGTCAGTGGGTTTTCGAGATGGAAGCGGCGGGTTTCTGTGAGTCGGCATATCGCTTCGCCACTGCCGAGCTGGTGCAGTGCTTCAAGATCATTTCCGACAACCGCAGCGTCCCGCCTCGCTGGATGTCGACGCGACAGGTCGACGAGCTCCTCGAGGCCCGACTCGAAGACATCGATGCCTTAGTGGAAGCCACCGCCTCCCTGGCACGAGAGCTGTCGCCCTTGAGGGCCGACCCGCCGGGATTAGATGCACTCCTAGAACGGTGGCATTTCACGGTGTCCGAGCGGCGTCGACTCCAAAGGCTTCTACGGCGCTGGCACGTTCTCGCTCCCGAAACCCACATCTTCGACGAAAAGCTCAAACAGCGAAGGACGAGCAAGGAGGTCCTTGGCCTCATCCAAGCTCGAATCGAAGCATTTCCGGTGAGCCTCACCTAGAGGCATCGTGATCCAAACGCTCTACATCGAGGAAGAAGTCTCGGAGCATCCGCGCACCAAAGAGATCTGCGCCCGATTTCCGGGTGCGGCTCGCATTCCCATCGCTCGCTACGGCGAGGTCTTCAACCGCAAGGGCCAAAACTTCCGCCTTCAGAAGAAGCGGCCTGCCCTAATCCTGGCAAAGAAGTACGGCCATTTCGCTCTGCCCGCACCGGACGGCTACGGCGTGGGGGGCCGACGGAATTTTTACTTCTCGCACATGTTGAACTGCCTCTACGACTGCCGCTATTGCTTCCTTCAAGGCATGTACCGCTCGGCACACTACGTACTGTTCGTAAACTACGAGGATTTCGAAGAGGCGATGGCCGCCAAGCTGCAGGAAGCGCCAAGCACGGACGCGTACTTCTTCTCCGGATACGATTGCGACAGCTTGGCGCTGGAGTCGATCACCCGCTTCTTCGAAAACTTCTATTCCTTTTTTGCGGAGAACGACCGAGCGTGGCTCGAGCTTCGCACGAAGAGCGCCCAAATGAAACCGCTTCTCGCCACGAAACCCTTGCCTAATGTCATTGTGGCCTTCAGCTTCACGCCGGAACCGACTGGCCGCGTCCTGGAACACGGTGTGCCGCCCCTCGCACAACGTCTGGACGCCATCAAGGCTCTCGAAAACAAGGGCTGGAACGTCGGCCTACGCTTCGATCCAATGATCTACACCGAGGATTATCACGACCAGTACCGGCGTCTCTTTGCCGATGTGTTCGGTCGGGTGCAAGCCGATCTCCTCCACTCGGTAAGCCTCGGGCCCTTTCGTTTGCCGCGACCTTACTTCGAGGTAATGTCGCGACTCTACCCGGACGAGCGCTTGTTTGCCGGGCCACTGGTGGCAAGGGGCCGGATGGTATCGTACCGGCAGGACAAAGAAGAGGAGATGATGAGCTTCTGCACACGAGAGCTCATGCCTTACATCTCCGAAAAAATCTTCTTCCCTACGGAGATTAAGGAGACCGCTACCGGGTGAATCAAGGGCCGAGGAAGATTTTGGTGACCGGCGCAAGCGCCGGTATCGGCGCCGCGATATGCCGCCGCCTCTTGGCCAATGGTCATCGGGTCGTCGGGGTAGCGCGAGATTTCGGCAAGTTCGGACCTGCGGACGAACGTTTCCACGCCGTGACGATCGACCTGTCCGAGCTAGAGCCTCTCCCCGGGCGGCTCAAAGACCTAGCGGGCAAGCACGACGACGTGGACGGCGTCGTCTGCAACGCGGGGCGTGGACAGTTCGGCTCCTTGGAAGAATTCTCCTACGCACAAATCCGATCGCTGATCGACCTCAACTTCACGAGCCAGGCTTACGTCGTTCGCGCGTTCCTCCCCAAGATGAAGGAACGCGTAGGGGGAGATGTCCTCTTCATCGGGTCGGAGGTCGCGCTCAGCGGAGGACGAAGGGGAGCCATTTACTCGGCAAGCAAATGGGCTCTCCGGGGTTTTGCGCAAACGCTACGTGACGAGTGTGCCCGGAAAGGCGTGCGCGTCGCGGTCATCAACCCAGGAATGGTGAGAACGACGTTTTTCGAAGACCTCCATTTTGCTCCGGGAGACGAAGAGGCGAATGCCCTGCTGCCCGAGGAGATTGCCGAGGTCGTGGCGTTCGTGCTCTCTTCGCGACGAGGCGCCGTCTTCGATGAAATCAATCTCTCACCTCTCAAGAAAGTCCTGAAGTTCAAGGACGGAAAGGAGTAGATTCTCGCTATGCGATATCAATTCTTGATCGACACTTATAGAACAGAGATCGAAAAGGTTCTGAGCGTCTGGGCGATGTTCGACGACGAAAACCTGGACAAACGACCTCATCCTTCCGACAAACGCGGTCGCAACTTTCTAGAGCACATGGTTCACCAAAGCATGAGCGAGAACCTTTGGTTCAAGACCATGCTCGGGATCTCGGTCACCGAAAACCCCGTCCCCGACGAGGAGACGCGCCTTGCCCTCATGAAACACTATGCCGAAAACGCGGCCAAGAGGTTGGCGGCACTCGAGGACAAGGACGAGGCCTAGTGGGAAGAGATGGCGGATTGCTTCGAAGTAAAGCGATCCCGGGCGTGGGTGATGACCAGGCGCATCGCCCATACCTCTCATCATCGCGGTCAGCAGGCGAATCTACTGCGCATGGTCAATCATGACCTCCATAGCACTGACGGCCCGAGCGCCGATACCGGCGGACTGATGGCGCACAAGGCTCCCGTGATCTACGCATATCCCGACATCGTTACGCTCCTCGAGGAAGAGTCCGCCAGCCGCAAAAAAGCCACACTTCCCGGGCCGGGAGACAAGCCACCCACGGAGCGGCCCGCGAGCTGAGGCGCGTGTCGGATCGAGCCGGGGCGCCAAAATACTCCGGTGCCAACACTCAAAATCGCCAGGCGCCCATGCCGGACGGGCAGCAGGCCATCGTCCTCGCACTGTTGACGCTGCTGTTCCACGTCCTCACCGCCAAGGGTTACGGATACTTTCGCGATGAGCTCTACTACATCGCGTGCTCCGAGCATCTGGCTTTCGGCTACGTGGATCACCCCCCGCTCATCGCCTTGGTAACTTGGCTCAGACCCTCGTCCGAGGTTTCCTCCAACTCGAAGTCGTTCTCCTGCGGCGAGCCGATGCGATAGGGTGAGCGTTCCGCCACCGGGTAGTTGTCTCTCGATGCATCGGTGCAGACGAGAGGTTCTGCTATTTCACGATATCTCTCCACAAGGGCGGAAACGAGACGGGGATCGACGAGTGTATCCGCGCGTTGCTCGAGATAGGGCTCGCGGCGAGCTGCGAGGCGTTCCCATTCAAATAGAGTACCAGCCCAACTTCTGGTTCAAGGTTTTACTCCATCTACATTCGGACGTTCCGGCTCTAGGCGCCGTCGCCAGCGAGCCCTGAGCCCCGTTCCATACCGTTGGCGGGACAACAATCCACTCGGCTTCAGTCCGGACACCGGCCAGGCTCGGGAAGCGGCCGTTTTAGAACGTCGAGACAATGGCGCCATTGTTCCGCTTGCCAGCTGATGCCGCTTATTGCCGGCTAATTGAAGGGAAAAAAGTAGACGCGAAAGTCCAGCCAGGCCTGGCTCACCTCGCCCGTCGAGCGGAAGGCGTTTCGGAAACGAAACCGCCCCAAATCCCATTCCAACCCAGCTATCCAGTCGACCTGCTTTCCATCCAGGGAAAGCGAGTCGGTGATAAAGCCAACGCCGAAGAAAAACTTCGTGCTCGCATCGAGCGGATAGAAACCGAGCAGCTCGGCGGTGTAGAAGTCGTAGCCTTCCACGGTGAGGAAGGCCTGAGCGTCGAGGCTGAGATCGGGCCAGGGTGAGGGTGTGGTGGCAAGCCGCATTCGGCCGCCGGCGAAAAAGGTATAGCCGGAGAGGATGACCGTGAATCCCGTGGTCAAGCCCTGTTCGTTGCGAAGGTAGCTTTCCCGCATGCGTCGCGGCTCACCAAAGTCCTCGTGGGCGGTCGGAAGCACGAGCTTTTCCGGGCCGCCATTCGATGCCCCGAAGAAACGCTTGAACCAGGCGGTCGAGGTATAGAAGGCTTCAGCCATCTCGTCCGGATCGAGGGCGAGCGCGCCGAAAGTGTCCGCGAGCTCCTCGGCGTGTCGCAGACGATAGACGCCCTGCGGCCGCTTGGCCGCCACATCCGAGCTCGCAGACCTCCCTTCGTCGCCGGGGGCGCGCAGCACGATGGCTTGGTCGGCCCGGGGAAGCATGTAAGAAGCGGAATAGCGCGTCCAGGTGTCGCCATGGTCCCTGATCCCCCAGACGAACTTGGGGCCGGACTGGGAGTCGATGCCCGGCGTGAACCGACCGTCGCGATCTAGATCCGGTGCCATAGCATGGGCGCCGAGCTCCACCAAAATGGAGGGCGGCGGCACAGCCTCGCTCGCCGGGACCGTGAGGTGGTTGTTGGGGACTTTGTCGCCATGGGCACTAGCATAGATCTCCGCGAGACGATATCGCTCCAGCTCCGACGTGCTTGTCGATTGCCCTTCCTCCGGCTCGAGGATCAAGAAGACATGCTCCATGTCGTTGGAATGGGAAGTATCGACCCGGAGTGGAAACAGGCCGTTCCGCAGGCGGTAGTGGTTGTGGAGATAGTACAGCCAGAACTCGACGACGATGCGTGGATCCTCTTCGAGACGATAGGCTTGGAAGTAGACCGTCGCGAGGGCCAGCTTTTCCTCGAGCGTCATGGCCCCGTAACGTGCCCGGCGCTTCTTTCCAGTAGGCTTGCCTCGAGCACCAGGGAAAGCTCTCCGCCACCATGGCTTTTAAGTGAGGTTGGCTCTCGATGGTGAACAAAGGACTCATCGGAAAATAGGATTCGTCGGATGAAAAACGAGCTCGGGGGCGAAACGCTCGGCAAGGGCACGTTGCTGCGGGTAGCTCAACGGCGAGCCGAGCTGGGCCGATGGCTCGGCGCGCCTCGGCTCTCCTAGCAGGCCAGCTGAAGCCGCCGCACACGAGAGCACGAAGGACACCACTCCGCACAGTGGCGAGCGGGCGGGAGCTCGCGCGGGGACGGGCCGCAAGCCCTCCGTGAAGGACGGAGGCTCAGCAACTGACTTCAGCAATACATCGCTCTCGAGAGATCTCCCGAGTGGGTGAGCGTCGGGATGAGCACCGCTTGTCGCATGAAGTAGTCCACATCAGTATATCAACACTCCAAGCGCCTCATACCGGGGCATCGGACAAGTGGTAGTCGAAATGCAGAGGTTAGGGTTGGGATGGCTCCCCAAGAGCTTCAGCCTCTACATCGCCCTCGGACTCCTTCCACGTCAGAGAAGCGCCCGCCTGACAGTAGAGTTGGTGATTGAATTGGGCCTTGGGATGAACCTTCCCATCGTGCACGTGAACGGTAGGAAAGAAAACCGAAGAAGTCGGGGTAGTCCTCGAAGTTGATGAACCGCACGGCCTGTTCGCCACTTCCGGGCGTGACCGAGATCGGCAACACCATTGCGACCTCCTCCACTGCCGAGAAACTCATTTCGTACACGATGCACTGCTAATTTCCGTCGATTCGCCCGAAAGCTGCTGATGACCAAGTCGTGGATCTCAAGAACGCGTATACTCAGGTGCTGTAGCTCTGGAGAGCTCACCTCAATCGTTCTGTTCCGGCCGCAAATTGGCCGGGACGAACATCGCGAAGTCCCCAGAAATGAAGCTCCGCGGCCAGGGAGACGGCGTCATCAGCCTTGAAATGGGCTGGGAGGGGCTATCGGTCGGAACGTCCTCGCCAGAATTCTGGATCGCGAACCCGAGTAGCCCCTGATAAGGTGTCGGTCCCTGCACTATCTTCCCGCTACCCTTTTCTCGTTCGGGCAAGGAGCTGGCCATAGAAACACGATCTCTCCCAACGGAAGACCAAGCAGCGAGGGCGTTCTCAATGGCCCGTCCCTTGAACGGCTGGTACCTGGCCTGCAGGTCGGTCGAGCTCGCGAAAAAGCCCCTGGCCGCCGTCATCGGTGACGTGCCGCTCAGCTTGTTTCGGGACGAGCATGGCAAACCCACGGCGCTCCTCGACCGCTGCGCTCATCGCAACGTGCCCCTTTCCGGAGGCCGGGTCGTGGGCTCCGAGATCGAGTGTCCCTACCATGGCTGGCGCTATGACGCCGCGGGCATCTGCCGTCGGGTTCCGGCCCTTTGTGGTGACCCGGAGGGCACGGCGCGACGCGTACGGCGCTATCGGGTGGTCGAGCAACAGCGATTCGTCTGGGTGCACATGACCCCGGACGAGGAGCCCAACACCGAGCCCTTCTCTTTTCCGTACATGGATGATGACGACTACGTGAAGATCCACTACTCCGCCGACTTCGAAGCTACACTCCATGCGACGGCGGAGAACATTCTCGATGTGCCGCACACCGCCTTTCTGCACCGCAGTTTTTTCCGGGGTCGGAAACCCCATCGAATCGAGGCTCGGTTGAAGCGATTCGCGGATCGCGCCGAAGTCGAGTTCATCGGCGAGCCGGTTCCCAAGGGTATCCTCGGCACGATTCTGGCCCCGAGAGGTGGCGTCATTGAGCATTTCGATCGCTTCATCCTGCCATCGGTGGCGCAAGTGGAGTACCGACTGGGCAAGAGCCACTTGATGATCAGTAACGTTCTGACGCCGGTCTCGGATTTCTCGACCCGCCTGTTCACGGTCGTCGCGTTGCGACTGCCGCTCGGAGCGGCCTTCCTGAGCCGTCTGTTCAAACCGATTGCCCTGCGCGTAGTCAGGCAGGATGCAGAGATCCTGAAACGGCAGAGCGACGCGGTGCGTCGGTTCGGCGGGGAACAATTTGCCTCAACGCCCGTCGACTTGCTCGGCCCGCAGATACTGCGTCTGCTCAAGCAAGCCGAGCGGGGCGGTGCCCCCCAGGTGGACGAGCCCTTCGAGACCCGCATCGAGATGTTAGTCTAGCCGGCCGTGCCGCACCCGGTGTGCGTCTTCTTGGAACGCGCTTCTTTGACCATCGCCACCAGCACCTTCCGGCAATCCCCAGCCGTCTTAACCTCACCGGGGAAGCCGATCCGCACCGAGCGAACGCGTTCCGTCGTTTTGAGGCGAACGTGAAAGCCCAGCCGGTCGACGGAAGTCATCTTGGCCTCGCTCGCCGTGATCTCCTTTACGTGTTTTGCGATGTCGAGCATGGCCGCCTCGTGGTCAGCGTTCATGTGCTCGATGATTCCACCGGCTGATTCCGCCAAAGGATCCGACTCTGCGGCGGTGTAGTCGGAGGAGGTTACCCATCCCATGACGCCGAAACCACCGACGAAGTAGAGATCGATCACATCTAAGCGCCAGCAGGAGAAATCCTTGAAGTCGACATAGTATTTGGCGTTCTCGTGGCGGGCAAGGTAAGTCTCTCGCGCTGATTCCAGGTCGGACTCGGGGACTTTGGTCGCGGAGCCGACGAGAGTGAGGCGGGCTGCTCCCAGCGGATCGGTCTGGGCCTCAGGGACGGTGATGAATAGACTGGCGCGTGCGTTCTGGGCCAGGTTCTGAGTGTGCATGGCCATGGCGCTGATAAGGAAGATGGGGCGTCCCTTGGCGTCTAAGGCGAAGGGCATGGTAGAGCCGAACGGGAATCCTTCGACCTTGTTCGAATGCGTCGAGAGGACGCCCTGCCGATTCGTGGAGGCGATCGTCCGTGCGCGCTCGGCGTAGGAGGTCTCCGGAGCGGGGTTGATGTCTTCGGGTTCTGTCGTGTAGGAATGTTCTCGGGTCTTTGTTTCTTTAGTCACTACAGCCTCTCGCTCTCTGAAACTCTATCTAGATTATCAAGGGCCTCCCCACATCCGCCAGGGTCACATGCCGCACCACTTGGGCCACCACGCTTCTCTGGACGGAGTTGGAATGACGGGTGTGGTTCACGGACACGGATCCGATAGCCGACAGAGTAACTCGTCATCCGATAGTTTCCCAGAATCCATTCACTCATTTCAGTCGATTTGCTTTCGTCCGAGGCGGATGAGGAGCAGGAAAATCGTCTTGCTATGAAGGAGAAGTACGAAAGCTAAAGCTGCTCAATTATACTTGACCCATTCGACCGTGGTAATGTATACTCATTGTATACACGAAGAGGTGCGCCGGAGATGATCACTCGAATCCAGAAGTGGGGAAACAGCTTGGGGTTGCGGATTCCACGTGCGCTCGCCGAGGATGCCGAAGTTGGCGAAGGCAGCTCGGTGGATATCTCTGTGCGCCGGGGCTCTCTCGTCATACGACCCGTAAAGCGGCAGGAGTATCGTCTCGAAGACCTTCTGGCCGAAGTGAAGCCATCGAACCTCCATGAGGAAGTCGAGGTTTCTGGACCCGTCGGTGACGAGGCCTGGTGATGCCACGACCCTACGCGCCGAAGCGCGGTGAGGTTGTGTGGCTCGAGTTCAATCCCCAGGCTGGTCATGAGCAGGCCGGCCGACGTCCGGCGCTCGTAGTCTCTCCCGAAGCGTACAACCGAAAGGTCGGCCTTGCGCTGTTGTGCCCAATAACCAACCGGGTCAAGGGTTATCCCTATGAAGTCTTGTTGCCGAGCGGACTGGACGTTTCGGGCGCTATTCTTTCCGACCAAGTGAAGAGTCTCGATTGGAGGGCCCAACGGGCAAAAACAATATGCGACGCGCCCGTCGAAGTGACCGAAGAAGTCCTAGCCAAACTCAGAACACTAGTGGGTTAACTGGAAGATCGCCCACCAACGCCGCAGCTCATTCCACAGAACCGCAACTCAGCTCCCCACAACCGCAACTCATGAGCTAGAACCGCAGCCTGTGCTCGCCGGATATCGCTCCGTGGATCATAACCGCTAGAAAATGGCCACCCTGACCGCTCCCTAGGGTGTTCGGCGCAGGTTGAGCTCCAGAGTTCGATACTTACCTTTTTCCTCGCCCGTCAGAAAAATCCGTAGCTGGTCTTCTGAGATGAGCTCGAAGGTGAGGTCCTTTGGGAAATCATGCTCCTTGTTCTCGAATCGAATCCGGGGTTTTTCGGGCTCGTAGTCCACAAGCTTGAAGGTGACGCTCGACTTCCCACCTGGATAAGGGATGTAGACCACTTCCTCGCCTTGTATCTCGATCCGCTCGAACTCGAAGAACACGACGCGGCCTCCCGCATAGTTCTTGCTGGCGCTCAGAATCATCCCGCCCTCGGGAGAGGTGTAATGGGCTTCGAAGCCCTCGTCGCGCCAGGTCCCGGCCAACCAGTCGAGGCTCGCCAGCCGCTCCGCGGCGGTCAGCTCGTTTGCCTCTGCGGCGTGAGCCATAACCAAGATAAGGATTGGCGCAATCATCAATAGTCCCTTGTTCATTGCGTTGATCTCCTCCCCAACGATTCCAAACAGCTTTCGAGCTTCTTCTCGAGAAACCGTCTCTCCGGTCCGGTGCAAGGAAGCTCGAGAGCCTACCGAAAGAAGGTTTCCGCGCGTTCGAGGTCGCCCTTCCGCGAGTAAAGCTCGGCGCGAGCGGCGTTGAAGAGATAATAACGATCAAGGAAAGGATCGCTCTCCAGACCGGGAAGCTCATCCAGGCCCGCTTGCGGGCCTGGAATCATCGACACCGCCACCGCTCGGTTCAGTACCACCACCGGTGAAGGAGCCAGCTCCAAGAGCGAATCGTATAAGGAGAGGATCTTCGACCACTCGGTGCTTTCATACGTTTGGGGCGACCGAGTGGCAGGCGGCAATGCCGGCCTGCAGATGATACTCGGTCAACTCCGAGCCCTCGGCAGCATGGGAAAGTTCGTAAAGACCTCTTTCGATGAGAGCGCGATCCCACCGGCCGCGATCCTGGTCGGCCAGGAGACAGAGGGAGCCATCCCGCGGATCGACTCGGCCCGGCAGTCGCGCTGCTTGGAGAAGCATGAGCGCGAGTAGCGCCCGCAGCTTCGTCGCCGGCCGACTGGCAACGAGAGAGCACAAGCGCATCGCTTCTCCGACGAGGTCGTAGCGTATGAGGCTCTCCCCCTGATGAGCACTGTAGCCCTCGTTGAACATCAAATAGATAACCTTGAGAACGGAGTCCAATCGCTCCGGGATGTCTTCCGGGTCCGGAATTCTGAACAGTACGTCCTCCTAGCGAAGCTTCCGCTTCGCGCGAACGATCCTTTGCGCCACCGTCGCCTTCTCGCTCAGGAAGGCGCGAGCGATCTCCGGCACACCGAAACCGCCGACCGTCTTGAGAGTCAAAGCCAAACGTCCCTCGGGGAGGATGGAGGGGTGGCCACAGGCGAACATCATCTTGAGTTGATCGTCTGCGAGCTCATTCTGAAAGCCAGCCCCGGACTCCTCTTCTTCCTTACCTTGGACCTGGTTAAACCACTTCTCGATCTCGGGCTCCTTGTCTCGAAAAGACGATCCGCGCCGGAGCACGTCGAGGGCCTGATTCTTGGCTACCTGAACCAGCCAGGCGCTGGGGTTCTCGGGAACGCCGGAGAAGGGCCATTGTCGCAGCGCCTTGAGGAGCGCTTCCTGAACAACGTCCTCGGCCAGATCCAGGTTAGAAGGCCCTAAGATCCTGGTGAGTGTCGAGACCATCGCCCCGGCTCGATGCCGGAACAGGTGATCGACGAGCTCCTGGACGTCGGACATTGGATGACTTAGCGCTCCCGCCTCCGCCCTTCTGGCTTCGGCGAGGAATTCTTCAGCGCCCTGCTAGTGCTCTAAGGGATCATGCTCCCGAAGCGTCACCCATCCATACGCAAGACGTGGGCAGTCCTCCGCCACCTTGACCGCCTGGTCATAGTTGTCGGCTTCGATCACGAAATAGCCGGCGATCACTTCTTTGGTCTCGCTATAAGGCCCATCGGTCACGACGACGCTCGAGCCGTCCTTGCGAAGCACCCGCCCACCCTCGTCGCGTAGCTTGGCGTGCTCGTGCATCTTTCCTTGACTCAGCATCTTTTCGACCCAGGCGATATATTTCTCAATGATCTGCTGATTCTCATCGGGTGAGTTACCGTCGAAGGCGCCCGGCGTTTCGTGTAATAGCATCAAGAACTTGGCCATGATCGACTCCTTTCAGGCTCGTAGATTCTCACCCTGTAGACGATCGGCGTTGCCCGGAATCGACACGAGCACCCAATAAGCGGAGTGTGGAAACCGGTCTCTCGGCTCTTCTAAGAGTCTTTCTTATCGCCGACCATGTTCTCGGGTCGGACCCACTCATCGAACTGCTCCGAGGTCACCAGGCCCAGCTCGAGCGCCACCTCGCGGAGCGTGGTCCCCCTCTCGTGAGCCAGCTTGGCGATCTTAGCCGCGTTGTCGTAGCCGATGTGGGGATTGAGAGCCGTGACCAGCATGAGGGAGTTCTGGACATTGTGATCTATCTTCTCCTTGTTGGCTTCGATGCCGACCACGCAGTTCTTCCGAAAACTATCGCACCCATCGGCAATCAATCGCGCACTCTGTAGGAAGTTGTGAGCGATGAGCGGTTTGAAGACGTTGAGCTCGAAGTTTCCGGAGGCGCCGCCGATATTCACGGCGACGTCGTTGCCCATCACTTGGGCGGCCAGCATGGTCAACGCCTCGGACTGGGTGGGATTGACTTTGCCCGGCATGATGGAGCTTCCTGGTTCGTTCGCGGGAATCGTGATCTCGCCGATGCCGCTCCGCGGACCGCAGGCCAGCCAACGGATGTCGTTGGCGATCTTGGTGAGCGATGCCGCGACCGTCTTCAAGGCGCCGTGGCCATGCACCATCGCATCATGGGCGGCGAGAGATTCGAATTTGTTGGGAGCGGTAAGGAAAGGATGTCCGCCCAGCTCCGCGATCTTCTTGGCCGATCGGACCGCGAACTCCGGATGGGCGTTGATGCCCGTCCCCACCGCGGTACCTCCGAGAGCGAGCTCGTAAAGATGTGGCAGAGCCGTCTCGAGATGCTGAACCCCGTGGTCGAGCTGACTGGCATAGCCAGAGAACTCTTGCCCCAGCGTGAGCGGCGTCGCATCCTGTAAGTGGGTCCGTCCAATCTTGACGATGTCGCGAAAGGCCTCCGCCTTCTCGGCAAGCGCATCGCGCAGTGCCGCCACGGCGGGAATAACCCTGGAACGTAGCGCCTCGACCGCCGCGACGTGCATGGCGGTCGGGTAGACATCGTTCGAGGACTGGCATTTGTTCACGTCGTCGTTCGGGTGCACCAGGCGGTCCGGCCCACGTTCCCCGCCGAGAATCTCGCTGGCACGGTTGGCGAGCACTTCGTTGGCGTTCATGTTGCTCTGCGTGCCGCTTCCGGTCTGCCAGACGACGAGAGGAAACTCCTGGGCGTGCTTGCCGTCGAGGACCTCGTCGGCGACGGCCACGATGGCCTCGCCTTTCTTCTCATCGAGGAGGCCGAGATCCATGTTCACTAGTGCCGCAGCCTTCTTCACCAGGATCAACGCACGGATGATCTCCGGGGGCATCGTCTCGGTCGAGATCTCGAAATTCTGGAGCGAGCGGTGGGTTTGCGCCCCCCAGAGCCGGTCGGCCGGAACTTCGATAGGACCCAGAGTATCGCGCTCGGTTCGCGTCTTACTGGCGGTCGTCTTGGTAGCCATCTTCTTCTCTCACTTTCTACCAGCCGCGCTGGCCCAATAGGATTATACGCCACCGAGTGGGTCGTACACGGGCGGGTGTTATAACTTCCCGAGGGCTTACCATCACCGCCTTTTACCGGAGCCTCGGCATGCTCTCCCAGGGCCGTTCGGCAATCCATTCCGACAGCGCATTCTCCAACGGATCTAGCTTTCCGGTGAAGAAATGATCGCTACCGGGGATGACCTTCGCCAAGCGAGGCTCGGGCAGTTGCTCCGCTAGGGCCTCTATCTTCTCACCGCTCCCGAACTCGTCGTCTTCGCCTTGGACGAAGAGTCGGGGCTTTCCGCTGCCCTTCAGAAATGAAGTATCCGAGACCCGATCGATTGGAAAGCCGAGAGCAAACATCGCCCGCACTCGTGGATCGTCGGCGCCAACGAGTAGCGCCATGAGCGATCCGAAAGAGTAGCCACCCAACACTAAAGGTAGTCCCGGGTACAACCTCTCGAGCTCATCGAGGGCCGCGCGGACGTCTTCCTGCTCTCCCCTCCCGTTATCATGAACTCCTTCGCTCGTTCCCACACCGCGAAAGTTGAAGCGAAGCGCCGGCAGACCATGCGCCAGAAGCGCCCGGGCCGCTCGGAACATGACTTTGTAGTGCATGATGCCGCCGTGGAGCGGGTGGGCGTGGCAGACCAATCCCGCCGCTGCGGGCTCTTCGTCGGGGGTCATGATGACCGCTTCGAGCCGCCCGGCCGGACCGGCGACCTCCATCGAACGTGTTCGCGGCATAGGCGGAGATTATGCCGATCGAACCCGGGGGATTCAATACAACTTGTTAGGTAGCCGCCACTTCTTGCGCTAGAGTCCACTTGTTGTGGTCCAGAAAATCCTCCCACACTCTCCGAAGGATTTCTCCCTTTCGGACCCTCTAACGGGTGATGGAGCGCTCGGGTGTGAATTGACCGATCCTGGCACAAGTGACCGTGCGCTCGTGGCGCGCATGTTGGCGGGCGAGGAAGCCGCCTTCGAGGAGTTCTTCCAGACCAACTTCCCGCGCCTGTACCGGTTCGCCCTTATCCGCTTGGGCTATGATGAAGATGCCGCTGAGGAAGTCGTGCAAGCAACCTTGTGCAAGGTGATCGGGAAGCTCGAGACCTATCGCGGGGAGGCGGCGCTCTTCACCTGACTATGCACGTTCTGCCGTCACGAGATGAGTGCCCATTTCAAACAATTGAAGCGGGAACAGAACGTCATCAGCTTAGTGGAAGACTCTCCCGAGCTGAGCTCGGTCTTGGAGTCTCTCGCTCAGACACTGGATGACCCCGAGGAGTCGTTGCATCGAAGCGAGATCTCACGCCTCGTGCAGGTCACTCTCGACTATCTTCCTCCCAAGTACGGCGACGCTCTGGAATGGAAGTACATTCAAGGCCTCAACGTCAAGGAGATCGCGGAGCGATTGAACATCGGCCCCAAGGCAGCCGAGTCGCTCCTGACGCGAGCGGATTGCTGGTCAGCGGGGGCTCGATGACCAACTTCGTGGGGCTCGCGGTGGCCCGCAACAACAAGGCCGAAATCGACGTCCGCCGTAACGGACTACAGAACATTCCACGCAAAATGACGCTTTACTCCTCTGTGGAAACCCATTCGTCTGTGATCAAGGCGGTCGAGCTCCTCGGGCTCGGTAGCGACGCTCTCCGGCTGGCGCCGGCTCGAGACGATTTCACCGTGGATGTCGGCGCGCTTGCCGCCGCGATCGCGAAGGATCGCGAAGCGGGGCTTTTACCGATCTGTGTGATCGGAAACGCCGGCACCATCAATACCGGCGCGATGGACGATCTCGAGGCTCTGGCCAACCTCTGGAAAAAGGAAGACCTCTGGCTGCATGTGGACGGAGCCTTCGGCGCCATCGTCGCTCTCTCACTGAACCTACGTGACCTCGTCAAGGGCATGGAGCGAGCCAATTCGCTGGCGTTCGACTTTCACAAATGGATGTATGTGCCCTATGAAGTCGGCTGCGTCTTGGTGAGGAGCGAGCCAGAGCATCGCGGAACCTTCTCTTTGATCCCGGACTACCTGGCCCCGACTCAACGCGGAACCTCGGCGGGCCCCACGCCGTTCAACGAATACGGTGTCGAGCTCTCGAGGGGCTTCAAAGCCCTGAAGGTGTGGATGTCCTTGAAAGAACATAGAGTCGACAAGTATGCGCGGCTCATCGAGCAGAACATGGGGCAAGCGGGTTATCTCGCCAAGCGTGTCGAGGCCAGCAAGGAGCTGGAGCTCGTGGCACCGGTGCCACTCAATGTCGTCTGCTTTCGGTTTGTCGAACCGGAGCTGGACGACCAGGCTCTGAACGCGTTGAATCAAGAACTGTTGGTTCGTTTGCAAGAGAGTGGCGTCGCGGTTCCCAACTCCACCAAGGTCCATGGGAAGTACTGCCTCCGCGTTGCCATTACCAATCACCGGACCCGGCGAGAGGATCTCGATATGATGGTTCGGGAGGTCATCGCTTTGGGCCGAGGTCTGTTGCAAGATAGGAAGCCATGACAAGACTCACGGGACTTGCCGGGATCGCCATGATCTCGTTCTCGGCGATCTTCGTGCGCCTGGCCGAGGTCTCACCGACCACGGCTGCGTTTTTCCGAGCCGCCTATGCGATCCCCGCGCTGTTCTTGATCTGGAGGGTGATCCGTCACCGCGATCGGCGGGATTCGCGATCGCGTTGGCTGGCCTTCGCCAGCGGGGCCCTCCTCGCGATCGACCTGACCTTCTGGCACCAAGCCATCGTCTGGATCGGTGCTGGGCTCGGGACTGTATTGGGCAACACGCAGGTGATCTTCGTCGGGGTTGCGGCGTGGATCCTTCACAAAGAACGTCCGAGCCAGTTCGCTCTGGTCACGATTCCGATCGTGTTCCTGGGAGTCGTCCTTATCTCCGGCTTGGGTGACCCCGCGGCGTACGGAACCAATCCCGTAGGTGGAGTGATCTACGGAATATTGACCGGCGTCTTCTTTGGCGGGTTCATTTTGGCGTTCCGAGCTTCGAACAAGGGTTGGCTCCGGTTGCCGGTCCTCTTCTCGACGCCACGTGTGGCATGGCCGTCGGCACATTGGGGGCAAGCCTGTTCGATTCCGGTTTTTCAATCGTGCCCTCGTGGCCCGCCCACGGTTGGTTGCTCGCCCTGGCGCTGGGCTCCCAGGTGATCGGTTGGCTTTTCATCTCCTATGCCCTGCCGCGCCTGCCGGCGCTCGAGACGTCGGTTCAACTGCTGGTGCAGCCGATGTTGACGATTCTCTGGGCAAGACTCATTCTCGGTGAGTATCTCTCCACGCTGCAATGGCTTGGAGTTGCACTGGTTCTCGGAGGAGTAGGGTACTTGTCCATCCGGGGCACTGTCGAGAAACAAGTTTCCGAGCTCGTGATGCCTCCGGCGGCCGTGGATGTCATCACCATTGAGTAGAAGTCTAGAAGTCTAGAAGTCTAGAAGTCTAGGAGTCGATTTGTCTGGAGTGTGTTCGTCTAATGAATCAAAGGAGACTTTCCAGGGGGGGCCTCTGACTCGGTTATGGCAACCCGGTCAATTGAGAGCCCATAAAGACAGAAAGCGAGGTCCCATGCATTGCCAGGAATTAGACTTTCCAGTGCTCTCCCGGAAGGCCGATTTCCCCGATGCTTACAGGGGAATATCGACTCGGGACCTGTTGACAGTGTACAAGGCAGGTCCTACCAGGCTCGGTGGAGTTCTGGCCGGTTTGACGGATGAGGAGCTCAAGCAGAGACCACGGGAAGACAAGTGGTCCATCCAGGAAATCGCGCTGCACGTCGCCGATGCCGAGATCATGGGCGCGGCCCGGTTGAGGCAGGCCCTCGCCGAGCCCGGGGCTTCCTTTGCCCTTTATGACCAGGACGCGTGGACGGACGAGCTCGGCTACCGGAGCCGAGATCGCAAAGCGCTAGAAAACGCGGTCCGGCTTTTCTCTGCCCTTCGCATCGGGAGTACTCTTCTCTTGGAGACCGCGAAAGAGCAGGACTGGGTCAAATGGGGCAACCATGCGGACTGGGGACCGCTTACTGTCCGGCAGCTCCTCGAGCTCTACGCCGACCACGGTGAGCGACACGTCGAACAGATTGTCGCCGCGCGGGCGTTGCTCGGAAAGCCGTTGATCGCGCCACGACTGTTACCGAAGCGACTATACTAGCGTCCGATGACCACCAACGACGCCGATCTCGGTGCCGCATACCTGGCCAACGTCTCGACCGTCCTCGCGAGGATCAAGCAGCTCGGCGAGAGGGCCATCGCCCAACTGTCGGACGAGGCCCACTTCTATGCGCTCCTAGACGAGGAATCGAACAGCATCGCGGTTCTCATTCGACATCTCCGCGGTAACATGCTTTCGCGCTGGACGGATTTTCTAACCACCGACGGTGAGAAAGAGACCCGCAATCGGGACACCGAGTTCGTTCAGGATGTCAAAGCGACGCCCGACGAGTTGGTCGCGGTTTGGAACGAAGGATGGGATCGCCTCTTCGGAACGCTCTCTTCCCTAACTCCGGCAGATCTCCAGAAGACCGTTACGATTCGTGGCGTCGAGCATACCGTGATGGAAGCGATCCAACGCGAGCTAGCGCATTATGCGTCGCACGTGGGGCAAATCGTCTTCCTAGCGAAGCACCTCGCATCGAAGGAGTGGGAATCCCTCTCCATCCCGAGGGGACAGTCCGAGAAGTTCTTCCGCCCCTAGGCCGTCTGGGCGGCCTGCTTCGCTCCCTTCCCCGCTAGAGCGACCGCAATACCGCCAAAGAGATTTCCGACTAGAGCGGTGAACGCGATCCAAAATGTCATTTGTGGAATCACACCGATCACGATCCATTTGACGAAGGGTGCCATCGCCGGCATATTCGGTGGCCCGGCCTCGTAGTGCGTGCCCCACTCGGCGAACATGGCAATGAGCATGACGATCAGCACCGGGATGCGCGCCGCGAACGCATAGGCCACGAGCGTCTTGAACAGTTCCGCCCAGCCCTTGCTCAAAACGAACAGTGCCAGCAACGAGCCAACTGCGCCAGCGACAATTGGGACGAAAAAGGAGCTGCTCACTGCGCTAGCACCGGCGACCACCGCTACGATAGCCAGAATCGCCAGCAGAGAGAACCCCGCCGCCTTCCAGCCGCTCTTTGGCCCGTGCCCCATCTTGACGAGCTTCAAGGCGAAGTAAACACCGAAGATGATGGGGAGCCAAGAGATACCGACGATCGCTCCCCCACCTCCCGCTTCGCGGCTGAACAAAACCGGCGCCCAGTTGTTGAGCTCGCCTACCAGACGAAGGAGCGTGACACCCAGGGTGATAAGTGCAGGAACAAGAATGAGTTGCCGAATATTGAGTTCTGACGACGCCATAACAAACCCCCTTTTGAAAAAGACGCGGTAGTTTAAGCCCAGACTTGCTTCGCGACAACCGAAATAAACAGCGAGATGCCGGCCAGGTCCGTCGGCCATCCGGGAAACATCAGAAGCAAGGCTCCCGCCAACAGCGCGCCGCGAGCGACGGCGCCGGTCGGCCGGAACAAATATCCCTCCATACCGGCGGCCAACGAGATCACACCGACGATTGCGGTCGCCAAGGCGAGGACCAGCCCGGGCACCGTGAAGTCGTACAAGAGCAGTACCGGCGAGAAAATGAAGATATACGGAACGACAAAACCCGCGGTCGCCAGTTTCACCGATTGGATCCCGGCTGCCATGGGTTTGGCTCCCGCGATGCCAGCTGCCGCATAAACCGCCAGCATCACGGGCGGTGTGAGATCGGCCAGCGTCCCAAAGTACATGACAAAGAGATGGGCCGCCAAAGGCCGCACGCCGAGCTCGAGTAGAACCGGCGCCGCCATCGTGACACAGATGATGTAAGTCGGGATGGTGGGTAGCCCGAAGCCGAGAACGATCGAAGCGAGCATTGTGAGCACCGCCGCAGCGAGAACCGAGCCTCCCGAAAGCGCGAGGATGGCACCCGAAAGCTTGAGTCCGAGCCCGGTCTGCGTAACCGCACCCACGATGATGCCGACTACCGCACAGGCAATGGCGACCGGCACGGCGTTCCGCACTCCCCTCTCGAGCGCATGGACAAGATCCGAAACCGCAACACCTCGGCGGCGGAAAGCCTCACCGATCTTCCCATCGTTCCGCGCATCTAGCAGGGCGCGGCCTGCGCTCACCGCAATCGCAAACAGAATCGAGTAAACCGCTGCGTACGTCGGCGTATAGCCGGCGAAGAGGAAGTAGAGCAGCACGGCCACCGGCAGCAATAAGTAACCTCGGCCAAGAAGTAGTGGACCAAGCCGCGGGAGCTCTTCTCGCGAAAGTCCAAGATGACCTTCGCGCGAGGCTCGAAAGTGAATCATCGCCCCAGCCGCGAAAAAGTAAAGAAACGCTGGAATGATGGCCGCCGTCGCGATGCGCAGGTATGGAATCGCCAGCATGTCCGCCATGATGAATGCCGCGACTCCCATGATGGGCGGCATCAGTTGCCCCCCCATCGACGCCGTCGCCTCCACCGCCGCCGCGTACGCAGGAGAGAACCCGCTCCGCTTCATCAGAGGAATCGTGAAACTTCCAACCGTCACCACATTGGCGATGGCGCTTCCGTTTATCGTTCCGAGCAGAGCGCTCGAGACAACCGAGACTTTGGCGACTCCCCCACGAGTCCGCCCCGCCAGCGCCAGAGCGGTCTCGTTAAAGAAGTCCATGAGTCCGGTCTTTTCCAGGAAGGCGCCAAACAAAATGAAGAGGACGATGTACGTGGAAGACACACCCAGCGCGACGCCGAAAATCCCCTCCGTCGTGAGGCTGGTGTACTCCAAGATTTCGGAGACCGAGTAGCCACGATGGCCGAAGCGGCCGGGAACGTAGTCACCCAGATGCGTATAGAGCAAAAATCCCACCGAAAGGATCGGAAGGGTCGGACCCAGAACCCGACGACTCGCTTCCAGCACCAACACCAAGACAGCTGCCGCCGCAACGAGATCCCACCCGCCGGGTACGCCCGGCCTCAAAGCGATGGACTTGTATGCGACAACGAAGTACGTGCCCACAACCAGGGAGAGGGTGGCGAGAATATCGGAAACGAAACGCCTCTTTCCTTTAGACTTCGACGAGATGAGAAACGCCAAGGCCAACATTCCGGCGACGTGAACGGCGCGATGCTGATACGCGACGAGCTCGCCGAAGCGAGCGGAGTAAAGATGAAAGAGTCCGAGCCCGATCGCTAGCGCCGAAACCAGGAGCGACCGCAAACGGTCACGGGCGGGACTCTGCTGTTTCGCCCCCGGTTGCACTTGTCTCCTGCTCCTTGAAAAAGCGTCCCGCACCTGGATGGAGCGGGATCGTAACATCCTGCCAGCGGTCGAGAGATAAGCGCGTGGCCGCCTGGTGCGTCGTCTCGAGCTCGGCGCGCCGCTCAAAGAGAAGCTTTGTCAATTCGTAGACCAGCTCTTCCTCCAAGCCCTCTCGGCAGATCAAGAGGTTCCCAACACCCATCGTGGGAAGGTCGGCCGGGATCGACTTGTACGTCCCGCCGGGTAACACCGTCGGAAAGTAGTTGGGATCAAGGGCTTGAATCGCTTCCGCTCGATCCGGCTCGATGGGAATGAGCTTGACTCCGACCGATGCATCCAAGTCCATGATCGCGCTGACCGGATAGCTGGCATTGATGAATCCGGCATCGATCGTTTGGTTCTTCAGCTGCTGCACGATCTCTGAAAACGAAAGGTAGTCGGCCTTGATATTGGTGTATTGAAGTCCGTACCCTTCGAGCACCCGGCGCGCGTTGAACTCGGTCCCACTACCCGGCGCCCCCACACCGACTCGCTTCCCTCGCAGGTCGAACACGGTCTCGATATCCGAGTCGCGATAGGTCACCAACTGCACGACATTATCGTAGAAAGGCACCATGGCTCGGATACGCCGATAGGGCTTGGAGTCGACATCCGTTCCCCGGTTGTACGCCTGGTAAGCCACGTCGGCCATCGTGAAGCCGAGGTCGGCCTGACCGCGTTGCACCGCACCACAGTTAAAGAGCGAGCCCGCGGTGGATTGAGCGGAGGCGTTGATCCCGGGAAGACTCTCGGTGTAGATACGGGCCAACGTGCCGCCCAAGGGGAAATAGATCCCCCCCGTTCCACCGGTGGCGATCGTGAGATGTCGAGTTGGCCCGTCACCCGTGCACGCCGCGGCCAGGACCGACAGAAGGACGGGAAGAATTATGATGCGGTTCACACGGGCGCTATCGTTCCCTATGAGAGCAACGCGTGTCAACGCCCGAGACGCTTGGCTTCTCAATGTTCGCTCTCATATGCTGTAATCAGCAAGACGTAGAATCCGACAATGATCACCGTGCGACCAGCTAACGAACGCGGGCACGTCAACTACGGTTGGCTCGACACGTATCTTGCTAAGGCGGGACAGGAAGTCGACGATCCTCTTTTTCGGCCGGATTTCTCTTGGCTGGTCGTGTCTAGGTGGTTCCCCGAAGTCTTCAGAGGAGGTGACGGTATTTTCGGCGGCCGTGGAGCACTCGATAGACACGAATTTGGCGACGCAACATCTTGTAGAAAATCAGACACTCACCCTCGATGATGACACGGAAGCCGCGAGCTCGAAGGTAATCGTCTTTTGGCGTGACGCCGCGCTCGGGCAAGCTAGCTAAGCTATCTATCCTGTCGAGCAGCTTGTCAACGAGACGCTTCGCTGCTCGTGGGCTGTCGCGCTCAACGTAATTGCAAATCTCGATAACGTCCGCTTGGGCCCGGCGCAGAATCCGGACCGGACGGGTCATGGCCGCAACAGTTTTCGCATCTTTGCCGCGCTGATGCCACGATCCCCCGCACGCACATCCGCTTCTGCCGCGGCCAACAGGGCATAAAGTTCAAGACGAGCCTGATCGCGTTCGTAAGCGGCGACGCTCATCACAACCAAGTCTTCTTCTCCGTTCTTGGTAATAAACACTGGCGCGCCGCTTTCGTGGCAAATCTGCGAAATCTCTTGGCTTTTGTTTCTTAGGTCCGAGATCGGTCGTATTCGCGCCATGCCTCTGCACCCCTTGGATTTCAGCATATCATAATTCTGATACGTCACCAAGAAGAAGGCGGTCTTGCCGGCCGTATGTCACGAAAGTGTCACCGAAGAGCACATTTCCTTGCGAAACGCAGCGCAAACGTCTTGCGGTGACGAAAGTGGGCTGGAAGACCAACTCCCCCGCGACGTCGTCGCGGGGATTTCAGCGTAGACCGTAGAGGCAGAGAAGCGCGGCGTACCCACTCGGGAGGGGCCGGGGAGGGGCCTCGATATGTGCATATCGCACCGCCATCTCCAGGAAGAAACACGCGTGAAAAAATGCTTCCAAGATGGGCCGGGCCGCCATCGCCCATCTTCTGTTATCCGCCTGCTAGAAAACTTTACCCGTACCTGCCTCCACGATCTCCAGGAACCTACTCGCCGGCGTGGCGGAAACCCGTTCCGGCAACCTAGAAAGGGCCCGACGTCACCTCGACGCCCAGGAAGACACGTACGACGTCGGGAACCCGATCGAGAAATGGCACTATCAGGCGCTACGAGGGGAGATCGCCTTGGCAGAAGGAGATCTGATAGAGGCCGAGTCGGCGTTCTCCGCCGGTGAGCCGGAGCTGAAGATGTGGTTCAATCGTTACTTCCCGGGGCCATCCGTGTTCGCCAACGATCTCCCCTTCCGTGATGGACTCGCTCGAGTCAAGAAAACGCAGGGCACTCCACGCGAAGCCATCGAGATTTATCGCGAGCTGAACACGCCGGGAATGAGCTCGAAATGGACCGCCTGGTTCGAGCCGCGTTACGTCCTCGAGACCGCCCGACTCCTCGACGAGATCGGTGAAAAGAACTCCGCCCGGACGGAGTACCAGCGTTTTCTGGAATACTGGAAAGACGCAGATCCGCAGCTACCCGAGGTGCAAGAAGCGAAGAAGTACCTCGGGAGGTAGCGAATGCAGGTATAATCATTCTCCGTGAAGCGGACTCTTCCCGCACTCCTGCTTTACTCCTTGGTCGCCGCTTGTGCCGGCCGCGGGCCATCCCCAGCCACTCCCCCTGGCACTCCTGCACCCGTACCCATTTCTGGGACGACCCTAGAGGGCTTGGCGTCTTGGTACGGCCTCGAAGAAAAAGGCCGTCCGACGGCGAGCGGAGAGCCGATGGATCCGAAGCGGTTCACCGCGGCTCATCTGACCTTTCCTTTCGGCACCGTCTTGCGCGTCACCGATCCAGAAAACGGCCGCAGCGTGGTAGTGGTGGTCAACGATCGAGGACCCTATATAGACGGCCGGATCCTGGATCTTTCCTATGGCGCGGCGAAGGCGATCGACATGATCCGAAAGGGTGTCGCACCGGTTCTCATCGAAGTTATCCAGGTGGATCAGGGTCGCCTCGCCACCAGGTGGAGAGTGCAGCTCGGCTCGTTCCAAAACGAGTCGGCTGCCAAGGATCTCGCGCATGAGATCAAGCGGGAAGGTCATCGTCCGGTCGAGATCTCGCGGTTCCGCAAAAGCGATCGGCTCTACTACCGGGTCTGGGTCGGCGAGTTCGTCTATCGGGCAGATGCCGAGGACCTAGCTCGGGAGTTCCGTCGTGACGGGCGAGAGACCGTCGTGATGCAAACGCCGTTTGGTGAGGCCCGCTAAGCTGGTCTCTTCTTCCGTTACTCCCTCTCCCTTCGGGAGCGCGGGCGTCAAAACATGCCGTGCCGCTAACGATCGCGCCAGACGCCAGGTGAGGGCAAGCTCTCTCCTACTTCCAGGTCACTTCCATCGCAAAGAAATGATCGAAGCTCTTTCGCTTGGGGTGGTTCCGTTCATCAGTCTGTGGACTGCGGATGTAGAAATCGATCTGCTGCGTGGCAGGATTGACCTCACCGGCCTCGGACTTCTTATCCGGCATCGGATAGCGCACTTCAAACGTCTTCCGATCGCGAATGCCCTGCGTCACCATGAAGTGCATCTCGTAGTCTTCATATAAAGGAGCACCGTCGAGAGTCGCTTTGCCGTAACCCCATCCAGCGAGATAGCCGAACGTCTTCGGCCAGTTCGTGTCTCCGCAACCGGAGTCGCCGTGCTCATAAAGGTAGGCGGCGATCCCACCGTCTTGACACGGTGAGAACTCGTGGAACCGATCCATCACTAAGTCCAATCGGCCCTCCGGCAGCGGAAGTCTGGCACGGAAGCGTCCGGTGTTTTTGATTTCGTTCACATCGATCTCAACCGAGCCTCCCACCGCTTGTACGCTCTTACCGTCGTCTCCCATATGATCCCAAGGCGCCGAGTCGTAGAGACCGCCCACTTGATAGATCTTCTTGCCTTCGATGTTGAATCTCCCGTTGTAGAGATCGTGTGCCTGCGGGCGGTAGAGCTCAATCGTGTCCCCCGACTCTTGCCGCGGAGTCGCCTGCGGATCGCCCGAGAATTGACTGAACGCCACGAAAAGAAAGGCCGTTACCAAACCTGGCTTCATACGATAGAGCCTCCATCCTCCATTATCTCCGAGACGAGAGCCGCGAACCAGGAATCGATAGAGTTGCCTGCATTGGGGTTCGATTCTATCTTATGGGCTGCCAGGAGGAACGCCGTACATGAGGTCCAAGAAGCTGTTCCACATAGCCCTACTCGTTCTCGCTCCGACGCTCGGTTCAGCCAACGATGGAAAGCTTTCTCCGGGAACCCCCGCCGAGGTTGGCATGTCCGAGCCTGTATTGCTGGCATCGGTCGAGCTCTTCCGGGAAGCGTTAGCTAAGGACGAGCTCAAGGGTGTGGTCCTTCTGGTCGCCCGGCGCGGCAAAGTGGTCGTGCACGAAGCGGTTGAGTGGCGGAACGAGGAACAAGACCTCCCGATGGTGAAAGACACGTTGTTCCGCCTGGCCTCCAACACCAAACCGGTGGTGGCGACCGCTATCCTGATGCTCATGGAAAAGAGGAAGCTCGGGCTCGAGGACTACGTACGTCGTCACATCGCGTCGTGGGACAACTACCGCGCCGGCGACATCAAGATCCGCCACTTGCTGAGCCACACCGGCGGCTTGCGCATCTCTTCGATTTTCATCAGACCCCTTGTCCAGAAATCGGAAGAGCACCCGAACGCTCCCAGTCTTATGGTCGAGGTCGATCGGTTCGGGCGAATCGGTGCCGAAGTACCTCCGGGCACCAGCTACAGCTACACCAACCCCGGCTACAACACTCTCGGTGCCATCGTTCAGATCGTTTCTCGAGAGCCGTTGGAAAAATTCTTGCGCGAGCGTATTTACGCACCGCTCGGGATGAAAGACTCCTGGAACTACGAGACCCATGCACCCTCGGATCGCATGGCGCGAGTTTATGATCGCGAGGATTCCGGTTGGACGATTAAGTGGAGTCCTGGCAACGGCCCCGATTGGCCGAGCGTCCGGCGGCATGATCTCTAGCGCCTGGGACTACGCCGTCTTCTGCCAAATGTGTTCGAATCGTGGAAGCTACGTGGGAAAGAAGCTGCTCGAACCGGACACCGTGAGCCAGGCGACGTCGATTCAAACGGTGTCTGACTTCACCGGGGAGCGGATTGATGGGAACTACGGTTTCGGCTGGAGCGTCGCCGAAGATGGCGTTTTCTCTCATGGCGGCTCGGATGGCACGTTCGCGTGGGTAGATCCGAACACGGAGCTCGTAGGCATCGTGTTCACACAAAGCCAGAGCGATAGTGTGCGACGTCTGGCAAAGCAGTTTCAAAGAGTCGTCGGTGCGGCCTGTTACGAATGCTACGAAGAGGAGACCGAATGACAATCCGTCCGTACGGGAGCTGGAAATCCCCTATCACTTCCGAAGCGATGGTAGCGGGAGTCGTGGGGATCGGCACGGCCGTGTTCGACGGAGAGGATATTTACTGGTTGGAGTCTCGGCCGCAAGAAGGCGGCCGCAGCATCATCGTGCGGCGGAGACCCGATGGTACGGTGGCCGACATTATTCCCTCTCCTTTCAACGCACGCTCCCGCGTACACGAATACGGTGGCGCCGCATTCACCGTGCGTAAGGGAACCGTCTACTTTGCCAACTTTACCGATCAGCGCGTGTACCGGACGGCAGGGGCGGCGCCGGAGCCGGTGACGCCAGAAAGTCCGATGCGATACGCGGACTTCGCCATGGCTCCGGGGCGCGAACATTTGATCGCGGTGCGTGAAGAGCACAGTGACAAAAAACGCGAACCGGCGAACGCTCTGGTCTGGTTAGACCCCGTCGACAGAGGCGTCGGGACCGTCGCGGTGGAAGGGAACGATTTCTATTCTTCACCTCGCTTCAACGCCGACGGAACCCGCCTCGCTTGGCTCACCTGGAGCCATCCCAACATGCCGTGGGATGGATCCGAGCTCTGGGTCGCGGACGTGCGATCGGACGGGACGTTGGTGGACGCCGAGCTCGTCGCGGGTGGACCCGAAGAATCCGTTTTCCAGCCGGAATGGTCTCCGGACGGCGTACTGCACTTCGTCTCCGACCGAACGGGATGGTGGAATCTCTACCGAGCGAAGGACGGTCGCATCGAAGCGCTATGTCCTCGCGAATCCGAGTTTGGACTCCCCCAGTGGGTATTCGGCATGACAACCTACGGCTTCGAATCCGCTGGCAGCATCGTCTGCAGCTACCGAGACGCCGGGCGCGTTCATTTGGCACGGCTCGATACGGAGTCAGGCGACCTCGCTGCCATGGAAACACCCTACACCGAGATCGAGAACCTATGCGTCGGAGCCGGCCAGGCACTCTACCAAGGCGGCGCGCCGGAACGGCAGGCGGAGCTCGTAAATCTCGATCTGGGCTCGGGTAAGACGGAGATTCTGCGCCGTTCGAGCACGCTCGAGATTGAACCAGCTTTCCTCTCGGGGCCGGAGGCGATCGAGTTTCCCACTAAAAACGGCAACGGTGCCACGGCTTATGCGTTCTTCTACCCACCGAAAAACGATCGCTTCCAGGCTCCGAAGCATGACAAACCGCCCTTACTCGTTCTCAGTCACGGCGGACCCACCGCCGCCACCGATACGGCGTTGAATCCCGCCATCCAGTACTGGACCAGCCGCGGCATCGCGGTGGTCGATGTGAACTATGGCGGGAGCACCGGCTACGGTCGCGCCTATCGAGGGCGATTAAAGGACCGTTGGGGCATCGTGGACGTGGACGACTCGGTGAACGCGGCGAGGTATTTGATCGACGCGGGACGAGCGGATCCGAATCGCCTCGCTATCCGAGGTGGGAGCGCCGGTGGTTATACGACGCTGGCCGCTCTAACATTCCGAGATCTGTTCAAAGCCGGCGCTTCGTATTACGGCATCGGCGACCTGGAGGTTCTCGCTCGTGACACTCACAAGTTCGAGTCCCGTTACCTGGATTCCTTGATCGGTCCCTACCCGCAGAAGGCCGACGTCTACCGAAGCCGTTCGCCGATTAACTTCATCGAGAAACTCTCCTGCCCCATCATTTTCTTTCAAGGACTCGACGACAAAGTCGTCCCGCCCAATCAGGCGGAGCTCATGTTCGAGGCGGTGCGCAAAACGGGCCATCCCACCGCCTACTTGGCGTTCGAGGGAGAGGGGCACGGGTTCCGTAAAGCGGAGAACATCAAACGTGCGCTCGACGCGGAGCTTTATTTCTACGGCAGGGTGTTTGGTTTTTCGCCCGCGGATGATACCGAGCCGGTGAAGATAGAGAACCTCCCGGCGGATGGAGCGTAGTGGCTTAGTTGCCCCTTCCGATCTCTTGCTTGACAGCGCTTACGATCTCGCCGTTTCGTCCAACGATAAAGACCTCTTCAAGACCGTTCTCCTCATCGAAGGCCTTGAGAGCATTCACGAGTGCGCGGGTCGCGGCCTCACCGGAAGGAAGCGCCGGAATGGCCACCGACCGCAACCCACTTCCCGCCGCGCACCGAAGAGCGGCCAGAGTGGACTGCTTGACGAACTCGGGATCGAGGGAATCCGATCTTCCACCCATCGGGGCGTGGATCACGTACTTGCAGCGGAGGCGCCCCCCGGTGGTCAGCATCGCTTCTCCGACCTGAACCGGACCGCGGGCGACCGCCTCTGATTCGACTTCTTCCCCAGCCCGCTCGATCAATCTTCGAGGCCTGCGAACCTTGCCGCCCTTCTGGCCGATTCCCCGCGATGTAGCGTCGGCGGGGTTTACCACGGCGTCTACGTCGACCTCGGCGATATCGCCCCGAACGGCAACGATCTTCATCTTCGTCTCCTCGGAACCCCTCAGTTAACCGACGACACTAAAGCACTTATGAGAAGCGATCTCCGCTCCCCCAAGCCTCGCCAAGCTTGTTGGGGAAGCCAAACAATGCAACCACCCGAAGTCAATGTCAAGCCCGAAATGGGGCGGTCCCTCGTTTATGGAAGCAAGACGGTCAGGGCGTTGGGGCGGATCGCTAATTGAACCGGTACTTTCCCGGCGGGCTCGCCATCCAGTTGATAATGCTGGCCATCCGTCGCCACTACCTCCAGGCGCTCGGCGCGGAAATGCACGACGTCCTTGAACTTTACGTGGAATCCGCCCGCCACGCCGAAGAGATAGCGGAGGTAGTCGAACCCGCGGCGTCCCTGAAAGACGACGACGTCCAGCAGCGGCTCCTCGAGACGGGCCTCGGGCGTGATGACGTACCCACTTCCGTAGAGCCGGACATTGCCGGCCACGACTCCGGTCCCCTCTAGCTCTTTTCCGTCCACCCGGACCTTCAGAGGAGCGAACGCGTAACTGGCCAGCAGTCGGAAGCCTAAAATCCAGAAGGCCAGCGTTCCCAGCCGCTTCTTCCATCCCGCATCGAGCCGATGCACCACTTCCCCGTCGATCCCGATTCCGGCCATCAAAAGGAACGGTCGATCCCCCGCCATTCCGACCGGGATGACCTTCGGCTTGCCTTCAACCAGTACGCGGCAGGCCTTATCCAACCTGAAGGGAATGCCGGTCTCTCTGGCGAAGACGTTCACCGTTCCACCCGGGAGGATGCCTAGCGGCGTCTCGGATCCGAGCATTGCCCGGGCGACCTCGTTGACCGTTCCATCGCCACCCCAGACGATGACCAGCGGGACTTTGCGCTGCAGCGCGGCGCGGGCAAGCTCGGTGGCGTGCCCTGCCGCCTCCGTCGGCGTCGGGTCAGCTTCGATGCCGAGCGCCTTCAACCGCGTCAACAGCTCGGGAAGCCTCCGCTGTTTTCGCCTTCCCCGCCCGGACTCGGGGTTGTAGATGAGAATCGCCTTGGTCGCCTTCGTCGTCATGATGGCCTACGCCGGAACCACGGCCACTTCGAACTCGTCGTGGAGAACTCCGTAGTCGGCGACCTCGGCGTCGAGAGAAATAGTCCAGCGAATCCGCCCGTGAGAGTCCTTGAACGTTGTCGGCGCGGCCGGAGGCACGGGAAGCTCGATGTCGAAACGCTGGCTCGCGCCGGGTGAGACCGACAACCCCTCCGATATGACGTTGATCTCCTCGTGCAAGGGTTTCTCTACCCAGCCTCGTGTAGTGACTTTTTGATCGATGCAGCGAAGCTGGGCCGCGACGCGCGTCAGGCTCAAGGATCGTCGCGCTCGGAGCACGATCTCCAGTCGAAACGACTCACCGGGACGGGCACGATCGTCTTCCAATCCCACATCGAAGCGTTCGAACGGTTGGCGATCCCAGCGGTAGAGAGCCCCCAGGCCGGCCCGAAGCAGATTGAGCAAAATCAATGCCCACCCGACTCCCAGCAACCAGCTATCGACACGCCCTTGATAAAAACGCGCCAGATAGAGATAGACGAGTGAAAGTAGCACCGCAAGCAATACCGACATCAGCAGCCGTCGTTTTCCTTGCGCGATGAGTGAACTCCAGATCATATTCACCAATTACTATATTCTAACCAGCGATGCCAATACGTGGGAAACTCGGGGGGCCGGTGGAATTCGTCGGGGTGGGCCACCTTGCGGTCGATTATCGAGACGGCGAACGACTCCTCGGCGGGGCGGCGGCCTATGCGTGCCTCACCGCCGCACGACTAGGCCTATCAACCGCCATGGTCACCGCAGTGGGTCGGCACTTCGATTTTTTTAGCCCGCTCGAGGGAATCGAGATCCATTATCGTCAGTCGGGTGACAGCACGACCTTCCACAACGAATACCGAGACGGCAAGAGGCACCAACGCCTGTCCGGCCGTGCCCTTGCCATCCGGGAGCAAGATCTCGCCCCCATAACATCGAGGCTTGCCGAAGAGGCCGCCGTCCTCTATTGTCCTATTGCTCAGGAGGTCGAGGCACCGTTGAATCGTCTTACACCGCGTGGTCGCTGCGGCGTTGCGCCACAGGGATTTTTTCGTCGATGGAATGACGTCGGTACCGTTCAACAATGTGCTTGGCAAGGGGCGGCCGCAGCGCTGACAGAGGCCGACCTCATCTCTATGAGCGAAACGGATCCCCGCGACGTCGATCTCGTCAGTCTCGTCGTTCTCAACCGGGGCTTGGCAGGAGGCAAAGCGACGCTCGCCATCACGCGAGGCGAGCGTGGAGCCCGGATCTATACCAAAGGCCACTGTTACCTGGTACCGGCCTTTGAACGAAATGTCCAAGATCCGACGGGGGCCGGTGACGTCTTCGCCGCCGGTTTTCTGGTTGCACTCCGAGAAGGCCAGGAAACGATCGACGCCGCGCAATTTGCTACCTGTGCAGCCTCTTTCGCCGTCGAGAGAGTGGGCGTTGAGGGGGTGCCTCCGAACCGGGAGGCGGTCGAGGCGCGTCTCTCGGAGTACCGGGGCCATCATCAACCGCAAGAGCTCGAGCCATGAAGGATCCTCAACTCGAATCGTACTGTGAGCAGATCGAGGCGTTCTTCTTCCGCTGGAAGGAGCGCCCCGGTCTCTTCTCTCCTGAGGACTTCGCTCTCTTGAAAAAATGGTTCTCCGATGGAGTTTCACTGGACGTGGTCCTAGAGGCCATCGAGGCGGCGTTCCAATCGAAGCAGTCCGGGCAGGAAGTCGAAGAAGTGAATAGTCTCAGTTATTGTGAGCCCTTCGTCCGGCAGGCTATGGCTCCTCGAAAACACACCCCCAGATAAGAGAGTCAGGAAAGCTAGGTAGACTAGGACGAGATGCTGTCCCGCATCCTCAACGTGCAACAGGAAAAGCTCCTCGCCAAGGAGCGAAAATTCCTGCGTGCGTTGCACGTCGCCCTAGCGGACCTCGAAGTCGATGCCGAAGACCGAGGGACGTTCGAAAATTCCATCCAGCAACTCGACGAGCTCTTTCTCCTGGTTGTCGTTGGGGAATTCAATGCCGGCAAAAGCGTGTGCATCAATGCGCTTATCGGTGCAGCCGTCCTCGAGGAGGGCGTCACTCCCACGACCGAACGCATATGCCTACTCAAGTACGGAGAAGAGACGGGCCGACAGTCCGAGGACGGCCCCTTCGACATCATCACCGCGCCCGTGGAGCTCCTTAGGGAAATCAACGTCGTCGATACGCCGGGTACCAATGCCATCCACCGGGAGCACGAGACCATCACGCGCGATTTCGTGCCTCGCTCGGACCTAGTTCTTTTCGTCACCTCGGCGGACCGCCCGTTCACCGAGAGCGAACGAGACTTTCTGGAGAGCATCCGTGATTGGGGCAAGAAAATCGTTGTTGTCATCAACAAGATCGATATTCTGGAGAGTGAAGAAGAGCTGAACCGTGTCGTTAGTTTCGTTTCTGAGAATCTGAAATCCCTCCTCAAGGTTCAACCGGAGATCTTCCCCATATCGGCTCGCCTGGCGCTGCGGGCCAAGACAGAGGGCGAGGCGGCTTCGAATAACACCAGCCCCTTCGAAAAGCTCGAGCAGTTCATCATCTCGACCCTGGACGAGGGGGAGCGTGTTCGCCTCAAGCTCCTCAACCCCATCGGGATAGCTCAGAATCTAGTCCAAAAGTACCTCGCCCTGGTGGATACCCAACTCGAGCTCCTCAGGGTGGATTTTCGAACTCTGGAAGAAATCGAACGTCAGCTTTCCCTTTACAAGGAAGACCTCGAACGAGATTTTCGCTTTCGTCTTTCGGACATCGACAATGCGCTCCTCGATTTCGAGACCCGCGGCAACGAGTTCTTCGAAGAAACGATGCGCCTAACTCGTGTCTTCGATCTCGCGAATAAATCGAAAGTGAAGAGCGATTTCGAGCACAAGGTCGTGGCCGATTTGCCTCAGGTCATCGAGCAACGGGTGAGCGGTGTCATCGACTGGATGATCGAGGCCGAGTTGCGTCAATGGCAGGCGGTGACCGAATACTTGAAATCCCGCGAGACCCAAGAGTTCGAGACAATGGTCGGCAAGGTCGGAGGTTTCAAGTATGACCGCGAGCGCCTACTCGATACGGTTGGACGAGCCGCCCGGCGCGCCATCGATAGCTACGACCAAAACAAAGAATCGACCCGCCTGGCAGAGTCGGTTCAGACGGCAGTGGCCGGGGCGGCACTCCTGGAGGTAGGGGCGGTCGGTCTCGGTACGATCATGACGATGATCGCGAGCACGACCCTAGCCGACATGACCGGCATTCTCGCCGCCGGCGTCTTGTCGGCTCTCGGATTCCTCGTAATCCCCGCGAAACGAAGGAAGGCCAAGCGAGAGCTGCACCGCAAGGTCACCGACCTTCGCGAACAGCTGATGAACGCGCTCAATAGCCAATTCGATCGCGAGATCGAGCAGAGCCTAGCCCGTATTCGCGAGGCGATTGCACCGTACACTCGCTTCGTCCGCGCCGAGCACATACGGCTGAGCGACGGCCAGAACGAGCTCGTCCGCATCCGTGATGGACTGAACAAGCTGAAGTCCGACGTGAAATCGCTTTGACTACGTCCAATGCAGCAGGTCCGATCGAGGCGACGATTCGTTTCAATGGTTCGGGGTTCTGTCGCAGTCAGAGTTCGCCGTCAAATGTTGCCTAGGGGATAATGCCCCGGATTAGTGCTGATTCGGCGCATCGAAGGAGACAAGGGGACAGGGGATGCCATTTATTCTCAGTGTAGTCGCGATGATCTTGTTGTTGACCAGTGGGTAGTTGGCCGCTCAGGGCGACGGCGGCTGGCCACGCGAGATTGACGCGCCCGCGGTGAAGATCCTCATTTACCAACCGCAGCTCGATACCTTCAAGGGTGACCGCCTGACCGGCCGGGCAGCGGTCTCCGTAACGCCGAAGGGGAAGACCGAGCCAGTCTTCGGGGCCATGTGGATGGACGCGAGGGTGTCGACAGATCGGGACACACGGATGGTCGGCATCCTGGATGTCACAGTCGAGAACGTGAGGTTCCCGGAAGCGACGACGGAACAAGAAGAGGCGTTCAAGCGTCTCGTCGAAACGGAGGTCCCCAAATGGCAACTATTCATCTCGCTCGATCGTCTCCTCGCTTCGCTGGAGCTGGCGGATATAGAAAGGATCGCCGCCGACAAGCTCAACATGACGCCGCCGGCGATCACATTCCTCACCTATCCGGCGGTCTTGATCAGCATCGATGGTGCGCCCGAGCTCCGTGCCGTCGAAGACTCGACCATGATGCGCGTCGTGAACACGCCTTTTACGATCCTCCAGAATCCCGGCAGCAAGACGTACTATCTCCACGACGGTGTGGGCTGGCGCACCGCGACAAACATCAAAGGCCCGTGGGAGAGGGACGATAACCCGCCCAAGACCGTCGTCGAGCTTACACCAAAGCCCGATCCCCAGGACCTTGAAGACCCGCCCGAGGAGAACGAAGAGCAAGACTCGGAGCCCCCTATCCTCATCGTAGCGACCGAGCCGGCGGAGCTCATCGTGTCGAAGGGTGACCCCGAGTACGCTCCGATCGATGGCACCGGCCTCCTCTACATGAGTAACACCGAGAGCGATGTCTTCAAAGAGATCGCCAGCCAACAAGACTACGTTCTCCTTTCGGGGCGGTGGTTCCGGAGTGGGTCGATGAACGGGCCCTGGACCCACGTCCCCTCGGATAAATTGCCTGCCGACTTCGCGAAAATACCTCCCGAGTCCACCAAGGGAAACGTCCTGACGTTCGTCGCGGGAACGCAGCAGGCAAAGGACGCGATCATGGACGCGCACATTCCGCAGACGACGGCTATTAAGCGCGGTGAAGACCACACCCTAGCGGTGACCTATGACGGATCACCGAGATTCTAGAAAATCGAGGGCACCGAGGTGTCCTACGCGATCAACACGGACCAAGCCGTGTTCTCGATCGACAGGCAGTACTACTGTGCCTACGGGGAGGGTTTGGTACGTTTCGAATATGGTCTACGGCCCGTTCGACGTCGCAACGTCCATCCCCCGTGAGCTGATCGATGCAATCCCGCCAGAGAACCCACACTATAACGTCCAGTACATCTACATCTATGACTCCACGCCAGACGTCGTGTACGTCGGCTACACGCCTGGTTATAGACGTGTACAGCGGCACCGTCGTGTACGGGACGGGATACTACTATCCCGGTTGGTACGGACCCACGATGTACTATTCCTATCCCAGCACGTGGGGATTCCATGCTCGCTATAACCCGTATACCGGCTGGTCGTACGGGCTCAGTTACAGCACCGGCCGGTTCACGTGGGGATGTCCCGGCCGCTGTTGAATTTGGTCGGGTAGCGGCGGCACCGGGGAATACTCTTAGGCAGCAAACTCATCGCTGTCAAGAGATTTCTGTTTGCTTCTAAGCGCGTGAACGAGAGCGCCCATATGGCGATAGCCTTTGATACGCCGGAACTTTTTTTGCGCGGTGACGACGCCAAGAGCGGTCCATCGGCGAACCATGGAAGGACTCTTCCAACGCTTGACGTTTCTCGATACTCTGCGAATGGTTCCGTTGAGATTTTCAATGGCGTTCGTCGTGGCAAGAGACTGGCGAAGTAAGGCGGGCGGCGCGAGCTTCACGACCGTGAGTGTTTCTTCCATCCCTTCACGAAGGCTTCCGGCAGCTTCGTCGTAGCCGTTTCGCTCGAGCCACGACACCAATGCCTGAAGTCGCTTGCGCGCCTTGTCGGCACTCTTGCACTTGTAGGCTTCCTTCATCGTCTGGAGCACGTAGGCGTGACGAGACTTGGGAAGGTACGAGCGAAGATTTCGGAGTTTATGGATCTGGCACCTTTGGATGACCGCGAGGTCCCCCAAAACGTCGACGAGTGCCTTGCGGATGCCTTTGCCTCCGTCCACTACGCAGAGAATCGACTCATCGACGCGCAAGCCTCGCTCGAGAAGGTCCTGCAACATCGCGGTGCACATCCGAGAGTTCTCCGTCGAGCCCAGCCATATACCCAGGGGCACCTTCGTTCCATCTATTGTGATACCTAGAGTTACGACGACGGTCTGTCCGGCCACCTCAAGGCCATCCAGCATCAGTGCCGCAAGCTCGAACTCCTCTAGCCGCCGAGACAGGTATTCCTCGAGCTTCTTAGTCGTCTGGCTCACGAGGTGACGGCTGGCGGCACTCTTACTCGTGCCACGAGACTTCAACTTGGCCGCGGGTTTGTCCAGACTCGATTCGTAATTTCGGGTCGATACGCCCACCAAGATCTGATTCAACACTCGCTCTGGAAGCGGGTCTTCTTCGCGGAAGGCTTCGAAGTGTGGAAGCGACGCCTCCGCGCCCGACTTCGAGCGAACTCGAGGTCGCGACACTTGGATGCGACGACCACCGAAGCTCAGCTCTCCGTTCGTGCTCCCCCAGTGGTTATGAGTTCGCTCCTTCTCGTGCTTGCCCTTGAGCCCCGCGATCTCCTCGGCGTCCTCTCCGAGCAGTAGGTGCAGAGCTGTCAGTCCTTGCTCGTACACCCATTCCGTCAGATCCGCCTTCGTGGCCGCGATCCCAGCTATCATCAGTAGCAGTATCTGACCGACTTGGCCAACTACCTTGCCCGTAGGCGAGTGCGTTTGCTTTCTTACTGGCTTCTTTGATTTCCTAGGCATTGGTGGCTCCTTGTCCCCCTCTGGAGACGGTTTATTGGCAGACCTATTCTTAGGCCGGCCAAGGAGCCGCAGCTACCCCAAATTCAACATCCGGCGGGACATCCCCGTTCACGTTCGGAATCGGGTACTCGAGTCCCTGGTATCCGTACGGTTACCGCGGGGGTTGGTGGGGCCCCGCCAGCGCCTATGGATACCGTCGTGGCTATAGTCGTGCCTACGCCCGCGGCTACGCTCGTGGCGCCCGGAACGCCAACATCTATAATCATCGCCGTAACGTTGCGCGCAACACACGCGAGCTAGATCGGCGGGAACGTCACGTCGCATGGCCGCCCCTGCGAGCGCCGGTCGGAACAACGTCTACGCCGATCGCAATGGGAACGTGCACCGCCGAACCCAAAACGGCAACTGGCAGTCACGAAGCGGCGGCAGTTGGTCTGGAAGCGGGGGCGCCAGCAACCTGAGCAACCAGCATAGCGCGCGGCAAAGAGGCACGGCGCGAACCAATAGCTACAACCGGAGCCGCGGCGGAGGGCGGCGACGCTAGTGGACTCTAATGGACTTTAAGGAGTTGGGGGGCGGAGGGCGGCGGCGAAGTCGATCGACATTCGAAGCGCGTCCTCCCCTGCTACAATCTGATCCACCGATAGCTCGTCGAATGTAAGGCGTCCGACGTTGCTGGCATAGGCACTGGCGCGCTCGAGGCCCTCCTTCAAAGGAACCCGCAACTGCTTCTCAAGGGTTCGTCTGAGGAGCGGCGCCACGACCTTGAAGTAGGCGCTACCGGAGGACTCCACCGACATTTCGTTCAAGTACATCTCCCCCGCCGAATAGGCGGGCACGCCGCTGATGTAGATATCGAAGTTGTCCCCGGCACCCCGGCACTCACCCCGGACGCTCACCGCAGCGCGGCCGCTAAAGAGTAGCGTGATACGCAGCCTGCCTGACACGGCATCGATGCGCGGTTCTTGAACGAAGGCATATTTGCAGGGCGTAGACGGCCACCTTCCATGTAGAATCTTCCGCCGTCCGTCATCAGGTGGGTCACGATGAGCCTCTCGATGCTCCGGTAGGCGATTTCAAAAGTCCCAGCCTCTGCCAACTCGGGCGCCGCACCTATAAGAAGGGTCACCGCAAAGAGCGCGATGGGATTTGATCCACGGCCCCTCCAACCACTACTATCGACGCGCTTTTGGCCAAGGAGGGAGCAAGTTTTATCGACCACACCACAAGGTAACCACATGTCGAGACTCCTTATAACGCTTTCCACTTTCTTGCTGATAGGCACCACCGTTCTCGAGGAGGACGAACCCTGGGACATCGAGGCGGATCGAGCGCCTTCCAAGGAGTTCGTCTATCAAGCCACCGAAGGCACTTGGACCGGTGTCGACGTCTCTCCCGACGGTCGCCAGATCGTATTCGATCTTCTTGGACATATCTACGTTATGCCCATCGGGGGTGGCAAGGCGACGGCGCTGACCCACGGCCGTTCCTGGAACGAGTTTCCGCGCTATAGCCCGGACGGCAAGAGCATCGCGTTCACGTCGGATCGAGGCGGTAGCGAAGACCTGTGGGTGATGGCGCTTTCCGACTCCAGCCTCGAGAATGTCTCCCAAATGGACCTTTCGGTATTCCAGGGGACCTGGTCCAAGAGCGGTCGCCACCTCTACGGTACGGCGCTCAACGGGAAGGTGCGGTTTCCCGTCTATCAGTTCAATTTCTACGGCACTCGCCAAGAATTAATCCCTGCCTACGAGCGTGCCCCGGTGAACCACCTGGTGCCTCATCCCACCGAAAACGTTTTGTACTTCGAGCATAACGACAAATCGCTTCCGGCCAGCGGGCCGCGCATCAAGAAGTACGATCTCGCTACGGGAGAGACGTCGGTCTACATCGACCGACCGGGGGGAGCTGCGAACCCCAGAATCTCTCCGGACGGGAAGTACCTGGCGTTCGTCCACAGAGACGATCAGAAGACGGTGTTGGTGCTCCACGACCTCGAGACGCGGGAAGAAAAAGTACTATTCGACCGACTCGATCGAGGCCGCTTCGAGTCACGGAGCTTCTACGGCTGTTATCCCAACATGGCATGGCATTCGAATGGAAAAGAGATCTTCGTCTCCTACGGAGGAAAGATTCACGCCGTCGATATCGATTCGCGTACCACACGAGAGATCCGTTTCGCGGCCGAGGTTCGTCGAAAGATCGACGAAACAATGCGTTTCCCCGTCGAGGTACCGGATAAGACCACGCGCACGCGAGCCCACCGATGGGCCCAACGAACGCCCCAGGGCATTCTGTTCGAAGCATTGGGCGACTTGTACTTGAAATCAGGGAACGAGTTTCAGAATCTCACAGAGTCCGCCTCCCACGAAACGAACCCGATTTACGACCGATCCTCGGAACAAATTTTCTACGCCTCATGGAACGACAACGATCGGGGGGGCATCTACTCTTTGGTGCCGCATGGTGGCTCCCCACGGAAGCTCACCACGATCCCTTCACAATATGGCTCACTGGCGCTATCTTCCGACGGCAAGACGTTGGCCTACGTCCGTGGGCGGGGCGACCTCATCAATGGGACCAAGCTCGAGGACCAGACGCGATTCGAGCTGGTCACGCTCAGGGAAGGACGGGAGCAGAAAGTCACCGATATCGATTGGACCAGTAATCGCTACGGCAAACGTCCTCCCACCGTTCTCTTTTCATCGAACGACGAGCTGATCTACTTCACCGAGTACGTCGAAGATGCCCTGACACTCAAGAGCATCCATCCCAACGGGCTCGGTGAGAAATCGCTTTACACTTTCTCGCACGCCACCCGGGCCATCGTCTCCCCCGATATGAAATGGGTCGCCTACCGCGAATACCACCGGACCTACGTGACGCCGTTCGAGTATGCGGGACAGCCCGTCACCATCAGCGCAGCCGATGACAAGGGATTCAGCAAGCGCGTGGATCCAGAGGATGGAGACTTCACCGAGTGGACACCAGAGTCCGATGCGCTCTACTGGACCCGCGGGCGTTATCTCTATGAGAAATCACTCGAGGACATTCTGACGGGGCTAGCAGGGTCGGCGGGGCCGGCAGAGAAAGAGACGGCGCAGAAAACCGATCTCTCCATGGAGTTCGACGTCGCGGCCCCCAAGTCCGTGATCGCGCTCAAGGGTGTTCGGGTCTTGACCATGAACAACGATCGGGACGTCATCGAAGACGCGACGATTTTGATTCGACGGAATCGGATCGAGGCCGTCGGAACGGACATCGAGATACCGAGCGATGCGAACGTCTACGATCTGGCTGGCGATACCGTGATGCCGGGGATCTTCGATGCCCACGGCCACTACGGCAGTCGCATCTCGGCCCTCAACGTCATCGAGCAACAGCTTTATGGCTTGCTGGCCAATCTAGCCTATGGTGTCACCACGATGTTCGACGTCTACGGAACGACACAGAAGGACTTCTGGGTGTCGGACATGCTGCGCCAGGGCTCCATCGTCGGTCCGCGCATTTTCTCGGTCGGCGACCCCATTTTCGTCACCAAATACCGCACGAAGATGCACCGCCCCATCCATTCCTTGGACGACGCGTTGGAGCATGCTCGCTTCAACAAAGATCACGGCGCCACGACTTTGAAGGATTATTCCAATCACACCCGCGCCGCTCGCCAGCAGCTGGCCACCGCCGCCCGCCAGCAGGGACTCAATCTCGTGACCGAGTCCTTCGCCAACCCGTCGATGAACCTGACGCAGTTGATCGACGGCTTCACCGGCATCGAGCACACCATGGGGCTCACTCCCCTTTACGATGACGTCATTCAGTTCTTCGCCGCCACCGAGGTCGGGATGACACCCACGCTCATCGTGGTCTACGACGGCCCCTCCGGAGAGCGATACTTCCACCAATCGGAACGCCTCTGGGAGGAGACGAAGCTCCTCAACTTCTTCCGCAAGGACGAGCTCCTTCGCCTGCGGCGGCCCACCCACTATTGGGACGACGACTTCTCGCACAAGGGAATGGCGCGGGAGCTACACAAACTCTACCAAGCCGGTGTCTCCCTCCAAATGGGCGCTCATGGGCAGATGATGGGACTGGGCGCGCATTGGGAGATGGAGCTCTTCGTCCAAGGCGGCTTCACTCCGATGGAAGCGCTCGAGATCGCGACCATCAACGGCTTCAAGCACCAGGGACTCGATCGCGAGCTCGGGTCGATTGAGCCGGGCAAGCTCGCCGACTTGGTCATCCTAGAGAAGAATCCGCTGAACGACATCCGCAATACGCGTACCATTCGTCATGTCTTGAAGAATGGTGTCGTTTACAGCGGCGAAGACGCATCTCGGGTCTATCCCGATCCGCAGCCCACGCAGCCGCTCTACTTCAAGGAAAGGACTCCCTGATCGAAGATGGCTAGCCTTCGCGATCGTCGATCAACTCGGATGCCGCGGCCTACGCTTACACCAACGCTGCCATCGACATGGCCCATAGAGCAGTTCTGGAAATTACCGCCGGGTCAAGCGAGAGGGTAAAGACCGGATGAACGACAAAGACAAGTTTCTGGGAATGGACCACTCCATCACGAGGCGGGATTTTCTCCAGGGGGTTGCGTTGAGCATAGCCGCTTCCCGGTTGGGAAGCGCCCAAACCACACCACCGCCTTCCTACCCCCCGCTGCTTCATGGCTTGCGCGGACAAGACCCGGGCTCGACCGAGCTCGGCCACCGCATCCGCGACGCCAAGACCGAGATTCCGACCGATGTAGTAGATACCGGCGAACGCTACGACCTCATCGTGATAGGGGCGGGCCTCGCCGGCCTCTGCTCTGGCTACGTCTATCGCCGCGAGAGAAGCAGCGCGCACATTCTCCTTCTGGACAATCAGGACGACTTCGGAGGCCACGCCCGTCGCAACACGTTCGAATGGAATGGGACCACTCTGATAGCACCGGGAGGAACGTTCGCCCTCGAGAGCCCCGAGGATTCTCCGCGGGGAGCGAAGGAGATCATGGAAAGCCTCGAGATCGACCTCGAGGTCCTCGAAGGCTATCGAGATCGAGACTTCTTCAAGCGCTATGGACTCTCGTATGCCGTTTTCTTCGACCCCAGGACTTACTCCGGAATTCAACCCACGTGGGTGAACCAGTTCTACGACATCCCCTACCTAGAATTTTTCCGCCGTTCGGGGATTCCCGAAGACGCGCAGCGCGAGCTCGTTAACCTTTACACGACGCGGAGAATGTACATTACGGGACGTGATCGCGAGGCGACCCTCGCCGGAACGACGTGGGAGCAGTTCATTCGCGAGGTCATGGGGCTGGGGGACAACGCGGTCCGATTCGCGAATCTCTACTCCACCGACCTCGTCGGGCTCGGTTGTGATGCGGTGTCGGCGCTCGACGGTTTCGAGATCGGCCCCGGCTTTTCCGGTATGGGAGGCCCAGGGTTCGTCGATAGGAATGGAATCCCGCGTTACGGCTATCGGCCGGTGCACCGCTTCCCGGACGGCAATCACACCATCGCACGTCATTTGCTCAAGAAGATTCTTCCCGCGGCGGTCCCCGGAGAAGACACGATGGAAGGCATCTTCAACAGTCGGGTCCGCTACGACCAGCTCGACCGGTCGGAGCATCGAGTGCGTGTTCGCTTACGCTCCTTGGCCATCCGGGTCGAGCAGATCGAAAACGGCCGCCGCGTCGCGGTCTACTACACACAGCCCGACGGCCGCGTGCAGCGCGTTACCGCCCGCGGTGTGATCGTCGCGGCCTGGGGAATGGCCGCAAAGCACATCGTGCCCGAGCTGCCGGCGGAACAGAAAAGTGCCGTCGAACAGTATCGGTATTGCTCGGCGCTCTACATCAATGTGCTGTTGCGACACTGGCGCCCCATCGCCGATATCGGGGCATTCCAAATGCAATGGCCGGACGGTTATTGCACCTGGATGCACGTCTCGGATCCGTTGCTGGTGGGCGACTACCAACCGGAGTACCATCCGGACAAACCAACCGTCCTATCGATGTACAAGTACCTTTACACGCCGGGGCTCCCGCCCAGCGATCAGATGAAGCTCGGGCGCTATGAAATGGAGAGCAAGTCCTTCGGAGATTACGAGCGCGAGATACGATCCGAGCTGAATCATGCGCTCGGCCCGTGGGGCTTCGATGCGGCCAAGGACATCCTAGCTATCACTGTCAATCGCTGGGGACACGGTTACAACTTTTTCCAACCGACACCCGGTGAGAAGCCGCCTTACGAGGTCGGCCGGCGTCGAGTGGGCCGGATCTCCTTCGCGGGCGCGGACGCGGGAGGAAGTCCCTGGACGCAGGCTGCCCTACAACAGGGGCGGCGAGCCGCCTACGAGCAGCTTAGCCGGGCCTGAGCGCTCGCCACTATTTTCGGGTTTCCTCTCGCGGCCGTCACTGTGCTGCCAATCAGTTTTGTAGCCGTGGTTGGATATTTTAAATGGCGCGAATCTATTCCGCCTTGAGCCCGTTCAACTCGGGACGATCAGCTCAAGGAAAGGGAATACCTCGAAGTCCTTCTTGTTGAGGGTAGCGAGCTTCTTGACGCCGGCGGCCTCCATTGTGGCAGCGAGCGCGGTGTCGAGGAACCGCTTGCGGCCTAGGCGGAATCGTGTCATGAGGTCGATGGAACGGTGAAGCACGTCCTGGGTTGGTAGGAGCCGTGTCACTTCCTTAGCGTCCCAAATCGACCGACTCCACTCGAGGGCCTGCGCCATTGAGAGAGGGTTTTCGAAGCGGCGGGCGTCGGTGCAGATGTGCTGGAGCTCTAGAAGAGTCTGCACCGTAACGCCGAGCTGGTTCCCGTTGTTGCGGACCTCATGTTCAAGAAGTCGACTCGACGCCGAGTGATGCGGCGCCCCCACCATCAGCCAGTTGACGAGCACGTCGGTGTCAACACCCACAATCTTGGAAATCATGGCAGTCACGGCTCGAGCATCTCGTCTGCTACTTCCGACCGGGTCCAGGGCCGGAGCAATCGGCCGCTTTCGTGCCCCGGCCTGTCCAGCAACGAGGGCCTTCCCAATCGCTCGCGTTGGAGATATTCGTCCATCGACTGGCGGATGAGCTCGGCCACCGGGCGGCCCCTCTCGGCGGCAAGCGATTTCATGTCTTGATAGGCCCTCTCGGAGAGATATACAGATATAGGTTTCATATATCGTTTATACACTGAAATCATATTGAGGATCGAATCGCCGGAGTCAACACGTCACTCCAGAATAAGGACGAGAAAACTGGCGGTTGGCCTCCCGCTTCGATTTTATCCGGCGAAAGGGAGCTCGGGTCAGGAAATTGAGGTCGACTCGACGCGGTTCCGTAGGCCGGTCAATGAGTTCTAGTGCGACGTCTTTACGAGGAGCGTGAGTGCAGCCCTTTGACTTTTCAACCTGTGCGGGGCTATGTTCACTTTCAAACGGCTGGCCATGTCCCTCACTCTCGGCGCCAAACTGGGCCCCTACGAGATCCTCGCCGCTATCGGTGCGGGTGGAATGGGGGGGTCTACAAGGCCCTGGACACCAAGCTCGGCCGCGAAGTGGCCATCAAAGTCCTGCCGGAAGCCTTCGCACAAAATGAAAAACGCCTGGCGCGCGTATGGTAGCCGCACGTTCTTCGTCACCAATCCCGCGGGCAGGATGATTGAGAGGTTGACGCGGTTTTCCCAAGAATGGGGTCCGAACGCCGAGCTTCATGGATTGAGCCACTGATTTCCTGTTTTTCTAATCCCGATGTTTTGGGAAGGCCTTTCTCCGCTCAGTTTTTCGCTACTCCTTCAAGCGGGGACACACGTGATACGAGCGCGCGCGAGGATTCCTGCGCGGTAGACGGGAGGATGGTCGTCTCGGTGCGTGAGCAGGCTCGGAGATGCCGCCAAGGGCACCCATTGGGAGTGAAAACGACATCCCTCGATGGCCGAGATTCTTCCCCACTCGACCGCCAGCGCCTCGGCACGAGGGTTCGTCACATCCTGCGTGAGCAGAGTGCCATTGACGAAGATGGCGTCGGTCATGATTCGTCGATGTGCTCCTGGATGGCCGTCTCCAAGATAGAGAGTCCTTCCGCCAGTTGCTCATCGGTAATGGTCAGGGGAGGCATGAAGCGGATGCAATTGCTGTGAAGGCCGGCGCGGATCACGATGAGGCCTTTTGAGACCGCGCGGCGAATGATCTGGAGTGTCTCCTCGCGAGCCGGCTCTTTGGTCGTGCGATCTTTGACGAGCTCGATGAGCATCATGGGGCCCAGTCCGCGAACATCGCCGATCAACGGGAACCTCTCTTTCCAGCCGAGAAGCGTTTCTCGCAGCATCGGTCCAATCGCCTCCGCCCGCTTCAGAAACGAGGGCTCCCGAATCGTGTTCACAGCCTCGATCGCCGCCACGCACGCAAGAGGATTCCCGCCGTAGGTTCCACCGAGCCCACCCCGGTGGGGAGCATCCATGATCGCGGCGCGGCCGGTTACCGCTGAGATGGGCATCCCCGCGCCCAAAGACTTCGCGGTGGTCACGAGATCGGGCACGATCCCGTAGTGCTCGATGGCGAAGAGCTTGCCGGTACGTCCCATTCCGGACTGTATCTCGTCGGCGATCATCACCATCCCGTGCTCATCGCAGATACTCCGAATCTTCTCGAGAAAGGCCGCCGGCATCGGCACGAAACCGGCCTCCCCCTGAATGGGCTCGATAATGATGGCCGCCACCGCGCTGGGTGCTACCTGGGCCACCAGCGCGTTGTCCAGTTGTTGACAGCACAAATCTACATATTGGTCTTCGCTTAGCCCGGCCGGCCTTCGGTAGCTATACGGAGCGGGCACCCGGTAGATCTCCGGCGCGAAGGGGCCGAACCCTTTCTTGAATAGCTCGTACCTGCTGGTGAGGCTCATCGTTAGGAGCGTCCGTCCGTGAAACGCCCCCTCGAACGTGATCACCGCGGGGCGGCCAGTGTAGGAACGCGCAATCTTGATCGCGTTCTCGACCGCCTCCGCACCGCTGGTTCCGAGAACCGTCTTCTTCTCGAAATCTCCGGGCGTGATCTCGTTCAGAAGCTCCGCCAACTGAATGTACGGCTCCTGGGTCGCCACCAAGTCGCACGCGAAAAGGAATTTGTCCAATTGCGAGCGAATGGCGTCTTGAATAGCAGGTGGAGCGTGCCCGACCGCGAGAGTCCCGATCCCTCCGGCGAAGTCCATGAGCGTGTTCCCATCGACGTCGCGTACTAGGACTCCCGCCGCCCGTTCTACGACCACGTCGGTCGCCCTAGCCTGGGCCGCGGAAACGGCGCGGTCCCGGCGCTCGAGAATCTCGCGGCCCTTGGGCCCCGGAATTTCCGTCTTCAGTTCAACAGATTTCATCGGACTCCTCTCTGGCGTGGAGAATGACTAGGACTTCTTTAGAGAGCTCCAGTCGTAAGGGAACCAGTTTGGCATGCGGCGGATCCTGTAGTCCAGGTGAATGTGTTTGGTATCGCGGAACCCTTCGAGACCCTCGATACCGAGCTCCCATCCCATCCCTGAAAGGCGCATGCCCCCAACGGCCCGCATCATTATCGGTCAGGGGATCGTTGATCCAAAACGTACCGGCGCGGATGTTGGCGGCGGCGGTCATGGCGTATTCGAGGTTATTGGTATAGATGCTGGCACCTAGGTATGGTAATGATCCGCTAGCTCGACCCAGAGAGCCAACCCTCGGTACCGACCGAAGCGCTCGTAGTATCGCTCGATCGACTTGTCGGGGGCGCGCCGACCGCGCCGATGCCGCTCGGCGAACATTTTTCGGCACGCCGTATCGAGTGCCAGGCGATCATAGGATCCCAGTAGCAACCCCAACCCCGTCGCGGCGTAAGGACCGACGCCGAGCAACGTGCGCAGGCGTCGATGGAGCTCCTCGCCGTCCAGCCGCTCGGTTCGCAACGACTCTAGGTCGAGCTTGCCCGACGCAACGTCCTTGGCGATCTTGTACAGGTAAGCCGAGCGGTAACCGGCGCGTACGTTGCGATCGAAAGAGGCCGCGGTATCTGCGACGATTGTTTCGGGCCTGGGGAAACTTCGGCCGGCGACAGAATCGGAAGCGCCATAAGTTTCGACCAAGCGTTTGACCATCGCGGTGGTCTGGCTCCAGGTGCAGTTCGTCGTGCAGATCATCTTGACGACGTCTTCGAATACGGTGGGAGCTCTCAGCATTCTCCCCGCACCATTCCGCCGGGCCCAACGTAGAGGTGGTTCCACGGAGAGTGCACGGTAGAACGGCGATAGATCCTCGTCGAACCGGAGGGCGCTTGCGATCTGCCTTCGGGCTTCGGCCAGCGCTTTGGAATCGAGCTTGGCCGACGACTCCAATCGCGCTACGAGCTTTCCGCGATTGTTCGGCCGTCTGAGCGACACACGGGCCACCCGGTGCCCCGGAAGCTCCAAAACACCGTCGAGCTTCTGTTCATCCTCGTCCACCGAGAACGGGGCGAGGATGCACCAACCGTGACTACAAACGGTGTTCCAGAAATGGAAATTCGAGGTGGCGTGTTGAAAGAGAGCCGGCTCACTCGCCCCATGGCGGTTTATGCTAGCATTAACAAGACATCCCCCGGAGAAAAAAAGGATCTCCAAGGAGAGGAAAAACGTGACACGTCTCGTGGTTTCGGTCTTTCTTACCCTTAGCTTTTGCTCCTTACCTGCCGTCGCCGGTGAGCTGCAAGAAGATCTGCGTGCTCGGCGAGCACGGGTCATGAAGCAGCTAGGCCCACAATCCATGCTCGTTCTATGGAGCTCCGACCTCAAGACCTACTCGAACGACACCGAGTACGAGTTCCGGCAGGACAGCAACCTTTATTACCTGACCGCCATGGAGCAAGACGAGACCATTCTCGTGCTCATGCCCGGCAACGAGACGCGAAAGGAGATCCTTTTCATCAAGAAGAAAGATCCGGAGAGAGAACATTGGGAAGGTCACATCATGAGCAAGAAGGATGCGACTGCGCACACGGGCATCGAGACTGTGTACTTGGCCGATCGTTCCGATGCCTTTGTGAGCGCCATGTTGACGGGTCGGCCGTTCGACGTGCCGCGCTATCGCACCTCCACCGAATACAGCGCCTTCTTCGAGGCCTTGGCCGATAACCGCGGTCGGGTGGCACTCGTCCTCACGGAGCTACCCGATCTCGAAGGTGAACTGTCTTATCCCCTGCGGTTCGCTCAGCAGATCCGCGAGCGTTATTTCGGCCTAGAAGTCCAAAACGCGACGGACATCATTCACAAACTGAGACAGATCAAGACCCCTCACGAACAGAAGTTACTGCGACGAAGCGGCGCGATAGCGAGTGAGGGTCACTTGGCCGGCATGCGCGCCGCCGTCTCAGCGCAGTACGAGTACGAGGTCGAGGCGGTGATCGAAGCAACCTACATGCGCTTGGGAGCCTACGGATCGAGCTATCCGGCGATCGTCGCGAGTGGACCCAACGCCACCATCCTTCACTACTCGACCTCGCGCCGCAAAATGGAACCGGGGGATCTCCTACTCGTGGACTCCGCGGCGAACTATCAGTATCAAACGGTAGACGTCACTCGCACGTATCCAGTAAGCGGGACGTTCGACCCGTTGCAAGAAGACATTTACCGCACCGTCCTTGCCGCGCAAGATGCGGGGATGGAAGCAGCGGTGGCGGGGAGCACGCTCGACGACGTTCACCTAGCCACCGTCGAGGTCGTGAAGAGAGGCTTGTTGAATCTCGGCCTCATTACCGACACTTCCGGAGATCAGTATCGAACCTGGTACACCCACGGCGCCTGTCACTGGATCGGCATGGACGTGCACGATGTCGGCGAGCGAGACCGACCGCTCGAGCCTGGCATGGCCTTCGTCATCGAGCCCGGCATCTATATCCGGGAAGGAGCGCTCGATCACCTACCAGACGACTCCGAGAATGCCGCCTTCATCGAAACAGTCCGGCCCGCCTACGAAAAGTACAAGAACATCGGCGTGCGTATCGAGGACTCTTTCCTCCTCACCGACTCTGGACTCGAGCGCCTTTCCGAAACGGTTCCCCGCACCATCGACGCTATCGAGCAGCATATGAGCTCCGGCTCGACGACCAGTGGATCTCAGTAAGGTCTCTCCGGGGGCTCCCTCTCTTCACGTGGTGCTCCTCGAACCCGAGATTCACTGGAATACGGGAAACGCCGGACGAAGCTGTCTCGCATTTGGCGCCCAACTCCACTTGATCGAACCGCTCGGTTTTTCATTGGGCGAGAAAGAAGTGCGCAGGGCGGGGCTGGACTATTGGCCGCGCGTCAAACCGCGAGTGTGGCCGAGCTGGGCATCGTTCGAGTCGCAACTCACCGAATTTGGAGAGCCCTACTTCGTCAGCCCAGAAGCGCCGCGGCGAATCCACGATGTACGCTTCCCTCGAAAGGCCGTCTTGGTATTCGGCCGAGAAAGCAGTGTCTTCCCGCTGCGGTGCGCGAGGCCTACCGAGACCGACTGATCTCCATCCCTATGCTCAATTCGGAAATCCGGTCCTTGAATGTGTCCACCTGCGTAGGCATCACGCTCTACGAAGTTCTACGGCAGACACAACGCGCCTCGGGGTCTTGAATTCCAACAACGTTTGTTGGAATTCGAAGTGGTGTGCTAGCATCGATTTTCGTGTCGAAAAACTCGAGTGACCCTCGCCAAACCAGCTCTGGCATTCCCATCGCCAAGGTCTATACGTCCGAGAGTCTACACGGATGGGACGCGGAGCGGCAGCTCGGCCTCCCCGGTGAGCCACCGTTCACTCGCGGTAACCATCCCGGAGGATATCGCAGCCGGCGTTGGACCATGCGTCAGTATGCCGGCTACGCGACGGCCGAAGAGTCGAATCGCCGCTACCGCTATCTCCTCGAGCAAGGGCAAAGCGGGCTATCGGTCGCCTTCGACCTCCCCACTCAGATCGGCTACGACTCCGACCACCGCCTGGCAAGAGGAGAGGTTGGACGCGTGGGAGTCGCCATCGACTCTCTCGAAGACATGGAGATCCTCTTCCAAGGTATTCCTCTCGACCGAGTCTCGACATCGATGACCATTAACGCAACTGCCGCGATTCTCCTCGCGCTCTACATCGCGGTGGGCCGCAAACAAAATGTCCCGGAGGAGAAGCTATCCGGGACCGTGCAAAACGACATTCTCAAAGAGTACACCGCCCGGGGGACGTACATTTATCCACCCGCGGCTTCGATGCGGATCACGACCGACATCATTGCGTTTTGCGGCCAGTCGGTTCCGCACTTCAACCCCATCAGCATCAGCGGTTATCACATCCGGGAAGCGGGCTCGACCGCGGCTCAGGAATTGGCCTTCACGTTGGCCAACGGCATCGAATACGTCAAGGCGGCGGTCGCCGCAGGCTTGGACGTGGACGACTTCGGCCAGCGACTGTCTTTCTTCTTTAACTCGCATCGCAACTTCCTGGAAGAGATCGCGAAGTATCGCGCGGCTCGCCGACTCTGGGGGAAGATCCTCCGTGAACACTTCGGCTCCAAGAATCCTCGCGCCCAAATGCTACGCTTCCATACCCAAACCGCGGGCTCCACCCTCACCGCCCAGCAGCCCAACGTCAACGTCGTGCGCACCACACTGCAGGCGCTGGCCGCCGTGCTCGGCGGTACCCAGTCACTTCACTGCAATGCCCTCGACGAAGCTCTGGGGCTACCAACTGAAGAAACCGCAGAGCTTGCGCTCAGAACGCAGCAAGTGCTCGCTTACGAAAGCGGAGTTACCGATACGGTCGATCCTCTCGGAGGCTCCTACGCCGTGGAGTCACTGACCGATGCGGTCCAAGAAAAAGCTGAAGCGCTGCTGTCCGAGATCGACGAGCGTGGAGGAGCGCTCAAAGCCATCGAGGCCGGCTGGGTCCAGGCTCAGATCCGGGACGCCGCCTACCGCTTTCAAGAAGACCTCGACTCCGAGAAGGCGACGGTGGTGGGAGTGAACGCCTTCACAAAACGTGAGAAGATCCCCATCGACGTCTTCACCATCGATGCAGGGGTGGAAAAAGGTCAAGGAGAGCGACTAGCTGCATTGAGATCCGGCCGCCATACAGAGGCCGCCGCGAGCGCGCTCGACCGAGTAGAGAGAGTGGCGCGTTCCGACGAGAACCTGATGCCGCCTATCCTCGACGCGGTGGAAGCTTACGCGACGCTAGGTGAGATCTCGGATCGACTGCGAAACGTCTTCGGAGAGTACCGAGGCGGCTGAACGTCTAGGAGAGAGACCCGTTATGGTGTGCGCGATTTGCCGGCCAGACCATCCCGAAACCGATTCTCGAGTTCTTTCGATCCTCGCCTCGACACCACGCCGCTTGGAGAAGCTCCTGTCCTCCGTCGGCCCTCGAGAAGCGGTGGCCCGCCCGATGCCCGGAAAATGGTTGATCAAAGAAATCGCCTCCCATTTGGCCGACACCGAGCTCGTCTATGGATTCCGCTACCGGAGGACGATTGCCGAGCCGGGCGCGCAGCTCGGAGAGTTCGACCAAGAGATCTGGGCGAAGGAGCTTCTCTATCGAAAACAGCCACTCGATACGATAAAAGAAACTTTCAGCGCCTTGCGAAAGCAAAACCTTGTGCTACTGAAGCTGGTCCCCAAGGGCGTCTGGTCGCAGCACGCCATCCACCCCGAATACGGGACCATCAGCCTACGGGAGATGGTTGCGCATCTTGCGACCCACGACCGAAACCACCTTTCTCAGATCGAGCGCCTCGCCGCTGTGGTCGATAAGCGCTCGAGGAAGAAAAAGACGCCGAAGAAACGGCCCTCCCGCAAAGCCAAATGAGCGAGACACTCCTCGAAGTCCGCGGCCTCTCCGTACAATTCGACACCGCGACCGGTCCGATCCGCGCCGTTGATGACGTGCACTTGAACATCGCCCGGGGTCAAACGGTCGGCTTGGTTGGAGAGTCCGGCTGCGGTAAGTCCACGTTGGCGTACGCGCTTCTTAGACTCGTTCCTCCACCGGGCCGCATCGTGGAGGGCGAGGTCCTCTGGAAAGGCACGGATCTCCTGAGACTGCCCGACAAAGAGATACGGCGGGTGCGTGGCAAAGAGATCGCACTCATCTTCCAGGAGCCTTCCGCGGCCTTGAACCCCGTCCTCACCGTGGGGGATCAAGTGGCAGAGCCTCTTCGCATCCACCAAGGTATGAGTCGGCGAGACGCCTTGGCGAAGACGGTCGAGCTCTTCCGCGCGGTGCATATCCCCGACGCAGAGACGCGGGTCGACGATTACGCCCACCAAATGAGCGGTGGGATGAAGCAACGGGTCTTGATCGCGATGGCCATCGCCTGTGCGCCCGATCTCCTGATTGCGGATGAACCGACCACCGCGCTCGACGTCACCATCCAGGCGCAGATCTTGGACCTCCTCGATCAACTGAAGGAACAATTCCGATTCGCCATCCTGCTGGTCAGCCACGACCTGGGAGTGGTCGCGCAAAACGCCGACCGTGTCGCGGTCATGTATGCAGGGCGAATCGTGGAAGAGGCCCCGGTCGATTCGCTCTTCAAGGATCCCAGGCATCCGTATACCTCCGGACTGCTTCGCTCGCTTCCTCGTCGCGGCCGTACTTTAACTAGAGGTACCAGAGGCACGAGAGAGAGGTTGGAGGCGATCCCAGGCACGGTCCCCGATCTCGCCGAGCTCCCCCCCGGCTGTGCCTTCGCACCTCGTTGCCCACTCGAGTTCGATCTGTGTGGGAGCGCAGTACCTCCTCTCACGGAGATCGCATCGGGACACCTCGCCGCCTGCTACAAACACGAGGAAGTCATAAACGCGCGGAGCTCATAAGAAAATGTCGGTAGACGCCCCGGTTCTCGAGGTACGAAATCTCGTAAAGTATTTCCCCGTTCGGCGCGGTGTGTTCCGGCGTACAGTGGCGCAGGTTCACGCCGTCGACGATGTGAGTTTCGACATCCGTCCGGGCGAGACGCTCTCCTTCGTCGGCGAGTCGGGCTCCGGAAAAACGACCACCGGCAGGTGTGTGCTGAGGCTCCTAGAGCCCACTTCCGGCGAAGTCCGGTTCGAAGGTCAGGACGTCCTCGGCTTGGACCCAGGCTCGTTGCGAAAGCTTCGCCGGAAGACCCAAGTCATTTTCCAAGACCCCTACAGCTCTTTGAACCCCCGCATGAAGGTCGGTTCGATCGTAGCCGAGCCATTGGTCATTCACCACGTCGGAACGCGACAAGAAAGGGCGGAACGGACCGCGGAACTCTTGGCCATGGTCGGGCTCGATCCGCAAGTGCGCTCTCGCTATCCACATGAGTTCAGTGGTGGGCAACGACAACGAATCGGGATCGCTCGTGCATTGGCACTCAATCCACGCTTCATCGTGGCGGACGAGCCGGTCAGCTCTCTCGACGTATCTATTCAGGCGCAGATCTTGAACCTCTTGGTCGACCTTCAGGAAAAGCTGAATCTCTCGTATCTCTTCATCGCGCACGATCTGCGTATCGTCGAGCACATCAGCGACCGCGTGGCGGTCATGTATTTGGGAAAGCTCGTGGAGGTGGCGCCCACGGCGGAGCTCTATCGGAGCCCACAACACCCTTACACCCAGGCGCTCTTGGCTTCCGTCCCCGAGCCCGATCCGCAGAAAACTAAATCGGCCCCCCTCGCGCAAGGGGACCCGCCGACGCCGCTCTATCCACCCTCCGGGTGCCGGTTCCACCCCCGTTGCCCGGTCGCAGTGGAGCGCTGCCGAAGCGAGGAACCGCCCCTGGTGGACATCGGAGGTGGCCACCTGGCGGCCTGCCACCTGGTCCCCTTACCTGGTACTATTTAAGGAGACCCCAAGCGCGGGGGAGAATACGGTGCTGGCCAACGAGGCTCTTTCGAATGCGGTCATTCGCTTTCTGACCCGGGAAGTTCACAACTACCAGCGTCGTATCCCCAACAACCTTGAAAAACTGAAGAAACACATCCGACCGGGCGACGTCTTGCTGGTCGAGGGCAAGTCGCGTATCTCCCAGATCATCAAATACCTGACCCAAAGCTCTTGGTCCCACTCTGCCATCTACGTCGGCGACCATATCGAACTTCGGGGACACCCCCTCGGCGAGCATTACCGCGATCTTTACGGTGAGGAGTCACGGCACCTGCTGATCGAAGCCGAGTTGTCGGGGGGCGTGGCGGCGGTGCCGCTTGCCAAGTACCTCGACTACAACTTGAGGCTATGCCGTCCCTACTCTTTGTCGATCGATGATCTCGAAAATGTGCTTGGTGAGGTCATTGCCCATCTCGGCGATACCTACGACCGCAAGAGACTCTTGGACCTGGGTCGCTACCTCACGCCGTTTTCCCTCATTCCGGCACGCTGGCGTAGAAAGGCTTTCTTTCACGGCCCCAGCACGTCGCGAGCCGTCATCTGCTCCGGCCTGATAGCTCGAGCGTTCTTGAACGTCCATTACCCGGTTCTCCCCCTTCCATCGAAGAATCCAAGGGGGGAAGAGGACAAGGACCTCTTTCCATACGGCAAAAAGTTTCGGAGCTTCCATCCATCCTTGGCCCTGCCGCGTGACTTCGACCTATCCCCCTACTTTCAGATCGTGAAGTTCAACCTCGTGCGAGAAGGCCCGCTCGATTATCGGGCTCTGGAATGGGAAGGTGTGCTAGAATCTCGCGATCCCTGAAGAGTCTTGATGACGCGACTCGTCGTCTTCGATCTTGATGAAACGCTTTGGAAACTGCCGGGCGGTTACTGCGCCCAAATGACGCCACCTTTCCGTCGTGACGGTGATCGCGTTCGTGATGCGTCGGGCTACCAGCTGACCTTGCGGCCCGATGCTCGGTCTACGCTCGAGTCTTTAGAAAGCAGAGGCCTCCTCATTTCAGTTGCCAGCCGGTCCACACCCGAAACCGCCGGCGAGATACTGAAATTACTCGGCTTGCTCGACCGCTTCACGTGTCCGTGTTTCGCCTGGCAAGACAAAGACCTTTCGCTGGATCGAGTCCTAACCGACCTCCGAGAAAAAGAAGGAATCCACGTCGAAGCCCCGGAGGTCCTGTTCGTCGACGACTGGCCGTCCAATATTCGCGATGCCGCGAAGCTCGGAATCCCCGGGCTGGTGTTCGGCCAAGACATTCACTCTCTTTCGGACGTTCTCAATCATCTCAACGGCTCAGGAGACAAGAATGCAGTTCGATCTTTTTGATGCAGGCTCCAACACGATATTGGGCTCTAGCTCCTACGACGAGCTCAAAACTCGATTAGCAGAAAGTGGCTGCACGAAGTGCGGCCTACACGCGGGCCGGACGCAAATCGTGGTCGATCGCGGCAACCCCGACGCCTCGGTCATGGTGATCGGAGAAGGCCCGGGTGAGCAAGAAGACCGACAAGGTAAGGCTTTCGTCGGACGCGCCGGGCAGCTCTTCGATCAAATCATGAACGCGGTGGGGATCGATACCAACGAGGACATGCTCATCGCCAACGTGGTCAAGTGCCGCCCCCCGGACAACCGTTCACCCCATGCCGACGAAGCGGCGGCCTGCCTACCCTTCCTGAAGCGACAGATCGAACTGGTGCGCCCCCACATCATTTTGCTTCTGGGCGCCACAGCGCTTAAACACTTCGATAAATCTAAAACGAACTTCCAGATGTCGGAGGAGGCTGGAAAGTTTTTCACCTTGACGGATTTCCCCAACACACAGTTCATGGTGTTCTATCATCCAGCCGCACTCCTCTATAACGCCAAGCTCAAGCCCGCCATGTGGCAACACGCCAAGACACTTCGACGCTTTCTCGATCAACATGGCTTGATCAGAAGTAAGCTGAGGCGTGCCCAGTAAAGATCTGGAAATTGTAGTCAGATCTAGGGACGCTCAGCGAGCTGGACATGAAACTCCACCGACTTCCCGTCACGCATCACCACCACAGGCACATCATCGCCCGGCTTGTGGCGTTGCAACGCATCTGTGAAATCATGAAGATTATCGATCGCGCGCCCGTTGAAATAGATGAGGACATCGCCTACCTCGAGACCGGCCTTATGAGCAGGTGCCCCTTCTCGGACGTCGTCGAAACGCACTCCCTTGCCTTCGTGACCGAAATCGGGCACCGAGCCGAAGTAGGCACCGTAGCCGCCTCCGCCGCCGTGGCGGCGTTGCGGTTGCGGGGGTTTCACGAATGCCGGGCGCTCGGGTAAGGCCTGTACATAATCCGCCATTTGGTAAGCCAATCTCAGGACTCGCTCCGTTCCGGAAGCGTTGATGTGCTCCCAGTCGTCCGATGGCTTGTGGTAGTCCCGATGAAGACCGGTAAAGAAGAACAGCGAGGGCACGCCTTCCATCGTAAAGGATGTGTGGTCACTCGCACCGTAACCCGAGAAGCTGAAGGTGAGCGCGAGGTCTTCCTCGGGCCCCAGCTCCTCCAGCTTGGATTGAAAAATCGGAGAGGTTCCCACGCCCCCGACGAAGAGTTTTCCTTCACGAAGGCGGCCGATCATATCCAGGTTGAGCATCGCCACGGTGCGCTCCAGGGGAAACGTGGGGTGCCGTGTGTAATAGCGCGAGCCGAGCAGCCCCAACTCCTCGCCCGCGAATGCGGCGAACAAGACACCGCGGTTGAGATCTTCCCTTTCCCCTACCAGAACGCGAGCGAGCTCCAGAACCCCAGCGGTCCCAGAGGCGTTATCGTCGGCACCATTGTGGATCCGGTTCCCTCCCTTACCGCGGGCCGCAGAATGTCTTCCACCGAACCCCAGGTGATCATAATGAGCACCAATCACGAGCAACTCGTCGTTGTTCGAGGGGCTTGCAGAATTTGAAGACCCACCTCCAGGGAGGTAGCCGAGGACGTTTTTCACGACGCGTCGCTCTCGCTGAACGTCGGTACGGAGACTCATCTGGACCTCGGTAAGCTCGAAAGAAGCCGCCTCGAGGTTCTTGTCTATGTTTTCTTGCAATACCGAAAGCTTCGCGACTCTTTCCGGAAGCAACTGATCGACGACCGTTTGCTTCAAGTGGACAACCGGGATCACCAAGTCGCCGGCTCCCAGGTCCTGGCCGAACTTCACCAGGCCTTTGGGATCCCCGGGATGATTCACCGGATCGGTCACAACAAGGACCGCGGTGGCGCCGTGAGCCTTGGCGTTGACGACTTTGGAAACAAAGGTCGCATGCCCGCGGCTGGGATCGAAGGGACCGTCTCCGTTCTCGCGCGGCGTGTGCCGCAACACCAGGACGGCTTTTCCCTCCACGTCGACCCCCGCATAGTCATCGTAATCGTGCTCGGGTGCGGTGATTCCGTAACCCACGAAAACCACCGGCGTCGCCTCGACGTCTCCTGTGCCGGAGAAGGTCATGGGCTCGAAATCCCGGTGGAGGCGTAGGTCCATCTCGCCGCCCGGACTCTCAAAGCGCAAGGAATTGTCCGACCCCAGGGAGCCACCCAGGCTCACCTCGAAAGGCTGGAAGTAGCCGTCGGCGTCACCGGCAGGGCCGGCGGGCCTCAAACCGAGCTCTTCGAATCGCGCCGCAATGTAGTCGGCCGCTTCATCGAGCCCCTCGCTTCCGTTTCCACGTCCGACGAGCGCGTCGGAAGACAAGAAACGGATATGCTCGAGCGCCGAGTTACCGCTTACCAGCTCGACCGACGAGCGTTTGCCCCGCGCCGAGACGACCGCGGCTGCGAGAGCTATGAGGGCGATCCCGTAAAAAACGTGTCGTCTTCGGACGCGGCGGGAAATACCAACGAGATCTCTCATTCGCTTCGCTCCAAAGGCCATTATAGGCAGGCTGAGGTTGGCCTCCAAGCAAGGACTCAGCTCGGTGGATCGAAGAGTGGCAGGGGCGGCGGATCGAGCTCGTTGAGAAGTTTCCAGCCCCAGCTCCTTCGGGTTTCCGGCGGAAGCTGGCCGTAGCGTTGGTGGTACCGCCGGAAAAAGTCGGCGGTGGCGGCATTCACGTAACCACCCCCTCGAACCTCCCCGAATTCATCACGATAACGAACCGCGATTTCCTCGAAGAGTCGGTCGCGAAGATCCTTTGCAATGATCGACGCGGCCGCTACCGCAACATGAACGGTCTCGCCAAAATCGAGCGCTTCCAGGTGCGGATACTCCATGGTAAGGGTTCCGAACAATCTCTGCCCATCCGCAACGATGCGCCGCACCGGCGGGGCCCCGGCGATGATCGCTCGGGCGCCGCGGCGCTCGAGCTCGTTCAGCAGGCCCTGCGATGCAAAATCATCCACGGTTCGATGGTCGAACACCTCGACATGAACATCCTCAGCGAGACGGCGGATGTGAGAGGCGAGCTCGGCTCTTTTTTGCCGGGCCTCGTCCCCGGCCCCGAAGTCCTTGGAATCGGACACCCCTCGGCGCGTGAGGGCACCCGCCCTCGGAGGACGAAGCACCACGCCAGCGACCACCATGGGACCCAGGACCGGCCCCCGACCGGCTTCGTCGATGCCGAGGATCATGGTGCGTCATGCTCGCCGATTTCTGCCCGGCCTTGCAACGAAAAAAAGCACCGGAGCAGGATAAGCGACTAGAATGTAGGCCCGCTTACTCGGGGCTGGAGGCCCATGCCGTCATAATAGGAGGCTCATGGCTCACGCAGAGGAGAAAGGTCGAGGGAAGTACAACGTCGTCGTGATCGGTGCCGGCACTGCGGGCCTGGTGACGGCGGCTGGAACTTCCGGCCTGGGTGGCCGAGCGGCGCTCATCGAAGGCCACAAGATGGGCGGCGACTGCCTGAATTTCGGCTGCGTCCCCTCGAAGGCGCTCATTTCGTCCGCGAACCTCATCCAACGAATGCGGCGCAGCCAGGCCTTCGGACTGCAAGCAACGGAACCACAGTTTCGCTTCGAAGATGTCTTTGCCAGCATGAGGAAAAGACGAGCCATCATCGAGCCTCATGACTCGGTCGAGCGTTTCGAGGGACTGGGGGTCGACGTCTTCTTGGGTCGAGCGCGATTCGTGTCGCCACACGAAGTCGATGTCGAAGGCACGCGGCTTCGCGGCCGGCACTTCGTCATCGCCACCGGGACCACGGCCCTTGTGCCCCCGATCCCCGGTGTTCAAGAGACTTCGTATTACACCAACGAAACGATATTCGATGAGATGACTTCCGCACCTGACTCGCTCTTAATTCTCGGTGGCGGCCCCATCGGATGTGAGCTCGCACAAGTCATGGCGCGTCTCGGAGTATCGGTAACCGTGGTGGAGCTTCTGCCGAGGCTTCTTCCTCGGGACGATCCCGATGCCGCCGAAATCATCACCAAGCGGCTCACCGAAGAGGGTGTTCGCGTACTCACCGGATCCCCGCTGACCAAGTTCGAGAAAAAAAACGGGAGGGTCGTCGCTACGGTTGGTGGCTCGGACGAACGCCAAGAAATAACGACCGAAGCAGTCTTGATCGCCACCGGGCGCAAGCCGAACACCGAAGGCCTGGATCTGGAAGCGGCCGGAGTCAAGTACGGCAAGACCGGCGTCAAAGTCGATGCGACATTAACCACGTCCCAACCGCACATCTTCGCCTGCGGCGACATCGCCGGTCCTTACCAGTTTACCCACACCGCTGACTACCAGGCGAGGATCGTGGTGCGCAACATCCTGCTGCCCTGGTTCAAGGTCAAGGGAGATTACACCTGGGTGCCGTGGGTGACCTACACCGATCCCGAGGTTGCCCAAGTTGGTCTCACCGAGAACGAGGCGAAGAAACGCGGTCTTCCTCATTCCGTCTACCGCTTCGACTGGAACGACCTCGATCGAGCGATCACCGAGAGCGAAGAAAACGGGTTCATCAAAGTGGTAACGCCACTCGGTAAGGACCGCATCCTGGGGGCCACGGTGGTCGGCATCCACGCCGGCGACGTGCTTCACGAGGTGGTCGTCGCTGCGAAACACGGAGTAGGGCTCGCCAAACTATCCTCGACGATTCATGCTTATCCGACGCTGTCCCAGTCCGTCCAACGTGTCGGTGACCTCTACCAGAAGGACCGTCTGAGCCCGAATATCTCTAAAATCTTTCGATGGCTCTATCGTGTCCGAAGGTCCTGATGACCGCGCGAAACTACGCCAAGATCGCTTCTCTCGTTCTAATCGTCGCCGCGCTGATGGTGGCGGCGAGGATGTTGCCGCTGGCCGAGTGGCTCAAGGTCTTCAAAGGGCTGGGACCGGCCGGTTTGCTGATCTACTCGTTGGTCTACGCCTTGGCCGCGGTGTTGCTACTCCCCGGATCGATTCTGACTTTGGCGGCGGGAGCCGCATTCGGCCTGTTGTCGGGCTTCGGATCGGTATTGTTGGGCGCTACCGCGGGAGCGGCACTCGCCTTTTTGGTTTCACGCCATTTGGCACGGGGACGGGTGGAGAGTTGGATCGAGACGAAGCCTCGATTCGTAGCGGTCGACAAGGCGGTGGCTAAAGAGGGATGGAAGATTGTATTCCTTACTAGACTCTCTCCGATATTCCCTTTCAATTTTCAGAATTACGCGTACGGGTTTACGAAGATCTCCTTCTGGCACTACACGTTGGCGAGTTTGGTAGGAATGATCCCCGGCGCGTTTATGTATGTGTACATCGGCTCCTTGGGCCGGAGCAGCCTGGAAGCCGCGGCGGGTGGCGAAAGTGTCGAGACCCTGCAGTTGATCCTGCAGATCGTCGGGCTGGCTGCGACGGTGTTGGTCACGATCTTCATCACTCGCATCGCGGCCAAGGCGTTGAAGGAGGCCGGCATTTAGTTCCGTCTCGCTACGAGATCGAAGGTCAGCTCGAGCTCGTCCTTGGTTTTAACCGATCCTCCCGCGGCCTTGATCTGCGGCACACCGAAATCACTCCCCTTGATCTTGAACTCGCCTTGGACCCGAACTTTCTGATCGTCGACCGTCAAGGTCAATGCAATCTTGACCTCGTCGGTCACGCCACGAAGGGTTAGCTCGCCCCTCAGGTTGCCCTTGCGCTCCCCATTGCCGCGGCTCACCGAAAGCTCTTTGGAAACGAAGACGATCTTCGGGTACTTCTCGACGTCGAGCGCTGTGTTCTCCATCTCCGCTTGGATGGTGGCCCGGTCCGCGTCACTGATATCCTCGTCGATCACCGCCAGAGAGTTTGTGTCGATCTCGATACGGATCGAAGACATCTCTGGGTTATCCGGCCGCCACTCCACGTCGCCCACGATGCCGCGAATCTCGATCAAATGGTCGTGACCCAATGCCTTCAGGAAGCCTGCCTTCCCGACTTTCACCGTGAAGCGGCTTTCCTTTGGCTGGACCGAGAAACTCCAGGCGTCTTCAGAAAACGCTGGGGGAGACCGTGCCGAAGACAAAAACTAGAGCAGCGATGAGTCGATACATGCCGCCTCCTCGAGGCGCCCCTGACAATTTCCGGGAATGGCATTCCCTCGTTTGGGGACGCGCCCACCTCAGTCTACTCCAAAATCTTCCGTTCCTTGATCTGCCCTAGCCCCGGGGTTAACATCCACGGGCAAATGACCACGCGGCTTTGGGCCAGATTTCTCATCCTCGTCGTGAACAGCGGCTACCTCGCATCTTCGCCGAAGCCTCCTTTTTCTACGTCGCCAACGTACTTTTGCACTCGGCCGACGGCTGCCCCAGGGTTATCGACATGAAAAGGACCTACTCACTCGCAGCCTTACTTGGCCCGCTGCCATGCATGGCAGCCCTCAGCGCCCAGCAACCGGCGCAAGAAGGGAGTGAAATCCGGGCCTTGCCACGAGACCTGGACATCGAACTGGCCCTGAGCGCGCTGCCTCCGCATCTCAGAGACGAGGCGACTGTTGATGTTGTCGGGACGTCCCGGACATTCGAGATCGCGCGTGAGGGAAACAATGGGTTCCATGCGTTCGTTTCCCGCCTCGACCCGAATGCGTTCAACGGGGACTGGCCGTACACGGAGTACCGGGACGACATTTTCCTTCCTATCGCCTTCGACGATGCCGGCTCCCGCGCACACATGCCCGTTTACTTCGACATGGCAGAGATGCGAGCCTCGGGAACGCCCGCTGAGAAGCTCAAGGCCATCGTTGTCGAGCGATGGGATACGGGGCACTACCAGGTACCGAAGAGGACGGGCATCTCCTACATGCTGGCTCCGATGTTTCGTACCTACAGGAACCCTGATGTTGAGGCGAATCAGGTGGGCACGACCAACGCTCCCCACTACATGTTCTACGCACCCGGAGTCTCCAATGAAGACATCGGAGGGAAGTTCATGAGCGAACATCCCTTTATCTTGAATCAAAAGCGCGGCCCCCACGGATACATCATTCAGTTCGTCGGGCAAGCGGAGAAAGAGGCCATCAGCGAGGAGTATGCGGAGATGCTGGCACGGCTTTGCGAGCTCAGAGAAATCTATTGCCTAGTCTCACCCTGAACCAGGAGCCGAGCACGAGCACACAAGGGGACGTAACTGACGCAAAGCACGAAGAAACCAGTACACGGAGGGCTACCCTAAACTAGAGAACCACGTTGGAGAAGATCATCTTGAGAAACCTGCCCGAAGGCGCGAAGGTGAAGGGGTGGGGCATCTGGTCGGCAGAAGGATAGAGCCCTCTGCCGTGTTATGGAGCTGGTACAGAGAGACACTCGCGGAGAAGATTGCCAAGGGACCCATTCCTGTTGATGAGGCACCGCCTCGACATCGGCGACGCTGGGAGCGAGATCGACAGCCTGGCAGTTACACCGCTCAGCGGTACCGAAGCCGCTGGCAGCCCTTTCTTCTCGCCCGACGGGGACTGGATTGGTTACGTGAACCAAAACCGAACCCACGAAAGTGGCCGCCCGCGGCGGTCCAGCCGTCGTGCTTCGCAAGGTTTCCAGCCGCGTACTCGAACTCCTCGACCGGGTAGTCGCGTTACTCTTAGCCCTAATCGCAAATAAACGTCACCGTGTCTGAGGTCTTTGGCCCCGTGAATAGCACCTTTTCCAGGTTCTGCATACACCGTGCAGAATCACCTATAGTGGCGACGAGCGGGTGCCCCAGCACGAGCTTCTCGCCTGCGCCCAGTGCGGCTGTTTCGCGTTTTCGTGCTTCGAAGATTTTGCGATTAGGGTTAAGTGTCCTTCGGGAAGCTCCCGACGGTAAAGTCCTTGACGTTTCCGTTCGCGTGCGAGAACTCGAACTGGTTCTGGTAGAACTTCGGGTTCTTGCGCGTCCGCAGCTCCAACTCTATGACCTCGCCCGGCATGAACGGCTTTTCGTGCCTCCGCGAACTACTTCTCACCGCGTTGCCCTGCTCGTCGTACCAGTGCTCCGTCACCATAAACCGCGCTATCCAGTCCTTCGACACATTGCGCACCCGGACCGTGGTGATCACCTCGTCGCCTTCGACCCTTGTCTCGGGGGTGAGAACCTGAACTCTAGCGAGGCCGAGTAACTCCCGAGGCTGGTACGTTGGCTCCTTCCCGGCAGGCTGCTTGCTCTCGGCGGCGCCTTGGTTGTCGGCAACCTTGGAGGGCTCGGTGGCGGCTGCCGATTCCGAGGATGGATCGCTCACCTTGGCATGCGCGGATGCCGCGGCCCGAGCCTCCGGGGTTGTCCCCTCGAAGTCGAAGATGACCCAACGCGCGGGCTCGATGCGATCGCGCTCCGGATCAGAGAGGCCGTACTTTCGAAGCACAACCCTATAGGGCAACGCATCGCCATCCGGGGGTTTGAGACTGAGCAGCATTTCCGTCACCCTGACGTCTCCGTCTAGGTTCTCGACGTTCACCTGGCGCATCACCGACTTGGTGGCGAGACTGGCTTCTTTGCCTACGACCCGTTTGAGCTCTTGGAATGCGCCTTCCTTCTCTCTGCGCTCCTCAACCAGCCTCCACCACTCCTCTTGAATCTCACCAAGCTTTCCACGGAACTTGTACTCTGAATCCTCTCGCAGCTTCGGGATGATCCGCTCGAGAGCATCCTGCTGGTCGCTCAAATACTTTTGGCCCGCCTCCACCGCGGCGTCTCGTTCCTTGGTGACGGCCTCAAACCGGTCGAGGAGCTCTGGCAAAGCGAAAGGCTCCGTTGATCGGGCGCTGACCTCGACCACCTTCCACGACTCTACCTCCCCGGGAGGGGCGACCGCCGACATAGAAGCAAGCGTTGTATGGTCGTTGATCTTGGCGGCACGGAAGAATTGGTCTATGGTCGATTGCTCCGGACTGCCGCAGGCCCAGAGGCACGCAAGGTTCGCACTCACGATCCAGTTCCTGAGTTTCGTCATCTGATCCTCCTTTTCGGAAACAGACAAACTGCACGCTCCGTGCTGGCACATTATAGTGGATTAAATCCGCACCAGCCACAAGACCCCAAAGCCAAGCCCGAGCCGAAGCTGTCCTCCAAAAAGCGCGCCGCGCTCAGAAAAAGTTGGGCACAGCTCATCAAGCGTCCTCTGCCGTGTCCCAGGTGCAAAATCCCGGTCCAGGCATCATAGGGGCGCGGTTCGCGGGTCCTGTTCGGGGAAAAATTGCGGGGCGAACACCGGCGCTAGTGGCTTCATGCCCAAACTCATTTTGCCTTCCCCGTGCACTTTCTGCTACCTTCACCAACGCGCAATGAGGTGAAAGAGGAGCGTGGCGTCCGCGATGGCGCCCGCCTGTCTCTGCGCTCGCACCGCGCCCATGAGCGCTAGACTATTCCGTCTCCGTAGTGCGGCCCTCTTCGCGCTCGGGAACCCTGTTGCCCGCGATCCAAACCGAGTCGATTTTATGCACGTTCTCGATATCGACCAGTGGATCCTCCGTGAGGACTACGAAATCGGCCCACTTGCCCGGCTCGAGCGTTCCCAGGTCGTCCAGCCCCAAGCAACGCGCTGCGCTTCCGGTCGCCGAGACCAGGATCTGAGTTGGGGTGAGGCCGGCTTGGGCCATGAGATCCATTTCCAAGTGCTCGAAGTAACCCTGGAAGCGCGACGGGGGGCCGCTGTCTGTGCCAAACGCGACCGTGGCTCCTGCGTCCACCAGTTTCTTCACGTTTTTCGACGCGACGACTTGAGCTTGCTTATAAGCCTGTGCGGACCGGCTCTCGCGAACTCTCTGCTGTCGTGCCGGATCCTTGAGTTGCTTTATCACGTCCGGATCGGCTTCTTTCAAGAAGAAGGGATCTTCGAAGAAGTCGGGGACGTCTTCATAGACGTAGCTCACCATTTCTCTCACCAGTGTGGGGGATTGGCACACGTTGCGCTCTTTGAGCATGGCGATGAATTCTTCGTCGACTTCCTGGTCACGAACGCTATGGGCGAGAAAATCCACGCCAGCATCGAGGGTTCCCTTGGCGTCCTCCAGATAATAGAGATGCGCGGTGACTTTGAGGCCACGTTGGTGCGCTTGATCGATGACGGCGCGGTAGAACTCGGGCGTGGTCTTTTCCCTCGTGCCCAGGTCGTCATCGACCCGGAGCTTGATGAAATCCACTCCCATATCCGCCAGCTCGTTGACCTGCGCCCTTGCCTCGTCGGGGTCCTTGCCATCCAGCGCGAACCCGGCCATGTAGAGGCGAGCTCGGTCGAGCTCCGGTGTTTCCTGGGCATCCTTGATGGCGAAACCAGGCGCCATATCGGCGGGGTCCATATGACCCCCGAGGCTCACGACTGTGGTCACGCCGTAGCGCGAATACAGTCCGAGCTGACTTAGCACGTTCTCCTTCGTGTAGTTCTCCGAGCTCCGTTCCAGTCCCTTGACCTCCCCCACATGAGCGTGGGTGACGATGAGCCCGGGGATGATCGTCCTTCCGGAGACGTCGATCCGCTCTGCGCCGCCGGGGACGGGAATCGTTTCGGTCGGTCCAATCGCTTCGATCTTGCCTTCACGGACCAGGAGGACAGCGTCTTCGATTGGATCGCTGCCCGTGCCGTCGAAGACCCTGCCCCCGACGAACGCGGTGAGCCCTTCCACGGGAGGAGCCTCCTCGGTCGCACAGCCGATCAATAGGAAGAGGGGGAAGAGGGCGAGTCCGACGAGAGCAATCACCGAAAAAGGACGATGCAACATGGCTTCCTCCTTGAATTGAAGCGGCTCCCGGTGGTCATCGGGGGACGATGACGGCAGGGATGTTGTTTTCCTGATAAAGGTTGTTGAATGCGGCCAAATCCTCCTCCAGCAGACGCTTCATTTCGGCTTTGAGCGCCAGCCACGAGGCTTTCAGATCTTCGAACCGCGTCCGGCTGCCGTCGGTAGGCGGCGCGTCTGCGCTCGCCACGGCTCCCTTCAAAAAGAGAAACTGCTCGTTGAGCATGGTTGGAAAGCTGATGGCATCCATAATGCCCTCGTGCCGCGGCTGGATGAGGTTTTCTTCCCAGGCTTCGATTTTCCTGATCAAAGCGTTCCCTTGTGCCTCGACCAGCCCCGCCTTTTCGTGACCGGCGCTCGTTTCGATGAGATTGCGCACCTGATCACGAACCTTCTGCATGCGCATCACCGATTCATGAATCTCGTTGACGTTTTCCCGAATCGCGGCAAGGAGCACCGCCTGCTCCTCTAGATCGTCCAGGGTGGCTAGCGCGCGGGGATCCTTGAGAACCTCGAACGTTTGCGTGAGGGTCGTCCCCCCCTTGCTCAGTTTGGCCCGGTAAGTGCCAGGCGGCACCTTGTAGCCGGGCACGGTCCCGAAAAATTGCGCCGCCAGGAACGTCCCGGGGATGAGCGTAACGTCGTCATACCGATGATCCCACACGAATCGATTCATTCCGGGATCGGCGGGAAGCTGCGTGGAGAAGCTCCGGATGAGGTTGCCGCCGCCGTCCAGAATCTCTAGGGTGATCGGCACCCCCGGTGCCTTCGCCAGGTAGTAATCGATCACCGCTCCGTTGGGAGGATTCTTCCCCCAGCCTGGTCGTTCCACGCTCGCTCCACGCATCCGATATGAGTTTCGCGGCTTGAATAGGTGCATATCGGCCCTTGCTACTTCGTCACCCATTTGCTGCAGAGGAGATAGATCGTCGAGTATCCAGAAGCCGCGTCCGTCCGTCGATGCGACGAGATCCCCGTTGCGTACGGTCAAATCGGTAACCGGCACCGCCGGTAGATTGAGCCGCAGGCTCTGCCACAGCTCTCCGGCGTTGAAGGAAACGGCGACACCGGTCTCCGTCCCCGCGTACAAGAGCCCTGGTCGATCGGGGTCCTCCCGAACCACGCGAACGAAGTCTCCGTCTCGAAGTCCCCGCACGATCCGCTTCCAACTCCCACCGTAGTCTTGGGTCTTAAGGATTAGCGCGCTGCGATCGTTTAGACGATAGCCGGTGACAGCGATGTAGGCGGTAGCGGGGTCATGGGGAGAGACCTCGATGGCGTTCACCTGCCAACGTCCGATGCCATCGGGAGTCACGTTCCGCCAGCTCTGCCCTCCGTCGTCTGTCAAATGCACCAGACCATCATCGGTTCCCACCCAGAGGGTTCCAGCTTCATGCGGAGACTCCGCAACGTAGAGAATCGTGTTGTAGTACTCGCCTCCCGCGCCCTCTCCCGTGATCGGGCCGCCCCCGGGACCCTGCTTGTCTTCCTCGTTCCGCGTCAAATCGGGACTCACTTCCTCCCAAGTCTGGCCACGGTTCTCCGATCGGAGAAGCACGTTCGCGGCGTGATAGATGACCTTTGGATTGTGCTTGGAGACCAGGATGGGGGCGTTCCAGTTGAATCGGTATCGGAGATCCCGGGCATCGCGACCCAATCCCTGTTCCGGATAGGCCATGATGTTTCGGATTTGCTTGGAGTGGTGATCGTATTCGGTAATCCAATTCATGTTGGCGCCCGCGTAAATCAGGTTGGGCGCCTCGGGATCGAAGCCGATGAATCCGCTTTCCCCTCCTCCGACACGATACCAATCGCGCGGCCCGATCCCGGCGCCGTCGGTGCGGCTGGCGACGGCGAGGGCGTTGTTGTTGTCTTGTTGCGCCCCGTACACGAAGTAGGGAAAGCGATGGTCCGCGATGACTCGGAAGAACTGACCGGTTGGCTGATTTTCTTGGCTGGACCAGCTCCGGCCCCCGTTGAAAGAAACGTTCGCCCCACCATCGTTCGAATTGATCATCCAGTTCTGGTTGGTTGGAAGTACCCAGAGATCGTGATTGTCGGCGTGGGGCGTGGGGACCCGAACGAAACTCTTTCCGCCATCCGTCGATCTCATCATCGACACGTTGAGGACATAGACCGTATCCGCATCTTGCGTGTCGGCATAGATGCGGTTGAAATACCAAGCCCGCGAATAGAGAACGCGTTGGTCGTTGACTCGCCGCCAAGACTTACCGCCGTCATCCGAACGGTAGAGGCCACCTTCCTCGGCCTCGATGATCGCCCACACTCGGTCCGGGTCCACTGGGGACACGGCTACTCCAATCTTGCCCATCACTCCTTCGGGAAGCCCGCCGGTAAGCCGCGTCCAGTTGTCTCCGCCATCGCTTGACTTGTAGAGGCCGCTTCCGGGACCGCCGCTGGTGATTTTCCACGGCGTTCGCTGATGCTCCCAAAGAGCAGCGTAGAGGACCCGTGGATTAGCTCCATCCATACTGAGATCGCAGGCGCCGGTCCTCTCGTCCACGTGCAATACGAGGTCCCAACTTTCTCCGCCATCCATGGAGCGATAGATGCCCCGTTCTTTGTTGGGTCCCCAGGGGCTCCCCTGGGCGGCGACATATACGATGTCCGGGTTCTTGGGATGCACCCTCACGCGGGCGATGCGGAGCGTGTCCTCGAGACCGATGTGCTTCCACGTGTCTCCCCGGTCGGTCGATTTGTAGATACCGTCTCCGTCCGACGATGCCTGCCCACGAGGCGGCCCTTCTCCGGTTCCCACATAGATGATCTGAGCGTCGGAAGGCGCTATCGCCACGGCGCCGACCGAGCCGGTTCCGAAGAAACCATCGGAAACGTTGCCCCAGGTGTTGCCGGCGTCCTCCGTTCTCCACAGGCCGCCGCCTGAGGCTCCCTGGAAGAACGTCATGGGCTGCCCGGGAACACCGGCTACCGCGGTGGCGCGCCCCCCCCGGAACGGCCCGATATTGCGCCACTTCATGGCTCGATAAAGGGTGGGGGAGTAAGTCTGGTCGGGGTCCTGACCACCTGCATCGATAACCCGCGCACCCACAAGCAAAGATGAGAGCACCGTGGCCGTAGCCACGAGTCGGGCAACAGACGGCAACATACTCTTCATCGGGGCTCGTTACGTTTGCGAAACCGCCAGACGATACTATCATACGGGAGACCGCGTCGGGTAGACCGACGACGAAGATGCGGCCGCGTCCGATTTGATTTCGCGCCGAGGCCGATATAACTTCGCTTCTCGTTCCAGGCTCAAGAGGAAACTCATGAAACCCGCAGTGTGCAAACAGTGGTTACTCGTAACCCTTGCTCTCATGGTTGCCGAAGCGGTGGCGGTTGCAGCGCCGGGCGTTGGTGGCCAGCACCAAGCCACGTTGGCGATAGTCGGTGGCCGGCTGATCGATGGGTTCGGCGGCCCACCGCTCGAGGATGCGGTGATTCTCATCGAGGATGACACGATCGTCGCGGTCGGTCGGGTTGGTCAATTGGCGGTCCCGGACAGTGCGAGGGTCGTGGATAGCAACGGCATGACGGTTCTGCCTGGCTTATGGGACGCACATGGCCACTTGTGGCATGTAGGCGAAGGAAAGCCGGGCGAGTTCCGCGACAAGTTCCGCGATCGGATGATGGAAATCATGGATGCGGTAGCCCAGACGAACCTCATGGCCGGCATCACCAGTTTCCGGGATCTTGGCGGCCCGTTGGGAGAACAACAGGCTTTGAGAGCGGATATCGAATCCGGGAAGAGAATCGGGCCTCGTCTCTACCTTGCCGGTCCGCTCGTGAGACAGCGGGACAAGAACCCTGGCGTCAGCCCGGACGAGTATACCGTTGGAACTCCAGACGAAGCTCGCGCCATCGCCAAACGGCTCATCGCCATGAAAGTCGATCAGATCGATGTCGAGGGGCTCTGGGATCAACCTGTTCTGGAAGCGATTACCGCCACCGCTCACGAGGCCGGCATCGGCGTGGACGCGGGCGTGCGGCATATTCAGGCCTACCGCACTGCCGTCCAGGCAGGCGTGGACCGGTTGCAGGGGGTGTTCACAGCGGATCCGCTGTCAGACTACAGCGATGAAGACATCCGCTTGCTCGTGAGGGGCGCGCGACCCATCGGCTCCGGGCCTTCCGCAAACATCTTACGCGGACCCTATATCGTGCCCGCGATTGAGATGCGGAACGCCTACGTGCGTGCACTGCGTTTCCCCGAGATTGTCGACCATCCAAAGTTCAAGAAACAGTTTGCCCCCGATATCTATGATTATCTGCGAGTCACCTGGCGAAGTCCGCAGGCGATACCTTGGGGTATCGGTGCCGAGGAGCGCGTGAAGGTCGCGAAACGGAAGCTGAAGCGTTTCATAGAAGCAGGAGGTCGCGAGCAGATCGTCGCCGGCTGTGATTCCGGATCGCCGTTGAATTTTCATAGCCCCATTCCCAAGGAAATCGCCAACCTAGCAGAGGCTGGCCTGTCACCGATGGAGGCCATTCAAAGCGCAACGCTCCGTCCCGCTCAAATGCAAGGAGTCGACGACAGGCTCGGCACCGTATCCGTCGGGAAGCTGGCGGACATCATCGTGGTCGACGGTGATCCCCTGCAAGAGATTGAAGTCCTGCAGCACCGGGTGGTTCACGTGATCAAGGATGGCATCGTGTACAAGTAGGGAACGATGAAGATGCTGGCTTTCTTTCTCCTTCCCTAACGCTGACGCTCGAGCTTCTAGCTCCGCAAACGCCGGCTCGTTACTCTTCTTGGCACGCGCGAGCGGCTCATCCGTCGGTGCACTTCCGAGCGAGGCCGCGTGAGCCGACAGATTAGTAGTCTAACGCCCCTTCTCGTAGGTGCCCATGATCTCGGCGCGGGCGAGGACGTGCCCCTCCATCGCCTTCTCGAGCTCCTTCTTCGTCGGGTTGCCGAGGTCAGGAAGTACGGTATCCAATGCGTAGAGCTTGTGAAAGTAGCGATGGCGTCCGATGGGTGGGCAGGGTCCGCGGTATCCGGTCTCGCCCCAATCGTTCTTCCCCTCGGTCCTATCACCGGGAAGGTCGTCGGGCGAAATGGCTTCTTCTAGCCCCTCCGCCTCGGCCGGCAAGTTGTAGAGCACCCAATGGACCCAGACCGTGTTCGGTGCCTGCGGATCAGGAGCGTCCGGATCATCGACGATGAGAGCCAGCCGTTTCGTGCCATCCGGCACGCCCGACCAGGAAAGCGCCGGTGATACATCGCTTCCTTCACAAGTGTGCTTAGCGGGAATCTCTCCCTCGTGGGTAAAGCTGGATGAGCGCAGTACAAAAGCCATGGTGATCCTCTTTTAGGACAGGGACTTGTGTCATTTCATTTGATTATATCGGCGCCATCCCTCTACAATCTTAATACGGAGGTATGGTGACATGATGAGAAGCGGCAACCCCGCCTTGACCGCAAACACCTTTACCGCAATGGCTCCCGCCGCGTCGAGCCAATACGCCATGACGATTCAAGGGACGGTGAACAAGACCGCCATCTTGCTCGTTCTCGCCATCCTGACTGCGTCCTGGACCTGGAACATGTACCTCACCAGTGCGAATCCGGGCGCCGCCATGCCGTGGATGTTGGGAGGCGCCATCGGCGGATTCATCGTCGCCATGGTGGCGATCTTCAAGAAGAACTGGGCGGGCTTCACCGCACCCATCTACGCCCTGCTCCAAGGCCTTTTCCTAGGTGGAATTTCCTCGATGCTCGAAGCGCAGTTCCCCGGAATCGTCATCCAAGCGGTCGCCCTGACGTTCGGAACGCTGTTTGCGCTTCTCCTCGCGTACAAATCAGGCCTCATCAAGGGCACCGAAAACTTCAAGCTCGGTGTGACCGCGGCCACCGGCGGCATCGCGCTGGTTTATTTCGCGACTATCGTTCTCGGCTTTTTCGGGGTCTCGGTTCCCTATATCCACGGGAGCGGACTGATTGGAATCGGTTTCAGCCTCTTCGTCGTCGTCATCGCCGCACTCAACCTGGTACTGGACTTCGATTTCATCGAGAAGGGAGCCGAGGTAGGCGCCCCGAAGTACATGGAGTGGTATGGCGCCTTCGGGCTCGTCGTCACTCTGATATGGCTCTACCTCGAGATTCTGAGGCTACTCTCCAAGCTGTACGGCCGCCGTTAGCGGGAGACGCGATATTACCGATTCGACACCCCAGCTCCTGGAGCGAGGGGATTGGGCTCCCGATTTCGTCCTCCGGTCTCAGCAAGGCGTTCCGACCCGGTTCATCGGCAAGGCCGGAGGCACGCCGACCGTTCTCTTCTTCTACGACACGAACCAAAACCAATCGTCCCTCGAAGAGCTCAAGCAGTTCGCACAGACTCTCGACGATAAACAGCTCGGCATCTTCGCCGTGAATCGCGAAACGCCAGAGTCCAATCGCCAGGCCTTCGAGAAGCATTCCATTCCGTTTCTGGCATTTTCGGACACCGACGGCGCCGTGGCGTCTCACTACGGCGTTGGCGAAGGAAACAAGATGACGGTGTTCGTGTTGAGCTCGAACCTGCGCGTTCTCTCCGCGCATCCTTTGGAGGAGACCGAGACCTGGGCCGGCCAGGTGGCCACACTCTTGGATACCTTGCCGCGGGAGCAGGCCGTCGAAGCTGTGTCGCAAGCCCCGGTGCTCTTTATCCCCGACGTTTTGGATGACCGATACTGCCAGCAACTCATTGCCGTTTGGCGAACCGAGGGCAACGTTAAGACGGGTGTCGAGCGATCCGAGGAGAGCGGACGAGCGGACGCCATCGTGCCGGAAACGAAACGACGACGAGACCACACCGTTATGGATCCCGAGCTCCTGCGCGATCTGACCTCTCGAGTGGGACGCCGTGTGGTGCCGGAGGTCCGGAAGGCCTTTTCCTTTCGAGCCACGCGATTCGAGGGCTTCAAGATCGCCTGCTACGACGCCAAGGAGGGTGGATTCTTTCGCGCCCACCGGGACAATCTAAGTCCCGCCACCGCCCATCGCCGTTTCGCCTTGACGCTGAACCTGAACGAGGACTACGAGGGCGGGCACTTACGATTTCCAGAGTACGGATCGCATCTCTACCGGCCAAGGAGGGGCGGCGCGGTCGTTTTTTCCGGCTCTTTGCTCCACGAAGCCCTCGACGTCACAAAGGGTCAACGCTTCGTCCTGCTTTCGTTTCTGTTTGGAGAAGAAGACGCGAAGAGGCTCGAGAACGCTGCAGGCCCTTCGTGAGATCGCCATCCGTTCCCGAGCCCATCGAACGACGCGCTTCTTCGAAGGAGGCTGGCCTCCTCATCGCAGCTGCCACTCTCTTCTGTTTGAGCGGCATCGCGGCGCTCGTATAGCAAGTCACCTGGCAGCGCATTCTGGCGCTGCATAGCGGGATGGGCATCTATTCGGTGGCGATGATCGTCGCTTCGTTCATGGCCGGCCTCGGTATTGGGAGCCATCTCGGGGGGGTCGTAAGCACTCGAAAAGACCCTCGGACCGCCCTCCGAGTCTTCGCGACCTTGGAGATTGCGATCGCTGGCTTCGGTGCTATCAGCTGTCCACTCTTTTACGACTTGCTGTATCTCGAGGCTTCCTGGTTGTACACGACGTCCTGGCGTGCAGGTCTCTTTCATTTCTTAGCGCTGCTGCCTCCGACATGCCTCATGGGAATGTCTCTACCTTTCCTCGTGCAAGCCATGGTGCGGAAGGTGAGCACCGCGGGGAGGACCATCGGCTACCTTTACGGACTAAACGTGGTCGGTGCGAGCATCGGTGCTTTCATCACACCTTGGGTCTTGATCCGCTTTCTCGGAATCCGGGAAGCGGTGATGGTGGCGGTGGGATTGAACCTACTGGCGGGAATTGGGGCGCTCGTCATCTCACCGATGGTGCCGACTCGAGCCAGCCGGGACGAAACCACCGCGGCTCCGCAGGACAAGCCGGAAACGGCTCTCGGGCCGCCATTCCCAACTTGGCTGCTCTTGTACGCGCTAAGTGGCTTCTGTGCGCTCTCGCTCGAGATCGTTTGGTTTCGATTAATCGATGTCGGGGTCCGTGGGACGGCGTTCACCTTCGGAACGGTCCTCTCGATCTATCTATTCGGACTGGCTGCCGGGAGCTTGATAGGAGCGCACTTCATCCAGCAGCTGAAACGACCTCTTCGGACGTTCTTGATATGTCAGTGCGTCATCCTTCTCTACTCGGGCATCGTCTTGGTGCTGCTCGCCGTGTTACCCACCGATCTACCCGGCTACGCATGGTTCTTCGAAATCTGGACCAAAGATCGTGTCGTCGTATTGGGACGAACACAGGACCTAGGTCGCTTGATTCGGTTGTACCTGGTGCTCCCTTTGACTACTTACGCCGTCCCGACTCTCCTGATGGGATTCTCGTTTACGGTCCTGCAACGCGCCGTTCAGGACGATCCGGAGACGAGCGGGCGCAAGGTCGGACTTCTGCAAGCGGCCAATATCGCGGGCAACGTCGCCGGCAGTCTCGTCGTCGGGCTGTTGGCGCTCAACTTGTTCGGTACGACCGGGTCGATGCGCGCCTTGGTGATTGGCGGTGTGGTGTTTGCACTCCTAGGAATTCGTCTTTACGGGATTCGAAGCATTTTCGGCCTCGCCGCCGCAGCATTGCTCGTTCTAGTTGTTCTCATGCCGGGACAGCAAGACTTGTGGAACCGGCTACATGGCTTGGTGGGAGACGAAGCCTTGATTGAAGAAGACGCGTCGAGCGTCGTGGTCGTGAAACCGGAGGATTCGGAGTGGCGCGTCGTCGTCAACGGCGTCTACCACAGCTGGCTACCGTACGGCGGCATCCATAGCTTGCTGGGAGCGCTCCCCGCCATGATGCACCCCAGTCCGCGGGAGGTCGCGGTCATCGGTCTGGGCTCCGGCGATACGGCGTGGGCAGCGGCGAGCCGCGCGGAGACACAAAAGCTCCAGGTTTACGAAACCGCTCGACCCCAACTGAATCTTCTATCCAGGCTTGCGGAGTTACACGGTGAGCGCAAGCTCGTTCGTTTCCTCGAAGATCCGCGATTGGACGTGAGCATCGCGGATGGACGAAACGCTCTCTTTGGCTCGGACGAGCTTTACGATCTCATCGTGGTCGATGCCCTGCGACCGGTCAGCGCCTATAGCGGCAACCTGCACTCCCTCGAGTTCCTGGAACGATGCGCGCTCAAACTCAAGCCGGGCGGATTGATGAGTATCTGGGCGCCGACGACTCGCGGCCGGGCGACGTTCGCTCGAGCTTTCCCGCACACCGTCATCTTCGACGACCCGCGGGTCTTGGTGGGAAGCAACCATCCGATTCAGTTGGATCTCGTCTCCTGGAGAGACCACGCGCTCTCATCGTTTACACGCTCGTACCTGGGTCCATCGGTCGTTCAAGAAGTGGCCACCGCGTTGAAGAGCCCCAACCCAACCCTGAAGGAGCGGGATTCCCCAGGCTCTGATGCCGAGCTCAACCGCGATTTGTTTCCACGCGACGAATTTCTCACCCCACTCAGGCCGCGTTAGGCTCGGTCGTCTTTCGCCCCGCTTGTGTACTCGCTCGAGGTTCACTATTCTTCAGCGCGGGAGGACCCGACTTTGCAACGACAAACGCTATCTCACGGTTCGTTCCTACGAGCCGGAGGTGCGAAAACGGGTGCTCGACTCCATTCGAAGGATTGCGAATGGCGTTGCCGCATCGGCCGGCGTCCCGGAGCACCTGGCACCCATCGTCGAGATTGATGAGAGCGAGTATACGCCCACGACCTACAACGATCCTGAGCTTACGGCCCGGCTCGCCGCAGCTTTCGAGCGCGTGCTAGGTTGCGAACACGTCGTCGAAATGGATCCGGTGATGGCCGGTGAAGACTTTTCTCGATATACCTTGCAGGACCGCGAGATGGTCAAGTCTTAATTTTCCTGTCAAATCTCCGTACGGTTCCCCGCGCTCGGTTAAGCTGCTGATTCCTCCGACGTGCCTTGCGGGAGAAGCTCGTTGCGAAGCTCCTCGATTTTCCTAGCGGCGAAGACATCCATCCTCACGCCGCGCCATTTGTTTGCGACGGCCAAGAGCACAGCGAACGAGAGTTTCATCGCGGCCTCCTCGGTGAAGAAGTGAGGAATGACCTTTGTGCGACGTTTGTGCTCTCCGAACGTGCGCTCAAGTAGATTCGACGTGCGAAGCCTTTTGTGATGCGCCGCAGGAAGGCGTAGCGCCTGAAGACACGCTTCGAGGGTCTCTTCCATGCACTTCATCGCGCTCGGGAATCGTTGGCGGTACCGAGCGATCACCTCCCGACCCTTCTTCAGCCCTTGCTCGTAGCTGTTCGCATGGAACGACTCAAGGATGGCCGCCTTGAGTTCGTCGCGCACTTCCTTCGGAGCCTTGCCCAGGATGTTCTCGAGGCGGTGCTTCTGGCAACGTTGCTTGAGGCTTCGAGGGAAGACCTCTGCGATCGCTTTGAGCACTCCAGGATTCCCGTCCGTCACGATGAGCAACGGCTCCCTCATTCCTCGGGCCACCATCTCCTGCAAGAACCCCTTCCAGTTCTCGTAGGATTCTCGGTTGCCGACACCGATATGAAGAAGAACTCGCGTCCCATCAGCGCGATAGCCGGTCGCAACGAGGATGGGCTCTTTCCTCTCCGCTCCTTGGTGGTAGCGCAGGTACGTGCCGTCGAGCTCGAGATACAACAGCTTCTCGTTCGAGAGATCCCGTTTTCGAAACGCCTCGAAATCCTCCGACAGACACCGTGTGACCCGGCTCACCACCGACTTCGAGACACCCGTGCCGCTCAGCACGTCCGCGAACGTCGCCTCAATGTCACGCGTCGACATCCCGTGGACGTACATCCGCGCGATCAGTTCATCGAGTTTCTCGGTCCGGCTCACGTAGGCGTCGAGAATCTTTGACTGAAACACCTTCTCTGTTTCTCGTACCTGCGGCACTTGCACCGTTACCGCTCCCTCGCCCGTGAGGACCCGATGCGACTCATACCCGTTGCGTCGTCCCTTCTCCTTCGTCGTTGCCGGAGCGTTCTCATAGTAATTTCGACCCAACGCCTCCGTCACCTCGCGCTCCAACGCATATTGAAGCATCATCTGAGCTCCCGACCGGACGATCTCCGAGAGATTCATCTCCCCAAATACCAGTTGTTCCTCGAACTGCTTGAGCAATCGCTGACTCGGTAGTACCTTTCCCATGATGTGTGGTTCTCCTTTTCTGTCCCCATGACGGGGACGGGTTTGAGCTTGGGGAACCATACATCGTTTTTCTTTGACAGGAATCTTAAGACATCACCCCGCGAGATTCCCATCAGCATGTTCTGGCTAGGGACCATTCCCCGCGCCGCAGAACAAGAAGCAAGCCGAAGAAGCGATCGAACGGTGCGACTCCGACTTCGGAGTCAAGTATCCTAAGGCCGTGGCGTCCTTGACCAGCCATCAGGACGAGCTGCTCACATTCTATGATTTCCCCGCCCAGTACTGGGAGCACATTCGAACCGCGAACCCCATCGAGTCGGCGTTCGCTACCGTTCGACTCCGGCAGCGAGTGACCAAAGGCGCCGGGTCCCGAGCGAAGGCTCTTCTCATGGCGTACGAGCTACTCGACATGGCGAGCCACCGCTGGCGCCGCGTCAATGCACCGGGACTCGTAGCTCGTCTTATTCTGGGAGAAAAGTTCGCCGACGGACTAAACGAAGAAGCAAGGAACGCCGCTTGATTCAGAAAAGTGATCTACAACTATTGACAATATCTCCTGCTGCTGTGCCGACGGTAACTGTCCGAGCGCCGTCAACACGTGGCGACGACGCTCGGCGATGAACGCGCTCTCCTCCGGATCATCGGCCACCGGCGGCCCGGAGGAGTCAACCGGCAAGGGCTCGGTAGATGGTCTCCGCCTCTTACTGCGAAGCCGACCCAGGGATCGATTGCGAGTAATGACGAAGAGCCACGTGCTGAAACGACTTTGGGCAGGATCGTAGTGAATCTTGGTCTTCCAGAGCTGCCAGAAGACGTCCTGCACGACTTCCTCCGCCTCCTCGACACTCCCCAGTACGCGAAGTGCCAAGGCGTGGACATACCCACCGTAGCGATCGTAGAGAGTCTCCAAGGAAGAGACCTCTCCAGAATGAAGCCGAGACAGTAGTTCTCCGTCCGACAATTTGTTGATACGCCCCGCGGGATCTTCAGTCAACGGGCGCCCTCACAAGAAGATACGATCTCCTGTCACCGCTGGATGAGTCCCAGCGAAACAAATACAATAAGGTCTTCTGCGGCTCAACCTCGGCCAACCGCCAGCCCCTTATAGAGGTAGGAGCCAATCCGCGGCCCCTCCATATACACGTTTTCCATCCGCTCGAGCTGAAATCCAGCCTCTTGAATGATAGCGTCTATCTTACGGTTGAGGTGGCATCCCCCGCTATACAACCGGTGAAATGGCGTGAGACGGTCTTGCCAGCGCGCCACATCCAGATCGCCAGAGCGGCCATGCTCCACGAAGTGGAATTGGCCTCCGGGCTTCAACACCCGCCGAATCTCCCGAAGCGCCTGGCCCGGCTCCGGGATAGTGCAGAGAGTCCAGGTGCAGACGGCGGCATCCACGGAATCCGCGGCGAGGGGAATACTCTCCCCTTGGAGGTCCACGAACTCGACAAACTCAACGGGGAATGGGCAATCCGCCAACCTCCCCGCGGCCAGCTTCCGTCCAAGCTTCGCAGGATCCAGCGCGTAGAGTTTTTTCACTTCCGAAGTGTAGTACGGCAAGTTGAGCCCGGAGCCGAATCCGATTTCGAGCACATCGCCGCTCACACCTTTGAGACAGTCTTGCCGATGCGGACCGAATTCATCTCCAGCCATGAACCGGTTGATGATTCGAGGAAGGATCGAGTCGGCGTAGAATCCCATTGTCAGTGCCTCAATGCGCGCTCACTCCTCGTTCGCGCCCTTGGCGCCTCGCTCTTTTATCAATGCCGCGGGGCCCCACCCCCACCGCGGTCCCCTCGCCGGCATGCGGCTCCGGGACAGCTGATGGCTCTTCGCGCAGGGTGCAGTGCATGCTTCAGCACCCTGCTAGTCCAACGAGTGCTTGTAACCAGACAGCAACCACTGAGAGGCCATCTCGTCTCTCATCGAGTAGTCCGTGAGGTCGAGGTGCAGCGGAGTCACCGAGACCAGGCGATCCCGAAGCACGGCATTGCAGTCGCTCCCGGGTATGTCATCGTGCTCGTAGTCGCTGCCGCCAATCCAGTAGTACTTTCGCCCGCGCGGATCTACTTTCTCGATGACATCGAACCCGTACGTGTGCTTTCCCAGCTTGGTCACCACGTAACCTTCCGGATCCATCCCGGACGGAATGTTCACGTTCAGCAACATGTTGGGCGAAAGGGGTCGGGCCAGGGCGGCACTCGCCAAGGAACGCGCAAAACGCGCCGAAGGCTCGAAATCGAACTCGTCGCGGCTGACCAGACTGAAGGCGATCGCCGGAACACCGAACAGAGAAGCCTCCATGGCAGCGGCCACGGTTCCCGAGTACGTCACGTCATCCGCCATGTTCGGTCCGTGGTTGATGCCGGAAACCATGAGCCGAGGACGGCGGCCCTTGAGGATGTGGTTGATCGCCAGGTACGAACAATCGGACGGCGTCCCGTCGACCGCCAGCCAGCGCGGCTGGATCTCGCGAATGCGAAGCGGTCGATGTAGAGAGATCGCGTGCGAGGTCGCACTTTGCTGGGATTCCGGCGCGACGACCCATACCTCGCCGAGCGACTCCATGGCAGCGGCCAAGGCCTCCAGGCCCTCGGCCATATATCCGTCGTCGTTCGAGACCAGAATTCGAGGCCGTTCCGCGGATTCCATCAAGCGATCATTGTACTCCGGACCGTGGTATCTTCGGCGAACATGATCGTCTTGATGTTTATCGCGCTGCTCCAAATTTCTATCGAACGCGCCATCCTCGAGACCGAAGACCGACGCGCCGAAGACGCATCGGTCATCCTCAAAGCCCTCGACAAAGACAGCTCCGATCCCGCGGTCCAGCGACTGGCGGTGCGAGCCCTCGGTCGATTGGAGCAGCCCCGTTACGCAGAGGCGGTGACCCCACTCCTGCGCTCACCCGACCGGGCCGTTCGCATGGAGGCCATCAACGCCCTCGGCCAAATGGGAACCGACTTCGACTTGAGCATATCGCTCGCCGAGGAGCGGGACGATGAGGTTCGTGGCGTTTACTACGGAACCATCGGAAGACTCCCCCTCGTCGACGAGCGGTTACTCGGCAAACTCGTCAGGGGCCTGGAAGAGCCTGGACCCCGCGCCCGCACCGGCGCCGCCAAGGGCCTGGAGTCACATTTCCGCCTAACCGGGAACAAACCCCGGCTCGAGACCCTCATCGCTCTACGAAAGGCACTCCGGACGAATGACTCGTCCACGTTGCGCCAACTAGTTCTTTTGACCTTGAACCGCGCAGAAGACCGAGACGCCGCAACGCTGACTGCAGTCCTGACCGACAGCGATCCCTTGGTGAGGCGCCTGGCCGTCATCGGCCTCGAAATACCGAAAGACGACCCCTCTCCCATCGTCCGTTACGAGAGCTTGAAAGTATCGCAAAGCTGCGAGCAGGCCGAGGCGGCGCTTCAAGATCCGAGCGAGCACGTCGTTTTGTTGGCAATCGAGAGCCTGGGAAACAACTGCTCTGCCGAGCGACTCATAAAGTTGACCGACGAAGGTAAAGATTGGAGGCGGCAAGCGAGGGCACTCGTTTCCCTTGCCAGCGTGAGTCCCGAAGCGGCGCGAGAACGTCTATCGACATTCCGCAACCACTCGACCTGGCAGGCCCGCACCTATGCCGCGGCGGCCGCCAAGATCTTAGAAGACGAAAAAACCCTCGCGATCCTTCGGCGAGATGCACATCCCAATGTAGTCGCAGCCGCGTTGGTCAGCCCCCGTGACGCGGTGGCCGCCCTGGAGAGTCCCGACTATGGTTTGCTGATGGTGGCCCTGGAACGATTGCAGGGCTGGTCACAGGGTGGCGCGGCCGTTCCCGCTCTGCTGAAATCGCTCAAGCGGGTAAGCAACCAAAGGCGCGCCACTTCGCGAGACCCGCGCCGACAAATGATGGAGCGGCTGCGCGAGTACGGCGACGAGAACATCGAAGACAAGCTTCACTACCTTCTCTCGGATTTCGATCCCGTCATAGCCGCCCTCGCCGCCGAGATCATTTCAGAGAAGGGCGCACGCACCGTCTCACCGGTTACGCTACGCCTAGAAACAGAACCATTGCCCCCAGCGAGCGTCTTCGAAGCCCTCGACGGCGCACGGGCTCGAATCCACATGAGGGACGCTGGAAGCTTCACCCTCGAGCTCATTCCCGAGGAGGCACCGATAACGGTCGCGACTTTCGTACGCCTGGCCGAGCAAAGTTATTACGACGGGCTCACGTTTCACCGCATCGTTCCCAACTTCGTCATTCAAGGATGCAGTCCGGGAGCTAACGAGTACGTGGGGACCGCTGGATACATTCGCGATGAGGTAGGCCTGGTATCGCACGAAAGGGGAACGGTCGGGATATCGACGCGCGGCCGCGATACAGGCGACAGCCAGATCTTCATCAACTTGGTCGACAACTACCGTCTGGATCACAACTACACGGTTTTCGCGAGAATCATAGACGGAATGCACGCCGTGGACCGAATTCAGGAAGACGACATCATCGAATCCATCGAGATCGCGAGAAAGTAGGAATGGGATACAGAAGTCTTCGTGAATGTATCCTCGACCTCGAACAAAATGGCCAGTTGGTCCGGGTTACCGAGGAAGTCGATCCGCATCTCGAGATGGCGGAGATCCAGAGACGCGTCTATGAGGCGCAGGGGCCGGCCATCTTCTTCGAGAACGTGAAGGGCTGCCGCTTTCCCGCCGTCTCGAATCTTTTCGGTACACTCGAACGCAGCCACTTCTTGTTCCGAGATGCCCTGGACCGAGTGACGCGGATCGTCCAACTGAAGGCCGACCCCTCCCGGGCGTGGCGAGCGCCACTTACTTACCTGTCGTCTCCTTATGCCGCATTGACCTCCTTGCCGATGGAGGTGCCGGGCGGAGCGGTGCTCGAGGAGGCCACCACGATCGACCAGTTACCTCAGATCGAGAACTGGCCCGACGATGGTGGTCCGTTCATCACGTTGGGCCAGGTCTATACGGAGGACCCCGACCAGGGCGGTGTCATGAGCTCAAATGTCGGCCTGTACCGAATACAGCTCGCGGGAAACCGGTATCGCGCCGGAAAGGAAGTCGGTCTTCACTACCAGATCCACCGAGGTATTGGCGTGCACCACGCCATCGCCGTCCGACGTGGAGAATTGCTCAAGGTAAGTGTTTTCATCGGTGGTCCCCCGGCCCACACACTGGGCGCGGTGATGCCGTTACCGGAGGGTCTCACCGAGCTCTTGTTCGTCGGAATGCTCGGCGGGCGGCGTTTTCGCTACACGATGAGGGATGGATTCGTCATCTCATCCGACGCAGATTTCTGTATCACCGGGACGATCGATCCGAATCAGACGTTGCACGAGGGCCCTTTTGGGGATCACCTCGGTTACTACAGCCTAGAACACGACTTCCCGGTCCTCACGGTCGACAAGGTTTATCACCGCAGGAATCCCATCTGGCCATTCACCGTGGTCGGCCGGCCTCCTCAAGAGGATACGTCTTTCGGAGCACTGATCCATGAGATCACCCAACCGATGGTGCCAGTCGAGCTTCCGGGCGTGAAAGCGATTCACGCGGTGGACGCTGCCGGCGTCCATCCGCTGCTCCTCGCAATCGGAAGCGAGCGCTACGTCCCTTACGGTGAACGGAGGCCGCAAGAGCTTCTCACCATCGCCAATGCCCTCCTCGGCTTCGGACAGTGCTCACTGGCGAAGTACCTCCTCATCATTGCCGGTGAAGACGACCCGCAGATGGATATTCATGACATCGAGGGCTTTTTTCGCCACCTGTTGGAGCGAGTCGACTGGACACGAGATCTCCACTTCCAGACCCGCACCACCATGGACACGCTGGATTACTCGGGCACTGGGCTGAACTCGGGTTCCAAGGTCGTCGTCGCGGCGGCGGGAGACAAGAAGCGTGAGCTCGCACACGAACTGCCGTCCCGCCTGGAGCCGCCGGATGGCTATACCGACACCAAGCTTGCGACGGCGGGGGTCCTCGTCGTGCAAGGTCCCGGCTTCTCTGAATACGGGCAGGCTGCCAAAGAGTTGGAGACCTTCGCGAAGCATCTCGACAAAAGTAGTGACCTAGAAGGTATCCCTCTTATTGTTTTGGCCGATGACGCAGACTTCGCCGCGGCTAGCCTTCGCAACTTTTTGTGGGTGACCTTCACCCGCTCCAACCCTTCCCATGATATTCATGGAGTGGGAAACTTCATCGAGCACAAGCATTGGGGCTGCCGTAAGTCTTTGATCATCGATGCACGGCTCAAGCCGCACCACGCTCCGCCGCTCATAGAAGATCCCGCGGTCTCGAAGAGAGTTGATTCCCTTGCCGCCAACGGTAAGAGTTTGCACGGGATCTGGTGAATAGCCATAATTAAAAAATTTTGGACTGCAAGACGCACCTCTCGGAGTAAAGTTTTTGACGAAGCCAGATACGCTCGCAGGTCATGATCGCGACAAGCTCGATCTCTCCTTCGAGTTCTATCCACCTAAGACCGAGAAGGGCGAAAAGGCCCTCGCAAAAACCGTCGACCGTCTCGCTCAGCTGAACCCGGACTTCGTCTCCGTCACGTTTGGTGCCGGCGGCAGCGTTCGGGAAGGGACGCTTCAAACCTGTCTCAGTATCGCCAAACAGTCCGGGCTCAGCGCAGCTCCACACATCTCTTGCGTGGGCTCGACAAGGAAGATCTTGAAGAACTACCTCGAACGTTATCGAGACGCGGGGTTCCGTAGCCTGTTCGTCCTGCGCGGGGACATTCCGAGCGACAAGTCGGCTTCCCGAATCGGCGATTTCTCCTACGCCAACGAGCTGGTGGCATTCGTCAAGGACTTCGGTGGCTTCAAGATCAACGTGGCGTGCTATCCGGAGTTTCATCCAGAGTCTCCTGATCCCCGCAAGGACATGGAGCACTTCGTCCGCAAAGTGGACGCGGGAGCAGATGTGGCGGTCACTCAGTATTTCTTCAACAACGCTTCGTACTACCGCTTCGTCGAGGACGTACGTCGCATGGGAGTCAAGATCCCCATCGTCGTCGGCATGATGCCCATCGCGAACTATGCGCAGATCGCGAGCTTCTCCGACAAGTGCGGCGCCGATTTCCCTCTATGGATACGCAAGCGCATGGAGGTCTATCAGGACGACCCGCGGTCACAGTTCGAGCTGGGCGTCGAGATCGCCACGCAGCAGGCGGAGGATCTCCTTCGAAATGGAGCCCCCGGAATCCACTTCTATACCCTCAACAAGGCGGAGGCCTCGGTTCGCGTCTGGGAGCAGCTAGGCTTACCGACGGCTCGGACGCCCCACGGCTAAGCGTGCGTCTGTGATAGACTGACCGCCAGACTATTTTTTAGGAGATCAAGTGAAAGTCGCTACCATCGTTACCAACCGCGGAACCATTCGGCTGCAGCTTCACGACGACAAGGCCCCTCGCACGGTCGCCAACTTCGAAAAGCTCGTCGGCGACGGCTTCTATAACAAACTCACCTTTCATCGGGTCCTCCCCGATTTCATGATTCAGACGGGCTGTCCGCAGGGTACCGGTACTGGCGGGCCAGGCTATACCTTCGAGGACGAGTTTCATCCCGATCTCAAGCACACCGGCCCGGGTGTGCTCTCGATGGCGAATTCCGGCCCCAATACCAACGGCTCTCAGTTCTTCATCACCCACGTAGCGACACCTTGGCTGGACGGCAAGCACTCGGTCTTCGGTCAGGTGCTCTCCGGCAAAGAGGTCGTGGATGCGGTGCAACAAGGCGACGTGATGGAGAGCGTCACGGTCACGGAAGAGTAAGACCGAACCATTACGTTCCGGCTTACAACTTAGAGCCCGCCTTTTTCCAATTGCAGAGTAGCCTTCCATGGAAAAGCAGAGCCAGAGCCTGAACACCCACCAGAAAGCACTTCGCGTCAACCTCGACAGCAACAAGTACGGAACCTTTGCCGAGATCGGCGCCGGGCAGGAAGTAGCACGCTGGTTCTTCAAGGTCGGGGGAGCCTCGGGGACGATTGCCAAGACCATCAGCGCCTATGATATGGCGTTCAGCGATGCGATTTACGGGACCGCCGATCGTTACGTCAGTCGGAGTCGGTTGGTAGCGATGCTGGATCACGAGTACCGGTTGGTCGAAGAGCGATTGCGAGACAAGCGGGGAGAGAGCTCCCAGTTCTTCGTCTTTGCCGATACCGTTGCCGCCAGCAGCTATTCGAGGCGAGGTCCCGGTAATGGGTGGCTTGGGGTGCGGTGCTTGATGCAGCCCGGAACCACTCCCTCTGAGATCATCATCCACGTACGGCTGTTGGACAGAGACAATCTGAGACAACAGGAGGCGCTCGGAATCTTGGGCGTCAACCTCGTATACGGCGTCTTTTATCTTCATCACGATCCGGGGCTGCTACTCGGCTGTTTGCTCGACGGCTTGAACGAAGAGCGGCTCGAAGTGGATATGGTCTCCTTTAGTGGTCCCGCCTTCGAAGGCGTCGACAACCGGCTCATGAGTCTGCAGTTGGTTCACCGGGGACTCACGGGAGCCGCGATGTTCAACGCCCAGGGTGAGGCGGTGCGGCCGGCGGATGTCTTTTACAAGAAGAATGTCCTGGTCGAAAGAGGAAGCTTTCGGCCCGTCACCAAGGCCACGCTAGACATGTTTCGGTGTGCGCAGAAAGCGTTCTTCGCAGAGCCGGACGTGCGCGAGGACGAGACCGTCGCCATCGCCGAGATAACGATGAGAGATCTCATTCACAAAGGAGAGATCGACCACAAGGATTTTCTCGACCGGGCCGATACACTCGGCGCCTTGGGGGCAACGGTACTCATATCTCGCTACGGCAGATACTTCCGCCTTGCGCAGTACCTATTCGGCCTGACCAAAAAGAGAATCGCCATGGTCATGGGCATTCCGAGCCTGCAGGAAGTGTTCCTCGAAAAGTACTATGAAGACCTGGGAGGCGGGATCTTGGAATCCCTTGGGCGTCTGTTCAAGAACGAGCTGAAGCTCTACATCTACCCAACCAGGGACGACGCCACCGGAGATCTCATCACCGCCGAGACGTTTCGGGTCGAGCCCCATTTGCGGCACCTTTATGCGCATCTGTACGAGAGTCACGGCATCGAAGACCTGCGAGGATGCAGTCTCAAGTATCTACCGATCTTCCCGCCCGATGTCATAGAAAAGATCCAAAGCGGCGATCCCTCCTGGCAGGATATGGTCCCTGGGCAGGTCGCCGAGTTGATCAAGGAACGGGAGATGTTCTCCTACTCCGCTTCCAGTGACAAGAATAATTAGACAGGATTAATAGGATGGGCGGGATGGACTCATCCGTCGACGGAGTCGTTTCCTCGGCGGATGGTGTTTCCATCCAATATCGGGTCGAAGGCGACGGCGAACCGGTACTGTTGTTCGTCCACTGTTGGACTTGTGACTGTCACTTTTGGGACCACCAGGTGTTTCAACCGGGATTACAAGGCGGCGACCGCGCGGCTGGTCCGAGAAGTACTCTTCCTCCCTTCCTCGGACCCTACGCTCGTCGAGCGGGTCGTTCGGAGCGCAACATCCGCGCCAGAGGAGATCGCGATCTCGGCGTTGCGAAACGCTTGGGCCTACGACGCCCGAGAGGCGGCACGGAAGCTCCGAGCCCCCGTTCGAGCCATCAACACCGACCGCTTCCCCACTAACCTGGAGGCGAACCAGCACCTATGCCGAGACTATGCAGTTGTGATCATGGAGGGCCTGGATCACTATCCGATGCTGGAAGATCCAGAAGGCTTCAACCAAGCTCTCGAAGGCGTGTTGAGGAAGCTCGAGCTCCGAACGAACGGAGGTTAAACGATGAGAAACAGTCTGGCGGCAGGTCTCCTGCTTCTCTCCTTGGCTTGCGATGAAGCGCTGGACCGAAGCTCAACGAAGCAGCCGGCGCCGCTGAAACAGAGCACCGAGGATTCCGGCCGGGTCACGATTAGCGGCAACTCGACTGGCTCCAAAGGAGAGTCGATCAAACTGACCGCCAACGTTGGCAACGTCGTCAACGCTGGAGGCAGCCTAGACTACGAATGGAGCCTCGACGGCCGCGGCTCGTTGGTGAGTCGCCAATCGGATCCGAAACACGCGACCGTGATAGCGTCGAGCCCGGGAACTCTCTTCGTCACCGTGACGGTGTCGGAGGATGGCGTCGAGATCGGCAGTGCTCGCCTAACCCTCCAAATCACCGACTGATCCTTCGGTCAGCGAAATCTCCCGATCGATTCCCACGATGGACCGCCCACCATCTTTTCGCAAAAAAACTTCGACCGCCTTGCCCCAGTTCGGCTCGTTCTCGCTCCGAGTTCGGATACGGACCATAAGATACTCCGCGCTGCTCTCCGGAATGCCGAGGCTCGGCTCGGCGAACTGCCCTGACTTCCCTTTTAGGCCGAGAGGCGTGAGATTCGCAGTCTCGTTATCGAACACGAACCACTCGTACTCGTAGGCTTGGATGTCGGCCAAGTTGCTTTCTTCACCCAGATTCCGAAACTCGAACCTCGAACCGTCCACTCGGAAGTTATCCAGCGGGTTCAGCTGCCTGAAGTAGTAGGCGACTATCTTGTCGCGACGCTGGATGATGATATCGGCGATGAACCGTTCCGACTCGGAGTTCAGATAGATCCCGCGGTGAACGATGGCGCGAATCGCCTCGTCGGAGAACCGGGCGATGATCTTGGTTGCCCAGAAGGCATCGTCGGGAAGCATCCAATCGAACGCCAGGTTGGGATACTCCGGTTTCCAATTCTGGGGCTCGAAGAAATCCGCCTCGACCCGTCCGACCTCGGCAAACTGGGGGTAAACGTACTTCACGTTCATCCAAGGTCGTTCCCAGATTCCGAAGGTATAGGCGGCCTTCAACATCGGGGGGATCTCCAGGAGGTATGCGTTACCAGCCCGAGGGTCCTGAGGTGAAATGTTCCGCTTGCCGTCGGAGCCACTGCCCAGAATCGATCCGAAGTCGGTGAGGTAATGTTTCACGTAACCAGCGCCTTCTTCTCCGACAAACGCATCGATCGTGTTGATGCTTCTGGAATCGTCGTGGTTGAGCTAGGCACAAAAGACCCGGTAACCACGGAGCTCCCGACGGTGTTCGTGCGAAAAGATGTCGTTGCCATCATCGCCGCGCGTCCCGTAGAACTTGAAGGGACCCAGAAGCGCGCCTGGCAGGAGCAGGCTGGCCACGGCTCGAACACTGCCGTCCGGATGGTGCGCCGCCTGCTCTAGCATGAACTCGATGTATTCCTCGTCGATCGGCGCTTTCCTGCCGCCGGGAAGTGAAACCTCGGCACCCGGCTCGATGATGAAATCCTCGGGTCGAAAATAAACGATATGATTTCCCGGAACGTTATACCCGAAGGCGTGGAAAAACAGTTTGCCGATGACGTCCACCGATGTAGATAAGTTCGGATGGGCCCTTGGATCGAACTTGACAAAGTAGACGTTGCCGCGCCGGTCTCGAACAATGACGCCGGGAGTGATCCCGCCTTGCTTTCCGGACGTGATCGTCACCGGCTCCGAGAGATCCGGGCGCCCGACCCGGTTGGGTCCGCGAACTAACTCTTCGAGGGTCATCGTGCGCCCACCCATCCGGTTGGTGAACCAGCTCGAGTCGGGGACCTCGCCGAGCGTATTGACATTCACCGCTCTCGGAATGGGCCCCTCGAGCTTGTTCACGAAGGAGTTCTCCAAAACGTCATAGGTCGAGCTCAGCTCTAGCTCCGCCGGCTTGGGAATGGGTATGTTGTCTCGGTCTACCTGTATCGGATCGTCGGGATAGAATTTCTGGGCGTAGGCGAGCCCGGTAGTAAAAAGAATCGCTAGCCCTACCAATGCTACCGTCTGTGTGTGACGAATCGATCTCATTGCCATCTCCTCAGAAGGACGCCGACGAACGGAAGAGGACGCGCCAGGTCTCATCACTCCAAGCCAAATCGATCCTGACGAGCACAGACTGAAAGTTCTTGAAGCGAAGGCCAAAGCCGTAGTCCCACTTGAGCGTGGAAAAGTCCAAGCCTCCCCCGGGTGGGCTCACCGTACCGGTATCCGTAAAAAGGGCGAGCTCCCAGATCTGATTCGCCTCCCATCGATACTCCAACTGGTAGAGCATCGCCTTCGGCCCCTGGAAGCGGAAGCTATCGAAGCCCCGCAGCGTATGGCTTCCCCCCAGGGAGGGCTGCACGAAGAAGGGGATCCGGTTCCGCGTATCCGGCTCTTGAAGGACCAGCGCGGAGCGAAGTGCCAGGACGCGTTGTCGCGTTCCGAGAGGGATGAAGGCTCGCGCTTCCAGCATGAAGGAATTGAAGTGGAACGACTCCTCGGTTCGATCATCCCAACGCGTGACAACACCGGCCACGACGAGGCCTTGGTGTGGGTTTCCGGGCTCATCGCGAAAATCGAGCAAAGCGTTCACGCCGTAGCGCAAATAGTTCGGGGGGTTCGATAGGCCAGGGGCCGTGAAATCATTGTAGACCTCCTGAGTCGTGGGCACGCTACTTCTCGTGCCCGCTCCGAGAGAATATTTCCAATAGCCCGCGTTGAGAGTCACCGAAAAGTGGTTGCCAAGCTGGTATCCGTTCCTTACATAGAACGCTGTGCTCCTGAGAAGATAGTTGGAGCCATCCTCGAGCTCGGAGTCGGGCCCCTCTCCGAAGTAAAGCGTCTGTGGAAGATAGCGGTCGCGAAACGTACCGTAGATCGTGAAGGGAGGCATTCCTGGTCTTCTCGGATTCGCCAACTGGTAGAGCTCCTCTCCTCTCCAGGCTCGAGTCGGAAGTTGCCGGCCGTGACTCGGAATGAGACCGAATTGGACGTCGTAGTGCTGATAGCCATGGATCGAATAGAAGGCCGACCCGGCTAGGTCGAGGGGAGTTCCCCCGATGTCGCGCTGCCAATAACGAGTACCGAACGAGATGCCGGAGCCCCGCGCGATCCACGCTACACGTGGATAAAAACCATGGAAGTTCGCTTCTTGAATCGTGGGGGTCTCGGCCCTGTCGAACCGAATCAGGTTTTTTTTCCACCCTGTGCGGCACGTACAGCTGGGGGTTCTTGGTTTTCTCCTGTCGCTTTCTATGGAGGGCTTCTGCGCGAGACTTGGGAGGAGGATCGGTCGAGTCTTGGGATTGCGAAGGGGGTAGCCATCGAGACCGACGAGCTCGCGCTGAAGAACTCTTACCTGCCGAAGTTCGCAAAAGTGCTCCCGGCGAAGAAACTGACTCAGTACTACCAGGTGGAGAACAAGCTCAAGGCGATCATCGACTACGATCTCGCCTCGGCTATCCCACTGGTCAAGTAAAAGCTCTTCATCCTTTAATCCCTCTCCCCCTGGGAGATGGCCTGGGTGAGGGAGGCGGACTCTTCATCCCTTGCTACTGAGCCGACTCCAACTGCGCGAGGAATTGACGCGCAGTTGGGTCCTGAGGCGAGAGAGCGACGAGCTTCCGCGCGTACTCCACCGCCGCGGACGGCTGGCCATTGTCCCGACTCATCGTTGCCAGCGCGATAAGCAGGTCGCGATTGCCAGGATAGCGTTCATGCGCACTCTGGAGCACAGCTATGGCGCGGTCGGTCTCCCCGACCGAATGGAGTGCCGCAGCGTAAACGTAGCTGTAGCGTGAGTCCTCGGGCCGCAACTCCGTGGCCCGAGCCAAGGCCTCCACCGCCTCCGCGTTGCGCTGCTGTCGAGCAAGCACCAAGCCTAGCGAATGGTGGAGCGCTGCGTCATCGGGGGCGACCGCCAACCCTTCACGGAGCACCTTCTCCCCCTCCCGATACCGGTTACTCAGTCGATAAACGTCGGCCAGATTGACATAGGCTGGCATATAGAGAGGATCGCGCTTGAGTGCAGTGCGTAACGCCCTCTCGGCACCATCGACGTCCCCTCGCTGCTGATCGACTACCGCCAGATTGAGATGGTACCCGGCGCGGTCGACGTTCACCAGCTGCGCGCTCCGGTACTCCTCGAGGACGCCGTCGAGGCTCGCTCGTTGGACGGGAGTCATTAGATCGGTGGGCACCGAGGCCAGTACCCGTGCCGCTTCCAGCCGCACATAGCGAACGCCGTCGCTGAGGAGCGGGGAACCCAGTAGGAGTCGGGACTGCGGCTCCACCGCCTCTAGCGTGCCCAGCGCCGCTGCTCGAATGAGTGGGTCGCCGCTTTCCAAGCCTCGGCGGATCGTCGGCAGCGATTGTTGACCCGCTTGCCCGGCGAGCAACGAAAGCGCAGTCGCGCGCGCGATAGCGGGCATCGCGGGATCATCGGCGAGTCTCACCAACGCGGCTTCCGCCCGCGCGACACCTTGCCGCCCGGCGTGTAGAGCCTCCCCGTAGTGCCACTCTGCGGATCGATCGGATCCGTACCAACCGGCCACCGCATCGGCGGCCCACTCCGCCGTGCGATCGGCATGACATTGGTTACACGCATTCGGAGTGCCGATCTTTACCGTCAAATCCGGCCGCGGGATCCGGAGACTGTGGTCGCGGCGGGGATCGATGACCATGTAGTTCTTCGCCGGCATATGGCACTCGACACAGCTCGCACCGGCTGACTCCGGAGGATGGAAGTGATGGGAAGGCGAGTCGAACTTCTCGGCCAGATGACAGCCCGCGCACATAGAGTTCCCCGTACCCCGTACCTTCAGGCTGTGAGGATCGTGACAATCCTGACAGATAACACCTTCACGATACATCTTGCTCTGCAAGAACGATCCGTAGACGTAGACCTCATCCAGGATCTGCCCATCCGCGTGATAGAGGGAATCCTCTAGCAGCGCGGGACGGTGCGTATCCATGAGAGGCCGCCCGTGAACATAGTCGTCGGTCACCACCGATCGACGCGAGTGACACCGAGCACAGGTTTCGACCTCGACTCGCGATTGCCGAGGAACACTTCGTTCCGCCAGCCCGGTTTTCATATCCATGACCCACGCCGCGTTGTCACTGTCCTTCAGCCGTACGACCAACCCGTCCCCCCCCTCGCGGTTACCTTCTCCGCTCTTCACCGCTTCCGCCCAAGCTAGGTGGTTGGATCCGGGACCGTGGCAGGCCTCACAAGATACGTTGATCTCCGACCATTGGGTTTGATAGCGATCCCGCGCAAGGTCATAGTTTTTCTGCAGGTTCGTCGAGTGGCATTCCGCGCACATGAAGTTCCAGTTGTAATTCGAGCCGGTCCAGTGGAGCTCATCCCCAGGCGGAATCTTCTCGTCGGGGTGAAGGTGGAACCAACGTTGGCCGCCTTCCTCGGCAGGCCGAACGTCCCACGCAACGCTCAACGCCTGGTAGCGGCCATCGGGAAAGGCGAACAGATATTGCTGAAGGGGAACCGCTCCGAAAGTATAGGCGACCTCGTAGTCTTGAAGCTGGCCGTCCGGACCCTCGGTGCGAGCGTAGAACTTTCCGTCGGTCTTGTAGAATGTCGTCTCCACTCCGAAATGAGTGAACGTGGCGTCATCGAAGTCTCCCAGCACCGTCGTCTCATCGGCCACCTGCATGGCCAGATCGTGGTGGGACCCTCGCCACAAATCGAGTTGTTGTTCGTGGCACCGTGCGCACGCTTGTCGACCTACGTAGCTCGCGGGTTCCGCGGGAGTGGTTTCCTCTCCCCGTCTCTGGATCTGCTGCAAGAATAAAACGATCGACGCTGTTATGACGGCGACGGCTACGCCGATGAGAGCTCGTTTACTCATGGGCGCTATCATAATCTCGACCATCTTCGAACACCATTGACCGCTTCATGGTTTTGACGTGGATCGAGCGATTCGCTAACATGAGCGGTCCCCAAGAAAACTCGAGATGAGATCCTTTTCCTTGTTGCTTGGCCTCTTCCTCATCGCCGGAATCTGCTTCGCCCAGTCCCTGGCCGAGGTCGCGGAAAAGGAAAGAGAGAGACGCCAGAACCTCCTCCCCAGCAAAATGATTAGTGATGAAGATTTGGAGGCCTCCGGAGGGAAGAACGTATCGCTCGTCGGAAAGGAGACCGACCAAAGAACCGTGGCCGAGGTTCTAGATGGAGAGGACGGACGGCCTGACGAGGCCTCGGAGTCCGATTGGCCGGAAGTCCTCGCCGACTGCCAGGCCCGCTACGATACCGCAAAGAACGCCCGGAACGAACGCTTGTATCTGGTCCAGAAGGGCTTCCCCATAGGGGCGGACTTGGAAAGGATACCGTGCTCGATGATTAATGCACGAGGATTCCTACCTGGGTGGATAAGGTACTTTATCGATTGCGAAAGGCTCGCGGAAGAAGTCCAAGAAAAACAAGCGTTGATGGATGAGATTCAAGAGAGTGCCTCAACGAAGCACGAATCAGAAGCGTTCCCCCTGGCGCCGCCCGGCTTCAATAGTGGAAGGCGATCGCGACGAGGAACAAAAACCCAAACCAGAGCGGCCAGAAATCTAACTTGATGAGGAGACTTTCCTCGTACTCCACCACCCGAAAATCGAATCTCTCCAGCGAAAAGAAGAACGCGTGAAGCGTTGTCAGCACGAGGATTATGTAAACGCTGAAGTAAACGTACTCGATGAACGCGACTTCCTGGATCTGGAGGCTGTCACGCAAACGTATATGGGCCAATAGAACGACGAAGAAAAGTGGCGGCGCGATCTCGTCTTGACGAGAATCGCTAATCAGGCACCACGTTCGCGGTCGAGTCAAACGGGTGTGACCGCATCGTCGGCAATTATCGAGCCAGGCCCACGACCAGGTCCATGACGTTGGTGCCGGTGGGACCGGTGCGTAGAAGGTCGCCCAAGTTATCGAAGAAGGTGTAGGAATCGTTGTCTCGTAGGAAGGCGTCCGTGTTCAGACCCGCAGAACGTGCTCTGGCAAGGGTCGTTCCATCGACGAAGGCACCGGCGGCGGCGGTCGGACCATCGGTGCCGTCGGTCCCGGCAGAGAGAATGGCGACGTTTTTCACCCCTTCGATCTCGCGGGCCGCAACGAGCGCGAACTCCTGATTGCGTCCGCCTTTACCTTTCCCCTTAACCTCGAGAGTCGTTTCGCCGCCCGCGAGTAGCGCTACCGGCCCTTGCTCCGACAGCTCGAGAAGCCGTGAGGCGAAGGTGCTCGCTCTATCGTGGGTAGAGCCGACCATGTCGTAGCTATAGACCTCCGAGCGAAAACCGAGTGCGTCGGAGGCCCTCCGCGCGGCGTCCAGGGAATGGCGGTTGCTGGCAAGAATCAGGCAACGGATGTTCTCGAAAAACGGTAGTCCCTGTTTTGGGGTCTCGGCGCTGACCCCTCGACCGCCCCTGTCGAGCCAGTCGCGGACCGTTGCAGGGATCTTCTCGTGCAGGTCATGGCGCTTCAGAACGTCCAGACAGTCGGCGAAAGTGGAAGGATCGGGCACGGTGGGTCCGGAGCCAATCGATGAGAGTTCGTCACCCACGACGTCGGATACAATGAGTGTCATCGCCTTGGCGGGATGAATCCGCTCCGCCAAGCGCCCACCTTTTACCGCAGACAGGTGCTTGCGGATGGTGTTTATCTCCTGGATTTTAGCGCCACATGCCAAAAGCGCCCGGGTCGTTTCGATTTTGTCGGAGAGAGTCAAACCCGGTGCCGGCGCTATCAAGAGAGCCGAGGCCCCGCCGGTCAACAGAAAGAACACGCGGTCGTCGGGGCGAGTGTCTTCTAGATCGTCCATGAGACGGGAGGTCCCCTCGAGGCCGCCCTCGTCGGGCAGAGGATGACCGCCCTCCTCGACGACGACGTGCTTCAGAGGAAGTCCGTGACCATGCTTAACGACGATCCTCCCTCCATCGATCCGATCTCCGACCGTTTCCTCGAGCGCCAGCGCAAGTGAGGCGGCTGCCTTGCCGGCACCGATAACCAGGAGCCGACCGGAAGTGTTCCTTTTAGGTAGGTCCCAGGATACATTGATGTCGGGGACATCGGGGACGCCGGGCGCTTCGTAGCGCCACTCGTCGTTCTCGATCCGCGATCGGTCGAGCAGGAGGCGACGTGGATCGGCGGCGGATACGCTGGCGCGGAAGATCTCCTCCGCAATCATCCGCAACTCCAATGAGCTCACAGGTCGAGGGCGTAGTAGGCGGCGCCGATGAGCGGAGTTCGAGGATTCAGCGCCACACAAACGTGCATGCTTTCGACCAGCTCGGTGAAGCGCCCTTTGTCTCGATAGCCGTTCATAAAATGTCCCGCCGAAAACGCAGGAAGGATCTTAGGGGCGATTCCCCCACCGATGTAAACCCCGCCCATGGCTACGCACTTGAGAGCCAAATTGGAAGCTTCCGCCCCGTAGATGTTGGAGAACAACTCGAGGGTTCGGACGCTCAGAGGATCTTTGTCTTCGAGGCCGGCCTTGGTGACAACAGCGCTCGGGTCGCCGGCCTCGAGCCTCTCGGTCATCCAATCCGGCTCGGGGGCGAAGCCCGAGTCCCGAAGGAAACCATAGACATTGAAGAAACCTGGCCCGGAGAGCACGCGCTCATAGCTAACGTGGCCGTCATACTTCTTCCGGAGATACTTCAGGAGCTCGATCTCTTCGTCGGTTCGCGGGGCAAAGTCGGCGTGCCCCCCCTCGGAAGCGATGACGTGGTGCCGCCTACCGTCCCAAAACAGCATCGCTTCACCGAGGCCGGTGCCAGCCGCGAGCACGGCGACGTTGCCCTTCCGTCCAGGGCCCGTGCCACGGTTTAGTTCGTAAAGCTCGTTATCCGTTAGATGCAGCATGCCATATGCGGCCGCTTCCAGATCGTTGATGAGCCTGGTACGAGGCACTCCCAGCATCTTCGCTATGTCTTTTCCGTCGAGGTGCCACGGTAGGTTGGTCGGGTTGCTCTTTCCATCGATCACCGCCCCCGCGATTCCGAAGCAGGCTGCCCGAATGGGGGGTGTCTTGGCTTCCCGAAAAAATTTGTCGAGTATCTCCTCGAGGGCCCGGTGTTCCTGGCTCGAGAAGACCGACTCGCGAATCTCCTTTAGACCATCCCCAGTGTCTTCTAGGAGGGTGACGACGGTCTTCGTACCGCCGATGTCGCCCACGAGGATATGGCCGCGCTCCTTGGTCATCCCGAGCACGAATTCTGGACGCTGTCGCGCAAACGGTCCATAGCGCCCCGAACGCCGTCTTTAGCACCGAAAACTGCCGAGCCCGCAACGAGGACACGCGCGCCGGCCGCGACCACTTGGGGTGCGCTGGTGGCGTCGATCCCTCCGTCGACTTCTAGCTGACACTCCCGGTGAGCTTGATCTATCATCTGACGAACACGTTGAATTTTCGGAAGCGTACTGGTGATGAATTTTTGCCCGCCGAAACCTGGGTTCACCGTCATGACGAGTACCTGAGTGACATCCGGAAGAATCTCTTCGATTAACGCCGCCGGCGTCGCTGGATTCAGAACCACTCCCGCACCAAGGCCCAACGACTTGATGTGACTAATGGTCCGATGAAGGTGTATCGCGCCCTCTACGTGAACCAGGAGAGACGTCGAGCCGGCCTCTGCGAAGGCCTCCACATATCGTTCGGGGTGCTCGATCATCAGGTGCGTTTCCAGAGGAAGCTTCGTTACTCGTTGGAGGGCCCGAACGACCAGGGGTCCGATCGTGATGTTCGGAACGAAGTGGCCGTCCATGACATCGACATGGATCCGATCAGCGCCCGCCGACTCCGCCTCCTCGACCTGCTCGCCGAGGCGCGTAAAGTCGGCCGAGAGGATAGAAGGAGCTAGCTTGACGGTCGCATCACCCACGTTGTCGCTCCTCGACATCGTCACCTCTTTGGATCAGAACAGTATGGGCCATCCCCAGCAAAAGTCCGCATCCGACAACACCCGGGATGAATAGGATCTCTCGCTCGAGCTCGGCAGAGTTCGCTATCGGACCCACACCGCAATCGAGGATGCAATTCCCGTTGTCGGTCTTGAACGCCTTGCCGTCCTTCATTCGTAGCTCCGGTGCCAACCCCAATCCCTCGAGTCGCCGACGTCCTAGGCTCATGCCGAACGACACGACCTCGACCGGAAGGCGCCCGCGTTCGCCGAGCACCTTGACCTCTTTCTCGGCGCCGACCAAGATCACGAGGCGCTTGCTCGACGCGGCCACGATCTTCTCGCGCACCATGGCACCCCCGTAGCCCTTGATGAGGTCGAGCTGCGGATCGACCTCATCGGCGCCATCGATCGTAAGATCGAGCTCGCCTGCTTCTTCGAGAGTCACCAGCGGGATCCCGAGCTCGGTCGCTAAATCCGCTGTCGCCTGCGAAGTCGGAACGCCGGTGATTCGAAGACCGTTTTGGACGCGCTCGCCGAGACCACGCACGAACGCGGTTGCGGCCCTTCCCGTACCGAGCCCTAGGACGTTGCCATCTTCTACCGCATCCAGCGCACGTTCGGCGTTGGTCATTTAGTTCTTTCAGCAAGGAACTAGAGAGCGTCCTGAACGATTTCCCGTAGTCTGGCTAAGTTGCGTTTCACTTCCGGGCCCAGATGCACGCGCAGAACACGACGTCCCCGCTCCACCAGAACTTCGAAGTCACCCTGCGCCTGAAAGCGCGTCAGGATCCCGAAGGAGTATTTCTGGCCAGGGATCGATAGGTCTTCAGCGTCCTCGGATGTAATCTGGAGAAACACACCACTATTGCGGCCGCCCTTGTGCAATTGGCCGGTGGAATGGAGAAAACGCGGTCCGTACCCGAGGGTCGTCGCTACCTTCTTCGTGGCCCGCACCGAGCGTCGGATGGCGTTCAACTCCTTCTGGTTCTCCTCGTTCATCTCCACGTAGGCGTTGATGGCGAAGTAGTCGCCGGCTTTGAGACGGCCGAGGTGGGCCCTCAGATATTCTCTGAGGTCCTTCGATTTGGCCGACGATGCGATGGCGTCTCCGTTGCGGGCGTCGGCGAACAGGCTCAGATCACCGTCGGAGAGAAGCGGCGTTTCCGAAGGTAGCTCGCCGGTCTGCTCGTAAGCGGCGGTCAGCTTCCGCGTGGCGACCTTGCTCGCTTCCACGTCTGGTTGGCTGAAAGGGTTGATTCCCAGGACCGAGCCCGCGGCAGCGGTAGCAACCTCCCAGCGGAAGAACTCCTGACCTAGATCCATGCTTTCCATCAGTGTAATTTTCACCACTGGATGACCCGCTCCCTGGAGGGCCTCGGCAGCGACGTCCTGCTCTTTGGAAGGAGCGGGAGCGAGTCGGAGATACACGAAGACTCTGTCATCTCCGTAGGCCTCGGGAAGGCCTATCGGCTCGTTATCGATGGGCACCAGCCCCTTCTCCTCCTTGCCGGTCGACTCTGCCAGTAGCTGCTCCAGCCATGCACCCAGCGACTCGATTCCGGGGGACGCGATGATTGTCACCTTGTCACGCCCCCGCTTGGCCAGGGTGCCGAGGATGATGCCAAGCTCAACGCCAGGGTTGACCTCCGGCGGCACAACCGATGCACAAGATTGCACCATGATCTCGGCGTTGTCCAAGAACCTCGAAACGTCCACGCCCATTACCGCAGCGGGGACCATTCCGAAATGGGACATCACCGAATACCGGCCGCCGATGGTGGGCACGCCGTGGGCGATGTGCCGAAAGTGATCCGCTTTGGCCAGGCGGTGCAGCTTGGTTCCCGGGTCGGTGATGGCGATGAAGTGCAAGCCGGCTTTTTCCCGACCAACCTCCCGCTCGACCTTGTCGAAGAAATACTGTTTGAAAACGTTCGGCTCGGTCGTGCTTCCGGATTTTGACGACACGATGAAAAGCGTTGTCGCGGGATCCACCTTTTTCTCGAATGCCCTGACCTGGGCCGGTACCGTCGAATCGAGAACGAGCAGTTCAGGAAAACCATCCACGATACCAAAGGTGCGCCGCATCACCTCGGGCCCCAGACTGGATCCGCCCATTCCCAAGAGGAGGATGTGCTCGAAGCCGCCCGACTGAACATCCTCGACGATGGCCCGAATGTGCTCTGGATGATCGAGCTGGCCGCTCACGATGTGCAACCAGCCCAGCCATTGATCCTCATCGGTGCCGGACCAAAGCGACGTGTCCCCCCGCCAGAGCCGTCTGACCTTCCCATTTGTTCGCCAATCCGTCAGCGCCTCCTGAACTTCCCCCTCTGCCTCCCCGAGAAAGTAGAACTGCTTGGCCAGCTCGCCTGCTAATAGGGATTGTCGCTTCCGTTCTACGGCGGCGAGAAGCTTGTCGAAAGCGTCCGAGAATTTCATCACTCCATCGGCGAGTAGATGGTCGGTTGCATCCTTCATCGAGATGCCAACCTCACCGAGGGTGACCATCGTTTCCTCCGCTTGCTCGATGTTCTCCGCCCAGTTCTCGGTTAGACTCGGGCGCACGCGGCCTTTGGATCGGAACGCCAAATAGGTCTCGGTGGGCACGGTGTTCACGGTGTCTTCACCGATCAGCTCATCGACGTAAAGAGACTTGGGATACTTCGGGTTCTTGGTGCTGGTGCTTGCCCACAAGAGCCTCTGTGTCTTGGCCCCTTTGTCGGCCAGGGACTTCCACCTATCTGCGGAATGGAGCTCCCGGTAGAGCGCATAGGCGACCTTGGCGTTTGCAATGGCCACTTTCCCAAGCAAGCTCTTCAAATTCTGACGCCTCTCCGCATCACTCGTGGCGTCGAGAGCCTCACAAAGCTTCTGGTCGATGAGCGCATCGATACGGCTCACGAAGAAGCTAGCAACGCTCGACACACGGGAGAGGTCGCCTCCCGACGAAGCGAGCCTCTCGAGGCCATCCATATAAGCCTTGGCCACCGCCTCATAGGACTCGACTGCGAAAAGCAGCGTGACGTTGATGTTGATGCCCTCGGAGGTGAGTTGCATGATCGTGGGCACACCCTCGGGAGTCGCAGGGACCTTGATCATCACGTTCGGCCGGCCGATGGTCTTGTGCAGGCGGCGGGCCTCCTCGAGCGTACGTTCGGTGTCGTTGGCTAGGTAGGGCGACACCTCCATGCTCACGAAGCCGTCGCGGCCACCGGTTTGCTCGTAAACGCCGGCCAGGACGTCGGCGGCTAGCTGAATATCCTCGATGGCCAAACCTTCATAGATGCTCTTGGCATCCCCGGTATCTTGCGAGACCAGCTTCTTAGTCGCGGCGTCGTAGTCGGTGCTGCCCGCCAGAGCCTTTTCGAAGATGGAGGGGTTCGACGTCACGCCCAGCAAGCCGTCTCCCTCCACCATCTCCTTGAGCTCGCCGGAACTGATGAGGCCGCGGCGAATATTGTCGTACCAGATGCTCTGGCCGAATTTCTGCACGTCACGGATCGGATTGGACACCGTAATAGCCGCGAATCTTTCCATTGCGAATTGTAACCGTTTTTAGCTCCCATGTAACCCATTAGCGGACGCAGGTCAAAGTCAGTCGCCTGGGAAGTCCCAGCCTCGGGTGTCGTGATCGATTTCGAGAAAAGCTAGTTTCTCCAAATGCCGTAGTCTTGGAGCCTGCCTAACCGTTTCCGGCCTTTGATAACGCCTGGCGTTAGCGATATAGGCGAGCCAACAAGGGAGACAGGGGTATGGGCACAGGGGATGCAGAACGCCTGACCGCCGGGGGAATGGTGCTAGTAATGCTGCTCGCTCTCATCGGTAGCGCGGGAGCCGCTGAACCGCTTCAGAAGTGGTGGCCGTCGGAGTGGGGTGCGGAAGATCAACCATGCTGGCTGAATCTAAAGTGAAAGTAGCATAAGAAAGTCTAGAGAGGCAAAAGAGGTGGGTCGTTCAGGGAACCCGCCGATCGACCTACTCCTGTCACGTATCTAAGATGGTCCAGCCAATTGCTCCCCAGTGAGAACTAGAGGACAATTTTGGATGGCCTGAGTGCAGAAAAAATCTTGCCCTCCGTGCCAGTTTTGAGCCTCCTTGTCCGCCTACCTAGTAGAAGAGTTTTTCAGCCAAACAAAGGAGGTCGCCATGACGTCAGCGTTCAAGTCTTTTCGTTTCATCTTGCTCGCGGGTCTTCTTCCTCTGCTAGCGACAAACTGTGCCACCGTCCTGCGCGGCACTCGAGATCAAGTCGGAATCGCCAGTCAGCCCGCAGGAGCCGAGGTCATCGTGGACAACAAGTTCCTCGGAAAAACACCGGTAACCGCCGAGCTTCGGTCGGGCGCTGCCAAGGCAGAGTTAACGGACGGAACCCTATACGTGATTCTGACCCACGAGCCGGATCCGACTTGGGTCAAAGTGGGCCAGATGCAGAGGAGCCTGCCCGTGGATTGAGGCCCGATGAATAAGGAGACCAAAGTTGAATGTGAAAAAGATTCTACCCGAGCCACGGCGCGTTTCGAGCCCGGTACGTGCGCGCGTTCAAGGCGCGTTAGCAGTTGCCCTCGTGCTAGCGGCTGGTTGGGGCGGTAGACCCCTAGCTGCCCAGACCACGTCACCCGAAGCATGGCGAGAGGACCTGTCTTTTCTGTCTAGAGAGATGATTCGGCTTCATCCCAACTTGTTTTTCTCCATCCCTCGGGAGGAGTTCGATCAATCGGCCGCTCAGCTTGACGCCAGGATACCTGGGTTGACCGATAACCAGGTCATCGCCGAGCTCCACAAAATAGCCGCGCTTCCCAGCCAAAGGGGGCGAGATGGGCATTCCGGGATGGTGCCGCTCGACCGGAGGCTCGACTCTTTTCTTCCCTTCGAGGTTTATCGCTTTCGCGACGGGCTGTTCATTCTCCGAGCTCGCTCGCCCCATCAGGACTTGGTGGGCGCCGAGGTCCTGAGTGTCGGCGGTCAGCCCGTGAAGAAGGTATACCGCACGCTCGATCCTCTCATATCGAGAGACCATGTTTGGACCGTGCGGGCCAAGCTCCCGCAGTACCTCGTAAGAAGAGCGGATGGGAGTGTCTTCCCGGTCATTGTGTCCTCTGTTGGCGCTCGCCAACTGGCCAATTGGATAGAGGAGTCGTCTCCCTTCCCCCCCGGTCCCCAGCCCCTCTGGCTGAGCAACCTAGAGGAGCGCTTTTGGTCCCGGTTTCTTGCAGATAGTGGGACGCTCTACGTCCGATACAACGTCGTTCGCGGGGATACGCAGTCCGGTGACACGATGCAGCAGTTTGCAAACAAGTTGGCGAACGTCATCGCGAACCAGGCGCCTGAACGTCTCGTGATCGACATCCGTTTGAACGAGGGCGGAGATAACACAACTGGGTCTACGCGGATTCGTGTGGGTTGAAGACGGCATTTCTGGGTAATGGCGGAAGGAATGCCGCCACGATCTTCAGCTTGAGATATTCCTCGTCGCGATAGCCGTAGGCGCGTCGTTGCAGCACACGGATTTTGTTGTTGACCCCTTCAACTAGGAGGCGCAGACGTTCCATCTCGGCCACCGCCTTGTCCGGCATATCCCGGCACAGCTTGCCCACATGCGTCGCAAAACGCTAGGTGTAGCGCGAGTTGTTCGCCAGCCAGTCCAGGTGTTCTACATGCAAACCGCCGCACCCAGAACAGTTGACGCGCCAACGCTCGTATTCCAGAGAGATCCGCCAGCCTGCCAACGACAGGTCGCGGACCCGGCACACTTGCTTGTCATAGCGCCCCCGGCACCGTTGCCCACAGTAAGAGCAAACAGCTGTTTTTTTCGCCTCTTGAGCTGGATGACGCGGGCGTATCGGTCATCGAATACACCCTTCAATCCGGCACCAGCCACGAAACCTGGCAGCGCAAACAGCGAGCGGATCGACTGGGAATTTTTCACTCGGTTAGCCTATCCGAAAAATGGACCACTTTTCAGCACCTGATGAAGTCTGGATACCTTTTCCACACAATGAGTTACACTGTTTTCCGTCAGGACTTACCCACACGAATCCGCGTAGACCCACACAACTTATGGCCCGCTCCTAAACATGCTGGAACAGAACGCCGCGATCAACCAGCTGGGAAAACTGTTTACGATCATGGATCGGAATACGTTCTCGGCGGCGGGGAACTTCGTCACCGATATAGAGCGCCGGACGGAGACGCTCCTCGTCGGCGAGCCTACCGGGGGCGCCCCCAATCAATATGGGGATGCAATGCGACGGGATCTGCCGAACTCCCGTTTGCTCCTTTTCGTTTCCACGCGCTACCACCAGCGAAGCACGGCAGACGATCCACGTTTGACCCACAAGCCCGACCTACCGGCCGCCTTGTCATCCCGGGACTTCTTCAATGGCCGCGATCCCGCCATGGAAGCTATCCTCGCCTTCAAGCCGTGAGGGTCGCAAACCAGGGCAGAGGAATTGCCGACAAGAAGTTGTTACTTTTCGTTACTCGCGGTCCGGACCGAGTGATCTGAGCCGGAGATCCGGGCTCCATTTGGAGCGGGTCCAGGCTCAAACTAAACTGGCACCGTCTATTCCGCTCGAGTCATGGGAGAGCCATGCGACTTACCCTTCTGATCTCCGTAATTCTCGTGACGCTGCCCGGCCGCAGCACCCTAGGCGCGCAGACCCCTCCGCCCAGATTTCAGGGGAAGACAGATGCCATTCGGGCAAGCGTAACGCCTGGGGAGGTGGCGGAGAACATCACCGCCTTCGACCCGATTCACACCTATGCGGTCTGTGCTCTCGACGGAGAGCTCGACGATCACGAGATCACCCACCGCTTCGACTTCTTCGAGGGTGGCCATCAATGGGGCCCCTCCGAGGTCTGCACGCGCGCCGTCGAGTGGCTGGAGATTCAAGCCATGAAGTCCGGCCTGCGGGAGAAGGATGACGGTATCGTCGCCGACATCTATGCCCAGCGAGTGTCACGGGCGGACAACGTAGCGGATCCCTTTGAGACTTTCTTGGTATATCAATCCGACCCCCCGATCCTGATCTGCTCGTCGAAGATAACTACCTCACTCCGATCCGCGAGGAACCGGAATTCAAGGAGTTGCTCCAAAGTTTGAATGATCCCCGCAACTCGGCCTCCTTCCCCCTGATCAGAGACTAAAAGGTGTCCATCCGGTGGGCCGTGTTGGATGATGCGAAACGGATGGCCGAGGTGCACGTGGCCGCGTGGCAGGCCGCCTTTCGCGGGCTACTGGATGATGGGCTCCTGGAGGGTTTCCCCGTTCAGGCACGCGCTGTAATCTGGCGTGAGGTGCTCTCTCAATCCGGCCGGAACGCTCTTGTTGCTGTCGAGGCCCGCCGGGTGGTTGGGTTCATCCATTTCATCGAGACGCTGGACACGGACGATGGCAACAGAGGGTCGGGTGAGGTCACCTCTATCTACGTCGATCCGCCTCGTTGGCGCCGGGGGTACGGCGGAGAGCTACTGTCAGGGGCGCTGGCGGAGCTTCGAACGAGGCGTTGTGTCGAGGCCAACCTGTGGGTCTTCGAAGCCAATGGTCTGGCCCGACGCTTCTACGAAACGCACGGCTTCAATCCGGACGGTGGCAGGAAAACCCACGCCTCATCCGGACTCCCGGAGATCCGTTACCGCAAGAACTTAAATGGTCCCGCGTCGATGACTTGACCTGATGAATGGCGCGCCGGATCGTCTCGCCTTTGGTCCCTCACTTGGAGATCACGACGATCGAGGGCCTTGCCGGCGACGGTGGTCTCCACCCGGTTCAGGAAGCCTGGCTCGAAGAAGACGTCGGGCGCCGCTGCGTCCGGTCTCGTTCTGGGCTTCTACGTGCCTCTCAAGGGCGAGGCGCCGTGATGCAGGCCGCCGAGGATCGATTCCGGTCGCGCTTGGCGGACTGGCTCTTACGGACCAAAAAATTATCAACCAAAATCGTCGAACAGGATATTCTCCGGCTCCACTCCCAGGCCGTCCAGCATCTGCATGCAAGCCTTGAGCATGAGCGGCGGACCACAGAGGTAGTACTCGATGTCCTCGGGTGCAGGATGATCCTTCAGATAGTTGTCATAAACGACTTGGTGGATGAACCCCGTGTACCCTGTCCAGTTGTCCTCGGGTAGTGGTTCCGACAGGGCGAGGTACCACTTGAAGTTATCGAAATCTTTTTGGATCTTGTCGAAGTCTTCGAAATAGAACGCCTCGCGCAGGCTCCGCGCCCCATACCAGAAGCTGATCTTGCGCTTAGAGTGGAGTCGGTAGAACTGGTCGAAGATATGTGAGCGCATCGGCGCCATTCCGGCGCCGCCGCCGATGAAGAACATCTCGGCTTCGGTCTCCTTGGCGAAGAATTCGCCGAAGGGGCCCGAGATAGTCACTTCGTCTCCTGGCTTCAAACCGAAGATGTAGGACGACATGATTCCCGGCGGCGTTCCTTCGGGAGCTCGCGGCGGCGGGGAGGCAATGCGCACGTTGAGCAGGATGAAGCCCTTCTCCTCCGGGTAGCTAGCCATGGAGAAGGCGCGGGTCACGGGCTCGTCGACCGTAGAAATGTAGCGCCACATATTGAACTTGTCCCAATCCTCGCGGTACTCCTCTTCGATGTCGAAGTCTTTGTAGTTGACGACATGCGGTGGGGATTCGATCTGAATGTAGCCACCCGCCCGGAACGGAACCGATTCCCCCGGGGGAAGCTCCAACACCAGCTCTTTGATGAAAGTAGCCACATTGTGGTTCGAGCGCACCTTGCACGTCCACCTACGAACATCGAAGACCTCGGCCGGCACTTCAATCTTCATGTCCTGCTTGACCTTCACCTGGCACGACAGGCGGACGCCCTCGCGAGCCTCACCACGGCTGATGTGGTTCTCCTCCACCGGGACCATGGCGCCGCCGCCCTCTTGGACGGTCACCGTGCAAACGCCGCACGTTCCCTTTCCCCCACAGGCCGAGGGAATGAAGATCTTGTTGTTGGCCAGCGTGCTCAGCAGCGTTCCTCCCGCCGCTGTGGTAATCCCCTTATCAGCGTCATCGTTCACGGTGATGGTCACGTCCCCGGTGGCCACCAGCTGTAGCCGGGCGACCATCAACACTCCCACCAGTGCCACGATGATGAAGGTGAACATGAAAACGCCGAGTACGACGGTGACCATGGTGGTCTTCTCCTAAGCTGGCACTAGAGCTGGATGCCTCCGAAGGCCATGAATCCAATGGCCATCAGACCGGTAATGATGAACGTGATTCCCAAGCCGCGGAGGCCCGCGGGGATATTGCTATAGCGCAGTCGCTCTCGAATGCCGGCCAACGCGATGATGGCGAGTGCCCAACCCACTCCGGACCCGAACCCGAAGACCACGCTCTCTCCGAATGCGTAGTTGCGCTCGACCATCCAAAGAGACGCCCCCAAGATAGCGCAATTCACGGCGATCAACGGTAGGAACACACCCAACGCCGCGTGCAGCTTGGGTAGGAATCGATCAAGTGCCATCTCCACGATCTGGACCATCGCGGCGATCGTACCGATGTAGGTGAGAAAGCCGAGAAATGACAGGTCGTAGGAAGCTAGTTCCGGGCTGACCCAGGCCAGCGCCCCTTCCTTCAGTAGGTACGTATAGATCAGAAAGTTCATGGGAACGGTCACGGTCAGAACAAAGATCACCGCGCTACCGAGACCGATGGCGGTTTCCACCTTTCTCGACACCGCGATAAAGGAGCACATGCCCAAGAAGAAGGCGAGGGCCATGTTCTCGACGAAGATGCTCTTGATGGCGAGGTTCAAGTAATGTTCGAACATGTCAATCCGCCTCCATCTGGTCCGGTTTCCAGGTTCTCAAGATCCAGATCAACAGTCCGATTATGAAGAACGCCGCCGGGGAGAGGAGCATGAGGGCGTTCGGATTGTACCAGCCGCCCTCCGTGACCAAAGGCATCAGCGTGATCCCGAACAGCGAGCCGGATCCGAACAACTCCCTCAAGAACGCGGTGAGCATCAGAATGAGCGAGTACCCCAAGGCGTTGCCTATCCCGTCCAAGACGCTCTGCATCGGCGGGTTCTGCATGGCATAGGCCTCGGCGCGACCCATAATGATGCAGTTAGTAATGATGAGACCCACGAACACGGATAGCTGCTTCGAGATCTCGTAAACGTAGGCCTTGAGGATCTGATCGGTGACGATCACCAAAGACGCGATGATAGTGAGTTGCACGATGATCCGAATATTCGTCGGGATCTGGTTTCGAAGAAGGCTGACGAAAAGGTTCGACAGAGTCAGAACCGCAAGGACCGCCACGCTCATGACTAGAGCGGTATCCATTTTGGTCGTCACCGCGAGAGCCGAGCAGATCCCTAACACTTGAAAAGCGATCGGGTTATTGTTGAAAAGTGGATCGGCGAGCGCGTCTCGCGCTTTGCTAGTCATCCGGTGACTCCTTCAGTTTTCCTCAATCGGTCGAGATAGGGGCCGAAGCCATTCTCCGCCAGCCAGAAGTGAAGCATGTTGGTCACGCCGCGGCTGGTGATGGTGGCGCCCGAGAGACCGTCTACCCGGTATGGATCCTCGGCGGGCGGGAGGGTCGGTCCTTTGATGACGGTAATCTTTGGGTTGAGCCCATCGTCGAAGGCCAAACGTCCATCCCAGCGCGCCTTCCAAATTGGATTATCGACCTCGCCGCCCAGCCCAGGGGTCTCCTTGTGCTCATAATAGGTTATGCCGCGGATCGTATTGAGATCGGCGCCATCCAGCGCGAGAAAACCATAGAGGGTTCCCCAAAGGCCGTATCCCTCGATGGGCAGAATCAGAGTCTGAATCGCACCGCTGCCATCTAGGAGCTGGTAGACCAAGGCGTTGTCGGCGAGACGCTGGACCCGAGAGCGGTTGTCGGGAGCCGCTCGACTGGTATCGGAATCCATCGCTGCCTTCCGGTAATCGAACGTTATCGGATCGATATCAGGTGCCTCTTCGCCCGTCTCGAGATCGATGACCACCTGTCGGATGGGGGCGAAACGCTCCTCGATCTCTTCGCGGCTGAGTCTCTCGTCGTCTTTTGCCAGCCCGGCGGCAATCAGCACATTTCGCTGCTTGTCTAGTGCCGCGTTGATCTCTTGCCGGTCCTTCAAAGAGACCGCTGCCCATGAAACGAACACCGCGCAAGTGACCGATATCGCCGCCGCGAACCACAAGTTGTATTGGACGCTATGTTGCATAGCGAGCCTTCCTACGTTTTATATTAGCCCGTACGACGAAATGGTCAATGACCGGGGCGAACACGTTCATCAGTAGAATCGCCAACATCATCCCTTCTGGATATGCCGGGTTGACGACCCGAATCAGTACCGCTAACACGCCAATCAGAAAACCGTAGATGGAGGCCCCTTTGTTCGCTACCGGAGCGGACACCGGATCGGTGGCCATGTACACCATTCCGAAGGCCCAGCCACCCAGAACGAAGTGCCACCAAAAAGGCACGTCGAAAAAGGGATTGGTCGAAGAGCCAACACCGTTAAGGACCATCGTCATGGCGATCGTTCCCAGGACGACGCTCAACATAATGCGCCAGGAACCGACGCCCGTGAATATGAGAAGGAGGCCTCCGGCCAAGCAGGCAAGCGCGGACGTTTCTCCCATGGAACCCGGAATGAAACCGACAAAGGCATCCCACCAGGTGACGCCCTGGGCGACGGCTGCCTGGCCGCCTTCGACCGCGTTGGCCAGCCAGGTGGCGCCGCTCACCCCGTCGACCGCCGTCACCGCGGCGATCCATACCTGATCTCCCGTGATCTCGGCCGGGTAGGCAAAAAACAGAAAGGCTCGGGCAGCTAGCGCCGGGTTCAAGATGTTGAAACCCGTTCCCCCGAAGACCTCTTTTCCAATAACTACACCGAAGCTGATGCCGAGGGCGACCTGCCAGAGAGGAATATTGGGCGGCAGAATGAGTGGAAACAAGAACCCGGTGACCAAGAAGCCCTCGTTCACCTCGTGCTTGCGGATGACGGCAAAGACGACCTCCCAGATGCCGCCGACCCCGAACGTGACGAGGAACACCGGGACGAAATAGAGTGCTCCGTGAACCATGCATACCCAGACATTTCCGGGATCGAAGCCGAGCCCCAGCGCTCCCATCTCCTGGGTCTGCCACGTCGCGAGCGGAGCTGCACCTTGTGAGATCGCGAGGTTCGCCTGGTAACCGGTGTTGTACAAGGCCATATACAGGCAGCCGCCGAGCGCGACCACGACCGTCATCATCATGCGTTTGAGATCGAGCCCGTCGCGCGCATGCGAGGCATGCTTGGTGACCTCGCCCGGAGTGAACAAGAAGGTATCGTTCGCTTCCCAGAGCGGGTAGAGCTTTTCGAGCTTGCCACCTTTCTCGAAGAGCTTGGCTTGTTTATCGAGTAGGTTGCGTAAGAATTTCAAGTACTAACCCTCTTTTTCGATCGTGGTGAGCACGTCACGAAGATATGGTCCGTAATCGTTCTTCCCTGGATCCACGAAAGTACACAACCCGAGATCCTCCTCGTCCAGCTCCAGGCACCCGAGCTCTTCAGCGCGTACGGCGTCGCGCATCAGGAGCGAGCGGAGCAGAAACGTCGGCATGATGTCCATCGGCATCACCTTCTCGTACATACCTATGGGAACGATGGCGCGGACCGATCCGTTGGTGGACGTCGTGAATGCGAACTTCTTCCCCGGGAGCAGCTTGGAAACAAAAGTATTGATGATAGAGAACTTGTCGAACCCCGGCCCTAACCAGCCGAGAAACTCGCGCTCGCGCCCCTCGCGAAGAACCGTCACCTGCCGATCGTACCGTCCGAGATAACCCAAGGTCTCCCCGGAAGCCTTGCGTCCCGAAAGGACAGAGCCTGAGATGACACGGTTGTCTCCTTCCTGTAGCTCGCCCTCGAGGAGATCATCCGTCGACGCGCCCACTCTTGTACGCACCAACCTAGGACGGCGTACCACCGGACCGGCGATGGAGATCACACGCTCCACATCGAGCTTGCCGGTCTGGAAGAGCTTTCCAATCGCCACCACATCCTGATAACCGGCGTGCCAGACCACCTTGTTTCGATCCACAGGATCCAGTCGGTGGATATGGAGGCCCACCGTGCCGGCGGGGTGAGGGCCCTGGAACTCCTCGTGCCGAAACTGATCATCTCCAGGTATCGGGACCTTGCTTCCCGGCGACGTACAAACGAAGACGGGCCCTTCGGTCAACTTGGAGAGTGCGACGAGCCCGTGCTCGAAATCGGAATGTCGGCCTTCGAGTGCGACGTCTACCGAGGGCGCCAGGGGATTGGTGTCCATCGCCGTGACGAAAACGGCGCGCGGCTTGTCGTTGGGATTGGCGACGCGGCTGAAGGGACGCCCGCGCAACGCAGTCCACGTTCCGGACTCGATGAGGAGCCCGGCGACATCGTCTCGCGAGAGACCGCCCGGGTGCTTCCCCGTGAAGGACGAGAAGGAGGCTTCTTCGGCCCCCCCGGCCCGGCCCCCTCTCTCGTCCTGACTCAGCTCGATGACGATGGATTGCAAAGCTCGGCGTTCGCCCCGATGGATGGCCGCTACCTTGCCCGCGCCGGGCGACGTGTAGCGCACCCCAGGCGTCTTCTTGTCCTCGAAGAGGAGCTGGCCACGGCGGATGTCGTCCCCCACCGCTACCCGCACCGTGGGGCGCAACCCCACGTAGTCACTGGCCAGGAGGGCGACCTTGCCGGGGGTGCCGCCATCCTGAACGGCTTGTTCCGGCTCCCCCGAAATAGGCAGCCGGAGCCCTTTTCTGATCTTGTGCAGTCCCATCTATCCGTTAAGCATCGCGCTGGCTACCAACCAAACCCTATATCTTAGCGTAACCCACGCGCATCTCGAACATTATTGTTGCGGCTCATCCGGATCGGCGCCCGCCCCGGGTCAGAAACTCCGGTACGGGCACGGTGAGTTGACCGGCTTTCAGTTTGGATCAACTATATCTCGCAGGGTCCAAGGGGGACGAAGCCCTACAGCAGTCTGCCTGACTGCTCCCCGAGTTACAGTAGTAGCAGTGATGCCTTTCGCAAACCGCCAACGCGTCCACGTCATGGGGCTCAGCACCTTCTGGTTCCTCCTCTGCGGCTCGCTTGGTCACTCGAGCCCGACATGTCCAACAGACCCAACAGGCCCAGCGGGCCCAAGGACGGGGGCTCCCGCCCGGTGGCAAGAAACGACGCACCGCTTCTCGGTAGACGTCAACGCTGTCGCCCTGGACGTCGTGGTGACCGACAAGAAGGGGCGTTTCGTCAAGGGACTTAAGGAGGATGATTTCGTCGTTCTGGAGGACGGTGCACCGCAAGAGTTGACCCTTTTCACGTCCGGACATGTTCCGATCACCGTGCTGCTGCTGTTGGATAGCTCCGCCAGCGTCCGCTCACACCAAGAAGAAGTTCAAAAGGATGCCAATCGGTTCATCAGCAAGCTGCGAAAGGGGGACCAGGCTCGAGTCGGCTTTTTCCACAACACGGTCGTCTTCGGCCCGAGGTTCACGGACGACATGGACGAGCACATCGCTATGATCAACCGCATGCGACCGCAACGTAGCACCCATCTCTACGACGCTCTGGTGAGCGCCCTCCAAGAGCTCTCCGTCGTTCCGGATCGCAAGGCCCTGCTCGTGTTCACCGATGGCGCCGACGAGGGCAGCAAAGCAACCAGGGAGGATGCGCTCGAAGCGGCGCGTCGATCCCAGGCATCGGTTTACTCGGTCGGTCTGGTGGGGTGGAGCTTCGCGGATGGTATGAACACGAACCAAAAGCTGCTCACTCAGGTAGCCGAGTACACCGGGGGCCGCGCCTTCTTTCCGCGAAAGAAAAAGGAGATGCGGAAGGCCTTCGATCGAATCCGAGACGAATTGCACCGAACCTACCGCATTGCATACTCCCCCCAAAAAAACGCGGCGGGCGGTGCCTGGCACTCGGTCGAAGTTCGACTCGCTAAGCGCAAGAATCTCGTCGTGCGGACACGCCTGGGTTACTACAGTTATCCCGACAACACACAGTAGATGATGACGCCGACTCGCCTCGCACTACTTTTCATCGTACTTTCGTCCTTTACCCAGGATCCGGATCGGCAGCTCCGCGACTGGTCGGCCTCGGGACAAACGGAAGCGGTCCGCAAACTCTTGGCAGAGAGCGAAACCGTGGACGTCTGCACCCGCGATGACCTGGGTTGGACTCCTTTGATGTACGCGGCCGAGGCCGGCCACACCGAGATCGTTGCTCTACTCATCGACGCCGGCGCCAACGTCCACTCCGAGGACAACGACAGCGCAACTGCGCTTCATCTCGCGGCCGAGAAAGGTCGTACCGAAGTGACGAGGATTCTCTTGAAGGCGGGAGCCGACTTCGAGGCTCGGGATGACAGTGATCGAACGCCGCTATACCGCGCGTTCGAGAATCGTCACGGGGAAATTACCGAGCTTCTGCAGGAAGCCGCCATGAAGGAAGTCGACGGGAGGGCTTCGGTCGAGACGGGGCGAGTGCGGCAGGACACGCACGCCCCGGAACTCATCGAGTCGTTCCCGGCAGAGTACACGAACATCGGTTTGAAGCGTGGTATCGAAGGAACCGTCGTCCTCATGATCCTCATCCGCAGGGACGGATCGGTCGGACCGGTGAGCGTCTCGGAAGGCCTCGAGGAGAGCCTCGACCAAAGCGCGCGGAGAACCGTCAAAAAATGGAAGTTCGAGCCCGCCACGCGAGCCGGGAGTCGCGTAGAAGTCATCATGGAAGTGAAGATGGACTTCAAACTTCCGACCGAGCCTTGAGTCCGGTTAACGGAAGGGCGGAACTTTCTAGTTCCTTCCCGCGGGGGGCGGTTAGTATGTTCAGCTTCGCGCGTGCCGACAAGTAGTTGGGATCAACTTCGAGCGTCGCGCGGAACTCTTTGATGGCCTTCTCTTTGTTCCCTTGTTTCAAATAGCACAGGCCCAGAAAGTATCGAGCATCGGCGAGCCCCGGCTCTTTGGAAATGGCCTTCTTGAACTGCCGGATCGCTTGGTCGTACTGCTCGAGCCGGTAGTGAACCACGCCTAAGTGGTGAAAGAAATATGCGTTCGACCCGGAATTCTTGGTGGCGAGTTGGAACTCCTTGAGCGCGTCCTCTTCCCGTCCCTGCATGAGGTAGGCCGCCCCGAGATTGGAATGCGCGTCCCCGAAATTTGGTTCGTACTCGATCGCCTTCTTGTACTGCTCGATCGCCTCGTCGACTTGACCGCGACGCCTCAGAGCCACACCCAGGTTATTGCGGGCACGCACGAACGTCGGCATGATCTCTAACGCAAGCTCATACATCTCCATCTCTTTTTCCAGAGGATCGAAGTCGAGGTCCTTCCCTTCCGTCTCGGTAAAGTAACCGTAGAGGAAGCCTTGGTTGTTGTAGAAGTTCGCGATCGCCTCTAGGTCATCGATGACGTTGTATCCAATGTATTCTCGCTCCGGCGTGCGCGTGAAATCGATAATGACGACCTTGGCCCCTATTCGGTAACCGGCCGTGATGTGCCCATTGTTGACAATGACCTCCGCCTCTCTCGTCACGCGCTCGATCATCGTCACGTCGATGTAGAGGGCTTCCACCCCTACTTCTCGGGCCATCCCCACGAACAGATTCGTATACGCGAGACAATTACCGCGGCCCTCCCGGAAGACTTCCTTTGCGGTCTTGTTGGAAAGCCAGTCGTACGAGATGGAAAGGCCTGTCAGATCGATAATCTTGTTGACGATCGCGCGCGCCTTAGTGGAGTCGTCACTCGAACCCCCGGTGATGTCATGGGCGATCTGGCGGATCTCGTCATCGATCTCGAAGGGGATAACGACCTGGTCTCGCATTTGAGTGGAGATGCGATCGTCATACGCCGCGGCTATCTCGTCGGGCGTGTAGATCTTCTTCTCCACCGAGAGGCAGGCGTTCAGCAGGAGAGCTGGAAGGCTGGCCAACAAAAGTAGCCGAATGTGGGTCCAAGGCACCGGTGTCACCGACAAAAGCCATTATAGCACGGGCCTTTTCGCCACAAGAGCAAGCCGACCTGCGACTAGGCAGCGCGCGGCGCTAGCCCCTGAAGAGTGCTATATTTGCGGGTTAATGTCCGCTCACGGCCTGTTTACGGCCCGGTTCTTCGTCATTTGCGCCTTCAGCTTCACGGTCTTCCTGTCCGGTTTCATGCTGTTTCCTACAGGCCCCTTTCATATTCTCAACTTAGGGGGCAATAAGTTCACCGCCGGGCTCTTTCTGGCCTTTCTGACCTACGCCTCCGCGCTTTCGGCTCCGGTCACCGGTGCACTGGCCGACCGAATCGGAAAACGCCGTGTCCTGATCGTTTCCAGCCTGACTCTGGTAGTCATCTCTGCTCTTTACGCGGTCAGCCCGACCTACACGATCTTGCTGACGTTGGTTCCGGTCTACGGTTTCTTCTGGTCGGGCCTGCTCGCCGCCTCGGGCGCCTATCTCGTAGACCAAATCCCTTCTTCCCGCCGCGCCGAAGGCTTGGCTTTCTGGGGACTAGCCACGGTCTCCGCGATCGCCGTCGCGCCGCCCCTCGCCTTTTGGCTTTACGATTCTGGCGGCTGGCTGTGGGTTTGCATTGCGTCGTCGGTGTTCAACCTCGTCATGGCGGGGATTGCGATTACCCTCCGGGAGGAGCCGCGTCGTGGCACAGACGACAGCTTCGAAGCGACTTTCGTCGAATGGCGCGTTCTCCGAGTTTCTATCACGCTTTTTCTCTTTAGCTTCGGCTACGGCGGAATCACGAGCTTCGTGGCCCTTTACGCGCAGGCCAGCGGCACTGCCTCCAGGAGCATCTACTTCACGGCGCTTGCGATCGTCGTTCTCGTCACCCGGCCGCTCCTGGGCTTGTTGGCCGACCGCATCGGCCACAAGAGAGTCTTCATTCCTTGTCTGGCACTCATGGCGGTGGGGTTAGCTCTCCTGGTACCGGGGGGAACGCTTCCCTGGCTGGTGAGCTCAGCGATCGTGTTCGGCATCGGCTTGGGCTCGGCGCTTCCCGTCTTCACCGCCTACATCATGCAGCGTGTATCCACCGCCCGGCGAGGAGCCGCGTTCGGCAGTATGCTGGCCGCCTTCGACACCGGCATCGGGACGGGCTCGATGGTAATGGGCTATGTCATCGAGGCCACTAGTTACCGAGTCGCATTCGCTATCGCGGCCATACTCGCGGCGCTCGCGCTTCCTTACTTCGTTGTGTCGGAGCGAAGATTTCGGAAGGAGAAAGAAGAGCCCGGTTATACTACGGCCGAGCCGCAAGGAGAGATCCCATGACATCCTTGGACCGCCGCAGTTTCCTCAAGACCACCGCCGCCGGGCTGGCATCGGTAACCGCCGTTCGCGGCCAGACGCGACCAGCCAACCCCGCCAACGAGGACCCCCTCGGAGTGCGCGCGGAGTTCCCGATCACCGAGACCCAAGCCTATCTCAATACCGCCTCTTCGGGGCCCTTTCCCCGCGCAGTCAAAAATGCCGCCCAGAGGTTCGTGGAGGAAAAGACCTTACGCCCGACCCCCGGTAGCCGCCAGGAGACCCGGGCGAGAGCGCGGGCGAAGTTTGCCAACCTCTTCGGCGCCAAAGAGGAGGAAGTGGCCTTCCTCTACTCCACGAGCGACGGGGAAAACATCGTCGCCCGCGACTGGTCTCCGTGGCGTGGGTCTCGAACCGCAACGGCTACCGGCACGACTTCCGCGCCCTCGCCGATCTCGCTCACAGTCGCGGCGCATTGCTCTACGCCGATGCCATCCAGGCGTTCGGCACTTTTCCCACGCGACTGAGAGAGGAAGGCGTGGATTTCGCGATCGGCAATTCGTACAAGTGGATTTACGCCGGTTACGGGGTAGCACCCTTTTTCATCCGCGAAGAACACCTCGATCGCATCCGGCCCGACCGATACGGTCATGCCCAGGTGGCCGAGTCACTCCCCGACTATCAATACCGCCTACAGAAGACGGCTCGAAAGTTCGAGTACGCGAACCCGGCCTACGGCCCCTTGTATCAGCTCGACGCCGCCCTTTCGTTTCTCGAAGAAGTCGGACTCGACCGGATCGAAGCCCACGGCGTGGCGCTGGCCGCCGAGCTTCGTGATGGAGTGAACAAGCTGGGATTCGAGGCTTGGACGCCCCCAGACAACGCCTCCCCGATCGTCACGTTCCCTCACAGACAGAAACCCGAAGACAGGGCGCGTCTTCTGGAAAAAGAAGCGGTCGTCGTCACGCTTCGTGAGAAGGGAACGCACATTCGAGCCGCGATGGGCATGTTCAACAATCAGAGCGATATTAATCGACTCTTGAAGGTTCTCGAGAGAATCGCTTAGTAATCAAAGGAAGGCACTAGCATGAAACGATGTTCTTTGAAACAACTCGCCGTTGGAGCGGCCCTGGGCGGCTTGCTCATAGCATCCGCAGGGTTTCAGAAGTCTTCGGCCCCGCGGTACATCACCTTGCCGGAACGCACCGATGATCGGCCGTACAGCAATGCGGTGCTGGTGGGCGATACGCTCTATCTCTCCGGTGCGATCGGGCTCGATCCAAAAACCGGCAAACCGCCCGCAGACGTCAAAGAAGAGGTCAAGATCGTCATGGACAGCATGAAGCGGCGGCTCGAAATGGTGGGAATGACGATGGATGATCTGGTAACGGTCCAAGTCTTCTGCCCCAACCTCGAGCTCTACGACGAGTTCAACGCGGTCTACCGGACGTACTTCAAAGAGCACTTCCCAGCGCGGGGATTCATCGGCTCGGGTCCCCTCTTAGCCGACGGCAACTTCGAGGTGATGGGGGTCGCGGTCAAGCGTTAAGGCGGCTCGACTATTCTTGGACTGACGAGGCTAATCCATTTTTGCATGTTAGTCTCGTCAATCGATCTCCCCTTCTCCCCTTTGGGGAGAAGGATGGGATGAGGGGCCATTCCTCGCCGATGGAGAGTAAGAGTTAGAAGCAGGAACGCGACTCGGCTCGTACGAGATCGTGACGAGCATGGCGCCGGCGCAATGGGAGAAGTCTACCGAGCGAAAGACCTTAAGCTAGGGCGCGACGTGGCGATCAAGGTGCTGCCCGAGGAGTTCGCGTCCGACGCGAAACGGCTACGACGATTCGAGCAGGAGGCCCGGGCCACCTCGGCGCTCAACCATCCGAACATCATTACCATCCACGACATAGGCGAGCAAGACGGCACGCACTATATTGCGATGGAGCTGGTGGAGGGGAAGACGCTACGGGAAGTACTCGAAGACGGTCCCGTCCCCACCGCCAAAATGCTCGACTTTGCAAGCCAAGTCGGGCAGGGCCTTGCGAAGGCTCACGCAGCAGGCATCGTCCATCGTGACCTGAAGCCCGAGAACCTGCCCTTGCGCTTCGCTACTCTTCACCTCCATCAGGTTGAGGGAGGACTTTCACCTCCAAGCTGTTGAGCATGCCCGGCATACCACCCAGGCCCTCTCCCAAAGGGAGAGGGAGTAAAGGAACAAGAGACCATCATGAGGGTACGATCCCGAAAATACGGGCGGCCGACCCGGATCCTCCCTGGATCTTCATCGGGGCCACCACCACCCATGCTCCGGTGGCGGGAAGTGCATCGACGTTGGCGATCAACTCGATCTGGTACTTCCCGGCCCGGTGCATCTCGATATGCACTTGATTGAAGGGATCGGTGCCGAGAGAAACACCTAGGGCGTCGGTGGACAAGGAATCGGACGCAACGGCGTTGATGTCACGGTGCTCCAAGAGCCACCGGATGGCGTCGGGGGAAAACCCGGGGAAGTGAAGCTCTCCGGCATCGTTCAAACCCAAAAACGCCTTCGGATCCGAATACTTGTCACTCCACCCGCTATTCATAATGATTACCGCGGCCGGGGGAATCTCTCCGTTCGCCTGCTCCCACGCTTTGAGATCATCGACCGACACCATGTAGTCGGAATCCGCCGCCGCCTTCGACTTCACATCCACCACGACGGCTGGCGCCACCAAGCGGTCCAGAGGTATCTCGTCCACCGCTCCTTTGTCCTTGCCCGGGAACCAGTGGTTCGGAGCGTCCACATGCGTCCCCGAGTGCTCCGTCACCTGATACCAGTTCCAATACCAGGTGTTCATTCCCGGTTCGTCCCACCTGGAGATCTCGTTGAGCTCGAAGGGAACGCCCTGCCCCAAGTGGGGAGGAGCCTGAAACTCCGGCATCCCCTCATAGTACGAATGGGACAGATCGACCAGAGAGTAGTTCCCCGCCGCCAGCACTTCTGCGACCGTGGGCGGAGGTGCCTCTGGAGGCGCACAGGAAGCGAGCAACGTGATTCCCAGGATAAGCGTCATCAGTCTCATTTCTTTTCCTTCCCCGAAATTTCCTTCAGCGCTGGCAGCCCTTCTGCCCCACCAACAATAATAGAGATGGCACATCTGGATCAAAAACCGGGGAATGACATCCTGCCCCTTTGGCGCTAGTATGAGGCGGCCGTGGTTTCCCCTGCGCTAGAGTCGACGCCCAGCAACGTCAAAAAAGGAAAACAATACTGGGTCTACGCGGATTCGTGTGGGTAAGTCCTGACGGAAAACAGTGTAACTCATTGTGTGGAAAAGGTATCCAGACTTCATCAGGTGCTGAAAAGTGGTCCATTTTTCGGATAGGCTAACCGAGTGAAAAATTCCCAGTCGATCCGCTCGCTGTTTGCGCTGCCAGGTTTCGTGGCTGGTGCCGGATTGAAGGGTGTATTCGATGACCGATACGCCCACGTCATCCAGCTCAAGAGGCGAAAAAAATAGCTGTTTGCTCTTACTGTGGGCAACGGTGCCGGGGGCGCTATGACAAGCAAGTGTGCCGGGTCCGCGACCTGTCGTTGGCAGGCTGGCGGATCTCTCTGGAATACGAGCGTTGGCGCGTCAACTGTCCTGGGTGCGGCGGTTTGCATGTAGAACACCTGGACTGGCTGGCGAACAACTCGCGCTACACCTAGCGTTTTGCGACGCATGTGGGCAAGCTGTGCCGGGATATGCCGGACAAGGCGGTGGCCGAGATGGAACGTCTGCGCCTCCTAGTTGAAGGGGTCAACAACAAAATCCGTGTGCTGCAACGACGCGCCTACGGCTATCGCGACGAGGAATATCTCAAGCTGAAGATCGTGGCGGCATTCCTTCCGCCATTACCCAGAAATGCCGTCTTCAACTCACACGAATCCGCGTAGACCCACAATACTTATGCCTGCCGACGTCCCGGAAGTAAGACCGTCTAGTTCCGAACGCCATTTCCTCAAGGCACTCGGCCCCGGTTTGCTGCTCGCCGCGGTGGCCGTCGGCGTATCCCATCTCGTGCAATCCACTCGTGCCGGGGCGGTGTACGGTTTCGCGATGCTTCCCTTCATCGTGGCCGCCGTCGCGACAAAGTATCCGACCTACCGTTTTGCACCCCAATACACCCAGGCGACGGGCGTCTCCATGGTTGAGGGATTCCGACGCCAAGGCCTGTGGGCGCTCACCCTGTTCGCGTTGGTCTTCTCGATCCCGGCCTTCGTCGCCGTCGCCGCGGTGACGATTGTGACCGGCGGGGTCGCCAAGACCGCCTTCTATCTCGGGGCGAGTCCCGCCAACATAACCGTCGTGATACTTGTTATCACTGCCGTCTTGTTGATCACGGGCCGGTATCACTGGCTCGATCTTCTGGTGAAGCCTCTAATGTTGGTCCTCACCGTAACGACCGTGGCCGCCACGGTACTCGTTATCCCATACATCGATTGGTCTCGTTCCGGGGACCTTTGGCCGGCCGCCTTCGACATGAGAACGATATTGTTCGTCGCCGCTCTCATTGGATGGATGCCTGCACCACTCGAGTCGGCGGTCATCCATACCTTGTGGTTAAGAGCCAAGGTCCAGGACACCGCCTACCGGCCGAGTGGGAGAGAATCGTCCATCGATTTCCACATCGGTTACGTGGCTACGCTGTTGCTGGCGGTCTGTTTTCTGGTGCTCGGCACCGGCGTCATGCATGGGAAGGGCCTTCAATTCGAAGGGAGTGCCGGAGGCTTCGCCGCACAGGTGATGGCTCTCTATACGGAGACACTGGGCAACTGGAGTCGGCCGCTTATTGGAGCCGCGGCGTTGGCGGTGATGTACTCCACGGTGATCGCAGTGATCGACGGATTCTCGAGGATCACCGCCTCGATAATCTTGTGTTTTCGTGGCCCTGAGGACCCCTCACCCTATCCTCTCCCAAAGGGAGAGGGTATAAAGGAAGGCGGCCATCATCGACCGGCGAAGGCGCGCGGTCTGGATGCGTGGAACGTTCTCTATGTCATTTCTATCGTGATGTTCTGTGTGGGCCCGGTGATGATCCACCTGTTCTTCTTGAGATCGTTCAAGACGCTGATAGATATCGCGACAACACTTTCGTTTCTCACAACGCCTGTATTGGCCTTCCTGATCCACCGATCCATCATGAGCGCAGATGTCCCCGCAGAAGCGAAGCCGGGACGGGCCTGCTGGGGCTACAGCTTGTTTTGCATTGGAGTGTTGACGGCCTTTGCCGTCGGGTATTTGTTTTTGTTGGTGGTACGCTGAGACATCATTCTTAGAAAGGACAAGTCCATGATCCCCGATCTTCGCACCGTACTGGACGTCTTTGAATCCAATAATGAGTTGATCCGGATCAAAGAAGAGGTCGATCTGAATTATCAGATTACCGCGTTCTGCCGCCTGGTGTCCGACGCGAACGGCCCCGCCCTTTTGTTCGAGCGCATCAAAGGACACACCGTGCCCCTGGCGGTCAATCTTTTTGGGACACGACGACGCATCGCATTGGCCCTCGAGACTACGGAACACCAAATGACGGAGCGAAATCTGGAATGTCTCAAGAAACCCTTACCTCCCAAAATGGTGGAAGCGGATCTCTCCAACTGGGTGGTCATGAAAGGGGCAGATGTCGATCTATATAGCTTGCCGCATTCGATCTGGAACGTGGGAGACGGGGGGCCATTCGTGACGGCGGGAGTCGTGATGGCCCCACAGGAAAGCGGCGGGTACAACGCCGGGATCTATCGAATGCAGATACACGGCAAGAATCGCTGCGGGGTTTATATGGCCCCCGATCACCATGTACGTAGGTTGCTGGAGGCGCCGGGTCGGACCGAAACGGTGGAGATCTCGGTCGCCCTAGGCCCCCCTCCGGCGCTGTTTCTCGCGGCGAGCTCGGACTTCGCTGTCAACGAGAGCGAGGTATCGATAGCGGGTGCTCTTCAGGGAGAACCCTTGGAGTTCGCCACGGGACTAACCGTGAGCGTGCCGTGGCCGATTCGATCGGAAATCATCATTGAAGGTACGTTGGACGGGAGCTTGGCCGACGAGGGTCCTTTCGTCGAGTTCACGGGTTACACGACAGGGTCAGGACCGGCTCCGGTCATGGACGTCACAGCGATCTATCACCGTCCTCGACCGATCTATCACGCCGCGTATGTGGGCAAGCCGCCCAACGAAACGGCAACGGTCTGGCGTGAAATAGAGGAAGCGAAGGCCCTCCGGGTCCTCCAAGAGCGCTTTCCCATCGTCAAGGGACTGCACCGACCTCCTCAAATCGGGCGGGACTTCTGGTGTGTCATATCGGTGGACTCTGAACGTGCCAAACCAGGAATGATCGGAAACCTGCTACTCGGCGCCGCCTACTGCCTTCCGCGCCCGAAATTCCTCATCGTCGTGGATGATGATGTCGACATCTACCGGCTCGAGGACGTGCTCTGGGCTTTGAGCATGCGCGTAAACCCCGAACGCGACAGTTTCTTTGCACCCAACACCATGACGTCCGGTTTGGATCCCTGCGGACCCTCTCCACCCTTGACCTCGAAGCTTTTGATCGACGCCACCAAGAAAAAAGGTTTCCGGGGCCGGCTCGGCATGCCGACCGAGGAAGCCTTCGATTTCGCGCGCAAGACTCTAGCCAAGTACATGCCAAACAAATGAAGGCCCGGATCTAAGGAGAACAACCGATGGAGTTCGGAGTCTACTTACCCCACGCCGGACCCCTCTGCGGCGCGGAGGCGGTCCGCGACGTCGCTCAAGCGGCGGAGGAGCTCGGCTTCGCTTCGGTTTGGGTCAACGACCACATCCCCCACACGCTCAAGTGGTCAGCTAAATTTCTGTGCGTCGGCTCGCTCGACGCGCCGAACAAGCCCGATCACCTCGAAGCCATTACCTCACTGAGTTACGTCGCCGCCTCGACGAGCAAGGTAAGACTTGGTTTCACGGTCCTTGTCCTGCCGTTCCGCTCACCGGCGCTCCTGGCGAAGCAGTGTGCGACTCTCGATGTGTACTCCGGGGGGCGTCTGATCTTTGGCGTCGGTGCCGGAGGGGTCGAACCGGAGTTTCGAGCGTTGGACATCCCCTTCAAAGGTCGCGCTGGCGAAACCGTTCGCTCGATGCGGTCGATTCGCAAGTATTGGGAAACAGGTGCTCTCGACGCGCAAGTGGACGGTGAGGATTCGACGTTCGAGCTACTTCCGCGCCCGGTGCAGCAACCGGCCCCGCCCATCTGGTTTGGTGGCCATACTCCCTGGGCGCTCCGGACCACCGCTCGTCATTCGGAGGGTTGGCTTCCTTTTGCGCTCACGTTGAAGGAGTACCAGACGAAGCTGCAAGAATTAGACGCGGTGCTCACCGAGCTCGAACGTCCGCGCCCGACTCTCGCCACGCAACACTTGATCGTGATCGACGAGGACAGCAAGCGAGCCGAGGAACGTGCCGGCAAAACTCTGACCGCCAGGTTCGGGAATTTGGAAAAAGGGCTCGAAAAATCTCTGGTAGGCAGCCCGAATCAAGTGCTCTTGAAACTCCGCGCCTACAAAAGCTTGGGGGCGGAACATGTGATCTTGGGTTTCATATCGACGACGGTCAACGAGATGCTGGATGACATGCGCCTCTTCGCCACCACGATCCTACCAACCTTCCAATCGGCTCCCAAGAAAGAGACCCCATGAGCGCGACGGTAACGACCGAGCTAACCGACGCACAGTTTCAGACACTGCAACCGGGATGCGCCGGTCTATTCGTGACGGTCGGAGAGGATTTTTTTCCGACCACCGCATTCGTGTGGACTGTTGCGGCGTCTCGCAAGAAGGTGCGATTCGGGACCGAGGGAGGCGCCACCCTCGCCAACCTCGAGCGTGAGAGAAAGGCCTCGCTCCAGGTCATTGGCACCCAAAATCGAATTTTCTTGATCAAGGGCAATACATCCCTCGCGAAACCGCGCTTGGAAGCTCTGCCCTTCGAGAGCGCGATGATGAGCTTGGAGGTGGCAGAGGTTAGAGATCAGACCTGGCCCGAGGTCTACGTGCGCGAGCTTTCCTACAAGTGGACCTCCGACCGTCGTGAAGAGTGGCTTGGCATCGAGCAAGCCGTCTACCGAGAGATGAGGGACTGGAAGGACTGAAGCGACGGCGATCGACTCAGTTTTGCGATTGTTCCCCGGTCGACATAACGCCGTCCCAGCGGGGTGCCTCGTCGAGATGAATCCCTAGCTGATCCAGCACCCGCATCACCGTTTGATCGACGATTTCAGCGACCGTTTCCGGACGATGGTAAAAAGCCGGCACCGGAGGGGAGATCACCACCCCCATCCGCGCGAGCTTCAGCATGTTCTCGAGATGCACCGCGTTGAGGGGTGCCTCGCGAACGACGAGCACCAGCTTCCGTTGCTCCTTCAAGACCACGTCCGCCGCCCGGTGAATGAGATTGTCGCTCACGCCGGTCGCGATGGCGCCGAGCGTTCTCACACTGCAGGGAGCAACGATCATGCCCAACGTTTGAAACGAACCACTCGAGATCTTCGCCCCTTGATCGTTCTGCGCGCAGGTGTAGGTTGCCATCTCCTGCACCTGCTCTACGGTGTACGACGTCTCGTGAATCAGCGTTCGTGCACCCCACTTGCTGATGATCAGGTAGGTCTCGACATTCGCTTTCGCGAGCATCTGCAACGCCCGGACGCCGTAGATCGTACCGGTCGCACCGGTGATGGCGACGATGATTTTCCGGGCCGGCTCACTCATGGAACGACAAGTTACCTCAGCTGCACAAGAGGACGCGAACCTGTTGTTGCGCGGCGGCGGTTACTTCGTGAGAACATACGACGTGCTTATAACGAGGCCAGCAATTGGAACCGCCCTCCGGTGTCACGCCTCGATGAATCTCGCCGCAAACTGAACGAAGCGGTAGACGTCTGCGAAGTTGGTTACCAGCCCGAGCGAGACTCTCACCGCCCCGGTGCTCTTTCCATCGATACACATGCGGAAATCGTCGAGCGTGAGGTTGGTGTGCTGGCCGAAACAGGCCGAGAGCTCCGACTTCGAGAGCTCGAGCGCCGTCTCCCCGGCGCCAGGATTGCAAAAACAACCGGTGCGTAACGAGATCCGCTCTTTCGCGGCCTCTTTCTCGATGATGAGGTGATCGATGACCTCGTCGTCGGCGCGGTAGAAGTTCATGGTGACGGTACCACCACGCCACTCGACCGACGGTGCCCCGTAAAGCCGAACCAAAGAAGCGCCGTTGCGGTGCTGCAAGTCCTGGAGGCCCTCGATGAGCCAGGCAGTGAGACAACGCACTCGCCGATGGATAGTATCGAGCCCGATGGAAGCCAGGTGTGAGAGCCCGATCTCGACCCCCGGAAGGGAGAGATAGTTCACGGTTCCGTCTTCGAAGGCCGCCTCCCCTTCCGCCAGGTTGTACCGATCCACCTGGACCGAAGCCACCGTGATCGTCCCGCCGGCGAACCAGGGACGCCGGAGCTTTTGTAGGGCTTTTCGTCGGGCGATGAGTGCTCCGACTCCGGTGGGATAGCCGAACATCTTATAGAAGGACAAGGCGACGAAATCCGGATGCCACCGGCCCAGATCCAGTCGATTGGTAGGCACGAACGCCGCCGCGTCCAGGAGCACATCCCAGCCCTTCGCCTGGGCCTTTGGAATCCAAGCCAAAGGATGCTGGACCCCCGAGAAATTGGACTGGGCCGGGAAAGCGAACAGATTGTGCCCTTCTCGCTCAGCCGAGCCGAGCACACGCTGAAGCATCGTCTCATCCACCCGCATCTCGGGAGGGAGAATTGACAGGTAGGTAGTCTCCGCCCCATGCGCCCGGCAGTACTCTCGGATGCCGTTGACCAAGTTGTGATTGTCGAAAGTCAACAAGAAATGGCCACCCTTTTCGAAGGGGTAGGACTCGCCCACGAGCTTCAAGGCGCCGCTCGCGTTCGGGGTGAAGATAACCAGATACTCTTCACTCGAAGCGTTGAAAAACTCGAATACGTGCCGGCGGCACTCCTCAACCAGCTCGGTCGTAGCAAGTGAGGTGGGGTTGGTGGAATGGGGGTTGCCGAAGGTCCGCTCCCGAAGAAGCTCCAGGTGCCGGCGTACCTGGGAGTCGGAATAAAGCCCCCCGCCGGTGTAGTCGAGATAGATCTGCCCCGCGGCATCGAGTCGGCCATAGTCACGCGACCGCAGCTCATCGAGAGCACGGGTCGAACGGAACTCGGGATGCGCCTCCTCGAAGGCGGCGAACGCCGACGCATAGTCGGTGCCACCCGAATCAGTGACCACGCCTTCAATCACGGTCTACACTCCTCCTGTTCGAGCCGCTCAGATTCTCGGCCACTGCCGCTTCTATCGTCACTGTAACATCCTTATCTGGACTCCTCCTCCAGTCAAGCCTCCCTTGATACTACTCATGCCCAAAATCCACACCTCATGAACCAAACCCAGCACGTCATGCCCAAATTCGGCTTCTCATGCTAGAAAGGCCCTAGTGAACGAAAACGCCCGCATTCTCCTTGACCCGGCGGACTCCCTACTCGTCCCCATCGATCCTTCGACATGTACTACCTGGAAGCCGTCGGCAGCGGTGTCGGCTATCACAAGCCCGCACTCTCGCCGCGCCGGTTCACCCCCGAGGATCTCAACGAGTATTTCGTACACGACCGTTGTATGCGGGAGTCAGGGCACGACACGACGTATCGCTGGGACACGGACGGGAATCGCTGCGCGGACTTCGTTACCGTGGATCTGAACTCTCTCCTGTACAAGGTGGAACTGGATTTGGCCCGAACGATCGGGCAGGAGTTCGAGGGTGAACTGAAGAAAGAGGATGGCCGAATCTCGAGCAGTCAGATCTGGAAGGACCGGGCTCGCCGCCGCCGTCAGCTCATCAGAGAGCATCTGTGGGACCCTGGGCGGTCGCTTTTCTTCGACTATCACCGAACAACCGGCTTGTGGCGCAACTACGTGAGCGCCACGACGTTCTATCCTCTGTGGGCCTGGAACGGTGAGAGCAGGAGCACTTCGATTCTCGAGGAGGACGAAATCGAAGCTTTCGTTGATGTCGCTATTGGCCTGTTGAGGGCTCCGGGAGGCATTCTGGCCTCGACCGAGGCCTCTCGTGGTCCCCTTTCCAGTCGGCGAAAGGCGCGTCAGTGGGACTATCCCAACGGGTGGGCGCCACACCAGATGATCCTTTGGGAGGGGCTTCGCTCCCACGGATACGATGAGATCGCGCAGGAACTCATCTACCGTTGGTTATACACCATCACACGCAACGGCGTGGACTACAACGGGACGATCCCCTAGAAATTCGACGTTGTAGAGCGGTCTCACCAAGTCTTCGGCGAGTACGGGAATGTAGGAACGAAGTTCGAGTACATAACCCAGGAGGGCTTCGGCTGGATGAACGCTTCTTACCAGGTCGGCTTGGCGATGCTGAATCCAGAGTATCGGAAACAGCTCGACCGGCTGGTTCTGCCAGAGGAGTTGTTCGAGCGCTAAACGGAGGTCCCAGGCGCTCGGGGGGAGCTGGCGCTATTTTTCCTTGTTGCCTTCACGACGCTTCAAGCCGGGCGGAGCAACCTCGCAGTTAGCCCCGCAGTTCAATGGTCGGGACGCTTGGCGCTTCGACTTAATTTTGCGTACGAGGCTGACCAGGCCGCACCGCCGAGCTACGTGCTTCAGGCGCTGCAGTGGCGTCATTCTAACCGCTGCTTTCCTTCCACCGTACATCTGAGGAAGATACGCACCCGTCGCGACGTCCTTTTTATGCAGCCATTCAATCCGTCCAAGAAACGGATCGGATCTCTGTGGCTGGTAGTAGAGGCAGTTCTCGAAGTAGTAGTGCGTTACCTGACTGTGCCGTGTCCGTTTTCGGTCCCGGACTGGCGCTCCGCCGTGAACCAGGTTGGCCGCCCACAAAAGAGCCCGGCCAGCCGGACCCGAAAAGGTTCTCGACTGAAGCCCTGCTTGCTCCAGTAAGCGCCCCATCCGGTCCTCGTAGACGGGATAGAGCTCGTGCCCTTTTTGCCGACTCCCGAGGAGACCGAAATGTGAGTGATCCAGATAAGGAAGTTTGTGACTGCGCGGATAGTACAGGACCGGGCCGTTGTTCTCGTCGATAGGCTCGAGTGCAATCCAGACGCCGCACACGAAGCCCGCAGGCACCGAGTTGAAGTGGAATGAGTCCGCGTGCGGCCTTTGTTCCGTACCGCGCGCAAAATTGAGCGTCTGCATTGCCAGCGGTTTCCTGCGGTAAATGCTGCGAAGGAGAGAGAGAATCTCCGGGAGAATCGCCAAACGTTTCACCTCGGGAATCTCTTCCCACGCATCCATGAGGCGCAGCCGATAGTCGGCTCGCCTCGAGCACTCGGTGACGATACGTCGCGCGAGCTCCTCGAAATCGGGGATGTCGAGGTCCAAGAGCAAATATCCTTCGTCGGCAAAGAACTTCACTTTCTGCCTTGTGGAGACGTCCAGCTCGCTCTCCTCGAGAAGCTGTTCGAACGCTGGGCTCTCGATCCACGGGATGTTCAAGTCTTCATTCATCGACATGTTGCGTATGTTAGAGCAACGCGTTGGCGAGCGGCAAATGTTTGGGAGCACATCGCGGAAACAGGCCCATCCACGCCGCCGGGATAGATATGCCCGCCACTAGAGTTGAGGCGAGACGAATGTGCTCATTGCAAAACATTATAGCCGGTGCCACTTCCGGCTGCATCTTACCCTGTGGATTACATCGTCGGGTTAGCTGCTCTCGTTGTTAGGCATCCCTGCAGTCTGATAAAGCATTGGCTCTACCAGGGAGAGTTTCGAGATGCACGTTGGAGAGAGAATTTGCGCTCTTCGAAAGAAGATGAGTGTGCGTCAGTTCGCTCTGGCGCGTATGGTCGGCATTACCCCAGGAGCCCTTACGAATTTCGAGAAAGGGCGCCGTCATGTCTCCCTCGACTGGCTAGAAAGAATTGCCGACGCTCTGGACACACCGATCGCCTACGTCCTGGGGGAGGGACGAGGCGAGAAGAAAATGGCGACCGGGGACCCACGGGCGAAGCGGCTGCTGGCAGCTTGGAGGCTTCTTGGAACTCACGCGGTTCTCCGAAGGAACTTCCTTAGTCTGATGGAACATCTTGGGAAAGGTAAAAAGGTCCGGCGGAAGGGAGTCTAGCTAACTATAACTAGGTGGAGGCGATTGATTTATCCTGCCAAGTGTGCCTCCTGCCCTTGCGCTAACGGCGCCGTCAAACCCCTCCGGGGAACACCACGACTCTTTCGTTCCCATAGTTTGGAACCGGACACTGCTCTTCCTATCGTGGTCATCAGTATGTAACATATTTGACATCATGATGTCTAACTGCCATCATCAATACATGAGAACGACTCTCACTCTGGACGATGACGTTGCCGCCCAACTCAAGGCGGAAACTCGACGTAGCGGTAGGTCTCTCAAGGAAGTCGTGAATGAGTATCTCCGCCTGGCGCTCTTCGCGAAAAAAACTCAGCGGCCCCATAGGCCGTTTCGCGTCGAAGCACGAGACCTGGGTGCGCTTCGTCCCGGGCTCAGTTTGGACAACGTTGGCGATCTTTTGGAGCAACTTGAAGGCCCGGTCCACCGGTGATCCTCGTCGACGCCAACATCGTTCTGCACGCCTACCATCACCAATCTGACCATCACAAAGCCTGCCGTCTGTGGATCGAGGAAAACTTCTCCGCGCCATCGCCAATCGGGCTACCCTGGCTCACCATCTGGGCATTCCTGCGTATCAGCACGAATCCTCGCGCGTTCGAAAAACCGTTCACCATGAAAGAAGCGGCAGCGATCGCATCGTCATGGTTCGATGTGGCCGCCGTTCGAGCGGTTGTGCCGGGCGAACGTTATTGGGAGATCTTGAGGAACCTGCTACTCGAGGCCCAGGTCTCAGGCCCCCTCGTAACCGATGCCGCTCTAGCGGCCATGGCCATCGAGCAAGGTGCGAGCGTCTGCACAACCGACCGAGATTTTGCGCGTTTCCCAGAAGTACAGATCGTCGACCCCTCCCGAGGGTAGACCCAGACGCGTCGGAGTAAAGAACGTCTGGCGCCGGCGAGAGGATTTGAACCTCTCGCCTCCGCCAGAGGCTTCGGCGGAGCAGGCCGACCTGAGTCCGCCGCTTTTCCACGCACCGTCTTTGACTTTTCAGCCCGTGCGGGGCTATTTTCACCCCAACAAGGAGGCCCCTTCATGATCGGGCGGACGCTCTCCCACTACAAGATCCTCGATGAAATAAGCCGTGGCGGCATGGGGATCGTCTACCGCGCGCTCGGCGTTTTAGCGAGCCTCCTAAAGCGCTTCGGTACGGTCATGTGAAGCCTCGAACGCATCACATCAGAAAGGTCGTGAATGCAAAGAACCGTTTCGTTTCGGCTCTGGAATTTGCACGAGCACGCGAGCGGCTTGGGATGTCGGGGGTCAACAGCCGCCCTGCCGAAGCGTTCCTGAACCGGCAGTCTTCCGCCGTGCATCGCTATTCTTGGGATTGGCCTCGGAGGGCGAGTGCGATGGCGCCGATCGTCTCGGGCGTCGTGCGGCAGCACCCACCGATGAGGCGCGCACCGGCCGCGTACCACTCGGGGGCGCACGCGACGATCGAGGGGGACTGTTCGGCCGCAAGCCAGCGATGCCGAGCGGCGTCCCACGCCTCCCCACTGTTCGGGTAGACGGCGAGGAGTTTCTTCGTGTTGCCGCGCGCCGAATTGAGGAGACCCGAAACGTGTTGGGGTGCGGTGCAGTTGATTCCCGTCGCGACGACGCGGTCCAAGCCACTCACCAGCCGCACGCAATCGGCGAATGACTCGCCGTGGCAGACCTCCGTCTCGTTCCGGCAGCTGAAAGTAATCCACGCGACGGTATCCGGAGCATCCTCGAGCAGTGCGACGATCGCTTCCGCTTCCAGGAGGCACGGAACGGTCTCGAAAGCGAGAAGGTCGGGCTCCGCGCTCAGCAGCGCCTCCATTCGAGGCCGATGGAAACGGATGAGCTCGTCGCGATCGAGCTCATAGTCGCCCCGGTACTCGGAGCCGTCGTGCAGCACCGCGCCGTAGCATCCGATCGACGCGGCGACCAGGCCACGTCCGTGGCGGTCCCGGGCACGCTGGGCGAGCTCGACCGACAGCCGTAGAAGCCGTCGAGCTTCTGCTTCGTCCAGCCCTCGGGCAGCGAAACCCTCGAAGCTTGCCTGGTAGCTCGCGCTCGTGGCCACGTCGGCGCCCGCTCGGAAATAGTCGTAGTGCAGGGCCTCGATCTTCTCCGGTGCCTCGACGAGGAGCTTCGCCGACCAGAGGGGGTCGTTCAAATCCTCTCCGCGCCGCTCGAGCTCAGTGGCGAGCGCGCCGTCGAGCAGCACATAGCCCTTGTCATCGATGAGCGGTCCCAGCAGATCGTTCATGGCTCTTATTTTAGTGTTTCGCGCCATGCATTTCCTTGGCTACAACCTCGGAAGCTCGTCGGTCAAGGCCTGCCTTGTCGACGCCGAACTTCTGGTACAGCTGTGGCCCATTCCACCGCGCTCCTCCTCAGCATTAGCCTCGGTTTCTCCGGGACTCCCCCCTGTGCCCTCCCCCTGGCACCTCAAGGCATAACTGTGGCTTCATGCCCAAACTCCCCCGCCCAAAACTGCCCAAACCCGTTTTGCCTTCCCCGTGCACTTCCTGCTACCTTCACCAACGCGCAATGAGGTCCACCATCAATACTAAAACGGAAAAATGGCAGCCGAGCGCAATAACAGGTTATGAATTCTCCTATCCTAAATTTCCTATCCTTCAAGACAGCTGACGTCCAACCCGCTATGCGGCTTGTCCGCAGCTAAGCTTGATCCGTCTACATATGAAGCCTTTGCACATTGAAACACCGTTCTTCGAGTCCCGCGCGCTGACCATCGGCGCAGGCCGGACTATCTGGCTAAAGCTCGAAGCAATGCAGCCGCCCGGTTCATTCAAGATTCGTGGGATTGGATTGGCTTGCCAAGAATACGTTCGCCGCGGCGCCGAGCGGTTCATTTCGTCGTCCGGCGGAAATGCGGGTATCGCAGTGGCCTACGCTGGGCGCCATCTATCCGTGCCAGTGATCGTCGTGGTTCCCGAGACCACCACCGACAGAGCCAAGGCACTGATACAGCAAGAGGGCGCCGAAGTGGTTGTCCATGGCTCTTCCTGGCACGAAGCGAATGCACTGGCATTGTCGATGGTCAAGGAATCTGATGCATTTCTGCATCCGTTCGATGACCCTCTTATTTGGCAAGGACATGCCAGCCTGGTTGACGAAGTAGTGCGATCGGGTGTGAAGCCTGATGTCGTCGTTCTCTCCGTAGGAGGCGGCGGGTTGCTAAGCGGCGTCGTACAGGGGCTACATCGAAACGGCTGGATCGATGTCCCGGTGATTGCCGTCGAAACGCAAGGAGCCGACTCCTTAGCTCAGTCGGTTCGAGCAGGCTACCGAGTCGAATTGGCCGCCATCACCAGTATTGCCACTTCACTGGGTGCCACACAAATTTGCGAACAAGCGTTCAGTTGGTCAGAGAAGCATCCTCTTCGCAGTATCGTGGTCTCGGATCAGGACGCTGTATCCGCATGCCAAAGGTTCCTTGCCGATCACCAGGTAGTAGTGGAGCCGGCTTGCGGAGCATCTCTCGCGGTCGTGTATGACGGCGCACCGGAACTTGAAGAATTCAAATCCGTTCTGGTCGTCGTTTGCGGTGGAGTTACCGTAACCGTCGAACAGTTGCGAGAATGGTCGAAGGTATTTGCATAACCCGTCGCTTTTCGTCGGCGTCTCGATCGCGCCGAGATCCGCATCGTCGCCTACCAGTCGCTCACCGAGTAGCACATGATCCGCTGTCGTCGCTTCGCAGCTGTCGTAACAATCCTGGCGCTCGCCGTCTGCTGCACCAGCCAGGACGACCCGCATGCCGGCGTGGAAACCGGGGACGACAACGCCGTCGACGATGCCGTGTTCGCATCCTGGGATTTGCCGGGATCACCGGGATGCGCGCTCGCCGTGGCGCAAGATGGCCCCCTGGTGTACTCGCGCGGCTACGGTTACGCCAACCTCGACTACGACATTCCCATCACGCCGCAGACGGTGTTCGACGTCGCCTCGGTGACCAAGCAGTTCAACGCCGCCAGCCTCAACATGCTGGCGTTGGAAGGGAAGCTGTCGCTCGACGACAACGTCCGCAAGTGGCTTCCGGAGCTACCCGAGTACGAGTGGCCGATTACCCTGCGGCACATGCTCCACCACACCAGCGGCCTGCGTGACTATCGGAACCTATTCCCACTCGCCGGGCGCGACGACTACTACCGATCTCGCACGCCCAGATTCTGGCGATGATGTCGCGGCAGCGTGCGCTGATCTATCCGCCAGGTGAACAATACCGTTACAGCAACACAGCCTACATGCTGCTGGCGCAGGTTCTCGAGCGCGCCGGCGGCAAATCGTTGGGCGAGATAACCGAGGAGCGTATCTTCGAGCCGCTGGGGATGGAAGGCAGCTTAATGTACGAAAACCTCGAGGGAATCATTCCTCGGCGCGCCACCGGCTACGATCGCGACGCCGATGGCCGCCTGCGGATCGTGCACAACTACAACTTTGACGTCGCCGGCGACGGGCAACTGTACTCGACCGTGGAGGATCTGCTGCGCTGGGACAATTACCTGCACGGCGCCGAGAAGCCGGCGATTTATTCGATGATGCTGACCGAGGGGCACCTCAACAACGGCGAACCGACCGGCTACGCTCAAGGCATTCGGCTGTATGAGTACCGCGGCCTGCGCACCGTGGGGCACCACGACAGTTCCTGGGGGTTCCGCACACAGCTCGTACGGTTCGTAGAGCAAGTCTCGTCGCGAGCTAGCCCTCGAGAATCTCGCGTTACGGCAGCAGCTCGCCGTCCTCCGTCGTTCCGTGAAACGGCCCCGCGTGTCGGTGTTCGACCGCGGGTTTTGGGTCATCTTATCCAGGATTTCGAGGGACTGGAGGCGGTCGCTGGTCCTCGTGAAACCGGAGACAGTTATCCGGTGGCACCGCTCAGGTTTCAGACGCTATTGGACATGGAAGAGCCGGAGACCTCGGCGGGGCCGTCCACCCATCGATCCCGACGTACGCGCACTGGTCCGGAAGATGAGCGAAGCCAACCCTCGGTGGGGAGCTCCTCGCGTACACGGCGAGCTGCGTAAGATCGGAATCGACGTCTCCCAGGCCGCGGTGTCTAAGTGCATGGTTCGGCATCGAAAACCCCCGTCCCAGACATGGAGGAGCTTTCTCGACAATCATTTGTGCGAGCTGGTCTCCGTCGATTTCTTCACGGTGCCGACCGCAACCTTCCGTTTTCTCTTTGTCTTCGTTGTGCTCTGCCACGACCGTCGCCGTACCGTTAATTTCAACGTGACGGAACATCCTTCTGCCGAGTGGACGGCGCAACAAATGGTTGACGCCTTTCCCTGGGACACGGCGCCTCGTTACCTGCTGCGGGACCGAGATCAAATCTACGGTGCGTACTTCGACCGACGTGTCGCGGGGCTCGAGATCGAGCAGGTTCTGACGGCGCCACGTTCGCCGTGGCAGAACCCGTTCGTCGAAAGGCTCATCGGATCGATTCGCCGTGAGTGTCTCGACCACATGATTATCCTGGGCGAGCGGCACCTGGGGGATGTCCCGCCGGATGTTGAATTTGGGGTAGCGGCGGCTCCTTGGCCGGCCTAAGAATAGGTCTGCCAATAAACCGTCTCCAGAGGGGGACAAGGAGCCACCAATGCCTAGGAAATCAAAGAAGCCAGTAAGAAAGCAAACGCACTCGCCTACGGGCAAGGTAGTTGGCCAAGTCGGTCAGATACTGCTACCGATGATAGCTGGGATCGCGGCCACGAAGGCGGATCTGACGGAATGGGTGTACGAGCAAGGACTGACAGCTCTGCACCTACTGCTCAGAGAGGACGCCGAGGAGATCGCGGGGCTCAAGGGCAAGCACGAGAAGGAGCGAACTCATAACCACTGGGGGAGCACGAACGGAGAGCTGAGCTTCGGTGGTCGTCGCATCCAAGTGTCGCGACCTCGAGTTCGCTCGAAGTCGGGCGCGGAGGCGTCGCTTCCACACTTCGAAGCCTTCCGCGAAGAAGACCCGCTTCCAGAGCGAGTGTTGAATCAGATCTTGGTGGGCGTATCGACCCGAAATTACGAATCGAGTCTGGACAAACCCGCGGCCAAGTTGAAGTCTCGTGGCACGAGTAAGAGTGCCGCCAGCCGTCACCTCGTGAGCCAGACGACTAAGAAGCTCGAGGAATACCTGTCTCGGCGGCTAGAGGAGTTCGAGCTTGCGGCACTGATGCTGGATGGCCTTGAGGTGGCCGGACAGACCGTCGTCGTAACTCTAGGTATCACAATAGATGGAACGAAGGTGCCCCCGGGTATATGGCTGGGCTCGACGGAGAACTCTCGGGTGTGCACCGCGATGTTGCAGGACCTTCTCGAGCGAGGCTTGCGCGTCGATGAGTCGATTCTCTGCGTAGTGGACGGAGGCAAAGGCATCCGCAAGGCACTCGTCGACGTCTTGGGGGACCTCGCGGTCATCCAAAGGTGCCAGATCCATAAACTCCGAAATCTTCGCTCGTACCTTCCCAAGTCTCGTCACGCCTACGTGCTCCAGACGATGAAGGAAGCCTACAAGTGCAAGAGTGCCGACAAGGCGCGCAAGCGACTTCAGGCATTGGTGTCGTGGCTCGAGCGAAACGGCTACGACGAAGCTGCCGGAAGCCTTCGTGAAGGGATGGAAGAAACACTCACGGTCGTGAAGCTCGCGCCGCCCGCCTTACTTCGCCAGTCTCTTGCCACGACGAACGCCATTGAGAATCTCAACGGAACCATTCGCAGAGTATCGAGAAACGTCAAGCGTTGGAAGAGTCCTTCCATGGTTCGCCGATGGACCGCTCTTGGCGTCGTCACCGCGCAGAAAAAGTTCCGGCGTATCAAAGGCTATCGCCATATGGGCGCTCTCGTTCACGCGCTTAGAAGCAAACAGAAATCTCTTGACAGCGATGAGTTTGCTGCCTAAGAGTATTCACAGGTGCCGCCGCTACCCGACCAAATTCAACAGCGGCCGGGACATCCCCGGCACCTGAGGGGAATCCTTAGAGACTACCTGAACTATTATCATTTTTGCCGGACTCACTTGTCGCTCGAGAAGGACGCGCCGGATTCAAGGCCGGTGGAGCCCCCCGCCATGGGCAAAGTGATTGCCATTCCGAAGGTAGGTAGCCTCCATCACCGATATACCCGACTCGCCGCCTGAACTCACCAGGACTCCCCCCGAGGACTTTCACGCGAGTAGAGCCTCCTCGTTTAACGTCGTCTAGGAGTCATGAGTCTGCATCTCGCGATCACCAGCGTCCGAGCGCGATGGTCTGGGAGTAGTTCGAAATCGCATGATCGAGTTTATCGAAGGGACAGCATCGCGAAGCGGGCGAGCCTCGGGCTCGGCAGGAACGGCAGCATTTCGACCAACGGTTCGGGCGATATCTTCATCGCCTTTTCGACGGCGCACAAAGACATCGGCACCGAGGAAGGCGGCCTCTACGATCTGAAGATGCTCGGAGACTCCGAGCTCACGCCCCTTTTCGGCGCGACCGTCGAAGCCACGGAAGAGGCCGTCGTGAACGCGCTCGTGGCGGCGGAGACGATGACGGGCCGAGAGGGCTATACCCGTCCATGCGCTCCCGCATGCCCGCCTGAGAGAGATTCTGCGCCGCTATAACCGTCTCGTCGAGTAGCGAAACAGGTGATGTGACGCTCGTGACACCCCCCTCTACGCTGGACCTGCAACCCAACAGCAAGGTCAACGGGCCCGCTTAGTCCAAGAACCGTCGAGTGGATGACGAGCGACCCCGTCGGTCACATCGTTCTACTCGTCGATCCCGGCGGGAGGTTCGGTCACTAGCAGTTCGAGCCAGCTACTGCGCCGCTCATGCGCTAGAATCGCAACTCAGACTCCCACACCAGCAGCTTGTTTCCTAGAACCGCAGCTCATGCTACAAAACACCGCCATGACGCACCGCGTCTGGACCACCCACGATGAAGTTAAAGTCCGTAGACAATCCCCGCCGACGAACGCGGCCGAGCTATCCGCTCCCAGCCCTTACGTGTCGATGATCGGTCGAGAAACGGTGGGAGTCTCCGTGACTTCCCCTCGCTCCGAGCGCTTGGCAGAGCGTTTTTTAGCGACGCTGTCTGACCTTAGCAATTGGACTGAGCGGTAGATTCCCGCCGCCAGGTCTCGCTCCTCTTGAAGCTCCCGCGTGGCGATTTCAGCATGCTTGATCGAGAAGTCCAGCTGGGCCGTCTTCTCCGCAACATGGTCGATGATCGCCTTCTGCCCGTGGAAGTTCTCCAGGTTGACATCAATATCCTGCATGAGAAGGCTGAGTTGGTCGACCTTGCTCTCGGCTTCCTCGATGTATTTGTGTTTTGCTTCGACGGAGCGGAGCTTCTTCTGCACTTGCACCGTTTGCCCTTGCAACTGGTCTAGCAGTTCCTTGGTGTCGAGGATCTCCTGGCGCGTTCCGGCAACCTTGGTTGCTTCTTTGCGGGTGCGATGGGCGATCTCGTAGAGGCCCTCCACGTCGTGTTTGATCCTGTCCACCGAAGCCTGGCGAGAGTTGATGAATTCGATTTTGCGATCCACTGCCTCTACCAATTCCTTGTGAGAATCGAGCGTTCGCTCGTACTCCGCCATGCCCTTCTCAGAGGCCGCCAGATCGGCTTGCCGGTTCTCCAGATCCCTCCGAAGCTCCCCAACCTTGCTGAGATGGCTGTCGGTGGCTTCGACGCTAACCTCGAGCTCGCGCTGTCGAGCTTCGATCTGCACGACCTGCTCGCCCCACTGGTTGCTTAGCTCCCCGACCTGGTCGAACTCTCCCTTGAAGGCCTCGAGTCGCTCCACCCTTCCGTCGGCCCTTACCGTGGCGGTCTCCAGCTTCTGCAGCACGTCTCGAGCCTGCTTCTGATGGTCAAGAAAGGCCTCGTCAGTAGCTCGGACCTCCCCCAGATTCTTTCCGGCCGATTCCACGCGCTCTTCGAGCACATTCAACTGTCTGCCCAGATTGCCCAGCTTCGTGGATTGCTGTTGAGATGACAGTTGCTTGTGAAGGTCGGCAACCTGCTGGGCCAACCCCGCTTGAGTGTGGCGCATGGACTCCAGCTCGGCTTGCTTGGATAGCTGTTCCGAGACGCGAGTGTCGACGCTCTGGCTGAGCTCGCTGAGGTGATTCAGCCGCGATTCCAGGCCCTGGAGGAGCTCAATGCGCGGCATGAGCTCGGCGGTCTTGGCTTCCAGCAACTGGGAAAAAAGCTCGATCTCTTTCAATCGAGACTGGAGCTCATCAACGGTCTGCAAGCGTTCAGTCAGCCGGTTGACGCGAACCTCGGCGTCGATGCTCGCGGCGCGGAAATCCGAGAGAACCCGGCCGACCCGCTCGACCTCGGCACGCTCCTCCTTGAGCTTTTCCAGCTTGCCCTGGACATCGTTGTGAATCGTGGTGATGTTGGAGAGCTTCTCACCGACCGAGTCGACTGCCGCGCGGTGGACATTGAGCGTCTCCATCTGCCGGTTAATCTGCGACGAGAGCCCGGCCAGCTGGTCCAGGCGTTTGTGCATCGGGTCCAGGTTTTCTAATTTCGTCCCGAGACCATCCGCTACGGACTTTAGTCCCTGCACGCGAGAGCTCAGCGCATCGACCTTCTTGTTGACGATGCTGATTTCCTCATCTTTGGCCGCCATTTGTTTGATCTGGCCTTCATGGGTACGCAGTCTGCTGTTGAGATCGTCGACGCGGTTGTCCGCCAAAACGAGGTCGTCTTGCACCATCTTGAAGCGGTTCGCTTCCTTCTGGATCGATTCGAGAGAAGCATCGAGTTCTTTCTTCAGTCTCTCCCTTTGCTCGACGAAACCGTTCTTCTCGTCCTTCGCCGCTCTTATTTGGCCCTCGAGGTCCTTGTACATCTGTTGCAGCTCGTCTATCTTCTGGCTCGTCTTTTCGAGCTGTCGGCTGTTCCTGGATACCTTTTTCATCTCCAGGCCCATCTCCAACTGCATCCCGTGGAGGCGGCCCTGTTCCGCCTTGGCCTTTTCGACGAGATCCGTTACCGCCTCCAGCGATTTCGCTTTCTGGGAGACATGCTCGGCCATGGCATTGAGTCCGTGGACCTGCTTTTCGAGCGATCTCGCCAGACCCTGGGCGGCGGGTAGGTCGGCCAGCTGCCCCTCGATCTCGCTCACCCTGCCGATGGCGCGCTTGACCTCTTCCTTGAGCTGCCCCCCGCTCTCTCGAGCCTTTTCGGTCCGCTTTTCAATCGACTGAGCACCGGCGCGCAGGCGGTCGTGCTCTATCGAGAGCGCGGAGCCCTTACCTTGAATCTTGTTCAGCTCCTGGTTCAGCTCCAGTACGCGCTTTTGGACGTGGTCGATCGACCGCGTCTCCTGCTTGAGAGCTGCGAGCTTCTGATCCGCTTCCGAGCCGAGGTCGACCACCGTCCGCATCAAAACTCTGGTTTTTTCAGCCTCCGCAGCTCCCCCGGTCAACGATTGCTGGTTCTCTTCAGCCTTCTTCATCTGCACGTCGAGATTTTCCGCGCGCTTTCTGAGAGAATCCTGTTCGGCGAACAACCTCTTGGCAGAATCCGTAAAGCCCTCGACCTTCTGCAGATCGTCCTGAGCCACGCCCAGCCGCTCCTCGATAACATGGACCGCCCGGTAGAAGCTGCCCACTTTTTTTATCTTGTCCTGGAGCTGGTCCAAGAGCCGTTTGAGGCTGCCCTTTTCCTCTTGCGCCTTTCCTAGAAGCTCTTTCATCTCTTGGGGGGTCGTGTCGAGGCGTTCTTTTTTAGGGCCGCCGTTGATTAGCCCCTGTAGCAAGTTTGTCATGGCTCACACTCCTGTGAATTACGGGGAAAATACGAAAGGGGACTGTACCATAAAACCGTCGCGGGATTCAAGAAGTTGAAAGTTGCATGGACAGAACGAGTTGGCGGCCGTTCTAGCAGGCGAATGCTGACCACGACACGGTTTGGTCTGGCGGCGCGTATCCGATCGGAGATAAGATCCGGCAAGTTATGAGGCCATCACTTCCACGCGGACTTAAAGGCTCGGCGAAGGTTGCAGAGCTCCGCCGACCATTGACACCCATACACGAAGGAGAGTATCATACCACTTCTCGTGGATCCGAACGCAATCGAGCGGCCGTCGGGGCTCCAGGCGGGACCAGACTCCTGGTTTTCGTGTCGCGTCACTTGACGTGCCGGCCCGCCGCGCGCAACCAATCAGTGATCATCGGACCGGTGTCCCGGCCCACCAGCTCAAGGAGTAATGCAATGCAGACTCATCTAGTCGCGGTAGCTATCACGCTCGGTTTGCTCGGCGCGTCCTCCGCTGACGTGCAGCAACCCGCCCGCGGCTCGACCATCGCGCGGAAGGGCGGAGTCATGCCGGGAAACTCCATTCCCGATATTCCCCAGGAGGGGCGGCCGCTGGTGCTGAAGCGGGTGATCAACATCGACGAGCACACCGCCGACATCAGCGTCACCTGGGTGCGGATCTGGGGGCATCACGATCGGATCGTGAACGAGGTCAGTGACCGAGTCTACTATATCATCGATGGTGAAGGGCGGTTCCAGGTGGGGGACGGCGCCCCGATCGAGAAGGCCTCGGCTGGCGACTTCGTCTATATCCCCCGCAACGTGCCGTACGAGTTCGACGGCCAGATGCGGTACATCGTGATGAACGGCCCGGCCTACCGGACGGCATCCGACAAGGTGTTACCTCCGGTGATGAAGTAGCCGGCGACCGGCGATCTCGAAGAAGAAAAATCCCCGCAACTTTATTGGATCGAAATGGAGCCGGCGGGCGGACTTGAACCGCCGACCTGCTGATTACGAATCAGCTGCTCTACCACTGAGCTACACCGGCTCGAGGTGTGGCGAAAGGCAGGATGAGTGAGGATACCGCGATTGGGCGGGCCTGCTAACCCCGCGCGGTCGGGACCCGTCCGACTCAGGAGAAATCGGGCCCAAACAACTTCGGCTACGGCTACGGCTATGGCTCGGGATGGCACTGGGGCGGCATGGGCATGGGAACCCCCACCACCCGTGAGGTCACCTACCAGGACATCGTAGACAAGATTTTCCAAAACTATCCGCCCAAAGCGAGCTAGTCTCGCTGACTCTGGTTGGGAGGCGAGTCTCACACTTCGCCGCCCAATCGAACCCTTCAAAAACGAAACGCCGCGCCGATGGTGAGCTCCGTGTTCCGGGGCTCGGCGATGTTGGCCGCGAAAGCCAACCCTTCCGAGAGGATCTGGTACCGTATGTCGAAACGCGCTCCCAACCACGAAGTAAAGAAATACTTCATTCCCCCACCGAAGTTCAGGCCGGTACTGGAATCGTTGGTAACTCCGCTGATCTCGGCGTCGAGATCGGTCCGGATCCAAGCGAAACCGAGCGTTCCATAGGGCACCAACCCGATTTCCAGCGGAAACTGGGCCACGAAATTGCCGCTTATGTTTTGGACGGTGGCGGTGAATTGGTCACCCAAGTTGACAATCCCCGCCTCGTCGTCGTTCACCGTAAAGGCAAATGTCTCCTTCGACCGCGAGTAGCTCACTTCCGCGCCGAGGTTGGGGCTGAAGTCATAGCTGAAACGTCCCCCAAAAAGATCCCAAAAAGGGACATCGGCGGCGGCCCCGGTGGTCGTGAAGAAGAGATTCGACACCGTGCCGAGATCGTGGCTGACCGACATCCTACCGACGAAGCCGCTAGCCTCGAAACGTTTCTCTTGAGATCGCGCTGCACTCGGCGTGAGCATAATGATGCCGCAGGCTAGAGAAAAGAGCAGCAAACCATGTATTCGCCCCCGCGCGTTCATGGGTTCACCGCCACATCGATCCCCGTTTTGGTGCTGCCCATGGTGACCTCGGCACTGCCCTCGCGAACAGTGACCTCGAAATCCAAGTCGGTCGCGAAGTCATTGAAGCCAAAATCCGAGGGCGACGTAGGATCGGTAATGGGGTTCACCCGCACCACCATCGGGCCTGAAGAGAGACCCTCCACTAGATACCGCCCGTCCTCAGTCGTGAACGCGCCAATCAGTTCATCGGTGAACGGGTTGTATACGGTGACTTGGGCGGATCCCAGGCCCTCGCCGGTCTTGGTTACCGTCCCGGACATCCTTCCTTTGCGACTGAAGTCGCCGGCGGGGTAGTTCACCGAGGCACCGGTGACGTCGTCCAACGTCAACGTGCGTCCAATGGTCGTGCCTCTGGGAAACGCGAAGGGGTACATGATCGCGGAGTCTTCGAGCAAGAAGCGTCGTCCCGCCCGTGTCTCCATCACCCCGACGGCGGAATGGTCGAGACCGACGAAGTGTCCGATCTCATGGAGCGCCGTCGACTGGTAGTCGAAACTTCCAGCCTGCCCACTGGGAGACACCGACCAGGGCGCGTCGTCGTTGAAGAAAATGTCGGACTCGGCGATGACTCCGGTGAAGGTAAAAACGATGAAATTAGTAGCCGCGAGAATGCCCGATCTGTCAAGCGAGGGGTCGGTGATGAAGCCTAACGTATTGATGAAATCGAAGAAAACGAAAGGCTCCGCGTTCGTCGTTCCGGCGAAACGAAAAGTGATACTGCTGGTCTCGACGGCCTCCCAGGTATCGTACGCCCTCTCAGTCGCATTGATGGCGGCGTCAAGAGAAAAGTCCTTCGGGGATGTGTTGTTGTAATGCCACGCCACAGGGACGTCCTCTGGCCCCCACTTCAGAAAAACTCTTTCGCCATCCGGGTTGACGAAGTCGATGATCTTGTAGGCCGAGCCGGCGCGAGAAACGGCGAGTGCCAACAATAAGGCAAATGTTCGTCTCAATCTCATTTCGACGATCTCCTTATCGTTGGCGCTATCGCCCGAGGACAGCACTGATGCGCGACTCGACTTCGGAAAGCAGATACCGTGTCGGAGGTGTGCCGGCCTGTACCGAATCCGTGCGGTAGTTGACGAGGATGAGCCCGGATATGTCCCGCTTCAAGATCCTCTCTCCGGCGTCATTGACGGTCAGGGTGAACTTTCCAAAGGCGAGGCCCAACAGGGTTGGGACGCGAGCCCCCGAGCCAACGCAGAAAAGCAGCACTTGCTCCCCGTTCGTGAAATCCGGAGTTCCGGGAACGATGGACCGCAGGGGACCAACTCGTCCTCCCCAGAGTCGAATGGTCATCGACCGCTCGCCGGCTCCTCCTTTCAGGAAGCGCTCCACCTCGAAGTTCGTGTGGGTATAGACACGGGTATGCTGGGCGTTCCAATCCGCACGTGAACCGATGCTTCTCCCGATGAAGATCATGTCTGCACGCCGCGCCATCTCTTCTAAGGTCATGGCCTCGACCGTCGCCCCTTCCACCTTCATGCCTGGGACTAGTACTAGCGAGATGACGCTGAGCAGAAAAAACACCTGGTTCACACTTTGCATCGATTCCCTCCTGGATCGACTCACGTTGTCAGAACTTCATGGTGCGGTCGCTGAGCGCGATGGCTCTGCTGAGCCACCGATAAGACTTCCTCGGCCGCCCTCCGAGAAGCACCCCCCGTTCCCAATCGGCCCAACCGCGCACTCACCTCCCGAAGCCCTCTTCGCATGGACTCTGCGGCCTCGGTATTTTCGAGCAAGTTGAGCGTCTCGAAACAAACTCTTTCCTCCGTCATGTCCTCTTGGATCAGCTCGGGCACCAGGGACCGTTCCGCTATCAAATTGACCATAGCGTAATGAGGAACCCGGACCATGCGTTTCCCCAGGAAATAACTCAATCCGCCAACCCGATAGACGACGACCATCGGCGTTTCGCAGAGGGCGGCTTCGACGGTCGCGGTGCCCGAAGCCACGATCGCAACATCGGCGTGGGAAAGCCCCTCGTAGGTCGTCTCGCTCAGGATGTGTACAGAGGAAGAAGCATCGCCCAATCCGGCCGCCACTGCAGCGAGCTCGACGGTGGGTGCCTTCAGCAAGACAAACTGCAGATCGGGACGTCGGTCCTTCATCCTTTGTATCGCACCTGCCAAGATGGGAAGATGAAGCTCGATCTCCCGAGGACGGCTCCCTGGCATCAGGGCGACCACGGGGCGGTTCGCATCAAGCCCGACGCGTCGAAGGAACGTAGAACGATCCTCTTGGCTGCGAACGATGTCGACCAACGGATGGCCCACGAACGTCGCCGCGATACCCGCCTCTCGGTAGAACGCTTCCTCGAAGGGAAGGATCACGAGCATCTTGTCGACGTTTTTACTGATCGTTTTGAGACGCCCTCGACGCCAGGCCCAAATCTGCGGGCTCACGTAATAGACGATCGGGATTCCCAGGGATTTGAGTCGGTTGGAAAACCGTAGGTTAAATCCAGAAAAGTCGATAAGTACCGCAACGTCTGGCCTGCTCTCCGCAGCCGCCGCGACGAGAGTCGTCTGCGCTCTCTTGAGCGCTGGAAGCTTCCCGACGACCTCGACGAGCCCAATGACCGAGATTTCTTTGAGATCGACCAGGATTTCGGCTCCCGCCTTTCGCAGTCGGTCGCCACCCAAACCGAAACACTCGATCTCCGGATCCCGCGCAAGTAACTCTCGGACGAGCTCCGCCGCGTAGAGCTCGCCGGATGCTTCCCCGCAACTCAGGAGCACTCGCACGCCGGCCCTTTTCGCCTTTTCTCTCGCTGCCTTTGACAGAAGTAGCGACCGACTATAGCATAGACAGCTGCTCTCCTCCATCCACTAGCGAGACAACCAGCTCGATGATCGGACACGTTGTCAGGTTGCTCGGGAAGACGTGCTCGGTACGACCAGAGCCTGCCACCGACAAACTCTACGAATGCTATCTTCGCGGCCGGCTGTTCGAAACTCCAGGAGTTCAGATCGCGGTGGGGGATCGCGTCGAGTTCGATCCCGTCGAGGAGCCCCACTCGGGTAATTCTGTCGAAGCGGGAGCCAAGAAAGGAATCGGTGTCATCCACGAGATCCTTCCTCGGCAGACCGCCCTCGTACGCCCGCCGTCGAAAAGAGGGGGCCAACCTCAAGTCGTCGCGGCGAACATCCATCAGCTCGTCGTGGTGTCGGCGATCAAGCAACCGCCGTACAAAACCGGGCTCATCGATCGTTATTTGGTCATCGCACACAGAGCGGGGGTCGTCCCCGCTCTGTGTATGAACAAGACCGATATCGCCAGTTCGGAGGAGCGCGACAAGGCTGACCGAGATCTCAACCCTTATAAAGAGCTCGGGCTGGCGAGCGTGTTCGCGAGCGCAGTGAACGGCGAAGGGATCGAAGCTCTACAGAACCTGCTGAAGGACAAGCGCTCGGTCTTGGTTGGGCATTCTGGTGTAGGGAAGTCGAAGCTCGCTAGTCGATTGCAGCCAGGACTCACCTTATCGAGCTCGTCGGTCAGTCGGCGAGGCAAGGGGCGTCACACGACTTCGGCGTCCACGCTTTTCCCCCTCGATTTTGGCGGTGAGCTCGTCGACACGCCAGGAGTTCGGGAGCTTTCGATCTCGGACCTAGATCAGAGTGAACTAGACGAACACTTTTCCGAGTTCGAGTCTTTCCTAGGGAACTGCCGCTTTACGTCTTGCTCGCACATTCCCGAGCCTGGGTGTGCGGTGCGAGAAGGGGTGGAGTCTGGGAAGATTTTCCGAGCACGCTACGACAGCTTCGTGCGGCTATACCACGAGCTTCAACATCATCGACATACTCACAGGGCGCGCTGAGGCTCGGCGGCCCTGGACTCTGTTCCGATACGAGTCCCGATGAGTTTCACGAGCGCGTCCAATCCTTCGCCTTTTAGCGCTGAGACGGCGACGCCGTCGGACCGTCCCCTGAAAGCCTGGGGGCTCTCGAGACGGTCCACTTTGTTGAAGACGGCCAGCCGCGGAATGTGGTCGAGCTTAAGCTTCTCGAGAATCGCCTCCACCGCCTCCATCTGTTCGCGGTAGCGAGGACCGGAGCAATCTACAACGTGAAGGATGAGAGTCGAGTTCTCGATTTCCTCTAGGGTGGCGCGGAAAGCGCTCATCAAATCCGGCGGGAGATCTCGGATAAAGCCCACGGTGTCGGCCAGCAACACCTCTTGCTCCACCGGAACGTGCAGGCGCCGGTTCGCCGGGTCAAGCGTCTCGAACATGCGGTTCCCCGTCGCCACCTCACTGTTGGAGAGGCGGTTCAGCAGCGTCGACTTTCCGGCGTTGGTATACCCGAGCAGCGAAACGATGGGAAGCCCACGCTCGACGCGCCTTTTCCTCCGGACGCTTCGCGTGCGCCGGACGTTTTCGATCTCTCGCTCGAGCCGCGCGATACGATCCCGTGCCCGCCGGCGATCCATCTCCAGCTTGGTTTCACCAGGACCCCTCCCCCCGATACCCCCCGTCAACCGAGACAGAGCGGTATCCATTTCGGTAAGCCGAGGCAGAAGGTAACGAAGCTGCGCCAGCTCGACTTGCAACTTTCCCTCTCGGCTTTCGGCACGTCGCGCGAAGATATCGAGGATGAGCTGTGTTCGATCCAGAATTTTGAGGTCGGTCGCCGCCGCGATGGAGCGGACCTGAGCGGGAGTCAAGCTCTGGTTGAAGATAATGATGTCGGCGCCATGCTGCAGGGAGGCGATGACCAACTCATCGATCTTCCCCTTGCCCAACAAGAAGCGGGGATCGAGCTTGTGCCTTCGCTGCACGAGCGTATCCAGAACGACCGCATCGCAGGAGCCGGCGAGCTCGGCGAGCTCCACCAGGGACTCCCGCTCGGTCTCGACTGGGCCGGTCGTCACGCCAACCAGAATGGCACGCTCCCGATGGTCGGAGCGATGCAGATCCCGACGTTGGCGGGCGAATTCATCCTCGAGCTCATCGATGAAATTTAGAAAATCGACATCCAACTGGCTGGGCGCGCGCGGCTCGAAGAACTCCCATGCGGGTGCCGATTTGCCGTTTCGGTGTTCTCCTTTTGAGTTGGCCGGCGACAAATAGGCCGCCCGAACTAAACCGGGCAGTCCCTCTTTGTCGACGTCAATGGACGCCATCAGATCCAGGCGAAGAAGCGCCAAGTCACTCAGATCGTCGTGCGTGAGCGGCTCCCCGGCCAGATGCGTATGGAGGCACCGGAGTCCACGGAAGCGCTGTTCTCCGACGCGGATCCGTTTTAGGTCGGGGAGAACGATTCGCCGCGCGTCACCCACGATCACGGAATCAACGGCGCCCCGTCGATTTACAAGGACACCGATCTGCCGATTGATCTCTCGGGAAAGCTCGGTGAGAACCCGGGCAAACTCTTGAGTGACGATGGAGCGGGGAGGGATTCGCCTCTGATAGATCTTTTCCAGGCGCTTCCGCTGCAAGGCCTTTAGGCCGGTGGAATTGCCTTGTAACTTGTGGATAGCTTTCTAGACCTCCTCTTTCCTCCATTATATACGGCCTTCCTGGCATCGTTGGAGGGAATACCGCACGTCCTCCCAGCCGGACGGCCAATGGCCATGAAGAGACAACCGCCGTTTCGTCGAATCCGCACACACCTGCAGCGCCAGTCGTTTACGGTCATCCGCTCGGTGGTACCAGTCTTGCAGATCGTGCTATGTAGAAGTGCCCTCGTGAGCCCTCGTCAACATGGAGGAACCCAATGAGGTGGTCGAGAGTCCTACTCAGCTTGCTGACCCTACTGATCCTGTCTAGCGTTTTGGCCCTCGTCGGAGTGACTCCATTGGAGGCAAGCGCCCGCCACGGTTACTTCTCCTTTACCGTCCATGGCCCCCCATTCGGATTGGGATTCGGCCATCGCTACCGACCTTACTACTACCGGCGGGGATGTCCCGGCCGCTGTTGAATTTGGTCGGGTAGCGGCGGCACCTGTGAATACTCTTAGGCAGCAAACTCATCGCTGTCAAGAGATTTCTGTTTGCTTCTAAGCGCGTGAACGAGAGCGCCCATATGGCGATAGCCTTTGATACGCCGGAACTTTTTCTGCGCGGTGGCGACGCCAAGAGCGGTCCATCGGCGAACCATGGAAGGACTCTTCCAACGCTTGACGTTTCTCGATACTCTGCGAATGGTTCCGTTGAGATTCTCAATGGCGTTCGTCGTGGCAAGAGACTGGCGAAGTAAGGCGGGCGGCGCGAGCTTCACGACCGTGAGTGTTTCTTCCATCCCTTCACGAAGGCTTCCGGCAGCTTCGTCGTAGCCGTTTCGCTCGAGCCACGACACCAATGCCTGAAGTCGCTTGCGCGCCTTGTCGGCACTCTTGCACTTGTAGGCTTCCTTCATCGTCTGGAGCACGTAGGCGTGACGAGACTTGGGAAGGTACGAGCGAAGATTTCGGAGTTTATGGATCTGGCACCTTTGGATGACCGCGAGGTCCCCCAAAACGTCGACGAGTGCCTTGCGGATGCCTTTGCCTCCGTCCACTACGCAGAGAATCGACTCATCGACGCGCAAGCCTCGCTCGAGAAGGTCCTGCAACATCGCGGTGCACATCCGAGAGTTCTCCGTCGAGCCCAGCCATATACCCAGGGGCACCTTCGTTCCATCTATTGTGATACCTAGAGTTACGACGACGGTCTGTCCGGCCACCTCAAGGCCATCCAGCATCAGTGCCGCAAGCTCGAACTCCTCTAGCCGCCGAGACAGGTATTCCTCGAGCTTCTTAGTCGTCTGGCTCACGAGGTGACGGCTGGCGGCACTCTTACTCGTGCCACGAGACTTCAACTTGGCCGCGGGTTTGTCCAGACTCGATTCGTAATTTCGGGTCGATACCCCCACCAAAATCTGATTCAACACTCGCTCTGGAAGCGGGTCTTCTTCGCGGAAGGCTTCGAAGTGTGGAAGCGACGCCTCCGCGCCCGACTTCGAGCGAACTCGAGGTCGCGACACTTGGATGCGACGACCACCGAAGCTCAGCTCTCCGTTCGTGCTCCCCCAGTGGTTATGAGTTCGCTCCTTCTCGTGCTTGCCCTTGAGCCCCGCGATCTCCTCGGCGTCCTCTCTGAGCAGTAGGTGCAGAGCTGTCAGTCCTTGCTCGTACACCCATTCCGTCAGATCCGCCTTCGTGGCCGCGATCCCAGCTATCATCGGTAGCAGTATCTGACCGACTTGGCCAACTACCTTGCCCGTAGGCGAGTGCGTTTGCTTTCTTACTGGCTTCTTTGATTTCCTAGGCATTGGTGGCTCCTTGTCCCCCTCTGGAGACGGTTTATTGGCAGACCTATTCTTAGGCCGGCCAAGGAGCCGCCGCTACCCCAAATTCAACATCCGGCGGGACATCCCCTTACCGACCGTATATCTACAAGACCAAGGATTACGGCAAGACGTGGAAATTGATCGGTAACGGCATCGCCGACGACGCGTTTGTTAGGTCGGTTCGCGAGGATCCGAAACGCAAGGGGCTTCTCTACGCAGGCACGGAAACAGGCGTCTACGTTTCCTTCGACGACGGAGAAGGCTGGCAGTCCCTCCAGCTCAATCTACCGGTCGTGCCCGTCACCGATCTCGCGGTCAAGGAAGACGACCCGGTCGCGGCGACGCAGGGACGTGCCTTTTGGATCCTGGACGACCTCACGCCCCTTCACCAGCTCACTCCAGAAGTCGCCTCTTCCCGAGCGATTCTTTTCGGGTCTACGCGGATTCGTGTGGGTTGAAGACGGCATTTCTGGGTAATGGCGGAAGGAATGCCGCCACGATCTTCAGCTTGAGATATTCCTCGTCGCGATAGCCGTAGGCGCGTCGTTGCAGCACACGGATTTTGTTGTTGACCCCTTCAACTAGGAGGCGCAGACGTTCCATCTCGGCCACCGCCTTGTCCGGCATATCCCGGCACAGCTTGCCCACATGCGTCGCAAAACGCTAGGTGTAGCGCGAGTTGTTCGCCAGCCAGTCCAGGTGTTTTACATGCAAACCGCCGCACCCAGGACAGTTGACGCGCCAACGCTCGTATTCCAGAGAGATCCGCCAGCCTGCCAACGACAGGTCGCGGACCCGGCACACTTGCTTGTCATAGCGCCCCCGGCACCGTTGCCCACAGTAAGAGCAAACAGCTGTTTTTTTCGCCTCTTGAGCTGGATGACGCGGGCGTATCGGTCATCGAATACACCCTTCAATCCGGCACCAGCCACGAAACCTGGCAGCGCAAACAGCGAGCGGATCGACTGGGAATTTTTCACTCGGTTAGCCTATCCGAAAAATGGACCACTTTTCAGCACCTGATGAAGTCTGGATACCTTTTCCACACAATGAGTTACACTGTTTTCCGTCAGGACTTACCCACACGAATCCGCGTAGACCCTTCTTTTCGAGCCCCGAGAGACGTACCGGATGACAAGCCGACGTTTCTTCTTCCGGGACGCCAATGTCGGTCAGAACCCTCCGGGAGGCGTCATCGTGGACTATCTGCTCAACGATCCTTCGGGCGATGTGACCCTCGAGTTTTTCGATGGCAGCGGCAATTCCATCAAGACCTTCAAAAGCTCGGACGAAAAATCCAAGGTCACGATACAGAAGGGGCTCAATCGCTTCGTCTGGGACATGCGCTACCCCGATGGGACCGATATCACGGGCGGGAGTCACCTCTTCGGCGGCAATCTCCGTGGGCCGGTCGCGGTCCCTGGCTCCTACCAAGTGCGACTGACCGACGCCGGCGACGACGAGACCAAGAGCGCCTCATTCGAAATCAAGAAAGATCCTAGGATCGATGCCACCCCCGAGGATTTTCAGAAGCAGTTCGACATGCTCATCCAGATCCGCGACCGCGTGAGTGCCGCACATGAAGGAGTCGACCAGATCCTCACCGTGAAGAAAGATCTCGAGAAGGTCTCGTCTGACGATAAGAATGTCTCGCAACAAGTGAAGGAAGTCGACGAGAAGCTAACCGCGGTGCTGAACGAGCTCGTGGAACTCCGCTTCCGAGGGATCGATGACCAGATGCTAGTCTACCCCCTCCAGCTCAATGCCAAAATCATCTCCCTACAGCGAGTCGTCGCCAGCGCCGATCGTCGTCCGACCGATCAGACCGTCGAGGTCTTCAATATGCTATCGGCTCAGCTCGATACTCAGTTGGCAAAGCTCGAAGCCATCATGGCGAATGATGTCGCGGCGTTGAATCGGAAACTCAGGGACAAGGGCCTCGGCGAAGTGAGCACGGTTCTGGAGTAAAGGAAGCCCGCCATGAGATCGTGGCAGCCTATAATATGCTAGCATATAGCCCGCCTTATGATTAAGCACAAGCCGCTCTTCACGTCAGAGGCGGTCACCCGAGGCGTTCGGGTGCACGTCGTCTGCAAGTTCTCCCCCGATTACTCTCAGCCTCAAGAAAACCGCTGGTTCTTCCTCTACACCGTCAAGATCGCCAACGAAGGAACCGAGCCGGTTCAGCTGGTCAGCCGCCATTGGATCATCGAAGACGCCGAGGGCCACGTGGAGGAGGTTCGGGGACCGGGCGTGGTGGGGCAGCAACCTGAACTGGCTCCGGGTGAGTCCTTTCAGTACACGTCGGGCTGCCCGCTCGCGACCCCGTTCGGATCGATGCGTGGCACATACCAAATGATGTCGGAAGGAGGCACGAGCTTCGACGCGGAGATCGCCCCCTTCACCCTCAGCCAGCCTTACACGATTCACTAGTGTCTCACCATACTTGTCGATGGGCCCTATTCCCCAGGAGATGGTTTCGAGGACCTCTGTCCGTTTCGGATGAGCGAAAACGCCAATGGCGAAAAAAAAGCACAAACTCACCGCAAGAAACGCTGACAGGCACCGGCTATATGAGCTGAGCGTCCAAGCGCCCGAGGCGGACACGCGGTTTTTCGCTCGTCATTACAAGAAGCTCACCGGTCGGAGCGCTCGCGTCATGCGAGAGGATTTTTGCGGGTCCGCCACCCTCTCGTGCCACTGGGTCAAGCTTCACCGAGAAAACCGCGCCATTGGTGTGGACCTTGATGCCTCGGTACTGAAGTGGTCACGCACGCACAATGTCAATCAGCTGACCGAAGATCAGCGACGGCGTCTCCGCTTGATCCGAAATAACGTGCTCACGGTTCGCTATCCGAAGACCGACATCCTAGCGGCCATGAACTTCAGCTATTCGGTGTTCAAAACCCGCGAGGCGCTCGGCGCATACATCAAGAACGCCTACCGGTCTCTGAACAAGCACGGTGTCCTATGTATGGACGCGTGGGGCGGCGCCGACACTCTCATCACCGACGTAGAAAAACGCCGACAACATGGTTTTACGTACGTCTGGGACCAAGCCGACTTTGATCCGATCACGTCCCATATCCTATGCAAGATCCACTTTGAGTTTCGTGACGGCTCGCGGATGCGCAACGCGTTCGTCTACGATTGGCGCCTGTGGACTCTGCCGGAAATGCGAGAGCTGATGGTCGAGGCCGGCTTCAAAGATGTGCACGTGCTCTGGGAAGGCACGGAGGGTGACACCGGCGCGGGCAACGGTGTCTTTCGCCGCGCTAACAAGGGAGGCGACGAGGCGGCGTGGATCGCCTATGTCATTGGGCGAAAGTGATGAAGTGGGCCTGAACCAAGGCTACTCCTATCGAAAGACACTGGGCTCGGAGGCCGCCGATCTCACCGTTCTCGAATACCTCAGCCGAAGCTACCAGCATTCTTCCACCGACCAGTGGCGAGCCAGAATCGAAGCGGGGCTCGTCGTGCTCGACGGAAAGCCCGTCGTTTCTGGTGAAATAATCCGCGCCGGTCAAACGCTGGTCTGGCGTCGACCACCCTGGCAAGAACCGAACGCCCCGGTTTCATTTGCAGTCCTCCACAAGGATGAGCACGTGCTGGCTATTGCCAAACCGGCTGGGCTTCCGACGCTTCCCGGTGGTGGCTTTCTGGTCAATACGCTTCTCAGTATCGTGCGCAAACACTATCCAGAAGCGACGCCTCTTCACCGATTGGGCCGCGCGACGTCCGGGATGATGCTCTGGGCACGAACCGGTCAGGCACGTCGCCGGTTGCGGCAAGCTTGGGAGACGGATGTCGTCAGAGTGTACCGGACGTTGGTCCAGGGCGTGATCGATCAAGAAGAGCTAACGGTCGCAACACCCATCGGGGCGGTGCCGCACTTGCTGCTGGGTACCGTCCATGCGGCCACACCCTCCGGCAAGCCTTCACTGAGTCGGGTCCGAACGCTGGGACGGTCCAGCAACACGTCCTTGGTCGAGGTCCTGCTGGAAACCGGAAGACCCCATCAAATCCGAATCCACCTGGCGGCAGCCGGTTACCCGCTGGTTGGAGATCCGCTCTACGTCGTGGGCGGCGTGCCGAAAGCACAGAGTCGCGCCCTTCCTGGGGATCTCGGCTACCTCCTCCACTCGGAGCGAATTACCTTCCGGCACCCCAGCACAGACCGACTCATGGAAGTGACGTGTCTTCCACCCCCGCTTCTGAGAAAGCCGAGAAAGCCCTTATAATGATCTTCTCATGTCACGAACCGCAGCCGCCCTAATCATCGGGAACGAAATCCTCGGCGGCAAAATCCAGGAGACCAACCTCCGTCAGCTGGCCCAGCTCTTGCGGCAACTCGGCATCGATCTGAACCGAGTCGTGATCGTGGCGGACGATGTGGCAACCATCTCGAAAGAAGTCGCGGCGCTATCTTCATCTCATGGCTTCCTCTTCACCAGCGGTGGAGTCGGCCCAACCCACGACGACGTCACGATGGAGGGAGTCGCTTCCGCCTTCGGCGTGCCGGTGGTGGCCGATCCCGTCCTCGAAGAGAAACTGCGAAGCCATTTCGGAGACAGTATCAACGAGAACCACCTCCGCTTGGCCCTGGTGCCGAAGGGTGCGCGTTTGCTCTCCAAGGCCGAGTCACTTTGGCCGGTGACGGTCATCGAAAACGTGTGGATCCTGCCGGGAATCCCGGAAGTGTTTCAGAAGAAACTGCCGATCGTGGAAGAGCACCTCGGCGGAGACCTTCCGTTCCTGTCACGCGCGGTTTACACCAAACTCGATGAAGCGGATCTCGCTCCCACGCTGAACGAAGTCGTTCGCAACCACCCAACGGTCGACATCGGCTCGTATCCGACGTGGGCCGAGAAGAAATACAGCACGAAGCTCACCTTCGATGGAAAGGACGGCCAGGCCATTAACCGGGCGGTGGATGAATTCGTTGTCCTGCTGCCTGATGGCGAGCCTCAATGGATCGAATAGCCCCTTCGGGGGCAGTGGGATGGGTCTTCACGGTAGAACCGAAGCTCTTCGTCACCGACCAAAGCTTCGGAATCATGATCAAGGATCAAGTGCTGGTGACCGAAGACGGCATTGAGAATCTTTCTCGATCGCCCCGAGGACGGTGGAAGAGATCGAGGCGCTTATGACGAGGGGTCGGTCGTCCGACTCCGGACGCCGCTGAACACGGCTATTGCGGAATCGAGGTTGCCGATGGGGGGAGTGGACTCTTCGGATCAGCCGGTGGAACGAAGCCAGGGCGTGAGCTCCGAGCGGGAACGTCGGTGGGGAGTGATTGGCGGGATCTCGGGAAGCTTGGTGGGCGGCGGGGCCGCTTTGATCGGCGTCTTCATCGACGGCATGCCCTGGTACACGTCAGGACCCTACCCTCGCGCGTTCGCAGAAGCCCGGCTTCTCGCGATCGACGTCTACCTAATGGCGATGCTGGTCATCGGCGCAGCGTTTTCGACAGCCGGCATCGTGTTTTCTCGCCGCAGCCCATACCCGAGAACCGACGCCTTCGGGGCCGGCCTGATGGGCACGATACTGATGGCAATGAGCGGAGTCATCCTCTTCATTCGCCTCGTGGCGCTCATCCGCGGATAGCCACGCCGCGCATGTGTTGGGCCATCGTCATCGCCTGTTCAGGGAGACCCCCGCCACCCGTGCCACCTAGAACGCTGTCGTGGAGCGACGTCATGAAGGAGCGTGTAGAAGGCAACGTGAACGTGGAATTACTGTAGGCGTGCTCGAAGACCGCGCCCTCGGCCGCCAATTGTTCGATGTACGGCGTCGTCCGACGGTTGTAGCCGTAGACGCTCATGAAGTCCGCCCCTGCACTATCGATGACATACACGATGACGTTTGGCTTTTGGGTGTTCCTCCAACCGCTAAGCGTGGGGGCGACCCAGAGCGCGACGGCCCCTACCCGATCCGACGTCGCGGTCAGCACCAAGCTCACCGCTTCGCCCTCGAAGCGGGTCAGATCCAGGCTATGCTGTGCCCAACGTTCGCTGTCGGAGTAGGCTTCCTTCAGGAGCGTGACCGCGTCACCACCCAGCGGTTGCGCGGTAATCGCAAAATGGACTGGGGCGTCGTCGAGAACCACCCCCAACCCAACGTCGAAACGTCCGCCATTGGGCACGCGCACGCGGTACTCCAACTGCGCTGGCGCGTGCGTGTACAACGCCCGTCGTTGGATGTTACCACTGAGGATTGGGGCCACGCCGACTTCCGCGTCAGCGGAAGCTGCCTCCGCAGGGATGAGACGGACCGAAAGAATGTCAATGCTTCCAACTCCCGATCCCGCAAAGATCCGCAGGCCGAGCTGCTTCCACGGTTCATCTCACTCCTCCTCCTGCCGACCGACTTGAAGGAGGTACGTGTGTTCCGAGCCGTCGGCGATGACAGGTGCTTCATCTCCGAAATACCTGAACGGCCACCCGCCTGCCGGTGCAAATCCTGGGGCGGGAGTTTGAGAGGGGTCGGGCCGCTCAGTCAGGTTGAACACCAGTGCGACGGAAGAGATTCCTGGTTGAGCTCGAGCACGCACTGAGACGTAGCTCCAATCTTCGCGTCTCAAGTCGGGTACGTCGATGTAGATTTGTCCATCATGTGCACGGAGACCGGTCTGGCCCGTGAAGTAGTTCGCATCGGTGATGTCGAGGCGCAATGCGTCGTCGAGCTGTGTCAACCGTACCGGCTTGGATTCCGCATAACCAATCGGTTTCCACTCGGGTTGGGGTTCATCGAAGCGCCACTCCACCGCCTCAGGAAGGTCCTCGGGAACCTCGGAGCCCTCGACCGTCGCCACATCAAGATGCTCTTCGAGGTGAAGGGGCATCTCGGCTCTCAGCGGCGCTGGGCCGGACTCGCAACCGACACCGCTCAATACCACAAGACCGGCCAGCACCTGCCACAGCGAGCGTCTATGGATCTCGTGAATCACTTGCTTGAAGCCTGCCACGATTCCCTCACCCTACCCTCTCCCAAAGGGAGAGGAATAAAGGTTGGAAGCCATCTTTGTTTACGCTCTCTTACTGATGAGGTGAGGAGAATCTCTTTAGACCCACGAATGGTCGACTTTCCTCACGAGCGGGTGACTCGAAAGCAACTCGAGTCATCATTTTGTGCGCAATGATGACGGCCTCGGTCATTCCGGGAGCGGGGTGGATTTCGTGCTTCGAAAAGCCCGCTTCCTCGAACATCTGCTTGTACTGTGCGAACGTGTAGGCATCTCCCCTTGGTGTCGAACACAACATGGTGAGGGGGAACATCGCTGCTTCCGGCGGTGATATCCGGTCGTCATTGGGCACGAACTCCAGGGTCATCGCCCGCCCACCCGGCTTGAGGGCACCGTGAACCTTCCTCGCCAGCTCCGTACAGGTAGGGACGTCGAAATGATGAAAGAAGTTGGTGAGAAGAACGAGGTCGTAATCGGTGCCGTAATCCACGTCGAATGCGCTCCCCGGCTTGAGATGATGTCGATCGCCCACCCCGGCCGCCTGGGCATTCTCCGTTGCGACCTCCAAAACGGCGGGCCAATCGACCGCAAAAATCTCAGCCTCGGGGTTCTTCTGCGCGACGTGGATTCCGAAGAGGCCATGCCCGGCCGCGATGTCCAGCACTTTAATCGGTCCTCGGGGCGGCCCGACGAGCTCGGCGATGAACTGCGCCGAGGGAGCGATGAGCGGGGCCATACCCCGCGCAAACTCGATCCATAGCGGGTTCTCGGCGGTAACCGATCCGTCTTCCACCATGAGCGTCCCGCCCTTTCGGACGGCACCGGCAATATCCCGAAACGAATCCGTAAGCTTTGGCGCCAAGAGAAAACGAGTTGCTACCCCGATGTAAGCGGGCGAGCTCTTGTCGAGGAAAAGGGCGGTCTCGGGAGTAAGGCCATAGCTACGATCGGCCTTCGTCAAGAACCCGACAACCACGAGGTAGTCACAGAGAATGCGCACTCCTCGCTCGGAGGCGTCGAGCCGCTTGGCCAACGCATCCGCAGTGGTCACCCCCTTGGCGATCTCGGTGAACAGGCCCAAATCGATCGCACCCCTCAATGCTTCAGTGCGTTGGTACGCGTTGAGAATATTGGAGATGAGCTCCGGTGAGGGAGGTGCTTGTTTGTTATTCATAAAAGCCTCACGAGTTTATGCCGGTAAGAAGTAGAAAGTGATGGCGAGCATCACGTACACCGCGAGCATTTGCACGCCTTCCATCCAATGGGTCAGGCCGTCCTGGCTGACCACGACGATGACGCCCACCGCCATGGCGATTGCCACCACCTCCATCGTCGTAAACCTCAGATCCATAGGCCCCGGGCCAACCGCATAGCTGATGAAAACGAGCAGCGGTGCCGCGAACAAAGCGATTTGAATCGAGGAGCCCACCGCGATGTTGATGGTAAGATCCATCTTGTTCTTGAGAGCCATGAGCACCGCGGTGGAATGCTCGGCCGCGTTTCCAATCACCGCGACCAGAACGACACCGATGAAGACCTGCGTCATGCCCAACACGTGGGCCGCGACTTCCACCGATTTGATGAAAAGCTCGCTCATGAAAGCTACCGATGCGGCCGCCCCTAACAGGACGAGAAACGAAGTCCGCTTTGACCAAATCTCTCCCTCGGGCGCTTTGTCCCCCGAATGCGATCCTCCCACATAGAGGTGGGAGTGCGTTTTCAATATGAAAATGAGGGAAACGAGGTATGTGGCCATGAGGACCACCGCGATCATGAGGCTCGTCTGCTGCTCGCTCCGGAGCGCGCTGTCGCCCGCAATCATGTGAAAGATCGCCGGAATGGTGAGACCGATAGCGCTCAGGAGAAGCATGGTGGAGCCATGTCCCGCTGCGACCGGATTGAAGGTTTGTCTTTGGAATCGGACACCACCCAGAAATGCAGAGAGCCCGAAGACCAGCAGGACGTTGCCGATGATGGAACCGGTTATCGACGCCTTGACCAGATCGTGCAGACCGGCCCGCAGAGCGATGATCCCAATGATCAACTCTGCCGCGTTTCCAAACGTTGCGTTCAGAAAGGCCCCCATACCTTCCCCGACCCGCTCCGCCAGGTGCTCAGTCGCTTTCCCCATGAGGCCGGCTAAAGGGATGATGGCCAAGCCCGAGGTGATGAATACCGGCAGCCCGCCCTGATGAAACACATACTCGAGCAGGAACGAAATGGGAATGAAGACTAGCAGTAAAAGAAGGAAGTTCTCGGCCGCGAAAAGTCTTTTCATGAGCTGACCCAAATCGGCCGGATGTTACATCGCACTGGCCAAGGTTGACAACCTATTGGGTGCTTCGGTTAGGCACGGCGAGAGAAACCGGCCGGCGAACCCGTCGACGCTCACGCCGACGCGGCCAGGCATGATCTCTTGAGCGATGCTCACCATTCGCTCCCGATAACCAATACCGATCGAGTCGGGGTCCAATCTCTCCATGGCACCGGGAAGGCCGGTGGCACGGGTACGGGCTCCATCCGGGCTCCCATCCCCTCCGATAAAGTGATCGACGATGACGCCGTCCGCGACACGCGCGATACGCTCGAAGAATCGGCGGGGCTCGGAAATCGGCAGGAGCGGAGATACCGTGATGACAACGCGCAGGCCGGCTGCCTTCAGCGTGGCCGCCGCTTCGAATCTTTTCTCGATCGAGCTCGCGAGCGGCGGTAAGCCGGGGATACTTTCGCGATCGGTTTCGATCGAAATGTGAAAACGCAGATCGCACTGCCCCACTAATTCACGATAGAGGTCGGTGTATTGCGTCACCAAATGCGTGTGGGTCTGCACGATAAGAACATCGGGAGCCGATTCATTCATCGCTTCCAGCAGGCTTTCCGTCACCCGGAAGGTCGATTCCTGAGGCACGAAGGGGTCGGTGGAGCTCGAAAAAAAGATGCCGAAACCACCCCGAGCGCGTTCCGCCCATCGACGCTCCCTTTGATACTGGCTCCGGTAGGCCTCGGCGGCATTCGTGCGGACCTCGAGGAAGCTCCCCCAGGCCGCGCCACGAGTCAGCCAGCGGTTGTGCTGCACATAACAGCCGACACCGCAGAGAGACTTTCCGAACGTACATCCTCGGTAGGGCTGCATGGAATGAGAAGTGACCGTCTTAAGGTAGCCCGAAGTGCGAGTGAGGATGCTCCGAACGCGAGTTTTCGTGATAGTTACGCCCATAGCCATCTACAGCCTAGCTTCCAGCCACGATAGCACGTCGCACACCATTCGGTCCCGATTCGTCGTCTTCCCTGGCTTCCTTACCCGGGGGGCGCCGGTCAGGAGTAGAGCGTTCACTCTTGAGATTCTGGGGATTCCTTGGTCTCCGATTCACCGGGTGGTGACGCGTCCTTCATGTCAGGCGCTGACGCTTCGGCTCTGGTCACCCCTTCGTACAAAGCCAACTGACCGCCGTAGAACGCCAATCGAACGACCAGCTTCGCGACCAAATATGCCTGACCGATTACGAAAGCGAGCACGACTCCAGTCATCGTGGACTGCCCCGCTCCGGGAGCCACGAACGAGTACAAGCCGAGTAGCACAATCGCCAGGACGGCTAGCCCATAGTAGAGCCCGAACGTCTTCCCTGGATGGGAAAGGACAAACAGGAAGCCTCGCAGCGCCGCGAGAACCATGCTGCTCCGGTCCTCCACGAAAGTGGCGATCTTCGCATAGTCGAATGCCATGTTGACCAGAGTAAGAAAAAACACGACAACGGCCGTTCCCAGTACCACGTACATCAGGACGGTTCCTTCCACCGTCACATCCCGGGTCCAGTAATCGATTCGCCGAAAAAGCCATCCAGCGAACCGGTAAACGAGGTAGTACAGCGCGCCGGCCAGAACCACCAGACGGAGGAAACGGAAGAAAAACCGTCCACCAGAAGAGAGAAACCGGCTCAGACCGAAGAAGCCTTCCGATTTGGAGAAGCGGTCCAGGATGCCTCCGGTAAAGAGCGTCCAAACGAGAGCGTAGAAAACCCCCAGACCAACGACACCCGGGAACTGTTGGAAAAGACCACCGAACAGCCAGCCTTCTATATTGTTGTAGAAGGCTCCCGCCCCGACGACGGTTGGAGTGAACGTGCGCTCAAGCCCCGCCGCCTCTTGGCGAAACTCTCCATACCAACCCACATCGAAACCAGTTGCCAACTCTTCGTGCACGAGGCTGGAACCGATCGACGAGCGAATCGTTTCCGACATAACGACTCCGGCGGGAAGAGCGATCGCGAAATTGACCAGCCACAGCCAGGTCACTAAACCGAGAGATTCGATAGGGCGCCACAAACCGACAAAGATGGCTCTTAGTGCGGACATATTCCTCCCCTCGGCTACACGAAGAACGCGAACGTCATCAGAACGTCCTGAAGCCAAATCATCCACTTCGAAGCCCACTTTATCGCCGGGAACTTGGATGCAGGCTTCAGGAGCTGCGAATTATTGGTGTAATAAAGATCCAGGACTAACTTTCGATCTGGATCGACGACCGCGTACTTGAGCTTCGCCGGCCGTTCTTCGACATAGAGCTCCCAACGCGAAGCACCGTCCCACGCCTTGCGAACCTCGGTACCATCGTCGAAGACCATCAGGACATCGACCGGAAAAATAGCGCTGCCCCTCCGGCGAACCACGACCTCGGTGCGATAGAGCCTGGCTTCTTCATCGGGGCCCTCCGGCTCGGAGTAGATCAACTTTCCTTCTCGCTCGACGAATCCTTTGATTTCAATCGGATCGCTCGCCACCGATTGAATGGCGTAGTCGAAGGTTTCCGAGCCCCCGTGCACCTGGTCGAAGAACCAGGTGAGGTCGGTCTCCGCAACCTCGTTGGCAACGTCGAAAAAATCTTGCGGCCGCGGGTGTCCGAAGCGGAAACGCGCGAAAAATGTGCACATGATCTCTTGGAGTGTGTCCCAACCCAGATAGCGCTCGAGCGTGAGGAGCCAAAGTGCCGTCTTGTTGTAGCTAATCGCGCTGGCCGATGCGGGAAAGTACTTGTACGTCGGCGTGGATTGAAGATCTGCCGTCGCCACCGATCGATAGCCGTCGAGCCGGCTGCCCCCCACCCGCGTACCCTTGATGTCCCTGAATAACACGGGGAGGAATCCGCCGCGGATCCGCATCCCGGGAGGCCTCAGGTAACGCCGCACCAACATGCGGTCGCCGTAGGTGACCTCCATCGTGCGCGCGGTGGAGAACGTGTTGAGCCCTTCGTCCAACCACGCGAACTCGAACTCGTTGTTGCCTACTAACCCATACCAGAACTGATGACCGGCCTCGTGAACCGTTACTCCCTCCGGCGAGCCGCCCCCGAAAGGATTGAAGAGGCGTGTGCCACAAGTAAAGATAGTGGGATACTCCATTCCACCCGCCCCGGAGCCGAACGCGGGATCGACCACGGTGATGTGGTCATAAGGATAAGGACCGAACCACTTGCCGTAATTGAGAAGCGCCGCGGCGGTCGCGTCGAGATGCCGCTCGGCTTGATCGAGGTGCTCGGGCTGGATGAGTAGTCGCATGTCAATCGATGGCAGCCCCGGCTCCTCGAAAACCGACTCCCGCACCAGGTAGTCGGGACTCGTGGTCCAGGTGAAATCGTGGACGTCCTCTTGCCGGTATCGGTGGGTGACCGTCTCGTCGGGATTGACTTCCAAATCTACTTCTTTCCCGGTCGCTCCAAGGACATACGCCTTCGGCACCGTCATGCTAACGTCGTAGACTCCGTAGTCCGAATAGAACTCGGTGGCGGCGTGGAATTGATGATTGTTCCAACCTTCTTCCTCGAACACACCGAGCTTCGGAAACCAATGGGAGAGAAAGAAGAAGTTTCCCCGGAAACCCGTGCGGGTGAACGTACGCGGAATCTTCGATCTCCAGGCCACCTCGATCTGGATGGTCTCGTCGGGCCCCACCGGTGTGGGAAGCCGCACCAACATGACCGTTCGATCGTCAGAGTTTCCATCGTCCGGCGAGGCGTAGCGCATCAAGCCGGTCAGGTCGTTGCCCGTGTAGCCCATCCCGGGCAACAGTTTGATGGATTTGACTTCCACGTACCCCCAGTCGCCTTCTTCGATCCGGAGGTCGGCCGGCAAGCGTCCGCGCAACCGGCTTTCTAGAAGCCATGTGCTCCGGTTGTTCCTCCAGGCGTTCCAGTAGAGATGGAACCAAAGCTCGTCGGTCGGCTGCTCTTGGACGTTGGTCCAGGTGATGGTCTCTCGCCCGGATAGCGCCTTGCTCTCCGGATCCAACGTGACTTCGATCCGGTAGTTCGCGTTGCGAGTCGTCGCGGCGTCCGTCTCTACCGGCTCTTCCTGAGCGAAGAGAGGTGAAGCTGACGATAATCCGAGCGCTACGACCCAAGCCGAGCATCGGAGAAGCGAAATGAAGCTCTTCATAAAGGCCTCCTGCCGAAGGGCTTTTTCGAAAAGACCACTCCGGAAAACGCGTGATTATAAGGGCCTCCTTTCCTTGTTTCAAACCGGTATACTTTGCGTGCCAGCCTAGGAGGGCAAGCCATGAAGATTGCCGTTACCGGGGCCACCGGTCTGATCGGTTCCGCCCTCGGCAAGAGGCTCCACAAGCAAGGGAACGAGATCTTGGCGATCACCCGGCGAAAGAATCTCTCGTCACCTTATACCGTCGTCCATTGGGATGTGGAGCGCGGGGAGTTCGATGCGACGGCCCTCGAGGGTATCGACGCGGTCGTACACTTGGCCGGAGAGACGATCGCGGAAAGATGGAGCGCCAAGAAGAAGGCGCTCATCCGCAGCAGCCGCGTCGAGGGGACTAAGCTTCTGGTCGAAGGCTTGAAGAGTCTCTCCAAACGGCCCTCGGTCCTCGTCAGCTCATCCGCTCTCGGTTTTTACGGAAACCGGGGTGACGAAGAGCTAGACGAGAGTGCCGCCCCGGGGACGGGATACTTGCCGGAGATCTGTCAAGACTGGGAATCAGAGGCGGCCCGCGCGAAGGAGCTCGATATGAGAGTCGTGAGCATGCGGAGTGGCATCGCCTTGTCCACCCAAGGAGGCGCGTTGGCGAAAATACTCTTGCCATTCAAGCTTGGTTTGGGCGGGCCAGTCGGAAGTGGGCGGCAGTGGATGTCTTGGATTCATATTGATGACGTCGTTGGTGGGTACCACTTCGCCCTTCACCAGCCGGAATTTAGCGGTGTTGCCAACTTGACCGCGCCTCAACCGGCCCGAAACGCCGAGTTCACCAAAGCGCTGGGACGGGCGTTGTCGCGACCGGCCTTCCTCCCCGCACCAGGGTTTGCGCTGAAGCTGGTTTTCGGAGAAATGGCTCAGGATCTTTTGTTGGATGGTCAAAAGGTACTGCCGCGCCGCTTGGAGCAAGCGGGGTACAAATTCCAACACCCCGGCTTGGACGAGGCGCTCCAAGACGTGATCTCGGCGCGGAAATAGTCTTCCCGGGGACACTTCCAGAGAGCTGGGGGACACCCTCCAGAGAGTTCGACGTCGAGCTTGGTATAATGACGCGATATGGAATTTGACGCTCCTCCGGAGGATCGAGCCACAGTCCCCGAACGACCGTCCGAACCCTCCCATCGCGGCGCGCGTTTGGTGCGCTGGCTGGTCCTGCTCTTTCTCTTCGTGTTGTCCGTCGCGGGAGGCTCGCTCACCGGACTGCTGATCGCGTATCAGGGCGATCTACCGCAAATCGAAACCCTGGAGGACTACAAGCCGAGCATCATCTCGGAGATCTACTCCGACGAGGGTAACGTGATCGCGGAGTTCGCCGTGGAACGGCGGGTCGTGATCCCTTTCGAAGAGATCCCGCAATACCTCAAGGACGCGCTAGTGGCGACCGAGGACAAGCATTTTTACAGACACCCGGGAATCGACCCCACCGGCATCGCTCGAGCGGCGTACGTGAACTTGGTGCAAGGGCGCCGCGGCCAGGGTGGGAGCACGATCACGCAGCAACTCTCCCGCCTGTTGTTCCTCACCAAGGCGCTTACGTACGAAAGAAAGCTCAAGGAAGCGATCCTGGCTTTTCAGATCGAGAAAAACCACACGAAAGACGAAATATTCACGCTGTATTGCAACCAGGTTCCCCTCGGGCATGGTGTCTACGGTGTTGAAGCAGCAGCGCAGTTCTATTTCGGTAAGTCGACACGAGATTTGTCGCTGGAGGAAGCCGCCCTGATTGCTGGCTTGCCCGGCCGCCCAGCAACATTCAGCCCGTTCGCCAACCCCGAGCGCGCTTTCACTCGCCGCAATCACGTCCTGAACCGTATGTACCAAGAGGGTTTCATTCTAGAAGATGTGAAGAACGAGCTTCAGCAGCGGCCCATTCAGCTCCGCCGACGTGAGCGCAGCGACGAGTTGGCCGCCTACTTCGTGGAGGAAGTCCGGCAGTACTTGGAGCAGAGGTACGGGAGCCAACGGATCTACCGCGGAGGACTTCGCGTTTACACGACTTTGAGCGAGAGCATGCAACGGTCGGCTGAAAAGGTTATGGACCAAGCCCTCCGAGATCTCGACAAGCGGCAGGGGTTCCGCCCGGTGGAGTTCAATGTACACAGAGATACGGAAGGCGCCATCGAGGATTTCGTGGCCGAGGATTGGGGAGAGCCGCTTTCGGTTGGGCAAGTGGTAACCGGCGTCGTTACCGCCGTCAACGACCAAAAGGCGACGGTGCGTATCGACCACTACACGGCGACGGTGGACGCCAAGGCCATTGAATGGACGAAGAAGAAGAGGCCTAACGCCATTTTGAAGTTGGGTGATGTCACCGAGTTCAAGATCCAGTCCATCGACCCCCCAACCGAGACCGTGACCGTGACACTGGATCAGGAATCGGTAGCGGAGGGAGCCTTCCTGGCCCTCGAGACCAGAACCGGCCAGATCAAGGCAATGGTTGGTGGTTTCGACTTCGCGCGTAGCAAATTCAACCGCGCCGTCCAGGCGCGCCGACAGCCCGGGTCGGCGTTCAAACCTTTTGCTTATGCTGCGGCTATTGACGTCGGTTTCACCGCCACTTCCCTGATCCTCGACGCTCCGGTCCAGTATCAGGATCCGACGACCGAGGAGATCTACGAGCCATCGAACTACAACGGCAAGTACGAGGGATGGGTCACTCTTCGCCGGGCGATCGAGGCCTCTCGCAACGTTCCGGCGGTCCGCTTGACCGAGCAGATCGGACCCGAAAAAGTAGCGGAAATGGCCCGGCGATTGGGACTAGCCGGACCCCTTCCACCTTACTTGAGTCTACCCCTGGGCTCGGCGGAAGCGAGCCTCATCGAGATGGTATCGGCCTACTCCGCATTTCCCAATCAGGGGACCCGAATGCGGCCCTACTCCGTCACCAAGGTGACGGATCGGGATGGCAACCTCCTCGAGGAGACCCATCCCAAGGCGGCCAGCGCTATTCGCGCTGACACGGCATACATCGTGACTAGCCTGCTGCAGGGCGTCGTGCAACGAGGCACCGCCGCGCGGGCGGCTCGATTGGGACGGCCCCTGGCGGGTAAGACCGGAACCACCAACGACTATACGGACGCGTGGTTCATCGGATTCGACCCCGGGCTAGCGGCGGGCGTTTGGGTCGGCTTCGACGAGAAACGCTCGCTGGGCGAGAAAGAAGTTGGAGCACGGACTGCCCTCCCCGCTTGGATCGGCTTCATGAGTGAAGTGCGAGAGAATCAACCGGTCGAGGACTTTTCCGTTCCCTCGAACATCGTCTTTGTTCCGGTGGATCGGCACACCGGTTACCCGAGCCACCGTTCGGGTAAAGATGTTATTTTGGAGGCTTACATTTCTGGCACCGAGCCGGCGGGGTATCCTTGAACAGACGTGGCCAGGCGGCGATATGACCTCGCCAGGCGCTGGAAGCCATGAGTTGCCATAAATAAACGGAGTCAGATACGATGAAGAAAGTCTTCGCTGCAGGGTGTGGGGTCCTGGTCTTGGTGGGATTGCTGGTCGCGGCGGTCGCCGTGCTTTGGAGTCTTGGTTCGTACAATCGGCTGGTCGGGCTCGAGGAGCAAGTCGATGCCTCCTGGTCGCAGGTCGAGAACGTTTATCAGCGGCGAGCGGATTTGATTCCCAATTTGGTGAACACCGTCCAAGGCGCGGCGGATTTCGAAAGGGAGACTCTCACCGCTGTCATCGAGGCCCGAGCCAGAGCTACGTCCGTCCAACTGACTCCGGGAGAACTGAGCGATCCCCAAGCGCTGGCACGATTCGAGCAAGCCCAGAGCGGACTCGGAAGCGCCCTCGGACGCCTGATGGTGGTCGTGGAGCGCTACCCCGACATTAAAGCCAATCAGAATTTCATCCAGCTCCAGGACGAGTTGGCCGGCACGGAGAACCGCATTGCGGTCGAGCGCAAACGCTTCAATGAATCCGCCCAGACCTTCAACACGGCGCGGCGGCGCTTCCCCGCCGTCCTGATCGCCGGCTGGCTGGGATTCGATGAGAAGGCGTACTTCCAGGCCACTCCAGGAGCCGACCGACCCCCGGTCGTCGACTTCGATAATTAACCCTCACAACCTAAGCACCAAACACTCAACTTCAATTAGTAAGTAATTTAAAAACAGTGTGTTACAGTGCACGTTTGTTGATCCTTGACAATTCACGACTAAATCTGTATATTTTTAGAGGCGTTCCGACTCGATTCGGGCAATGAGACATACCTATGCCGGGAGTCCAAAACATGGCGTGCCATGACTCAAGGCCGTCAGGCGCCGGTCGGCCGGAGGACCGAGGAGAATAGATGACAACCGAAGCGCAGAAAACGCCAACTCCAGAAGGAATCCATAGGGCGGTTCCTATCCTCCCCTTGCGAGACACAGCCATATTTCCACATTCCATCCTGCCGCTTGCCGTAGGTCGACAGACCACGGTTCAGTTGCTCGAAGAGAACTCGGACATCGCTGAGTTTATCGGCGTGGTAACCCAGCGTGACGCCACGGTCGAGACCCCGAACAGCTCCGATCTCTACGAAATGGGCACAGGGGTCAAGATACACAAGTCGGTTCGTATGCCCGATCGGTCGGTTCGACTGGTCGTTCAGGGCTTGTTCCGATTCCGTGTACTTCGAGTAGTCCAGACGGCGCCCTACATCCGCGCCGACATCGAGGTCCTTTCCGATGTCGTCTCCCCCGGAGAGGAGCTCGAGATCGATGCTCTGACCCGCAACCTACAGTCTGTCTTCGCGAAGGTCGTCGAGCTTTCACCCAATCTTTCCGACGAGGTCGGCTCGCTGAGCTCCGCCACTCAAGGCGGCAGCCGCCTGGCAGACTTCATCGCACAGAACCTTCCCAACCTGGATACGCCGGCCCGCCAAACCGTGCTCGAGGCCGTGGATGTCAAGCAACGGTTGACCCTCGTACACCAGGCCCTATTGCGGGAACAGGAAGTGCTTGAGCTGGGGAACAAGATCGAATCCCAGGTCAAGGACGAGGTGGGAAAAACCCAGCGCGAGTACTATTTACGCGAGCAGCTCAAGGCCATTCAAAAGGAGCTGGGCGAGACCGACGAGAACACTAAAGAAATCGAGGAGCTCCGCCAGAAGTTAGAAGACGCGGGCATGCCGGAAGAGGCCAAGAAAGAGGCCCTGCGTGAAGTCAACCGCCTGGCCAAGATTCCGCCAACCTCCGCCGAGTACACCGTCGGACGCACCTATCTCGATTGGATCATCCGTGTGCCCTGGTCCAAACGCACTGAGGATGTCTACGATATTCCCAAGGCCAAAGAGATCCTAGACGCGGACCACTACGACCTGGAGAAGGTCAAGGATCGGATCTTGGAGTTCCTCGCGGTTCGAAAGATGAAGCCGGACATCAAAGGCCCCATCCTGTGCTTCATGGGCCCCCCGGGTGTCGGGAAGACAAGTCTAGGCAAGTCGATCGCCAAGGCCCTGGGTAGGAAGTTCGCCCGCATCAGCCTCGGCGGGATTCGCGACGAGGCGGAGATCCGGGGTCACCGGAGAACCTATATCGGGGCACTCCCCGGGCAGATCATCCAGAGCCTCTGCCGCGCAGAGTCCAGAAACCCGGTGTTCATTTTGGACGAGATCGACAAGCTAGGAATGGACTTCCGGGGCGATCCGAGCTCGGCGTTGCTTGAGGTGCTCGATCCCGAGCAGAACAACTCCTTCCGGGATCATTATCTCGACCTGCCGTTCGATTTGTCGGAAGTGCTCTTCATCGCCACCGCCAACATCCTGGATCCCGTTCCACCCGCCCTCAAGGACCGCATGGAAGTCATCCATTTGGCCGGTTACACCGAGGAAGAGAAGATCGAGATCGCGGAAAGGCATCTCCTTCCGCGCCAGCTCGAAAATCACGGGCTGAAACCGGACGTCGCCCCTCGATTTACGCGCGAGGCCCTTGCGGAGATCATCCGCCACTACACGCAAGAAGCGGGTCTCCGAAACGTGGAACGCTCCATCGCCACGATTTGCCGCAAGGCGGTAAGGAAGTGGGCGGAGGGCGCCACGGAACCGGTGAGCGTAACGCCGGACACGCTTCAGGAGTTCCTGGGAGCCCCGACGTTTCTATCTCGTGAGATATCCGAGCGCGTCAAGGTTCCGGGAGTCGCCGTCGGAATGGCCTGGACGTCGGCCGGCGGCGACATCCTGTTCGTCGAGGCCTCCAAGCTGAAGGGGGGTAAGAACCTTCAGCTGACCGGCCAACTGGGCGATGTCATGAAAGAGTCGGCCCGCGCCGCGCTCACGTGGGTCCGGGCCCATGGTCCGGAGTTGGGGCTAGAGGGTGATTTCTATCGCCGCCTGGATCTCCATCTTCATGTGCCGGAGGGCGGGATCCCGAAGGATGGCCCCTCGGCGGGCGTCACCATGGTCACCGCTTTGGTGTCCGTCCTCACTGAAGCTCCGGTGCGCGATGACCTTGCCATGACCGGAGAAATCACACTGACCGGGCATGTTCTACCGGTGGGTGGCATCAAGGAGAAGCTGCTGGCTGCGCACCGCTATGGGATCAAGAAGGTGATCATCCCGAAGCTGAACGAAAAGGCGGTGCAAGAGGATTTGACCAAGGAGATTCGCGAAGAGCTAGAGATCCATCTGGTCTCGAACGTGGACGAGGTCTTGAAGATCGTCTTCCCCTCCTTGGCGCCGGGCCTGCTACCGCCAAGTCCGCTGCCGGGGGGGACCGATCCTTCGCGTCACATCCCCTTGCAGTGATCGGATGTTCGGCTGTGGATTACAAGGACTACTACCAGACGCTGGGCGTCTCCAAGAACTCCAGCGAAAAAGACATCAAACAGGGCTACCGGCGTCAGGCGCGGAAACACCATCCCGATGTGAACCCCGGTGATTGCGGGGCCGAAGTCCGCTTCAAAGAGATCAATGAAGCCTACGCGGTTCTTTCCGACCCCGAAAAACGAAGCAAGTACGATCAGCTTGGCGCCAATTGGCAGCAGTACGAGCGAGTCGCACAACAAGGTGGTGGTGGATTTCCACCGGGATTCGAAGGATTTCACGTCGAGTACGAAGCGCAGCCCGGCGCGGCGCGGCCCGGGGGCTTCTCCGATTTCTTCAAGATTTTCTTCGGAGGTGGCTTTGACGACGACTCGGTCTTTGGAGGGGCGGGGCCCGAATCGGGGCGACGCCGCGGACCAAGAGGCGCTCGGCGGGGATCAGGAGCAGGCGGTTTCGGTTTCGCTCCGCGCCCGTCCAAAGGACGTGACGTTTCCGCCCCCCTGGAGATAACCCTGGAAGAAGCGTTTGGTGGAAGCCAGAGACGACTCGCTCTGCAAGACAATCCCGGCTCGCCCCAGCAACAAATCGAGGTCAAGATCCCGCTGGGAGTCAAGGACGGTTCTCGAGTACGTGTGGCCGGCAAAGGTCAGCCCGGGGTCGGCGGTGCTCCTCCCGGAGATCTCTACCTCGAAGTCAAGCTTCTTCCTCATTCGCTCTATCGTCGTGAGGGCGACGATCTCTACGTGGATGTCCCGGTGACGGTGACGGAAGCGGCGCTCGGCGCCGAAATCGAGGTCCCCACTTTTTCCGGCAAGACGCGCATCAAGATCCCTGCCGGCTCTCAAAGTGGAAGGCTATTACGACTCCGTGGAAAAGGCATGCCGCAGCTCAAGAAGAAGGGCCACGGCGAACTCTTTGCGAGAGTGAAAGTCGTCACACCTACGGAACTTTCCCAGAAGGAGCGCGAGCTTCTCGAAGAGCTTCACAGTCTGCGAAGCGAAGATCCCCGAGCCCACTTCGAGAACTGAACCGCATCCATCGGCACGCTACGATCACACCGCTTGCTGGCCGAGCTGGTTAGCGAGCTGGCAAAATTTCTGGATGTAGGTTCGGAGCTTTTTCTTCCCTTCGTCGGAAACGTCGAGGAACATCAAACCCATGCCCGTCGGCAACCGCTCTGCCCCCCGCCCGGGCTGGTCGGTGCGCCAAACGACTTCCGCCTCAGCCGTCACCTCACCCAAGGCCCACGGCATATCCAGTATCAGACCGAAGGATTCGCCGACCTCGGTCCGCTCCTCGGTTGCCAGAAAGGCTCCGGTCTCGCTGAGACTCGTGACGTAGCCCTCGAAGAGCTTCTCCCCGAGCGGAAATTTGGCCCGAATGATCAGCGGGCTCACGCGACGGCTGGCTCGTGCTTCATCCATTGGGTTACCCCCATCTTTCTTCCATACTACGCAGATAGCGCCGATTCGAAATGACGGAGCTTGCAATGTACCCCTTGTGCCACCCACCCAGCGAAAGGCGGCGGAGTCGGCAAAGCGCGGACTGAGGCACGCTGGGCAGGGGCCGCCATGCCGGCGGATCAAGCAATACCTGTGCCAGGGGCAGGATGCGCCTGGTTCGCTGAACTTGGGCGATAGACGTTTACGCGAGAAGCCGGCTTTGGAAACTGGGGAAAGCTGTAGAGTTTTCCCCACACGCGCAGGATATTCACCCGCCTTGGCCGGCGGGCACCCGAATCACGGGCCTTGCCATCACCGGACCTCGTCAGGGGCTAGTGCCGGCTCAAGAGAAAGGCTTTGATGAACCGATCCAGATCGCCATCCATTACCCGGTCTACATCGCCGATCTCCAGTTTCGTGCGGTGATCTTTCACCATGCGATAGGGCTGAAAAACATACGAGCGAATCTGATTACCCCACGCGATTTCCTTTTTTCCATCGTGCAGGGCTTCGAACTTCTCCTGCTTCTCTCGAAGCATTCGATCGTAGAGCCTAGCCCGGAGCACCTTCATCGCCATGTCGCGATTGCGATGTTGGGAACGCTCGTTTTGGCACTGGGTGACGATACCGGTAGGAATATGTGTGATGCGGACGGCAGAGTCGGTCACGTTAACGTGTTGGCCTCCTTTGCCGCTCGACCGGTAAGTATCGATGCGGAGATCCTTCTCATTGATTTCGACTTTCACCTCTTCGTCGATCTCGGGAAAAACAAAGACCGACGCGAACGAGGTGTGTCGCCTCTTCGCTGCGTCGAAGGGTGAGATGCGTACCAGGCGATGGATCCCGACCTCACTCGAAAGAAGACCGTAGACATAGGGACCGCTAACGATGAAGGTTGCACTCTTGAGTCCTGCTTCTTCACCTTCCTGGTAGTCGAGCATCTCTGTTTTCAAACCCTTTTGCTCGGACCAGCGGAGATACATCCTGAGTAGCATCTCCGCCCAGTCTTGGGATTCCGTTCCTCCCGCCCCCGGGTGGATGCTCACGATCGCGTTCTTCGCGTCGTTTTCTCCCCCAAGGAGCTTCTGGATCTCGGCGGCCTCGACATCCTGGCCCAGTTTTTCCAGATGTTTCTTGAGATCTTCCGCGACCGCCTCACCCTCCTTGGCCCACTCGATGAGAGTGCGGACTTCCTCCTCGCTGCCGTTGAGATGATGGATGAGGTCCAGATCGTTCTGGAGGCGATGTCGTTCTCGGGAAAGCTGCTGTCCCTGGGCGGGGTCGGACCAAACAGCGGGATCGGCCAGTTTTTGCTCTAACTCGGCGAGTACCTTCTTGAACGCAGCTTCGTCAAAGATAACCTCGAACGTCCTGCACCCGGCGTTCGATCTCATCGTAGCGCTCTAGCAACTCATCCATCATTGGTGGCATTGGTGGCTTTGGTGTCATTGGAGGCCTCGCTCTCTCCTCTCGTCCCGGTAGTGGAGCACGACTACGGTAACTCCGAAAAGCAATGTTACCACGGCCATCGAGTGAGACAAAAGATAGCCATAGCGAACAAAGAAGGTCTCATCCTGACGGAACGAGACTTTGTGCACGAGGAGTGCCGGCGTAAACAGGCCTCCGCGGGCCAATATACGGCCGTAAGGATCGACGAATGCCGAGATTCCGGTGTTGGCGGCCCGGACGAGATACCTCCGCGTCTCGATAGCTCCCAGCACCGCCTGATTCAAATGTTGGTACGGAGCCGCGCTACGGCCAAACCAAGCGTCGTTGGTCACGTTGATCAAAAGGGCAGCGCCCGCTTTGACGAAACGCCGCACCAGGCCAGGGTAGATGGCTTCGTAGCATACGAAGGCGCCGATATTCTCACCCTCGACCGCAACGACGACGACGTCGGTCCCGGCTGTGAAATTGGAAGCACTCTGAACGATAGGATCGGCAAAAAAAAGCAACGACTGAAGAGGTACGAACTCACCAAACGGAACCAAGTAGATCTTGCGGTAGCGCAGCCGAACCGTTCCGTCGGGGTCGAGGAGCTTGATCCCGTTAAAGGATCGGTAATCTTTCGTGCCCGGTAGAAACTCGTAGTCGTCACTGCCGAAGAGAAGGGGCACGTTTTTGGCCTTCACGAATTTGCGCATGTGCTGAGATTCGACCGGCCCTCCGTCGAAGTAGAAGGGCGTCGACGACTCTGGCCAGACCACCAGCCGCACACCTTGCTCGGTACCCTCAGCCGAAAGCTTCATATGAGTCGCGAAGATCTGCTGTCTATATTCCGGCTTCCATTTGTGCTCCTGGAGCACGTTCCCTTGCACTACAGCGACCGGGAAGCTCGCCGCCGGAAGTGGGCGCGCCAGCTCCCGGTATCCAAAGAAGAGCGTAGCCCCCACCAACGCGGCGACCGGCGCCGCTGCTACTAACGCGCGCCTCAGACCTGGGCGAGTAAGCCAGTATGCGAACAGCGCATTCACGAGCACAATCAACAGGGAGACCCCATAGACACCGGTGAGTGAGGTGATTTGGACGACCGGCAGGAACTCGACCTGGCTGGAGCCGAGCAGACACCAGGGGAAGCCTCCGAACGGGTACTTACGAAAAAACTCGAGCCCCACCCAAAGCATCGGTGAGACAAAAATCGCGGCCGCTCCGCCGCGCGTGCAGGCGGCCGCGGCGAGCCCACCGAACGCTGTGGAGTACAACGACAGGTAGCCGACCAAGGTCAAGAGGATGACCACGCTCGTGGGCCGACCTATGCCCTCTCCGAACCGAGCCATCGTCGTGCTGATCCAGTACAGGTTGCCGAGGTGGAAGAACAGTCCGAAAAACGCCCCGGCCATCATTGCTTGTCGTGGCCGAACCCGGGTTATCTGGTAGAGGAAGGGAACCAAAGCCACCCAGGCGAGCAACGCCAAGCCAGTGCGCGGGAAGCAAAAAACGAGGAGCGCCCCGGAGAGTGCCCCAGCAACGATGGAGCTCACGCTACTGAGTTATGTACGGCTCGAACTTCTGTACGTCGCGCAGCTGAGCCGCAACTTGCTCGGCTTCCATACGACTGTCGAATCGCCCCACCCGGACACGGTATAGTCCCGCCGACCCTCCTGGCTCGAGATAGGCTCGGTAACTGGCACCCTTGAGACGCTTCACCAAGGAGGCCGCGGACTCTTCGGTCTTCAGCGCCACGACCTGAATCGTAAATGCTCCCCGCTCGCCTCCGATCACACCGGGGTCGGCGGGAGCGGCGTGCTTAGGCCGTGTCGACTTAGGAAGGGATTTTTTGGGCTTGGCAGATGCCTCCTTGGAAGCCTCAGAGGTTGAACCCGCTCGCGCGTTAGGCCCGGTCGTTTTCCTCGTCTTCCTAGATTTCTTCACCGACGCCACTAGCTGTTCCGGATTGCTGGCGGGAGTCTGAAGTTCGGCATCCACTTTCTCGGCTTCGAGTCGCTTCGGAAAATCGAGCTCCCTGCGCACGTCGGCAGGGGGAACGGTAGTCTTCATCGATGGTCGAGACTGTCCCGACTTTCCCACTTGGGGCTTCGACAAGATGCTATTCCCGCCTGCGGCTAGCGTTGCATCCCGAACGCCGCGCCCGACCATCACTCCGCAGAGAAAGATGACCACCGAGGTGGCTACCGCGGCCATGAAGAAAAAGACCAGTTGCTTGTTGTTCAACTGAATCTCGTAGTAGCCTGCTTCTTCGTACTCGGCCATTTCAAACGACTCCTTCCCTTACCTGCCCCTCAAGTATTTCGACTTCGTTAGCTTCTTGAGTCTTCCTCGTAAAAGGACAGCTTGCTACGATTGCCTCAACTCACTCAGGCCCAGTCATCTTTTACTTAGGCAAGGGTCGACCGATTACCCGCCTGGATGCTAGCGGAGACCACTTTCTGCTCCTCCTTGCCAAACTCACGTCCTATTCCCAGCAACAATCCATAGGTGAGCTCGTTGAGCCCATCGACCAGAACCGTTCTCTTTGCATCGTGTGGGCGGTCACCCAAATTAGCCAGTAGCTGGTCGAAGTCGACACGGGCCGCACTGCTGAGGTCGATACCCTCGAACAAAGGAGCGCGTTGTTTCGACACCTCAGCCACGATCCGGTCCGCGAACTTGCCGGCCTCGTCACCCAGATTTTCTTTGAGATAAGTCGTCAGGGTGTCGAAGTTGCGGTTGTAGTGCTCGACAATTTCCTCGAGCTCGTACTCCTGCTTGACGGCCAGAGCCTTTGTACCCTCCCCGCCTTCCGCCCCCCTCCCCAGCACTCCGACCGCGACCAAGCCGTAGAGAATTCTGAGCGTCTCGAAGTTGGAGAGGAAGCTCAACGACAGTATCTGCTCGAGGTTGAGCGTCCCGTTCACCAGCGACAGAATCTGTGATTCGTCCGAGTCGAGCTCCAGCCTGTATATGAGATTGTCCGCATCGTCCGACACACGAAGGACTCGGTCGATGGATCCAAGGCCATTATAGATACGAGTAAAGTCGTTGATGCGGCGAATTCCCTCGAGAATCACGTCTTCCGTGTTGAGTTGCAAGGTGATCGGCCCTTGTGCCGACATGCTCTTGATGACGAACTCGTATTCCCCTCGCACCCAGTCGAAGAGACCATAGACGATCTCTTCGACGTGCCCCTGGATCGCCGCCATCAGCTCTTCAGGAGACAGAATGTTTTGCTCCAAAAGGACCGCCCCAAAGCGTTTGCCGGGTCGAACCAGCTTGCTCCCCTCTAGGAACTGTCGGATCGTGACCTTGCCCTTCTTGATCAGATACTCGCCGAGCCGATCGTCGGGGAGATTCGAGGTGGCGAAGATGATTTGCCCCTCTTTGAAGTAGATAGCCTTCCAACGTCCCATGTCGTGGAAGTTGAGGGTCCCGGCCTCTCGGCTGCGACTGATGCTGGCGAGAAGCTCGTGGAGGCTGGACTCCGAAAGCGAGCCTCGTATACTGAGTTCCTCGTCCTGCATCTTCATCTCGCTAATGGCGAGCCGCGCTCTCAAATGCCACCGTCACGAACCGCTCCCCCCTCCTTGCTTGAAAAAGAAGTGTTGGATCAGATCGATCGGCAGTGGGAATATGATGGTCGAGTTCTTTTCCGCTGCAACCTCGGTAAGGGTCTGCAGATACCGCAGCTGTAGTCCCATCGGGTGCCTACCTACGATCTCCGCGGCTGACGCCAGCTTGCCGGCGGCCTGAAACTCACCCTCGGCGTGAATGATCTTGGCCCGCTTCTCACGTTCCGCTTCCGCCTGCTTCGCCAGCGCACGAGTCATCTCCTGCGGAAGATCGACGTGCTTGACTTCGACCGACGTTACTTTGATGCCCCACGGGTCGGTGTGCTTGTCCAGGATGTCCTGGAGCTGCATGTTGAGCCCCTCCCGCTCCGAAAGCAGATCGTCGAGCTCCACCTGACCCAGCACACTGCGAAGCGTCGTCTGGGCAAGCTGCGAAGTCGCATAAAGGTAGTTCTCTACCTCGACCACCGCCTTAATCGGTTGAAGGACTCGGAAGAAGATCACCGCGTTCACCTTCACCGAAACGTTGTCCCGGGTAATCACGTCCTGGGGCGGTACGTCGAGAGCCACCAAGCGCAGGCTCATCTTGACCATCCGATCTATGGGACTGAAAACCAAGACGAGACCAGGCCCTTTGGCATAGGGCAGGAGTTTCCCGAAACGAAAGATCACCCCTCGCTCATATTCGTCGAGAACCTTGATCCAGTTGAGAAAGAAAATCGCTACAAGAATAATGCCAATGAAAACACCCATCGGTAGCCCGAACATCGTTCACTCCCCTTCCGTCAAGTTCTCCGAGAAAGGCACTACTCGGAGGACGAGTCCTTCAATCCTTGTCACTTGAACGCGCGCTCCCTGCGCGATCTTGGCCTGCGAGAGCGCATCCCAGTACTCTCCATGAACGAAGATCTTCCCTCGCCCGTCGATGTCTGTGGAGGCGGTTCCTACCAGTCCGATCAAACCCTGATCTCCGGTCACGGGTCTCCGCTTCATCGAGATGATAACCAATCGAGCCATGAACCCGAACATGACGACCAGTGTCACTACCACCGGAAGTATGACGGTCCAGCTTACCTGAAGGGCTGGAGTTGGCACCGTTTGCTCCTTGAACAGCATGAGAGACCCCAGGACCAGCGCCGTGATACCACCCAGTCCGAGAACACCGAAAGCCGGCGTGAAGGCCTCCCCAATGATCAGACCCATCCCTACTAAAAGCAAGAGTACACCCGCATAATTGACCGGCAACACTTGAAGCGCAAAAAAGGCCAGAATCAGCGAGATGACGCCGATGACACCAGGCAGCACCGCCCCGGGGTTGGCAAGCTCGAAGTACAGACCCATCATCCCGAGCGCCATGAGAATGTAAGCGACATTCGGGTGGGCGATGACGGAAAGAATGCGTTGCGGCCAGCGCATCTCGAATGCGACGACGTCTTGGTCCTTGGTATTGAGGACCACTTCCTCACCGTCGAAACGGGTCACCGTCTTGCCATCGAGTTGTTCCAGAAGCTCGTCCTCGGTGGCGGCGATGTAATCGATGAGCCCGACCTCGAGCGCTTCGTTCTCGGTCCATGACTGGCTCTCGATGACGCCTTTTTCCGCCAGCTCGACCGGCCGACCTCGCTTTGCGGCTATCGAACGGACATAGGCGGCGGCATCGGACTCGACTTTCTTGGACATCGTCTCGTCCATCTCTTGACCGCCTCCCGCGACAGGATGAGCCGCACCCATGTTGGTGCCGGGCGCCATCGCCGCCACGTCGGCTGAAATGGCGATGAGAAACCCCGCCGAGGCAGCGCGTGCACCGGATGGAGCCACATAGACGACAACCGGAGTCTCGGCGTTGAGGATCTTCTCGATGATCTCCCGCATGGCGGTGTCCAACCCGCCGGGCGTCTTGAGTTGAATCAGGACCAGCTCCGCACCGTCGCGGTCCGCTCGGTCGATGCCTTCCGTGATGTACTGAGCGCTCACCCGATGGATAATGTCGTCGATGGTAAGCTTGTAAATGGGGGCGGACGAAGCGGGCGCCGCCAGGGCCAGCCCGACCGAGGCAAGCAATCCTACCGTCGATTTGTCAGAGAGACCCATCGAAATGGAAGTATACATTAAGGTTATGCCGAGTGTCAAGGCGTTCGATTCGGTAAGTCTATGAAACGGCTACCCTTGTGGTTCTCACCCCTCGAAACCGTGGACTTTCGGCCGGTCTCGCGCCGCTGGGAGCGAGCGGCTTGACCCCGCGGGCGACGACAGGAGTGGTTGGTCTTTTTGCCGTACTGACCTTCATTTTCACGATTCCGCTGAGCCTCGACCCCGGAGGCCGGGCCTTGGATCTAGGAGCCGATACTCGCCTCTTCCTCTGGACCCTGGCCTGGGACGTCCATGCGTTGGTGAGCCAACCCTGGTCTTTGTTTCAAGCCAACATCTTCTTCCCCGCGCCCGACACGCTCGCCTATTCGGAGCACTTGTTGGGAACGGCGATTCTCGGTGCCCCGTGGCTCGCCGCGACCGGGAATCCCCTCCTTGCACTGAATATGGTGCTGCTCATCTCCTGCGTCGGTGCAGGCGCGGGTACTTACTTTCTCGCGCGTCGAGTCGGCGTCGGCGTGGCCGGTGCCCTGGCCGCCGGGGTCATATTCGCCTTCGCGCCGCCCCGCTTCTTCCGGCTCGGGCAGGCTCATCTGGCGGTCGTACTTTGGATGCCCCTCTGCCTTGGTTTCCTACACACGTATGCCGCGGGGGGTTCCCGAAAACACCTCTTGGCAGCGGCGGCTTTCTTCACACTTCAAGCGCTCTCCGGAGGACAACCGGGTTTATTTCTGGCGTTCGCCGCGGGGGCATTCTTGTGGTACGCGCGGGTCTTCAGCTTGCTCCGACCTCGGAGAAGGCTTCTCCCCGACTTCGGTCTCGCGACCGTACTCGCCGTCACCGTGAACTTGCCCTTCTTCCTTCCCTACCTCCGTGTACAGGAAGAGTCCGGTCTCAGTCGATCGCTTGACGAAGCCCGCGAGTGGTCGCCCAACGCCGCCAGCTTTCTCGCGGCGCCCACTCACGCGCAACGATACCTGCTCTCGATTTTTCCAGGACTCGAGCGAAGCGTCATGGGTACCGCCCGGGCATACCTGTTCCCGGGCTTTCTGACGTTGCTTCTCGCGCTGGTGTCGTTTCGACGGGTGCAAGAAATTTCTCCGGTGGCCAAGCGTGCGCCACCGCCTGCCCAGACTGCCCAGGAAAGCTCGGCGCGTTGGCCACGTGGAGTTGTCGCGCTAGACGGCTTGCTGATCGTGTCGGCGCTCATCACTTTGTTCCTGGTGTTCACAGGAGGGATTCGATGGCAGATGGGAGGCGTGACGATCTCGGCCCGGGGTGCCGGAAGGGCAGCGCTCGTCTTCGTCGCTTTGTCGGGACTACGATTGACGCTCGCCCGTCGAAGCCCGTTCGCGTTTCGGGAACTGTATCGACGAGTAGTCCAGCGGGTGCGGATAGAGCTTTCGTCCCGGATGGGCATTCAAGCGGGGTACTTTTTCTTTCTTGCCGTCTTCTCTTTTTGGATCGCTCTCGGTCCTAGCTTCGGACTTTACGCAGCCCTTTACCGAATCGTGCCGGGATTCGACTTCATCCGCGTCCCCTCCCGATTCACGTTGCTGACCATTTTGAGTCTCGCCGTTCTCGCCGGAGTCGGATTGGAGCGGCTTCTTGGAAGCGTGCGGGCGAGTCGACGCCGGCTGCTCGGCCCGGTGGCGATCGGAATTTTGGGCATTCTGCTGCTGGAGTTTGCAGCGTTCCCCCTCGATGCTCCCCCCTACTCGTTCTCGATCCCGGCCATCGACCGGTGGATCGCCCGAGAGGCCCAACGTTCAGGCCCGTTCGCGGTGGTCGAGCTTCCGGTCCCGGATCCAAGGGATGCGGCCGCCTCCGCACGCTGGCACTCGCTCTACATGTTGCACTCGACCGCACACTGGCAAGGACTCGTCAACGGCTACAGTGGTTTCACACCACCCACTCACGACGCGCTCTTTCGCAAGCTCGTCAACTTTCCAGATGAGGCGAGCATTGGTGCGCTCGAACAAATCGGCGTGCGTTACGCGGTCATCCACCGCGATGCGTTTGACGAGGATGAGTGGAGGGATATGAAGGAGAAGCTGCAGATTTTCGACAACCGATTACGACTAGAGGCCGAGGAGGGAAACGGGCTCGCCTACTCTCTTACTCGTTCGAAGAAGAAGTCACCTGATCATGAATCGTGATGAGTTTCGTGATCTCGAAGGATTTGGTACCGACGGGAGTTTGGACGGTGACTTCGTCCCCCTCTTCCTTGCCCAGCAGTCCTTTTCCAATGGGTGATGTCGTGGAGATGAACCCACGCTGCACGTCGGTCTCTTCACTCATCACCAGGCGGTAGACGATTTCTTCCTTCTTCTTGATATCGTAGACATGGACCTCCGAGCCCAGCGAGACCCGATCCCGCGGAATCTTGCTCAGGTCGATCATAGACAGCTCGGCAAGCCGCTTGCGAAGTTGGCCAAGGCGCGCGTTCACGTAACCTTGGCGCTCCTTGGCCGCGTGGTATTCGGCGTTCTCGGAAAGGTCGCCGTGCTCGCGAGCGACCTTGAGCTCCTTGGGAAGCTTGATGTGGAGCTCTTCCTCGAGTGACTTAACCTCTTCTTTGAGTTTCTTGAGAAAATCTCGTTCCATGGCCCAATCACCTAAAGATGGCACACCGCGGAACGGCGACCGGCGCCCATGGTAGCATGGCGACAGGTCGCGCCACCATGAAAACCCTGGCCAGTCCTGAAAACCCGCTCATCAAGACGATACGCCGTCTTCAGCAACGGCCCCACCATCGCGGGGAGGGCCGATTCCTACTCGAAGGCCTCAAGCTGGCAAACGAGGCGCTCTCCTCCGCCGTCGAGGTGGAGCACGCGGTCCTGTCCGCAGACTTCAGCCAGAGCACGAGTGGACGCACCCTTATCCGACTTCTCGAAGCCTCGGGGGTACCCTCGGTCTCGGTCGACGAACGCCTTTTCCGCCGCTGCAGCAGCTTGGAAGCGCCGGAAGGTGTGTTGCTCGTCGCAAGACGAGAGCCTCGACCGCTCGAAGAACTCTCTGGCGATCTGGTCATCGTGAGCACGGGAGTACAAGATCCGGGCAACCTCGGGGCCATCGCGCGGGCGGCAGAGGCCACCGGTGCATCGGCGCTCGTCACGTGTCGCGGCAGCGCATATCCTTTTCATCCCAAAGCGGTCAGAGGGTCGATGGGGAGCTTTCTGCGGCTCCCAGTTTTCGATGGCGGCGAGGCGTTAACCGCCATCGCCACCCTCAAACAGAAAGGGCTTTCACTCGCGGCTTGCGTCCCTCGTGGCGGATCGGATTTCCGGAGCGCCGATCTGAAGAGGGCTTTGGCTTTGATTCTAGGAAGTGAAAGCGGCGGGTTGCCCGAAGAATTATTAGAGATGTCAGACCTGCGCCTATCGGTGCCGATGAAAGGCGGTGTGGATTCGCTCAACGTGGCGGTGGTTGCGGGGCTCGTACTTTACGAAGCGGCGCGCCAGCGGGGAGTCATGTAACTGTGAGTCAGCCTGGGCTCTTCGCCGACCCGAAAGACAAACACCCCAAGTCTTTCGAAGCTCACACGCCGCTCGCGGAACGTATGCGCCCTCGCGACCTCGACGAGATATTGGGGCAGGAGGAAATCATCGGGCCGGGCACTCCCCTTCGCGCCGCGATCGACAACGACACGGTGGGCTCGTTGATCTTGTGGGGTCCTCCCGGCTCGGGAAAGACCACATTGGCTCGCGTCATTGCTCATCGCACCAAGTCCTACTTCGTCCCCTACTCGGCGATACATGCCGGGATCAAAGAGATTCGAGCCGTCATGCAGGATGCCGAGCGGCAGAGGAGGCTCCAGGGCAAGAAAACCATTTTGTTCGTTGACGAGATTCATCGCTTCAACAAAGCACAGCAGGATGCCTTCCTCCCACACGTCGAGTCCGGTAACGTCATTTTGATCGGAGCGACCACCGAAAATCCCTCCTTCGAGGTGATCGCGGCGCTCTTATCCCGCTGTCGTGTCGTGATCCTGCGACAACTGGAGCCTGAGGATCTCGAAGAGGTGGTGCGACGAGCCCTGGCCGACAAGGAAAGAGGATTGGGTGCGGGTTCGTCCGAAGTCGAACACGACGCGCTCGGGTGGCTAGCGCGGCAGGCAAACGGGGATGGCCGGTTCGTGCTCAACGTGCTCGAGGTGGCAGTGGCCGCAAGACCGGAGGAAACGATCTCGCTTGGCGATTTAGAGAAAGTCGTCCAGCGAAAAGCACTGCTCTACGATAAAAGCGGCGAGGAGCATTTCAACATCATCTCGGCGCTTCACAAGTCTCTCCGCAACTCCGATCCGGATGCCGGGCTCTATTGGCTGGCTCGCATGCTGGAGGCCGGCGAAGATCCTCTTTATGCGGCACGCCGGTTGGTTCGCTTCGCCTCGGAGGATGTGGGGCTAGCGGATCCCCAAGCGCTCTCGGTGGCGATGGCGGCGAAGGAAGCGTTTCATTTCATCGGCCCACCGGAAGGGAAATTGGCCCTGGCACAGGCTGTCGTCTACTTAGCGACCGCACCCAAGTCCAACGCGATCTACCGTGCGTACGGGGAGGCCGCCGATGACGCGCTCAAAGAAGCCACCGAGCCGGTTCCGTTGCACCTGCGCAATCCGGTGACGAAACCCATGAAGAGCTGGGGCTACGGTCGAGGCTACCAGTACGCACACGACTTCGAGGCGAAGACGACCGACATGGAGTGCTTGCCGGAAAGTCTTGCCGGCAAGGTCTACTACCACCCGACGGATGAAGGCTTCGAGGAGGATCTGCGCGAACGCATCAAGACCGTACGAAAGCAGAAAAAGAGACTGAACAAGGACTCGAAGTAGTTTCCGCCATTGGCGCACTTGATTTCGTGTGTCTTTCCGGTTACACACTGGTCATATTGGAAGATGGAGGCCTTTATGAAGCGATTTGACAAACCAAACGTGGTCGCCGCGATCGCCGCGCTGGCCGTAATCTTGGCCGTTGCGAGTGCCGAGGCTCAGGGAACGCTCAAGGTCGGCGACAACGCACCCGACTTTCCGCACCCGTTCGCCTCGACGGCGGGAGAGCCGGCCGAGATCAAGATTCAGATGTCTGACTTCCTTGGGAAGAAGAACATCGTTCTAGCGTTTTACGTTGCAGACTGGACCGGCGGGTGAACGCTTCAATTCTCGTCCTACAAGGACGACATCCAGAAGTTTCTGGATGCGAACGCCCAGGTCCTGGGAGTCAGCACCGACTCCCCGTTCTCTCAAGCAAAATGGCTGGAAAGCGTGGGATTCACGAGCAAGGACACACGTGTAACGTCGTCCGGCGACTCACTGCCCGGGCTGATCCTGCTGTCCGATCGAAATGCGGATCTCGTCAAGGCCTATGGCGTCGATACCTATGATATTGAAGGAGGTGTTTACGCCAAGCGGGCCACGTTCGTCATCGACAAGAAGGGCATCCTTCGCTACGTGAACTACGAGTATAAGGTCAAGGAAGACTACAAGCCTCTTATGAAGGTGCTTGCGGAGCTCGATTAGCCGACGTCCCAAATACGGTGGAAATCCCCAAAGAGGTGCGCCTCATCCGCCTCGAGTGCGGTAACGCCAACGCCATCGACCATCGTCTGCTGAAAACGCTTTCGGATGCGCTCGAGGCGGCGCGAGCCGACGGTGCGCGAGCGGTGGTCCTCACAGGGTACGGTCAGTTTTTCTCTGCAGGACTGAATCTGAAGAGCCTCCCCGACTCGCGTGACGGGATGGTCGGCTTCATCCAGGAGTTCGAGGATGGACTACGTCACCTGCTCACCTTCCCGCTTCCGGTGGTGGCGGCTATCAATGGGCATGCTATCGCCGGAGGATGCGTCTTCGCTTCGGCGTGTGATTTGCGGCTCGCAGCCGAAGGCTCCTACCAAATCGGTCTGTCGGAAGTGGATTTGGGACTTCCCTTCCCTGGCTTGGCTCTCGCCGTTATGAAAAGCACGATTTCCAACCGCTGGTTGACCGATTTAGTTTTGGGCGCTCGTTTGCTGACTCCCAGCGAGGCAACGGAGGTCGGCATTGTGCACGCGGTCGTCCCGCCCGAGCAGTTGCTCGATGAGGCGATCGCCCGGGCGCGACGATTGGGGGCGAAACCACCGCCGGCCTTTCGGTTAACGAAGGAGGCAATGCACAGGGAGTCGCTCGCTCGAGTCGCGGCGGTCGCCGAAGAGACGCGCAAGCAGTTCCTCGATTGCTGGTTTTCGGAAGCAGTGCGAAAGAGGCGGGCGGAACTGCTGAAACGCTAGATGATTCTGGGTCTTTTCTGGTCTGGTCTGGCAGCCTATTCCAGCTTTTCGCCGAGCCGGTCGAAGTCCGGCTGCAGTTCCTCGAGCATTTCCTGAAACGGAGTACGGTTGGCCGCTCCCCCAACCGGGATCGGAGCAATATCGAAGGCGGCGGTCGTTAGTAGGCTCTTCAACTGCAAGCGCACCGCGTCGGGTAGCCCGGTGAACTGAACTCCGTGAAGCACGGCACCCAATAGTGGACCCCGCGAATCTTCTGCCTCGCCGCTCCAGACGACGTGCCCTTTGGTCTCGAATCCGCCGAGCCGGGCGAGGCTGACCTTGAGATCGACTCTCAAACCCCTTTTCAGCAGCAGCTCGGTAATGAGGCAGGCACCCGACTCGGAGAGATCGCGGACGACCCCACAGCCGAGGGGAAAACCATCCTCATGGACGGTGACGGATTGTTTCGGGACGAATCGCCGCGCGGCGCGAGGGGGGCTCTCCTCGATCTTCGAGTTGAGTATTTCGTTAAGCTTCGAGACCTCCGCCAACCTGTTGAATATGCTCTCGGGACGGCACCGGCGGTTGCGCCTTCGCCAAGTTGAAACCCGCCCAAATCGTCGCATCATGGAGACTTACTCAAGGGGGAAATGCGAGATATTCCAACCTGGCCAGAAAGTCAAGGCCGGTGCTTCTCGCCCATGTACTGCTTCTCGCTGTGTACCACCCGTTTGGTGTGGGGATCGGCTCAGGTACCACCCATTTGGAAGCACAGCTGGACGAGGCTGGCCGTTTTGGGATACATCTCTTGCTATAGTCAATCCGAAAGGAGAATAGAAGATGCTCCGCGACCCATTGCTCCTCTGCGCTTTGTTGATCCTAGGTTTCGCTCTCAACAACAGCCGCCCTGCCCGCGCGCAAGTTATTAGCCTGAAGGAAGCGCTCAAACTATCGAAACCGCCGCCCGACCATCGTATTCCTTACGGGGATGACCGAAATCAATTCGGAGACCTAAGACTACCGAGAGACGATGGGCCGTTTCCTGTGGTCATCGTCATTCATGGCGGTTGCTACCAGGCAAAGTACGACCTCACTTTGCTGAGCAGCTTTTGTGCCGATCTTACAGCGGCGGGCGTTGCGACATGGGATCTCGAGTATCGCCGCATCGGAAACGAGGGCGGCGGATGGCCGGGTACCTTCGAAGACATCGCCCGTGGATCGGACCATCTCCGAGTGGTCGCGCAAAGCTACCCGATAGATTTGACTCGCGTCGTCGCCGTTGGTCACTCGGCGGGCGGGCACTTTGTCGCGTGGTTGGCCGCTCGCTCGCGTCTTCCGAAAGACAGCGTTCTCTATTCGGAAGACCCAATCCCGCTTCTAGGCGTCGTGCCGCTTGCGGGGGTAATGGACTCGCGTGCGGACCTCAAGGGTGGCGCCTGCGAGAAGGTAACGCCCAAGCTACTCGGCGGCCTACCGTCCGAAGTTCCGGAGCACTACGACCAAACCTCCGCAATCGAGCTCCTGCCAATCGGCGTACCGATACGGTCGATCATCGGAGACCAGGACGGTCCGGTACTGATCGACATGGTCAAGCGCTACCACGAGAAAGCCCGTGCGGCAGGAGACGATTCGAAGCTATCCATCGTCGAAGGAGCGGGGCATTTCGAGTTGACTACGCCAGGCAGCTTTGCATGGGGACTCGTGAAGGAAACGGTACTTTCGCTCTTCGAGCCCAAATAAATCGGGCTGGGGACGGTCGAGTCCTATTGGCGTGTCGGAGGCCCGATCAATCGCCGTACGAAGGATTCTGCCTGGTCGAGCGCCTCTTTGGGAACGGGACCGTGAAACTCGAGACCTAAAAACGGCCCTGGCCCCTCCACGGTGACCGTCCAATCCGCACCTTAGTTCACCGCAACCAGGGCGATCTCCCCGTTCGGAACCCGCAAGGTCCTCAAGACGCTCAAACCCTCCTCGAGGACTCTTTCACTCGAGAACAAATCGGCAGTAGACATTTTTCGCCTCCTCTCGTACCAGCGTCTCAGTACCCTTGACTCGAAATAGAGCAAGAACTGTTCCCCATTGTAAACCATTGATTCCAAACAGATAGACACAAGAAGGTTGTCAATGTTTGGCGCCCCGACCTCGCAAAATGTGTGACCCTTGTGACACGGGACAAGGAATCCGCGTACGAGGGATCACAGTTGATTACAAATGGCGTGGCTAGCCGGCGTCTGGCTAGTCTGATGTTGGCAACCGAACATTTTGACGCCCAACAGGCCCCGCACCCGCCTAATGGACGTCGCTATCCCTTGAAATTGGCCTGCAGGATGTTCATCCGGTAGTCGTCGCCTTCCATTTGGATGTCTCTGCACATTTCGTAGAGTCGCGACCGGAGGCGAGAAGTGATCCTCTCTGACAAGGTATATTCCTCGGTGGGCGGCCGTCTGCCGAACCCGGGTGTCGGGGCGGATCCAGCCGCTCGCCGACGATCCGAGAAATTGGTCGTGATAACGGTGAGCTTCTTTTCGTTGTACCTGTGGTTCAGAATATAGAAGAGCGTATCGAACACCCACAGCGTTGAGCTTTCCCCGCCGAGATCGTCCAGCACCAGCAGCTCCGACTCCAGTACCGGCTGCAAGACTCCCATCTCCGTAACCGAAGTTTCCGGACTATACGATTCCTTTATTTCCCTCAGCAGCCTGCGGAAATCGGCGAAGCGTGTGCTGATCCGAATACGTCTCTCCACGAGCACGCGCCTGCAAATGGCAACGGCTAGGTGGGTTTTACCGACCCCAGGAGGACCGCTAAACAAGAGGCCAGCCTCGTTGTCCGGGAACCCGTCGGCCCACTTCCCTGCAATCTTGCAGGCCTGAGCGAGCTTAGGGTGGAGCAGCTCGAAGGGCTTGCCCCCACTCTGCTCATCAAACGCGCAGTCGCGATACCGAGAAGGGATCCGTGCCTGTCCCATCGACGAGCCCGCGGTGTCACCCAACCAACACTCGCAGCGTTCCACCCGAATGACACCATCCCGTTCGATTCGCTTCCACGACGTGCCGTCACAAATGGAACACTGAGAGCTCAATTGACGAACCCCCGCATGGCAATGATGGATTGTCGAATCCACCAGACCGCGTTGGAAATGAATTTGACGTTGCTGTCCGGATCGTCGTCGGGTGAAAACCCCCCTCCTCGTGTCGCCTCCATGGCCCCGATCATGCCGCAGGTTTTCTCACTCCGCTACCTTGCTGGGTTGATCTCGACGACCATGTTCACACCGCAAGAATGCGGGCTCTCATTGATGAGATCGAAACACGAGGAAGTTTCACTCACCCGCGACCCCTCTGCCCTTTGGTGTCCTCGGCGTCCTTCGTCCTCCAGTTATCAGGAGTCTTGCGGGACTTTGACCAAATCACGGGGAGGAAGCTTTACTAGAGCGTTCTTCACGCGATCCTTCCACCCTTCCTCTTCTTTCATTATTTCCCTGCGCACGTACTCGATGAAATCGCTTACTTCGGTCTGCATCTGCTCCATCTTCCGCCGCATATTAAAAATAATCTCAACCCCCGCAAGGTTCACGCCCAGATCGCGCGTGAGGTTGAGAACCGTTTCGAGTTGACGAAGATCCTCTTCCGAGTAGAGCCGCGTGTTGCCCTCGGTCCGGGATGGCTTCAGCAGGCCCTCACGCTCATACAGCCTCAGAGTCTGTGGATGAATCCCGTAGGTCTGCGCCACGGCACTGATCATGTAATACCCTTTTCCCTTAGCACGGCCACCCCGAGAGCCGTCGGGCGGTGGTGGAGTCGATCGTTTCACCGCAATACCCCCTTGTCCTTCTTGAATGCGACGAAGAGTTCACGACGCGGGTTTTCCGGATGTAGTCGCGCGAGCTCTCGTAGCAATTCCTGGGTTCGTTCGTCGTACACCACTGGCGTAACGACCTGGATCGTCACGAACAAATTTCCTTGCCCCGAACCCCTTAGGGACGGCGCTCCACGCCCAGAGAGTCGGAGCTTCTGGCCACTCTGCACTCCCGCCGGAACCCGCACTTTAACGGGCCCTTCGACGGTGGAAACTTCTATGCGGCAACCCAGTGCCGCTTCGCTGAACGTAATCGGCACCGTGCAAAAGAGATTGTCACCCTTTCGAGTAAAGAAAGGATGTGACTCGGCGGCTACGGTTTGGATCAGCACGTAGAGATCCCCCGTGCGCCCGCCACCTCGACCTTCGTTCCCCAGTCCGGGCACCGCCACCTTGGATCCATCATCCACACCTGGAGGGATTTCGACCTCGACGATTTCTGCCTTCACCATCCGCCCGACCCCCTGACAATCCGGGCAATCTTGACGGTCCACCGACCCCGAACCGCCGCAGTCCGGGCAAGGCCGAGCGAACAGCATGTGTCCCCGGGCTTGCGTCGTCCGTCCTCGTCCCTGGCAAGTCCGGCAAGTCTGCAAGCGGTTGGCGGGCAGATGTCCCCAGCCTTCACAAGTCTCACAGGCGATGAGGCGATTGACTTGAAACGAAGCGGTTAGCCCCTTGAGCGATTCCTCGAAGGAGATGCCCAAACGATGTTGGATATCCTCCCCGGGCACGGCCCCCGTGGATCGAAAAGAAGCCTCCCCGCGACCGAAGATCTTTAGAAAAATGTCGGCGTCGGACTGACCGGACATCGAGAAATCAAACCCTTCGAAACCATAGCCGGCAGCTGGCTCCACGCGTTCTGTCGTAGATTTGGCCCCCGATCGATCATACTGCTCCCGGTCGCCGGAGTCGGACAGCACCTCGTAAGCTTCCGTGATCCTCCGATAGCGGACTTCCACGACGCGGTCGCCGGGATTTATCTCGGGGTGATACTTGCGAGCCAGCTTTCGGTAAGCTCTTTTTATCTCGGTGCGGGTAGCAGTGCGCTTGACACTGAGGAGCTCATAGTAGGTACGCCGTTCCATCCTTCTCGACACCTAGTTACGTATCTTGCTTCTCACTTCTTGTCATCCGAGTCCACGATCTCGGCATCGATGACATCACCCTCGCCGTCGCTAGCTCCCGGCCCACCCTCGGCCGCGCCCGCCTCTGCGGCTCCCGGCGGCGCCTGGCCGGCATCTCCGGCGTCTCCGCCGTCTCCACCACTGGCAGTCGCCCCGGCCTGCTTGTACATGACCTCGGCTAAACGATGACTCGCCCGCTCCAGAACCTCTCGAGCGTTGCGAACTGCTTGGACGTCCGCTTCCTGCAAGGCCTTTCTAGCATCCTGGATCGCGAGCTCAATTTGCGAAGCCTCCTCCGCGGGGATCTTGTCCTTGTTCTCCGCCAGAATCTTGTCCGTCTGGTAGACGAGGCTATCAGCCTTATTGCGCTCCTCGGCTTCCTCTCTCCGTCGTTGGTCATCCTCGGCGTGAGACTCGGCCTGCTTCTGCATCCTCTCTACCTCGCCTTGATCCAGGCCGCTCGAGGCGGTAATCGTGATGGCCTGCTGCTTCCCGGTCGCCAAGTCTTTGGCCGACACGTTGACGATTCCGTTTGCATCGATGTCGAAGGTGACTTCGACCTGCGGCACTCCCCTCTGCGCTGGCGGAATGCCAACCAGCTGGAAACGCCCGAGGGTGCGATTGTCGCCCGCCATCGCCCTTTCGCCTTGAAGCACGTGCACTTCGACCTGGGTTTGGTTGTCGGCGGCGGTGGAGAAGATCTCTCCCTTTCGTGTCGGAATCGTGGTATTTCGCTCGATGAGCTTTGTAAACACACCTCCAAGTGTCTCGATTCCGAGTGACAGCGGTGTGACGTCGAGCAACAGCAGATCTTTCACCTCGCCCGATAGAACCCCCGCTTGGATAGCGGCGCCCACGGCTACCACTTCGTCCGGATTGACCCCCTTGTGGGGATCCTTTCGGAAGAGCTCCCGCACCATCTCCTGTACTTTGGGGATACGTGTGGAGCCTCCAACGAGAACCACCTCATCGATCTCTTTTGCCATCAGGTCCGCATCCTGCATGGCTTGCTTGCAGGGACCTACCGTTCTTTGCAGCAAGTCATCGATCAGCTGTTCGAGCTTCGAGCGGCTGAGACGCAAAGAAAGATGCTTCGGCCCCGACGCGTCGGCGGTAATAAACGGCAGGCTAATCTCTGTCTCCAGCGTCGACGAAAGCTCAATCTTCGCCTTTTCCGCTGCCTCTTTGAGCCGCTGCAACGCCATCCGATCACTGGAGAGGTCGATTCCCTGGTCCTTAACGAACTCGTCGATGATCCAATCGATGATCCTTTGATCGATGTTGTCACCGCCGAGGTGTGTGTCGCCATTGGTCGACTTGACCTCGACCACGCCCTCACCTACTTCCAAGATCGAAATATCGAACGTTCCTCCTCCGAAGTCGTAAACGGCGATCTTCTCATCGGTCTTTTTGTCCAGCCCGTAAGCGAGGGCCGCCGCAGTCGGCTCGTTGACGATGCGCGTGACGTCGAGGCCCGCGATCTTGCCGGCGTCTTTGGTCCCTTGCCGCTGGCTGTCGTTGAAGTAAGCGGGAACGGTGACCACCGCCTGTTCGACCTTGGTTCCCAAGTAGTCTTCGGCAGCTTGTCTCATCTTTTGCAGGATCATGGCGGAGATCTCGGGTGGCGAATGCTGGCGTCCCTTGATCTCCACTCGCGCGTCGCCGTTGTCGGCCTCAACCACTTTGTAAGGAACCATCTTCATCTCTTCCGAGACTTCCTCGTAGCGACGCCCCATGAACCTTTTGATTGAGAAAACGGTGTTCTCCGGGTTGGTGACTGCTTGGCGCTTCGCGACCTGTCCGACGAGGCGCTCGTTTCCTTTCGTGAACGCGACCACGGACGGAGTTGTGCGACTCCCCTCGGGGTTGGTTATGACGCCGGGGCTGCCGCCCTCCATGACCGCGACCACGGAATTCGTCGTGCCGAGGTCGATGCCGATGATCTTGCCCATCGCTTGTGTCCTCCCTAGAAGGTCCTCCGTTTTGGAGGCTTAGTCGATGTCAAGGATAGAATATGAGCGCAGATATGTAAAGTTTTTTGCATCTTTTTCTAGAGAAAAATCTTGTCCGACGACGGATACAACATGTCACTTGCGGGTGACCCGCCAAAAGGGTGGTACATGGTGAGGACTTCACTTAAACATCTATAAACACTTGAGTTACTTGGTTTGCGTCGGGGGGGCGAAGATGGTACACAGGTTGCAATGTCCTTAGGTTGGCGGACCAGCCCGAAGCCGGCTCGTCCGGACCTTTGGAGGCTCAACATGACCCGCACGGCAATTCTCCAACTTAGCGTCCTCGCCCTCGTACTGCCCGGGTTCGTATATTCATCGTCCGGTCAAACCTCACAGGCCTCACAGGCCGGACGCTCCTACAACTATGGTCACATCAGCTACGTCGAAGGAGAAGTAACCCTCCAGCGTGCCATCGAGCCGGAACCCTCGGAGGCAGGCGTTAACGAGCCCGTCACACCGGGGGATCGGGCCTGGACCGCATCGTATGGTCGGGCGGAGATCAGGCTCGCCGATGGTTCGGTCCTGCGGATGGACAGGCGCACCAAGGTCGACTTCGTCGCCTTCGGTGAAGCGGCCGGCCAGGAAACGCTGGTCCGACTCTGGAACGGAAGCATCATCCTCCGCCTGGTCGATGTTGCCGGTGCCACGTTTCGAGTCGACACCCCCGCAGGAAGTGTCTTCCCCGTGTCGGAAGGTTTGATCCGGATCGACGTGGACGAAAGCGGCACCACCACGCTCTCCATCTATGAGGGCGTCGCCGAGCTAGCCTCCGAAGGCGGATCGGCCTTGGTTCGAAGCGGTCAGCGCAGTTTGGTCCAGTCCGGCCGAAGGCCCGAGCCCTCCTACGAGTTCAACACCGCGCGTTGGGATGAGTTCTCCTCGTGGAGCGATGGTCGCGATCAGCTTTACCGTCGCACCACACGCGTCAGGGGCGTTCCGGAGGAGGTCGCCGTCTACGCGGGCGAGCTCGACCACTACGGTACATGGCGTTACGACAATTCCTACGGACACGTTTGGTACCCGAGAGTGTTGGTGGGCTGGAGCCCGTACCATCAAGGACGATGGGCGTACACAGCGTTTGGTTGGACGTGGGTGTCCTACGAACCCTGGGGCTGGGCGGCTTACCACTACGGTCGCTGGGGTCATGGTCCTTACGGCTGGCACTGGATCCCGGGGGCACATTGGGGACCGGCGTGGGTCTCCTGGGCATTCGGACCTTCCTGGATAGGCTGGTCCCCGCTCGGCTACTACGACCGACCGGTCTTCGGTTATCGTTCCGTGTTTCACTATCGCGGTGGTCTCGCGGTCCCACGACACCACGTCACGCGCGGGTGGAACTTCGCACACAACCAACGCTTCGCTTCACGCTCAGTGGCAACGACTCGATTGGGGGTGGAAGACATTCGCGCCACTTCAAATCAAGCGCGGCTTCTGGAGTCTGGAGCCATTCTCGATAGGCAACGCAAAGCCCGAGCGGTTGGTCCAGCAGCGATGACTCGCGCCTCGAGACGAGGCCTCGCAGTGGGCGGAACGGAGCCGAGCTCTAGCCGAAGCACACGTGGTCTCGCAACAACTCGTGGGAGAGTTTTTAGGAGCGCCGGAGCCGCCTCCGGCTCACGCGCCGTTACCACGACGCGGACGCGCATCCAGCGTAACCGCAGCGCTCAAGCCACGTCACCAGCTCACACCGCCCGAACCTCTCGTCCTGATTCCTTACAGCGGGGACTCACCGCAACACCCAGGCGTAGCTTTGGAACCACTCCGTCGCGATCAAACGAGGGAACACCTCTCACCCGAACCGGAGTCGGTCCGGAGCGAAGGGTCACCGGGCGGAGCTCGGGAACCACCGCGACCGGTCGCTCTCTAGGCCGACCGCCCAGGGGCCCAATTTCCAGCAGGCCCTCGACCTCATCCATACGCCGCCCGACTCCTAACGCGAGTAGTACTGTTAGGACGACGAAACGGAGCACAGGCAACAGCGCCGGGAGTAAGGATTTCTTCAGCCGCCGGCCCAGCGTCACCGGTTCGCGGTCAAGAAGCGGCTCCGCAAAACCGCTGTCGACAAGGAGCCGCACCACCACCAAGCCGCGCTCAGGAAGCGGAAGCTCCAACAAATCCTCGGGTGTGTCTCGCAGTCGAGGAAGCAAGAATAAGACTAAGAACTTCTAGATTTTCTAGTACGACCTACTGCTACCTGATTCGCAGGATCCACGGCATCAAGAACAAAGCTTCCTCGCTCGCCAGCGGACCCAGTAGATCGACGAGGGCCGGCAACGGTCCTCCCGAGAACGAACCCGCGCTGCCCCACGTCCCCCATGGAAGTCCGATGGGGAGAAGCTCCCTGAGTCGGGGCCGCTTGACGTAAGTCACCACACGAACCTTCTTCTCCGGAGCAATGCCTGCCCTCTTGCGCGCGAGCTGAATGGCGGCCTCCAGATCCCCGAGCTCATCGATCAAGCCACGCTCCTTCCCCTGCCGGCCCGTCCACACTCTTCCGCGCGCTACTTCGTCAACTTGCTCCAGCTCCAGGCGTCGACCTTCCGCGACGCGAGGCAGGAAGAGTTTTTCATAGAAGTAACGAAGTTGTGCACGTTGCTTGTCACGCTCCTCGACACTGAAAGATCGGGTTGGCGAGCGGAAACCAGCGCGCTTGGAGAGTGCGATCGTTTCGCGCTGTATTCCCAGCATGTCGAGTAGACGGCGAGCAACCATCTTGCCTCCGAGAACCCCGATCGAACCGGTCAAAGTGGAAGCCTCCGCTAGGATCGCGTCCGCGGCGGTGGCGATGTAATAACCGCCCGACGCCGCGACGTCTCCCATGGAAATAATGACCGGCTTCTCCTTGCGGGTGAGCGCGATCTCGCGCCAAATCAAATCCGAAGCCACGGCTGCCCCGCCCGGACTTTCGACCCGAAGGACCACGGCCTTGACCCGGCGTGATTCGCGAACGCGTTTGAGAAGCTCTTGGAAGCTGCGTGAGCCCACCATGCGGGTCGAGGGCCGAGCGCGGCGGTGGTTAGAAGAAGCGATCATCCCGACCGCATACACGACGGCGACTTGCTGCCGACGGAACGTCCACAACCGTCGCAGCCACCCGTCGCGCACCGGGTAGCGACTATGAGGAACAACCACGACGTCGGTGTCCAACTTTTCCCGGAGTAGTGATTCGCAGGCATCCTCCTGATCCACTCGGTCGACGAGCCCCAACGCCAGCGCTTCTTCCGCGGTGTAGGGGCCGTCGTCAAAAACCTCCCGAACCCGCTCTGTGGCAAGGCCCCGCCCCTTGGCTATCGCATGCTCCAGTTGGTCGGATAGATCCATGAGAAGCGACCGAAGCGCCTCGCGGCTCGGAGGGGATATCTCACGCCGCATGAAGGTCTCCCCTGCGCTCTTGTACTCCCCCACGGAATCAAGCTGCGCCTCGATTCCGACTTGTTCTAGAAGGTCTTTGAAGAAGAACGCCTCCGCTTGGAGCCCGACGAGATCCAAGCTCGCGCCAGGATGCATGATCAGCGTTTCGCACGCGCAAGCGAGCCCGTAGTCAAGATTGCCGGCGCCTTCGAGGAACGCCACAACCGGCTTCCCCGAGGAACGAAACGCTTCAATGGCACGAGCCAGGCTGGCCGCCTTCGCCCAACCGATGTCCGGATGCGCGAATCTGACCACGAGTGCCCCGATGCGACGGTCACGGGCCGCTTTGCGGATGGCCTGAGTGATTCCCCACAGGTCCACCTTAGGAGAGCGGCCAAGAAAAGGCATCTCCGCCCGTGTCTCGACGACCTCTTCCTCGAGCCGAACTTGTAGAACTTGGCGTCGCTTCCGTCTCATCGTCCTCCTTCCGGCACCCCTCCGGAATCTTGTCCCCCATCTCACCTTGAAGCCCCTGAGGCGGCGAACCGAGCGTGGATTGGGCCCCAGGGGATGGGCCTCGCTCTCAACTTCCCGTGATCGTGTATAGTGAGAAGTTCAATCATAACGCGCGCCCAGAAAAGGGCAACCGCTGCCTCCAAAGCCGAGCAGGATGGCGATCGAAAGCAGGTTAGAGCAAGCCAGCACTTCGTTCGACTGGGTGGGCTCACTCTCCGCGACCCCCCTCGCCGACGTGATGCGCAAGATTGCGCTCGAAGAGCGCAGCGGCGACCTCCAGGTCATCTTCGGCCAGACCATCAAGACCATCTATTTCGACCGCGGCTTCGCGGTCCTGGCCGCTAGCAACGTCAAAAGCGACCGGCTGGGGGAAAGCCTCATCGAGCGGGGCCGCATCTCCCGCCACGAATTGGCTCTAGCGACCATATTGATGAAGACCGGCCAGAAGAAGATAGGCCAGGCCCTGGTCCAAGCCGGGGTGATGTCCGAAGAAGAGCTCGGTCGGAGCGTGGCGCTTCAGATCAACAGGATCGCCTTGTCACTTTTCAAAGTGACCGACGGGATCTATAGCTTCGATGAGCGGCCTACCAACATTCCGATGAAACTCATGGTCAGCCTCTCGATCTATCGGATCCTCCTGGAAGGGATCCGGAGGATGACCAAGGGAAACCTAATCCTGCAAGGTCTCCCGCCCCTCGACACCGTACTACGGGTTTCGGAACAGCCACCGTTTACGATCGACTTCGGTCAACTGAAGCCGGTCGAACAATCGACTCTTCGTGCCGCGGGTCGGGGAGCCACGATCCAATCCATCACCGAGCGATTGGAGCAGGATCGGGGACGAACCCTCAGAGCCTGTTACGGTCTGCTATGCGCCGGACTTCTCGAGGAGGGCGACTCGGATCGGCCGCGGCGGCCTCTCAAGGTACAAGAAGAGACCGGTGTCTTCCTGCTGTCCGATCTCGAGAAAAAATTCGCCAAAATCCAAGCGACCAACGCACGCCAAGAGATCCTCCTCGAGTTCGACCATCTCCGTGAGATGGCGGACGCCAACCTTCCCAGGGTCGACCAACAGGCCGATATGGAGGACATCCGAGACGCCTACGAAAGTCGGCGCAAGGAGTGGTCGATCAAGAGGACCCTCGTCGAGCAAGAACGCTCGCTGGTCGTCAAGGTAGACGAGATCCAAGCCCAGTTAGAACGGGCATATCAGCAGATTTTGTCGGATGATAGGGCGCCCTCGCCCCCGCTTTCCAACCAGGCTGCCGCGGAGTGGTCGTCCCCCCACATCGAGTTAGCCCTCGATCAAACCGAGGAAGGCGAAACTGTAGAATCTTCGCCGGCACAACTTGCCCGCGCTCAGGAAACCATCGAGAAAATTCAAGAGCTCGAAGACGCGCGGCAGGCGCAACAAATCCAGGAAGCTCAGCGGACGAACGAGGAGGACGAGCTGGAGATCGAAATCGAGGTCGATACCGGCGAGTTCGATACGCCCGCCCTGCCGCCGCTCATAGAAGATGAACCGGAAGAAGCTTCTTTCATCAAGAACGAAGTGGAGCTACAGCTCGGACCACAGATCGAGCTCGAGGTGGAGCAAGCCGCTGCGCCCGCCGAGATCGAGATTGACGACGAAGCCTCTCACGCACAACTCAAGATAGAGGAAGACGCGGCCGCCCCACAGATCGAAGTCGAAGTAGAAATAGAAGTAGAAGTAGATGATACCGCGCCCGCAGAGTTAGAAGTGCAAGAAGAAGCCGCGCCCGCTGCCGCCGCCGAGTTCGAAATAGAGATGGACGAAGATGCGAGCGAGCCAGCAGACACGAAACCGAACGTCCGCCATGCGGCCATCTCTTCTCGAGAAGACACGGACGGATCCGAAGCGCCCCGCCTTGTGCAAAAAGAGCTGTTGCCCGAGCAACGTGACGAAAGAGCGCGTCAACTGTTCCGGGATGTAAAGCTACACTTCACGGTGCGAGATTGGGACGGGGCGCTCTCACTTCTCATGGAGCTCGTGGAGCTCGAGCCGAACAACGCGCACCACCACAGCATGCTCGCCAAGGCGATGTTGCGTCACCCGGTGATGCGCAAGAACGCAGAACGTCACTTCATCGAAGCGCTGCGCCTGACGCCACAAGATGCCGATCTTCATTTTTGGCTCGGCCTCTACTACAAAATTTTCGGACTGAAATCGCGAGCCGAGACCGAGTTTAGAACCGCACTACGGATCGAGCCTAAACACCAAGGAGCGCGCAAATACCTCACCGGTGAGGGCAGGAGAAAGGACCCCCTGAGCAACCTGTTCGGCAAGATCTTCGGGTAGATGTAACTCGAAGCCCTTCAGTAGCTTCCCCGTCAAAAAGCACCACATATAGTAGTGCCACTGGCATCCATACCCAAAATCTGGTATTTTTCTCTTGACAGCAGGTCTCGGCTAAACGTATAAAATCTTCACCTAAACCAAGCTAAGGCGAGTAAATTGGTTTCCCGCTGCGGCCTGGATGTAGCGGCAAGGAATTTCGCTTAAAGGCAAGAATCTTGGTTAGCGAGTTGGCTTCTGTGCTCGGGTCGTCGCAGTGTCGTTTCGTCTCTCTACGACATTGCTAGACTCGATTTGAGGGTTTGGAGGGGAAAGTCGCATGGGGACGACCAAAAACGACATTTCGTTGGTAGTTGACTCGGGCAAGACCGCCAAGATTACAGGGGGATCCACGGGAAAACGTCCCGCACTGAGGTTTCAGCGCTACTTCACCCACGCTGGGACCTCCCCCTTTGACGCCGCCGAATGGGAGACCCGAGACGCCATTATCACCAACGAGAAAGGAGACATCATTTTCGAGCAGAGGGGCGTCGAGGTCCCCGCTAGTTGGTCGCAGATGGCGACTAACATCGTCGTATCCAAATACTTCCACGGGACGCTGGAGACGGGAGAGCGAGAGCACAGCGCCCGGCAGTTGGTCGGCCGCGTTGTGAAGACTCTCGCTCAATGGGGTCTCAACGGTGGGTATTTCGCCACTGAGGAAGATGCGAATGCCTTCCATGACGATCTCGCCTTCTTGCTGCTAAACCAGTTTGCTTCTTTCAACTCGCCGGTGTGGTTCAATTGCGGCATCGAAGCCAAACCTCAATGCTCGGCATGTTTCATCAATTCCGTCGAAGACACGATGGATTCGATTTTGACCCTCGCCAAAACGGAGGGGATGCTCTTCAAATGGGGTTCCGGCACCGGCAGCAACCTGTCCCCGCTCCGCAGCTCGCGGGAGAGACTCTCCGGGGGAGGCATTGCTAGCGGCCCCGTTTCTTTCATGAAGGGCTATGACGCTTTCGCCGGTGTCATCCGCAGCGGTGGGAAGACGCGGCGCGCTGCGAAGATGGTCATCTTGAACATCGACCATCCCGACATCATGGATTTCATTGAGTGCAAGACGCGCGAAGAGAAGAAGGCGTGGGCTCTTATCGATGCCGGTTACGATCCGTCGTTCAACGGCGAAGCCTATGCTTCGATTTTCTACCAGAACGCGAACCACAGCGTGCGCGTGACCGACGACTTCATGCAGGCGGTCATCGATGATCGCGATTGGGAGACGCGCGGTCGAACGAGCGGCGAGCCGATGGATCGACGCCCTGCCCGGGAGTACCTCCGCAAAATTGCCGAGTCTACCTACGTCTGCGGCGATCCGGGCATGCAGTTCGACAACACCATCAACCGTTGGCACACCTCCAAGAACACCGCGCGTATCAACGCCTCCAACCCATGCTCTGAGTACATGTACTTGGATGATAGCGCTTGCAACTTGGCCTCCTTGAACCTGATGAAGTTCTTGAAGCCGGAGGGGACTTTCAACGTTGAGTCCTTCCGCAAGGCGATCGACACGGTGATAACTAGTATGGAAATCATCGTTGGCAACGCCAGTTATCCAACCGAGAAGATCGAGAAGAACTCTCTTGCCTATCGCCCACTCGGCCTGGGTTACGCCAACTTGGGCGCCATGCTCATGTATCAAGGGGTGCCCTACGACAGTGAGATCGGCCAAGACACCGCCGGTGCGATCACGGCGGTGATGACGGGCGAGGCTTACCTCCAGTCGGCTCGCATTGCCGCCTGCCTTGGTCCGTTCGAAGGCTATGAGAAAAATAAGGAGCCGATGCTGGAAGTCATGGAAACGCATCGGTCCGCAGTGGACCGCATCGATCCGGCGAGAGTGGAGCCCGATCTCTATCGCGCTGCCCACGACGTTTGGGACGAGACGGTGAAGGCCGGCCGTCAATACGGCTACCGCAATGGTCAGGCTTCCGTGCTCGCCCCCACCGGCACCATCGGTCTGATGATGGACTGCGACACCACGGGGGTCGAGCCCGATCTGGCTTTGGTCAAGTACAAGAAGCTAGTGGGCGGCGGAGTGATGAAGATAGTCAACCAAACGGTTCCTGCCGCGCTCGAGCGTCTGGGCTATCAAAAGCATGAGGTGAAGGCCATCGTCGACCACGTTCACGAGAACGGCTTCATCGAAGGGGCCCCGTCTCTTCGCGAAGAGCACTTGCCGGTATTCGACTGCGCGGTCGTTCCAGCCGGCGGAAGCCGCTCCATCCCGTACATGGGTCACGTCAAGATGATGACCGCGGTCCAGCCGTTCCTCTCCGGTGCTATCTCCAAGACGGTCAACATGCCTCAAGAAAGCACGGTCGAAGAGATCATGCAAACGTACATCGAGGCTTGGAAGCTCGGCCTCAAAGCCATTGCCATCTATCGTGACGGAAGCAAGCGCATCCAGCCTCTCAATACCGTCGCCGATGCCAAGCCTGGTGAGCCTGGTGATAATGCCCAGACGGAAGCCTTGACGCGTCCGGTGCAGAGGAAGATGCCGGTGGAGAGAAAGGCCTTGACTCACAAGTTCAACATCGCCGGCCACGAAGGCTATATCACCGCGGGTCTGTACGATGACGGGAGCCCGGGCGAGATCTTCATCAACATGTCCAAAGAGGGGTCGACCGTCTCGGGTCTGATGGACGCGTTCGCGCGGGCGATATCCTACGCCCTCCAATACGGAGTGCCCTTGGAAGTCCTGGTGGATAAGTTCACCCACACCCGTTTCGAGCCGTCCGGTTTCACCGGCAATGCCGAGATCCCTTACGCAAAGTCCATCACCGACTACATCTTTCGTTGGCTGGCGATGAAGTTCCTCACACTGGACCAACGGGTCGCGGCGGGAGTCGTCGCCGAGTCCACCGACTCGGAAACCACAGGTCAGACGCCTCAGCCAGGACAGAATGACGGCGCCGAGACCCAAAAGCTAGCGGTTCCACGTACTCCAACTCAGCAATCGGAGGACAACAGAAGCTCCCCAACGAAGCTACCGAAGTTCTACGAGGACGCACCACCTTGCTCGGTTTGTGGCTCGATCATGGTGAGGAACGGTAGCTGCTACAAGTGCCTCAATTGTGGAAGCACCAGCGGCTGTTCCTAGCAATCCAACGATTCGGCACGGCAGCGAGCGCTGGCGCGGACGTGACACTTCTCACATAATTTCCATGGAAACCATGGACCTATTCATTCCCAGCCGTCTCGTCGTCACTTCCGCCATCATCGCACTTCTTTTTTCTCACTTCGTTTCTTCGCATGACTCGGCAGCGGCGACGCAAAACGAGCCAACCCAGCAAATACCGGGAATGCCCGTCATCATTCACGATCCCGTGGAGTGCGTCATCGAAAACAAGCACCCCCTTTTCCAGGCTTCCGTACAAGCGCAAGGCGGTCCTCACACCGTCAAAATTTACTTCCACGCTCAGAACTACGACGATTTTTATTACGTCGAGATGGCCGAGGCGGGCGACGTCTGGCAGGCGTCGCTTCCGATTGCGGCGCCGGAAACGCGTGGGTTCCTCTACTACATCGAAGTAGTGGACCTCTCCTTCAACACGTCCCGCACCGCCGAGTTTACGACCAAGGTCACCGGCGAGAACGCATGTGATCGAAGGGACGAGGGAGCACCCCCGATCGTAGTAGGAAGCACCACCGCTGGCGCGACCCCGGTGCCAGGAGGCTTTCTCACGACCGGGATCTCGAGGGTCATCGCATCCAGCGGCGCTGCTCAGGCGGTAGGCGGAGGAATCGGCGGAGGAATCGGCGCCATAACCGGGGTCATCATCGCGGCGGGCGCCGCCGGAGCGGGCCTCGCCATTCTGGGAGGCGGCAGTGACGAACCGGAGCCAGAGCCGGAAGCCCCGCCGACCGTGGACCCGCCTCCCGGTGAAGGTGGAGGTGGAGGTGGAGGTGGAGGCGGCGGCCCTGACGCCGACCTGGCGGTCAACGTGAGCGGCCCGGCCACGGCGACGGTCGGGACCATCGTTTTTGGAGTGACCGTGACCAACAACGGTCCTCTGGATGCCCTGAACGCTGTGCTCAATTTCAACTGCAACGCCCCGATCACGGATGTACCCCCCGGATTCAGCAGTTGCTCAGGGAAAGGCACCCCAAGCGTGACTTGCGGGCCGAATACGCTCTCCCCTGGCAGCGTTCCGCTCAACTTCGATGTGACTCCAAGCGCGCCGATATCCTTGACGTGCTCAGCTTCTGTCTCATCCGCTACCGTTGACAACAGCCCTGGTAACAATAGCAACATCGCCTCGGTAACTGTCGTCCCGCAGCGATCTCCCGATGTCATCCCTGTCGAGCTCGAGACCGCGTTTACCAGCCGGCTCGATGTCCCACCTCCCAACGGAAGTGTGCGCGGCCAGGTGCTATTGAACGGAACCCAGCTGGACCAGACGGATAACAGTGCACCCTTCCGACATCATCTAAAAGGACAAAAGGGCAAGAACACCGTAGACGCTCGAGTGGTCTCGGGTACAGGCGAAGGCCGTTGGGTCTTCAACTTATCGAGAGCGCCTCACTTCGTAGGCGGGAGCCTCGTCGTCGAGTCCGGACAGGTGATATCGCGGGGCTCGGGTCGGGTCATCTTTCGAGTCGGCCCTTCGAGCGGTCCCATTAAGTTCCGGTTCCGGCTCTCTCCCTGATCCGCCCCTCTATCGTCGTCGCAGTTAGGCCCGGCGTTTATTTCGAGCCAGTTTAACCCTGAGGCCGGACACCTACAGCTACGCCAACGTTGCCTACCGCTTCTCCACGCAACATCGCTTGTTCGACAACAAACGACCATCGGGCTATCCATTGCTGTTCGTTTTCTTCAATGGGTTCTCGCAACCTGAATCTCCAAGCGCTATCGTCGACCGGACCGCACCCGGGGATGTCCCGCCGGATGTTGAATTTGGGGTAGCTGCGGCTCCTTGGCCGGCCTAAGAATAGGTCTGCCAATAAACCGTCTCCAGAGGGGGACAAGGAGCCACCAATGCCTAGGAAATCAAAGAAGCCAGTAAGAAAGCAAACGCACTCGCCTACGGGCAAGGTAGTTGGCCAAGTCGGTCAGATACTGCTACCGATGATAGCTGGGATCGCGGCCACGAAGGCGGATCTGACGGAATGGGTGTACGAGCAAGGACTGACAGCTCTGCACCTACTGCTCAGAGAGGACGCCGAGGAGATCGCGGGGCTCAAGGGCAAGCACGAGAAGGAGCGAACTCATAACCACTGGGGGAGCACGAACGGAGAGCTGAGCTTCGGTGGTCGTCGCATCCAAGTGTCGCGACCTCGAGTTCGCTCGAAGTCGGGCGCGGAGGCGTCGCTTCCACACTTCGAAGCCTTCCGCGAAGAAGACCCGCTTCCAGAGCGAGTGTTGAATCAGATTTTGGTGGGGGTATCGACCCGAAATTACGAATCGAGTCTGGACAAACCCGCGGCCAAGTTGAAGTCTCGTGGCACGAGTAAGAGTGCCGCCAGCCGTCACCTCGTGAGCCAGACGACTAAGAAGCTCGAGGAATACCTGTCTCGGCGGCTAGAGGAGTTCGAGCTTGCGGCACTGATGCTGGATGGCCTTGAGGTGGCCGGACAGACCGTCGTCGTAACTCTAGGTATCACAATAGATGGAACGAAGGTGCCCCTGGGTATATGGCTGGGCTCGACGGAGAACTCTCGGGTGTGCACCGCGATGTTGCAGGACCTTCTCGAGCGAGGCTTGCGCGTCGATGAGTCGATTCTCTGCGTAGTGGACGGAGGCAAAGGCATCCGCAAGGCACTCGTCGACGTTTTGGGGGACCTCGCGGTCATCCAAAGGTGCCAGATCCATAAACTCCGAAATCTTCGCTCGTACCTTCCCAAGTCTCGTCACGCCTACGTGCTCCAGACGATGAAGGAAGCCTACAAGTGCAAGAGTGCCGACAAGGCGCGCAAGCGACTTCAGGCATTGGTGTCGTGGCTCGAGCGAAACGGCTACGACGAAGCTGCCGGAAGCCTTCGTGAAGGGATGGAAGAAACACTCACGGTCGTGAAGCTCGCGCCGCCCGCCTTACTTCGCCAGTCTCTTGCCACGACGAACGCCATTGAGAATCTCAACGGAACCATTCGCAGAGTATCGAGAAACGTCAAGCGTTGGAAGAGTCCTTCCATGGTTCGCCGATGGACCGCTCTTGGCGTCGTCACCGCGCAGAAAAAATTCCGGCGTATCAAAGGCTATCGCCATATGGGCGCTCTCGTTCACGCGCTTAGAAGCAAACAGAAATCTCTTGACAGCGATGAGTTTGCTGCCTAAGAGTATTCACAGGTGCCGCCGCTACCCGACCAAATTCAACAGCGGCCGGGACATCCCCCCGCACCCGACACGGTACTCCTTCAACGTTGGGCTCAGGTTTTGGCTATTCTCGCTATGGCCCGGTCTGCTTTTTGCGCTCTCCGGTAGTATCTTCCTGTCTTCTCTGACTTGAGCTTGCTCCGGTTTGGTGGACAAGTTGACTATGCAATGCGGTTTGCTTCCAAGAGTCTATGTTCGAATTCGATGGGACTGACGTTCCCGAGGGTTGAGTGCCGTCGCCTCGGGTTGTAAAAGTTGGTGATGTAGTCGACGGTGGCCCATCGCGCCTGCGCTCGAGTTGGCAGAACGAGTCGGTAGAGAGATTCGGTCTTCAGCGTGCCGAAGAAACTCTCGACGACGGCATTGTCCCAGCAGTCGCCCTTTCGACTCATGCTGCACTCGATTCCGTGGCGTCGCAAGAACGCGCGGTAGTCTCTGCTCGCGTACTGCACGCCACGGTCCGAATGATGAATCATCCCACGGGGTGGTCGTCGGTGACGCACCGCTATCTGAAGCGCCGAGACAGCGAGCTCTGCGCGAAGATGATTCGCCATCGCCCAACCGATCACGCGCCTCGAAAATAGGTCCATGACCACGGCCAAGTACAACCAGCCTTCCCACGTTCGGATGTAGGTGATGTCCGCAGCCCAGACTTCGTTGGGGGTCTTCGGCAAGAACTGGCGCTGCACGAGGTCTCGAGCTACGGGGCGCGAGTGCGACGAATCCGTTGTCTTCCGAAAACGTCTCGGCAGGCGGGCGCACAGGCCTTTCTCTCTCATGATGCGAGCAACGCGCCGACGCCCAACAGACTCACCATCCGCACGGAGCTCCTCCACAACACGAGGACTTCCGTAAACTCCGCGGTTGGCTCGGAAAGACGCAACGATTTTCACAGACAGGCGCCGGTCATCCCGTTCACGGCGGCTGGGCTTCCGCCTCAGCCACGCATAATAGCCGCTCCGAGAAACCTGGAGCAGCCGGCACATCCACGAAACGTACAACTCCTTGCTCTGGAGCCGAATCGCTGCGAACTTCATTTCTTCACGCTCGCGAAGTACGCCGCCGTTTGTTTTAGAAAGTCGCGCTCCATACGAAGCTCCCGAACTTCCTTTCGGAGGCCACGCAGTTCTTCGAGTTCCTCGCTCGTCAGCGTTCGGGGCCGCCTTCACCACGGTCGATCCGGTCCTGCCTCATCCAGGCATAAAGCGACGTCTCCGTCACATCGATATCCCAGGCTACCCCGCTCACTGGCTTGCCGCTCTCGCGAACTACCCGCACTGCCTCTGCTCGGAATTCCTTCGTGAACTGCCTACGTTTCTTTTTCTCCGCCATTTGAACACCCATATACCTCTCCGTTCGTTAGGTGTCCACTGAAGCGAAGCAGACCCAACTTGTGTCCTCATGATGTTACACCATGGCTTTCATCTTTATGTCCATACCGTTCTCACTGAAGGCCTCTCCAATGTATTTCTGGTGTTGATTCTGGCTGCCTTGGCGTTCCACATAAGAAAAGCCAACCTGGTAAGCTTTGCGCCCTTGGTTTTCTTATCTACCTACTGGATAGTGTCCTGTTTCTTGGATCGGGCTTGTTCCTGGTGAGCTTGCGCGATGCGTTTCGTACCTGGCTCGCCTCTCGGAATACCGATGACGCGGATGGTCGGTTACACAAGTGTCTTGACACAGCCTAGTCAAACGATCATGCTTATTCCGCCCCGCTCGGAATGAACCTCTTATCCAGTAAAGCAGGAGCAACTTGGAAGTGACGACAGCGCGCATCGCCCTTCTCGCATCGTTCCTATGTATCGGGCTCGCCGCCTGCGGTTCGGACACATCCCCTCTCGGCCCGGAGCCCATGGCCAACGCTCCCGATTCGTCCCTCGACGTCGGGCCGAACGCGTCCGAGGCTCAACTGCAGCAAGATCTCCCGTTTCAACGGATCCTTTGCTTCGGAGACAGCCTTACCATTGGGATAACCTCGCGCCGCGCGTTTCAGCATTTCACGCTGGAGCCGGTCGAGGGTTACATCCCCAAGCTGAAGCGCCTTCTAAAGAATGAGTTCGGAGACGCTCCTCAGCTATTCAACTCCGGCCGCGGCGCCGAGACCACAGACCGGGGCTTGGAGCGCCTGAGGATCGAGATCCGCTCCCGGCAGTTCGACTTGGTGCTCCTACTGGAAGGAGTAGTCGACGTCAACAATCCAAGCCCGAAATTCGCGCGGGCCCGCGCCAACCTGAAAGAGATGATGCGGGTCGTCAAGGCAGAAGGAATTCCCGTGATCATCGGTACCGTGCCGCCTCTCAACTCCGACGGCTTCCGAATCAGGGGGATCAAGAACATTCCGAAGCTGAACGACATCATTCGGGAAGAGGCGGCGGCGGAGCGGGTTCCGGTCGCCGATCACGACGAGGCCTTCGGAGGCGACCTAGGTTTTCAGGGCCCGGATGGGCTACACCCCAACAACAGTGGTTACCAGCTCATGGCCGAAACTTGGTTCGAGGTGATTCTCGATCTCGTGGCCGAGATGGAGACCTAACATCTAGACTAAGCGGCCGCCTGACCGGCGAGCACCCCGAGAGCCATCTCGTCCGAGACTTCGTTGACGAGAACGCGGGCGAAAACGTTGCGGAGAGGCCGAGAAGAAACGACACCGACCCGCAGATAGTTGTCGGTAAGACCGGTCCAAAGTCCGCTTTCGTCCTGTTGCTCGAAGAGGACTTCCAATTCTTGCCCGAGGTAGCGGGAGCCGAACTCACGACGCTTGCGGCGCGAGAGTGCCCGCAGTCTCTGGCTCCTCTCCTTGATAACCTGAGGAGGTAGGTGTCGGTCCAGACGTGCGGCACGAGTACCGTAGCGTTTCGAGTAACTGAAGACGTGAAAGTACGAAAAAGGAAGCTCGGTGAGAAGACGTTCCGTCCGCTCGAACGAAGCGTCGCTCTCCCCGGGAAAGCCGACGATGAGATCGGTTCCTAGTCCCGCGTCGGGAACCGTCCGCACCACCCCTTCCAGGAAGCTCCGGTATTCATCGGCGCTGTAGCGACGTTTCATCCCCTCCAGAACGGAGTCGTCGCCGCTTTGGATCGGGACATGGAAGTAACGGCACAATTTTAGGGATTCTGCCATGTAGTCGACCAGCCGCGGCTCGATCGTCGTCGGCTCGATGGACGTAATACGGATCCGCCGAAGACCGTCTACATCTTCCAGCCGTTGAATCAGCTCCAGAAACGACCGCCCCTCGGAACGATAGCGACCGATGTTCACACCGGTCAAGACGATCTCCTGATGACCGCGCAACACAAGCTCGCGTGCCTCGCGAACGACGTCCTCGAGCCTACGGCTCCTTTCCCTTCCGCGCGTGAAGGGGATGATGCAGAAGGAGCAAAAAAAATCGCACCCGTCCTGAACCTTTAGGTTGGCCCGCGTCGTCGTATACTCTCCCGTACCATCCACTTCGAAATCCGAATCATCGATGAGGCGCGAGTGCAGCACGACCGGGTCCGGGAGTTTGCGTGGGCGATCGATGAAGGCGGGGAACTTCATCTTGTACTCGGTGCCCACGATCATGTCGATGCCCGGGATCTGTCTCAAAGCCTCGAGCCCTACCTGCGCATAACAGCCCGTCACCACCACGAACGCGTTGGGTGAGCGGCGAAGGGCCTGCCGAATGACGTTACGACACCGGGCTTCCCCGTGTTCGGTCACCGAGCAGGTGTTGATCACCGCAAGATCGCACGGCTCCCCCCACTCCACCATGGAGTAGCCCTTACCCTTGAAGGTGCCCGCCAACACAGCGGTCTCCGTCTGGTTGAGTCGGCAGCCTAGCGTATAAAAAGAAGCTCGATACAAGGCGGATGTCCTTTAAGCGGTTGAGTATAACACGCTGTCATCCCTGAACGGGGCACCCGAGCCATCACCCGAGCCTACCCGATAATGACGAGATGGAGCTCTCCGGGACCGTGAACTCCCACCGTGTGGACGAGCTCGATGTCGCCCGTACTGCTGGGCCCGGTTATGAAGGTAAGAGCACTGGGAAGCGCCCCCTCCTCCGCGATCACGCGCTCGAAGAGCTCACCCAACTCGTAACAGATGTTCCGCGAATGCAGCACCGCGATATGTAAGGGCGGAACCAAGGACACGGCGCGCCCTTCACCGGGCCGGCTCAACAGAGCCAGTGTGCCGGTCTCTGCGATTCCGTAGTCGACCCCCGTCAACCCCGCCTCCGCGGAGAAATTCGCGCCGCGGATCGCTTCACGCGTGCGGCCCTCTCTCAAACCGCAAACCTGAAGCTCGATCCCCGCCTCGAGAAGTGCGCGGTCGAGATCGAGCTCATCCAGGACCGGCGTTCGTGTTCGCACGAGACGACGCACTCTTGCGGCGCGCAGCACGCCGACGATCCGATCCCGCGCGTCCCTCAAAGACTGCGCCCGGTGCACCACTCCCTCCACCGCTTCGAGCTCTTGGGCCAGCCGATCTGCCAACTCCCGCTCCGAGGCGCGCTTGCGGGACGGCGTCTCTCGTAACGGGATCTCGTTCACCTCTCTATGAGCCGAGCGGAACCTAGCGAGAAAAGATTTCTGGTCCATCTGTCTTGGTTAGCCTCGCGACACTTCGAAACGCTGCCGGAAGGTCTTCCGCGCCGGCGCCGGAAAATCTCGAAAACGTGCCCAAGCGGAAAGCCCGGGAGCGCGTCGCATCACGGCGTTTACGACGAAAGGGCGAGAGAGCCAGTACGCCAGTCGCGTGGCGACGCGGTAGCGTCGCTCCGAGCTCATCACGGTGACGAACAGACGCACCATGAGCCTTTCCATGGATCGGCGTGGGAAAAACGGGACGGACGGGACAGGCTGGACAGACTGGATAGGGCCCTCGCCGGAAACGACCTTCTTCCGCTGTTCCAAGAGCAAACGAGGAATATCGATGCGAACCGGACATACTTCCCGACAGGCACCGCACAATGTAGAAGCAAACGGAAGCTCCGACGCTCGGTGGTGCCCAACGAAAGAAGGCGTGATGACCGCTCCGATCGGACCGGAGTAGACCCAGCCGTAGGCGTGGCCGCCGGCGTGGCGATAGACCGGACACACGTTGAGGCAGGCTCCGCACCGTATGCAGTAAAGCGACTCCCTCAGATGAGGATCGGCCCATAGGCGCGAGCGTCCGTTGTCGAGCACGATGAGATGAAACGCTTCCGGGCCGTCTTCTTCTCCCTCGCGCCTTGGCCCGGTGATGAGCGAAACATAGCTCGACATCTTTTGCCCGGTGGCGCTTCTTGCAAGAATCTTCAAAAAGATCGCCAGGGCAGCGAGGTCGGGGATGACTTTCTCCATGCCCATGACCGCGACGTGGACGCGGGGAAGTGACGTTGAGAGCCGAGCGTTGCCCTCGTTCTCAACGATGGCAATGGTCCCGGTTTCGGCGACCGCGAAATTTACGCCGGTGATCCCCATCTCGGCTTGGCGAAACTTTTCGCGGAGATGACGGCGGGCCTCTCGAGCCAGATCTTCATGTCGTGACAGGCGCGGCGACCCGAGCTTGTCGACGAAGAGCTCCGTGACATCCTCTCTCGATTTGTGGATCGCGGGTGCGATGATGTGCGAAGGCGCTTCGCGAGCGAGCTGAATGATGTACTCTCCCAAATCGGTCTCTACCGGCTCGACGCCAGCATCTTCCAACGCTTCGTTGAGAGCGATCTCCTCGGTCGTCATCGACTTGCTCTTGACGACCATACGGGCACCATACTGGCGGGCAAGCCCCACGATGATCTCCCGCGCTTCTTTTGCATCCCCGGCCCAATGCACCGTGCCGCCGTTTCCGCGAACGGCCTCGGCGAGATCGGTAAGACATTGATCCAGCCCGGCAAGGGTTCGTTCTTTGATCTCCCTCGCCAGGTCGCGAAGGGAGTCACCCTCTGGGTACTTGGCGAAGGCCTCGTCCCGGCTCCCCATGATTTGGAAAGTCGCTTTCGACAGCGCGTTCTGAAGCTTCTGATTGGAGAGGGCCTCCCGTACATTGGCCGAGAAGCGATCGGTGCTGAGCTTCATGACTCGTCTCCCGCCAGTACGTGTGCGACGTGCACCGCCCGCAGCCCACTCCCCCGTCTGCGCAAAGCACCCTCGAGATGCATAAGGCAACCGCAATCCGTCGCGATCAAAATCTCCGCGCCGGTCGATTCGAGCGCGTCGAGCTTATCGTTCAGCATGGCCTCCGAAAGCTCCGACATCTTGACCGAGAAGGCACCGCCAAAGCCGCAACAGACATTGGCCCCCGGAAGTTCTACCAGGTCCAAACCGTCCACCTCCCGCAATAGCTCGCGTGGTTGATCGCAGACGCCGAGCTCGCGCAGAAGGTGACAAGAATCATGATAGGTAACCCGCTTCGAAACGCCGGAGGTCCCTCCTTTCCCGGAACGAAATCCTTCTTTGGAAAGAAACTCCGTCAGCTCGTAGATCCGGCTCGCCAGTCGACGAGCCCGTTCTTGCCACTCCGGCTCGCCCTCGAAGAGCTCGGGGTAGAAGACGCGCACCATGCTCGTACAGGAGCCAGAGGGAGCGACGATGGCGTCGTAAGGCTCGAATATCTCGATGAATCGACGAGCGAGCCGACGGGCTTCGTCTTGATAGCCCATGTTCCAGGCCGGTTGCCCGCAGCAGGTCTGTGCCCGCGGGAAGTCGACTCGACACCCCGCCCTTTCCAGACAGGCGACCGAGGCCTCCCCGACGTCGGGAAAGAGCTCGTCGACGAGGCAGGTTACGAAGAAAGCGACTTCTTTCGCCATGGGAACCGGGCCTGATTATCGCCGATCACCCCGGCGGCCAACGAAATCTGCGGCCCGTCAGAAGATGGAAGTGAAGGTGATAGACGGTTTGGCCGGCCCAGCTATTGCAGTTCGCGACCAAACGATAACCCTTTTCCGCAGCCCCCTCGTCGCGCGCTATGTCGCGGGCTCTGAGCACTAATCCCCCCACTAAGTCTCGGTCCTCATTGCTGAGATCATTAATGGTGGGAATGTGTTTCTTCGGAATGACCAAAATGTGGGTGGGGGCCTGAGGATTGATGTCACGAAAAGCGTAGATGCGCTCGTCCTCGTAGACCGGGGTACTAGGTCGACGCTTTTCGACAATATCGCAAAAAGGGCATCCCATCAGTGGTGTCCGGTGCCTCGAATGTTATGCTCAAGCGCGGTTGCGGGTCAACGCAGTGCCCTTGGAAGCCGCTATAGCTCTGCGACCAGCTAGCTGATAGGTTAGCTCAAATAGAAGTCCGGAACGGAGGTGGACGGAGGCGGGGAGGTTCTAGGCACATGAGCGAGAAAGCGAAGCTTTTGAGTCGCGGACACACCAAGCTGACCTTGGCGGGGGCCAACGTCATGTTGGAAGCGGCCGAGGCAAAGGCCCGCGAGATAGGGCTAGCCATGGACATCGCGGTCTGTGACGAAGGAGGAAACCTTCTCGCGTTTCACCGCATGGAAGGGGCGAAGATAACGAGCATCGAGGTAGCCATCGGCAAGGCCTTTACCTCCGCAGCCACTCGACTCCCGACCGCGAAGTACGGCGAGGTGGCGGGCCCGGGCAAACCGGCGTTCGGTATTCACGTCAGCAATATTGGCCGGTTCATGATATTCGGCGGAGGTCTCCCCATTTCGGTCGACGGCGAGCACGTGGGAGGGATCGGAGCCAGCTCGGGCACAGTGGACCAAGACACCGTCGTCTCGCAGGCCGGGATCGACGCTCTGGTCGCCGCCCTTGGGTAGGGCGCTGTTGGGCGCCAAAATACCGGTTGCCAGAATCGAACTGGCCAGAGGCCCCTTGTGAACGGTAGCCCACTGCGCTACGAATAAACAATGCTTGCTACCTCGCTAGGCTGCTTCTTCTTATCTGTCAGGCCTCGCCCGACCCACCCGCCGGAGCCGACTCCGACCAAGACACGGCAGAGCAAGAATCTCCCCGCTACGGCATCTCCGCCGACTTCGATTGGAGCTTCAGCAATGCCGAGAAGTCTCCGCTCAACTTGACCTAATTACGGCGAGAACATCATGAAGCTCCTGCGAGTCTCGCTGCTCTTCAACTTTCGCGCTTCCGATCGCGTTGGCCTCTATGTGAACATCACCTCGGAGAACCTCGACACACCTCATCTTTACGGGGCGTTCGTGCGTTTGGCCCGCTGACCGAAAACAAGCTCTGGATCCAGGCGGGCAAGATCCCGCAACCTTTCGGCGCCTTTCCCGGGCGTTGGCACCCGTTCGCCAACCCGCTGATTGGCGACCCCTTCATGTATTCTTACGTCACGTCACTTCGACCCGATAACATCCCCGCCGGCCCCGATGACCTGTTGAGTCAAAGAGGAAACAGACTCGCGCCGCAGTTTCAAGGTGGGGGCAGTAGCTTGCGGTTTCCCGGTGTTCCGATGATCGAGATCTTCAAATGGGCCGCGGGTGGCGTCGGTTTCGGAAGCGTGGGGCAATTCGAGTGGGTGGCTGGCGCCACTTCCGGAACTCTCTCGCACTCCGGAGGCATCGATGAGGGAGATGGTACACAAATCCTAGGAAGGGCCCGCTACAGACCTTCTCCCGCCTTCAACGCCGGCGTATCGGCGGCAAGCGGTCGATGGCTCCACGACGTTGTCGAAGGCAGTTTGGGTGACCAGTCCTTAGATTCTTTCAAACAGACCGGCATCGGCGGGGACTTCAACTACGCGCGAGGTCATCTAATATCGTACGGGGAGGCGGCGTGGTCCCGTTGGGATGTTCCAACATCGAAGAACCGGTCGATGCGCTCTCGGCGTTTCTCGAGACCCGTTACCGTTTGCTCCCCGGTTTATACATGGCGGGACGATGAAGCTGGGTGCGGTCGATTACATCCAGAAACCCTTCGACTTCGACTCCATGAAAGAGGCGGTGCGGAAGGCTCTTGAGCAACGGGTCGGGCCTCCCGTATTGGCCGCCCCTGCAGAGTCGCCCACGGAGGCGGTGAGCGGCGCCGAATTGGTAGGTCGAAACCCGGCTATCAAGGAGTTGCTCTCGAAAATCGAAGCCGTGGCCGCCACCGATTCGACAGTCCTCATCACGGGCGAGACGGGTACGGGAAAGGAGCTCGTCGCGCGCGCCATCCATACCCAATCCGAGCGCTGCACCAAACCTCTGGTCCTCGTCAATTGTGCGGCGATCTCCGATGGCTTGATGGAAAGCGAGATGTTTGGCCACACGCGGGGAGCGTTCACGGGAGCGACCCAGAGTCGTCGCGGCAAATTCGCGCTCGCGCACAGCGGGAGCCTTTTCTTAGATGAGATCTCCGGGCTGAGCTCATCCCTCCAGCAAAAGTTCTTACGAGTCTTGCAGGAGCGAGAGTTCGAGCCCTTGGGCTCCGAACGGACGATTAAGGTCGATGTCCGCATCCTGGCCGCGACGAACCGGGATCTGTTGGCGCTCACCAGGAACGGCGACTTTCAAGAGGACCTCTACTACCGGCTTAACCTGATTCCGGTCAGCGTCCCCCCCGCTTCGCGAGCGGCGTGAAGACATCCTTTTGCTCGCCGAGACGTTTCTCGAACGATTCTCGACGAAACTCCGCAAACCGTTCCGCGACTTCTCTCCGGAAACGATGGAGATACTGATGGGGTACGACTGACCGGGCAATGTTCGCGAGCTGGAGAACGCGGTGGAGCGCGCGGTCGCACTCGGCTCAGGTCCGAGCGTCGGCTCGGAGCATTTCAGGGACCTCAAACGCGGGCCTTCTCCCGGGCCTCCCTTGCCCACTCTCGATCTTCACGAGAATCTCGGCCGGATCACGCGGCAAACGATTCTGCAAAGCCTGGAAAAAGTAAACGGACGGAAAAAGGATGCCGCCGCGCTGCTGGGCATCAGCCAACGCGCGCTTAGTTACTATCTGCGCAAGCATCACCTCTAACCCCCAATTCAGGGCGGCGCAACCTCGCGATTTCGTCTTTTTTTGTTTTCCACAGAATCTGTGCAGTACATGTGGAAAAGCTGTCGATCGAGGCCCTCCGATCCGCGAGTCGGTTGCATTCGAAGCGTTTTGCACAATCCTTAAGCAGGGATTTATCTGTTTGCTTATGGGAAAAAGTCGTATTTCTTAGGCGTTCTTTACGATCACACCGAATAGAGTAATTTCCTCCACGCCAGAAAGTCGTCATGACTGCGTTTGTGTGCTCTTCACATCATCGACCAAACCATGCGACAGAAGTCGGGTTTTGCGCAGCTGCACGCTGGGAAAATCCTGACTCCCGCTGCTCTTGGCTTTAGGGGAGATCCCGTGGATAATGCCAGCTGATTCCAAGGGACAGGCGACCAACTACCCAGCTTTCGTAGGACAGGCGTAAGGCGACTGTGTTCGCTAGTCTGAATTGGCCCATTTCGCTCATTTGATTTGGCCCACCCCATCGAGACCGATACCCTGAGCCGGGGAAGAACCCGGAGAGGAGGGTCGGTTGAAAAGGGGTGCGAAAGTGCGATTGTTCGAGCAGATCCGTGGCGAGTACGAGCACGGAGTAGGAACGATAAAGGGAGTGGCGAAGGAGTTCGGAGTACACCGTCGGATGGTGCGTCAGGCGCTGGAGAGCGCGGTACCGCCGGAGCGTAAAGTCGCGGAGCGTGCGAGTCCGAAGCTTGAGGAAGTACGCGAGTTCATCGACGCGGTCCTGAAGGAGGACAAGCGAGCGCCTCGGAAGCAACGCCATACGGCTCGTCGTATCTGGTCCCGGTTGCGCGCCGAGCATCCGGAGCATGAGATTGGCGAATCAACGGTACGTCGCTACGTCGCTCGTCGGAAGAGCGAGCTCGGCCTGAAGGACACAGAGATTTTTGTTCCGCAGAGCTACGCGTGGGGCGATGAAGGGCAAGTGGACTGGTACGAGGCGTACGCGCGGATCGGAGGTGAGCTCGAGAAGGTCCACACGCTCGTAGTCCGAAGCATGGCGGGAGGAGGCGCGTTGCATCGCGGCTATCCGCGTCCGACGCAACAAGCATTTTTCGAAGCGCAGGAGCATGCGTTCGAGTTCTTTGGTGGCGTGTTCCGCCGCATGCGCTACGACAACCTGTCACTCGCGGTCACTAAGATTCTGCGTGGTTATCAACGAGAGCAGACGGAGCGATTCGTGGCGTTTCGCTCCCATTGGGGATTCGACTCGGAGTTTTGTAATCCGAGTCGAGGCAACGAGAAGGGCGGGGTGGAAAGCGAAGTCGGCTACTTCCGGCGCAACTATCTGACGCCGGTACCGGAGTTTTCGAACTGGGATGAGCTGAACGAGTATCTGCTCTCGTGCTGTCTCAAGGATGCGACGCGCCACATTAGCGGCAAGGAGCATGCTGTCGGAACAGCGATGGAGCTTGAACGGGAGCATCTGTTGCCATTGACCGTCGAGGGGTTCGATATCGAGGAGCGACGATTTGCAAAGGTGAACAAGAAAGGCTGCGTTCGAGTCGGCACGAACTGGTACTCGACTCCGTTGAAACGGGACCGGCGAGTTGTGGCCAAGCTACTGCCGTTGGAAGTTGAGATCTGGCACGAGGGCCACGTCGTGGCACGCCACGAGCGCTGCTACGGCCGCAGCCAGTCGATTTATGAACTCGAGCACTACTTGGATGTTCTGGTCAGGAAGCCTGGAGCGTTGGCCGGCTCGACGCCGCTCGCTCAATGGCGGGAGAAAGGTCGGTGGCCCACGAGCTACGACGAGTTGTGGTCCAAGCTGAATCGACGTCACGGGAAGCTCGAAGGAACCCGCCAGATGGTCGAGCTCGTGCAGCTCGGCCGCGAGCACGGCTACGACAAGCTGCGTGAGGCGGTGAGTCAAGCGCTCGAACTCGGCTGTACGGATGCTGAGGCGATCCGTCACCTCGTCGAATCATCAGTTCTTCGACGTGAGCAGGCGCAGGCTCTTGGCGATGTGGAGCTCGGAGAGCTCACGAAGTACGAACGTTCCTTGCCAGGTGTTGGCCATTACAACGCGCTGATCGGCGAGGTGAACTCGTGAACGCGAAGAGCATCGAGCTCCAGAGCATCCGTCAGCATTGCAAGACGCTTCGCATGCCGAGCGTGGCAACGCAGTTCCAGAAGATTGCCGAACAAGCGCAGCGCGACGAGCACAGCTATGTCCGCTACCTCGACGTGCTGCTCAGCGCCGAAGTCGAGGAGCGTGAACACCGCGCGGTTCAAAGACGACTGAAGGAAGCACAACTACCGAGAGCGAAGACGCTCGAGGAGTTCGACTTCTCGCAATCGCCGAAGGTCTCCGCCCGTCGGATACGAGAACTGGCCGAAGGCGACTACATCGACCATGCACGGCCGGTTCTGTTTCTCGGCGATGCCGGCACAGGCAAGACTCATCTGGCCACGGCATTGTGTGTAGCGGCGTGCCAGCAACGTCGCCGCGTTCGCTTCACGACGGCCTCGAGACTCGTCAACGAACTCGTTGAAGCTAGGGAGGAGCACGAACTCTCGCGAGTGATCCGTCGCTACGCCCGCTACGAGTTGTTGTGCATCGACGAGCTCGGCTACGTCCCACTCGCCGATGTCGGCGCCGAGCTTCTGTTCCAAGTGGTTTCGGAACGATGCGAAAGGGCGGCGCTCGTGATCACCACCAACCTGCCCTTCTCGGAGTGGACCCAGGTGTTCACGAACGTCCGCCTGTGCAAGGCACTGCTCGACCGAGTCACGGACCAGGCGCACATACTCGAAACCGGCACCGAATCCTATCGGTTCCGGCGCACCCTGAAGAGCGAGAAAAAGACCATAAAGGCATGAGTTCGTTGGGTTTCACTAGCCGCGGCCTGCACTTCGTTCCGGCCGCGGAATAAGGAAAGGGGCTTTCTTACAGCTCGTCTTTATTAATCAATAACTTAGGGTGGGCCAAATTAGATGAGCAAAGTGGGCCAGACCGAGTGGACAAACACAGGCGACCGCGCGCCACAGTTTTGATGGGCGAGCTCCGCTCGGCGAGCTAGGCTATAACCCCAGCGGCGAAGAAGAGAGACCCGTCATGGAATTCCAGCTGCAACAATCCATCGAGATCCTGGAGAGGACAGCGAAGACTCTCCGGTCTCTTCAAGTAACGCTGAGGCAGCTGCTCGCCACTTGGGCCACGCACGATCTGGGGCACCTGGGCCAGATCGTCCGGGTCATGGCTAAGCAATATGGCTCGGAAGTCGGTCCTTGGAAGGAGTTTATTTCCATTTTGAAATGTTAGTTGGGCTCACCGGCTCCAACAGCCCACCGGGGCCTGAACTGGCAATCTTTTGCCGCTGAAGTACTTGCACCTGACGACCCCACCGCCATAAAATCCTTCCCTATTAAGGAACCGTCAGAGCGCTACCAAACCATGAAGGATCTCGCCGTGGATCTCCGAGCCGCGCGCCGCAGGTTGGAGTCAGGCATGGTCATGCGCCAGAGCACGAGCGGGACGCAGCCGATTGCGGCGCCCCACGCCAAGTCGTCCCGGGCTCCCGTGTTCGCCGGCGCGGCGGTCCTCTTGGCCTTGGGCGCTCTGGTCGGTTGGTTTTTCCTTCGGCCGCAGCCCGCGCACGACCCACCCGCGAGCACCGCGAGCACCAAGCCTTCGGTCACGGTCATGCTGTTCGACAACATCAACAACGACCCCTCGCTCGATTGGCTTCGCATGGGCCTGACCGAGATGCTCGTGACCGACCTGTCTCAGTCGCCGAATATCGATGTACTCTCCACGAATCGGCTCTATCAAATCCTGGAGGAGCTCAACCGACAGGACGATCGGGTGACCTCCCTCGGAGTAATCCAGAAGGTCATCAAGCGGGCCGATGCGGGGACCGTCATCGTGGGGAGCTTCATGAAGGCGGGCGAGAACATTCGTATCAACATCCGCATCCAAGATGCCAGCAGTGGCAAGATTCTGACTACAGAGAAGATCGAAGGCGTGGGCGAGGACAGCATTTTTTCCATGGTGGAAAACGCGATCGAACAGTGTGAGATCAACAAACGCCTTTTTGGTCCAGTGCTTCACTGCACCGGCACCCTTTCTTTCGGCTACGCCGCGCTCGGGCGGCTCGATGAGGCGGAGCGGGCAGTTCAGGATTTCGTAGGTGCGAATTCCACAATTGCCCGCGGACATGGGTTGCTCGCTGAGCATTTCGCTCGAGCGGGCAAGCTTGAGGAAGCTCTAGCGGCCGCCAGAAAGGCAGAGTCCCTCGATCCTTCGGAACGTTGGATCGAGGCCGTTCGGGTCGATGTTTTCATCCTGCGCGAAGAATGGGAAGATGCTCGAAGCGCCGCCGAGAGGATGCTCGCTTCCAGCAACCACGAGGCGAGTTTCGTCGGGTTGGCGAGCCTCGGGCACGTCGCGCTCTTCCGTGGGGACTCCGAAAAGGCCCTCGAGCTCTTCGAGGAGAACGCAGCGGCGCATCCGGACCACCGGAACCTGCGCGCTGCGGCTCACAACGATGCCGCGAACGTGCTTATCGAAAGGGGCGAACCGGAAACCGCCTTGGCCCTGGCGAAAACGGCGCGGCTCGCCGGTGAAAGTGACCGACCGGAATGGGAGGCACTCTATTGGTCCGGCCTTGCCCGGGCAAGGTTAAGCCAATGGCAAGAAGCGGGCGAAACCGCCGAGCTGCTGCGCGAAAGGCCTCAGACCCTGCCGACAGAAAAAGCAGAAAGGCGTCTCCACCACTTGACGGGCGAGCTCGCGCTCGCGAAAGGGGAAACCGACACCGCGGTCGAGGAGCTCACTCGCGCTCAGGCGATGCTCGCTCCCCGAGGAGCTCGGTACTGGAACACTCCGCCCCATGTCCCGATCTGGTTCTCCCTCGGCTCTGCCCACTTCGCGGCCGGCAACCACCATGACGCCGCCGAATTGTTACAACGTATCGTCGACAGCACCACCGAGCACACCGCTTGGCCCATCCCTTACGTCCGCAGCTGCTACTTCCTAGGCAAGATCCACGAGAACCAGGGCGACTTGGACAAGGCCCGCCAGTACTACCGGCGCTTCGTCGATTTCTGGAAAGACGGCGACATGGATCGAGAACGTGTGAAGGAAGCGATGGGCAAGATCTAGCGTGAAAACGTTAGCCACCCTAGCTGTCGTCGCATCGATCTATGCCTCCGGGATCCAGAACCTTCCCACCGTCGTCATTCTCTCGACGGGCGGCACCATCGCGAGTCGCTACGATCCCGACAAAGGCGGCCTGGTTCCTGCGTTGAGCGGGAGCGAGCTCGTCGAGGCCGTGCCAGAGCTTGCAGAGGTCGTGCAAGTCCAGGTCGAGCAGATTTCCAACATCGGGAGCGCCGACATGACCCCCGACATCTGGCTGAAGTTGGCGCGCAGAGCGAACGAGGTCCTATCAAGCAACGATGTCACCGGGGTCGTCGTGACGCACGGAACGGACACCCTCGAAGAAACCGCTTACTTCCTCGACCTCACCGTGACAAGCTCCAAGCCCGTCATTGTGGTTGGAAGCCAACGCGCGGCGTCCTATCCGGATACCGACGGCCCACGCAATCTCCTGAACGCCGTTCGAGTGGCGATCTCGCCGGAAGCGGTCGACATGGGCACGCTGGTGGTCATGAACGGGCAGATCAACGCTGCCAGAGAGGTAACCAAGACCAATACCATCGCTCGCGAGACTTTCAAGACGCTGGAGTTCGGCGCCCTAGGAGTCGCCAGCCTGGGAGTTGTACGTTTCTACCGCGCTCCCTTGAGGCGTCAGACGATTCCTCTCGCCGCCGAGGCGCGTTTGGGCCGTGTGGAGATCGTGCCCCACTACGCAGGTGCCGACGGCCGACTCGTCCGCGCGCTACTAAACGATGACCGGCCCCCTGCCCTGGCCGGGCTCGTGATTGCGGCAACCGGTCTAGGCCACGTCAGCGCTTCGATGCACGACGCCATTAAGGAGGCGCGCGATCGCGAGATCCCTGTCGTTATCAGCACCCGGGTCTACACCGGGAGGCTGATGCCCCTCTATGCCGGAAAGGGCAAGGGCGTCGATCTTCGAGATCTCGGTTGCGTCCTTGCCGATAACCTGAGTCCCCAGAAAGCACGGATTCTGTTGATGGTCGCTCTGACGAAAAATAAGGATCCCGAGGGGCTGCAGCGCTACTTCGACTCGTGATTTTGTCAGGCGCCTGACATTGAGAAGAAAAGGGGAGCATCATTCGGAATGGGGTGGGGTGGTGGTATCCGCTCGCATTCCTAACCGTGCTGGTGCTGATGATGAAGGTGAAGCTGTGAGCGACGAAACTGGACTGGAGGCGGTGGAGCGCAGAGACTGGGAATCGAGATGGAGGGGGGTCCGGAGCTACATCAAAGAGTTGGAGCGGGAGAATATCCGCCTACGGAAGGCCCTCTCCAAGCTGACCAACCCGAAGAAACCGAAGCCTCTCAAGGCTAGCAAGGGTCGTGGGCCAGCGCGGCCTGGAACGAAAGCCAAGTCTCGCTGAGGCGGTAGGGTCGAGGGCTGGCGCGGTACTCCGTAGGTGTGGCCCATCCATTGCTCCTCGTTTCCTCTGGGAGTGCCTGACTAGCCACACCGTGAGCCCGTTTCCAGCCCCTGTCACGTCGCACGCAGCATGCAGATTTCTCGCACTACGCGCTCTTGCACACTTCTCGTCAAGGGTTATGTAAGCTTGCCGGCTGAAGGGACAAGAAGCCTTCAGTAAGAGCCTCAGTTTTTCTTGCGAAAGAAGCCACGAAGCGCGTCGGTGGCCGCTTCGGTGGCTTCGCGTTTCAATCCCGAGCCAACCTGCGCGAGCAACGCCTTGGAATCGGGACGCACTTTGGGGTCTTCGAGCGTGCCGGTCACGCTAACAGGAATGGGAACCCACCCTTCGTCGTCGGAGAGAACGTCCAAAACGTTCGACCCAACTCCCTCGATGGTAATCCCATCCCGTGGGGTGGCGACCACGAAACCAAGCTCGATCGGGCCGGCGAGATTCACCCAACCATCGAGATCCAACCGGGCGACCTCGCTCGTGAATTGAAAGGGTGAGAGCGTCAGGACGTTGTTCTCGAGCCGGAATCGTACTTCGGTGGCCTGGTATGGCGCCCCGACTAGAACCGTCTTCCCCAGGGCCTTGTCCACGCCGGTGAACATCTCTGCGGCGGGAAACTCGCCTGCCGCTAGAAGCACATTACCCGTCGCCTCACCGGCCTTGTCGAGAAGCGCCTGCCCGAGCTCCGGGGAGTCCCAATCACGGGCGGCCAGGAACAGGACAATCGTCAACAGGACGACGACGATCAGCAGTTTCTTTAGCATAACGGCCCTCCTCCGTGCCGTAGGCTAGCACAATTCCGATGGCAAACAATACTCGAGATGCCCGACAGATTGGAGATTGCCATCTCGTGGAATGCCCATTATTATTGCTATTAGTTCCTGAAAATAACTGGTTCCTTTCCTTTATTCCCTCTCCCCCGTGGGGGACGGGGGGCGTCAAGAAATGTCGTGCCGGTATCAACGGGGCCAGACGCCGGGTGAGGGCCACTTCAAAATCGATGGGGAGGCTCCTCAATGGGCATTTGGACCAAGGTCCGGTCCCTTTGGGAAAACGAGGAAGCGCTAAAGTCGACGGCCGATTCGCTCTTGTCGACCACGAAGAGGATACGCGTCCAATACCCCGAGCGTGACCCCAACGCTTGGCTTGCCTGGGCGCTCTCGTCGCGATCGGGCTGGGGCCACCTCGAGAAACAAGAGCTCTGTCTACAGACCGCTCCCTGCTCGTTTCTCGAGGAGGAACAGGCCACCGACCTTCTCGCCCTTACCGTGGTCTCGCGGGAGTACCCGGAAATGAATCGAGTCATCGCCGAGACACAGCAGAAGCTCTACCTGCCGATCGATTTCGCATTCGGAACGGGACCTTCCTCACGCGCTGGAAAGAGAGGAATCCCTGGACCGACGAGAATTTTCCTGCGATCGAGCAGGAGCTAAAGCAGGGCCTTCTAGCCGGTGCGGGTTCCAAGGCTACCAAGAAAGTCCACATCACTTGCCCCCGTAGTGTGCCAAAACTCGGCCGATGCGAAACAGAGTGGCGGTAGAAAGTTGTAGGGTGGCGTCTGCTAGGAGCAAGAGGGGCGCCGGCACCCTGAATGGTTAGAATCTAAGTCATGGAGCCCTACGCATGGCAATTCCTCGTGCTGACTTTCGCCGGGTGGGTCAGCCGGTCCCAACAAGTTGCGATCGAATACTTGCGGGTGTTTGAAATGATGGATTTCCCTTCAGTCTGAGTTTTGGCACATTACGCCGTACTTCTCGAGCTCACTTCGGACGCGCCGCAAACTCACGCGTGCATCCTGCCTGGATCATCGTCGCCGCGTCTATTCGCCCCGCCACTTCCTATGTTTGAATTGGTATCGCCTAAGAACTTGGAAATTGGATCTTTCGCTGGTACCAATTCCGTCCTAGACTGAGCGCATGACGGACGCAGCCTTCTCACCGACCCAACGCTCCACGATCCTCGGCTCCCGAGCCACGGATCTCATGATCGCAAAGAGATTTACGACATTCTGGACCAGGGAATCCTGGCCCACGTGGGCTTTACCACAGCTCATGGTCCCGTCGTCTTCCGATGGGCTGCTGATCGAAGTCACAACGAATCAACACCGTTCTTCCACTTCTCGAACATCGAAGGCTGGGAGAACTCAGAGCCGGCATTCGGGTGGGCCAACGCGGTGCAGGGTCTTCCCCAAGCGTCGGGTGAGGAAGTGCAACTTTGAGCTCCATGGTATTTGAGAACTACGGCGGCATATTCCAGCTGCGTCTGGAAACGGCTGAGGATCTCGCCTCTCTGGGGAAACTGAAAGAGTCCAGGTGGGCGGCAACGAGCGCGCCGGTTGACTGTTTTCGCTGCGATCCCGTCGTGCTGAAGTGTCTCGACCCCGATGAGACCGGACGCATCCGCACCCAAAGCTTGAAAGATGCGCAAGAGTGCCTGTTTCACTTCTTGAGAAACCGTGAGGGTGCCACCCAGCAGAGCGACGTTCTGCGTCTCGAGGACTTGGACACGACCCACTCGGAAGGCCGCAAGCTGCAAGAGGTTTGCGAGTGGATTCTGGAACAACTCGAGAGGCAAGGGAGCAAGGAAATCTCCCTCAAGCAGATTCGCGCCTTTCGCGCCGGCTACGCTCGCGTCTTCCCGAACGGAGACGGCATCGTGCCGTTGGTCGATATCGAAGCCGAAAACACCCGGGCGTTCTGCGCGGATGTCGTCAAATACGCGGGGGAAGTCAAGGACGCTGCCGGGAAAATTGGATACGGTCAGGAACAGCTCCAGCGCTTTCTCGATCGCGCGCGGGCCATGCGGGATTGGATGGTCGAGGGAAAGCAGACCGCGGCAGACGAGCAACGCGGCTCGGAGCTCTGGAGGTGGGGCGATGCCACTCCCGAAGCGACCGCCATCGTCTTCGTTCTCGAAGCGAAGCTCGAGCAGTTCTTTTGGCAATGCGACTTGTTGAGAGTGGAGCCTCGTGCGGCGAGCCGATTCGAGCTGAGCGAGGAGGAGCTCGACGGATTCGACCTCGAGAACGCCCCCGCCATCGAAAAGAGATTGAGCATGGCCCCGCTCCGTCGTCCGAACGCAGCCGGGGAATTGAACCTGAATAGCGGTCTCAATCCTTGTTATGAAGAACGGGTCTGGGAGCTCCGAGACAAAGTCCTGAAGCGAGCCCTGGGAACGGAAGTGGCGAAGCTCACCCGCGAAGACTGGGAAAAAGTGAAGGCTCTTTTCGAGCCGCACAAAGCCTGGATTGACGCGAAACCAAAAGACGAGATCGAGTCTCTCGGAGAGGAAAGACTGACCGCCTACCTCGAAGGCAAGCTGCCGAAAGAAGCGGAGGTGCTCATCGAGCGCGACTTGGCCGTCAGAGATGAGCTCGAGCAAATCGCCACGGTGGAGAAACTCTGCCTGCTGCAGCGCTGGCTCCTGGAGCTCGCGAACAACTTCGTGAATTTCTCCCAGCTGTATGACCCCAATCGGCGGACCCTTTTCGAGGAAGGCACATTGGTCATCGACGGTCGCGAATTAGCGTTCAGCATGAAAGTGACGAACCGCTCCGAGCATAGGAAGATCGCCGAGACGAGCCGTATGTTTCTCATCTACGCCGAGATCACCTCCAAGGTAGTCACTTCCTCGCATCGTGAAAAGTTCGAGCTCGTCGTGGCTGTAACGGCAGGCCAGCGAGGCGGCATTTCCGTCGGTAAACGAGGCGTCTTCTTCGACATCGAGGAGCGCGAATGGGACGCGCGCATCGTGGAAGTCGTGGAGAATCCCATCAGCCTGTGGGAGGCGGTGAAAGCACCGTTTCAGCGAATTGCAGGACTGGCCGCGCAGAAGGTGGAGCGGATCGCCGCAAGAGAGACTGAATCGATCGAAAAGGCCACCGAAGCGGGCTTGGAGAAAATCGACGCTACACCTGCAGGAAAAGAAGCCGCCGCCCCGGTTCACAAAACGCCGGTTCGCGACCTTGTGCTCGGTGGCGGCCTTGTTTTCGCCGCAGTGGGCTCCTCGCTGGTGTTCATTGTCAAGACCCTTTCGGAAGTGAATCCTTTGCACCTAGGGGCGGTGGTTCTGGCCCTGGGAAGCATCGTCACGCTCTCGAGCGGACTTCTCGGCTACCTAAAATTACGATCGCGCGACATGAGCGCCCTGCTGGAAGCGGCGGGATGGGCGGTGAACTTCCGCATGAAGCTGACGCGACGTATGGGCCGACTCTTCACCCACAGGCGGGAGTTGCCCAAAGACGCGGTCAAGAGACGGCGCGATCTCATCGACGGTTTTCTCGCCGAAATTGACGTGGCACCGTCCAGGCGGGGGCGGATTCTTGCTCTGATCGCCGTGCTCTTGGTGGTGGTTCTCGGGGTACTGGCTTACTTGAATCCGGAGGCCTTGGCGGACCTCTCGTTGTGGTGAAACAGGATGAGCGCCGGCCACACTTTCGGGAGCTCTTCGTACAACGGTCCCAGAGCTTCGCCCCCTGTTGGGCAACACAATGAGGGCGGCGAGAGGAAACCCGGAAATAATGGCGAGCGGTGCCAGCAGAACGGTTAGGTAGGGCAGGGTGGTGAAGATATTCCCTGTCAGGCCAGTCGGGCAACCGTCATTCTCCGGCGAGCGCTCAGGCGCGACTAAGCTGCTCGTAGGCGGCTCGCCGCCCCTGCTGTAGGGCAGCCTGCGTCCAGGGACTTCCTCCCGCATCGGCACCCGCGAAGGAGATCCGGCCCACTCGACGCCGGCCGACCTCGTAAGGCGGCCTCTCACCGGGTGTCGGTTGGAAAAAATTGTAACCGTGTCCCCAGCGATTGACAGTGATAACTAGGATGTCCTTGGCCGCATCGAAGCCCCACGGGCCGAGCGCATGATTCAGCTCGGATCGTATCTCGCGCTCGTAATCTCCGAAGGACTTGCTCTCCATTTCATAGCGCCCGAGCTTCATCTGATCGCTGGGCGGGAGCCCCGGCGTGTAAAGGTACTTGTACATCGATAGGACGGTTGGTTTGTCCGGATGGTACTCCGGTTGGTAGTCGCCCACCAGCAACGGATCCGAGACGTGCATCCAGGTGCAATAACCGTCCGGCCATTGCATTTGGAATGCCCCAATATCGGCGATGGGGCGCCAGTGTCGCAACAGCACATTGATGTAGAGCGCCGAGCAATACCGATACTGTTCGACGGCACTTTTCTGTTCCGCCGGCAGCTCGGGCACGATGTGCTTTGCGGCCATTCCCCAGGCCGCGACGATCACACCGCGGGCGGTGACGCGCTAATCGGACGCGACACTGTCAATAATATGCTCAGTTGGAGACATAGTGGCTTTTCCGCTGACGCAAGTGTTCGAGTGGAGACCATTGCCGATGCCGTTAGGATCGATCGCTACATGATTCGCTCCCCCCTGGTCCTCCAGCGCTTGAAGTGGGATGCCGAAGGGGGCGAGGTAACTTATCAGGCACGCCCCAAACGCTCCAAAGGACCTGCCGGAGGGCTAGAGCGATGGGATGTTCTCGAGTTCATAGCCCGAGTCACCGACCACATTCCTGAACCCGGACAGCAGCTCATCCGCAACTGGGGTTACTATTCCAACGCCTCCCGCGCGAAACGCCGGCGCGAGTCGGGGCTTCAAAGCTTCACTCCACAAATGCATCACCAACAACAGCCGGACAGCGACAAAGATGAGGGGCACCGGCAACGCAGCCTGAGTTGGGCCAAGATGATCCAAAAAGTTTACGCGATTGATCCTTTGCTATATAGCTTTTGTGGGGCCGAAGTCGGTGCTTCCGCCATCTAGTGTTGCTACGCGGCTGCGGGCAGTGGTACGCGCGCGGGAGAGACCGGGTTGCGCATCCCCGTGAGCAGGAAAACCTCGATCCGCGACCACAAAGGAATCGTCGTCGTCAAGAAGATGTCTCGAAAAGTGAGCCGTCGCGTGGTCAGACCAGCCTGCATCGCTGGAGTTCGGATCTCACGTCCGAACTTCAGAGCTCCGTGCGGCCGGATGAAATTGTAATAGCAACGCAGCAACTCCAGGTGCTCTTCGAGCCTCTCGGTCGTGCGTACGTGGCAGAGCGTTTTCCTCGCGAGATATGCCGAGCTTTGCCGAATGGTCAGATTCAGGCGCTCGATGAACGAGGTGTTCAATGTCGAGGAGTCCTCGGAGTTATTGAGTGCTTCTTCGAAGCGCCACGCCGCGCCTATCAACGCTCTTAGTTCGACTTTCACGATACGATCTTTGCTACGGGTCTTTAAGACCTGTGCGTAGAGAGACGCTGGCCCAAAGACGCGACGGACGACCTTCTCGTAGAAATCGAATCCGGCGGTGACCATCAAGGAAAGACGCTCGAAGTGCATCCGATTCGAAACATCGCGGACAAGAACCAGAGTGTTCCCGTAGCTTCGACATCCGACGACGGTCGAAGGCCAGAGCCGAGACCAGACCTCGATCGCCGCGAAAATCCACGTTGGCCGCTTCTTGTTGCCCGCGAACGTGCGAATCTCGTCGGCCTGGAGCTCCTCGACGGCGAATCCCGTGATCGTCTCGTGGTTGAATCGACGACACACTTGGGCTGCCTTCTCGAGCCAGCGGGCGACGGTGTTCCAGGCAATCCCCTCGGTCCGAGCAATCGCGGAAATGCTGACACCCTCGACTCTGAGAGCGACGACCGTGTCGAAAGTAGCTCTTGGATGCTGGAGACGGTAGTAGGGCGTGCCTTTCGTCGAACAGAACGTCTTTGCGCACTGGACGCACCGGTATCGACGGCGTTTCCAGGACCTCGTTCGGTATCCGTGGCGGATGATGCTTCCGGAACCGGCTTTTTTATGCAAAGGACACTCGGGGTTGAGACAGCTCAGCTTCTTCACTTCGCGTGGCCCTTCTTGATGAAAGAACTCGTTCTCTCGAAATCAGGCTCAAACTCTAGCACGCGAACGGATTAGGGGCCGGCCGCCAAACATCAAGACTGCATTTTCGGAGGCGTCGTACACCATGCGATGTCCGTGCCGTGCCGAGGGCGCTGCCGCGACCTACCATAGCGCGAGAACCACGGTGCGCATTAGAACGAACGTCGCCAACCGCATTAATGTGATATTTTTTGGTATGGCACGAGGCTCGGTAATGAAGCCCATCACCCGGACTGTTTCATATATACCGTGCGTGTGGGAAAAGGGATTTCGATATCATTTTTATTGAGAGTATTGTAGACCAACTCTGTCATTTCAAGCTTCTTAGCAAACTGCTTGTCGTAATCATCCACCCACACTCGAGCACACATATCTAAGGAAAAATCACTCATATTCAAGAACAGTACCTGGGGTCCAGGTTCTCGCAAAATATCGTCCAAGTTGCTAATTGCAGCCAAGACATGCTCTTTGACCCGAGCCACATCGCTGCCGTAAGCCACCCCAAAATTGACTGTGACTCTAATACTTACATCGGGTTTGGTGAAATTCTTGACCCGCGCATTGGATAGTTGCGAATTGGGAAGAGAGAGCAACTCGTTGTCATAGGTCCGTAATTTGGTGCTACGAAGGCCAATGTCCTGCACCACTCCCACTTCACCACTCTCCAGCATAATCTTGTCACCAACGTTGATAGAACGATCCAAAATAAGCTGAATGCCGCCAAAGATATTGGAGAGGCTGCTGTTCAAAGCCAAGCCAATGGCCAAACCACCAATACCGAGGGCGCCCAACATGGGAGCAATCTCAATTTCCCATCGCTGCAAAATTAGTAAAACACCGAGAAGCACCACGACTACCTTTATGGCTTTGCCCATCAGAGGCAGCAGAGCATCATCTAAAGTAGACTCGGTACGATTCACCCACGTTGTTTTCAGCCACTCGGACAGCTTATCAACGAACCCAATTGCGCTGCGCATCAACAGTACGGCAAGCAAAGTAAAAAGAGTACGTTGAGGAATCGGTGTGCGTAAAGACAAAGGAATGAGGGCCACCATCAGGCCAATCAAGGGGATCAAATAGGTCACAATCCTTTTGACCGCCCTTATCGTAATATCATCCACCTCAGTTTCGGTTTTGCGAACTAATGGCAACAGGATAAACCGCAAGGTCCAGCGCAGGGCGAGGGTCAGAACCAGCGAAAGGATGACGATCCCCAAGGACTGGATCCAAGGGTTCCCAAAATAGGCACTCAGTACTTTTATGTTGGCAAAAGAATCCATAACAGCCCTCCTTGTTTCCGCTAATCCAAATGACCTGAGCTTGCTCCGGTTTGGTGGACAAGTTGACTATGTAATTCGGTTTGCTTCCAAGAGTCTATGTTCGAATTCGATGGGACTGACGTTCCCGAGGGTTGAGTGCCGTCACCTCGGGTTGTAAAAGTTGGTGATGTAGTCGACGGTGGCCCATCGCGCCTGCGCTCGAGTTGGCAGAACGAGTCGGTAGAGAGATTCGGTCTGTAAGGAGTGCTCGAGACGGTCGACCTGAAGAGGAGTGGGCTCGGTTTCTAAGCTCTTCAGGTGGGCGAGCACGCGGTCCGCGACATCCGCCGCGAACTTGCTCTCGACCTCCTCAACCCACGCGATATCTTCAACCGTACAGTCTTCCATCTTGGCGAAGCTCACGGTTTTCATGCGATTCATCTCCGGCCCATTTTTCGTCGGAGTCTCAGATTTGTCAATACCCGACCGGAGGTTATGATTGCCCGCCATGGCCACGATGAAATACGACCGGACCCGATGGCGCGTCGTGCCCCTGCTCATGGGGATCACGTTCATCAGCCATCTCAACCGAGTGAGCATGGCCGTGGCGGGCGACGAGCGGGGACGACCTCGATGGCTGGGCGCACGTCCACGAGAATCGGATCCGAGTTGCACAAACGGTCAAATGCCTCCCGATTCGCTCGGTCGATGTCGACGGAAGCCTTCGCCTAGGCCATTAGAGTTCTCTGCGGCAACAGTTTATGATGCGGACGATTGTACATTGACGTCGAGAATGGAGACACAAGGCGCGAAATGTCGGCTAGCGTTGCGCTAGTTACGGGAGGCCAAGGCGGTATCGGCAAAGCCATCAACCGGCGACTGCTCGATGCCGGTTACATCGTCCTCTCGGGCGATGTCTCAGTCGATCCGAAGCGAAATGGCGCCAAGGACGCAGAAGTTTACGTGCACCATCTGGACGTGGCTTCGCTCGAGAGCGTCGAAGGTGCCGTGAACCGTGCAGTGCGATTGGGCCCATTGACCGCGATCGTCAACTGTGCGGGAATTCTGATTGCCTCGGAAGCGGGAAGCTGGGACGATGAGCTCACCAAACGCATGTTCGACATCAACGTCTTCGGGGCCGCCCGTGTTACCGCCTCCGCCGTCCAGCACATGCAAGATGGCGGTGCGATCGTGAACGTGAGCAGCATCAGTTGCCGCCTCAACGATCAGGGAGACCTCGCCTTGTACGGGGCGACCAAAGCGGCACTCGAGAGCCTCACGAGGAGCAACGCCCATCAGCTTGGGCCGCGCGGGATCCGGGTCAATGCCATAGCCCCCGGCATCATCGACGTCGCTATGTCCAACGACATGCGGAAAGTCGCCTTTTCCGAGAAATCACCGCTCAAGCGTTGTCCCTTGGGTCGCATGGGAACGGCCGAGGAGATCGCGGAATGCGTGGAGTTCCTGCTCTCCGACCGGGCATCCTACGTGAACGGCACCACGCTGATCGCGGATGGTGGCATCTCGGGCTACTGAGGAGATCAGGGAAGTTGAGCTTTGAGGGGAAAACGGCCTACGTGACCGGAGCGGGTGGGGGCATGGGCCTAGCTATCTCCCGCGAGCTCGTTCGGCGCGGCACGCATGTCGTGATGATCGACATCAAAGCACAGCCTTCCCAGGTCGCGGACGGGCAGGGCTCGTTCCAGTACGTTCAGGGAGATCTGACTTCGGAAGACACGGTCTCCCTTTCGATGAAGGAGGCCTTCGAAAAGCGCGGGCGATTGGACTATCTGGTCAACGCCGCCGGTGTCCTATGGCTGGGACGAGACAAGTCCGCGGTGGATATGGATCTTACTGTCTGGGATCAAGTGCTCGCGATAAATCTGAAGTCGATGGTTCATACGGCACGGCACGCCGTCCCCTTGATGAAGAAGACGGGCGGCGGTGCGATGGTGCACATCTCGAGCATCCAATGCCTTCGCGGAGACGATGCACCCCGAGACGCCTATCAGGCCTCGAAGGGTGCCATCCTGTCGTTCTCGAAGTCTTTAGCGATTCAGTTCGGGCCGGACCGAATTCGATCGAACGCACTACTACCCGGGCCAACCTTGACGCCGATGCAACAGCGCTGGGAGGGAGATGAAGAGACAAGAAAAGCCATCGCCAACACCGTCCCCCTCAAACGCGTCGGTACACCGCAGGATATGGCGAACGCCTGCATGTTCCTTCTTTCCAACGACGCTAGTTTCATAACTGGAACCGAGCTCATCGTCGACGGCGGCCTGATGGCAAGACCGTAGCTTCTCGAGGTCACGCATGCATCCGGTCATCGCCACATTATCCACACTCATCCTATTCTTCGCGCCCGGGCTACTCCTGGTCGCGGCACTCAACGCAAGCAAGACGAAGCTCGAGCTCACGTTCGGCGAACAACTCTATCTGATGATCGCCGGAAGTCTCTTGGTCTCGGGGTGGGCCGGACTGTTACTGGCCGAGCTCGGTCGTTTTTCCACCGTCAGAGTGGCTATGGTGGTGGGTGGTCTCGTCCTGGTCGTTCTGGTCGGGGCGTTGCTCACTCGCAAGCATCTGTCACTGCGCCCCGGTGCACTGGGATGGGACGAGCTGGCGGTGCTGGTATGCCTTATCGGTTTCGCCGTGACCGTTTACTTTCCGCCTTTCGAGTATATTCTCGGAGGACGGGATCCCGGAGTCTACGTCAACACTGGATTCCACCTCGCCCGCGAGGGCAACCTTACCTACGTCGATCCTGTCGTGTTGAGCGTTCCCGAAGAAGAGCGGAGCCTCTTCTTCCGCGTCGACAAAGATCTCCCACGGTGGAGTCAACCACGATTCCTCGGTTTTCACATGGACAGCCCGGACAGCGGGAAGATCTCGCCACAGGGGTTGCACCTTTACCCAGTCTGGATCGCTATCGCATCCCATCTCTTCGAGATGAAGGCCGGTCTTTACGCGACGCCATTCTTCGCCCTGATCGGAGTGGCCGGTCTCTTCCTGGCCCTCCGCCGTCTTTTCGACACCGAAGTCGCGCTTTGGGCATCGGGAATGATGGCCGTTTTTCAAATCCAGATCTGGTTCGCCCGCTTCCCGAACGCCGAAATTCTGGTTCAGTTTCTTTACGTCACCGGGTTGCTGGCATTCTATTTCATGGAGGAGAAACGCTCCAGCTTGGCCGGCTTTCTCGGTGGGGTGGCCTTCGGCTCGACACTGCTCGTGCGCATGGAGAACCTTCTCTTCCTTCTGCCGCTCGGTCTTTATCTCGGCTGGCGCAGGCTACGCAGAGAGCTGGGCAAGCCTGAGCTCGCTTTCCTGGGCGCATTCTCGTTCATGGCGCTCCACGCGGCGCTCCACGGCCGGCTCCTCGCTTGGCCTTATGTCTCGAACGTTTTGGGCCGGCACTATTGGCGCATTGTATTCGAGAACATCTTCGTCTTCGCACTGGCAGCGGTAATGCTCTTCGTCCTCATCGACCTGCTGGGGACAAAGGCGGTCTCACACATCGGCCCACTGACCGAGAGCAAGAGGGCACGCATTGCCGCCGCGATGTCGATCTTCGTGCTGGCACTCTACGCGTATTTCATCCGTCCCATTTGGCATGGCCCGCGCACCGCACCGCATGATGCCGAAGCGTTTCTTCGCATGGGTTGGTACCTCTATCCGGTGGGACTCGCGCTCGTCGTGGCAGGCGCCATGCTACTCCTGGCGCGCAGCGAACGGAGGCAAGCTCTTTTCGTTCTCGTCGGTCTGACGTTCTCGCTCTTCTTTTTCTACAAGGTCCGCGTCTGGCACGATCACTACTTCGCAATGCGGCGCTTCATACCGGTAATCCTTCCTACGTTTTTCGCTTGCATCGCGGTTTTTCTGGTCAGCCTCCGGGACACGAAAGGGTGGATCGGGAGTTGGGCACCGCGCATCATCGGATCGCTCCTTCTCGGTTCCTACGTTTTCGCCGGCCGACCCCTGTGGAGACACGAGGAGTTTCCCGGCAGTCGTAGCTTTGTGAAGGAGCTGGCTCGACACATCGGCGATCGTGACATCGTTATCTTTCCCCGCAAAGAGGGCTTACACCTTTTGGAGCTTCCCCTTTCCCAACTCGAGGGCAGAAACGTCCTGGAGTTCTACGGGCTGAAGCCCGATCGCGGCTCGCTCGAAAGCCTCATCGCGAAATGGCGCGACGAGTACGAAGACATCTATTTTGTGACCAATTACAAGATTTCACTGTCCGGGCTCTTCACGCAACACGTCAAGGACTTTTCTCTGGGAACTCAGCACTACGAGTTCGCATACACCCATCCCCCGACCGGCCCGAAACCCTTCCAGCTCCGATTCACGCTTTCCAAAGCGGTCGATGTCGAAGAGCTGGCCGAGCGGATGCCCAAGCTCAATCTGATCGACATCGGCGGGAGTGATGATCTACTCATGGCGTGGTTCTTCGAAAAAGAGCTCGGACCGGATGGAATCAGTTACCGGTGGAGTCAAAAAACGTCGAGCATCTTCCTCCCCTCGGTCGGCCCAGATAGCAGAGAAATTCTCATCCGGATAGCGGGACCCGAGCAGACGGAAGCACCACTTTATCCGGTGACGATCTCTCTGGAGGGGCAGACTCTGGCAACCTTTCAACCGGTACGCCAGTTCCAGACGTATCACGTGGAGCTGCCGCCAGAGCTAACGTCGGGCCGAGACGACTCCTATGCGATTCTCCGATTGGACACGAAGACCTGGCGCCCCGCCAACTGGATTCCAGGGGCGTCCGACATCCGCGATCTGGGCGTGAGGGTCGACTGGGTCGAGGTCCGTTGAAACGGAAGAAAATGGAGTCAACGCGGCTGGAAAAATTGCGATCGACAAGGTGGCTTCCTAAGCTCCTTCTGGCCGGGGTTGTCTTGGAAAGCCTGAATCTGTTCTCCATTGCCACAACTCAAGGTGTGCTTCAACTTCCCCCCCTTTCGGTGAACCGTTTTTACGGCTTCGGAGCTCACGCTGTCATTCTGTGGCTCCTACTAGTAGCCCGCGAAGTGTACCGCGCTCGCTCCGATAGGCGCGGTCTGACACAACTCCAGATTGCTAACCTGGCAATTCTGGCCGTCTGTCTGACAGGAGCCTTGATTTACTTCCAACATGGAGCTCGCCTGAGCGCCGATGGCCCACACTATTTCGTGCAAGCTCGGTCTATTCTCTTTGATGCTGACCTCGACTTCAGCAACGACTACGAGCGTGTCCGGGCGCACGAGTCAAGCCCATTCTTAGTTGAAACTCTCCACGGCTCACGATTACGCGACCTTCTTCTTCGATACGGTTGATGTCTTCGCCTCGATCTTCAGTTCGCGCTTGAGAGCTTCGCGAAGCTTGGGAAGAGGACGGTAGCCCACCACCTTCCTGAGGCGCGGTTCGATGTCCACGAGCGCGGTCGCCAGCCATCGCTGGCGTTGGCTCGAGTGCTTCCAGTGGTCGACCTTCGCGCAGCGTTCCTCGACGAGAACATTGACGGATTCAAGGCAGTTCGTCGTCTTGAACGAACGGCCCAACACCGCGTACACGCCGAGACGATGCATGGTCAGTGTCTCCTCGAGTCCTTCCTCCAAGCTGCCAGCTGCAGATTGGTTTCGCTCTTCTAACTCACCGTGAAGTTGCTCGAGCGCAGCGAGGGCCTCTTTGTACTCCGCCCTGTTGTAGGCCCGCTGAAGCCGCTTGCGCAAGGACGCCTGCTCGCCTTTGGACAGGTAGCTCACCACGTTTTCACGTTTGTGCCATTGGCAGCGTTGTATCAGGGCCCGCTTGCGGAATGCCTTCTTGACTGCCGCGTGGAGACCCTTGCCGCCATCGATGATCACCAGCAGACCCTGGGAGATATCCAGTCCCCGATCGAGAAGTGAACGCAGGCACGGAGTGCAACGACCGCAGCACTTTTTCGTGGGCCCGTGCCTCGTAATCGAACCAGCTCCGGAGGCGATCACAGAGCGTGTCTGTCGACATCTCACCCCTCCCGGTTGGCTATTTCTGCCTACTCTACCACGCCGTCGTGAATTTCAAGAGGAGTACAATGTCCCGTGACGAGACTCGACCTTCTTGTCCTTGCCCTTTACACGGTTGGAATCGTCACGCTCGGAAGCGTGTTCTTCCGCCGCAGCCGGACTCCGCGCGGATTCACAGCCGCCAGCGGGGCCCTGCCGGGTTGGGCGGTCGGCCTTTCCCTTTTCGGGACCTATCTCAGCAGCAACACTTTTCTCGGAGTTCCGGGGAAAGCCTATGCCTCCAACTGGAACTCCTTCGTGTTCAGTCTATCTCTGCCTTTTGCTGCGTGGATCGCGGCGAAGTACTTCGTTCCCTTCTATCGCGGCACCGGTGAAATCTCCGCCTACACGCATCTGGAGCGGCGCTTTGGACGATGGGCGCGCATCTACGCGATGGTCTGCTACCTGCTGACACAGCTCGCCAGGATAGGAGCCATTCTATTCGGTGTGGGAATCGCTCTCACTGCCCTTACCGGCTGGCCGATCGAAATCATCATCATCGTTACCGGCACGGTAGTGACCCTTTACACTCTTCTCGGTGGCATCGAAGCCGTTATCTGGACCGACGTCGCGCAGAGCCTCATTCTCTCCGTCGGTGCCCTGCTGGTCGTCGCGACGGTGCTGTTCGGCATGCCCGAAGGCCCCGGGCAGCTCTTCGAGATCGTTTCGCGGGAAGGCAAGTTCAGTCTCGGAAGCCTTGCTCTCGACTTCACGACTTCAACGTTTTGGGTCGTCCTCCTCTACGGAGTTTTTATCAACCTCAGCAACTTCGGTATCGATCAGAGTTTCGTGCAGCGTTACCACACCGCGCGCAGCGATCGCGAGGCGGCTCGCTCGGTGTGGCTGGCAGCTCTCTTGTACGTCCCGATCTCCCTGATGTTCTTTTTCATCGGGTCCGGTCTTTTCGCTTACTACGAGGCGCACCCGGAGCTGAAGGAACGACTACAGTTGGAAATTGTGGCGCAATCCGACACGCTCGACTTGGAGCCGACGGAGTTGACCGCAGAGGAGATCGGCGACCGCGTCTTTCCTCACTTCATCGCTCAGAAGTTGCCACCGGGCTTGGCAGGTTTGATCATTGCGGCCCTCCTTGCGGCGGCCATGAGCAGCATCGACACTAGCCTGAACAGCTCGGCCACGGTCATTCTGTCCGATGTTTATAGAGGTTGGCTGCAGCGTGCGGTGAACGAACGAGAGGCGATGCGTGTCCTCTACGTGGGTACGGTTGTCATGGGTGTACTGGGAGTCGGCGCAGCGCTCGCCATGATCGGCGTGAGGAGTCTCCTCGACGCCTGGTGGACCCTCTCCGGCATCTTCGCCGGCGGTGTGCTCGGGCTCTTCCTCCTGGGGTTCATCTCTCGTCGCGCCGAGCGTCCGGCAGCGATCACCGCAGTTGTGGCTGGAGTGCTGGTGATCTTTTGGATGACGTTCTCTCCACGTTTGCCAGAAGAGTCCTTCCTACGCAGCCCCTTTCACGCCAACATGATCATCGTGGTTGGAACGCTTACTATTTTCCTGGTCGGGGTGTTGGTTACGAAGTGGCGATCCCGAAACGGCGTCTGACTAGGCCCAAGTTGGCACCCACGTTCAATGACGCCCGCAATTTGTTCGTCAGAATGCGTGGGTGTTGCGCCGGAGCCGACGTGTAGCGATCAGTAAAAACGCAAGCCACGGCGCGTAGCTTTGCGGAGTGGGAATGAGCTGCCGTTTCTTGGAACAGGTTGCGGCAGGTTTAGGCGCTGACACCTGAGTGAAGGCTCGGTCGCGTTGCGGATTCAAGTGGCCAACGTATCGCGACGTTTCTCTCAGATACTGGTGGCGCTCGCCGAGAACCGAAAGAGTCTCACCGTGGCGGGTCTCCTCGCGCCCGTCCTCACGGAGAGTAGCGTCGACGCGCTTCTTGTGGGTTGCGCCGGCATGACCAAGCGCGAGGCTGAGGAATACCTCGTCGCGCTCCGGCCCAACCCGGTCTTCGCATCTTCGATTCGCAGAACGCCTTCTCGGCCACAGCGGGGCCCATTGGCGTTGACCTCACCACCAAGCGTGCAGACGGCGCCACCCGACAAGACTCCACCGGTCCACGAGGCCTGGGCCGGGCGTCCGGCTTTCCGGATGTCGCCGAGTATCCTCGAGCCGGCTAGGCCGGAGATCTACAATTTCCGTTTCGCCTCCGACCGAAAGTTCAAGGAGAAGTTCGAGCGTTTAAGGGAGGCGAAGCGGAGCGACAAAACCCCAAGAAAGAAATCTCGTCTGGACGAGATTCCCTCGGGCGAGGAGAAAGCTAACTCCCTACATCCCTTCAGAACAAGCGACTCAGGCTACCCTATTTCGATCCCTTCGACGTCCTCGAACCTGGCTTTGATACCCCAGCCGCCGAAACTCTCGGTGACCGCCATCCAAAGCTCGTTCTTGCCCTCCTCGAGCGGCAGGTACAATTCATCGAAAAGCCCGACCGTGCCCAAAAAACGGTAGTCGCGCAACCGGTACGGATCAGTTCCCGCGAAGATCAAGCGGCCGTTCAGATAGGCCTTGACCGAGTCGCTGAAACCGAACCTCATCCTCTTCACCTGCGCACGATCCGAGGCGATCGTGATCTTGGCAAAGGCGGTATTTGCCTCGGGCGTGACACCCTGGATCCGAGCAAGATTGGCGAGACCGGTGCTTTCACAATCGAGGACTTCCCAAGCAAGTCCCGCCGTCTGGGAGTCGGCGAGGTCGTGTTTGTCTTCGAGATCGCTCTCGGGGAACGAGCTCGAGACAGACCAGGCCATGACGGTGCCTTGGGGGGCTGGTTCCGGCTGCTGGGGGCAGCCCTTCAGGGGCGGATTCTCTACGGCTTGGAAGCTGAAGTTGGCGAAGTGAGTGACGGCCCGATTCCCTGCCTTCAGCCCCACCTTTCCTGACGCCACCGGACGCTTGAGCTCGTGCATCACGAGAGCGGGCTCGTCCCCTTCACCAATGTAGATCTCACCCTGACTTCCGGAGACCACGATCTTCACGTGCAACCATTCATTGAACCGATACTCGACCGGCGCGGCATAACCTTCCCCCGTGATAGAGCTGCCAACCGGAGAGGCCGTTAAAGACCGGCGTGTATTGGTTCGCGTCTGGATTACCGGACTGGTGAGGCCTGATGTAGAAGTCCTCGAAGTTCTCCCCCTCCTGAAGACGCCATATGGCTCCCACGAAATTTCGGTCTTCCGGGAACGCGATGTCGAACTCGATAATACCGTCCGTGAAGGCCGAATCCTTGATGACCGCAACGCCACCTTTCAAGAATAGACTCGACTGACCGAGATGCTCCTCGAGCCGCCATTCCTCGGCCTCGATTTCCCAGCGATCGGAATCGAAAGGCACGTTTTCGCTATCGGCAAATGTCGCGACCGCAAGCAGACATGACCCGAGAGTAAGACCCTCAGAACGTTTCATACTAATCTCCTTGCCCCTCCAGAATGCCACCATAGCGCAACGAAATGAGCGGGGCCAACCGGGAGACGCGTTTGGCTCCGTCCGGACAGAGTGCGCGACTCCGCAAGAATAAAGACCGCTGAAGAAAAATAATTTACTGTTTTGCTTGACAGCTTATCCGAAGCGATATGAAAAACATGGCAGGTAACGATCTGGAGTGGGTCTGTGCGAGCGATAAACAAAAGACAGGACACTCGTTTGCTTGGATGGACTTCGAAAGTGTCTCGATGCGTTTGCGTTCAACACGTGAGAGCACAGAGCGTCAAAAAAGTCCGTGCTATAAATGGCGTATGAACGAAAAAAAACAAATTGAAATCACTTTCCGATGACGAGCTTCTTGTTCGACAGTCTAACATTTTGAAACAGTCGCGGCGTGTCGAGTCTGTTCTCGTCGCGCATATTGTCGAAGTTGATGTGCGCCGACTGTATGCCAGAGAAGCTTCGTCATCGATGTTTAAATACGCCACCGACGTGTTGCACTTGTCCGAGGCAGAAGCTACTTACGGATAGCCGCCGCACGGGCGTCGCACCGACATCCGGCACTGCTAACGATGCTCGACGATGGGCGTCTTCACTTGAGCGGCATCGCGGTGCTGGCGCCCTATCTTACCGACGCCAATTGCGAGGAGCTTCTGGCTCGAGCGACCCACAAGGCCAAGCGCGACCTCCTGGTGCTGGTGGCGGAGATTGCGCGAAACCGGATGTCTTGCCCTCCATCCGAAAACTTCCAAAGCAGAGACAGAGGCCGGTAAGCGAACACCGTACGTCAAGCGTCGCCGAAAGCACTCTGTCCGGACAAAGTAGCCCAGTTCCTGGGCCCGCGCCCGCCCGGACTCCCGAAGCGCCTGACAAGTCGGCGGTCGTCGAGCCACTAGCCCCTTCGCGCTACAGAGTCCAGTTCACAGCGAGCGCCCAGCTTCACGACAAGCTCCAACGGCTCGAAGCACTCATGCCGGGTGCCGATCTCGCTTCCATGCTCGAAGCGTCCGTGACAGAGAAACTCGAACGGCTCGAGGCCAAGCGCCTCGGCAAAGTCAAGAATCCGAGAAAGAGCCTCGAAGATGCCGACACGGCGCCGGGGGGGCGCGGAATCCCCGCTCCGGTGAGGCGTTTCGTGTGGGCGCGCGATCAGGCTCAGTGCACGTTTGAGGCCAGCATCGGTAGACGATGTCCCGAGCGCCGAGGGCTGCAATTCCATCACGACGACCCCCACGGGCTCGGCGGCGATCGAAGTGCTGACAATGTCAGACTTCTATGTCGTCCGCACAATCTCTACATGGCGGAGATGGACTACGGCAAGCACAAGATGGAACGGTACCGCCGTCTGGCAAGCTATCGTTTTGCAACAACGTTCAATGACGGCCAAAATAGTGAGCCGGGGCGTTCCGCCGACCGGGTCCGTGAACCGAAGCCGTCGTTTCCAACTCTTTCCGGACGAAGCTGGGCGCCACCGGCGCCCGCCGGAGATGCACCTCCGTCCGGCTAGTGGTCTGTAACGCGCGAGTTGATCGTGATTGGGTGTTTGGGATTTGAGTGCCCTTCACGGCTTAAGGGAACGACTCTCGATATTATCACCAGGCCCGCGGGTGCTTGTCGAAGCGGACCAGTCGAATCTCGAGCGGACCCTCGGGTGTTTCTCGCTCGGTTCGGATCGGGAAGCCGGATGGATCGAGCCAAAGCGTGTAGCTCGATTCGGATTGGGTGACCTCGTAGACGGAAGCCACGACGTTACCTTGCACCTGGGCCTGAACTTCCTCGTCTGGTAGCCGCGTGTAGGTTCGCTTGATCCGTGCCACCTTCGGTTCCGACGCTTCGACCACGATCACTCCAACACCCTTCTTCTCCCCTTCTGCAAGCTTGAGGTGTCGAAAGGTAATCCACTGAAACAAAGGTGATCCGAAATCGATCTCCACGGATTGCCTTTGCCCCATGTCTTGCTTGACCTTCTTGATGTTCTTTCCTTTGATCTCGCTTCGCCAGTTCTTGCCTTTTTTCCTCAACTCGACGGTGACCACCTTGCCGCCTTCTCTTAGATCGTGGTCCAGTTTGTCCGGCTGAAGAGAACGATCCAGCTTCTACTCAAAGTGTTGTTGGCTCGGTTTCGGCCAGTAGAACGTGATGGTGGACTCGACGCGATAGTTCTTCTTATCCTTGAAGACCCGAAAACGTTCCTCGCCGATACGCTTACCGACCAGTAGGAATTGAAACTCTCCCGTCGCTACCGGAGGCTTATCCTTGGCCATCGCCCCCGCGCCGGTGGTCAGAAAGGCCGCGAGGACAAGCCCTCGCAGATTCTGACTCATCGCTAAGCTCCTCCTAGCGCACGTTTTACTGATTTAGGGACATTATGCGCCCGAAGGGCGGCACCTGCAAACCCGTCACATCTGAACTGTGAACGTGTTCCTCAGGGCAAATGCGAAGGCCATCGCCAGAACGAAATAGATGATCATCCAGTGCAGAGAAAAGCCAAACACGTTCACGCTTTCTTCGGGATAGGTCACGGTGATCGATTTGATGGGACTGTCGGGAGGAAGAGGGACTTCGGCCGGATAGAGGAGCTGGTTGAGGAACCCTTTCTCTAAACGCGACGGCGATCGGAGCACGACGTCGCTGGATACTCGCACCGTTTTGGAATAAGACTGGCCGTCTAGCGTCACATCGACGGTGAAGTATCCGGGCTCTGAACTACTGATACGCCAATCCATTTCCCTAAGGGAAGGAATCCAGAGGCCGGGTGTCTCGACACGGATACCGGATGGCGCAGCCAGAGTGAGGTCCGGTCGCGGAGCCTCGTCCCACGAAGCATCGTTCCCGCCGTCTTGGAGCTCTACTTTGAGGAGAACCGGACTACCGGCACCGAGTCCACGATAGCCGTAATGAAACTGAAGCTGAGCGATGACCAAAACCAACGGCGGTATGGTCCATAACATCGGAACCGCCGAGAGCCGAAGATAGGTCAGATTGTGACGGAGGATCTCGGCTTGGGCACGCATTATGGCTCGTAGATCGTCGTTGAAGAGGCGGATCTCGAAGAGGTTGGCGTGGATGCGCCGCTTCACCGCGGCGATGGCGTCCTGGTTGGAAGTCTTCTTGAAGATCAGAAGCATCGCAATGGCCGTGAGTAACGACACCACGACCAGCCCCACGATGGCGGGAAGCCCGCTAAAGGGTGAAAGAAGAACCTCGAAGGCGGGCCTCAAAACGGCGTTGATGTGCGACATGCAATTCCGGACCGGCAGCTAGGATATGTAACCCAACCCCTGAAGCCTTTTTCGGATCTCCTCTTCGGAGCCGGCATCCTCGAGCTTGGCCAGCTCTTTTTCGAGAGCATGAGTGATGAACTCCTCGGGTGAGGAGTATCCGGCAATGTCGGCATACTTCTTGACCTTCGCCACCAAGTGTTTATCCAACTTCACTTTCGTCAACCCAAACATCAACCTCCTCCATTGTCGGCGTCGTCGCCTCCGGACTTCGGCGAGGGAAACTCTCCCTCAACCCCGAACTCCGCTAGGACTGCTGCTGCCAGGTCTTGCAATCGCGATGCTTCCTTCTTTAGTGGACGACTCGCGAACAAGACGCCGGGAACCGCTTCGTGGTCCATGGCGTGATCGCCGCTCCAAACACCCATGTTATCGCTGTACACCTCTTTACCGACCGCACCCAAGGCCGATTCGTTGGAGCCCCGGGTCCCTTTGGCGTAACCGACGACGAGGTCCGGACCGATGTCGAGCTCGCCTCTGTCCCGATAGAACTCTTCTCGTTTGTAGACCTTGGTGACCGCGGACTCCCCGGTCTCGGGGTCGATGGTCGCCAGAAGCTTCTCCGCGATCGCATCCATCACCTTTTCTCGCTCGGAGGGATTCACGATTCCCCACTTTTCACGTCCGCGCAGGTTGATGTAGAGCGCATTGATGCCGATCCCGTAGGCCTCCGTACCGGTCCAATCCACGTTGGCAAAAATACCGGGATCGTCTTCCATATTCGGGTCCCGCACGGTCAGGAATCCATTCTCGTGAAGCCAGGCGTTCAAATGAAAGGACCGCCGCCACGAAGTGAAGCCGTGATCCGACATCACGACCAGCAGGTCGTCTTCGTTCATTCTTTCGAGCGTATCACCTACGATTTCATCCAACCCCTGATAAAGCTCGTCGATGACCCCGGAAAAGCGGGCGTCTTGCTCCGGATCGTAGGCCGGATGGTCCGGATCTCGACTCCGCCACATCATGTGACTGATTTGATCCACGTTGCCGAAGTAATAGAAAAGGAGCCCATCCCGAAACTGGTCGAGTACCCATTTGTATTGCTCGATATTCTCCTCGCCCGCTATGCGGGACTGGTCGAGAAACTCTTCTGCCGTGAGTACCTCTTCCATGAGACCGGCCGTGTCCTCGGGCATTCCCTGGGTGTAGAAGCGACCGGATGCCTCGGCCAGGTCCGCGGCATAAGAAGCGGGCGTCGAGATGGGCATCGCCGGCTCATAGGGATCGAAGTTGATCGGCGTGGCGTAGAGCTCGAAGTCGGGTTCTATCTGTTTGAGATAGAAGCGCACCATCCCGCGTAGCCCCTGTGTGGAGATGAGCTCGAAATCCACCGGCACCCAGTCGCTCCACTCTCCTACCGCGAGCACGACTTCTTCGGTGTCGACAACGACCTTGGCAAGCGACTTCTCAGAATCGAGATAGGCGGTGAAGGGAGCGGCGACTTTTTCCCGCTCCACGAGAAAAGGATTATCGGGCCCGTAGAGCTCGGCCTCCACAACGTCATCGAAGACGTCCACCGCATAAACTTTCCCACCGGAAATGTCTTCTCCGGCGAATGCGAAGAGCTCCGAAGTGTAGAAGGAAAACGTACCGTAGGTGCCGATGATATCGGGTGTTCCCATACCGCTAAGCTCGCGAGTGGCTGTGCCGGATGGCGGGAAATTCGCGGGCATCCGAATGATAGTAGTCTCGATGCCGTTATCTTCCAGCACTTCCCAAAAAGCCTGCCCGCGGCGCAGCAGCTCGACGGAACCACCAGAAAGCGGGATTTGCCATTTCCCGAACTTGATTGCGGTCCCTCCCGCATGGGTCTCGGCCGACGATAGGAAGGGAAACATCGTTTTCGGGTCCCGATGCACGAAGTCGAAGATGCCATGGCCACCCGAGTCCATGCCGGTGATGAAATTCGACCACGCCACTGGGCTTTGCGGCGGCACGGAAGTCGTTAGCGGCGAAAAACTTCCCCGTTCGGCCACTCGGGAGAGGTTGGGAAGCCTTCCTTCCGACATCAGCTTCGCGGTGAGCGCGTGATCCATGCCGTCGAAGCCGAGAATGATGACGCGCGGCCCCGTGGGCTCGCCATTTTCGTCGCTCCCGCAGGAGACTCCGACCAAGGTCAGACCAAGCGCCATGAACACCATCAACGGGCCGATGGGTCGCGTCTGCCCCATCGTCAGCTCCCCGATCCTTGAAACGATTCCTTGGTGAACAAGGATTTGCCATCCATGTGCGCCGGTGGCTCGAGACCGAACAGCCGGAGCGCGCTCGGCGCGATATCGACGAGGGCCGGATCCTCGGACTCGATCTCTCGATTGCAGAACAGCACGCCGGGGACCAATCGCGGATCGATACAGTGATCCCCGCTCCACGCCTTGACGTTGTCCTCGAAAACGGGTCCGGAGACCATGCCTGTGGCACAGTCCCAGGAGATTCGGTAGCCGGCGTTGTAACCGATGATCAGATCCGGAGCGTTTCCGATATAAGGACCGCCGTAGATGTTGGCCGTATCGAAGACTTCCTTGATTCCCACGTCACCCTTTTCCTCGTCCTTCAGTCCGTTGAGCTTCGAGATCAGCTCCGCCTTGAGCGCGTCCGCCTTCGGTCCTTGCTCGACGATCCCTTGTGCCTCTCGGTCCTTCACGTTGAAAAACATTCCGGTGAGACCGAGGCAGTATGCTTTCGTTTTCGACCAATCGACGTCGCGCAGCCACTCCGCCGAGCCGTCCGCACCGTCTTTGAGCGTAAGGTAGCCGTTGGCGTGCAGCCAGGCATTCAGGTTCACACCACGGCGGAAAGAGTTGAAGCCGTGATCCGAAATCACGAAAAGCAGGTCTCCTTCCTGCATGTTATCGAGCACCTTGCCCACCAGTTTGTCGTTGTGGAGGTAGATATCTTCGATAGTCTTGCTGTACTTGTTCACCAGATCCGCTTTTCCGTTCTGGGTGGCCGGATGTCCGTCGTCGATGTAGCGCCAGAACATGTGCTGAATGCGATCGGTGGCGTCGAAGACACAGACCAGGCTCCCGCGGCGGAGTCGATCCATCGCAGCGAAGAACATCTCCTGGCGCTCGTGATCGATGTCGTAGACCTGTTGAAGGAACGTGTCGTCATCGGTCACGCCTTCGTTGAGGGCCCAGGTATCTTCCGCGAGCCCGAGCGTCGAGTAAGGACCGATCTGCTTGGCGAGATAGGTCGAGTAGTACGACGGATGGGAAATGGGCATGGCCGGTTTTTCGGGATCGATGTTGATGGGCGTCACGTAGAGGGAAAAGTGGTCGTCCATCTCGGTCACCATCATGCGGCAGATACCCGAGACTTTTATGCCTGGAGCGGCCTTGAACGTTAGCGTGACCCAGTCGCTCAATTGGCCCTTCGGGAGCTCCACCTCGTCCCCATTGATCGAAATGCGCGCGCGGCCGGCGCCGCGATCGAGAGAGATCGAGAATGGGAGCTCGAGCTTGGCGTCGTCTTCTCGAAACAAGTTCTCGGGTCCTTCGAACTTGGTCTCGAATCGGTCACCGTTCGGCTGTAGAGAAATCCGGATGCCACCTTCTTTGAATTTCATTGCGTCGGGCCGGGTCGTGAAAAGTTGAAACGTTCCTTGGGTACCCAAAAGGTCCGGCACACACATCGCACTGAGCTGCGCTCCATAGAAGCGATCGGGGGGAAAGGTAATCGGAACCCGAATGATCGAGCTCCAGATGTTGTACTCGCCCAGGATCGACCAGAAGGGCTTGGACTTGCGGAGCAGCCTGACTTCTGGTTTGCGCAGGGGGACCCTAAAGCGTCCGAGCTTCAAGAACTTCTCGAGCCCACCCATGTGTGTCGAAGAAAGAACCGGCAAATACGTCCGGAGATCACGGTCAAGAAAGTCATAGATATTGTGGCGCGCCGGATTGGTTCCAGTACTGAAAGAAGACCAGGCCACCGGGGAGATCGAAGGATAGGTGGTTCGGAGGCGGCTATAGCTTCCCATCTCGGCCAGGCGCTTGAAGTTCGGAAGCTTTCCCTTCTTCATCAGCCGCTCGGTGATCTTGGGATCTTGACCGTCGAATCCAACCACGATCATCCGTTTGATCCACGGCTTTGGCCTCGTCTTACGCATGATGAGCCGGAAGAGCGTGCGGAAAGGAAGAATGAGCAAGGAAAAGATCGCGAGGACAATGGTGGTGAAGAGAACCAGGAAAGAGGACAGGAGTGCGAAACCTGCGCCTGGGCCGATGTAGGCGAAGGCCGGCTCCGCCGAGGCAAAGATGGCCGCCAGAAAAACCACCACCGGGGCGGCCTTCGAAACCCTCTTTTCCATCGAACTAGGCGAACTAGGTCGCGTCAATGGATGTCTTCCTTTCAAGAAGGCGCAAGTTGGGCCGCTCTTCCGAATGCGGGGAAAGCGACCGCTGGTCTGCACCGGGGCCACGGGCCAGAACCACGTAGTCTATTGAGAAGCAGCTGGCATTTCAAGTTCTAGAGCGTTATCTTACTAGGTTTTGACGCCGCTGTGTTCGCTAGTCTGAATTGGCCCATTTCGCTCATTTGATTTGGCCCACCCCATCGAGACCGATACCCTGAGCCGGGGAAGAACCCGGAGAGGAGGGTCGGTTGAAAAGGGGTGCGAAAGTGCGATTGTTCGAGCAGATCCGTGGCGAGTACGAGCACGGAGTAGGAACGATAAAGGGAGTGGCGAAGGAGTTCGGAGTACACCGTCGGATGGTGCGTCAGGCGCTGGAGAGCGCGGTACCGCCGGAGCGTAAAGTCGCGGAGCGTGCGAGTCCGAAGCTTGAGGAAGTACGCGAGTTCATCGACGCGGTCCTGAAGGAGGACAAGCGAGCGCCTCGGAAGCAACGCCATACGGCTCGTCGTATCTGGTCCCGGTTGCGCGCCGAGCATCCGGAGCATGAGATTGGCGAATCAACGGTACGTCGCTACGTCGCTCGTCGGAAGAGCGAGCTCGGCCTGAAGGACACAGAGATTTTTGTTCCGCAGAGCTACGCGTGGGGCGATGAAGGGCAAGTGGACTGGTACGAGGCGTACGCGCGGATCGGAGGTGAGCTCGAGAAGGTCCACACGCTCGTAGTCCGAAGCATGGCGGGAGGAGGCGCGTTGCATCGCGGCTATCCGCGTCCGACGCAACAAGCATTTTTCGAAGCGCAGGAGCATGCGTTCGAGTTCTTTGGTGGCGTGTTCCGCCGCATGCGCTACGACAACCTGTCACTCGCGGTCACTAAGATTCTGCGTGGTTATCAACGAGAGCAGACGGAGCGATTCGTGGCGTTTCGCTCCCATTGGGGATTCGACTCGGAGTTTTGTAATCCGAGTCGAGGCAACGAGAAGGGCGGGGTGGAAAGCGAAGTCGGCTACTTCCGGCGCAACTATCTGACGCCGGTACCGGAGTTTTCGAACTGGGATGAGCTGAACGAGTATCTGCTCTCGTGCTGTCTCAAGGATGCGACGCGCCACATTAGCGGCAAGGAGCATGCTGTCGGAACAGCGATGGAGCTTGAACGGGAGCATCTGTTGCCATTGACCGTCGAGGGGTTCGATATCGAGGAGCGACGATTTGCAAAGGTGAACAAGAAAGGCTGCGTTCGAGTCGGCACGAACTGGTACTCGACTCCGTTGAAACGGGACCGGCGAGTTGTGGCCAAGCTACTGCCGTTGGAAGTTGAGATCTGGCACGAGGGCCACGTCGTGGCACGCCACGAGCGCTGCTACGGCCGCAGCCAGTCGATTTATGAACTCGAGCACTACTTGGATGTTCTGGTCAGGAAGCCTGGAGCGTTGGCCGGCTCGACGCCGCTCGCTCAATGGCGGGAGAAAGGTCGGTGGCCCACGAGCTACGACGAGTTGTGGTCCAAGCTGAATCGACGTCACGGGAAGCTCGAAGGAACCCGCCAGATGGTCGAGCTCGTGCAGCTCGGCCGCGAGCACGGCTACGACAAGCTGCGTGAGGCGGTGAGTCAAGCGCTCGAACTCGGCTGTACGGATGCTGAGGCGATCCGTCACCTCGTCGAATCATCAGTTCTTCGACGTGAGCAGGCGCAGGCTCTTGGCGATGTGGAGCTCGGAGAGCTCACGAAGTACGAACGTTCCTTGCCAGGTGTTGGCCATTACAACGCGCTGATCGGCGAGGTGAACTCGTGAACGCGAAGAGCATCGAGCTCCAGAGCATCCGTCAGCATTGCAAGACGCTTCGCATGCCGAGCGTGGCAACGCAGTTCCAGAAGATTGCCGAACAAGCGCAGCGCGACGAGCACAGCTATGTCCGCTACCTCGACGTGCTGCTCAGCGCCGAAGTCGAGGAGCGTGAACACCGCGCGGTTCAAAGACGACTGAAGGAAGCACAACTACCGAGAGCGAAGACGCTCGAGGAGTTCGACTTCTCGCAATCGCCGAAGGTCTCCGCCCGTCGGATACGAGAACTGGCCGAAGGCGACTACATCGACCATGCACGGCCGGTTCTGTTTCTCGGCGATGCCGGCACAGGCAAGACTCATCTGGCCACGGCATTGTGTGTAGCGGCGTGCCAGCAACGTCGCCGCGTTCGCTTCACGACGGCCTCGAGACTCGTCAACGAACTCGTTGAAGCTAGGGAGGAGCACGAACTCTCGCGAGTGATCCGTCGCTACGCCCGCTACGAGTTGTTGTGCATCGACGAGCTCGGCTACGTCCCACTCGCCGATGTCGGCGCCGAGCTTCTGTTCCAAGTGGTTTCGGAACGATGCGAAAGGGCGGCGCTCGTGATCACCACCAACCTGCCCTTCTCGGAGTGGACCCAGGTGTTCACGAACGTCCGCCTGTGCAAGGCACTGCTCGACCGAGTCACGGACCAGGCGCACATACTCGAAACCGGCACCGAATCCTATCGGTTCCGGCGCACCCTGAAGAGCGAGAAAAAGACCATAAAGGCATGAGTTCGTTGGGTTTCACTAGCCGCGGCCTGCACTTCGTTCCGGCCGCGGAATAAGGAAAGGGGCTATCTTACAGCTCGTCTTTATTAATCAATAACTTAGGGTGGGCCAAATTAGATGAGCAAAGTGGGCCAGACCGAGTGGACAAACACAGCCGCACCCAAAACTCGGAGAGAAGCCAGGAGCCACTGATGACGTCTACTTTAATCAGGACTTATCGACGAGTCCGGTTCGGTGAGCCGCTGATCGTTGTCTCGGGCCTCCCCCGCTCTGGCACGTCCATGACCATGCAGATGCTGGAGTTCAGCGGGCTCGACATCGCCACCGACGGGATCCGAAAGCCGGGCGAGGACAATCCCAAAGGGTACTACGAGTACGAGCGGGTCAAGGACCTGGAGAAGGAGACCGACAAGTCCTATCTCAAGGAGTTCCGGGGAAAGATCATCAAGATCATCTCTTTCTTGTTAAAAGATCTTCCGGAGACGAACAACTACAAAGTGGTGTTCATGCGCCGAAACCTCGACGAGATTCTCGCCTCCCAAACGAAAATGCTGAAGAATCGGGGTGAGGCTTCAGAAAGCTCGGACGAGGAGATGTTGGAGCTCTACAAGAATCATCTCTGGAAAGTGAACTACCTGATGAAACACCGTTCCTGTTTCGAGTTTCTGGAGGTGAACTACAAGGACGTCGTCGAGAACCCGCGGCGCGAGGCCGCGCGTATTAGTGAGTTCTTGGGGAATCTCGACGTGGACAAGATGACGAGCGCCGTGGACGAGAAGCTTTATCGAAACCGCCGCTAGTGAACGTCGAGAATCTTCTCGAGGATTGCGCTGGAATGACCACCCGCCTCCGCCGAGGCTACGGCGGGGTTTCGCTAAAGCTCAAAGAGCGAAGGCGGAAGCGCGACGCCGAGGTTCACGAAGGGCGGCCAATGCTCTAGGCTAGGCTATTACGCTCACTCCCGATACTTCTTGGGGTTTCCAGGCACCGCCGTCATCCTTGGCGAGATTAGTTGGAACGGCATTAGAACTTCCGACGCCTTTTTATGCTCAGCCCTAACGCATCGCTGAGCATAATCTCGATCTCGGTATAGCCCTCCCGTCGCGCGATCATTAGGGGAGTAAGTCCCCTTCTCTCGATCCTGGGGTTGGCGCCTGCGTCCAGAAGCGCCCTGACGATATCGGGACGGCGTTCCACCGTGGCAAGCATCAGGGCCGAGGACTCGTCCTCGTTCTTCAGGTTCTTATGCGCTCCAGCCTCGAGCAAAACTTGGAGCGCGTCGAGATGACCCCAGAGGGCCGCCATCATCAAAGAGGTCGTGCGAGAGTTCGTCTTGCTGTTGACGTCGGCACCTCGCTCGATCAGAGTGCGGACGACCGCCGCATCCCCCGTTCCGGCCGCGACGTGCAATGCCGTCGAGCCATTCTCGATCATCGCTTGAGGGTCGGCTCCGCCCTCGAGCAAACCGCGTACCGCAGCCTCTTTTCCAGAGACGACCGCCAACATGAGTACCGAGGATCCGTCCTCGTCCCGGAGGTTCGGGTCAACGCCAGCTTCCAGGAGATCGGGTATCTCGTCAGCGTCCCCTTGTTTGGCAGCCTCGATCAAAGCCTCGTTGGGATCCCCCTGACACGCCGCGAGCACGGCTATGAGACCGGCGAGAAACGCGATACGGACCACCTTTACCAGTGTACCGCACGCTGACGCTGGAAGAGCCGACCCCCATCGCATTGCAAGATCTAACCCCATGAAGTATGAAGTCGCGGCATGAAGAACATTACTAGGCGAGATTTCTTCAACGCCACCCTCATCGGTGCAGAAGCTTCCTTGCTCCACGCCCCTCCTCCCTCGCACGCGTTTGCGCAACCCCTAGATGATTCCTGGTACGGATTCGGTGGGGTCGGTGATTACGCAAGCTCACACGGCAACACACCCGAAGTCGTACGCGTCGCACATGAAGTTCGGGATGGGCTCTACGATCGACCCCCGGCCGACGCGATCGACACCGGAGAAGTCTTCGACCTGGTGATCGTCGGCGGGGGCATGAGCGGCCTGGGAGCCGCGTATGAGTTCAAGAAACGGAAGCGCTAGGGCCAGTCCTGCCTGATTCTGGAGAACCATCCGATCTTCGGAGGCGAAGCGAAGCGGAACGAGTTCCTCGTGAACGGACAGAGGCTCATCGGCCCACAGGGCTCTAACGACTTCGGTATTCCGCAAGAGTCAGGCGGTCCGGTTGACGAATACTTCACCGCGCTCCAAATTCCTCGGCGTTTCGATTACCAACCTTGGGATAAGACTCGAAAAGCACTTCGCTTCGGGCTGGATAACTACGGCCCGATGTTCTGGACGGAAGAAGATCTCAGCGTCGGATACTTCTTCGATGATGCAGCCACCGGCGACGCGCCACGGTGGACCGTGTCTCCTTGGGCTCGAGGCCTCGAAGGTGTGCCGTTCCCAGAGAACGTGAAAAAGGATCTTTTGACCTGGAGGAACACCGAGGCCAGGCCGTATCAGGGAGACGACCTGCCGGGCTACCTGGACTCGATGACCTACCAGCACTACATCGAGGAGGTGCTCGGTCTTGACCCCCAGGTGACGGAGTACGCCCATCCGCTCCTAGCGGGCGCGATCGGCCTCGGCTGTGACGCCTTGTCCGCGTACTCGGCATACCAGATTGGTCTACCTGGCGTACGCGCCTACTCTTCGCGATCTCGTCTGGGCTCCCGAACGCTCCACTCTTTTCCTGGCGGGAACGACGGCGTGGCCCGGTTCTTCGTCAAGTTTCTCATCCCGGACGCTATTCACGGCGCTCACAACTTTCCCGACATCCTGAACCGGGGCGTGAACTTCGACGCAGTGGATCGCGCAGGCAACTCGGTCCGGATACGGGCCAGTGCGACGGTGGTCTGCGTCGAGCACGACGGCCCTCCCCATAGCTCCGAGCACGTATTGGTGACCTACGTTCGTGACGGCAAGCCATACCGTCTCAAGGCTCGCGGCGTCGTCATGGCGTCCGGCGGCTGGATCAATCGCAGCATCGTACGAGATCTCCCCGGTGAGCACATGGAAGCCTACAAACAGTTCCACCACTCTCCCATATTGGTGGTGAACGTCGCCCTCACGAACTGGAGGTTTCTCTACAAGCTCGGCATCACCGCTTGCCGCTGGTTCGATGGATTTGGGTTCTCCTGCAACATCCGGCAGCCTATGATCGTCGGGGATCACCGACCGCCCCTCGATCCCGACGAGCCCATCGTGATGACGTTCTATGTTCCTTTTTATTACCCCGGCCGCGCGATCGAAGTACAAGGTCGATACGGGGCGTCACGGTTGCTGGCAACGAGCTTCCACGAATACGAACAACAGATTCGAGAACAGATGGTCCGACTATTCGGGCGAGCCGGCTTTGACCCCTCCCGTGACATCGCCGGGCTCATCCTGAATCGGTGGGGGCACGCCTACGTGAATCCGCAGCCCGGCTTCTACTTCGGACAATACGGAAAACCCGCGCCACGGGAGATCATCCGAAATCGCTTTGGGCGGATGGCCTTCGGCCACTCGGAGCTCAACGGCCATCAAAACTGGGTCGTCGCCGTGGGAGAAGGAAGGCGTGCGGCGGGCCAGGTGTTCGTGCCGGACGCCAAGTAAGGCCACTATCAAAGTAGCCAGGCGTCCTTCAGAGGACCCTGCGGGACGCCAAAATACGAAGTTGCCAATAATCAAAGTGGCTAGGCGTCGGTGGCTGCCTCGTCAAATCCAGTAACAATATAGGTACCGCTTCTCTTGTCTTTGCTGATCTTGATGAGTCCTAGCCGCGCCGCGTCTTCGAGCAGATTGTTGAACCGACTGTAGCCGTAATAGGACTCGCTGAAGGATGGATGCTTTCGCTTGATGGTCTGCTTGATCATCGAACCCCAGATGACTTCCTTATTTTCGCGCTCGAGGGCTTCGATAGCGTCCAAGACTAGCTTGAAGCATTGTTGCTTCTTCTTGGGGAGCTTGGCCATGCGGGGAAGTTCGCGAGGCGTTTGCCTGACCAAATCGTCATAATAAATGAACTCGTCGCAGTTCGACGCCAAAAGTTCGGAGGTAGAGTTCTTGACCCCCACGCCGATCACCGTCTTGTCGTTCTCTTTCAGCTTCGAGACTAACGGAACGAAATCGCTGTCCCCCGAGGCGATCACGAAGTAGTTCACGTGCTCCTTGGAGTAGGACAGGTCGATGGCGTCGACCACCATTTTAATATCGGCGCTGTTCTTGCCGCTGTAATGTCGTTGCGGGATGTCGATGAGCTCGATGCCCGCTTCGTGGAAGGGACGCTTGAAGTCTCGGTAGCTGCCCCAGTCGGCATAGGCCTTCTTGACGATGATCTTGCCCTTTTCCACGAGCCGCTCCAGGACTCGGCTGATCTCGAAGCCTTTGCCCTTGAGCTTCGCGTCCCTCACCCCGAGTGCAATGTTCTCGAGGTCAACGAACAGGGCGAGCTTGGGTTCTTCTGCCATGGAAACCGTGAGACCTACTCTATTACAGGCGAGGCCAGTATGGCTAGCGGTGAGACGGTAGACCTCAGGCGGTGCCGATCTCGTCGCGGGTTTTGTCGTGGCGCCGCTTCAGCTCACCGTTCCAGGGAGGCGTCACGACAGTGACGTCTCCCTCGCACTGGGTCTGGCACGCGAGGCGAATCAGAGGCTTCGAGTCGTCGGCTCCGTTGACCGCGTCGTATCCGAAGTAGTTCAACCGCTCTTTTTCAAAGTCGGAGATGTCGGACAGGTTGGCGTTCCCCTGGATCACCCCGACCCAACAATATCCGCAAGATGCGACACGGCACTCCACTGGGATCGGTCCGTCGATGCAACGATAATCCATCGCCCGGTAGTCGCGCGTGTCGCTCGCCGCCGCCATAGCCAAGTCCTGTCCGTGTCGGGCTTCAAAGAACCCGTCTGGTTTGCTCTCGTCCCAAACCACTCGATAGCTCTGCCCCAGACCCTTCAGGTACCGGATCAACGCTCCCCCACTCTTCTTTTGGCGCTTCCTGACAACTTCGTCAGGCCTGTGGGAGGCCCAAGATCTGGGAGCGGATTTTTCGGCGACGGCGGCAAAAGATTCCATTCCCACTTGCTGTAAGATCATGAACGCGACCACGGTAATACCCAGAACGATCGATTCGGGGATCTTTTCATGGGATGCTACACCGCTTGCGACTTCTCGAATGCGCTGCTCGAGGCTCTTGCCCTCCGGCTTGTTGTAACCCTCGGCATGCGCCAGCACCGCTTTCTTAACGACCGGCCGATACCGGGAGCCGTAGAGAAAGTCGACGGACTCGTCGATCTGTTCGTCGAGTTGCCACTTTCCTTCCAGATCCATCACCCGCGCCATCTCCTCGGGTCCTGGAGACTCGCCGAGCGTGTCCTTGAGCTCGAGAGGCCAGAAGCCGAACCAGATGCGGCTCGCGGTCTGGTCGACGGGATGAATAGAAGGAACTAGGCTACTCAATACTTTGTTCCATGTCTGCTGATTGTGTTCTTGCAGAAAGGAAACGAATCGACTCTTTTCTTTGACGCTCATCGACTTCTTTGAAAACTCCTTAGGGGACCCCTCCCCCGACAGGTCCAAGACGCCCCATCCTAGCACAACGGGTTCTCGACCTCCCGCCGGGGTTGCGGAGAGCACATAATAAGGTAGAGTACGGGGCGGCAGTAAAGGAGAACGCTTCATCATGAACATGTATCTCAAGATCTTAGCCCACCCGGTGTTTGTCGATCTCGGCTTCCACATGCCCATGATCGTGGATCTGTCTCACCCTTTGATCCTGCTCCAGGGAGAGAACGCATCCGGGAAGTCGACACTTCTCCAATCGTTGTATATGGCTTTCAGGGGAGAACAGACCGACGGGTATGTGTACAAGAGCGAGCTCAAAGGCATCGACCCCAAGAAGACTTTCTTGTTCGATGCCGAGCAGCACAATCCCCGCAACCAGCTCGGCTTCTTCGAGAACCAGCCTCAGATGAAGGAATTCCTTGAAATGGCCAGTCATGGTCAAGTGATGTTGACCCTCTTCAAGGAGAGCTTTCCCAAGTTGCCGGACGGTACAGTACTCCTCCTCGACGAGCCTGAAATGGCGCTTTCGACGTCCAATCAGAGACGAGTGCTCAAGATGCTCCTGGAGCTCGTGGACCAGAAGAACTTCCGGATCATCGCCGCCACCCACTCCCCGACCCTGATCGAGGCCAAAGAGACGTACGTGATCAACCTGGATAACCACATCAATAAGAACGTGATCCCCAGCAACATGGGAGTCGAAGGACAGAGCACCCTGCATTAGCCGCACGCCTAACTTTAATCAAGACAATCAATTACGGGCTGACCGCGCGATCGCGGGAAATCTCCGACGGTCTTAAAGTCTTGCAAACAAAGCACTTTTAGGTTGGATGGGCGGTTTCCCGACCTCCGGGGGCCGTTCAATGGCCCGGCGGGCCCTTACAGTCCGGATTCCGGCTAGTTCGTTGATTTCTGGTAGCTTACGCGGTTCGACTCCCCTATTCTGTATCGCGTGTCAAATCATGTGTTCGTCTATGGTAGTGGGAGAATACAACTTATTTCTCAGAATCCCACAAACATGACCGCCCTATAACCCAAGAGGTGGATTTTCTCATGCATCGACCGGTCAAGTACGTTGAAAAAGCTGTCACCTACGTCGCAAACGGTGCGTGGTTCGTCTTCGAAAGACTGAACCGCATCCGTCCCCGGCCCTCGTTCATACCGAAGTGGTCGGACAAACCGCTGCTGAAGTCGTGGCAGAAGACCAAGCCAACTCTGGGCTGGCCTCGGACGACGGACTCTTTGTGTCCAAAGTGCATCCCGGAGGCGCGGGATCAGATCATCAACGGCGATGTCGACTACAAAGTTTTCATCAACGAGAAGGTCGGAGAGATCAAGGCTCAGATCATCGAGCGGGACGGGAAGATCATGATGGTCAAGGATTGCCCGCAGCACGGGCACTTCGAGGACCTCATGGCCATCGATACCGAGTTCTTCTCGCACCTCGAGAAGGCGTTTCCCGGTCGCGACATCCGTGCCCACAACGATTCCAAGCTTCACGATCACGGCAGCAGCACTATCAAGCACGGCCGCGGGTCGGTGCTGACCATCGATCTTACGAACCGTTGCAACATGATGTGTGATCCCTGCTTCATGGACGCCAACCAAGTCGGCTTCGTCCACGAGCTCACGTGGGATGACGTGAAACAGCTCCTCGACAATGCCATGACCATCAAGCCGAAGCGCCAGATGTCGGTGCAGTTCTCGGGCGGCGAGCCCACGATGTCCCCCTATTTCCTCGATGCGGTTCGTTACGCAAGGAAAGTGGGCTACGTCAGCACGCAGGCAGCGACGAACGGCATCGAGTTTGCCAAGAGCACCACGTTTTGTCGTGATGCGGCGGATGCCGGCTTGCGTTACGCGTACCTACAGTTCGACGGTATCGGGAACGCCGCCAACTCACACCGCCACGTCGGCAACCTCTTCGACGTAAAGCTGCAGGCGATCGAGAACCTCTACAACAACGGTGTCGACATCGTACCGGTCATCACCCTCATCAACGGTATCAACAACGAGCAAGTCGGATCGATGGTCCGCTTTGCGCTGGATAACCCTAAGAAGATCCCGTTCCTCTCGTTCCAGCCGGTGTCCTTTACCGGTCGCGACGAGGCGATCACCCCGGAGCGGCGCCAGGCGCAGCGCTACACGCTGTCCCATCTTGCGCACGACGTGAAGGATCAGATTGGGCTCGGTGAGCCGGCTCGGGATTGGTTCCCGATTTCGTTCCTTGGAACCTTTTCCGACTGGGCGGATCTCGTTCACGGTCCGGACAAGGATTGGGGTCAGTTCAGCTGCGGCTGCCACCCGAACTGCGGCGTGGGCATGGCGGTCATGATCGACAAGGAAACCAAGGAGCGGGTACCGGTCACGGCGTTCTTGAATGCCGATCGGCTATCCACGGATATTCGCACGCTGACTGACGCGGCGCGAGGAAAGTTCTGGTCGGCTTTCGGTATGGCCTTATCGGTGATGCGGAACTACGATTCGTTCAAGTCCCCGACCCACTTCACGCTCAAGGCCTTCCTCGAGAAATTCGACAAGACCTACAACGTGACCGGGAAGAACTACGGCAAGGTCACCGGTGACCGGACCATGGCGGACATCGAGAAGCGCCGTGCCGACCGGTGGAACTTCCTGTTCATCGCCGGCATGTGGTTCCAGGATCTGTTCAACTACGACTTCCGTCGAACCGAGCAGTGCATCATCCCTTATGCCACGCAGGAAGGTGAGATCTCCTTCTGTGCGTACAACACCGGGGTTGGCTGGCGTCAGATCATCGAGAAAATGCACCAAACGGCAACCATCCACAAGTGGTACGAGGAGCGCGGCCGGCATCTTATCTACGCCGGCAACAAGGAAGTCGACCTACCAGCCAATGGAGGACACTCTCTGGTGCTGAATCAGGCCGACGTTGATCACGGTGTGCAGACCGATCTCGACGAAAAGGGTATCGCCAAGAATGCTCGCGACGAGAAGCGGCTTGCGCGTGATGCGAAGCTGGTGAAGACACCTGAAGACGAGCGGATGGCAAAGCTCTACGAGGAGGTCGTTCTCGGGCAGAAGCCGAGCACACCGCAAGATCCTCAAAACATTGTAAAGATCGATCAGATCGAGGTCTAGCCACAGACTATTCTGTGGTCCCCAAAGAGCCCACCGTTTCCGGTGGGCTCTTTTTTTTGCCTTTCGCCTATGCTAACTTCTCCTTCGCAGGCATGAGCCTCTTCGATCGCCTCATCGCATTTTCGCTTCCCCTCGTTCCGAAACCATTGGTGGGCTATTTCGCCCGTCCTTACATCGCGGGTGAGACCGTCGAGGACCAGGTACGCGTAGTGCGTTCCTTGAACAGCGAGGGCTTCATGGCCGCCAGCGGCATGCTGGGTGAGTCCGTGGAGCATCGCGAAGAGGCGGAAGCGGCGGTCAAGGACTACGAGAACCTCCTGACCCGGATCGCCCAACACAAGCTGGACAGCAACATCCACGTCAAACCGACTCACCTCGGGCTCAAGATCGACAGGGCGTTCTGCTACCAGAACATCCGCCGCCTGGCTACCTGCGCGCGTGAGCACTCGAACTTCGTCCGCATCGACATGGAGGACTCGGGCTGCACCGACGATACGCTCGATATCTTCTTTCGGCTCCACGAGGAGTTCGACAATGTGGGCGCGGTCCTTCAAGCCTACATGAGACGCAGCGTGGCCGATGCGCAGCGGCTCGCAAAGGTAAAGGCCAACGTTCGTGTTTGTAAGGGCATCTACATCGAGCCTCACGATGTCGCGTACCAAGACAAGGAGATAGTGCGTTCCAACTTCACGCGGTTGCTGGAGGAGTTGCTGGGCGAGGGCTGCTACGTCGGCATCGCCACTCACGACGAGAGGCTGGTGTGGGAAGGTTTCCGCATCGTCGACCGTCTCGGCCTCGATGCTTCACAGTATGAGTTTCAAATGTTGCTCGGAGTGGAAGCACCCTTGCGCCGGATCATTCGGGACGGCGGACACCGGCTTCGGGTGGCGGTCCCGTTCGGCCCCCTGTGGTATCCGTACTCTCTGAGGCGGTTTAGAGAAAACCCGGCCATCGCCGGCTACGTTTTCAAGGCACTGTTTCAGTAGTTCTACTTGCAGGGGAGGAACCGGGACGTCGCTGTTGTGCGGCGAGATCAGAAGCGGTGTGTTCCAATTGAACCGGCGGTCGGAGTCACGGTCACCGAGGATCGTTTTCCGAACGCCGGCCTTTTGATCGATCCGCTGGATGTGTCCGAACTGAGAGCCGCTGTAAAGCCACCGGCTGTCCGTGGGATCCACCAGATTGTAGAAACCGTCGCCGCCGTTCATGTGCTCCCAATCCTCGAACCGAATCGGAAAACGACCCTTTTTCGTGCTGGGCCCCTTCCAGGAGCCGAAGTCCTGCGTCCCGCCATAGACGTTGTAGGGATAATCCATGTCGACGCCTACCGCGTAGAGCTGTGCCATCGACAACTCATCGGGGTGGTACCAACCCTGCCCCGCATCGTAGGTGATCGCCATCCCGTACTTCGCGCCTCTGATGGCGTGGCTGAAAGAGCAAAATCAGGGACGAACATGCGGCTGGTGATGCTCCGTTTGACCAACGGACGGGCGATTCGTCGGGCGGAATAAGGTGGGTTGTTAGCGTGCCGCCGGGATTGGATCGCCCTTGGGAATCGGCCCGACCCACCGCAGTACCGTCAACCCGCCGCCACTTCCGTCGGTGACGAAGAGGAGCTCGGTATCGGGATCCTGAAAAACCTCTCGAGTATGCCGGTCGGCCCTGCCTGGAGCCGCGTACCGCGGCGAAAGGTAGAAACCTACTTCCCGCGGAAGGAATGGGTTTGAGATATCCCAGACACGGACTCCCTGGTCATACCATGCTTGGTAGAGAAGGCTCGGCGCACGGAAGTCGAACCACGGCAAGTGAGCCGATTGTTCACCCGGTGGGCATCGAAACTCTCCTGCCATGGAGTTGAAGTCGTCGCCCACGTGAGGAATACGGTAACTCGAAACTACTTGCGGATTAGACAGGTCCGAGATATCGACAACGCGACCAAAACCTGGCGGGCAGTCGAAGATCTCGTCCGTGAGTACGAGCAAGCTTGGATGTTCATCCGGATCAGCGACGACGGGAGCGGAAGTGTGAGCGGCTCCGATTGAGCCGCCACTAAAGGGAGGCACGTAATCGAGCCTCGAGATAATCGTTGGATCGAAAGGATCACTCACATCCACGATCACCATGCCTGCGTCCCGCCACGCGATGTAAAGTCGCTTCTTGTGAAGCGTTATCTCATGGCACCAGACTTTTCTGCTCGGTTCCGTCAGGATTGAACCGATCGCGTTCTTCAAACTCCTCCTCTTGATGTTGCCCCTCGATGTGTAATGAGCTGGCAAGTGTGGGAGATGCCGAATCTCGATAGTCGATGATGAGCAGCTCCTGGTTTCCTCCGGGAACGCCCACTTTGCTGTCCGGCGTATTCGCACAGGCATAGACAAAACTGTCGTCGATCTCGAACCCGTGCGTCCTCCCAGTATCCCGAGTCAGGAAGAAGGCCAAAGGCTGGGGGTCGCGGGGATCGGAAACATCATGAAAGCTAATACCAGCCCTGACCGGTTCGCCTGGGGGTGGCTGGGCAGGGTTCGACGCCCGCGTGTCTTGTGTCGCAACCAAGATCTGCCGGCTGGTATTCAAACGAACGTAGGGGCAACGCGTTCCAGGGTTGCACGGGATGAAGCTCAACGCTGTCATGTTCTTCGGGTTGGACACGTCGGCGATGAGGATTCCGAAGAGCGTTGACGGGCTATCGTAGCCGCCAAGGAAGGCGATGCCCTTGTGAATCCGCGGGGTATTGAAGCCGGCCCCTAGACCGTTTTGACGTGCGAACCGAGTCAGCCAAGGGCCTTTGAAGTAACTATGGCCCACTACCTCGAAGTTCTTCAAGCTCGAGAATGCTTCGGTTTCGCTGAGCGTTAGATCGAAAACGTCTTTACCGTAGGGCAACGATTTCTGTTCCACCTTCCTTCCCATGCCCTGCCCGAATAGGAAATTCGGTTGGAACGCCAAGGCCACCGAGAATAATATCGACAGGCTCGCCACCGCCCGAAAAGAGCTCGATTTCATTTCTCACCCCCTCAAGCGCCGCCCACACGAAATCGAAAACTCGCCCGGACGATATTTTCTTGAGTACTTTTCACCCTAATCCAGGAAATACAGCTCCCAGAAACTCGTCTGCCAAGCGTAGCCATGCTCCAATTCACGGCGGGGACGATCTGTTGATTGGGCGCAGCGCCGGTGTACACGATGTTGGGCGAACTCTCCATACCTTCGTATTGAAGTGGATAGAACAGCAAATGGTCTTGGGCCTCGACGACGCGTTGGACTGCCTTCCGACTCGCGGAGGTCCAGCAGCCAAACAGGACGCTGACCCTCTCCTCGGTGATCAACGTCTCCGCCTCTCGAGCAAAGGCCAATTCGTCCGAGCGACCGTCGGCACGGATGATCTCGACGCGCCTTCCGAGCAGACCTCCCGCTTCGTTGATTTCTTCGACGGCGAGAGTCACGGCATCGGCAACCGCACTTTCGCTATCTTTCATCGTGCCGGTGAACGAGTGCAGCAGACCTACCTTAATTGGGTCAGTGACCGTGGAGGCCCATTCCAGAAAATAGAGTCCGCCCGAACCGAAGAGGAACAACAGAGCGATCGCGCCCAGGGTTTTTTTGTTCATGGGCATAGCTTAAACACAGGATTCAGCGACCGGAGAGGCTCGAGCTACGTTCCCAGTGCGGCAAGCCCCGTCGATGGCCGGTCCAGATGCAAGACACTGACCGGGCATTCTATCGGGACGTTGAGGTCCTCGCAAGGAGGGTTCCCTCTTCCCTTGAGAGCGGTTCTAGCGGACAAGCTGCCCTTCCCTGGGAGCCGGAGCAGAACGGTGGCGAGCTCGCGTCGCGCCTCCGCCGGGCCATGGCCCCCGTCGCCGTCGCCGTCGAGGAGCGGCCCGTCCAAAGTTTCCGATTAGGTCACTCCAGCGAACGGCGAACCGTTAACAAAACGACCATATATGACTATATTAAGGTCATGAAGAAGGTAAAAATCGCGGAGCTCAAGGCGCGTCTGAGCGAGCATTTGCGGCGCGTGCGGCGTGGCCATTCTCTAGTCGTGCTGGATCGAGACACACCCGTGGCGAAGCTGGTCCCTTACACCGAAGGCGACGAGCCGCTGACGTTCCGGGCGCCTCTGGGGGGGATGTCCCGGCCGCTGTTGAATTTGGTCGGGTAGCGGCGGCACCTGTGAATACTCTTAGGCAGCAAACTCATCGCTGTCAAGAGATTTCTGTTTGCTTCTAAGCGCGTGAACGAGAGCGCCCATATGGCGATAGCCTTTGATACGCCGGAACTTTTTCTGCGCGGTGACGACGCCAAGAGCGGTCCATCGGCGAACCATGGAAGGACTCTTCCAACGCTTGACGTTTCTCGATACTCTGCGAATGGTTCCGTTGAGATTCTCAATGGCGTTCGTCGTGGCAAGAGACTGGCGAAGTAAGGCGGGCGGCGCGAGCTTCACGACCGTGAGTGTTTCTTCCATCCCTTCACGAAGGCTTCCGGCAGCTTCGTCGTAGCCGTTTCGCTCGAGCCACGACACCAATGCCTGAAGTCGCTTGCGCGCCTTGTCGGCACTCTTGCACTTGTAGGCTTCCTTCATCGTCTGGAGCACGTAGGCGTGACGAGACTTGGGAAGGTACGAGCGAAGATTTCGGAGTTTATGGATCTGGCACCTTTGGATGACCGCGAGGTCCCCCAAAACGTCGACGAGTGCCTTGCGGATGCCTTTGCCTCCGTCCACTACGCAGAGAATCGACTCATCGACGCGCAAGCCTCGCTCGAGAAGGTCCTGCAACATCGCGGTGCACACCCGAGAGTTCTCCGTCGAGCCCAGCCATATACCCAGGGGCACCTTCGTTCCATCTATTGTGATACCTAGAGTTACGACGACGGTCTGTCCGGCCACCTCAAGGCCATCCAGCATCAGTGCCGCAAGCTCGAACTCCTCTAGCCGCCGAGACAGGTATTCCTCGAGCTTCTTAGTCGTCTGGCTCACGAGGTGACGGCTGGCGGCACTCTTACTCGTGCCACGAGACTTCAACTTGGCCGCGGGTTTGTCCAGACTCGATTCGTAATTTCGGGTCGATACCCCCACCAAGATCTGATTCAACACTCGCTCTGGAAGCGGGTCTTCTTCGCGGAAGGCTTCGAAGTGTGGAAGCGACGCCTCCGCGCCCGACTTCGAGCGAACTCGAGGTCGCGACACTTGGATGCGACGACCACCGAAGCTCAGCTCTCCGTTCGTGCTCCCCCAGTGGTTATGAGTTCGCTCCTTCTCGTGCTTGCCCTTGAGCCCCGCGATCTCCTCGGCGTCCTCTCTGAGCAGTAGGTGCAGAGCTGTCAGTCCTTGCTCGTACACCCATTCCGTCAGATCCGCCTTCGTGGCCGCGATCCCAGCTATCATCGGTAGCAGTATCTGACCGACTTGGCCAACTACCTTGCCCGTAGGCGAGTGCGTTTGCTTTCTTACTGGCTTTTTTGATTTCCTAGGCATTGGTGGCTCCTTGTCCCCCTCTGGAGACGGTTTATTGGCAGACCTATTCTTAGGCCGGCCAAGGAGCCGCAGCTACCCCAAATTCAACATCCGGCGGGACATCCCCCCTCTGGGCACGTATCCCTCTTTGCAGAAGGTGCCACTGCCTCCTCCGTTGAGACTCGATATGGATACTGTTGATCTCCTACTGGAAGAGCGGCAGCTCGAGCGGTGATCGCTTATCTGGATTCGCCCGTTCTTCTACGACCTATAATCAGGAGCTCACCGGTGGTCCGCGAGGCGCTCATGGAAGCTCTGGCGCACCGCAGCCGGCTCCCTCCCCGAAGCCCATACCTCACTGGCGATGTTGAAGCTCCAATACGATGGGGATTGGGGACGCGGCGCGCCGAGAGTTTGAGCGGGCCCTTGGCCGAAGCCAAAAAGGTTTCGAAGCAATGGGGCGCCGGACGACAGTCAAAGCGCAATGGCTTTGGCACCTCTTACCCAAGCCGGCGGGTAGGATTCCTCAGCCTTCAACCTGTAAATCTAGGGATCTCCGATCCGCACTGGCGTGCGTGCTCGACTTTCTCGTACACGTCGGGAGGGACGGAGGGCCCCATAAGAGTGCAGTACTGACGGAAAGCTGTCTCGAGCTCTGAAGCGACCTCGTCGACCGTCATGCGCTCGATGTGTCGTCGCTCCAGCATGTAGACAACCTCACCGTCTTTAAAGAGTGCAACGGAAGGAGACGACGGCGGGACGTCAGTCATGTGTTCGCGTGCGCGTTCGGTCGCCTCTCGGTCGACCCCGGCGAAGACAGTGTTCAGATGGTCGGGTATCACGGAGCTCTGAAGCGCTCGCGTCACCCCCGGTCTGGCGGCGCCCGCAGCGCAGCCGCACACGGAATTCACAACGACGAGTGTTGTTCCGGGCTTTTGAAGGGCGTCGTCAACATCGCCGGCCGTTCTGAGCGGCGTTACGCCACATTGGGCGAGCTCCTCCCACATGGGTCGAACCGCTTCTGGATCGTAAAGGGACTGCATCCTGACTCCTCCTTTTTTGGGGTGACTGCCTTTGTCCAGGTCCTCCGACAGTTACATGAAGCAGCATAACAAAACTTGATTAATCCTATCATATTAATTACATTTGGGGCCATAGTCCATGTCGGGGTTGCAGAAAGGGGTTTCGCAAGCCGCCCCTTTGTGCCAACGTAGCGTGTTGTACCGCCCCAGCCGATCGGGCCATCGGTCACTCGCCGTGGCGAGACACGATGACATAGACCGTCAGCGATAGCGTAACGATGAATCTTGTCAGCCTGTTCGAAAGACTCGCTGAGCTTCAGCGGAAAGGCGAGGCGGTGGTATTGGCCACCGTCATCAACTCCCAGGGATCCGTGCCGAGGCATAAGGGCAGCAAGATGCTGATCCATCCCGATGGCCACATCGAAGGGACGCTTGGCGGCGGTGATATGGAGAGCCGGGTTATCAAAGAGGCTCTCGATGCGCTATCGGATGGCGGGATACGTGTCCTCTCCTACGCCTTCCGAGACATTGAGAAGGGGGACGTCGGGGTTTGTGGAGGTGACGTACAAATTCTCCTCGAGCCGATGCGCCCTCAACCCAAGGTCATCGTCGTAGGTGGTGGCCATGTGGGCCGGGCCGTTGCGCGCCTGGCCCACTGGTTGGGCTTTCGCGTCGTGCTCTCGGATGACCGCGCGGAGTACGCTACACCTGAGGCCGTACCCGACGCCGACGAACATGTTCTCGGTCCTTTGTCGGAACTGCCGAATCGTGTCTCGATCGACGAGAACACGTATATCTTGCTAACGACGCGAGGCGTTCCCGTGGACGTCGAGGCTCTGCCTACTCTCCTCGGGACCTCCGCCGCTTACGTTGGGGTGATCGGATCTCGGCGGCGCTGGGAATTCTGCATTCGAGAATTGCGCAGAAGGGGTGTCCCTGAGGAACGGATCGCTCGTGTGACATCCCCGATGGGGCTCGAGCTGAATGCCGAATCTCCCGAGGAGATAGCTGTCAGCATCCTGGCAGAAATTATCATGCTACGTCGTGCGGCAACGGGTAGGCCCATGGGCCATGCTCCGGCTTCGACGCGTGAATATAAAGCCACCGTGCCACATCCTCGCGATCGCAAAAGAACAAAACGAAGTGGCGGTTAGAAACGAGCTCTCAAAAAGCGGCCGCTTCGCGGAGGCCGTCGAGAGCTTTGAAGAAGCCATCCGCGTCAACCCCAACTACACCGCGGCAGACCGTCAGTTGGGCAAATCCTTAGAGAAGTTGGGCCGTAAGGACGAGGCCCGACGTGCCTAGATCACGGTTCAGTAAGAGGAAACCCGCTGCCCCCTTCGTCTTCCCACCGTGCCAAGGCCGAGTATAGGTCGGAGGCTTCTTTCGCTTCCTGCTCGCTCGCGGGCGCCGCCGTGCTCTCGCGTTCGTGCTTTGGAGGGCGCGCCTGCTCAGAGCTCGGTGTCGTTCGTCCAAGCATAAGCTTCCGCCGATCCTGCATCCCAAGGACTTCGGGGCCAACTGGTCTCCCGACGGATCGCAGATTATTTTGGTCACCGATCGGGACGGCATCTTTGAGGTCTACGTCACGGATGCCGACGGTTCGGCGCAGACAAATCTCGCGAAAACAGTTCACGTTCGCGCTCGAGGGTGAGTCCCCCGATAGCTGGGGAGCGCTCGCCCCGGGTAACGCGATTGCCATCCTCATTGGCGAGGTCGCACAGCTCGTCCGGGGCGGGTCGTTGAACATCCGCCAAGGATTGTCGTTTGGCGTTGCCGCTTGCACGGGCCTATGCTCGACTCGCGGCCGGGAATGTGCAGGGAGCGCTCAATATGTTGCAGCGGTTCTTGAATCGCGTGAACCGCCTCGTCGGTCGAGGTGTGGTGGACCCGGTGAGCTAGGGAGATCCGCTCATCGAGCGCGCCACGAGCATCATCACTTTTGCCATCACGTAGGCGAAATGGAATGAGTGCTAGACACACCGGGGCCAAAGGAGCGGGCGGCCAGAATTAACGCCCTTCTCGATGGGGTATACCCTCTGGGAAAAGCCACGCACACTTGGTAGGCGTTAGATGGCCGGTAGGAAAAAGATAGGACGCAACGATCCCTGCCCTTGCGGAAGCGGGCGGAAATACAAGAATTGCTGTGTAAGCAAGGCCGGCAAGATCAGTCCAGTCGGTTGGGTCGCGGTCGTCGCGGCGGTCTTGGCAGTCGGCGTCCTGGGTGTCTTGGCTCTCAGAATGGTGCGGGGCGAGGCGACACAACCAATCCCAACCTGCCCAACGGGGCAGGTCTGGTCACCCCAGCACGGGCACTGTCACACGCCGTAAGCTACGAGCTCGACGCGCTCGATTCGTCTTCGACATAGGCGTTCTCGCCAAACGGACCATCTGGTAGAGTCTGCTCGAAAGGAGCGAAGACCTCCGCGCTGTTGGTGAAATCCCCATCGAAGTAAGAAAGCCCGCCGCTGAAGCTGAGAGTGTGGGTCGGCCTATAGGCACCAGCGACTGCATAGGTAACGATTTCAAGGTCCGTAAACCTACGGAAATCAGCGACTCGGAACGTCCCACCAACAGGTAGCACGAAGGCGCGGTCGAGAAAGTCGCCCTCGTCCAAGTCGAACGAGTCGCCGAAGAGACCCTGGGTTTCAGCGGCGGCCTAGAAATTGGCTGATTGATGGCGATAGAAAGCCAGCGACCAGTCCTTCCTCGGATAAACGAAGGAAACAAAAGAAAGCCCGGCAATGGACTCAGAGGAGACCCCAGTTCGAAACCCTGGTGAATTGTCGAGGAGATTACCGGTGGGCTGTCCCGAGAACCTTCCTCCTTCCGTGAAAGGCGTCGAATAATTCCACAGCCATCCTTCCACGGAGACTTCAGGCCTTGAGAGCTACACAAGGCCAGCAGGATTGGCGAATGCGGCGGTGGCGTCGGCGGCGAGAGCCACAAAAGCGCCACCCAAACCCAGGCTGCGCGCCCCGGGATTGGAGAAGCTAAACTGGAACGTCGTGGGTGCACCCTGAGCGCGGGCGCTGCTCGCACTGAGCAGAATCCCTAGCAAGATAGAGCACGTCCGACAGGCTCTGGTGACCATTTTCACGGTTTTTGGCCCCCTCGGTCTCAGTGACAGCAGAGGATACAGCCTTCGACCGGCACGAAGCAACCCGACACTGAACTCGCCAGCGACTCGACTCATCGACAAGCCTACCAATTACCCAACCTCATGTATCACGGCGGCTTGGCGAGTGGATTTTGTTGTGGGTAGTCCCTCGTTGTAGCCCGGCAACGCCTCATTCCGTTGGGGGGAGCCCGAAGGAGGACGATTCCGGTCCCCAGTTGGGGAACTTGGCGGACGGTGCGGCGCTTGCGGTACCGCTAGTGGGCACCTAATCAGTGCGTTCGAGCGTTTGTCCAATCGATTAGCAGACCAAGGAAAGCCTCCCGAATCCACCCCTCGTCATCAACGAAGACGTGCCCCGTATTGGGAAAGACTTCGAGACGAAAATCAGGATTCCCCCTACGTTCCATGGCTTTTGACAACCGGCCGACGCTTTCTCGCACCGGGACGTTGTCCTCCACGTCCTCCTCTCCGTAGACAACGAGTTTCACGGGGGATTACTCGACCGTGGTCGAGATAGCGCCGCCTAAAGACAGCGACGGACATTACCTCGTACCGGAGAAAGACCCGTTCGGACCTGCCGATCCGGTCTGGACGTACGGGGACCGGAGTAACTTTCACTTGTTCATCATCTCGGGGGCACATCGCCTCCCGAACGGGCACACTATCATCTGTTCCGCGGTGCAGGGGCGCTTTTTCGAGGTCACACCCGAGGGGGAGGTCGTCTGGGAGTACTGGACGCTTTTTTCCGGCAACGTACGCCACCTTCCGCGCGACGAAGCTTCCACCCGACCATCCGGCGTTTGCCGGACGAGAGCTGACGCCTCTCGATCCCCAGCCGGCCCCGGTCGCGGGCACGCCCTAGGTATGAAATTTTCCAACGTTTGAAAGGACGCCGCTCATGAAATTCGAGCGCAACAAAGCAAAGGACCGGGACAGGAAGCTAACCCGACGCACGTTCATGACCAGCTCAGCAGCCTCAGCAGCGTTCACGATTGCCTCTCGTTCCGTTCTGGGAGGGCATGCGCGTCCAGCACCGAGCGAGAGGATCAACCTTGCGTTTATCGGTACCGGCGACATGGGTATGGGGGATCTCAACGACCTGATGAATCTCGAAGATGTCGAGGTGGTGGCGGTATGTGATGTCGCTAAGATCGTCGACTACCGCAAACAAGAGTTCGGCGGCATCGCTGGACTTGAATACGCACTCGAGACCGTGGAGCAGCGCAAGTTGGAGCGAACCAAATCGGGGAGCTACACGGGTTGCACCGGCTATGAGGATTTCCGTGAGATGCTGGACAAGGAAGAAGGCATCGATGCCGTCGTCGTCGCGACGCCCGATCACGGTCATGCCGCAGCCTGTTTGGCAGCCATCGGAAAGGGCAAGCACGTGTATTGCGAAAAGCCGCTTGCCCATTCGATCTACGAGGTTCGTGTGGTGACCGAGGCGGCCAACAAAGCGGGCGTGGCCACCCAGATGGGCAACCACGGTCACTCCGAGGAAGGGATCCGCCCTGACGCGGGAGTGGATACGAGACGGCGCGATCGGGCCGGTGCGCGAGGTCCACGGCTGGAGCAGCTCGGGAGGGCTTTCATGGCTGGAAATGGACCGGAGACCGGCGGAGACCGAGCCGACACCGGAGACTCTACCGAGGACACCGAGCTTGACGATGCCATAACGGCCGTGGGGCCTTCTCCACAACGACGATCTCTGCTGGGCGCGTGTACACCAAAGATGATGAGAGACAGGACCACGGGAGTCACCGTCGGGCGGGACACTTCCAAACGTCTGCGGGACCACAACGACTCCGGGATCGGCGTGAGGATCGCCGACGGCTCCATCAACTCCATGGTAGTCTCATAAGCAAGGCGACCATTGATGTTCCAATCCAAGATCTTCCAGCGATACCTCCTCCCTGGGTTCGTCTTTCAATCCATCATCATCGCCGGCGGCTACGGCACCGGCCGGGAACTTGTCGAGTTCTTCTTACACTACGGCCCGCTCGGCGGCCTGTTGGGCATGATGCTCATCGCCACGGTCATCATGAGCGTAACCGCTGCAGCTAGCTTCGAGTTCGCTCGAGTGTTTCAAACGTTCAACTATCGGGCGTTCTTCGTGCAACTCCTCGGTCGTGCCTGGTTCCTCTACGAAGTCTTTTATCTCGTAACCGTGGTGTTGATCATGGCGGTGATCGGTGCGGCGGCGGGCTCCATCCTCAAGGAGCTGTTCGGGCTACCCGAGGTGGCTGGGATGCTTGGCGTGCTGCTCGCGGTTGGGTTTCTCGTGTTCAAGGGAAGCACGACCATCGAGAGGGTGATGGCGGTGTGGTCACTCGTGCTCTACGCCGCCTACGCGGTGTTCTTTGCCTGGAGTATTAGCCGGTTCGGAACCGAGATGGCTTCCGGCCTCACGACGCACGCGCCCGAACCCGGATGGATGCTGGGTGGACTCAAGTACGGCGTTTTACAAGTATCCCTGATCCCCGCCGTTCTCTTCACCGTTCGCTACGTCGAGACGCGTCGTGAAGCGGTGGGTGCTGGTTTGCTTGCCGGCGTCATCGCCATGGTGCCGGCGCTGTTGTTTTTCCTTTCGATGGCGGGTCAATATCCACAGATCGTCGACCGGCCGGTGCCGGCGAACTTCATGCTCGAGCAGCTCGGTTCACGCGCCTTTCAACTGACTTTCCAAGTCGCACTGTTCGGCACGTTGATCGAGACCGGCGCGGGCTTGATTCACGCCTTCAACGAACGTCTGGCGGGCGTACTCGCCGAAACGCGACGTGAGTTGCCTTCGTTTGCCCGGCCCGCCATCGCGGCGGGACTCCTGGTGGTCGGCGCGCTGCTGTCACGGTTCGGCATCGTCGCGCTCGTCGCGCGGGGGTATGGGACGTTGGCATGGGTGTTTGTGTTTATCTATGTGGTGCCGGTGCTGACCTACGGGGTCTGGAAAATTCGGACGGGCGGACGAGCAGACGGGAAGCACTAGCGAGCGCCGATCTGGCCTTGGATTTCTCCTCCCAGATTCGCAGTGGTGTGGACACTCACGTAGAGCTCGCCGTTTCCGAGTGCGGCGAGGAAGCCGGTGAAATCCGCCGCGAACGGGCCCACGAGATCGGCTTCGGTGGGGTTCTTTCGAGCTAATCGACCGTCGAAGCGGCCATCAGGGGGGGGCGACCCGTAGAGCGTCGCGACGATCGGGCCGTTCTCGTTCGGGAGGCCGGCACGAATGTGCGCCTCGGTCACATCAACGATGCGGCGGACGACGAGCCTGTACTCGAGCTCGGTATCACCTCCGAGCAATCGCAAATTCAGCGTACCCTTGGCACGGGTGTCGACGAACGTATTGTTTCCATCAACGTCTTGGGCGACGACTTGCTGGCCCTTCAGCCGAGCTCTGAGCCTACGCGCGCCCGAGCGGAGAGGCGTCACCGTGACGCGGACCATCGGGTCCAGCCAGCCATGGGTCGATGGAATCAAGTCGTCTCCGCCGATAACGCCGGCATGCGGAAGGATACGCCCGCCTTCTGCGAGGGCGGGATTGCTCACGAGCGTCCTCGCGTCGGCAGACCCGACCCCAAGGAGGGATTGGCAAGCCGGTACGAGGTCGGCGAAGTCCTCGGTGTTAATCTCGGTACCGGCGTCGCTGACACGGGGGAAATACACGCTGACGCTGCTCTTCAGCAATCTCACCCGATTGAGTCCGGTGAACCCGTCGTTCGTGCACACAAGCATGGACACCACCGAAAGGAACTTGGCACGCCGGTCGGCCCCGATAAGAATGTTGGTCGAGCTACCAAGAAGTGTCCCTCCCGGGCACGTCGCTCCGGTGACGATATCAGAGACGCGGGCGTCATCGCCAAGCCGTGTCAAAAGCGGAGTCGTGTCACCGTTCTCGGCGAGCGCCTGGATCTCGGCGCTTGCGGATCGTCGCGGTCGGTAGAGTCGTACTCGGCCGGTGTGGGTCGCCACTACCGGCGCGGTGAGCGCCTGACCGCCGGTGAGGTTCTCAACGGTGACGCGATAGGAGTAGTCGTAGGCTTCGCCCGCGACGAAGTTCGCGTCCACCGCCAGATTATCCGTCATGGTGACGACGCACACGGCGCCACCACTGCACGCTCCGGTCCATTCGACGAATGTGGCGCCACCCGTCGGGATCGCTGTCAGCGTCACCACGGTGCTGTGTGGATAGCTCTCGGAGCAGTCGCCGCAGCAGCTGATGCCGGGAAGATCACTCACGATTATCCCCGTGCCGCTGCCGGAGGGGATGTCCCGCCGGATGTTGAATTTGGGGTAGCTGCGGCTCCTTGGCCGGCCTAAGAATAGGTCTGCCAATAAACCGTCTCCAGAGGGGGACAAGGAGCCACCAATGCCTAGGAAATCAAAGAAGCCAGTAAGAAAGCAAACGCACTCGCCTACGGGCAAGGTAGTTGGCCAAGTCGGTCAGATACTGCTACCGATGATAGCTGGGATCGCGGCCACGAAGGCGGATCTGACGGAATGGGTGTACGAGCAAGGACTGACAGCTCTGCACCTACTGCTCAGAGAGGACGCCGAGGAGATCGCGGGGCTCAAGGGCAAGCACGAGAAGGAGCGAACTCATAACCACTGGGGGAGCACGAACGGAGAGCTGAGCTTCGGTGGTCGTCGCATCCAAGTGTCGCGACCTCGAGTTCGCTCGAAGTCGGGCGCGGAGGCGTCGCTTCCACACTTCGAAGCCTTCCGCGAAGAAGACCCGCTTCCAGAGCGAGTGTTGAATCAGATCTTGGTGGGCGTATCGACCCGAAATTACGAATCGAGTCTGGACAAACCCGCGGCCAAGTTGAAGTCTCGTGGCACGAGTAAGAGTGCCGCCAGCCGTCACCTCGTGAGCCAGACGACTAAGAAGCTCGAGGAATACCTGTCTCGGCGGCTAGAGGAGTTCGAGCTTGCGGCACTGATGCTGGATGGCCTTGAGGTGGCCGGACAGACCGTCGTCGTAACTCTAGGTATCACAATAGATGGAACGAAGGTGCCCCTGGGTATATGGCTGGGCTCGACGGAGAACTCCCGGGTGTGCACCGCGATGTTGCAGGACCTTCTCGAGCGAGGCTTGCGCGTCGATGAGTCGATTCTCTGCGTAGTGGACGGAGGCAAAGGCATCCGCAAGGCACTCGTCGACGTTTTGGGGGACCTCGCGGTCATCCAAAGGTGCCAGATCCATAAACTCCGAAATCTTCGCTCGTACCTTCCCAAGTCTCGTCACGCCTACGTGCTCCAGACGATGAAGGAAGCCTACAAGTGCAAGAGTGCCGACAAGGCGCGCAAGCGACTTCAGGCATTGGTGTCGTGGCTCGAGCGAAACGGCTACGACGAAGCTGCCAGAAGCCTTCGTAAAGGGATGGAAGAAACACTCACGGTCGTGAAGCTCGCGCCGCCCGCCTTACTTCGCCAGTCTCTTGCCACGACGAACGCCATTGAGAATCTCAACGGAACCATTCGCAGAGTATCGAGAAACGTCAAGCGTTGGAAGAGTCCTTCCATGGTTCGCCGATGGACCGCTCTTGGCGTCGTCACCGCGCAGAAAAAGTTCCGGCGTATCAAAGGCTATCGCCATATGGGCGCTCTCGTTCACGCGCTTAGAAGCAAACAGAAATCTCTTGACAGCGATGAGTTTGCTGCCTAAGAGTATTCACAGGTGCCGCCGCTACCCGACCAAATTCAACAGCGGCCGGGACATCCCCCTGCCGGACGTGGTCACCGTCAGTGTTCGAGTACCCAGGCTGGTGAAGTTGGCGTCGACCGATCGATCCGCTGTCATCGAGACGACACAAACGTCGGTACCGCTACAGTCACCGCTCCATCCCGCAAACACCGAGCCGGGGGCGGGCGTCGCGGTCAACGTTACCGAAGTGGCGTCCGTAAAGTCGTGCGAGCAGTCTCCGCCACAGCTGATTCCTGATGGAACGCTCGAGACAAAGCCGCCGCGGGTTCCGGATCGAGTGACGTCGAGCGAGAACATCGGCGCCGCGTCTTGGCGCTCCCACGCCCCGATATCGGCGCCAGCGCCGACGGGTCGAGGATTGCCGAGAATGTCGGTTGGCGGGCTCGCTCCGACGGCCGCATCGATGACCGGGCTCGCCGGATCCGCCGCCGCGTAGAGATCGACGAGGTTGACGAAGACCTCTCGAATCGTGGTTGAGCCGTCGGCGAAGTCTTTTGTCGACGGCATGTATCGAGGCAGCACGACGCCAGCGTGGTCGCGCAACAGCGGGTCGGCAACCGTGCGACGCACGTCATCCGTATAGTTGACGAGCTCGGCTGGGCCCCGCCAAGCCCTCGGTTGCGCGGAGCTTTTGGCGGGGACCTCCTGCTCAGCCGGTCTCGGTATCTTGAGCTCCTTCTGCGGTGTCAAATCCACGCTCGCTGCTCTTCAGTGTGCTACCATCCGGCCAGGAACCGCGCGCCTTGCTCCTCGACTTAACGATCATTGCCGCCTATTTCCTCGGCATCCTGTTGATCGGCCTCCGGGCTCGCGTCCGCAAAGACGTCACGCCGGACCAGTATTTTCTGAGCTCCCGCTCGCTCCGATGGCCCTCCATCGCGCTTTCCACGATCGCCACCAACATCTCGGCGGGCCATTTCATGGGTATGGCGGGCTCTGCCTACCTCTACGGTCTGGCTCAGGCGAATCTCGAGATCAACGCGATCGTTGGCGTCCTGGTCGCCGCGCTCATCTTCGTACCCCTCTTCCTGCGCCAGCGGGTCACAACGATCACGCAATTCTTCGAGAGCAAGCTCGGCCCCCAGGTCGCGTTGATGTACTCGGTGTTTATGATCATCCTCTACGCGTTTATCTATCTCGGATCGGCGCTTTTTTGGGCGTCGTACGCGATCGACGGCCTCTTCGGCCCGATCTTGGAGCTTCCAATCGAGGACACCGTCGTCAGACTGTTCGCGATAGCGGTCGCTCTGGCCGCCTTTTCGGCCTTCTACACCTACCTGGGCGGGCTGCGAGCGGTGGTGCGCACCGACATCGTCCAATTCGTTCTCTTCCTGGGAGGCGGGCTGGTCGTCGTGTTTCTGGCGATTCACGAGCTCGGAGGCTGGTCCGAGCTCTGGACGCGGACCGGATCTCTCATGCACCTCCACCTACCCCGCGATCACCCCACGCTGCCCTGGATCGGACTTTTCGGGATGAACCTCCTGAACTTGAACTACTGGGGCGCCAATCAGGTGATCTTGCAACGGGCCCTGGCCGCCAGGGATTTGCGACAGGCGCAGATCGGGCTCTTGGTGGGCGGAGCGCTCAAGTACTTGATAACCCTCATCGTGGTGATTCCGGGTATCGCGCTAGCTGGGCTGCGGCAAGGGGAGCCGCTTCAGGATCCCGATCAGGCCTACTTGACCCTGGTGCGCTCACTCCTACCCGTGGGGCTTCGCGGCCTGGTCCTTTGCGGACTTTTCGCCTCGCTCATGAGCACGGTGGATTCCATCTACAACTCGGTGTCCACCATGGTCTCGATCGACCTCTACAAGCGTTACTGGAAGCCCGAGGCCACCGACTCCCAAATCATCCGTGCTGCGCGGATTACGATCCTCGGCACGATGCTCACTGGCCTCCTCTTCGCATACATCATGATCAGCGCCAAGTTCCAAAACCAATCGTTCGCCTTCACCCACTGGTTCAACGAGCTTTCCTACTACGTCAAAAACGGCTTCGTGCTGCTCATTCTCTCCTCGGTCTTCCTCGTGAAACCGCCACGCCGGCTGGTATTCACCGTGCTCCTGCTGAGCGTCGCCTTGTACTACGTCATGAGCGTCGCGTTTCCCTCGATGAATTACTTCGTCCGATCGGGATGGGTGATTGTGTCGACCTTCCTCGTCGTGGCCCTGCCCGCCTGGTACCAGCACGGCTTTCGGCTGCCCGACCAGCATTTCCTCGAGCTTTCCGACCGGCGCATCGGGCACTTCGCCTGGGGGCTCCTGGCGTCGCTGGTGCTTTGCCACGTCCTCTTTCATTAAGGCCTCGCGCAGGAGAGCCTGGGGCCCTAACCACCACCTCTGCAAAATCTCGGGAAATCACTTACCTTGAGGCGCCCGTCAGGCAGTTGACCCCGGGGGCGCCCCGGTGATACATAGATGGGGTCAGCTTCAGGGCGTTTCCGCCCGCCGAACCTCCCCGCTTGACCGGCGTGCCGGCCTCGAATCAAAGTGGGGGGCTTCGGGTCGCGCGCACGCGTGACTGGTTCTTTCCACCTCGGCAGGCCTGCACCGCGGCCCACGTGACTTCGGTGGCAAGCGTGGCCCTGTCGTGCGTGGTGTTGCGTTCCGGTGGGGGAGGTCCAGCCTCTCCCAGATGCGGGATATAGCTGGAGGACGACCGTTATGAAGACAGGACAAGCTAGCGTTACCAACGGCGTCGTCGAACACTTCTCGACGATCGCGTCCCAATACAATGACTTACGCACGACGGATCTAGAGGTCGTCGACTTCGTGACCGATGTGCTGCCCGCTGACCGGCACCTTCGCATCGTCGACGTCGGTTGCGGTAGTGGCCGTTACGATATCGAGCTTCTAAGACGAGCCGAGAATAGGATCGGTCTCACCTGCTTGGACTTCACCTTGGAGATGTTGCGGGCGCTCGACCGGGAGCTCCAGGGACAGGAACTCGGTGAGCATCACACCCTCAGAGCGGCTGCTCACGACCTTCCGTTTCGCGACAAACATCTCGATAGCGTCCTCACCTTCAACGCGATCCATCACTTCGACGTGCTGTCCTTCCTCCGAGAGTCCGCCAGGGTACTCGTTCCCGGTGGACTGCTCGTGATCTACACCCGCACCCGCTCCCAGAACGCACGCAACATCTGGGGGCGCTACTTCCCACGGTTTGCCGAGAAAGAACTGAGGCTCTTCGAGCTCCGGGAATTGCAGGGACTTCTGGACACCGTCCCCGGCTTGGAGCTCGAGACCATCGAGGAGTTCCAATTCGAGCGCATGGCCTCGTTCGATTGGCTAGAGGAGCAGGCGAGAAACCATCACTACTCGACCTTCGCGCTCTACGAGGCCTCCGAGTTCGACTGGGCGATGAGGCAGTTCCAGCGGAACGTCCGGCGCCATTTCCTGGACATCGACCACATCACCTGGTGCGATGAGAATACGGCGCTGGTGGTGCAAAAATCGGTGGGGACGAGGCGAGCCTCTTAGACCAACACCTTTTCCTTTCAAATCACACCGGTATGTCCGATGGGCAGGGCTCTCCTGCCCGCGCTCGTGTTCCTTTCGGGTGGCCGCCGCGGGACCACGCAGTTCTTGAGGGACGACACCGTTTTCGTGCTCGGGCCCGACGGGCGTCCGGCGAGCACTCCGGGCGGTACACTGGTCACCGTCGAAGGCGATGGTCCGGAGGTCGAGAAGCTGGCCGAGACCGCGCCCACGCCCGGCGATGAAGTGATCGTTCTCGGCTATCCGGCCGGCATGCAAGCCTTGGTCGCGCGGGCCAGGGCGAGCGTAGCGGAAGAGCTGCTTGCCCAAGGTGCGGTAGACTTTTGGGCGTTGGCAAGTGGGCTATCGCAGCGCGGGCTCATCGCCCCTCTAGCCGCCCAGGGTATCGTGGGCCAGGTAACCGGCGAGAGGCGATCGTTTACGATGCAGAAACCACCCACGGTGGCAGCGGTGGCCCCGTGCTCGGCATCGACGGCAAGGTCGTCGCGGTCAACGCGGCGATCATCCCGCAGTTCGGGGGCTCCAACCTCGGGGTTCCGGCTTCCGAAGCGCGCCGGCTCATCGACGCCCAACCCTCCAAATGAGAACTGCTCCTTGACCTCGCCGCCTTTCTGTGGGCCATCATTCAAGCGCATGGTTGGTTAGAGCTTCCCCTCGCTGGCCTGGATGTGCTAGTTTCGCGATGTCCAGATAGGCACGAGTCAGGCGTGCCATTGAAGATTCCTTCCGGTTTCATTGGTTAGCCGCCATCGATATTCCCTATCTTTCTAACTACGGAGAAGAAAGAGCCCTTATGAATGTTGGTTCGGTATCAGAAATGGCCTTTCACGTCGTTGGAGGTCTCGGCATTTTTCTGCTCGGCATGAAATACATGCAACAAGGTCTTCAAGTCGTTGCCGGCGACAGAATAAGACGCATGATCAGCGCGGTCACCTCCAACCGATTTCTGGCAGTCGGTATAGGGCTATTCATTACCACCCTTGTTCAGTCGAGCTCGGTGACTTCAGTGATGGTGATAGGTCTCGTCAACAGTGGGCTAATGGCCCTCAACGGAGCGATTGGGGTCATCATCGGTGCCAATATCGGCACCACGATCACCGGGTGGATACTGGCTTTGAAAATAGGACAATACGGTCTCCCCCTGCTCGGCCTGGCTGCCTTTGGTTGGTTGTTTATCAAGGGAGAAAAACTACGATACTCAGCCCTGGCGATGCTGGGGATTGGGATGGTGTTTTTCGGTTTGGAGCTCATGAAAGATGGTTTCCAGCCGGTTAGGAAATTTCCAGAATTCGCAGCGATGTTCCACGTGTTCGAGGCCACCGATTACCTCGGCGTCTTGAAATCTGCTCTGGTAGGCTGTGTGGTGACTCTCATCATTCAATCTTCGTCAGCTACCTTGGGAATGACCATCGCTCTCGCCAATACCGGCGTGGTCGATTTTCAAACCGCCGGCGCTTTGGTGTTGGGCACAAATGTCGGGACGACGATTACCGCCTATTTGGCTTCTTTAGGAGCGGACGATGTCAACTCCAAACGGACCGCTTACTTTCACATACTGTTCAACGTATCTGGAGTTGCTGCAGTCACGGCTCTTTTCCTCCCTGTGTATCTCCCCTTCATAGACAACGTCGTGATGCGAGGTGTGGATCCAAACATGCAGCTGCCAGGGGGGACCTTTCCCTACATGACTACCGGGATTGCTGCGGTGCATACCGTGTTCAACGTCGTGACCGCACTCTTGTTCATTCCGTTCATCACACCCATAGCAAGCGCCCTGAGAAGACTGGTCGAGGACAAGCCCATGGCAGAAAAGGTTCGTTTGACGCACCTGGATTTCAATCTGGCGAGCTCACCTTTGATCGCGATCGAACAATCTGGCTTTGAAATTACACGAACGGATCAACACGTAAGAGCGATGCTGGATGACTTGCGCACCGTTATTACAGAGAAGAAGGAGGACCGAGACTTGGTTGATAAGACTTTCGAGCGAGAGAGGATTATCGACGACGTTCAAATCGAAGTTACGAGATTTCTGACCGATCTCCTTGCTATCGATCTGAGTCATCACATCGCTGAGGAGGCGAGATCCCAACTGCGACTAGCAGACGAGTTCGAATCGGTTAGCGACTACATCTCCAATGTCCTGAAGCTCTATCTGCAATTACGAGAAGCTAACGTGGTCCTATCGGCGGCACAACAAGAAGAGTTGCTGGAGTTACACGACGTGATCGCCGCTTATTACGACAGCGTCCACGAAGGCTTTTTAGTTGACCCCTTAGAGGAGTACTTGGCTAGAATACGTCGGGAGAGCCGTGAGATCACCGATAAGATTAGGGCGTTGAGAGACCGTCACTGGAACCGATTATCCGAGGAGACTGTTGAGCCGTTGATCAGCACCTCCTACATGGACATTGCGAATGCCTACCGAAGAATGAAGGATCACCTCTTGAACATCGGGGAGGCGATAGTGGGCGGCAAAGATATCGGCAGACAGAGAATCGAGTCTCCGAAGGAAGTGGCCTCGGACTGAAATGACGTCGAAGAGATCATTCGACGCGGACCAGGAGAATACCCGCCCCCGCCTCGCATGGCCTACGGAGAATTTCTACTCGAGGAGATCACTATCACTTTTTCCGATGGACAGACGATACCGGTAACCGTCCAGCTTCCACCCCACTACAACCCCAAAACCGCCTGGCCATTGATGCTAGCCATGCACGGCGGTCCACCGGGCAGTGTTCGGCAGGCACATTCGGGGGCCGGGCGCATGCTCAGGGTATGGAAGGAGGCGGCGGCCGATTCAGGCTGGATCGTTGCATCGCCAGCGATGACGACAGTCGTCACCGCCAGTGGGAGGACCGAAGAACGCTTGCCTTACGAGATCCTGCATGCCGAGCAAATCGAAAAACTCCTTGACACCGTGGCGGGCAGGTATCGGATCAATCCCAACCGGATCGTCCTCACCGGTATCTCGCTGGGCTCGAATTGCTCCATCGCTTTCGCCTGCGCCCGGCCCGACCGCCCCGCTGCCATCTTTCCCGTATCCACGGAAGGCGACTCGAGGGAGCATTTACTCCGCAATCTCCAGCCCGTCTCCGTGTACATACTGGAAGGAACCAAAGACCCGAACATCCGGCACATCGACGGCCCCCGTGCACTCCACGACATTCTCACATCGTTTGGCTACGACGTCACGTACCGCGAGTTCGGCGACCGCGCCCATAAGGGTTTCCAGGAGTATTACGCCGACGTGCTTCGCTGGTTGTCCGACCGCCCGCGGGATGTCTACCGCCGAGAAGTCCTCCGAGTCCCGCACTCTGCCATTGCTCCCGTCTCCCGGCGGATCCATTGGGTGGAAGCGGACACCAGGCAGGCTCTCATTCATGCGAAGATCCCGAACCCGCACCGGATCGACATCACCGCCCGCTGGACCAGAGAATTGACGCTCTACCTGCACGATCGGCTGATGGACCTGGATCAGCCGGTGGAAGTCTCAACGATCCGGGGCGGATCTACGCCGGCTCGGTCACTGTGCGGGTTCCTCAAACGCAAGCATCCGCGGCGGCGGGGAAAGCACTCTGGGAATCCCTCGCACCAACCCATGCGGAAGGTACGATGTCGTTCTGGGAAATGTTTGCGGTGCGAGCGCTCGAGGAACGCTTCCCTTCTCTAGGCATGATAAGGAGAGGAGATCTCGGATCCGGCCAGTCTCGGGCTCGAAGGTGAATCGACGGGCATTCGCGTGACCGAGGTGGCTAAGACGAGCGTCCTGGGCAGGGCGGGCGTACGTGTCGGAGACATCTTAGTAGAAGTGGGCGACGAGCCCTTCTTTGTGGGCCGCGGTGGGCTACCGTTCTTGCACTCTTGGCTCATGAGAGAGCTGCGAGGCGAGTCTCGAGCCTAACGGGTCATCGTATGGCGTGACGGAGATCGCGTCGAGCTTACTGCCAACTTAGCGCTGGGACCCTATCGGGAATCGACTTCTTTCGCTCCCTCCGCAGAAAGGGCGAGAAGCTCCCGGAGCGTAGCCCGGTAACGTATCGGGATTTGGCAGGCTCCGGTCTGGAAATCTCGCCCGGACGACGTTTCTGTCGCCGGAGGTCCCTTCTAACGCCGGCGACGGGAAAGCCCGCATTGTACGTGCGCGCACAAGCTCATTTCCTCTCGACGAGCTGTAAGGGCGCCATTTTCAGGGTTTTTCCCTCGTTCCTTGCGTCCACTCCAGGCGCAAGCAGCTAACCTCTTTGTTCCTGACTCTTAGGGCGCCGTCGAGACTTGTTTTGCTCGAAGCGTTTGAGTAGAATCGAGCGTTCCTACCGGGCCTTTGAGGCGCTCGGAACGAGCGCAGCCGACCAGGGCCCAACAGAGTCGCATCATAAGGAGGTAACGTTCTATGGAACCCGCTTCGCCGAAACCGATGATCGAGGCGCAAGGTCTGACGAAATACTACGGACCTTTCGTCGCCACGGAGAGCATCACCTTTTCTATTCCCGAAGGGCAGATCGTCGCTTTCCTGGGACCCAACGGTGCCGGCAAAACCACGACGATGAAGATGCTCACGGGCTATCTCGCACCGAGTGCCGGTGCCGCCCGAATTGCCGGGCTCGACGTGCACAAGGAGCGCATCGAGGCTTCCAAGAAGCTCGGCTATCTTCCCGAGAACGGTCCGCTCTACCAGGACATGACGCCCAAGGAGCTCCTAGAGTTCTTCGGCGAAGCTCGCGAGATGACTCCCCACCACCTGAAAGAACGCCTGGACTTCGTTCGCAGCTTGTGCGCACTCGAGCAAGTGATGGAGAAGCCCATCGGCAAACTCTCCAGAGGACTCAAGCAAAGAGTGGGGCTCGCGCAGGCACTCCTCCATGATCCGGAGGTCCTCATCATGGATGAGCCCACCGCGGGACTGGACCCGAATCAGATCCGGCAATTCCGCGAGAACATACGTAATCTCGGCAGCAGCAAGACCATCCTCATCTCGACGCATATTCTTCAGGAAGTAGACGCGATCGCAGACTACGTGCTCTTCGTTCACAACGGACGGCTCGTGTTCGAGGGTACGCCTCAAGAGCTCGAAGAAGAGGGTTCTCTCGAGAAGCCCTTCTACCGGCTGACTTCGACGATGGCGCCCCCATCAGAACGTCCCGCACCTGCCGCCGAAGACGCGGTGTCATGATGCCGCAGAGCGTCAATTTCAACATCGTGCGCGCCATCGCGAAACGCGATCTGCGGATGTATTTCAGTAATCCCACGGGCTACCTGTTCATCACGCTCTTCATATTTTTGAGCGCGGCGGCCGCCTTCTGGCAGAATCGTTTCTTCCTGAATAACCTTGCGAACCTAGACCAGCTCTACGCGATCTTCCCCTACCTCCTCGTGTTCTTCGCCCCGGCACTGACGATGTCCGTCTGGGCGGAGGAGAAGAAGCAAGGCACGGACGAGCTCCTGTTCACACTCCCCGCCACCGACCTCGAGATCGTTCTCGGCAAGTACCTCGCGACCTTGTCTATCTACACGGTGTCGCTCGTCCTCTCGCTGAGTCATGTGCTGGTTCTGCTGTTTCTCGGCAGTCCCGATCTCGGACTGATGGTGGCGAACTACTTGGGGTTCTGGCTCGTCGGAGCCGCGCTCATCGCCGTCGGAATGCTTGCGTCCCAGCTCTCGTCAAACGTGACGATCGCGTTCATCCTGGGCGCCGTCTTTTGCGGCATCGGCGTCTTCATCGCGCCGGCGGCGGAAATCCTGAGCATAGAGCTCGCGCGACTCCTCGAGCCTTTGGGCGTCTTTGCACACTTCGAGGACTTCGGTCGCGGGGTCGTGAGCTTCACCGGACTTCTGTATTTTTTCTCGGTCGCAGGCCTCTTTTTGTATCTAAACGTGCTCCTGGTGAGCCGGAGGCACTGGCCACGCGAGGCGGAGGGGGTGCGCATGTCGACGCACCATATCGTCCGAGCGGTCTCTGTCGTCGTGATCCTCGTGAGCGCGATCGCCATCATCGGTCGTCTCGGCCTTCGCGCCGACACGACCGCGGAGAGGCTCCACACACTCAGCCGAGAAACGAAAGGCCTCCTGAGACAGATTGACCCGGGCCGTCCTGTTTTCGTTCAGGCCTACATCAGCCCCGAGGTGCCCGAGCAATACGTCCAGACCCGGGCCAACGTCCTCGGGCTCCTCAAGGAAATGTCCTCCGCGAGTGGGGGGCGCGTGCAGGTCGCCATCTACGACACAGAACCCTTCAGCGGGGAGGCACGAGAAGCGCGCGAGAAGTTCGGCATCCAGCCCCGTGAGATCCCGAACCTGCGGAGCGCGCGGGCGGGCTTCACGGAAGTCTTCCTGGGGCTCGCGTTCACCTGCGGCGGCAACGAGCAGGTCATCCAGTTCTTCGACCGTGGTTTGCCGGCGGAGTACGAGATCGCCCGCAGCATCCGGGTCGTCGCCAACACGGAACGCAAAAAAGTAGGAGTCATCACGACCAAACTCCGCCTCTTCGGCGGGCTTGACTTCAACACCATGCGGTCGACACCGGCTTGGTCCGTCGTCGGCGAGCTGAAGAAGCAGTACGACGTCGTACAGATCGCCCCCACCAGCACCATCACGGAGGAAGTCGACGGCCTACTCGTCCCGCTGCCCTCTTCTCTCACTCAGGAGGAGATGGACAACGTGCTCGCCTTCATCAAGCAGGGAGCACCGACACTTCTTCTCGTCGATCCTCTACCGATCGTGAACCTGGGTTTGGCGCCTTCGGAGCAGCCGGGTGCCGGCATGAACCCCTTCATGCGCCAGGGCCAACCGCCGCCGCAACCGAAGGGCGATATCCGGACGTTCATGAGCGAGCTCGGCTTCCACTGGGATCCAGCGATGATCACGTGGGATAGCTACAATCCTCATCCCGATCTCGCACACTTACCCCCCGAGGTGGTCTTTCTCGGTCGAGGCAACGAGAACGAAGAAGTGTTCAACCCGAGCCACACCGCGACGTCGGAGCTCCAGCAGCTCGTCCTCCTCTACCCGGGCCAAATCAACTCAGCCTCCAAAGAGGGACTGACCTATCGCTCGCTCATGCAATCCGGAACGTTCTCGGGACGTGTTCCCTACTTCCAGATGGTGCAGCGAAACTTTCTCGGTTCCAGCTTGAACCGTAACCTGCCGCATCGCCCCGATCCGATGGTTTATACCCTCGCCGCCGAAATCCAGGGTGGCAGCGGAGGCGGAGAAGCGGGCGATGCCTCGGAGGACAACGGTGAAGCAGAAGGTGAGGAAAGCTCCGAGGCGGCGGCGCCACTTCACGTCATCGCCATCACCGATCTCGACTTCATCTCCGAGCAGTTCTTCGAGATCCGCCGCGTGGCTCCAGCCAACCTGAACTTCGACAACGTGACGATGTTCCTGAACGTCATGGACACGCTCGTCGGCGACGAGTCGTTCGTCGCGCTTCGCAACCGGCGCGTCCGACACCGGACACTTGCGCGCGTGGAGGACCGAACGCGGGCGTTCATCGAGCAGCGAACCCAGGAGGAAGGCGAAGCGGAGCGCAAAGCCGAGGAAGCGCTCGCCGAGGCCCAGAGACGCCTCGACGAACGCGTCGCGGAAGTGCAGAACCGGGAAGACCTCGACGCACAAACGAAACAGATCATGGCGCGCAATCTCCAAGAAGTGGAGAACCGCCGATTTGAAGTCTTGAAGGCCAACATCGAGGCCGAAAAGGAAGTCGAGATCCGAGCCAGCGAGGAGAGAATGGAATCCCAGATTCGCCACATCCAGAGCGGCATTCGAGCCTCCGCCGTCCTCTTGCCGCCCATTCCCGTTTTCCTACTCGGCGTCTACATCTTCATACGCCGCCAGAAGAGAGCGCGCGAAGGAGCAGCAGCCGCTCGAAGGCTACGGGAGGGAGCATAATGGAGACGAAGAGCGAGCTGAAGCTTACGAAGACACTCGCCGGGGCTGCCGCGCTTCTGGCGATCGTCGCCGTCGTCACGGTCCCGCGAAACATCACTCCCAACGCCTTTCTCGATCAGGGTGAGGCTTTCTTTCCAAATTTCCAAGACCCTAACATCGCGCGAACGCTGGAGGTCATCGAGTTCGACGACGAGACGGCCGCGGCCCGGCCATTCAAAGTCACGAACCACAACGGTCTCTGGACCATCCCATCCCATCACAACTACCCGGCCGACGGTCAGGACCGGCTGGCGGAGACCGCCGCGGGCGTCATCAGCATCGTGAAGGACGACTTCCGCTCCGACAACGTGGCGGATCACCAGGCATTGGGAGTCGTCGACCCTCTCGACGGGACGACGACCAGCCTTCAGGGCCGCGGCAAGCGCATCACCATCAAGGGAGACAACGAAGTCGTCCTGGCCGATCTCATCATCGGCAACGAGCTCGAAGGACACGAAAGCTTTCACTTCGTCCGTATTCCCGATCAGAAGCGGGTCTACGCCGCGAAGATCGACGTGGAGATCTCTACGAAGTTCGAGGACTGGATCCAAAAGGACCTGTTGCAGGTAGAACAGAGCAAAATCGACAAAATCGTTCTCAAAGACTACTCCATCAACGAGCGTACGCTCAGGGTCGACGTGCGTGACACGGTCAATTTCGCCAGAGACGGAAGCGACTGGACCATGGCCCGCATGCCGGAAGGCCGGGAGCTGGACACGACCAAGATGAACTCCCTCTTGCGGGGAGTCGACAACCTGGAGATCGTCGGTGTGCGACCGAAGCCGGAGGAAATCGACGACCGCCTTTCCGGTCTCGCGATCTCGCGCGCGGACGTTCTCTCTCTTCAGAATCGAGGATACTATCTGACGCGGAGCGGTGAGCTCCTATCGAACGAGGGCGAGCTTCAGGCGCGTACGAACGAGGGCATTCTCTACACGCTCAGATTCGGGGAGATTCTCTACGGAAGCGGCGAAGCCATCAGCGCCGGTGCCGACGGCTCGTCGGACGAGTCGAGTGGGCCGGGCGAGAATCGCTATCTGTTCATCACGGCGGAGTTCGATCCCACGGCCCTTCCCGAGCCACCGAAGCCGGCCAATACGGACTTCGAAGGCAAAGAGGAGAGTGGGCTGAGCGACGCCGACAAGGAGAACAAGAAGCTCGCCGGCGATTACAAAAAATGGGAAGAGAACGTAGCCAAAGGCCAAGAGAAGGCGGAAGCGCTCTCGAAGCGGTTCGCCCCCTGGTACTACGTGATCGCCTCCGACAGCTTCGACAAGATCCACCTACAGCGAAGCGACCTGTTGAGGAAGCCGGAAGAGACTTGAGCTCCGCTGACTTTGTACCTCCCCCCCCTGGAACAAGGTCGGAGAGGTCAGAGCCAACGGCGGCCGGGTGAGGGGCGGATGAATGCCGACCCGTAGTTTCGTCGCCATCTTACATGCGAAATTCTGCGAGCGAAGTACTTATCTCTCACCGGTGGTCACCAGTCAACGCCGTTGACGTACTTTTGGACCCAGCGAATCTCTTCCACATATCGGGCTCGCTGCCCCCACGGGTCGACTCGCTCGTGCCCGCGTCCCGGGTAGCTGATGAATCTGACGGGCGCCTTGCCAATGTCGCGCAGGCCGGTAAAAAAAATGAGGCTTTGGTTGTAGCTGCTGTAGCAGTCCGCATCACCATGAATAATCAATGTCGGCGTTATCCGACTCAAACCACGGGTTAACGCGCGTCAATCTGACAGGGCTGACCTGCGAAAACTCACTCACTGCCGAGGTGTAGATATTCAAGGGCGTGTGAAAATCGGTGTACGAGTAAACCATGCGGCTTCGATCCGCCGACAATCCAAGTACCTTAGTCGATCCCTTGCCATCTGTGATAGCTGATAACGTGTCACTCTCAACGTCCAGTCTAAAAATGTTCGTGTTCATTCGCTGCGGTTCGCTGAATAGCAGACTCTTGCTGTCGGCACTCCACGAGAGCGTGTAAATATCTCCCATATTTTGCGAATGCAGTTGCCGGTAATGCAGCGCATCGGGATTCATCACCCACAAATAGCCTTTGGTCAGCTCGTAGCTTTCATCGTCCAGTGCGTAGTAGGCGATTTGCTTCCCGTCGGGTGACCAAAGCGGCAGGGATTCCGGGGCCAGATTCTCCGTCAACTGGCTCTTTTTCAAGTCGTAACCCGCGCTCGCCGTCGGGGACGAGGTCTGCGGTTCGATCGGCCGCCACGGGGCCCCTCGTCACGCCGCCGTCCGCTCGTCTGAGAGTACACGCGAGGTCGCCTCCCGGGCTTGGCGCCCCCGCTGAACTGACTTGGCCGCTTGCGACTGCCCTCTGGATTCGCCGTTCGCGCGCTCGGCGCGAAACCCGCGACCACGGTCTTCGCGATCGTACCGCCGAGCAGCCTCTCGATCGCCTTGAGCTGTTCCGATTCATCGGTGGAGACGAGAGAGACAGCGTCGCCTTTGCGGCCCGCGCGCGCCGTGCGCCCGATACGGTGCACGTAGTCCTCAGCAACGTGCGGCAGCTCGAAGTTCACGACCTGAGGCAACTCGTCGATGTCGAGTCCCCGCGAGGCGAGGTCCGTCGCGACGAGCACGCGAATGTTCCCGCGCTTGAAGTCGGCCAGGGTACGCGTTCGGGTGCCTTGACCCTTGTCGCCGTGAATCGCCTCGGCGTGGATCCCGTCCTGTTTCAGATGTCGCGTCAGCCGATCGGCTCCCCGCTTCGTGCGCGTGAAGACGAGCGTCTTGTTCCAGTTGTGCGAGTCGATGAGAAAGCTCAGAAGCTTGCTCTTTTTTGGGCGATCGACCGGGTGGACGATCTGCGACACGCCGTCCGCCGTGGGTCGCTCCGACTCGACCTCGATGCGCCTCGGCGCATTCAGGAGGCGAGCGGCAAGCTCGCGGATTTCGCGAGGCAAGGTCGCAGAGAACAGGAGGTTCTGACGCGCGTCGGGCAGCTTAGCAAGAATCCTGCGGATGTCGGGAAGAAAGCCCATGTCGAGCATCCGGTCCGCTTCATCGAGGACGAGGATCTCGACGCCAGAGAGGTCCACGGTCCGCTGTTGGAGATGATCGAGCAGCCGACCCGGAGTCGACACGACGACATCTACGCCGCGCCTCAGCGCCTGCATCTGCGGACGAAAGCCGACGCCGCCGAAGACGACGGCGGAGGACAAAGGCAGGTAGCGGCCGTACGCGCGGACGCTGTCGTGAACTTGAGCGGCGAGCTCGCGCGTCGGGGTAAGGATAAGGGCACGGACGCGACGCTTGTGGTGCGGTTTACGGGACGATTCACTGAGCCGCTGCAGCAACGGCAGCGTGAATCCTGCCGTTTTGCCGGTGCCAGTTTGCGCGCGGGCCATGAGGTCACCGCCGAGCAGAATCGGGGGGATAGCGAGACTCTGAACGGGTGTCGGGCATTTGTAGCCTCGCGCGTCGACCGCGCGAAGTAGTTCACGAGAAAGACCAAGTTGATGGAAAGACATACGAATACGTTGCTCCTAAGTCGGCCTACCCGGTACTGCCGCACGGGGTCCGATCTAGGCTGAATGTTGAGTTCGTTCGGGGAGATCCGGAAGGGAGACTACCACGAAGGGTCTGCCACAGATCGGTCTGCGGCGAGACGCAGAGGGAGTATAGCACAACGCCGCGTCCACCGGACGACTTTTCTTGGCTTTTTTCGGCCAGAGCGAGTGCGAACGGTCGGCCCCAACCGGAGCGCGCCCGTGCTAACTCAGGTCATCGCCCGCTCGTGAGACTAGCGCTCAACGGATTAGTACGATTTCATCTGTGTAATTCCCCCACTGCGAGAAACGTGAATCCACATGTCCACATTGTTGTCGCGCATGGCCCCCGGAAGAATGAGGTCGAGTTTTTCGTTTCTCTCCGTTTTCGGGGAGAAAGCGGAGGCCACCGACGCCCCCGACGAGACTTCGATGAGGGATGCCTTGACGGAAGAGCTTCCGATATCTAAACCGAGAAGGTACATCTACGCGGACTATAACAGGACGGGCATCTAACCGTGCTTTCTCACATAGGTACGGGTGATAGCTCCGATCGATGTCGTTCCTGCCTGCTTCATGGCGATCTTGAGCTCAGCGCGCAAAAGCTCGAGCACACGCTCGACGCCCGCTTGCCCAAAAGCGGCGAGACCCCAGAGATACGGTCGCCCGATGCAGACCGCAGAGGCCCCGAGCGCTAGCGCTTTGAAGATATCGATACCACGTCGAAAGCCGCCGTCGACCAGAACCGGAATTCGGTCTCCGACGGCAGCAACCACCCCGGGCAGGCTCTCGATGGTACCCCGCCCACCCCCTTCGCCGCGTCCGCCGTGATTAGAAACGATGACTGCATCGGCTCCATATTCCACGCACCGCTGAGCATCCTCGTGCGTCACGATACCCTTGACGACAACCTTCATAGAAGTTGTGTCTTTGAGGCGTTTCAGGAAATCCCAAGTGAGCCCCTGGGCAAGGAGGGCATCGAGTCCTCGCAAGTCGAGCCCTTCGAACATAGGTTTTCGCCGCACATAATCCTCTAGGCCGGGCTGGTGGCAAACGGAGCAGTCGCGGTCGTCTTGCTGGGCGAAACGCCTCACCGTTTCACGATTGCTCGTCGGTACATCGACGGTAAGGCAGACGACCGGACAGCCCGCGGCTTCAGCCCGCTTCAGAATCCCTTTGCCGACGCTCCGACTGTCGGTCGGATACAGCTGATACCAGATGGGGGCGCCTCGCGCCTCGGTCACTTCTTCGACCGATGACGTGGTAACGGTGGAGAGGATTTGAAGGTGATCTTGCGCCCTGGCGGCGCGGGCGACGGCGACCTCTCCCTCGGGATGGAACGCCTTTTGGCTTCCGCAGGGAGAGATGACGATGGGCGTTTTCAACTTCGTTCCCAACACGTCGGTGGACATGTCGATGTTGCGTACGTCGACCAGCCGACGCGGTCGAACGTAAAACTTGGTGAAGCCTTCGCGGTTGGCGCGCCGCGTGGCGTCGTCGTCGACGCCCGTGGCCATGTAACCCCAATGAGCGGGGGGAAGATTCATCTCGGCCACCGCTTCCAAATCGAATACGTTGATGGCCTCCTCGGGAGCAGAGATGAGCTCACCGGCGAGCCGGACGTCTCCTACTCGTCCGTTGGGATTCTGACGTTGTGGCCGCGCCGAAGCGCGGTCCGACCATCCCATGTAGGCGAGCAAAGGGCTTCCCGCCAGGAATCGCAAGAATCTACGACGGCTTTCAACCCGATCGACTATCTTAGTCACGGTTTCACCTCCCTGAGTGGGACAGATGTTACTAATTCTATAGCTCTATCTTCGCCGACGCCCTGATGTCGCGGGAAGAGCTTCCCAAAATGATCTCGAACGTCCCCGCCTCGACCAACCAACTTTTCGTCTTTTCGTCGTAGAACGCGAACGCAGATTCGTCGAGGGAAAAGGCGACTGGTTTGTCTCACCCGGTGAGAGCGTGATGCGCCGAAATCCCTTCAATTCCATGGCCGGGCGAACCACCGAGGCGTACTCATCTTTGACGTAAAGCTGCACGATCTCGTCGCCGGTTCGCGCTCCGGTGTTCGTGACGTCGACGGTCCCGGTGACCAACGTTGAAGAATCGGGGCTCGGAACAACCCGGAGATTGGAACACTCGAACGTAGTGTAGCTCAGTCCATGGCCGAACGGCCAGAGAGGCTCGGCGGCGATCGAAGTGCCGACAATGCCACACTTCTATGTGGTCGCACAATCTCTACATGGCGGAGATGGACTACGGCAAAGACAAGACGGAGCGGTACAGGCGTTCCGCCGACCGGGTCAGTGAACCGAAGCCGTCGTTTCTACTCTTTCCGGACAGAGCTCAAGAAACGCCGCCTCTTCGCGCTGCCGTGCAACTCGCAGCGAAGGACGGCGCCGCACCCCGAGCCATTCTCTAGCTCCCGCCAGCCTTCGCCAAGGGGAGAGCTTTTTTCTAACGTTCTGCCGTCCCGACGGAGTTGTCAGATCGTCGCACGAGAGCGAACTCGAAGCTATCGAGAAGTGCCTGGGAGCTCGCTTCAATGATGTTCTCCGAGCAGCCGACGGTGCTCCAACGATCGATCCCTCGGCTCGCCTCGATGAGGACTCTTGTCGTTGCCTGCGTAGCTTTTCCCGGATCTAGAATGCGCACTTTGTAGTCGACTAATCTCACTTCCCCTAGCACAGGATAACGGGGAACCAGCGCCTTGCGGAGTGCGCCGTCGAGGGCGTGAACGGGACCGGCTGCCTCCGCCGACGTAAGCACCACCTCTTCGTTCACCCGAATCGCCACGGTGACCTCGCTCCGCATGCCGTTGCCACCTTCGGCCGCGGCGATCACGATCACGTCGAGCAGTTCGAAGGGGCGCGTGTAGTCGTCCTGGCTACGCCGGATCAGCAGCTCCAGAGAACCCTCGGCGGCCTCGAATTGAAACCCTCGACTCTCGAGCTCCTTGATCTGTTGCAAAATGGCGTGCTCGTTTCCCTGGACCCGGAGCCCGAGTTCTGCCGCGCCGACGCGCACGTTGGCGCGACCCGAAAGCTCCGACACCACGAAGCGACGCCGGTTCCCGACATGCTCGGGCGGGAGATGTTCGTAGCTCGACTTGACCCTCTCGACCGCCGAGCCATGGATGCCGCCCTTGTGAGCGAAGGCGGAATAGCCAACGTAAGGCGCATACGGATCCGGACTCTGGTTCGCTATCTCGGCAACCGTACGAGAGAGATCGGTCAGACCGGCGAGATTCTCCTCGGGGACGCAGCTTCGCCCCATCTTGAGTTGCAGGGTGGGAAGGATCGAAACCAAATTGGTGTTGCCGCAGCGCTCACCGTAGCCGTTGATCGTCCCCTGCACTTGAGTACAGCCTGCCTCGACGGCTGCGAGGGCGTTGGCCACCGCAAGCTCGCCGTCGTTGTGGGCGTGAATGCCGAGCGGAGTGGAGATCTGCGCATGCACGGCGGCGACGACTTCGCCGATCCAACTCGGGAGGCTGCCGCCGTTGGTGTCGCAAAGAACGATCCAGTCGGCGCCCGAGTCGGCCGCGACCCTAACGGTCTCGAGCGCGTACTCGGGGTCGGCTTGGTAACCGTCGAAGAAGTGCTCGGCGTCGTAGACGACTTCACGACCGTGCTCCTTCATCCAGCGAACACTATCGGCAATCATGGCCAGGTTTTCGTCCAGTGTCGTCCTCAAGACATCCGTTACGTGGAGTGTCCACGACTTGCCAACGAGTGCTACCGTCGAAGTAGCCGCCTCAAGCAAGGCCTGTAGATTGGCGTCACCGTCGGGCGTGAGTCCCGCCCGTCGTGTACTCCCGAAGGCCACGACTTTGGCCTGCTGCAGACTCGCCCCCCCTATGCGGCGGAAGAACTCGACGTCTTTCGGGTTGGAACCGGGCCAGCCGCCCTCAACGTAGTGAACCCCGAACTCGTCCAGCAGGCGCGCGATGGCCAGCTTGTCGTTGACAGAAAGGCTGATCCCCTCGCCCTGCGTGCCGTCGCGTAAGGTGGTGTCGTAGAGTCGAACCTGGCTGTCTTTTATTTCAGGCATTTTGGTCTCCAAACCAAAAAAAAGGCCCCGCACCCCATCGTGGGGTGCGGGGCCTTTCCTTCCAACTAGTTGGGTGGCCCGCACCCGTCGGTAATGACGATGATGCTGATGTGCAGGCTACCGAAAATGCGCACACCGGCCGGCGTAAGGCTGGAAGTAGGCCGCTGGCTTGTCATGGACTTAGATTACGCAAACCAAGGGCTCGTGTCAAATCATTTTCCGGATCCAACACACCGTCACGGCGCCTCGACGGTTAGAAAGACTACCTTCTTCCCCCAGGCATCACCAAGCTGTCGCCTCCATCAGGCGCGGAGTCGAAGTAGAACTCTAGTCGTTCCACGGTTTCCTCGCGCGTGGCGATCGTTGCCTCGAGCGTCAAGGAATCTGTCCCCCTCGACCTGGCCGAGCAGCCGCTTCAGCGTCACCGTCCACGGCTCGGTGATGCGCGGCACGAGGCTCAGCACGTACCGTCCCGCTTGGATCGGTTGGCCGGCGATGAGCACGTCGCCGCGTGCCTCGAGGATCACATCGTTCCCGCTCGACGGCCACGGCTTATCGTAGGGCGCCAGATGACCGAACACCGGCCGTTCGCTGGAGATTTGGCGTCGGTAGGATACGGCGACTCAACCAAGCAGCGAGCTCCATGGCATCGTTCCAGCTCACGCAAACAACGGGATGATCGTCGGGCTGATCGTAGTAGGGGGTACGCCAACTGGCGTCATAGCGAATGTCCCCGCCGCTCTCGATCCAACACCCTTCACCCGCTTCCGCATCGGTGATGTATCCGCTGTCTTGAACAAAGGCCCGGAACTGGGCCCGCGTGACGGGGAACTTGCCGATCCAGTAACCATCTAGTACGACGCGGTGCACCGGCTGCTCGAAGGGCTCGCCGTCCGACGCGCCCATCTTGAAATCTCCGCCGGGGATGTAGGTGAGAACGTGGGCGTCCCCTAGGTCGGCCTCCCAAAACCCCTCTTCGTTGCGCTCGACATGGTGGGCCAGCGTGCGAACGGTATCGAATGCAGGATCGGTGTCCCGACTACATTCACAGCCTAGAAACAGGACCGCTGTAACCGCCACGGTCATCCCCACGAAAAGGGAGCCAACGCGAAGCCATTCTACTATTCGGATCCACGGTTTCTTCTGCCGTGAATACAATCTGGCAATAGACATAGTTCTTCGAACATAATATTCGCAGCCACCAAAGCCGTGTTACCTGTCGGGTCCAAGGGAGGCGCGATTTTATTGATATCAGCGCCGACAAAATTCAATCCATACATCCCTCGAAGTGGTAACTGAGCATCCCGCGTCGCGAGGCCGCCGATTTCTAGATCCCCCGTGCCCGGCGCATAGGCCGGATCCAAGACATCCATGTCAAAAGTCGGGTAAACAGCTCCATCGGCAAGGATACCGCGAGCCTTGTCGATCACTTTTTCGACGCCCCACTCAAAAAAATCGTCGGTGCTGATAATCGTTACGCCCTGCTCATACGCCCAGGCATGTTCGTCGGCTTCAAACAGCGTCCCGCGAATACCAATCTGTACCGTACGCTGCGGATCAATCAATCCTTCCTCAATCGCACGCCGAAACGGTGTGCCATTGGCAAACTCCTTCCCGAGCATGCGATCCATCGTATCCGAATGGACATCAATCTGAAGCAGGCCAACCGGACGATCTTTGGCCACCGCACCTAGCACCGGGAGTGAAATCGTATGGTCGCCACCAACCGCCAATGGCACAGCACCGTTTGCGACAATGTCCTCAAAGAAAGCTTGAATGCTCTCGAGGCTAGCTTCGATATCCAAGGAATTCACTGGCACATCGCCCACATCAGCAATCTTACAAAGCTCGAACGGCGCCACTTTGGTGCTGTAATTGAGTTGTTTGATCAAATGTGACATTTCACGGACCTGTGCGGGTCTGTGTCGGGCTCCAGAGCGAAAGGATGAACCTAAGTCAAAAGGTACGCTGGCCAGAGCGATATCGAGTCCCGCTGTGTCTGCTTTCTGGGTGGCCCGGAGAAACGTGGCGACATTTGCAAACCGCGGTACTCGATTGGGATCGTGCTGACCATAATCGCCCGCGATTAGTTCGGCCGTTGAGGATCTGTCCCCTGCCAGTATGTTTTGGGGAGCTTTCGCTCGACAGGCCACAGCATGTCGAGTGTATCGGCGTCGTAGAGCAGTCCGTTCTTCATGACGTAACGCAGCGATGTCGTGTTCTGGATATCCTCCAGGGAATCCTTGTCCAGCACCACCAAGTCCGCCAACTTCCCTTCTAAGATCGACCCGAGATCCCGCTCGAATCCAATACCCTGCGCGCCGAAGAGCGTTGCAGCCTTCAGTACGTCCATTTCCTTCATGCCGCCCGATTGAATGTTCCAGAGCTCCCAATGGTACGAGATACCTTGCATCTCCCCATGACTACCCACCGTCACTTTGCCGCCGGCGTCAACCTCGGAAGCTTAGGACCCGTTCCATCCATTGCAGCTCGCTGAGGGTGCCGCGATGTTAAGCACAGCTCGGAGAGAAAGCAAGCACTGTGTTGATTCGATTATTTTCTTTCACGACCCACTCGTGCTACGCTCCTCGCCTTCGACGGGAGGACAGTCGATGATGAATCCCAACTTCCTAAGAAGCCTTGCCCTCTTCTCGCTCGCGACAGTAAACGCGGCACAATCCCAGGATTACCCCATCGAGGCGGTGGGCGACGTTCATAACATCCTGCCTCTCTGGGAACAGGCGAAGGTCATGGAGAGGCAGCTCCGCCAACGCAAGAAGATCGTGCTTCCCGAAGCAATGAGAACTGCCGAAGTGGACATGTGGCTCATCTCGCGAGATCAGCGATTGCTTTACCTGTCATTGGTGACCGCCAACGACGAGGGCCTGGTCTCGCATCGACCGGACGTACTCGTCTTCTACGATCGGGGTAATGACAAGGGCATCGAAGCCTTGGAAGAGGACCGTGACCGCCTCGAGAGCATCGTTCGTTCACGCGACCCGAAGAGAATCGCGGTTGGCAATGAGGCGCGACAACGACTGGTCTCCCTGGTCTGGGTTCCATTCGGCAATCGAATGATCTCTTCCGCCGGGCTCCGAGACGCATTCCTAGAAATCCGAAGCGACGAAGAAATGAGCCTTTTCGAGCACGTCGCTCGCCTCGCTCATGAAGTCATCGCCGAGGCCTTCTCGAACCAAGTGATCATTCCTGATGTCACCACCACCGATGAGCTCAACTGGTGGATTCGGCAAAGGTACCGAGCTCTCGGACTCTTGACCAGCGACCATCCGACGATCACCATCCAAAGGAGCAAGCTCGAAAGGCCGAGGTACGCAGAGAGTGACGAGCACTTTCGGATTGATATCCCCCCTCGCAACGGATACAACACCGTCATTAGACGCGGCGATCTCATTTTCTGCGATACGGGTATCGACTACCTCCGGGTGGGGACCGATACCCAGCAAGTCGCCTACGTCTTGAAACGCGATGAAACAGAGGCTCCTCCGAGATTGCGGCAAACACTACGGAATACGACTCGATTACAGGAAATTTTCGCCGCGGAGTTCGCGGAAGGCCGCCGGTCGAACGACGTGGTTCTCGCCGCGCTCCAGAAAGCCCGGGCCGAAGGCTTGCGCGCCGAGATCTACAGTCACCCACTACCCCACTTCTTGATGCGTTACTCCCTCAACGGCGGGTTCTACTCAGGTACGCGCCACTTCGTGGGGCCGGAGCTGGGGGGTGAGGGGGACTGCGATCCGAAACCGGGCGGCGGCGCTCCCATCTTGCGTAACACGGTCTACGCCATGGAGCTCGACACCGTGACGTCAGTGCCGGAGTGGGGCGGGCAGGATGTCCGCACCGGGCTCGAGCAATCGGTCGCCTTCACGCGTGGCGAGCTCGTATTTCTGGGAGGCCGGGAGACGGAGTACTACCTGGTCAAATGAAAGGGGACGGCGAATGAAGAGACGTTCGAAGATCACCCTGGTGATGGTGATCGCATGCGCGATCAGCCTGCCTGTGTTCGCGGGACAACAGTCCGGTCTTTTGATCGAGAACGTGACCTTGATCGATGGAACCGGAAAGCCTCCCCAGGCTGGCACATCCGTGTTGGTGCAAGGTAATCGAATCGAGCTCGTTCGAGACCGCACCATCCAGGCTCCCTCTGGAGCCCGACGTATCGACGGCACCGGAAAGTATTTGATCCCGGGTCTGATGGATATGCACGTCCACATCCGAGGAGTGCCAGACGGAAACCTGTATATTGGATCGCAGAAGGGCGATTACGAACGTGTGGGGATCCAAGTCCTCCATTCGTACCTCTACTCAGGAGTGACCTCCCTCTTCGACTCCGGCAATCGTCCGGACTTCATCATGGGTCTGAGAGCCAGGGAACGAGCCGGCGAGATCACCAGCCCTCGCATCTTCGCCGCCGGAGGAATCGTCACCGCCCCCGGCGGCCATGGCGGGTTCGAGGGAGCGACGTTGGTGAACGACTGGCCGGGGGCGATCGCCAAGTTGGATGAGCACATCGCGCGCGAACCCGACATGGTCAAGCTGACCTACGATGAACGGGGCTGGGGGAGCCGTCCGCAGATCCCCCTGCTCGACCTCGCTCTGATGCAGCGCATCATTGAGTATTACAACGATCATGGCATTCGAGCGACCGTCCATGCTTCAAACGAGATTAGAACGCGAGAGGCCATCTTCGCCGGTGTGGACGCTCTTTCTCACCCCATGTCGATCCGGGGGCCTATTACGGAAGAATTCTCTCGACTTATGGGTGCCAAAAAGATCCCCACTGTCTCCACCTTGACGATCGGAGAGAACTACAGCCGATTGGTAGACAGCCCGGAGTTTCTCGATCAGCCCTTGTACCAAGCTACTCTGGAGCTCGCCGAGATCGAACGCCTCAAGACAGAAGAAAGGACGAAACAGGAGGCGCGGCCCTAGATTTGGTGGATGAAGATCATGACGCCCATCGCGCAAGAGAATTTTCGGATGGTACACGAACAAGGTGGCATCGTAGTCACCGGTACCGACCAATCCGTGGGCCCTGCCTTGCATCGTGAGATGGAGCTGCTGGTCGCAGCGGGGATCTCGCCGGCTGATGTGATCCGCTGCGCCACTCTCAACGCCGCCATATTCCTCGGCAAGTCGGACGACCTGGGCTCGATCGAGGAAGGCAAGCTCGCCGATCTCGTTCTGTTGGACGCCGACCCCACTCAAAACATCAACAATGCCAAGCGCATCGCCCTGGTGGTGAAGGATGGGCAAGTGATCGACCGATCCAAGTTGGACCTACCCGTCAATCGGAGGTGATGAAATGTCTCGAAAGGTAACGGCTGTTTTGTCTTCACTTCTCCTGTTCGCGACCGTCCTGCCAACCGCGCTCGCCGGCGAAGCCTACGATGACTGGTCGATCAACTGCATGATCCGCAAGGACAAGTTCCGCTACGTGCTGCCGCAAGCCATGAGAAACAACGATATCGATATGTGGATCTTCATCGACAACGGCCGTGGTACGGAGCCGCTGTTCCGCGATTTTGGGATCGCCACCAGCAACGGCAACGGCCTCTTTATTTTCACCGACCGCGGCGAAAGCATAGAAAAAACGCAAATGGGCGGCCACGACGATCTGGCGAAGAGGTGCGGCGCCTACGACATCATCGGCGGGCGGCGCGGCGACCTGAGGTTCTTTGTCGCGGAGCGAGATCCGGAGCGAATCGGCGTGAATTTCACGACTGACCAAGAGCTCTTTCCGCTCGAAGGTCGTCACCTGGGCAATGGGCTCTCGTATACGGACTACAACAACCTCAAAGCTACGCTCGGCGAGCCCTATGCGTCTCGCCTGGTGTCGGCGGAACGTTTGATCCCGGACTTTCGCGCCCAGCGAGTGGCCAGCGAAGTCATTGAGTTTTCCAAGATCGCCGACATCACCCGAAAGCTCGAGGAGCGCGCCCTATCGAACGAAGTCATTACTCCGGGCAAAACCACACAGCTCGATGTAGTGTGGTGGCTGGAAGATCAAAGGAAGGCCATGGGCCTCAAGCGCGGTTGAAGACCCTCCGTCTATCTCAGCCCGCCCGACGGTATCGAGATTTGGAACTCCGATCGAGTCGTCCAGCGCGGCGACGTCATGCAGATCGACTATGGCATCGGCCGTAACAACTTCTTCACCGACATCAAACGTTTCGCCTATGTCCTAAGGGAGGGGGAAACGGAGGCTCCCGCCTGGGTCAAGAGGGCCTTCGAGGAGTCCGTCAAAGTACGCAACATCATCCAGGACAATGTAGTGTCCGGCAAAACCGGCCGTGAACAGATAGACAACCTGAAACGGCTGGTCAAGGCGGCTGGATACGTCTACACCGAGGAAAGCGGGCCAGCGATGTCGAAGGCATCAAGGTCAATATCGGCATGCATTCTGCCGGCAACCTGGGGCACGACGTCGGTGCCGGCCTCTTCGAGATCTTTCCGACACGAACAACCTATGAAGTCAGACCCAACAGCATCATTTCGGTCGAGTTCATCGTGTTTGCACCCGCCGATGAATGGGGCGGAAAGAAAGTGCCGGTCAACATCGAAGAGAATACCCTGATCACGAACCATGGCATCGAATGGCTTGTCCCCACGCACAATGAAGTTTTGGTGATTCGTCGAAAGGAGACTAGCGTGCAATTACGATCGCTTTTTCTAGCGCTCGGCCTGACCGTCGTGAGCTGCGCGCCGACATCAAACCAAATAGCGCAGAGGTACAATTCCTTCAATCCCGAGCGAGCCATCAACCACTCCCAAACCATCATCGACTCCGTGCACGACGGGAACCCCGCGATGGACGCCGACGACAAGGAGCAAGAACGGGAATTCTTCGGCCATGGTATTGACTCTTTCCAAGAGCTTGTTGCCGACGCCCAGACCATGCTCGAGTCGGGCCTTGCGTCTTCGGAATACGTGCATCGCATGGTCGTGGAGTTGATCGCGTGGCAGTATTTCTTTACGCCTTACAATGTCTCTCTTCCGCCCACTCCACTCGTGGAGTCCTGGGATCAGATCGTCGCGCCCCCCGAGGGAGTACATCCCTTCTACAAGAAATACATGAACGTCTACGTGGACGACTACCGCCACGGGAGCCCGATCATCACTTCTGGGGAAGTTCCCGACGCCGCTATCTAAAAGGTGCGAGAGACGATGCTGAAGCTGATGAAGCGTCAAGATATCCGGGAGGCGCTCCCGGCGAACAACATTCGGGTCGTTTTGCGCGGCGCCAACGAACGAAACAGCGACCATCCGGGCATCATCGGCCCCGGGGGCGCGGTCCCCGGTCAACCACAACGTACATCGAAGAAGAAGGCGTCCATTGGACGGACGAGAACGGCGTGCCCCACGAAGCCTTCGCCCGCCTGAACCGGCACGTTGCAGTCGAGGAGTTCGGCCATTCGGTTCATGCCAGTGCTCTGCCGTTCATCGAGCCCGATCAGGACATCCTGGAAGAAATCGACGATCCGTTTCGGACCGCAGTGCGAAATGGCTATTACGACCCCGATCCGGACATGGGAAAAGATCTACTGACGGATCCCGAGCGCGCGGAAGAGCTCGCGTTCCTACTGGCCGAGTAGTACAAGCCGGATCCTGAGAGAATCTACGACCTGCCTCCCGGCAGGAAGCCTTATGCCGGCCGTGATTTTCGTGCGGGAGAATACTTCGCCGTTGGGCTCGACTGGATGTACGGCGTCACGCACGAAAATAGCGAGTACAAGCTCGAAAGCGTCGAGGAGATGAAGGAGAGGGATCCGAAACTTTACAAGCTCCTGACGGATTTCTGGGACGACGACGGCTGGTCGACTTACGACACGGAGTAGGAGGTTTCGATGAAAGCGTGTCTCACGGTGTTGTCGGTAGTGGGGCCAAGGTGCATTTATTCGCTCCCCGCGTCGCTGGAGCACAGTCGACCGAGCGCCAACCTCCTCGCTTGGGAAAGAATCCACCCCACCCAACCACCACTTTGTTTTAGAATACTTTTTCTATATGCCGTCGCCTACTTCCAACGGAAACGAAGACCAATATTTGCTATTTTGGGACCATGAGCAGGCAATTGCCACCCAAAGTGGAGTCGAGTATTTATCTCCACCGCAAGAGGAGCTTATTCTCATTAAGATCGCAAAAGGAGCTTCATCTCGCTAGATAAGATTCGCAAATCGTACAGTTGGGACTTGAAGCTCGCCAACGTGAAGAGAAACTATGGAGGGTCCATCTCAACTTGCCAAAGCAGACGGACCCGAAGGACAGTCTAAATGACCGCGGGGCCCGGCGCCTTTTCCAGGTCGAGTGCGCGTCGTTTTGGTGATACAGCAGGGGCGTAAGGCCTCCCTTGCCGCCAGCCTTGGACCAAGATTGCCGCCACGCAAAGGTGGCTGAGCACGCCAAGGCCAACCATGGCCTCAAACGCGATGCCCAATACGGCTCCCACCGAAATCCCTAACAGGCGGAGGTCCCGGCGTTTAATGCGGTTGAGGAAGTTGGGCGGGTAGGCTTTGCCGTGCCGCAGGGCAAACTCCTTGGTCACGTAGCTTGCCATGTAGTATCCGGAAATGGAAAGGAGACCCCCCATCCACACGAGAGGGCCCGGATGGGAAGAGGCGTAAGAAAACGTGATGGCCATCACCACCGCAAGCTCCGCATAGCGGTCGAGCATCGTATCAAGCCAACCTCCCCTAGGGTTGGCGATCTGTCTGAGGCGAGCCACTTCACCATCACAACCGTCCACTACCGAGGAGAGTTGTACCAAGAGTCCCCCCGCCAGCCCGGCCATGTAACCCTGTAAGGAGAGGAGAGCCGCCCCGCCGAGCGAAAGCAGAAGGGCGGCGAGGGTGATGCGGTCCGGAGAGATCTGCGCCTTAGCCAACAGACTCGAGAGCCGTAAGGAGAGAGGACGATTGAGATACGCCGAAACATAGCCATCGTCCGTGTTCTTGACGACCGAGGAAAGAATCCACCGCTTCGCATGGCGGAACGCCAAGGCGTTGTCCATATCGACCCATCTCTTGCCCGTGACATCGATCACGCGAACCCGATGCTCAGTCGCTAGCTCCCTAACCGCATCCGCAAGCCCGTACTGTCCCTTGGCCGATGCCTGCCGGATACCCTCGAAAAGGACCCGCGTGCAGTAGAAAACTCCCGTGTCCGCTACGTCCCAATCCCGCAGGTCTTTTCCAATCCGCGCCACCCGACCGTTTTTGACGTGCACCTTCATTACGTCCTCGAGGTCGAGGAGATTCTCTTTGTCCGCATCCACGGCCAGGCAAATCTCGTCCTCGCGGGGAGGGACGGCTAAAACTGGCGCCAACAGCGAGGGGTCGATCAAATGGTCGGCCATCGTCAGCAGAAAGGGCTCCTCATCCACCACGCGAAACGCAGCGAGAGCGCTGGCCCCGTTTCCCAGCTCCCAGTCGGTGGCCACGACGCACTGCACCTCGCAGCCGCGCCGCGCCGCTACATCGAGGACATGTTCACCGACCTCGTCCGATCGGTAGCCCAGGACCACGACGAAGCGCTGAATACCAGCTGCCTGGTAGGAGAGGATGATCCGCTCGGCAAGGGGGACAGGCCGAGCAAAGGAATCGTTGGCTTGGGGCGGCCATTGCCCAACGACAGAACACGGGAACCCTTGCCGGCCGCTAACATTACGACGGTGGGTACGACGCGATGGACTCTTGCGCTGTCAGTAACCGGACGAATCGAGGACATTAGCGATCTCCTTTGCGAGTTCAGAGCTTGCCGCTGCGATCAAGCTGGTCCGTTTACAGCGGCGTACTCAACGCCACACCTGAAGCACCACTGGCGGATCGCTTCATAAGAAACCGTGATCCCGCGCTGCGTTGGGAGGTCTTCAACATCTCGGAAGCTGAGACAGAAGCGATGATAGAGCCAGACGGCGTAGCTGATGATTTCTGCTGGAAATCGATGTCCCTGGCAGCGCGGTGTGGTGCTCATCAGCCCAGTCTGCAACTCACCGGCTCAACTTGACAGTACCGTCAAAGGGCTTCTGGTCGTCGCCCTTGGCATTCACACCGACGGCTTCCCGCTGGTCCAGCCCAGGTCGAACCTGATCGAGCACCTGTAGGGTCAAGTCTTAATTTTCCTGTCAAATCTCCGTACGGTTCCCCGCGCTCGGTTAAGCTGCTGATTCCTCCGACGTGCCTTGCGGGAGAAGCTCGTTGCGAAGCTCCTCGACTTTCCTAGCGGCGAAGACATCCATCCTCACGCCGCGCCATTTGTTTGCGACGGCCAAGAGCACAGCGAACGAGAGTTTCATCGCGGCCTCCTCGGTGAAGAAGTGAGGAATGACCTTTGTGCGACGTTTGTGCTCTCCGAACGTGCGCTCAAGTAGATTCGACGTGCGAAGCCTTTTGTGATGCGCCGCAGGAAGGCGTAGCGCCTGAAGACACGCTTCGAGGGTCTCTTCCATGCACTTCATCGCGCTCGGGAATCGTTGGCGGTACCGAGCGATCACCTCCCGACCCTTCTTCAGCCCTTGCTCGTAGCTGTTCGCATGGAACGACTCAAGGATGGCCGCCTTGAGTTCGTCGCGCACTTCCTTCGGAGCCTTGCCCAGGATGTTCTCGAGGCGGTGCTTCTGGCAACGTTGCTTGAGGCTTCGAGGGAAGACCTCTGCGATCGCTTTGAGCACTCCAGGATTCCCGTCCGTCACGATGAGCAACGGCTCCCTCATTCCTCGGGCCACCATCTCCTGCAAGAACCCCTTCCAGTTCTCGTAGGATTCTCGGTTGCCGACACCGATATGAAGAAGAACTCGCGTCCCATCAGCGCGATAGCCGGTCGCAACGAGGATGGGCTCTTTCCTCTCCGCTCCTTGGTGGTAGCGCAGGTACGTGCCGTCGAGCTCGAGATACAACAGCTTCTCGTTCGAGAGATCCCGTTTTCGAAACGCCTCGAAATCCTCCGACAGACACCGTGTGACCCGGCTCACCACCGACTTCGAGACACCCGTGCCGCTCAGCACGTCCGCGAACGTCGCCTCAATGTCACGCGTCGACATCCCGTGGACGTACATCCGCGCGATCAGTTCATCGAGTTTCTCGGTCCGGCTCACGTAGGCGTCGAGAATCTTTGACTGAAACACCTTCTCTGTTTCTCGTACCTGCGGCACTTGCACCGTTACCGCTCCCTCGCCCGTGAGGACCCGATGCGACTCATACCCGTTGCGTCGTCCCTTCTCCTTCGTCGTTGCCGGAGCGTTCTCATAGTAATTTCGACCCAACGCCTCCGTCACCTCGCGCTCCAACGCATATTGAAGCATCATCTGAGCTCCCGACCGGACGATCTCCGAGAGATTCATCTCCCCAAATACCAGTTGTTCCTCGAACTGCTTGAGCAATCGCTGACTCGGTAGTACCTTTCCCATGATGTGTGGTTCTCCTTTTCTGTCCCCATGACGGGGACGGGTTTGAGCTTGGGGAACCATACATCGTTTTTCTTTGACAGGAATCTTAAGACATCACCCACCTGTAGGGAATCCAACTGAAGCGGCCTCAGCAACGTCAGCGCCTCCTGAGAGTCCTTCGATGTGTCGTGGAACGGGGCGCTGGTCGTGCCATCTTGCCCTCGAATGAACCGCTCGAGTGCAACAAATGCTTCGCTATCGCGCATCTGCTTCCGCGGGTGCTTCATCATGCAGGCGGATGCAGCATCCAGCGGCCCGCCGATCTTTCGGTCGAGTGCCAGCTTGGCGCACCGGATGGCGTCGATCACCACACCCGCGGAGTTCGGCGAGTCTTCAACGGAGAGCCGCGCCTCGAGGTTCATCGGAACGTCGCCGAAGCCGCGCCATTCCATGCGAAGAAAGCAGACCTTGTTGTCGTTCTGCCAGGGTACGTAGTCGGAGGGGCCGATGTGAATGTTCTCGTCCGCGAGGCGTTGGTCGAGTTGAGACTGCACCGATTCCGTCTTTGAGACTTTCTTGGACGCGAGTCGGGTCTGTTCCAACATATTCAGGAAGTCGGTATTGCCGCCCGTGTTGAGTTGGTAGGTACGCTCGATCTTTACGCCACGGTCGCCGAGTGTGCGCGTGATGATTCGGTGCAGGAGCGTGGCGCCGAACTGGCTCTTGATATCGTCGCCTACGATCGGAAGCCCTTTCTTCTTGAACTCCTCGGCGAACTCCGGATGAGAGGCGATGAACACCGGCACGCAGTTGACCATGGCGACACCAGCATCGAGGCACGCCTTCGCGTAGTGACGCACGCCCTGCTCCGAACCTACCGGCAGGTAGCAGACGAGGATCTCCGCGCCGGATGCCTTGAGCGCTTCCGTAATATCAACGGACTCGGCATCGGACAGACGAAAGGCCCGGTCGTCGGGATAGCGATCCATGTGACCCGCAATCCCGTCCAAGACAGGCCCCATCTGGACAGTGACGCTGGTCTCGGAAAGCTCCCGTTGGAACACTGTTGTGCAGTTGGGATGGGCAAAAACGGCCTCGTGAAGGGGTCGCCCCACTTTTCGCAGATCCACATCGAATGCAGCAACGACCTCGACGTCCTCGATTCGGTAGCCACCAAGTTCAGGATGGATAAGCCCGGCAGCTTCCGAGGGATCGTGGTGCCGATAGTACTCAAGTCCCTGAACCAGGGAGCTGGCACAGTTGCCAACACCTACGATTGCAATTTTTATTTTACTTTTCATGAATCCTCCTTCTCCTGTGAGACGGTCGTCTAGGAAGTTTGGCTAGAAGTCTCACGCTCTTGTCGTGGAGGCGTCGCCGTAATAGCCAAGATACGCTCTCGGTCGGCCACGCGAACTCCCGCGAGATCCGCTAGTTCGTTGAATCTGGGGACGTCGATACTTCCCCGATGGAGAGCACTGGCCGCCAGCGCCGCCAGTCGAGAACAAAGGGAGTCCATCTCATGGAGTGCTGGCGGTAGCGCAAGTTCCCTTGCGATTGGCGTATGCTTTTCACTTTGCATCATCGTTTCTAGTTGATCGAGTTCTCGGTCCGTTAAGAGCCGGAGGTTCCTCAAACGATGCGTAGCCACTCTAGGGCTCGTGCCGTAGTAGTGAGCCGTGCGTAGGACGTCCGACAAGGTGATCGGGTGACAACCCTTGCGCTGGCGACCATCCACCCGACGGCTCTCGCCCATCTTGCTGCGACCGTCGCCCTCTGAAAACACGGAGAGCACAGTGGGACCAGCGCGTCCCAATGTCTCTTTGCCGAGGGTCTCCAAGTATCGAAGCAGGCCATGCTGGGGAATCAGAAGGCCGCTTGCGAAAGCGTCGGCCCTCAGCTCCGCAAGTTCAGGCGCCACACTAGAAAAGCATACGCGCCACGGCGCTTCGGTATCGAACAAGAAATGGGCAAGTCCGTGTGCGTATCTGAAGCGGCGGTGTTCGAGACTAAGTTTCTTGTCGACCACAACGAGAAGCCCGTGGTCCAGGTGAGCGATCGAAATCGAGATGATTCCTTTGGGCAGAGTTGCCTTGGCCGAACGAACGCCCGACGTCATGAGCAGTTCATCGACGAAACGGACGGGCCCCTCTCCAAGTGCTAGGCGCCGCCGCTCATCCTCCGCAATGCGATATCCTTGCTGCGCCGCTTGCCACTGCGTATTTGCGCGCTCAATTCGGTACAAAGGAAGCGGGTATGCAAGGGCGTCGATCTCAAGTCTTGCTTCCAGATGGGTGAGAGCTCTCGCCAACGCGCACACACCGGCGAAGGAACTCGGCCCCTGAGCTTCCGCGAGATCGGGATGAGAGCGGAACAGCTCGGCAACGCCATCCACTTCCTCGCCGTCGTCGTCGGTAGTCCGGGGCAGGAGCTCGCTGGGGCTACAGCCATAGAAGGCAGCTAGCCGGCGCAGGTCTTCAGCCTTTAAGGATCGCCGCCCTGTCTCGATCTGGGCGACGGTGGCTCGCGATACACCAAGCCGAGGTGCGATGTCAGCCTGAGTGAAACCGCGTGACGTCCGCGCTTCCTGGAGAATACTACCGATATCTTTCAGCTTCCGGGTCATGGCTGGTCTCCCCGCTCCTTCTCATTGAAATATATTCTAATATAATATCATATTTTAGTAAATAATGTTATGTATTGTTACCTCCTATATTGCCAGGTGAGCCTGAGGTTGAACCGCTCACGCTTCCCGAGGGTACAAACCCGCTCCACAATCGGTATTGATCGATCATCCTGATTTCGAAATTCAGAGGCCCACAGCCTCCACGGTCCTGGGCTTTCTGGCAGCCTGGGGTGCCGTGGGATTCTTGATTGCACTGTTCGCTTGGAGCACAAGCTGAGGTAGAATTCAGCTGGATACGGCGGCCGCGGCCTTCTCGCCGACCAGTCGATTCTCGCGCAAGCGGTTGTAACGAAAAGGTTGGATATTCTCCGGTACCTGGCCGCTGGCAATCATCTTGGCGCTGTCCAACCCACTGGCCGGCGCAGCTTTGAACCCGTAGGTGCCCCAGCCGCAATTGATGTAGAGGTTCTGGATCTCGTTGACCGGCGAGATGATCGGGCTGTAATCGGGTGTCATGTCGCACAGACCCGCCCACTGCTTCTGACTACCGTGAACAGTAGACCCTCACCGTCGGGCAGAAACTTGGGCCACCAATGTCCGGACTCGCCCCGGTCCTTGTCTGGAGTCGTGAGCTCGACAGGATCACCACCCGTTGCCGACACTTGTGAGAAGCCCCCCGTCCAGGAAGGTGAGAAAACGATAGAACCATCCGGACCCCAGGCCGCCCCTACGGTCAGTGGTCCCACGTCGCAAATGACGCTAGGGTACCCTCCGGCAACGGAGACTTTCTTCATCTTCTCATCTGCGTAAAAGCCGACCCATTGGCCGTCGGGAGAAAAGAACGGCTCCCGAGCTCCTTCCGTTCCTGGGAGTACGCGACCCTCAAACCCATTGAGCTCATGGAGCATGAGGCCCTTGCTCGTGGGCCTCCGCATATAGACGAGGCGCGCTCCGTCTGGAGAGATCTGCGGGTTCCACACGGACGACACGGTGGCGTCACTCGACGGCGGGCGTATGACGAAACGCGCGCTGGGCGCTTCCCCGGTCGGCCATTGGCTCCACATGAGTGAAGCCAGGACCGCGCCGAGGCCGAGGAAACCGACGGAGGTGATCGCCAACAGGCCGAACTGAGTGCGGCTGGCACCGCTTGCGGCAGGGCCAACCGTCACCTCATCGATGGAGAGAGCGTCATCGATGTCGAGCCTTACATCCGCCATGTCGTGAATGCGGTTCTTCGGAGACTTCTCCAAGCAGCGTCGAAACAAGCGCTTGACGAGCCAGGGAGTTTCCTTCGGGAGCTTTTCCCAATCGGGCTCCACTTTGAGGATCCCGGCCAGCGTGTCCGACACCGTTTCTCCCGCGAAGAGACGCCTACCGCTCAGCATTTCGAAGAGCACGACACCAAAGGCCCAGACGTCGGCGCGCTTATCGGTTTTCCGGCCTCGTGCTTGCTCGGGGCTCATGTAGGCGGCGGTTCCGAGAAGAACGCCCGCTTCGGTGGCGGCTCGAGATTAGCGTCGGCGATTGGGAGTCGCTCGAGTCGAGCGTCTCTTCTCCCACCGCCTTCGCCAAACCGAAGTCCAGAACCTGGACCGCCCCTTCATCGGTCAGCTTGACGTTGGCAGGTTTGACGTCGCGGTGGATGATCCCTTTCTCAGGGCCGCCTCGAGCGCCTCGGCGATCTGCCGGGCGATTCCGAGTGCCTCTTCGACGGGAATCGCACCCCGCTTCATCCGCTGGGACAGGTCCTCGCCTTCGACGAGCTCCAGTATCAGGAACGGTCGCTCTTGAACCTCTTCGACGCCGTAGATGGAGGCGATGTGGGGGTGATCGAGCGAAGCGAGGAGTTGTGCCTCACGTCGAAACCGCGCCAGACGCTCCGGAGCCCCTGCCACGTCAGAGGGCAAAGCCTTGATGGCGACGTCGCGCCCCAGTTTGGTATCCCGCGCTCGGTAGACTTCGCCCATCCCTCCCGCACCGATGGCGGCGAGAATCTCGTAGGAACCGAGCTTCGTGCCGGGCGTGAGGGGCATTTGCATGAAAATATCCCCGCACAATTGAAAAGTCAAAAGGCTAGTGGCTTACGGTCTCCATCGGCAGAACCCCGCGCTTTCCATTGATTAAGCCGTTGGAACCTGTTGCGAATTGCACGGCAGCACGAAGGCGTTTCTTGCGCTCTTTCCGGAAAGAGTGCAAACGACGGCTCCGGCTCGCGGACCCCCGGCGACGTGTCGGCATCTTCGAGGCCCTTTCTCGGATTCTTCACTTTGCCGAGACGCTTGGCCTCGAGCCGTTCGAGTTTTTTCGTCACGGACGCTTCGATCATGGAAGCGAGGTCGGTAAGATACGGCGCCAGCACCGCGATGCCGCTCAAGTGAACCGCCCATCGTCGAGCATCGTCAGCAGCGCCGGATATCGGCGCGACGCACGTGCGGCGGCTATCTGTAGGTTAATAGCACGGACTTTTCCGACGCTCTGTGCGCGCGCCTGTTGAACACGAACGCATCAAGTTTCTTGCGGAACCGCGCACTCGGTCCGGACGGTCGCCGTCCAGTGCCTGGTGAACGGCGGGAAGCTCTACGACCGGCCGGTGGTTTGTTGGGAGAAACTAATTCGATCAACGGGGGCCTTCGTCTTCAAGCTCGGGAAAGGCTTCCGGTGGCCGTCGATGACGGGTCGCCTGCTCGTAGGCGTAGGCCAGTCGAATCAAGACTCCTTCCGAGTAGGGGCGGCCGAGGATCTGTAGCCCGGCGGGGAGGGTTCCGTAGGTGAAGCCCATCGGCACCGTGACCGCCGGCATGCCGGTTGCGGGTGCGACGAGCTGGCTGTTGTCCCCCTTGTACTCCTCTCTGGGCTTGTCGAGGTGCGCCGGAGGGTTCGTCCAGGTCGGGTACACCAGCGCTTCGACCCGCTCGCGATCCATGGCCGCTACCACGTCGGCGAGATAGGCTTGCCGGGCCGGGTGCTCCGAGTACACGGGGCAGGCCGGCTTCCGGTCCTCGGGTGCCACATCGAGCGGCGTGTCCTGGTGACGCGCGAGACGACTCTCGACATAGGGTGAGTAGGCTCCCGATTCGTACGCCTCCTTGACATCTTTAATGGGAGCCTCTTGCCCCAACGATTGGAGGTAAACGTACATGTCGTAGCGAAAGCGCCCACAATCATTGTCCGTGTTCGAGTGCTCTTCGAAGTCGTCCACAACGATGGGGTCGACGAGGGTCGCACCCGCCGCCCTTAGATCCGCGAGCCCCTTTGCAAAGAGCGCGATCACTTCGGGATCAGCATCTACGGTATCGACGAGCGCCCGCAAGACACCCAGGCGAGCTCCCTTCAGGCCGTCGGGGTCGAGAAACGTTCGGTAGTCCGGCTCGCGTTTTCCTTTCCCGAGCTCGGTGTAGAGGTCCGCCGGGTCGTAGCCGGCCACGACGTCGAACAGACGGGCGCCGTCCTCGACCGTCCGGGTCATGGGACCGGCGATATCGTGGTCGAACGCGAGCGGGATGACCCCGTCCCGGCTCGTGAGACCGATGGTCGAGCGAATCCCGAAAAGCGCCAGATGCGACGAGGGTCCACGAATGGAGTTTCCGGTGTCGGAGCCGAGCCCGGCCACGCCGAAGCTCGCTGCAACTCCCGACGCCGTCCCGCCGCTCGAGCCGGCGGGTACACGGTCGAGCGCGTACGCGTTCGATGTCGTTCCGTAGGACGAGCTCACGGTTTGCCGCGCGCTGAAGGCCCACTCGGCCATGTTCGTTTTCGCGATCACGATCGCATCCGCTTCTCGGAGCTTTCGGACCATGAAGGCATCGTCGGGTGGAATGCTGTCCTTGAGCGCGATCGATCCTCCGGTGGTTGGCAAATCGTGCGTGTCGAAGTTGTCCTTGACGAGGATTGGCGCGCAAAAGAGGGGTCCGAGCTCCCCGCCTTTCCGGACGGCCTGGTCGATTTCGTCCGCACGAGCGAGCGCGTTCGGATTCACCACGGTGATGGCGTTCAGCCCGGTAGTCTTGTCGTAATCCTCGATGCGCGCCAGGTAGCCTTCGACGACCAGACGACAGGTCGTGCGACCCGAGAGGATCGCCTCCTGGATGTCAGCAATCTTGGCTCCGACAAGTGCGATGGGCGCAGGCTCTCGCGACTCGCACCCGATGAGTGTGAGGAAAACGGGTAAGGCAATGACGGCCAATCTCATGCCGCCGAGAGTAGCACCTTTCGAAAACGGGCGCAGGTTCACCGAAGAACTGGCCAGGCATCCGATCCAGGTCGTTTATTCGACCGACTGGAAGATGCCTTCGCGCACCCAATCCCGGAACCAGCGGAAGAGCTGTTCCTCGCCCACGGCCGCTCGTCCTCGCCTTTTCCGGGCCGCGGCAACGGCATCGCCCAAGGGAGTGCCCGCCGCGAGGGCTTGGAGGAGGTCGTAGGCGGGCCGGGATAGCTCGAGGCGCCAACAAGCGTACTTGCGGCGGAAGACGGCAACCCGGGCGTCCTTCTTCCGGGCCTTCGGATGATCGTGATCGTCTTCCTTCACCGATGTCAGGTAAGCGTTGACCGGATACTGAAACGACAGCAACCGAAAGGCTTCGATAGGCCGGAGCCGGACGTCGGCCCAAGCCTCCTTCGGAACCTGGGCGATTTGCTCTGTGGTGAGAACAGGGGACTCGGGTGCGTCGAAGACCTCACTCGCGGCGAGCTCGAGTCGTGCCAGATCATAGAGAAACCCTCGTCGCGCGATCCCCGGGGCGGTGCGAATGTACTCCGGAAGATGGTCCCCCAGACGATTGAGCGTATAGCTCCGCGAGGGGAAAGCCTCGACGTAACCGGCGACGAGCTCGTTGAACGCCTCGCCACCCAAGAAATGGGCGAGAGCCGGGTAGTCCGTCTCCAGGGCTTCCGCGAGGCGAAGGAGATACATTCCGCGGTAGACGCCCAGGCGCTCGAGCGATGTCAGCGTCGAGGAGGGAAGAATGATGCTCGTGACCTCGTCGGCGGGAAGCCCTTCCACCGCCGCGGCGGCGAGCGCGTCCTCCTCGCTACCCGGGTGAACGGTGAACGTCTGCATCCAGCGCTGGAGTTGTTCCAGCTGGATCTCAGTTGCCATGGATATTCGCGGCCAAGGGTTTGGTTACAATCTCGCGATAGGTGCGGGCCTTCAAGACTTCGTCGTGCACGATCCCGAACTCCGGAATGTCGGCGTCCCATTCGAGAAGCGTAGCCACACCGCCCGTTCGCTGGCAGCTGCGTCGGTAGAGCGCCCAGACCTCATCGATCACATGGTCATTGTGCGTGTCGATGATGTGAGTCCCCTTGTTGGTGTGTCCCGCGAGGTGATACTGGACCACGCGATCGGCGGGGATGGCGTCGATGTAGACGCGCGGGTCGAATCCGTGGTTAAAGGAGCTGACGTAGACGTTGTTCACGTCGAACAAGATCCCGCAGTCGGCCTCTTCGAGGAGCCGCACGAGAAAGTCCCACTCCGTCATCGTGGAGGATTGAAACTCTAGGTAGGTCGACGCGTTCTCCAGAATCAGCGGTCGCTCCAAGAAATCCGAGACTTCTTTGACCCGCGATACCGTGTAACGAAGCGCCTCTTCCGTATACGGCATCGGCAGGAGATCGTGGACGTTCTGGCCCGCGACTCCCGTCCAACACAGGTGATCGGAGATCCACTGGGCCTTGGCCCGGGCGGCCAGCTCTTTCAGCTTGCGCAGATAATCCCAGTCGAGAGGGTCGCCGCTGCCGATATTCATGGACACGCCGTGCATGGCGATGGGATAGCGCTCCGCCACCTGGTCGAGGACGTAGAGCGGCCTTCCCCCCGTGTCCATGAAATTCTCGGATAGGATCTCGAACCACTCCACGTCGGGATGATTGGCGAGGACGTGCCCAAAGTGGACGGTACGCAGACCAACCCCCAGCCCGAGATCGGGGAAGCTCCAACGGTTGGCTGTCATGCGAAGGACGCTGGTGTAGCCACAGCAGTAGAAATACGGAAGCCACAGGGACGCTCATGGCCTCCTATCGGAACACAGCGACTACGATTTCTTCTGGTGCTCGGGCTTCAGCGGAACCTCGCAACCGCCCTGGCCCTTGCAGTCGTTCTTGCCTTCCTTGCCACCGCAACCGCCCTGGCCCTTGCAGTCATTTTTCCCGGCGCAATCATGGTGGGCGGTCGTGGCGCAGCCGCCCTTGCCCTTACAGTCATTCTTGCCCGCGCACTCGTTGTTCTCAGTTTTGCAGTCGCCTTGGCCCTTGCAGTCGTTCTTACCTGTGCAAACGTGCTTGGCCTCTTTCTCCTCCTCGGTCTTCTCTTCCTGCCCAAAGGCCTTGGAGCCGACGAGCATGCCGGCAACCGTGGCGCCCATCAGTTTGTTGAAATCTCTCCTATCCATCAGTCCTCCTCCCGCGGGGACGCCCAAACCCGGGCCCCTCACACCCTTTTAGTACGTCACGGCCGACATAGCAGATTGCATTACTCGACAGCGAGAAGCCCCCCGCGGCCCGCTGTCGTGCCGGTCGGCAACCACTATACGGAGGCTCCAGGGAAAGTCAACGGCCAACTTTTTCGAGTCCCGCGAACTGCAACAAATATAGAACTCACTATGGGTTGCAGCCGTTGCCCAGGTGCCACCCATTTGGTAAGCAGGCCAATCCTGGTCAGCTTTTCGTCTCTCAATGCCACCTCGTTGATCTCGAGCTCTCCGTGACCCTTGAACTTAATCTGGCGGGACCCGGTTATGCGCCTCTTTGAAGGCGTCAATCTAGGCGGATTGATGCGAAAGGGACTCGCGATCTGCTCCTTCCTTATGAAGGACAAAGGGACGGACGTGTCACCCCCCCAACTGGTGTAAGCCACTCGCAGGGTCCTCGCCAGGCGCGCTCGTTGAGCTCCGCGGGACCGAAGCCCGGTTTCCACTTCGGATCGCCGACCCGATCCCTCAAGCCCGCGTACGCGTACTCGCCCTGCCGTACGTTGGCAAGGTTTCGCCATTCCTCCTTCGTCGCCGCCTGATCGTACAGATAAAAACGATGACCAGAGGGATTGTCTTTAGATTGTCGCTTGCGATAGGCTCTACCCCGACGAGAGGAGAGTGGCGGATGCGTCTTCAAAGCATGATCAACGCCGTGGATCTCCACTGCGGTGGTGAGCCAGGCCGAGTCATCGTGGGGGGCGTGCGCGATGTCCCCGGCAAAACGATGTTCGAGAAGATGAAATACCTCGAGACGCAGGCGGACGACCTCCGCAAACGCATGCTTCGCGAACCACGGGGATTCCCCGCCGCGAACTGCAACCTGATCCTGCCCCCAACATTACCGGAAGCGGATGCGGGATTCGTCATCATGGAACAGACCGAATACCCGGTTATGTCCGGCACCAACACGATCTGCGTCACGACGACTCTCATCGAAACGGGAATGGTGCCGGTGGAGGAGCCGATCACGAAGCTGACCCTGGAGTCCCCGGCGGGCCTGGTTCCGGTCACGGCCGAAGTCAAGAACGGCAAAGTGAAGCGGGTGACGTTCGAGAATCTCCCCGGTTTTGCCGTGCATCTCGACGCGCCGATCGAAGTGCCCGAGCTCGGTACCGTCAAGGTCGACGTGACCTATGGCGGCATGTTTTACGTCATCGCCGATGCCACGCAGTTTGGGCTGCGACTGACGCCCGATGAGGGTCGAGACATCGTGCGCATCGGCGAGATGATCAAGGCAACGGCCGCGGAGAAGTTCAAGGTCGTTCACCCCGAAAACCCGGAGATCAATGGAATTACGATTGCTCAGCTTTCCGGACCTCCGCTACACCCGGAGGCCACGGTCAAGAATGCGGTGATCGTGTCGACAGGAGTTCTCGACTGGGATAAACCGTCGTCCTGGACGGGAGCCCTGGATCGCTCACCGTGCGGTACCGGTACCTGCGCCAAGATGATGGCACTTCACGCCAAAGGCCAGCTGCCGTTGAACCAGGATTTCTTCCACGAGGGGCCACTAGGCACGATCTTTACCGGTCGCTTGGTGCGGGAGACCACGGTCGGAGACTACAAGGCTGCGGTCCCTACTTTGAGTGGGCAGGCATGGATTACGGGGTTCGCCCAGTACGTCGTAGATCCGGAAGATCCCTTCCCTAACGGGTTCACGGTCGGGGATATCTGGGGGAATGTCGACGACTAAGAACTAGGGCAAACTCTGGTAGATGTTCTCGATCCAACCTTCCGCGTTCATGTAACCCCTACCCCAGTCGTCGTACTTCGGCGGTAAGCCCTCGCTCTTGATTTGCTCCAAGCTCATCCCGGCGTTCTTTTTTCGCTGGACGATCCCGATCGTCTCCTCGAGCATATCCCGATAAGACCTCAACTCCGTCAGATCGGAAACCGACTCGTGACCGGCGATGAGCCGGGCATCTTCGAGGATCAGCGGCAACACCGCTTCTATGTTCTTCAAGATTCCCAGCACCGTCCCGCCGGCCTCGATATCGGCGAGAGGAAAACTCGAGATTCCAGAGTTCCAAAGGCCTCCCAGGTGAACCACGTTCGATTCCGTGAAGAAGATCACGATATCGCCGTCAGTATGACCATCGGGGTAGTGAACGGCCTTGATCTCCTCACCATTGAAATAGACGGAAGCTTCCTGGACGAACGTTACCTCCGGCCAATGCCCTTCGGCCTTGTGGAGGAGGCGTTTTCGAGTGTTGGTGTGGGCGATGATCGTAGCACTCGCGCCGAGATTCTCGTTCCCGTCCGAATGGTCATCGTGAAAGTGCGTGTTGAGGATGTACCTAAGTTTGCCGGGTCTGATTCTCTCGAGGGCGACACTGATCTGATCGGTTAGCGGAGCGAATTGATCATCGATGATCAGGACCCCGTCCTCGCCCACCGACACTCCAATATTGCCGGCCACGTCTCCGCTCGTCTCGAGCACGTACACGTTGCCACCCACGTGCTCGGTCCGGATCGTCACTCCGGTGAGGTCGGGCATTTGCGCCAGAAGCGCAAGAAGAAGGACGTGCATGGGTTAAGGGCGCTCGGCTAGACATTTCATGTCTTAGTGCTCGCTCACTCCTCGTTCGCTCGCTGGCCGCGCTCCTCGCGCGGCCTACCTTCGTCGGCCCGCCGCCTGGCTCCCTCCGGTCAAAGCAACCCCGCAATTTGGCGGTCGGCAGGATCTGACACCCACCGCCGTCCCTCCGCCAACGAGCGGCTTCGGGACAGCTGATGGCTCCTCGCGCCGAGCGCCAGATAACTACGAACGCGCCCGGCTTAAACCACTTGCATTTTCATCCAGCCGGCGGTGTTGTGACAGTTGGCGACCGCGCTGCCCGGCGGAACCAATTCATCACATGCTGCACGGGTCGAATCATCCAAGGTCATTTCCTTCACCGGCAGGAGATCCTCAAAATGCTTTTCGGTCCGGGGCCCGATGAGAGGTGCGGTGATCCCCGGCTGGGTCCTTGCACCAGAGCACCGCGAGCTGCGCCGGTGTCAAACCGGCTTCTTTCGCGCTACGCGTGAACTCGATGCCCACTTCGATGCCTCGGTCGCTGACCCGATCCGCGTACCCCCCCCCCGCAGCTTGGCCCGGGAGCCCTCCGGATACTCGCCGGCCTTCGTGTATCGACCGGCGAGAACCCCCATCGCCATGGGTGCCCACGTGATGATCCCCACGCCGTTTCTCTGGCACATGGGGACCAGCTCGTTCTCGATGCGTCGGTCTAGCAGGTTGTAGGGCGGCTGCTCGGAGATATAGCGTGGGTAGCCTCTCAACTCGCTCACCATGATGGCCTCCTGAACCACCCACGCCGGGTGTGTCGAACAGCCGATATAACGCACCTTCCCCTGGCGCACTAGGTCGTTCATGGCACCCAGGGTCTCGTCGAGAGGAATATCGGGAGAGTAACGATGGATCTGATAGAGGTCGATGTAGTCGGTCTGCAGTCGCCGCAATGAGTTCTCGCACGCGCGGATCAGGTTCAGACGCGTGTGCCCGTGATCGTTCGGACCAAAAGTGCTCGGATCGTCGAGCGAGAACCCCGGCCGCCTCTTGCCGTAATCCACCTTCGTCGCAATGATCATGTCGTGGCGACGCCCGTTAGCCTTCAGAGCTCGTCCGATGATCTTCTCCCCTTCCCCGCCCGCATAGACATCTCCGGTATCAAGAAGGTTGAGGCCCTCGTCCATCACTCGATTCAATATCCGTGTCGCCTCGTCTTCCGGCGTCGGATCGGCGACATTGTCGGTACCCAGACAAATGGGCGAGACGCGAACCCCGGTGCGACCCAAAACGCGGTATTCCAAAAATCTCCTTTTCAGAATGGACGCTGCCGGCCGAATCCTTTCATCAGTTTCCCACGTAGCCGAGAAGGGTCGGCAGGAACAGCGTAATGGCTGGAACGTAGCTGATCAACAGAAGCGTTGCCACAAGTATCACACGAAACGGGATGAGCGGTCTAACGACCGACTCGATCGGCGTTCCACTAATACCGCAAGACACGAACAGGCAGATCCCCACCGGTGGCGAGATCATTCCAATGCCGACGTTGGCCGCAATCAAAATCCCAAGGTGAATGGGCTCTATCCCGAGCGCAACGCCCCGCGGGAACCAGGATGGGCATCAGGACGATGATAGGCGGCAAAGCATCCATGATCATTCCCAAGAGCAAGAACATGGCATGGACCATGAGAAGGAACACGATCCAGTTGAACGCATACGCCGTGATCAGATCTGCCAGGAGATGAGGTATTCGCTCGAACGTCAACACGAAAGAGAACAAGGCGGCGGAGCCGAGCACGAGCAAGACCGCCCCGGTGAGAGAACACGTTTGCAAAAGAACCTTGGGTAGATCCGACAGCTTTAGATCTTTGTAGACGGAGAAAGAGATGATGAACCCGTAGACGACGGCGACCGCGGAGGCTTCGGTGGGCGTGAAGATGCCCCCATAGATGCCACCCAAGATGATCACGACCATCAATATTGGGAGAATACCTTTCCCGCAGATGCGGAGTTTCTCTCGCCAGGAGACCTTGAGCTCGAGGGGAAGATTCAGCTTGCGAGAAAAATAGTAAGCCAGTGCCATGATGGCGAGGCCATTCACCGCGGCCGGAAGAAGACCCGCCGCGAAGAGGCTACCAATCGAGATGTTTGCCACTACCCCGATGATGATGAGGTCGATCGCCGGAGGAACCAGTGTCGACACCCCGCCCGCAGCGGCGAAGATCGCGGTCGCGAAAGGGGCTGGATACTGCTTTCGTATCATCTCCGGAAGTGCCACTGAGCCGATGGCCGCGGTGTTGGCGCTGGGCAAGCCGGAGATTCCAGAGAAGAGCATCGTGGAAAAGATGACCACCAGGCCTAACCTACCCCAGATCCGACCCACGAATACGAGTGCCATATCTACGATGCGCTTCGCGAAACCGCCTTGGGACATCAGCGAGCCGGCCAAAACGAAGAGCGGTATGGCGAGGAGCGGAAACGAATCGAGACCGGCGAAAAACTTCTGCGGCAGCACGATGAGAAAGTCGCGGGAAACGTAGAGGAGCCCTGCCATGGCCGACAAGCAGAGAGCCAGCCCCACCGGTACTGAAAGAAGCAGGGTTACTACCAGGGTGATGGCAACGATGAGTCCCATGGGCTTAGTCGCCCGCGGTGAGGAAAATCGAATCGATACGTGAAGGAGCTTATCGTCCATCCGGTTCCGAGGACAACGCTCGGGTCATCGAGCTGGACGGAGCGTACATTCTTCCGGGTTTTTGGAACATGCACACCCATTTGACGGCCCTCTTGCCCTATAACCACGCGTTGGACGGCGAAGAGGTTGGCTCAAAGGTCATCCGAGCCGGTTTGAACGCCATGGAGGGTCTCCGGCATGGTTTCACCAGCGTGCGTTCGGTCGGCGAAGAAGACTATATCGATGTAGCCTGGCAGCAAGCGTTCGACAGCGGTTTCTTTTTCGGACCCCGCGTTTTTGCGAGCGGAAAAAGTGTTTCCCCTACTGCCGGCCATCGCGGCGCCGAGCGTGACGGTGCGGATGGTGTCGCCGCCATCAGAAGAGCGGTACGTACGCGCATCACTCACGGAGTCAGCGTGATCAAGATCGTTAACGTGGAGATGCTGTGTTTGTCCACTCGGTCTGGCCCACTTTGCTCATCTAATTTGGCCCACCCTAAGTTATTGATTAATAAAGACGAGCTGTAAGAAAGCCCCTTTCCTTATTCCGCGGCCGGAACGAAGTGCAGGCCGCGGCTAGTGAAACCCAACGAACTCATGCCTTTATGGTCTTTTTCTCGCTCTTCAGGGTGCGCCGGAACCGATAGGATTCGGTGCCGGTTTCGAGTATGTGCGCCTGGTCCGTGACTCGGTCGAGCAGTGCCTTGCACAGGCGGACGTTCGTGAACACCTGGGTCCACTCCGAGAAGGGCAGGTTGGTGGTGATCACGAGCGCCGCCCTTTCGCATCGTTCCGAAACCACTTGGAACAGAAGCTCGGCGCCGACATCGGCGAGTGGGACGTAGCCGAGCTCGTCGATGCACAACAACTCGTAGCGGGCGTAGCGACGGATCACTCGCGAGAGTTCGTGCTCCTCCCTAGCTTCAACGAGTTCGTTGACGAGTCTCGAGGCCGTCGTGAAGCGAACGCGGCGACGTTGCTGGCACGCCGCTACACACAATGCCGTGGCCAGATGAGTCTTGCCTGTGCCGGCATCGCCGAGAAACAGAACCGGCCGTGCATGGTCGATGTAGTCGCCTTCGGCCAGTTCTCGTATCCGACGGGCGGAGACCTTCGGCGATTGCGAGAAGTCGAACTCCTCGAGCGTCTTCGCTCTCGGTAGTTGTGCTTCCTTCAGTCGTCTTTGAACCGCGCGGTGTTCACGCTCCTCGACTTCGGCGCTGAGCAGCACGTCGAGGTAGCGGACATAGCTGTGCTCGTCGCGCTGCGCTTGTTCGGCAATCTTCTGGAACTGCGTTGCCACGCTCGGCATGCGAAGCGTCTTGCAATGCTGACGGATGCTCTGGAGCTCGATGCTCTTCGCGTTCACGAGTTCACCTCGCCGATCAGCGCGTTGTAATGGCCAACACCTGGCAAGGAACGTTCGTACTTCGTGAGCTCTCCGAGCTCCACATCGCCAAGAGCCTGCGCCTGCTCACGTCGAAGAACTGATGATTCGACGAGGTGACGGATCGCCTCAGCATCCGTACAGCCGAGTTCGAGCGCTTGACTCACCGCCTCACGCAGCTTGTCGTAGCCGTGCTCGCGGCCGAGCTGCACGAGCTCGACCATCTGGCGGGTTCCTTCGAGCTTCCCGTGACGTCGATTCAGCTTGGACCACAACTCGTCGTAGCTCGTGGGCCACCGACCTTTCTCCCGCCATTGAGCGAGCGGCGTCGAGCCGGCCAACGCTCCAGGCTTCCTGACCAGAACATCCAAGTAGTGCTCGAGTTCATAAATCGACTGGCTGCGGCCGTAGCAGCGCTCGTGGCGTGCCACGACGTGGCCCTCGTGCCAGATCTCAACTTCCAACGGCAGTAGCTTGGCCACAACTCGCCGGTCCCGTTTCAACGGAGTCGAGTACCAGTTCGTGCCGACTCGAACGCAGCCTTTCTTGTTCACCTTTGCAAATCGTCGCTCCTCGATATCGAACCCCTCGACGGTCAATGGCAACAGATGCTCCCGTTCAAGCTCCATCGCTGTTCCGACAGCATGCTCCTTGCCGCTAATGTGGCGCGTCGCATCCTTGAGACAGCACGAGAGCAGATACTCGTTCAGCTCATCCCAGTTCGAAAACTCCGGTACCGGCGTCAGATAGTTGCGCCGGAAGTAGCCGACTTCGCTTTCCACCCCGCCCTTCTCGTTGCCTCGACTCGGATTACAAAACTCCGAGTCGAATCCCCAATGGGAGCGAAACGCCACGAATCGCTCCGTCTGCTCTCGTTGATAACCACGCAGAATCTTAGTGACCGCGAGTGACAGGTTGTCGTAGCGCATGCGGCGGAACACGCCACCAAAGAACTCGAACGCATGCTCCTGCGCTTCGAAAAATGCTTGTTGCGTCGGACGCGGATAGCCGCGATGCAACGCGCCTCCTCCCGCCATGCTTCGGACTACGAGCGTGTGGACCTTCTCGAGCTCACCTCCGATCCGCGCGTACGCCTCGTACCAGTCCACTTGCCCTTCATCGCCCCACGCGTAGCTCTGCGGAACAAAAATCTCTGTGTCCTTCAGGCCGAGCTCGCTCTTCCGACGAGCGACGTAGCGACGTACCGTTGATTCGCCAATCTCATGCTCCGGATGCTCGGCGCGCAACCGGGACCAGATACGACGAGCCGTATGGCGTTGCTTCCGAGGCGCTCGCTTGTCCTCCTTCAGGACCGCGTCGATGAACTCGCGTACTTCCTCAAGCTTCGGACTCGCACGCTCCGCGACCTTACGCTCCGGCGGTACCGCGCTCTCCAGCGCCTGACGCACCATCCGACGGTGTACTCCGAACTCCTTCGCCACTCCCTTTATCGTTCCTACTCCGTGCTCGTACTCGCCACGGATCTGCTCGAACAATCGCACTTTCGCACCCCTTTTCAACCGACCCTCCTCTCCGGGTTCTTCCCCGGCTCAGGGTATCGGTCTCGATGGGGTGGGCCAAATCAAATGAGCGAAATGGGCCAATTCAGACTAGCGAACACAGATGCTTCCCGACGAGCTCGAAGCGGTCGTCGAAACTGCACATAGCTTTGGGATCCACGTGACTGCGCACTCCAGAGAACCGAAAGTCTACGAGGCCGTCGCGGCCGGCATGGACTGTATCGAGCACGGCTACGGATTGACGGACGAGACGATTGCTCTGATGGTCGAGAAAGGGACTTTCTATGACCCGACGATCATCTGCAACCTGGACGACCGCTACATCAAGGAGCGCGAAGAGCGGTTGGCCAAGCTAGGTTACTCCGATGATGAGCAGGCAGTGCGGGTGCGCACAGCCATCGCCTATGCCGATGAAAGATCTCCGGAACATGCCCAGTATCAGAGGCAAGCTCTCAAGAAAGCGGCGGATGCGGGGGTGAAACTCCTAATTGGCTCCGATTCCATGCCCATTGGCGAGATCTGCGTCCTGGAGATGGAGCAGTTTGTACTCTCCGGCGTCAGCGAAATGGACACCTTCGTTGCTGCCACGCGGAACGGTACGGATATGTTGGGCCTACTGGACAGACTCGGCACTGTCGAGGTAGGCAAGCTGGCGGACCTGGTGGTGGTTGCCGACAATCCCCTGGACAACATCTCCAACATCCGGAAGGTGACGATGATCTTCAAGGACGGGATTTCGGTGGATCTAGAGCAGCCCCTGGGCCCGACGCCCTTCTGGGATTATTTTGAAACATCCGGTTTCGACAAAGGGTATTTGGGATTGGCCGAGAACGCCGCCGGTTTCAGTCGAGGTAAAGCAGAGCCAGAGCCGGAAACGAATTAGAAGGCCGGTCTGCAGGCCTCGTCGGACCTGCCTCTCGTCATCAGCCTCCGACAATCGCCCTGATTTTCTGAAGGTCTTTGTGGCGGCTCGGGATGTCGTTACGATCGGCCGCCCGGCGAAGATCACGAAGTTTCTCCAGCGCGCTCACCACGACTGCCAACGGCGGGCCGCTGGCGGTAATGCCCTCGAGATTCTGCTCGGGAAGCGTCTTCGCCGGCTGGTCGATGAATTTTTTAACCAGCTTGTCATGGTGTTGCGCCGCGGCCGCGCCGTGCGCATCGCAGACTCTGAGGAAGACGGCGGCGTTTTTCCTGAACCACGTAGTCGCGCCCGACGCGTCTGCCTGCTCCAGCAGACTATCCAACAAACTTTGCTGCCGCATGACATCACGAAGCCGTGCTTGGTCTTCCGGCACAATGTACAGTGACTTGTCCACCAGCAGCTGGGAATAGGATGAATGGTCTGCTTGGCACAGGCCGAGCAACAAATCGATTTCATTGATGCCGGCGAAATCGCCGGCATTGGCGCCACGGTATTCGTGGAGACCCACGCGGTACGGTTTGTAGTACGGTCGTACGCAATAAAAGAACCGATCGGTGTCGAGATTCTGATGCAGCTCTTCATTGGAGCGGGCGACCTCGTGAAGCGCCTGCTCCGCGGCAAGTAGCAGATCATGTGCAAGGGGGTGCGAGATGCCCATGGGAGGGATCCGCACCAACGCATCCGCCGCACGTTTGTACGCTAAAATACCTCTTCCGTTGTATTCGATAAACAGATACTCCGACTCCAAACTAGTGAAGCTCTTGTAGACGCCATCAATGGCCCGATTATGGGTCGCCAGATGGCTGGTAGCGAACCTCGGCGTAACCCCGAGCGATGCGCCCAGCTGAAGTGCGAGCGCCGAGGCCTCGATGAGCGGCGAGGATCTCTCGCGAGACGGTTCGGTGATCTCATGACGACGACAGGCACCCATGTAAAAACCCACGTTGCCGAGGAGATCGAAACCCCGATCGAAGCCTTCGTCGGTGTTGCCCTCGTCTAGCAACCGGACGATGAAATTTCGGCCCTCGGCAACCAGCTCTTCCTTGAGGGCATCGCCAATTCCTTCCACCGATGCGCGGTCCGACTGGGCGAAATATAGCTCCTCGAGCTCGGTATTGAGCTCGAGGAACCGGCTGCGAATCCATTCATCGAACGCACGGACATTTTCCATCAGTGGCCTGCGCTTGTAACTGTCGGTCATGTTTTGCCTACCTCGGCCGGCCTCGACGAGAGACCAAGAGTCTACTTCGGCTATAGCGGCTGGAACGCGGCGGTCTATGTGGCCGGTGAGATCGAAAAGCCGGAGAGAACGCTACCCATCGCCCTCACCGTTGGTACGCTCTTGGTCACGGCTCTGTACGTGGCGTTGAACGTCCTCTGCCTCTACGGTGCGTCCCTGGAGGAGCTCAAAGGGGTCGTCGCGGTGGGGGCGGAGGTAGCGAGCGCGCTCTTCGGCTCTCAAACGGCACGCCTCTTCAGCCTGGCCATGGCCTTCTCGCTCCTGGCCACCGTCAACGCGATGTGCCTCGTCGGTCCCCGGGTCTACTATGCGATGGCGCAAGATCGGGCTTTTTTTCCATCGCGGCACGGATTCACCCGAGGTGGAAAAGCCCCTGGGTGGCGGTTTTGACGCAAGGCGCGTGCACGGTGCTGCTCATCGTTCTTCCCACATTTCGTGGCCTCGTGATTTACATCGACTTCACGCTCTATTTGTTCACCGCTCTTTCCGTTCTAGGCCTGTTCAAATTTCGGCGGCGTCCGGGCTGGAAACGGTTCTCCTGGCTGGATCGCACTTATCCGCTCATCCCCGTGCTCTATGTGGGCATGAGCATCTAGGTTCTCGCGTTCTCCATCAGGAGCGCTCCGGTCCCCTCGGGCATGGCCCTCGCGACCGTGCTCGGAGGCGCGCTGGTCTACCATTTCTACATCTTGCCACGGAAGGCAGGACAATCGCCGTAAGGAGGGTGAAAATAAGTGTTCGACTGGTTGAGCGGCGCCAGCAGGCTAGCCCGAGGCTGAGGTAACCCACCGGCGGGGTGTCGGATTCCCCATCAGGCGCCGGGAGATCCGACGGACGCTTCACGGGTGGTGAGACCTCATCCTCAGCCTTTCTGTTCCCACGGCTGTCCCGTTCCTGCGTTCGAGACGCGGCCTTCAGCCTCTTGCTATATTTCCCGGAACGCTCCTCCTACTGTCGGTAATGCCTACCGGCTGCTCTACTCGAGTCTGCGATAGACAACCCGCCACCCCACCCCGGATCCAGCGGAGTCGGGATGGCGTTCCACTGTGAGAAGATCTCCTTCTACGGAGAAAGTGGTGATCAACTCCCCGTCCACGCTGTTCGGGCTGAAATTTGCCTGCCATTGACGTCGCAGAGTGTTATCTTCCACCGAGTAGGTTCCGGCGTTGGAGACATATCGAAGAAGTTGCCGATAATACTCGACCTGTTTCTCCAATGGCAGCTCATCAAGCTCCGAATCAGAAAGGCCTTCGCGGCCTATTTCCATTCGCGCCAGGCAGTGATATTTCTCCGTGAATACCCAGAAACCCATGGTAGGTGCTTTGGTCTTCTCATCACGGATCAACTCGCCCGTCTTTGGATTGGTCTCCGATTCGAAGGCCCAAACCCCCTTAATCGACGAGGGGCTCTGTTGTTGGACCTGCTGAGGGGAAGCGAATTGGCAACCGATGATAAAGCAAAGAATGATGCACTTCGCTGCAAGAAACATTCGACTTGCCATAGAGTCCTCCTGATTTACCTCTGGGTGACGATGACCGGAGCGACAGCTCCCTGCAGAACCATGGTGTTAAAAGCAGGCAGCTCGGTCTCCAGGACTTCCTGGACCCGCGCGAGAGGCTGCGCCAGCATCGGCTTTAGATCTTCAAAACGCTCAAAAGAACTGTCGGTAGGCTTGGCGTCAGCACCGCCGACAAAACCGTAAAGGTAAGTAAACTGGACGTGCAGCTTCGGCGGAAAGTCGAGCCGATCCATCCGGTAGTCATCCTCCGTCGGCACCAGTTCCCACTCGATTGCTGTGAGCTTCTCGATGAGTGCGTTTCCAGTCTTTTCGATCACGTCCCCTTGAGCCGTATCCTTTAACCGCGTCACTAGACCGCTGACCTGCTCCCGCACATCCCGAATCTTGGCGACGGTATGGTGCATCTCACTGATCTTGTCACGGATCTCAGTGAGCAGCTCGAACTGCTTTTGGTAGTCCGCCTGGGTCGTATCCAGTCTCGGGTCCTTCAGCACCTCGAAAGTCTGCGTCTGACTCCACTCTCCGGCCGTCAGCCTCGCCTGGTAGGTACCGGGAACTACCTTGGGGCCCAGCGTGTTTCGCCTGCTGAGCTTTCCATTTTTTTCAACTACCTCCGCACCGGGATAGCGCAGATCCCACGCAAAACGGTTCAACCCCGCTTTCGAGAAAGTGCTCTCTTCCTTCAGCCACGGCGGCTCCGGCCTTGCCACCACGGACTTGTCCTTGGGGTCGTCCTGGCTGGAGAAGCGGCGGATTATGTTGCCACCGAGGTCCAGAATCTCCAGGGTGACCTCCTCCTCAGGCTCCTTGGCAAAGTAGGAGTAGACGATCGCCCCATCCGGAGCCTCCGTGCCCATGCGATGACGCTCAATTCTCGCACTCCCCACAGGATCCCGCGGGTTCGTAACGTACTCCGGACCCGCTACGTACGCTTGGTCCGCCTCCTCCTCGGAGGTCCTCACCCGGTAGGCATCGCGAGGTTTGAACAGGTAGGCTGGAGACTCGGCCACTTGGTCGGTAATCTGGTGCAACGGCGTCAGGTCGTCGAGGATCCAGAACGAGCGCCCTTCGGTCGACATCACCAGGTCCTTCTGGTGCACCACCATATCGGTGATCGGCGTCACCGGCAGGTTGAGCTGCAACGACTGCCAGTGCGTCCCGTCATCGAAGGAGATGTACATGCCGAACTCCGTGCCCGCATACAGCAGGCCCTTCCGATCGGGATCCTCTCGAGCCACCCGCACGAAGTGGTTCGCGGGAATACCGTTGGTGCCGTCGGTGAGCAGCTTCCAGCTCTTGCCGTAATCGCTGGTGCGAAAGATATACGGCTTGAAGTCATCGAGACGGTAACGGTGTACCGCGACAAACGCCCTTCCCGGATCGTGGGCCGAAAGGTCGATCGTATTGACCGTGCCCCACTCGGGCAGGCCCTCGGGCGTGATGTTGTCCCAGCTGGCACCGCCGTCCTGAGAGATGTGTACCAGCCCGTCGTCGCTGCCGGCCCAAAGTAAGCCCGGCTTGTGCGGCGACTCCTCGAAAGCGAATATCGTGCAATAAATCTCTATCGTGGTCTGGTCTCGGGTGATCGGGCCGCCGGAGTAGTCCTGCTTGCTCTTGTCGTTGGTGCTCAAGTCGGGGCTGATCACTTCCCAGCTCTGACCCCCGTTGGTGGACTTGTGCACATATTGTGAGGTGGTGTACAGCACCTCCTGGTTGTGCGGGGAGAGCCGGATGGGTGCATTCCATTGGACGCGGTAACGCAAATTCTTCGCCGCCGTTCCGCCTCTCTCCGGGTACATTACGATCTGACGCACCTGGCGGGTGCGGTGATCGTACCGAGAAAGTCTTGCGACTCCCCCCGAATAGACGATGTTGGGGTTGTCGAGATTGACGGCAACGTGTCCGCCCTCAAAGCCGCCCACCCCATACCAGTACTGCAGCTGGAGTTTGGCGCCGAAATTTGCCGAGCGACTCGGCAGCGAGATGGCCTCATACTGGTCCTGCTGTGCACCGTACACCCGGTACGGAAATTGGTTGTCAACGGTGACTCGGTACATCTCCGCCGTCGGTTGGTTCAGCTGCGTCGACCAGCTCTTGCCGCCGTTGAAAGAGATGTTAGCCCCACCGTCGTTCGCCTCGATCATGACGTTCGGGTCATGCGGATTCATCCAAAGATCATGCTGGTCCCCGTGTGGAACATTGATGGGCCCGAACGTTTTTCCCCCGTCGACCGACTTGAGGAAATTGCTGCTTCCAACGTAAACCGTGTTCTCGTCCTTCGGGTCGGCAAAGATGTGCATGTAGTACCAGGGCCGACTCTGGACACTACGCTCCTTGTTGACCCGGCGGAACGTTGCGCCACCATCGTCAGAACGGAACACACCGCCCTCCTCTGCTTCGACGATCGCCCACACTCGCTCTGATTTGGCCGGAGAAACCGTGACCCCAATCCTTCCCGTGATACCCGTGGGCAACCCGTTTATCAGCTCGGTCCAGGTGTCGCCCCCGTCGGTGGTCTTGTAGAGACCGCCCTCCTCGCTGCCGGAGGTGAGCGTCCAGGGCTTCCGCTCCGCCGTCCACATGGCGGCATAAAGCACCCGGGGGTTGTTCGCGTCCATCGCAAGATCGATTGCGCCAGTCTTGTCGCTGACATGAAAAACTTTCTCCCAGCTCCGCCCACCATCCTTCGAACGGAACACCCCCCGCTGTTCGTTCGGCCCAAACGCATGCCCCAACACCGCCACATACACCAGGTCGGAATTGCTTGGATGCACTCGAATCCGGCCGATCTGCCCGGCATCTTCTAACCCCACATGCTTCCAACTCTTGCCAGCATCCGTCGACTTGTACATCCCGATCCCCGGCGACACATTGCCGCGGATGCAAGCAGAGCCCGTGCCTACGTAGATTACGTTGGGGTCGGAGTCGGCCACCGTAATGGCTCCAATCGACCCCGCCTCAAAATATCCGTCTGAGACGCTTTCCCATATCTCCCCACCGTCGATCGTCTTCCAGACCCCACCGCCCGCCGGTGCCATGTAGAAGGTTTCACGCTGGCTGGCAACACCACTCACCGCGGTGACCCGAGACCCCCGATGCGGCCCGATCATCCGGTACTTGAGTGCCTGATAAAGTGCGGGGTCGTAGACCCGTTGCTGCGCATGAATTTCAGCAGGCAGCGCCATCAGAAGACAAAACGAGATGACGGACATGAAAACACACGTGTTGATTCTCCACAGTTCCCTCACGAAGTACCTCCTCTTGTCGATGAGACAAAGATGGATAGCGGAATCACGAGCGGTATGAAATATTGGGCAATAGGAAAATAGGCGGCAATACTTCATCCAAACGCAAACGGCCGTTACTCAAGTCTCCGATACACAACGCGCACTGCGGGTCCGGAGTCGGGCGATCGGCGTGGGAGATCCACCGCAAACCGATCATCCTTTACCGAGAAATTCGCCACCGACTCCAAGCCTATGATGTTAGGCCCATGGCTTATCTGCCACTGGCGACGTAGGGTACTGCCCTCGACGGAGTACGTACCCGCCGTCGAGGAGTAACGGTCGCGTTGCTTGTAATACTCTACTTGTTCGTCGAGCGGGAGCTTCTCTGCCTCTGCGCGTGACAGCCCCGTACGATTATTCTCCATCCGCGCCAGGCAATGGTATCCGTCCGTGAACACCCAGATGCCGCTCCACGTACCGTCGTCACGAATCAGCTCGCCTGTTTCGGTGTTCGTCTCAGACACAAAAGCCCAAACCCCGGTGATAGGGGTCCGTGCACTATCCTCAGTCTGCGTGGCACGGGCCTGACAGCTGATAGAAGTTGTGAGCACCAACAAGGCGAGCGAGTTATACCCCGTCATTTGCGCTTTCTTTAAGAACATCGTGTTTTCTCCCGGTCCGGCCCGTCCTGTTCACACCGCATCCGACGGGCGATAAAAATTGAAGTTTGCCACCCGAACCGCTGGCATGACGTTCCCATTCAATCCCGAAGATCCGAACGAGGCGGTCTTGTATGGTCGTGACACGTCTTCGATTTGGCTTAGCAGATCCTTGAACGGGACCGAATACCAGGCGTTCTTGAGTGGCCTTGTAATCTTGCCCTTCTCAATCATGAAAAGACCGTTTTTCGTGACCCCGTTGATGTAAGGAGGATCGAGCGTTCGGAGGCTAGCCCTAGCTTGTGTAACGAGGATGCCACGGTCAACCTCGGCAACCAAATCTTCGATGGATTTCGAACTGCCCTCAGCCACTAGATAGACGGCCGGGCCCGAATCTCCGCCGGGCAAATTGCGCACCACGCCTTTCTCGATCCACAACACCTCACTTAGCGGTCTGCCGTTCGGTCCATACGGGCTGCCCATGATCAGCGGATGGTCTGGCTTTGTGCGCAGAGTTAGCCGATCACTCGCCACTTTCTCGCCTACTCGACCTGGGCTTCCCCATTCGTCGACCGCTCGAGCTGTACCCGCTAAAAGGCGAACCAGATGCCCGATGTAGGTTGCCGTCATCGCCGGTTCTAGAATCACGGTATAGCGGCCCATCTCGAATGGGCTTGGATTAACTGAACGTTTAGCCTTCTCGCTCGCGATGTCGGTTAATCCCTCAATGTCCACGTCATCCACCCGGCGCATGTCGCCAATTCCTGCCCATCCCGAGCCTATTCGACTGGATTCGCGCCCCATGGTGCCATCAGACCGCACGGTCACCGTATAACCTGTCTTCGTCGCCCGTCGATAAAACCACAGGCCGGTGCTCGTCGCGTGCGCTTCCAAGGTGTCATCGACGTGGAAGTAACCTGAGCCGTTCAGTTTTTCCTTCTGCAGCTGGCGAACCGCGCCCGCGACAGCTTGGTAGCGTTGTTCCGACGTCAGGCTCGCTGTCTTGTCGTCAAAGCCCGGGACCTCTGGGTACTCTTGCGGTCCCGGCGCCGGCCGATGGGACTTAGTAGGCCTGGCCGCCTTGGCAATTGCCTCTGCGCGAGCGACTGCATCACGTACGGATTCCCTATCTAACTGGTTGGTGATACTCATCCCTTCCTGGTTGCCAAAGGCCACTTTGATCTGGAGCGGGTAATACGGCCGGACGTGGGTATTGTCTCGGATATAACTGTTTGAAAATCGGATAACCTTGGTAGTGCCACAAACGATCTCTCGATTCGTCTCTCTGTACCAGGCGATCGAGAGTTGCACCTCATCCGCAGTCGCCGCATCGAACGCTTGATCGAAGATTTGGTGAACTTCAGATTCGGATAGGCTCATATCGTCGGCCCTCCAACTTTCATGTTCTTGAAACGAGCCCATGGTGCGCCGTGGGTGTTGTGGTTCCGCTGGCAGGGCTGCCCAATGTCATCCGAATCCAGTGCTGCCGGCTCCCACGAATCCTGATTCGTCACCACGTCGAGCGCCTGCCATATCTCCTCCGGATTGTCCCCCTGGTAGTGCGCGTCACGAAGCATGCGGGTTTTCTTGCCGTTCTTGATCTCCCAGATCACGTCCGCGGTGTAGGTGTGATTGCGTCTTTGGTGATCCTGGATGATCCTCGCTGCACGACCGGAGAACAGCAGTCCGCTCTTGGTGTCCGCGATGAGCTCTTCGGGAGTGGGAGCGTCGTCCCCTCCGCCCTCCAGATTGACGTTTGGAATTCGACCCTGAGGCACGCGATCCCACGATTCCGTTAGGCAGCAGCCTCGGCTGCGCGGCTCATCAATATAGGTTGCAAATTCACGCGTCGTCTGAAAACCAACCAAGAGGCCTTCCCGAATGATGTCCCACTGCTGGGTCTTCACGCCCTCATCGTCGTAGCCACAGGTCGACCGCAGGGTCGGCCTATTCCGATCCGCAACGACATTCATCACTTTTGGACCGAAGCGGTACTGGCCAACATCCTTCGGACTCAGAAATGTAGAGCCCGCGAAATTGGTCTCCACCAGAACGGTCCGGTTTAGCTCCGTCGGATGCCCAACCGACTCATGCTCGAGCAAGCAGATGTTTTGTGGATCCATAATGATGTCCGTCCGAGTCTCTGTGGTCAGCCGTGGTGCCATCGCTTTTTCCACCGCCTCCGCGGCAATACGCTCCGCGTGCTCTGGAAAACGCGCACTCCGAATATGCTCGTACCCGATGTTTAGGGGATTCAAGAAGAAGCGCCGTTGTGCCCGCTCGTCATTGACTTTCGCTCGAGCGAAGAACGTACCGTCGGAGCGCACAATGTGCTGCTGGATCGACGAACCCTCAGAGTTGGCGTAGTACTTGTTCTCGTCCCAGAAATCTAACCAAGAGAAGGCCCGATCGATCTTAGGATTGCGACGTACTTGCTCGTTGGTCTGCAGAAGAAGGTTGATTTTCTCGTCCAAGGGCACCTCGAAAGGATCCTCTTCGTAAGGGGTTTCGTAGGTGTCGACGTACGATGGTTCCGCTACTAATCTAATCGGCTCGACGATGGTCTTAGCGCTTTTCTCTGCAAGGTCGCAAGCGAGGTTCGCCACTGTCACGAATTCGTCCTCGTCGAGGATTGGACTAGCAGCGAAACCCCATGCCCCATCTTTCAAGACGCGTACGTTGAAACCAACGTCCACCTTCTCGAGGACACGGTTAGGATTGGGTCCGTAATGCCATTCTCCGCTGATGCCAACGATCTCTTGATCGTGGGCCACGAGTGTCTGAATCGTGCTACGGACGATCCTAACGTCTGCAAAACCTGCCCCTCGGCCTTTACATATCTTGAGAGCCACAGCGGCTAACGCTTCCTTCCGATCTTTGCTCGAAATAACATCGTCGACAGTCGAACTGGTCTGCTGTACTATGCTGCTCCTGCATCCTCCGAACGGCACCACGATCGTGGCAGAAGCACCACAGAGCTTTAGGAACCTGCGTCGCGTAAGTGTCATGCTCTTTCCCCATTTGAAAAACGGCTTGACCATTCGCCGCTACTCAACTCTGTCCCCTCAAACCACCGTAGGGAGAGCTGGAAGACGAAACTGAGCGCTAATGTCGGTGAGGGCCGTTCTTGAAAGCCAGTCGTCTGATGGAATGCAGCCACCCCTACACCCGGAACGGGTTGCCCGTGGCATCTGTCGCGCGACCAACGAATGCAACATCCCGAGCCCACGCCTAATCAATGCACCCAAAACTGACGTAAATATAAGAGCCAAGAGCGGACCCTCGAAAGGCCCGCACGAACCAAATTCCTTCCGGCCGGAAGAAGCCGCGACACCCCGCGCCCCCTGTACGGAACTGGCGAAGGCTCGACACTCACCATCGGCCCGAAAAGCAACTCCGATGCCAACAAGACGACGCACGGACTCCAGCATCCTATGCGATCCACCTTGCAAGTCAAGCCCTTTCTTAGAACTTTTCCCCGCTTCAGCGCGGGATGTTCCGAGTTACTCCAAGCGCCGCAGCTCGGCTTCGATAAAGACCGAAACCGCTTCGTAGGGAAGCGCCCCGCTAGGAGCGGGAATCCCGTTAACGAAAAGGGCCGGCGTTCCAGTGACTCCGACCATTCCTCCCGCCCGCATATCCTTCTGCACTTGCTCGGCGTGCTTCCCCGAATCCAGGCAGTGGTCGAACTCCGCTCGATTGAGCCCCAGGCGACCGGCCTTCTCCTTGAGCGCCGTGACGCCGAGCTGGGACTGCTCTTCGAACAAGAGATCGTGCATTGGCCAGAACTTGTCTTGGTCCTCCGCGCACAGGGAGGCCTCTGCGGCTTTAGGAGCGCTGGCGTGTATGCTCAAAGGAAACTGGCGGAAGACGAGACGCACCTGGTCGCCGTATTTTTTCTTGACCTCTTCGAGGGTTGCCACGAACTGACTGCAGAAGGGGCACTCGAAGTCCGAGAACTCGACGAGGGTGATGGGTGCGTCGCTCGGGCCCACACTCGGGAACCCTTCGCCGTCGAAATTCACCCGATAAGGTTTGAGCAAATACTCCACGTTCCGTTGTCCCGCCAGCCTCCGCACGAACTCGTCTTGCGCCCGGGCCGTCTTTTGTTCCGTTAAAAACTTGTGGATTTGGGGGGACACGTCCTGCAAGGCCTTCCCACCCATCCGCGCCTCGTTTTCCTTGTACCACGCGCTGACATCGTCTGCGCTTACTTGTGCGTTGGGGTGGACCTCTGCCGTGAAGAGATCCCTCGCGGTGATCCCCCGTTTTTTCGCTTCGTCCTCCATCAGACGGCCAGATACGATTTCCTCGACCGTGGACTCGATGAGCCGATGACGCTGACCCTGGTACTGAGCCTCCATGCCGCTGAGTCGGTCCCCGACGCGCTCTTCGAGGTCCGCCCGAGTCACCGGAGAGCCATCGATGGTGGCTAAGATGTCCGGCGTTTCGGAGGAAGCAGCATGAGTCTGGGGGGCAGGTTGGTCTTGAGAGCAGCCTGTCAGGCTTACCACGACCAGAAGCGAGGCGTGTTCTATCTTCATGCCTCTCCTTTGAGCGGTTACTGGGCGTCTGCGATGAGGATACTTCCATCGCCGCGTATGACGATTCGCTGACCCGTCTTCAATGTGTCGAACTCATCCGGCTCGGTGAAAATGATGGGAAATCGCTTCCCGTACAACTCATTTGCCACGATGGCGGCCAGAGACAAGAACGCCTCGATACGATTGCATATGATCGCCGCGGGAGCGGTGTTCAGCTTGACCGATTCTACTAGAACCGCGGTCGTGGTGCTCGAGCCGCGAGTGAAAGGAATTCCCAGGATTTTCCCCGCCGCAATTTTTCCGTTCAATGGATGACGTCGGTCGATGATGGAGCCGTCGCGATGATCGTATCCGCCCCAGAAGCTCAGGGGCTCGGAGCTGATGAGCGCCTCACCGGATGCCGTTCCGGCGACCAGCGGCCTCGCTTGGATCACTCTTTCCATAATGACTCGTCTCTCACCACGTGGCCGGCGACGGCGGATTGAACGCAATCCGCGAGGCTCCCGAAAACCACTTGCGTGTCCAGCATTCCGGGGGCGTAGTAAGCGTACTTCGCGGAATTAGTCATCAAGACTTTGACGGAGTCGGGAAGCATCGGCGTCGCGAGAATGCAGGTGTCGACCGTGACCCGACCGCCGAAGTTCTCGAGTGGCTGGAGAAATCCTCGTTCTTTCGCCAGGCTTTGCATGGCGCGGCTGGACGTCACGAGGAACTCAACATCGGGGTGACGCCGCCGGCCGTCTACAAGAGGTGCTAGGCGCTCGAACTCGGCGAAGGAAAAATGAGGACTGCCGAGCACGATCATGTCCAGCTCTTGTTCTTTTGTCGTCGTCAACTGTTCCCAGGTTGCGCGCAGGCGCTGCGGAGTGATCTCGATGACATCCTGAGGGTCTTTGCCTTGAAACGCAGCCTCGAGCGAAGGCGCCTCGGGCGTGACGCCGACGATGTGGAACAGAGCCACCGTTCCCGAAGAGGATGCGGCGGCGCCGAGTGCTTTGAGCTGGTCTTCGCCCGGCGTGACTTCGAGGCCTGCCACCACCGGAATCCGGTCCTCGGCAACTTCGCCCATGAGATGCCCTAGTACCGCGTAAAACGAATCGTCTTCCTGCAACTGGCGCGGGACGCCGACGAGGCGCATCAGCAACTGGCCGGCGCGGTTTTCGGTTAGGTGGAGCCCGACCGCTGGCACCCGGCCGGTGACCGCCGCGCAAATGTCCAAGAAATCGGGGTAGCGCTCGGTACGGGCTCCGAGAACCGAGTTCGCGAAGGCGATCGCGTTCGATTCACCCCAAGCTATTTGTTGGCCCAGCTTGGGCGCTGCCTCGGCCTGATAGGGTGCGCAGGTCCAGGTCGGCTGACAGCCCATCGTTTGGTAGGCGACCATCTGGCGGCGGGCATTTTCTGCCCAATCGGTTGGCACATCCCATTCCCGCCAATGGTGCTCATCCAGTCCGCTGACGTTGAGCGTTGTCGGCACTGAGACTTTGGCTCCGAGGCTCACCAAGCGCTCCGCGAACTCGAGTCCCGCATCGCCGATATAGATGGCGCTATCGATATGGGCCTGCGTGATATCCATCATCCCCTCGGCCCTATGGACCTCCGCCATGCGCACCAGAATAGCCATGGCCATCCGAGCTCCGGCTCCGTGCTCCCCCTCCAAGAGAGCGCGGTCCCGATCATTCAGCCGCACTGGCGTGGATTTCTGCAAATAGCCCTCCTTTAAAGCCTGTTGGACTCCTCCCAGGATAGCAAACCACCCGCGAGGGCACACGCGGGGCGTTCGGCCCTTGTTCGCTGCGTGTTGCGGACTAGACTAAAGCCTGCCGTCGCGCAGGTCTCAGCGGTGTCTGAAAACGAGATAGTAGAACTCCGGGATCAAGGGGATATCCTTTTCGAGGATGAAGCCGGCGTCCAGGATCTCGTCGGTGACCGTTCCCTTGCCGGCCCGGAAGTGCTCGAAGGTCTCCTCGTTGGTTACCCCCTTCATGCGTTCCCGGTCGATGCCACGATAGCGTGCCGGCGTTTGTAGATGTCGGGAAATTCTTGCTCGAGCAGGACCGCTGCTTCCGCCATGTCCGGCTTCTCCCACCGCGAGTTGACCCCCGGTTTGACGCTCTTTTCCTGAGCAAAACCAGAGCTGACCGCCAGCACAGGTAACAGTACCGAAGCGAAGCAACGTCCGTTACATGATGGGAGCGAAGAGCAGATCACCCACCTGGGTGACTACGTCTTCGAGATAGACCCCAGTCGCCGACCCTCCCTGGTCTCAGCAGAATAGGGAATCGGAAGACTTCCCGACGCCGTCGTTCAGCGGCGGATCTACGGGCGGCCTCGCGAGCTTTTTAGGGCGATTTGGCCTCCCCACTTGAGCTTCGATCCGATTACCTGAACTGAGATCTAATTTTTTGGAGAAACCGGCATGCCGACCCCGTCCCTACTGTATGTTGTTCCTTACTTATCTATTGCGGCGTAAGCACTTATAGATATCGATGTCTCTCCGGGTGTCAGGTATACTTTTTGCATACTGACCGGGTGCTCCCGCCTTTTGTGTGGACAGTGGACATTTGGCTCTCATTGGTTTACATTAGCGGGAATTCGGGCCGCGCAGATTCGCGATGGGTCTCCAGCCTGAGGAGATCTAATTAAAGAGGAGGCTAGGCCATGATTCGAGGATTATCAATTTGCCGCGAACCGCTACTGGCGCTGACGTTCGTGGGGTTCCTAGGCGCTTTTACCACCGCCGGCGCCCAGGGCGTCGCATCGCTGTCCGGTCGCGTGACGGATCCCGCAGGCGCTGTTTTGCCCGGCGTACAGGTCACTGCGGTCCACCAGACAACCGGCCTGCAGCGAGGCGCCCAGACGGACGACCGCGGTCAATATGCGCTCGCCCGCCTTACCGTCGGGGTTTACACGGTTAGTGCCCAATTACAGGGCTTTAGAACGGAGACCCAAGAGGGATTTACACTGCAGGTTGGACAAGGCCTGGCATTGAATTTCGCGCTCGAACTGGCACCGGTCGCGGAAACGATTACGGTAACCGCCGAAACGCCGCTGGTAGAGATGAAAGCGAGCGAGATCGCGACGAACATCAGCGACGTGCAAATTGAGAATCTCCCGGTCAGGAGCCGGCAGTGGCTCAACCTAGCCACCCTCGCGCCGGGAACGGGCCAGGACGCCATCCGGGGTCAATTCTACAACAGCGTCAACATCGGCGCTGGTGTCAACTTTTACTCGAATGGATTCACCGTTGACGGGGTCAGCAACAACTGGCAGCAGCAGGGCGAACCGCGCCAAGATTTTCCCCAGGACGGGATTGCCGAGTTTAGGCTCCACGGCTCCAACGCGCGCGCCGAGTTTGGTTTTGCTCAAGGCGGATATATCAATGTGGTTACAAAGAGCGGCACCAACGACCTTCATGGAAGCGCGTTTTATTATGGCCGCAACAAGGGGCTGAATTCAAAGGGGTTCTTTCAAGACGAGAAGCCCGAGTTCAAGCGTCATCAATATGGCGGCTCGGTAGGGGGACCCGTAGTTAAGGATAAGGCGCACTTTTTCGTCTCATATGAGCGTACCATAGAGACATCATTCTTCACCGTAAACACCGGGGGCGTCTTTCCCGAAGAAGAAGGCACGTTTGAGCGCCCTGATTTTAACTGGATGGTCCTCGTCAAGTATGATCACCAACTAAGCGAGAAGCATCGGCTTTTTGTGCGCTATGCGCAGCAGGATAATCAGTTATCCTTCCGAGGCGCCGGCGGCATTAGGGCTCGCTCCAATTCGTCCAACTTTGGGGCGCCGCGCACCTCTATTGTCTTCGGTGAGACCTGGGTCATCAACGACAGCACGTTGAACGATTTCAGACTTCAATGGGCCAAGGCAACGTACGTAGGCTGGCCCACGGGCCAACCAAGGGACCTGCATATCACACCGGGGTTTTTTCCGGAGGCGCGCGTCAACTTGGATCCAATCATCACCCGACCGAGTCTCCGTACGGGAAACCAATCTGCGTTCTTGGGGCCGGAGAGGCACTTTCAGATTAAGAACGATCTTGCGCATTACTTCGGTAGCCACGAGCTGAAAGTGGGCGTCGATCTGACCTGGATTGATTGGGAGCCGGACAACGTAGGTATCGCAGAAAATTGGGTGTTTAAAACCGATGCCCCTTTCGATCCCAATGACCCGAGCACGTTTCCGGACCGGTTCACTCAGAGACTCCTCCCCCGGTTCGATGACTTTCCGAACACCGAGCACTCCCTTTACATAGATGACACTTGGACAGTGACCAACAAACTGACGTTGAACCTCGGCTTGAGATATGACTGGCAAACGGGGGTCTGGAACGAGAATCTGCTCGATACAGAAGTCCCAGAAATCAAGGTAATAGACAGGGTCGTGCGCGCCGCGGGGATTCAAGATCTTGCCCTATTTCCCCTCTACGACAGCAGCACACGGGGCGACGGGAACAACCTTGCTCCCAGGTTGGGCTTTGTCTGGGACCCCCGGGGTGAGGGGCGGCAAACCATACATGGAGCGTACGGAGTCTATTACAACCGCTACCGAGCCAACGGTGCGCCGCGATCCGAGCGGAACCCGAGGGACTTGAGAGTCGTCATTAGCGATCCGAGTTGGCCCGACCCCTATGAGGGTCAGGACCCTTTCGAGGTGGCCGCGGCACAGGCCAACTTCACGGTTCAAGGGAACAAGAATCGGACTCCCTATACACATCAGGCTAGCCTGGGTTACACCCAACAGGTTGGCGACGACTTTAGCGTAGAGATCAGCGGTGTTTTTGCTAACGGCTTCAACCAACATACCAACATAGACGGGAACTACTTTCTAACACCGGAGGATCGTGCTGCCGGCATCCGGGCGAACTCCGAGTGGGGTCGGGTCACCACGGGACTCACCGATGGGAAGATGGAATACCGATCTCTTCAAGCAAAAATTCAACGTCGTTTCGCAGACGGATGGCAGATTCTCGGCTCGTACACGCTTGCGTCAGCGAAGATCACTAGTGAAAGTCTCAATGACGGGCCGGCGGATCATTTTGACCGCGGTGCAGAGTTTGGCTACGCCTCATCCGACCGCCGCCACCGATTGACCATCAGTGGATTGGTGGAGCTTCCGTGGGGGTTCCTAACCAGCGCCATCCTGAACTACCGGAGCAGTCTCCCCTTTGACGTTTCGGCGGGAAGCGATCTCAACAAGGACGGGCTTGGGTCTGATCGTCCACCCGGCGTAACCCGCATGCAGGGATGCCGTGGCCTCAACCTGGATGCGGTAAACAGCTACCGATTGGCCAGCGGACGGGATTCCGTGACAGGCATTGACTGCCCGGACTACTACACCCTCGATTGGGTGTTGTCGAATCGGATCGCTTTGGGGGGACAGTACTCCATGGAACTGATCTTTCAGGTGTTTAATCTAACCAATCGAACCAATTTCTACGGACCGGTTGACAATTCTCTGTCCTCGTCTTTCGGTCAATCTCGGAGGGCTGACCTGGCTAGGCAAATGGAGTTGGCTGCCCGGTTCAGGTTCTAAGTGGGACGGGCGTGACGTAAGTGCAACAAAGTGTGCGGTACGGCCGCAAGCTCGCCGTACCGCACACTCCCGTTCACGCTTTTTGAGGAACAACTGAAATACCACCAATAACTTTCCCATTGTTCGTCTACGGTGCGTACCTACTCGGTGGACGGATTACGTTTCCGGCACAAGGTCAACCACGCCAAGGACGCCTAGCACAGGCTCAGGAGATATCATGCCTTTGATTTTGCGGCAGTGTTTATTTTTTGTCCTTCTTATTTATTTGATCTCCCTTCCGCCGTCCTTCAGCCAGCAGTCCCAGGCCACCCTAGGTGACCTGCCAGACCTGTTCACCGAAGGGGTTTACCTTCAAGATCGGAACGACGATGGCGTCCTTGACTTTATAAATGCGCGAATTGTGGTTCCTGGGGCCGCGACCCCAGAAGATATCGCCGCAGCGGCAAATATTGCCGCCCGGCTCGGCTTTGAGTCATCGGCCTTCACCCCGGGACTAGGCGTTCTCGACACAGAGATCAGCCCTGGTCCGGACACACCGCCTCTGATCTTGGTCGGGCACTCGAACCGGTGGGTGAGGCGATTGCAAGAAGAGAAGAAGCTCGACCTGAAGCCTCTAGAGCCTGGGCAGGGGCTGGTCGCCATCGTCGGATCGGCTTTTGGGGGTGCGGCTGCGCTAGTCGTGGCTGGGGCCGATAACGCTGGGACACTGGCTGCAGCGAATGGCGCTTCGGCGCGCTTGCCGTATTTATGGCAGCTCCGAAGTGATTCGATCCAGTCTGTCCAACGGGACGTGCGCTCCCTGCTCTCTGAGCACGGCATCCGCGTGAGGCACAGTTACTCTCCGCTGGCGGTCTACGAGGGCGGAAAGCAACAGATCACAAATCTGGTGGTGGTGGTCGAGCTGGCTTCCGGGGCTGATGCTGAGTCAGCGGCGGCCGTTCTCGACGAGATCGCGGCGGCCCATGTGGTGGGCAGGGCTGACTTCACTGACCGCAAAGCTGTCCGATTAAACTATTACGGCCTCCAAACACTGGAGGTGCGCATCGAGGAAGGAAGGTCGGTTCGTATCGACCGTTTCGGCCCGCCCTATCGGAGCAGGTTTCCCGAAAATGCCTGGAAGCCACCAGCTAAGCTACTCGATCTGAGCTCTCTCTACACCATTGAGGGCTTATTCGGTGATTCCCGTGGTGACGATAGGATCCCGGATGAAACCGAGACGGTAGTAGTCATAGGGTCGGAGGCTGGCGCCGCAGTGGGCGCCATCGATGTCGCGGCTCGCATCGCCTTGGAAACCACCGGCGTGTCGCTACCCCTGGTAAAAGTTGAGGCCGAAGTGACCGATCCCTCGAAGCTACCCAATCCGATCTTAATTGGTCCTGGCAAGCTCGTTGGGTCATTGAGCCGCAACATTGACACCGCTCCTGGGGAGGGGATCGTTCAAATTGTGCCCCAGGCTTTCGGTGCTGCTTCGGCAGTCCTGGTGACGGGCGGCGATGTGGCGGGGGTCAACGCCGCAGCGATGTATCTGGCAGCCCACGTCCCGTATCTCTGGGAAACACGGCGGGGGGAGGTTAGCTTCGAGCAGATTGGAGGAGACCTGACCGCCTTTTTCCGCGGGCGTTCTACTTCTGGGCAGGCTGCAAGGGCCACCGTGGAGCTCGATGACGTCCTCGAGTCATTGGAGGGAAAAGAGCTGAAATCGATCGAAGCCAAGGTATATCTGGAAGAAGGAAGCCCCGAGTTCGGATCCTTCCTGCGACAGCTACTAAAAGACCGGACAGGTGCTGAGCAAGTAACCGCCACCGCGACTTCACGCTACGGGCCGGTTCTTGTTTTTGAGGACAAGCTGGAACTTGGCTGGGAGGTTGACGAGCTCCGCCAGCGTTTTCGGGCTGAAGTCCTTTCCGAGGTGAAACCGGGAGACAAACTTGAAATAGAGGTGCTGGTCAGCGAGTCTCCCGAGATCCGGCGGGAACTGGAGCAGGAATTCCAGACGGCGCTAAAGGAAGCTGGGGCTTCCCAGAGCAACGTGCGTGTGATCTGTGCTTACAAGCAAGGCTTTAGCTGGTTGGCGGACTATGTCCTCCCGGCTATCAAGGGAAAATCCGTGGGTAGCATCACCGTGTATTTCCCCACTGCGCACTACCCGTCTGGGCAGAAGTGGTACGGAATGCCAATCCGCTGGCTGCAGGAGATATTTCCCATCGATGAGATTTTCGCACGGGAGCTCGGAGTCGACGTCGATACAACCAGCTTCGAGAAGGTGGACAGCGGACCGGTTCTGTACCGTGTTGAGGTGAAAGACAGCGCGGGTCAGTCTATCTACACGGACGAATTTGCACCACGGTTTGTCGAGCGGGAGTATTTTCCCTATAAGCCCACTGCCAAGATTTATTACACCACCGGGGGCTTCCTGGCGTCAGTCAACGAGCAACAGATAGCCGACGTCAACATTCGGACAGATCCGGAGCGATTCTGGGACCACTATCAAAATACTGCGCTTCCGCGCATGTTTGAATATGCCGAGGACTATACCGAGGGGAACGTCGGTCTGGAGAACCAGCCATTCTTCCGCGATCTTATTTTCGACATCACCATGAGCGAGCCGGATTTCCGCTTGAACCTTGACGAGGAACGGATCTCCTCGCTCGACTCGCTTCATGAAGACTTGACCTTTGTCACCATTGACTTTTGGGCGATGTTTAGCGGAAAGGATTCTGGGAGCCGTGAGGTCGCGCCGGGACGAATCATGCCCATGATACACCCTGTCCAGCCAGGGAAGGCCCCCAAGGTGACGATCACATTTAAGGGTAATGCGGTACCAAGGCCACGTCTGGTTGTCAGCTGGCACACGGGTGCGGGTGAGGAGGGAGAACGGACCATCGACCTGAGCGAGGTGGACGTGGACTCGCCCCGCATAACGCAGGTGAAGGTCAAAGCGGGCGCCGACAGGGTAGCCCGGCTCGTTGCCAGCGTGTCAGGGAAGACGTTCCCGGCGGCCGCGACGGCGGCACAGATGGTGGAGGCTCTTGGGCGGATCCAGCGTGCCGGAGCGCTGAAGCAAGCACTTGGATACGCGCGGTTGGACGAACTGGTCGTCTCGGCGGAGTCGGGGTCCGCCGCCATGGAGCGAACCGTGAGCCCCGTTGATCGTAGCCTTCTCCCCAAGCCAGGGGACTTCCAGGTCATCCAACCTGAGGCAGGTAAGCGCATCGTCACCTGGGATCATGTGATTGGGCCGGACGAGCTCGAACAGGAGATCATTCCTCGCCTCCGCACGTTCCAAGAGATCAACCCCTACGTCTCGGGTCGCTCTTATCGTGGCCAAAACGTGTGGGCTATGGACGTGATGTTGCCGATTGACGCCGCACTGTGGTCCCAGGCGAAGGCAAGCGCGCTTAAGCCAAGTTTGTTCCTCACCACCCGCCAGCATTCGAACGAAGTATCGGCAACCAGTGGGGCGCTGCGGCTGATGGAGCTGTTTGGGACCGATCCGGAGTACGGCAAATACCTGAAGCGAATCAACATCGTCTACAATCCGATGGAGAACCCGGACGGGGCCGCCAACCATCAGGAGTTCTACAAGCTTCAGCCCACCTACATCCTCCACGGCGGTTACTGGAGCTCGGTGGCCCGGGATGTCGGAGCATACATTTGGGATCCTGATCCTCTCCTGCCGGAGGCATTAGTTCGGCGAAAGTTGTATTACACCTGGCTGCCGGATGTCTACATGAACCCTCACGGGTATCCGAGCCATGAGTGGGTCCATCAATTTGCCGGCTACAAGGTTCCCTGGTTCATGGCCTTTTGGATCCCGCGGGGGTATCACATCAACCTCGGACATATAGATGATCAGAACTATCCAGATCACAAACCGGTTGGCGTCGAGCTCAGGGAACGCATCATCGAGGAGGTGCAGGGAGTTCCGGAGATCCGCGCGGCCAACAAGCGCCTCGTCCACCGATTTGAAAAGTATGCGCGAAGCTACGAGCCAGATCCCTTCCGCCTGGAAATTTACAAAGGAATGAACATCTTGTTTGATCATTCGTACTCGTACCGCTGGCCAAAAGACCCCTTCAACCGCGAGATTTACGTTAGTTCGATGGGGAGCCGTCCGAATCCTGAAGGGACAAGAAGACCTAATTTCCTTGAAAAACACCCGCAAATTACGGTTTTGCGCCTTGGCTGCGATATGCCTGACGAAACCGCGTCTCCGGAGTGGATGGAAAAGGTCGCCGCCCGTGGTCAGTTCGGCTATCTCATGGCGGTGGTGAAACTGCTTTACGACAGCCAATGGGAGGTCCAAAGATTTGAGGAAGACTTCCGGGATGCGGTTAGGCTATCCGTCTTCCGTCCTCGACCGGTTAAGGCGTCCCGTGGTGGCCTAGAAGTCAGACCAACAGAACCATGACGAAGTGGCTATGTATGGGTTTCGAGGGCGAGGAAGCTCGCGCCTCTTAGTTAAGGAGGGTTTTCATGAAGGGACTGTGGGAAATCATCACGCCTGTCTCGATGTGCGCCACCCTGGTCTGTCTGCTAGCAAGCCTGCCTGCCGTAACCCATGCCCAGGAGCCGGGGACCAAGAATGTTGTCTACGACTCCGCTCTCTACCAGGCACTCAAGTACCGGATGATCGGACCCCACCGGGGCTCTCGCGTGACTGCCGTCAGTGGTGTCGCCAGCCAGCGCGAAACCTTCTACATGGGCGCGCCGGGTGGTGGCGTGTGGAAGACGACCGGCGGTGGCGAGATATGGGAGAACGTCTCGGATGGGTACTTCAAGGTTGGATCCATCGGAGCCATCGCAGTGGCGGACTCGGACCCCAACGTCGTTTACGTGGGCACCGGCTCCGCCTGCGTCCGCGGTAACGTCTCGGCGGGCATTGGCGTGTACAAGTCGTCGGATGCAGGCGAAAGCTGGAAGCACATTGGCCTAGACGAAGTCGGACAGATCGGCCGGATCCGAGTGCATCCGAAGAACGCCGACCTGGTGTATGTCGCCACTTTAGGGCACATTTTCGGCCCGAACGAGCAGCGCGGAGTGTTCCGTTCGAAGGATGGTGGGCGAACCTGGGAGAAGGTGCTTTATATCAGCGAGAAGACCGGGGCAATCGATATTGCCATGGACGCCAACAACCCCCGCGTGCTTTATGCCGCCATGTGGACCGCGGACAGGAAACCCTGGGCGCTCCTCTCCGGCAGTGAGGAGGGGGGTGTCTACAAGACAACTGACGGGGGCGACACCTGGACCGAGCTGACAAACGGGTTACCCACGGGTATCACGGGAAGGACTGGGGTTGCCGTTTCTCCGGCTAACTCGAGCCGGGTGTGGGCGCTCGTCGAAGCCGAGGAAGGTGGCGTTTTCCGTTCCGACGATGCCGGCACAACGTTCCGCAGGATAAACAAGGAACGCGGGCTCCAGAACCGACCCTTTTACTACATGCACATCTTCGCCGACCCGAAAGACGAGAACACCGTCTATATTGCGACCCGGCACTTCGTGAAGTCGGTCGACGGAGGAAAAACGTTCGGGCCCATCAGTGTTCCACACGGGGACCAGCATGATCTCTGGCTGAATCCACACGACCCGAACATCATGATCGAAAGTAATGACGGTGGAGCCAACATCTCTTTCAACGGCGGCAAGTCCTGGTCGACGCAGCTGAACCAACCGACGGCCGAGATCTACCGTGTTACCGTCGACAACCAGTTCCCGTACCGAGTATACGGTTCAGAGCAGGATCAGTATAACGCCATATCGGTTCCAAGTCGGTCAGCAAATTTCGGCGCCAAACTCCACCTGCAGCACTGGTACGGAGTGGGCGGCTTTGAGGGCGGACACGTTGCCGTACATCCCGAGAACCCGAACATCGTCTATGGAGGGGGGCCCTCCGGAAAGATCAGTAGGTACGACCGATCCACAGGCCAGATCCGCCAGCTCAAGGTGTACCCTGAGACCGGGGGAACGGCCGCGAACCTGCGCTACCGATTCCAGTGGACCGCGCCGATCCGGCTGAGTCCGCACGACCCGAACATCCTGTACCACACGTCGCAATATGTACATAAATCCAACAATGAGGGCCAGAGCTGGGAGCTTATCAGCCCGGACTTGACCACCAACGACAAGGCCAAGCAGGACTACTCCAGCGGCCCCATCACCCGGGACGGAGGCAGCGCCGAGATCTACACCACCATTTTCGCCTTCGAGGAGTCGCCGAAAAAGCCTGGGTTACTCTGGGCCGGGAGCGACGATGGCCTAATACACATCTCCCAGAACGGCGGTGCCAGCTGGGACAACATCACGCCCGAGGGCCTGCCCGAGTGGGGCACGGTCAATACGATCGACCTTTCGGCCCACGATCCGGGAAGGGCGTTTGTCGCGGTACACCGTTACCGTCTCGATGACTTCAAGCCGTATATCTTTCGCACCAACGATTACGGCAAGAGCTGGAAGCTGCTCACCAACGGCAGCAACGGTATTCCCGCGAACCACTTCGTGCGGGTGGCTCGAGAGGACCCGGATCGAAAGGGCCTGCTGTATGCGGGCACGGAGTTCGGCATGTACATCTCCTTCGATGACGGGACGCACTGGCAGTCGTTGCAGCTCAACCTGCCGGTGACGCCGATCACCGATATGGTGGTGCACCAGAAGGACCTGGTGATGTCGACCCAGGGGCGCTCGTTCTGGATCCTCGACGACCTGACGCCGTTGCACCAGATTACCGACCAGGTGGCCGGGTCTCGAGCCTATCTGTTCCAACCTCGCGATGCCTATCGGGTGAGGACCTCCGAGGAGGAGGCGGACCAAGTGTACGTAGCGGGGCGAGAGAATGTTACTAACCCGAGGGATCCTATAGGGGGCGCGAGAATTGAACGGCATCGCATGGGCACAGAAGCTCCGGACGGGGCGATCATCTACTCCTACTTTGCCAAGAAGCCTGAGGAGGAGGTCACCCTGGAGATTCTGGACCTCGGTGGCAACGTAATCCGCCGCTTCTCCAGCCAGGACGAGCCCAAGGACAAGTCCGTGGTGGCAAGACCAGAACCACCGTGGCTGAAGGAGGAGAGCACTTTTTCCAAAGCCGGGTTGAACCGCTTCGTGTGGGATCTGCGCTATCCCGGTGCGGAGGTGGTTGAAAATGGGACCCTCAGCAGGCAAAACACGCTGGGCCCCAAGGCAGTTCCCGGTACGTACCAGGCGAGGGTGACGGCCGGTGAGTGGAGTCAGACGCAGAGTTTCGAGGTGCAGAAAGACCCGAGACTGGAGACTACCCAGGCGGACTACCAGCAGCAATTCGACCTGCTCACCCAGATCCGCAACAAGATCGGTGAACTCCACCATGCAGTCAGCCAGACTCGGGAGGTTCGTGAGCAGGTAAGCCAGTTGGTGGTACGGTTAAAGAAGACTGCTCAAGCGGATGAGGCTGAGAAGGCAGGAAACGCACTCATCGAGAAGCTCACAGCAATCGAGTGGGAACTGGTGCCGACCGAGGATGACTACCGGATGGATCGGCTCAACTTCCCGTCGAAGCTGCACAACCAGTTTACATATCTTTATAACTACGTAGGTAGCGCTGACACCAAGCCTACAGACGGTTCTTATGAACGCTTCGAGGACCTAAAGCCCGAGCTGGCGAAGCGTGTCGCGCGATTGCGGGAAGTCATCGAAACCGAACTGCCTGCGTTCAACGCCCTGAACACCGAGCCGTAACAGGCTAGGGATTGGACGATTTGTGCTGCGAGGGGGTGAGTACGGAGGGAGCCATTGGCGGTCGCCTGGGCGAGGACACCTCGCCAGGCACCAGCCCCATCGGACAGGCCGGTAGCTTGCGTACTAAACGTATGAGCCGGCTTGAGAGAGCGGTAGCACGCGACCCGGAGAACCAAGCGATAGCAATCGACCTGGCTCGCCTGTGCCTTCGCCTGCGAAAGGCTGAGCACGCGGCAAACCTGATGGAACCCGCGCTGCTTCATCTGCTGGCGAGAGCCCAGCAGATAGGCAACCCGCGCGCCGCAGAAACCTTGCGCCGGTTTCAAGAAGCAAGGCAGCGGGAGCGATCCGTTCGGACGAGGTATAGGTAGCCCTGGCCCAGCGTATGGAGAACAGCCACTCTTACAACACGCCCTGGTACCGGCAGATCACGCCCCTGCAACGGCGGAGCCTCCTGGCTGCTTCGCTCGGCTGGATGCTCGACAGCATGGACGTGCAGCTCTTTGCCTTCATCATGCTCGACGTGATGGAAGGCCTGCAGAGCGACTTGAGAACCGGCGGTCTTCTTGTTTCGGTGACCTTATTGGCATCGGCAGCTGGAGGAGTGGTCTTCGGTGTACTGGCCGATCGCATCGGACGGACCCGCGCACTGATGGCGAGCATTCTGATTTATTCGATTTTCACCGCGGCCTGCGGTTTGTCTCAGACCGTCCTGCAGCTCGCACTCTTCCGCATTCTGTTGGGTATTGGCATGGGAGGAGAATGGGCGTGCGGCGCCGGCCTGGTAGCCGAGACGTGGCCTCCGGAACATCGCGGCAAAGCTATGGGGCTGATGCAAAGCTCATGGGCGATAGGCTTCGCCCTCGCGGCGGCAACGAGTGCCTTGCTTCTCCCCAACTTTGGCTGGCGAGTCGTCTTTTTTATCGGCGTTCTCCCGGCCTTGCTCACACTCTGGATTCGGAAACGCGTTCCGGAGCCCGAGATTTGGGTGCGCACCCGTGAGCAACAGCAGCCAGGCGAGCCTATCGGCATTGGGACCATCTTCTCTCGCCGATACCGTCGCAATGCTCTGCTAGCCACTCTTATGAATGCCGGGACCATGTTCGCCTGGTGGGGACTGTTCACTTGGATCCCAAGCTATCTCAGGCTCCCGCCCGAGCAGGGAGGAGCAGGGTTGAGCATCGTTGGCTCGGCGGTCTGGATCATCGTCCTCACGGTCGGCCAATTTGCCGGTTACGTGAGCTTCGGCTTTGTTGCCGACGCCCTGGGTAGGAAGAAGGCCTACCTTATCTATCTCTTGACGGCCACAGTGCTGGTGCCCATCTACGGAGCCACCCGCAACCCGACAGCTCTCCTCGTGCTCGGACCCTTCCTCGCGTTCTTCGGAACCGGCTACTTTTCCGGATTCGGGACGATCACAGCCGAGATGTTCCCCACTCGTATCCGGGTTACCGCTCAGGGCCTGACCTACAATATCGGCCGCGTGGTAGCCGCCGTGGCTCCTTTCGCGGTGGGAGCGCTGGCGAAAACCTACGGCCTGGGGATGGCTTTCAACATAACCGCTGCTGCCTTCTTCTTCTCTGCAGTGCTGGCCGCGTTCATCCCCGAGACGAAGGGCAAAGTGCTCGATTAACTCTTCAAAATCGGCCCACTTTCAACCTTCCTTAGTCAAGAAGTACAGGCTCGAGCCTTGAACGGGCTGCCTCGCTCATTTTCTCTTGCGTCCAGGGCGGATCCCAGACGACGTCCACCTTGGCGGACCTCACGCCCTCGATGTTGCCCACCTTGGACTCTACTTCTGTAGAGGGTTAGGCGGTTGCAGCGTGGGCGACAGGGGCGTCCTTGACGAGGTCAGACACCCACGAAAGCAGCCCATCCGCGTGGGCAGTGTGCTTGCCATAGGATGCGAGCATCCGGAACTTTTTTTCGAGCTCCTGCCGGGTGAGGGGGCTCTCCGGGTCACCCCGGGGGTGAGTTACTGCGCCGTTCAAGCTGTCGCCGCCCGAAAGCACGAGACGGATACGAGCCGGCCACTCGAGAGGGTAGCGCGCCTCGAGATCCGATCGGGCCGCCGCGCTGATTCGAGGCAGCAGGTCACTAACAGCCGGGTCGGCCACACTCGCCGGCGTGAAATCCTCGAGCGTGACATGACCTCGCTCGAGGGCCAAGGCGACGCAGTACTGCAAGCTGAACTGCGCGGCATAGGGTGTCCGAGGCTCGGGATCGTCGCAGAGTTCGAGCGCGGCCTGATAGGTGTCGATCTCGACACGATCGACCGAGCGGCCCTGGAGCCGGCTCCGAAGCGTCAATGCCACATCAATTGCGGGGTGGGTGTGACGACAAGATGGGTGGGGTTTGATGGAGACGCCACCGATCTTAAAGATCGGTGAACCAGTGTCGAGTCCGTCGACAACGCGCTCGGGAGCGGCGTCCGGAGCCGTAGCGGCGAAGAGCCCCCGCTCTCCGTCCAGGATGCGGCGCGGGCCGGTGAAGCCTCGCGCGGCCAGGTCAGCGGCGAGAACACCACTAGCTGCCGCGCGGCCGGTATGCAGGTGCTTCGTCATCGCGCCGTCGGCATTGAACTCCCAGAGGCCGGACGACTGAGTGCCTGCGTTCCCCAAGGCCCATACCAACTGATTTTCCGTCAGTCTCAGAAGCCAGCCCGCCGCCGCCGCCGCACCGAACACGCCACACGTCCCGGTGTTGTGGAAGTAGTAGTAGTGTCGCTTACCCACCGCCTCGCCCACACGAATGGCTACCTCGTAACCCGCCACGACCGCCGAAAGGAAGTCTCTACCGTTTAGGTCGTCCCGCTGCGCCACCGCCAGAGCAGCCGGAATGACAACGGCGCCCGGGTGTACCACCGACCCACGGTCCACGTCGTCCATCTCGACAATGTGCGAGAGACCGCCGTTCACCATGGCGGCAACCTCCGCCGACCGGGACAAACCGCTCCCGACCAGACCACAGGGTCCGGACGGCTGAGCCTGCGCATAGTCAAGCAGCTTGGCTCCGGGTCCGGTGGCCGTCCCCGCGAGCGCGGAGCCCAACCAATCGAGGAGATAGCCTTGAGAGGTTTCCAGAACCGCTTGCGGTAACCCAGACTCGCGCCATCTAGAAAGCCAGCGCGCAAGACGCTCGGTAAGGGATGCCTCAACCATCGTCCGACCTCCAGATTGACGAAGAGCGCGAGATTTCCGCACCCGTGTGATGTTCCGAGAGGTTGTGCTTGGTATAGTATCGCAGTGTGTTGCTTTTCAAGAACCTGGAATCGCGAGAGCTCAATGCCGTTTCAGCTTACCCCTGAGCAAGAACAGATAAGACAGGGCGTCCGGGAGATCTGCAGCGACTTCCCGGGAGAGTACTGGCGCGATCTGGACCGCCGGGGGGCCTATCCGGAGGCTTTCGTCCAAGCCCTCACCGAAGGAGGCTGGCTGGCGGCACTCATCCCCGAGCAGTACGGGGGCATCGGACTGGGCGTCCTGGAAGCGAGCCTCATCCTGGAGGAGATCAACCACTCTGAGGGTAATGCCGCCGTTTGCCACGCGCAAATGTACATCATGGGGACTCTGCTTCGACACGGATCGGACCACCAGAAGAAACAGTACCTGCCGGCCATCGCCCGCGGCGAGTTGCGCTTGCAAGCCTTTGGCGTGACCGAGCCCACGACCGGCTCGGATACGACCCAGCTCAAGACGACGGCGGTACGGAAGGGTAACAAGTATGTGGTCAACGGCCAAAAGGTGTTCATCTCGCGGGCCGAGCATTCCGACTTGCTTCTCCTACTGGCTCGCACCACGCCCGCGGAGCAAGTTGAAAAGCGAACCGATGGACTGTCCATCCTGTTGGTTGACCTGCGCCAGGCAGCGGGCAACGGTATCACCATTCGGCCTATTCGCACCATGATGAACCATCATTCAACGGAGCTCTTCATCGAGGAGCTGGAAGTTCCGGTCGAGAACTTGATCGGCGCCGAGGGAAAGGGTTTTCGCTACATTCTCGACGCCTTGAACGCCGAACGGATTCTCATCGCTGCCGAGTGCATCGGTGACGGGCGCTGGTTCCTCGATCGTTCCTGCCGTTATGCCAAAGAGCGCGTGGTCTTCGGCCGGCCAATCGGCCAGAACCAGGGGGTTCAATTCCCCATTGCGCTGGCCCATATTCATGTAGAGGCTGCGGACCTCATGCGCTTCGAGGCTGCGGGACTCTTCGATCGCGGCAAGCCCTGTGGGGCCGAAGCCAACATGGCCAAGCTCTTGGCTGCCGACGCCTCCTGGGAGGCAGCCAACGTCGCGGTTCAGACCCACGGCGGCTTCGGCTTTGCCGAAGAGTACGACATCGAGCGCAAGTTTCGAGAGACGAGGCTCTATCAGGTCGCCCCGATCTCGACGAACCTCATTCTGGCTTACGTGGCCGAGCACATCCTGGGACTCTCCAGATCCTATTAATGCTTCCACTGGACGGAATCACCGTCGTCGCCGTCGAGCAAGCCGTGGCAGGCCCCTTTGCCAGTCGCCAGCTCGCCGATCTAGGCGCGCGGGTGATCAAGATCGAGCGCCCGAAAGTCGGCGACTTCGCCCGCGCCTATGACACCACGGTCAAGGGGTTGTCCAGTCACTTCGTCTGGCTCAACCGGTCGAAGGAGTCCCTCACCCTCGACCTCAAACAAGAAGAAGCTCGGTCCATCGTGGAGCAGCTTCTGGCCAAGGCGGACGTGTTCATTCACAACCTGGCACCGAGTGCGGTGGACCGTCTCGGACTCGGCTCGGCGGTCCTGAGAAAAAGGCACCCCCATCTCATTATCTGCACCATTTCCGGCTACGGCTCGTCGGGTCCATGGCGAGAGCAGAAAGCTTACGATCTGCTCGTGCAGGCCGAGACGGGGCTCCTCTCCGTCACGGGAACCGAGGAGACGCCTTCCAAGGTGGGGATCTCCGTCGCCGACATCGCAGCCGGTATGTATGCCTACTCGGGGGTTCTGTCAGCACTTCTTTGTCAGGCCAAAACGGGTGAGGGACTGGCCATCGAAGTTTCCCTTCTCGAAGCGCTGGGAGAGTGGATGGGCTATCCGGTGCTTTACACCGGTTACGGAGGCTCGGCCCCACCTCGAACCGGACCGAGCCACGCCGCCATTGCTCCTTACGGACCCTTCGCCAGCGGTGAGGGTGGCGTCGTGTATCTCGCCGTCCAGAACGAGACAGAGTGGAAGCGCTTTTGCAAGCATGTCATGAAGCGTCCCGAGCTGGCGGAGGATCCCCGCTTCGACTCCAACTCGAAGCGTGTGCGGAACCGTGCGGCTCTCCATGCCCTGATTGAGTCGTCCTTCCAGGGACTCACCCCTTGGCAGGTTGTGGAACGCCTCGGGCGGGCGCAGATTGCCCATGGGCGTATGAGAACCGTGCAGGAGTTTTTGGAGCACCCGCAGCTTGCTGCCCGCGACCGCTGGCACGAGGTGGACTCCCCAGCGGGCCCCGTGCGGGTTCTCCTTCCTCCCGTGATCATGGAGAGCGTCGAGCCTGTGATGGGAGCCGTTCCGGCCCTAGGCCAGCACACCGAGGCCATCCTCCGGGAGCTGGGATTCGATTCGAGCACTGTCGGAACGCTCCGCCGGGCGGGGGTGATCTAACCCTGGAGCGAATTCCCACGAGATTATTCTCAATGGTGGCCCGTTGACCAGGTGAGGTTAAAACCATGGCAATCAAAGAAGGGTGGCGAGGGCGAGTTTACGAAGACTTCGAGGTCGGTGACATCTATTGCCACCCACTCGGAAGAACCGTCATTGCCGCCGACAACATCTGGTTTACCCTATTGACGCAGAACACCAACCCGCTACACTTCGATCACGCCTACGCCGGCAAGACCGAGATAGGAAAGCCGCTGGTGGATTCCACCTTTACGCTGGCTCTGGTGACCGGCCAGTCGGTGACGGACGTCTCCCAGAACGCCATAGCGAACCTGGGCTGGGACGAGGTGCGCTTGCCGCATCCTGTCTTCGAAGGAGACACCATTTACTCGCAGAGCGAGGTCCTCGAAAAGCGCGAGTCCAAGTCACGACCCAACGTTGGCATCGTCACAGTGAAAACGACCGGCTTCAATCAGGACGGGAAGGTGATTATCGAGTTCAAGCGAACCATGATGATTTACAAGCATGGTCACGTCCCGCAGACACGGCCTCCGAATACAGGAAGGCCAGATCCGACGCTGAGGTAGGCGCGGTGCCATCGGTCGCGGAAGTACTGCTTGGCGGTCTCAAGAACGCGGGAGCGGCGCGGCTATTCGGAGTTCCGGGTGGCGGCTCCAGCCTGGAGCTTCTGGAGGCGGCCCGCCGCTGCGGTCTACCCTTCGTTTTGTGTCACCAGGAGACGGCAGCCTGTATCATGGCCGCGGTTACCGGAGAGCTCACAGGAAAACCCGGTGGCGCCCTCGTCGCCCTGGGACCGGGAGCGGCGAGCGCGGTCAACGGTGTCGCCTACGCGCGGCTGGACCGGGCGCCCCTGGTCGTTTTCACCGACCGCCACCCCGAGGGAACGCGTGCCTTTACCACCCACCAGGCTCTCGACCACCGAGGTCTCCTCGGCACCGTTGCCAAGGCGAGCATGATCGTCGGTGCGACCGCGGCGCGTGCGCAGATCGTCGAAGCGGTCGAGCTCGCCTTGACCGACCCCCGGGGGCCGGTGCACCTGGAGCTACCGGCGGACGTAGCGTCCGAGCCGGCCGGCGGATCGGCTCCCGTGGAGGAGCCCGAGCCGGAGCCTCCCACGGAGACTTCCGGGATGAACCGGGCTGCCGAGCAGATTCGCTCCTCGCGACGACCGGTGCTGCTCGTCGGATTACACTGCCGCGATGATGAAGATACCCGATATGTCCGAGAGCTCGCCACGCGTCTCGGCGCTCCTATCCTCACCACCTACAAGGCGAAAGGCATCGTGCCGGACGATCACCCTCTGCACGCGGGGATCTTCACGGGAGCCGCCATCGAGCAGAGCGTCGTCGGGGCCGCCGACCTGATCGTGGCCGTCGGGCTCGACCATGTGGAGTTGATCCCGAAGCGGTGGGCCTACAAGAGTCCCGTGGTCCACATCAGCCGCGAGCCGTCCTCGGCTCATTACTACCGCCCCGATGTCGCCCTCACTGGGCGACCGGGACAGATCCTTCAGGAGCTGATGGCGCGACTCGGCCCCGATGTCCTTACGGAGTGGAAACGAGAGACGCTGGCCGAGCTCAAGCGCTCCGTGGTCGAAAGATTGGTGGTTCCGACAGAGGGTTTGGCACCTCACCGCGTCGTCCAGATGTCCAGGAAAATAGCACCGGCAGCAAGTATCGCCGTTGTCGATTCCGGGGCCCACATGTTCCCCCTGACCCACTTTTGGACGGCGCGAGCGCCACAGAGCTTCCTCATTAGCAACGGGCTGGCCACGATGGGCTTCGCGCTTCCCGCCGCCATCGCCGCCCAGCTCGCTCGTCCCGAGCTGCCCGTCATCTGCTTCACCGGAGACGGCGGGCTGATGATGGTGGCGGCGGAGCTGGAGACGGTGAAGCGCCTCAGCTTGCCGATCGTCATCGTCGTGTTCAACGACCGAGCTCTCTCCCTCATCCAAGTCAAGCAGCAGCAGAAGGGCTATGGCGACCGAGACATGAGCTACTGCGGACCGGACTTCCCGACGCTCGCCCGCAGCTTCGGATTCGAGGCTTTTGCCGCGGTCACGGAGACTGAGTTCAAGGAGGCGTTTGCTGCGGCATTGGCGACGGAGGGACCCGCGCTGGTCGACGCGCGGGTCGACCCTTCGGGGTATCGTCCGATGCTCGAGGCCATTCGCGGAGCGCCTTCAGCCAAAGCGGGGAGTGGCCTCAGCGGACAGGGCCGTATCGACAGCAGCAATCCTGGCGAGCGAGCGCGCTAGCGAATAACAAACGGATTCGGAACCTCGGTCGAGGTAGAGATCCACACACTCTTGATCTGCATGTAGTCCTTGATCATTTCCTGGCCGTTTTCGCGCCCGAGACCGCTGCGCTTGTATCCGCCAAAGGGCGACATGTAACTCACCGCGCGGTAGGTGTTCACCCACACGGTGCCGGCCTGCAAACGTTCCGCCATCGTGATGGCACGACGAATGCTCTGCGTCCACACGCCAGCGGCGAGACCGAAGACGATATCATTACCGACAGCGACTGCTTCCTCTTCGTCTTGGAACGGTATGACGGAAAGCACCGGACCGAACACTTCTTCCTGAGCGATGCGCATCGAGTTTTTCACGCGCGTAAAGATCGTCGGCTCGACAAACCAGCCATCGCCGCACTCGGGACGCGTTGCCTTGCCCCCCCCCAGCAAGGTTTCCACACCCTCGCTTTTGGCGATGTCGATGTAGTCGAGTACTTTTTGGTACTGCGGCTTGTTCGTGACCGGACCGACCTGGGTGTCGAGACTCATCGGATCGCCCATCTTCGCAGTCTTAGCGAACACGACCAGCTTGTCGACAAACTCGTCGTGGATGTTTTGCTGCACAAGCAGCCTTGATCCGGCAATGCAGGTTTGGCCGGTGGCGGCGAAGATTCCCGAGATGACACCTTTCACCGCATTGTCTATGTGGGCGTCGTCGAACACGATATTGGGGGATTTGCCACCAAGCTCAAGGCTCACGCGCTTGAGTCCGCGCGCGGCCGTTTCATAGATCAGCTGCCCGGTCTTGTCGGATCCGGTAAAGGCCACCTTGCGCACGAGTGGGTGCTCAACGAGTGGGGTACCCACATCGGGCCCGAAACCCGTAACCACGTTCACCACACCGGGCGGCAAACCCGCGTGTTCGAGCAGCTTCACAAACTCGAGTGTGGAGGCCGAGGTGTACTCGGACGGCTTGATCACGGCAGTGTTGCCCGCCGCGAGTGCCGGCGCGAGCTTCCAGGTCGTGAGCAGCAGTGGCGAGTTCCACGGAACGATCGCACCTATCACACCCAGCGGCTCGTAGCGCGTATAGTTGAAATTCCCGGGCTTATCGATGGGTATAACAGCCCCCTCGATCTTGTCGGCTAGGCCGCCGTAGTAGTAATACCACTGCGGCACGTACTTGAGCTGCGCACCCATCTCGGCGATCAGCTTGCCGTTGTCGCGCACCTCGATCTCCGCGAGCTGCTCCGCATGTTCGGCGAGGACGTCGCCGAGCTTGCGCAGCAGCGCGCCGCGCTCGGTCGCAGTCAGCTTCGGCCACTCGCCGGTTGTGAAAGCCCTGTGGGCGGCCTGCACGGCGCGGTCGACATCCTCGGCATTGCCTTTTGGAATTAGTGCCCACGGGCGACCCGTGTACGGATTGTCGCTCTCAAAGTAGTCACCGGAAGCAGACTCCACCCACTTCCCGTCGATGTACATCTTGTACGTCTCAAGCGGTTGCCGTGCGGTGTTCATACGCCCCTCTATAAAAACTTGTAGATTCGACCACCCTTACTCATACGCTTTCCCGCCGAGTACGGCCTCGCGGAAACGATTCTTAAGATACACACCATCGCGTGCCGGCAGCACCGTCGGCGGTGATGTAGCTTTGACCTTGATGGCCGCAAGGGTTGGGCCTTCGCCGCTGTAAAGCGTGGGAACGAGGGCCTCAAGTTCGTCTTGATCGTACACCGTCGCGCTCTGGACGAAACCTGCAGCGCTAGCGATGCCTGCCAGATCAACGCCGAAGCGGGTATGTGACTCCTGCATGCCGGTCTCGCCGTAGCGCTCATTGTCGATAACAACGACCGACAGGTTTTGCGGCCGTTGCACGGCGATAGTCGCCAGCCCGCCGAGCCCCATAAGTAACTCACCATCCCCGGTGATCACGAGCACGCGTCGATTCGGTTGCGCCAGCGCAAGCCCAAGGCCGATCATGGCCGCACCGCCCATTGCGCCCCAGAGGTAGAAGTTATCGGGGTGGTCCCCTGCGGCTGCCGCATCCCATGCCGTACTCCCAAGACCTGCGATAACTAAGGCATCACCGCGATCCTTAAGAATTCGTGCGACCACCTCCTGGCGGTCAAGCGTGATTTCCTTGCTACGTGTCATGGCTGGCAGAGTCCGGCGTCGTGTTGATATCGACGAGGATTGGGCTACTTACATTGTTTGTCCCAATTTTTGAAACCAATGATCCGTTGTGAAACCAAAACGGCTACTGCGCGGTTGGCGTGGAAAGCTAATCGCGCCGCAGCCTCGACTGTCTCAGCCAACCGTTCGGCCGCGTCCACGTGTTGAACGATTACGCCGGCCTCCTGAAGTAAGCGTCCGGCCGCTTGTCCCATCGGTACCTGCCATGGATTGAACTCGCCCCACTCACCGCGCATGGTCACTAGCATGAGCAAGGGAAAGCGACACTCCTGGACCATCGCCAGCATGTTGATGCAGTTACCGACGCCACTCGATTGCATCAATAATACGCCGCGCTCGCCGCCAAGCCAGGCGCCCGCGAGCAAAGCAATGCCTTCCTCTTCTGTGGTCAGGGGAATGGCTTTGATGTGCTCGTCGGCATGACAAAGCTCGATCAAGCGCGTATGGCCGGCATCCGGTACATATACTGCCTGGCGAATAGCCATGTCTTGTAGCGCCCCAAAAAACTCCTCGGGCCAGGTAGCTTGTTGTGCGCTCTTGATGTTTACCATTAACTCAACCGAGATTCTCTAGCGGCAACACTGCGATGGAATCGACGCGAGGTGGACCTGGTCCCTCAGTCAACCAGCCCCCCAACCCACCAAGGTTCAACGCACATAAGACCGCTATCACGGCTACAATACTCGCCGGGGATGTCCCGGCCGCTGTTGAATTTGGTCGGGTAGCGGCGGCACCTGTGAATACTCTTAGGCAGCAAACTCATCGCTGTCAAGAGATTTCTGTTTGCTTCTAAGCGCGTGAACGAGAGCGCCCATATGGCGATAGCCTTTGATACGCCGGAACTTTTTCTGCGCGGTGACGACGCCAAGAGCGGTCCATCGGCGAACCATGGAAGGACTCTTCCAACGCTTGACGTTTCTCGATACTCTGCGAATGGTTCCGTTGAGATTCTCAATGGCGTTCGTCGTGGCAAGAGACTGGCGAAGTAAGGCGGGCGGCGCGAGCTTCACGACCGTGAGTGTTTCTTCCATCCCTTCACGAAGGCTTCCGGCAGCTTCGTCGTAGCCGTTTCGCTCGAGCCACGACACCAATGCCTGAAGTCGCTTGCGCGCCTTGTCGGCACTCTTGCACTTGTAGGCTTCCTTCATCGTCTGGAGCACGTAGGCGTGACGAGACTTGGGAAGGTACGAGCGAAGATTTCGGAGTTTATGGATCTGGCACCTTTGGATGACCGCGAGGTCCCCCAAAACGTCGACGAGTGCCTTGCGGATGCCTTTGCCTCCGTCCCCTACGCAGAGAATCGACTCATCGACGCGCAAGCCTCGCTCGAGAAGGTCCTGCAACATCGCGGTGCACACCCGAGAGTTCTCCGTCGAGCCCAGCCATATACCCAGGGGCACCTTCGTTCCATCTATTGTAATACCTAGAGTTACGACGACGGTCTGTCCGGCCACCTCAAGGCCATCCAGCATCAGTGCCGCAAGCTCGAACTCCTCTAGCCGCCGAGACAGGTATTCCTCGAGCTTCTTAGTCGTCTGGCTCACGAGGTGACGGCTGGCGGCACTCTTACTCGTGCCACGAGACTTCAACTTGGCCGCGGGTTTGTCCAGACTCGATTCGTAATTTCGGGTCGATACCCCCACCAAGATCTGATTCAACACTCGCTCTGGAAGCGGGTCTTCTTCGCGGAAGGCTTCGAAGTGTGGAAGCGACGCCTCCGCGCCCGACTTCGAGCGAACTCGAGGTCGCGACACTTGGATGCGACGACCACCGAAGCTCAGCTCTCCGTTCGTGCTCCCCCAGTGGTTATGAGTTCGCTCCTTCTCGTGCTTGCCCTTGAGCCCCGCGATCTCCTCGGCGTCCTCTCTGAGCAGTAGGTGCAGAGCTGTCAGTCCTTGCTCGTACACCCATTCCGTCAGATCCGCCTTCGTGGCCGCGATCCCAGCTATCATCGGTAGCAGTATCTGACCGACTTGGCCAACTACCTTGCCCGTAGGCGAGTGCGTTTGCTTTCTTACTGGCTTCTTTGATTTCCTAGGCATTGGTGGCTCCTTGTCCCCCTCTGGAGACGGTTTATTGGCAGACCTATTCTTAGGCCGGCCAAGGAGCCGCCGCTACCCCAAATTCAACATCCGGCGGGACATCCCCTACTCGCCGCGACCCACAGCCATCGACCGGCATGCTTCTCTAGCTCATCTAGGATTCCCAGTGCTTCTTCTCGCCGGCCAGCAAGAGCGTAGGCGTATCCGAGCCATGCCTTCGGGTCCCATAAGGGATTCTGGCCTCCTGACTAATCCTACCTTGAAACTGTGCACGGTGTCGCGGTACGGACCCTGTACCGCAGGAGCTGGTGGGTGCTGGGATAGGTTGCTCGTTGCTCAGTAGAGCTTTTCGAGGACCCGGGTGCGATGGGGAGAGCTCAAGGTTCCAGCGGTGATGGTTACATGGTTGGGGTGCACGTCCATGTCGCCCGAGGCGTGCCTGATCTCCTGAATGAGTTGGCGCCCCTCTTGCTCCGCACGGCTGTAATCCGGACGGGTCAGAGCAAGCAGCGCCGACTCGACGCGAAGAACAATGAATCGTCGAGACACAAAATTCTTGAAGCGCCCAGCTTGCTGGGAGCTGGGGCCGCAGCTACCATAGGCCGGCATGGCAGCCCCGCTGAGGCGCTCACTTCTTTACACCCCGGGATCCTCCGAGGAGATGATCCGGAAGGCCGGTCGCCGGGGCGCCGATATCCTGATCCTGGATCTCGAGGACAGCGTCCATCCCAACGCCAAGGACCAGGCCCGCGAGCAAGTCGCCCGGCTCATTCCGGAGGTCGATTTTGGAGGGGCTGAGGTCTTCATCCGTGCCAATTCGCTCTCCTCCCCCTGGGGAGCCCAAGACATCGAGGCCATCGCCGGCATTCGCCCCGACGGCGTGGTGCTTCCCAAGGTGAGCGATGAAGATGACGTGACCTCAGTGGACGAGAAGCTTGGCAAGGCGACTCCCTTGTTCCTGATGATTGAGACGGCGGCGGGGGTGCTGAACGCCGCCTCGCTGGCACGGTGCTCGCCGCGGGTCGCTGGACTCGTCTTTGGCGCCGCGGACTACCGGGAGAGCCTGCGGGTGCAGCGGCACCCAGAGGAACTCGAACTTTTCTTTGCCCGGAGTCAGGTGGTCCACGCCGCTCGCGCCGCCGAGACTGCCGAGGTTTTCGCCTTCGACACGCCCTGCTTCGAGTACCTCGACCGCGAGGCGCTCACCCTCAGCGCTCGTCGCGCTCGCCTGCTAGGCTTCGACGGCAAGACGGCAGTCCATCCGGCCCAGGTCGCTGTCATTAGTACAATCTTCTCCCCGACCCCGTCCGAAGTGGCCCGTGCCATTAAGGTAGCGGCGGCGATGGAAAAGGCCATGGCGCAGGGCCGCTCCGTGGCAACCTTGGACGGGGAGCTCATTGAAGCACTCCATCTCAAAGGAGCAAGGAGAACTCTGGAACAGGGGAAGGCGCTGGGATTGTTATCCTAGAGCCATTCTCAAGCGGGCCCGGGAGACGGGAGTCAGCATCTAGACCTGAAGCAGGTAAGTCCATTTGACGGTGAGGCTCCTTTCGTTGAGAACCCAGACGTCGCCCGGCTGACTCATCCGTTCGTTGAAGACGATATAAAAGTCACTCCCTGTACGGTACGTGTAGCGCAAGCGAACATTGACTCCGAATTCTCGGCTGACGCTATTCCACTGGACCAGTGCTGCACCAAACAGGCGAGTGTTGAGCGCAACACTGCTGCGCACAGCCGCCAAGTGGGTGCGGAGGTCTCCTGCCAAAAGCCGCATATCACTGGTCGAGTAGTTGAGGTCAAAGAATAAATGCCGGTTGACCTTGAGCTTCGTGGCCGCACCGAGGTCTCGACGGCTGCCGTCGAAGAAGTCCCCGCCCCTCAGGTTCACCGATGCCGAGACCTTACGGTGTTGGGCAGACACGAAACCAACGTTCCAATGGTCGAAACGATAGTCGCCCGGGGCGATCTCGAGCAGCCCGGCGACCCGGAAAGGTCGTTCGAGGACCTCGTAAGAGCGCAGCCAAGCGAAGGAGAGCTCATCGGCGCTGTCGAACTCGACCTCGACGCCTGTCTCCAGGTGGCGGGTTTCTAGTAGCCCCCGGAGGTTGAGAACATAGTCCAGCGAGGAGCGAAAGTAGACCTTGCGCATGCCCAGCCGGCCGGGTCGCGGACTCACCTGCAGCCCGAGGTAACGCCGGTCCATGTCGTCTCTCTGGACGAAGCCCACCTCCGGATCAAAGGCGTCGCCCACCCGCATCCAGTCGGTTTCCAAACCAAGCAAATCGCTCTCCAGAAGCAGGTGGGCGCGGTAGGTGGAAGAGCTCGTTCCAGGAGTGTCCCGGCTGCTTCGGGCCCAGAATAGATCCACCTTGCTCTTGGTCAGGAAGGCCAGATTGGCGTCGAACCCGACCACCCGGTTGGCAGATGCAGTACCCGGCGCGGGGCGGCGATCGGTCCAGAGTAAGCCCAGGCTCGACCTCTTAAGAACGTCTCGCTTGAGCCGCACGACGGAGAACGAGGTGGCGGGGTGGAGGCCCGCGTCCTGGGTGCGCATCCCGAGAAATCCCAGGCTATAGTGCCCGAGCTTTCCGGTGACGCGGGCTCCGCCCCGGATAGGCACCGGGCGGCCTTCCTCCAGGCCTATTCTCCGGCTGAAGAAGGGCAGGACACGGTAGCTCCCTCGTCTCACCCCAAAGTCGAAGATCCCTTGGCCTTCTTGAAAAAACGTACGCTTCTCCGGGAAGAAGAGCCCGAAACGGGTGAGGTTAATTTGCTGCTCGTCTACCTCGACGTCGGAGAAATCGGTGTTGACGGTCAGATCCAGGTTCAGGTTGGGTGTGAACCCGTACTTGATGTCGATCCCCGGCTGGACGTCGCTACTTGGTGCGTCTCCGGGAACCTCGGCCCGAGACTCGACCGCCGCCGCGGTCACGAAAGGTTTGAACTCGAGGTTCCGGCTTTCGGTGATGCCGTCCAGCCCCTCGAGCACCGCGGCCGAGGACAGCTTCCCGATTCCTTGAGACGGGTGGTTATACCCAGGCGGAATGAGGGTCGCGTGGACCCACTCGTTCTTATAAAGAATCGACCGACGTAGGTTGATGCCCCACGCGCCACCCTCACCGTCATAGCGAAGGCTCTTGAAAGGAATTTCCACCTCCGCCGACCAGCCGTCGGGCCCCACCCGGGTCGCCACATCCCACACCGGATCCCAGTATCGGTTCCAGTGGCGCCCTTCCTCGGTGCAGGCCCATTCGTTGCGGGTGCCAAGCGCGTTGATGATGAACAGATAGCCGTTGCGGTGGTCGTGAAAGGTGTCCAGCATGATGGAGAAGGTGTCATCCTCAGCAAACATGCGACGCTGATCGTAGCGAAGCTCGTTGGCAATCAACTTGTGCGGATCGCTGTAAAACACCATGACCCCGAAATAAAGCTTGTCGCGGGTGTAAACGATCCGGACTTCCGTTCTTTCCGTGGCCGGCTTCCCCTCGTCCGGAACTTGCTGGAGGAATCTGTCGAACAGAGGAGCGTCCTTCCAGAGCGGCTCGTCCAGAACCCCATCGAGTCTCGGGGCCTCGGACACAGGGATCGCGCGCAGGATGGTTTCGTGTTCGGCGGCCGCCTGAACCTGAACCTGACGAGAGCTCGCCGCAAGTTCCTCCAGCCCGACCATGAGGAGCGTGGTGAGGACGAGCAGGGCCGCGACCGGCCGGAGCGGGCCTCCTCCCACCAGCAGAGGGCGGTGGGCCATCAGTTTCGACACCCTTTCAATTTGTCAATTTCGCCCGCCGCACCCGGCAGATACTCCCCAGCCTGAAGAAAGCAACAGGGAGCCCGGTCATTTCTCCGGAGCCCCGTACCCGCCGCCTCCCGGTGTTTCGATGACGAAGACATCTCCTGGATTCATTTCGGTCTTGTCGGTGCCACCGAGCTCCTCCACCGTTCCGTCCCTTCGCTCGACCCGGTTGCGGCCCAGCGCTCCCGTTTCCCCACCGTCGACGCCGAAGGGGGCCACCTTCCGGTGGCTGGAAAGGATGGCCGCCGTCATCGCCTCGCGGAAGACGATCCGCCGGCGCGTTCCGTCACCTCCCCGATGCCGGCCAGAACCCCCGGAGCCGCGACGGATCTCGAAGCATTCCAAGAGCACGGGGAATCGCCACTCGAGCACCTCTGGATCCGTCAAACGCGAGTTCGTCATGTGGGTGTGGATGGCGTCGGTACCGTCGAAGTCGGGCCCGGCACCGGAGCCGCCGGCAAGGGTCTCGTAATACTGATGTCGATCGTTGCCGAATGTGAAGTTGTTCATGGTGCCTTGGGAAGCGGCGAGAACTCCCAAAGCGCCATACAGGGTGTCGGTGATGATTTGGCTAGTTTCCACGTTGCCTGCGACCACGGCGGCGGGATAGCGTGGGCTCAGCATCGAGCCTTCGGGGATGGTGATTTCAAGCGGTTGGAGGCAGCCTTCGTTCATCGGGATCTCGTCATCGACCAAGGTTCGGAAAACGTAGAGCACGGCGGCACGGCACACCACACTGGGCGCGTTGAAGTTCGTCGGCTGCTGGGGACTGGTCTCGGAGAAGTCGATGAGAGCGCTCCGTCGTTCTTTGTCGATGCGGATCTGCACCGCCACGACGGCACCGTCGTCGAGGGGATAGCGGAAGCGACCGTCCTTGAGCACGTCGAGCACGCGGCGTACATGCTCCTCGGCGTTGTCCTGCACGTGCTTCATGTAAGCGTGCACGACGTTCAGGCCGTAGTGCTCGATCATCTTTCCGATCTCTTGAACTCCCTTCTCGTTGGCGGCAATCTGGGCCTTCAAATCAGCGATGTTTTGGTCGGGATTTCTCGCCGGGTAACGCCCCGAGCTCAGTAGTTGGCGCATGGCCGCCTCCCGGAATCGACCCCCATCGACCAGCTTGAAGTTGTCGATGAGCACCCCTTCCTCGTCTACGCGGCGGCTGTCCGGCGGCATGGAGCCCGGTGTCACGCCTCCAATATCGGCGTGGTGGCCACGGCTCGCCACGAAGAACCGGATCTCGCTACCCTCGGCGTCGAAGACCGGCGTCACCACCGTGATGTCCGGCAAGTGGGTCCCGCCGTTGTAAGGTGCGTTCAACACATAAACGTTACCGGGAGCTAGTTGCTCCCGGTTCTCGCGGATCACAGTACGGATGCTCTCGCTCATGGATCCCAAGTGGACCGGCATGTGAGGGGCGTTGGCGATGAGGTTCCCGTGCGGATCGAAAATGGCGCAGGAGAAGTCGAGTCGTTCCTTGATGTTCACAGAGTAGGCGGTCTTCTCAAGGGTCGAGCCCATTTGCTCGGCAATCGACATGAAGAGGTTATTGAAGATCTCGAGCATCACCGAGTCGGCCTCGGTGCCCACCACTTTGCGTCGGGGAAGCGGGACCACGCGCGTCAACACGAGGTGGTTACGCTCGGTAAGCCGCGATTGCCAGCCGGGCTCGACGACGGTGGTGCTCCCCGCTTCGGTGATGATGGCCGGGCCGTCGATGGTGTCGCCACGGACGAGAGCTTCTCGCTCGTAGACGGGTGTGTCTTGCCAATCGCCCCCCGCGTACATGGGGACGTGGGTACTAGGCTCGATCGGTCGTTTGCGGACCACGGCCGGGAGAAGCGGCTCCTCGGCGGTGTCGGTCCGGCCAATCACCTCGACCGAGACCGCCTCCACAATGAGGCCCTTGTCTTCCATCGTGAACCCAAAGCGCTGACGGTGAGCGGCCTGGAACCGGGTGATGACGGAAGCTAGATCCCCGTAGTCGATGACGAGGGCCGAGTCGGTCCCCACATAGCGCAGATGCACCTTCCGAAGCACCTCGATGTGCTCCTCCGCGACGCCCTGGTGACGAAGCTCCTTGCGCCCCGCCTCCGCCAAACGCGCCAAGGTGTCCGAGAGCGGGGCGAGCATCTCTTCGTCCAGCTCGGCTTCCACCGCCTGCTCGCGGAGGGCCCTAACGTCGGCCAGCCCCATGCCGTAGGCGGAGAGAACGCCAGCCAGGGGGTGCAGAAAGATCGTGGTCATCCCCAGGGTATCGGCGATGTCGCAAGCGTGTTGCCCACCCGCGCCGCCGAAGCAACTCAGCGTGTACTCGGTGACGTCGTAGCCGCGCTCGAGCGAGATCTTCTTGATGGCGTTAGCCATGTTCTCAATGGCGATCCTGCGAAAACCCTCGGCCACTTCCTCAGGGCGGCGCACATCGTCGGTGACCTCGCCGATCGTCTTCGCCAACTCGGCGAAACTTCTGGAAACGACTTCGGCGTCCAGGGGCAAGTTGCCGTCGGGGCCAAAGACATGGGGGAAGAACTCCGGAACGATGCGGCCCAGCGTGAGGTTGGCATCGGTAAGAGCCAGCGGCCCCCCAAGCCGGTAGCAGGCGGGGCCCGGATCGGCGCCGGCCGATTCGGGACCCACCCGATAGCGCGCACCGTCGAACTTCAAGAGGGATCCGCCGCCAGCGGCAACGGTATGGATCTCGATCATCGGCGCCCGCATACGAACGCCCGCCACCCGCGTCTCGAAGACCCGTGGGTACTCACCGTCGTAGTGGGCCACATCCGTTGAAGTGCCGCCCATGTCGAAGGAGATGATCTTCTCGAAGCCGCCCATGGCCGATGTCTCCACCGCGCCCACCAGACCGCCGGCCGGCCCGGAGAGGATGGCGTCCTTGCCGCGAAAGAGGTGGGCGTCGGTAAGGCCGCCGCTGGACTGCATGAACATCAAGCGCGCACCGCCCAGCTCACCCGCTACCCCGTCCACATAGCGGCGAAGGATCGGCGAGAGATACGCGTCGACGACCGTGGTATCGCCGCGCGAGACGAGCTTCATGAGGGGGCTCACCTCCGAGCTCGCCGAGATCTGCGTAAACCCGATCTCCCGCGCCAGCGCCGCTACTTGCTTCTCGTGATTCGGGTAGCGATACCCGTGCATGAAGACAATGGCCAAGGAACGGATACCGGCTGCGAAGGCCACTTCCAAGTCGCGACGGGCCGCCTCGATCGAAAGGGGATGCAGCACCTCGCCCTGGGCGCTCATCCGCTCATCGACCTCGATAACCCGCTGGTAGAGCATCTCGGGAAGCTCGATCCGCTGGACGAAGAGCCGGGGCCGATTCTGGTAAGCGATGCGCAGCGCGTCCCGGAAACCCTTGGTGATGACGAGCACCACGGGCACTCCCCTTCGCTCAAGGAGCGCATTGGTGGCCACGGTCGTTCCCATCTTGACCACCTCGATCTCGGAGGCGGGGATCGCGGCCGCGGTTGGAACATCGAGCAGCCGCCGGATGCCTTCAATCGCAGCGTCCGTGTAGCGGCCGCGGTTTTCCGAAAGGAGTTTTTGCGACACGACGGCGCCGTCAGGACGCCGGCACACCACATCGGTAAAGGTGCCACCCCGGTCGATCCAGAAATGCCACCGTACCGCGTTGGTGCGACTACCGCGCTCTTTCTGCGTTTCCCAACTCCTACCAAAAAGGATGCGCTTGGAGGGCTGGGCGCGCCGAACACGGGGCCGTCCATCTTCCTCGCACTGCCCAAGCGGTCAAGCCAGACTCCAGCTCCCCAGGAACTACGCTAGTCCGAGATGTCGATCCCCTCGCCAGAAATCCCATAAATCAATGAACCGCTCAGTGGACCGGCGGCGGGCCCTCACCGCCGAGGCAGGAGAGGACGTCGAAAGAAACACGTTGCCCTGCCGCTACCGGAACCGCCCTGAGTGACACTGTGCTTGGCAGTGACCTTGTAGAAACCGTTGACACAATCACGGACATCCCCCTCGCACATAAGCAACCACAAGCCGAGGAGATTGACATCGAAGGTGCAGGTGGTCGTCCGTTTTTGCGCTTTGGAGAGATTGTAGGTCACCCGGACTTCGATAGAGTTTGCGGAGTTGAAGACCAGGCTGCCAAAGAAGATCGAGCGATAGTGGGACTAAGGGCGCACCGATCGAGGGGTTTCTCATGACATCCTCCTTGGAGATTCGACCATTGACGTCGGCGAGAGACGCTCATTAATGTCACGGATATCAGCGTCATGAATATCTTCAAGGGATGGTAAGCCCGAAGCTGTAGAGAGCGCTCATCGTGCGAATGTAGATTCGGCCGTCCGCGATGGCGGGTGTGGCGTAGCACAAATCGTCGAGCTCGTTCACTGCCAATACCTCGAGGCTCCCGTCAGGCTCCATCACCACTACCTTTCCCGATTCACTAACCATCAAAATCTTGTCGTCTGCCGCCACCGGAGCCGCGTAAAAGTGGTCGATCGCACCCTTCAGCCTACCTTGGTTGATGACCTTGCCCGTTGACGGTTCGAACGATGTCACGATTCCGGTGTCACTCAACATGTGAAGGACGCCCTTGTAAAGTAAGGAAGATGGGAGCTGGGGAACGGACTTCCCATAATGCCAGCGAAAGTTGGCCTCGGTCATATCACCACGACCGCCGAGCCTGAAGCCATACATGCCGCCCCTCGTCGCGCTAGCCGCCTGGTAATAGGCCCATTCCTCGGCATCGAGATAGCCGCTCCCGTCCAGGTCCATCAACCCGAACCACTTGACTCTCCCATCCTTCGTCTCTTCGCGGGAGAGGAGCCCATCACCGTCCGTGTCGTATGCAGGCTGCGCTTTCTCGAATGGTGGAATGGTGCCCTGGGCAACGCTGGTACCATTAATGAAAACCATGTCCCGGTCGAAGACCGGTGTAGCTTTCATCTCGAACGCCAGTCCCGTCACCCACCAAACGGGTTCGCCGGTATCGAGGGTATACGCGGTCAGGCGAAAAGATCCCGGGACGAGGAGCTCAGTGGCGCCCCGGTCGGTGCGGTACGCGATCGGGGTGGAGTGCCCGGTCTTGTACTCCGCGCGATCGACTTTCCACCTAAGCTGGCCGTCATCCTTTCCCACTGCGATCATGAAAGACCCGGTGGACTGGTCGCACACCAGCACCACCTTGTCCTCGACGAGGATCGGAGATGCCGCCATTCCATACGCGTTGGCAAAGGGTCCGAGCGGCAGTCTCCAGCGCTCGTTGCCAGCAGAGTCATAGGAGAGCATCCCAAAGTCTCCGAAGAAGACGTAGACATTCTCCCCATCGGTTACCGGGGTTGGAGAAGCAGGTGTATTCCGTCGGTCCACCTTTTCGGTACGGTCCCGAGGAGCCACCCGGCGCCACACTATTTCTCCGGTCTTGCGGTCCAGACAGAACGTCAGGAGAACCTCGTCCTCGAAGGCGGTGAGGAAGATTCCATCTTCGGTCAAGACTGGAGAGGAGTGCCCAGGAGGCAGTTTCGTTTTCCAAACCACGTTCTTCGCGGGCCCGAACTCGGTGGGAAGGCCGACCGTGTCCGATACCCCCGACCCGTTCGGCCCTCGATAGCGCGACCAATCGGCTGCTTCTGAGATTGCTGTCACTACACTCAGCAGGGCCAACAGAATCACCATGCGACGCGGAACTACGCTACGATTGGCTTTCTTCATTCCGGCTGTCCCTTTCGTGGAGGCCGACCCCCCATTCGGTGGTCAAGAGGGACCGTCAACCGCCCTTGACGAATCTGGACGACTCTCCGCAGGGCGGCTTCAATGCGACATGATGTTGAACCGACCGCCGAGAATCTGGACATTTAAGCACAGTCAAGGCAGTCGGGCCACCCGGGCGCACGTCACGGTAGTTGCGAAGCGCGTTTACGGTTGTTGTGGTGTGGCTACCTTGCGGATATAATGACCGCAAGTAGGAAGTTCCCATGCCCAACCCGGTGGTCCCTGAAAAAATTAGCGCTCTGGCGAACCAGTTGGCCGAGCCCAGGTCCATGCGACGCGGCTCGGTCTCAGAGCGATATGTGAAGTGCAATAAGGCCGGCTGCCCGTGCGTCGACCGCAAGGATGCTCGTCACGGGCCGTACTACAGCGTGACGCGCGTAGTGAAAGGCCGTACGAAGTCTCGGTGGCTGGATGCGGAGCAAGCCAGGCAGGTCCGCGAGCAGGTGGCGACAGGTCAGAAGTTCCGCAAGCTTGTCGAAGCGTACTGGCAGGCTTGCGAGCAATGGGCCGACGGCCAACTCGAAAACTCCGAAACCGCCTCGCAAGAGGCGGCCAAAAAGGGGGCTTCAAAACAGCGTTCGAAGCCGAGATCGTCACCGAGATCGAAGCGCTCTTAGGCACGGGCGTCGTCGTCGAGTGGGTTTCGAGGCCATGGAGACGGCCGCGCGTCGCATGGCAATGCGCGTAGCGGCCCGCGCCGTGGAACAACGACTGAACGCCGATACCTCGGACCATGCCGGCCCGATGTTGCCTTGCGCGTGCGGGCAGTCGGCGCGCTACGCCGGCCGGCATGGCAAGAACTTCGAGAGCGTGCTGGGGCCTTTAAGGCTGGAGCGCGCCTACTACTACTGCGAGCTGTGCGAGGCGGGCTTCTGTCCGCGCGACCGGGCGCTGGGCTTGGAGGGTGGCTCGCTCTCTCCGGGTGTGCTGCGCATGGCCGGGCTGGTGGGCGCCATGGTCAGCTTTGAGGAGGGCCACGAGTTAGTGCACGAGTTGGCCTGGGTGGATGTGCCGACCAAGCACGTCGAGCGCGCGGCCGAGTCGCTGGGGCGTGAGGTCACCGAGGACGAGAAGCTCGTGGTCGAGCCGCCAGGGGTCAACGAAGCACTGGCGCCGACGCTGTACCTGGGGATGGATGGTACGGGTGTGCCGGTACGTAAGGAGGAGTTGGTGGACCGCCCGGGCAAGCAGCCCGACGGCTCGGCCAAGACGAAGCGAGGTCAAGCTCGTCACGATCTGGAGCGCCGAGGGGCGGGACAAACAAGCGCATGCGCTACCAGGAGTTCCGGGCAGCAGGGCTTTGTACCTCGACGGGGGTCGTTGAAGCCGGCTGCAAGGTAGCGATCGGAACCCGGTGCAAGCGCGCCGGGATGCACTGCGTCGGACCGGCTCAGAACATCCCGACCCCACTGCCGTCCCGTTGAAGGCCATCCCTAGTCCGTAAGTTTCGGCCAGCTCAACGAACCACAACAGGAGCGGCGGCGCTCGCTACACGGCCAATGTTGCAGGTCAACCCCTGGGGCCGTCGCCCGGATGCGGGTTGGAAATAGCTCGGCCCTGATTACACCGAAATCCGAGAGTAGCCGGTGCCAAGAACGCCAAGAAAGGCCCCAGCACCAAAAGCTGTGTTTGTCCACTCGGTCTGGCCCACTTTGCTCATCTAATTTGGCCCACCCTAAGTTATTGATTAATAAAGACGAGCTGTAAGAAAGCCCCTTTCCTTATTCCGCGGCCGGAACGAAGTGCAGGCCGCGGCTAGTGAAACCCAACGAACTCATGCCTTTATGGTCTTTTTCTCGCTCTTCAGGGTGCGCCGGAACCGATAGGATTCGGTGCCGGTTTCGAGTATGTGCGCCTGGTCCGTGACTCGGTCGAGCAGTGCCTTGCACAGGCGGACGTTCGTGAACACCTGGGTCCACTCCGAGAAGGGCAGGTTGGTGGTGATCACGAGCGCCGCCCTTTCGCATCGTTCCGAAACCACTTGGAACAGAAGCTCGGCGCCGACATCGGCGAGTGGGACGTAGCCGAGCTCGTCGATGCACAACAACTCGTAGCGGGCGTAGCGACGGATCACTCGCGAGAGTTCGTGCTCCTCCCTAGCTTCAACGAGTTCGTTGACGAGTCTCGAGGCCGTCGTGAAGCGAACGCGGCGACGTTGCTGGCACGCCGCTACACACAATGCCGTGGCCAGATGAGTCTTGCCTGTGCCGGCATCGCCGAGAAACAGAACCGGCCGTGCATGGTCGATGTAGTCGCCTTCGGCCAGTTCTCGTATCCGACGGGCGGAGACCTTCGGCGATTGCGAGAAGTCGAACTCCTCGAGCGTCTTCGCTCTCGGTAGTTGTGCTTCCTTCAGTCGTCTTTGAACCGCGCGGTGTTCACGCTCCTCGACTTCGGCGCTGAGCAGCACGTCGAGGTAGCGGACATAGCTGTGCTCGTCGCGCTGCGCTTGTTCGGCAATCTTCTGGAACTGCGTTGCCACGCTCGGCATGCGAAGCGTCTTGCAATGCTGACGGATGCTCTGGAGCTCGATGCTCTTCGCGTTCACGAGTTCACCTCGCCGATCAGCGCGTTGTAATGGCCAACACCTGGCAAGGAACGTTCGTACTTCGTGAGCTCTCCGAGCTCCACATCGCCAAGAGCCTGCGCCTGCTCACGTCGAAGAACTGATGATTCGACGAGGTGACGGATCGCCTCAGCATCCGTACAGCCGAGTTCGAGCGCTTGACTCACCGCCTCACGCAGCTTGTCGTAGCCGTGCTCGCGGCCGAGCTGCACGAGCTCGACCATCTGGCGGGTTCCTTCGAGCTTCCCGTGACGTCGATTCAGCTTGGACCACAACTCGTCGTAGCTCGTGGGCCACCGACCTTTCTCCCGCCATTGAGCGAGCGGCGTCGAGCCGGCCAACGCTCCAGGCTTCCTGACCAGAACATCCAAGTAGTGCTCGAGTTCATAAATCGACTGGCTGCGGCCGTAGCAGCGCTCGTGGCGTGCCACGACGTGGCCCTCGTGCCAGATCTCAACTTCCAACGGCAGTAGCTTGGCCACAACTCGCCGGTCCCGTTTCAACGGAGTCGAGTACCAGTTCGTGCCGACTCGAACGCAGCCTTTCTTGTTCACCTTTGCAAATCGTCGCTCCTCGATATCGAACCCCTCGACGGTCAATGGCAACAGATGCTCCCGTTCAAGCTCCATCGCTGTTCCGACAGCATGCTCCTTGCCGCTAATGTGGCGCGTCGCATCCTTGAGACAGCACGAGAGCAGATACTCGTTCAGCTCATCCCAGTTCGAAAACTCCGGTACCGGCGTCAGATAGTTGCGCCGGAAGTAGCCGACTTCGCTTTCCACCCCGCCCTTCTCGTTGCCTCGACTCGGATTACAAAACTCCGAGTCGAATCCCCAATGGGAGCGAAACGCCACGAATCGCTCCGTCTGCTCTCGTTGATAACCACGCAGAATCTTAGTGACCGCGAGTGACAGGTTGTCGTAGCGCATGCGGCGGAACACGCCACCAAAGAACTCGAACGCATGCTCCTGCGCTTCGAAAAATGCTTGTTGCGTCGGACGCGGATAGCCGCGATGCAACGCGCCTCCTCCCGCCATGCTTCGGACTACGAGCGTGTGGACCTTCTCGAGCTCACCTCCGATCCGCGCGTACGCCTCGTACCAGTCCACTTGCCCTTCATCGCCCCACGCGTAGCTCTGCGGAACAAAAATCTCTGTGTCCTTCAGGCCGAGCTCGCTCTTCCGACGAGCGACGTAGCGACGTACCGTTGATTCGCCAATCTCATGCTCCGGATGCTCGGCGCGCAACCGGGACCAGATACGACGAGCCGTATGGCGTTGCTTCCGAGGCGCTCGCTTGTCCTCCTTCAGGACCGCGTCGATGAACTCGCGTACTTCCTCAAGCTTCGGACTCGCACGCTCCGCGACTTTACGCTCCGGCGGTACCGCGCTCTCCAGCGCCTGACGCACCATCCGACGGTGTACTCCGAACTCCTTCGCCACTCCCTTTATCGTTCCTACTCCGTGCTCGTACTCGCCACGGATCTGCTCGAACAATCGCACTTTCGCACCCCTTTTCAACCGACCCTCCTCTCCGGGTTCTTCCCCGGCTCAGGGTATCGGTCTCGATGGGGTGGGCCAAATCAAATGAGCGAAATGGGCCAATTCAGACTAGCGAACACAAAAGCGCCGTCGGGTTGCGGGTGCTGCCGTAGATGGGCGCCAGCGGTGCAGCCACCAGAAGGTAGAGAAGTTACGCTTTTTTGCGACCCAGTGAGTCAGCGATAAAGCCGAACGACAGGCCACATCAACATCAATCTGAAAAAAGTGATCGCTTCAGTTCAGTTCGCTGACGATCATCAGAATGATGCTTTCACTCTGTGATCGCGAACCGGAATCCCGGATAGGCAAAGGCGCTGGCGATTTTCTCGCAGTCTTTTTCGGTGACGCCTTCTCTGCGAGCGATGTCGTACCATTTGTTTCTAACGGTTTGTTCCATCTCATCAACGATCTTTTTAGTTTCGTCGGCATCTACCAGAAAGCGCGCGCTTTGCGAGAGTAGGTTATCGGCCTGAGCGTGGCGGCCCATATCGCCCGCTATCAGAGCCAGATCGCGGCGCTCGATACTGACCTGCGTGGATGGTATCAAGTCGTAGGCCGGTGAGAGCCTCCACTCCGTATCCATGGCGATCACCGCATGGTTACGCGGATGATCGTCGGTATTGGAGATCAGGGCGTTAAAACACATGCGCCGGAATAGTTCGGGGGCATCCGTGCGAGGCTGTGAGGATATGCGCCGCAGCTCTTCCACAAGTAGGACGTAAGACCACTTGTTGCGGTCCTGGTGGGTGTCTTCCGCCCGCAGCAGCGTTAAGGCGCTGACCATGCGAGCCCGGCGGTAGCCTTTCTCCGTCTTTTGCCGGTCGAAGCGTTTTACAAGCAGGACGTCGCGATCGCCGATTGTCGTGACCTTGCTCTCAGAGGTCTGCAGGCTGCACTCGCGGGCAAGGACGAGCATCGCGCGTTCGACACGTGCATGGTTCCACTTGTCGTCCGGGCGGTTGAATTTTGCAATCCAGAGGCCCGCATCATCTTCGACGACAGCCTTCGGGCGGGCACCGCCCATCGATGTGCCGGCGAGCATCAGGTCCTGGGCCTGTTCAGCGTCAGGGCCTTCCGGCAGATCCTCATCAGCGATGATCGCATCGGCAAGTGTCTGCAGCCGTTCCAGATCCATCGTCCGGTTGAATGTACGGCGCGGGGCAGGGGGCTCGCGGTTCAAACCGAAACCGAGTGCGCCGGCGCGGTCATCCGGGGAATAGAGCAGATAGTCGATCTCGCCAAGCTCCGCCTTACCGGCGTACTTTTCTATGACGTGGCGGCCCCAGTAGTCGGGACTAGCATCGCGCAACGCGCCGAAGACACCTTTGAGAATAGTCGTGGCATAGGTCCTGTTGCTCAGTTTGAGTTCAAGCGGGTCGATCGGCACGGCATTCTCACGCCCGAGATAGCTATGGCCATAGACAAATTTTCCCGTTGGAATGCCCTGCCGGTCGGTCGACAGCGCGAATTTCCCGGCAGTGACGAATTCTGTTTCACCCGGCAGGATGATGTAGACGTAGCATTCGCGCGCCCTTTCCCTAGAAGTCACTATCCAACCCCTCTTTCGCCCGGGCACGGGAGCGCGCCCGGGACAAGGACAAGGCAAGGCCTTCCTCGTCCAGGGCGGGATCGGCGACATCGCTCATTTGCTCCAGCAGGTCATAAGCCCAGAGCAGGGCGATATAGACGGCAGCGCTCGTTGACGGCTTGCCTCGTTCGGCGTCGGAGACCGGCCGTGGCCCGGTCCCGATTTTTTCGGCGACACCTTCGATCGTTAGGTTGCGACGCAGTCGTGCCGTACGCAGGTTCGCGCCCAGGCGCTTCATGGCCTGTTCGACTGGATATGGCGGCGTTGTTATTAATGTGTTTTTTGCTGTCATCTGCTCCTAAGTGCTTCTTAACGAGGTTAGTATGCTCTTAAGAGCGTATCAGAAGGTTTGGCTGGCGGCAAGCCGGATCTGCCCTTAAGAGCAGACAAAACGCGTTAACATGCTTTTAAGAGCATGAACACAGTCTGTGGAGGGCTGGCGCTCCGCAAAAATCTCCGAGCGCGTTCGAAAATGTCGGTACTCTTGGGCCTGCCTCGGTTGCTGGGTAGAGAGACTTCTTCTTAGAACATCCCGAGCTGTAGTCGGGCGGCCTCGGTCATTCGTTCCGGTGTCCAGGGAGGCTCCCAGACAACCTCCACCTTGGCCGAGCTGACCCCTTCGATATTTTTCACCTTGTTCTCTACTTCCGGAGGAAGCGTGCCGGCCACCGGGCAGGCCGGTGAGGTCAAGGTCATCTGGATCGCCACCACCGCCGCGTCATCGATGTCGATGTCGTATATCAGTCCCAGCTCGTAAATATTCACGGGGATTTCCGGGTCGAAACAGGTCTCGAGCACCTCGATGACCTGGCTCTTGAGGTCCTTCGAAGTGCCGGCCTCGTGGGTGTCGTTTTTCTCGACGCTGTCGTTTCTGTCAGGCCTGTCGTTACTGTCAGGCCTGTCAGGCCTGTCAGGACTGTCCGTCGCCTTGGGTTCGTTCGTCTCCGTCATTTTCCTACTCCCCTACTCTGTGGATACAGCCTCTTCGGTCTTGTCCAACGCGGCCCGCAACGTGTGCCACGCCAACGTGGCGCACTTCACGCGAATCGGAAACTCATGGACGCCGGCGAAGACCGCAAGCTTACCGAGATCTTCGGTTCCGTCTCCCGACTCGAGCTTTCCCGTCACCAACCCGTGAAACTGTCTGAAGAGCGCCTCCGCCTCCTCGAGGGTCCTCCCTTTCAGACTCTCGGTCATCATGGATGCCGATGCCGTCGAGATCGCGCAGCCCGCTCCTTGAAAACCGACGTCCAGGATCCTGCCGTCTTTCACGGTGACGAAGACGGTGACCTTGTCTCCGCACAACGGATTGTGCCCCTTGGCCTGGTGCTCGGTGTTGTCGATCTCACGGAAGTTGCGGGGTTTTTTGCTATGGTCCAGGATGACTTCCTGATAGAGCTCGCGCAGCCCCTCCATCAACGAAACACCTCGATGACTTTGTGAATCCCTTCGACCAAGATATCGATCTCCTCCTTCGTATTATAGAGCGCGAGCGAGGCGCGTGCGGTGGCGGGAAGCCCGAATCTGGCCATCACCGGCTGTGCACAGTGGTGCCCGGTTCGAACCGCGATCCCGTCTTGATCCAAGATGGTGCCGACATCGTGGGGGTGGATCCCCTCCAAGGCGAAAGAAAGAACTGACGCCTTCTCCTTGGCCTGGCCAATGATGCTGAGTCCCGGAATCTTCGAGAGCGCTTGGGTCCCATATTCCAGTAGTTCGTGCTCGTGGGCGCCGATGGTACCCATCCCGATCTCCTCGACGTAGTCGATGGCCGCGCCCAGGCCGACCACGTCGGCAATGTTCGGCGTTCCCGCTTCGAATTTGTAGGGAAGCTGGTTGTAGGTCGTCTTCTCGAACGTAACCGAGCTGATCATGTCTCCCCCACCCTGGTAGGGCGGCATCGCTTTGAGGAGCGCTTCCTTACCATAGAGAACACCGACGCCCGAGGGGCCGAACATCTTGTGGCTCGAGAAGGCGTAGAAGTCGACATCCAGCTCTTGCACATCGACGGCCATGTGCGGAACCGCCTGCGCCGCATCGAGGAGGACCGGGATCTCACGCGCATGCGCGAGGCGGATGATCTCCCGCACCGGGTTGATCGTGCCGAGCGCGTTCGAGACATGGGCCAAGGCCACCAATTTGGTCTTGGGGCTCAAGAGCTTTTCGAGCTCGTCTAGGATCAGCTCGCCTCGATCGTTAATAGGAGCGACTTTCAGGTGAGCACCTTTTTCCTCGCAGAGCATCTGCCACGGAACGATGTTGGAATGGTGCTCCATGGTCGAGATCAAGACTTCGTCGTCGGCACCTACCCGAGCCTGTCCAAGGGTCTGGGCGACCAGGTTGATGGCCTCGGTCGTGCCGCGTACGAAGATGATCTCGCGCTCGCTGGCAGCTTTGATGAAGCGCTGCACCTTGACCCGAGCGTCTTCGTAGCCCTTGGTGGCCCGCTGGCTCAGCTCGTGGACGCCGCGATGGATGTTGGAATAATCTTCCGAGTAGAAGCGCGAGATGGCATCGATCACCCGCTTCGGCTTCTGTGAGCTCGCCGCACTGTCCAGATAGACGAGAGGCTTGCCTCGAATTTTTTGTTTCAGAATGGGAAAGTCTTCTCGGACCCGGTAGACATCGTACGGCTTTTTCACCGCGACCGCTGGGGTAGCCGAAGGCTTGCTGCCAACACTCATCGGGCGCTCAATCGGGACTTCCCGTTGTCCGCATTCGCGGGTGTGGGCAAACCGGCGAACAAGTTTCTCTCGAGCACCGACCGAATCGCATCGATCTTGATCTTGGAGCTGATGTCACTCAAGAATCCGAAGGTCAGGAGATGTCGGGCGGTCTCGAGGTCGATCCCGCGAGAACGAAGGTAGAAGAGAACGTCGGCATCCAGCTGACCAATCGTCGCGCCGTGGGCGCACTTCACGTCGTCGGCGTTGATCTCGAGGTGGGGATTGGTGTTGACCAAAGCCTGGTCCGAGAGCAGGAGGTTCTTGTTGGTCTGCCGCGCATCGGTCTTCTGGGCGTCGGGGCGCACGATGATCCGTCCGTTGAAGACGGCTTGAGCCCGATCGTTCAAGATCCCTTTGTAGAGCTCCCGGCTCGTACAGTGCGGCTTGACGTGGTCGATCACGGTATGGTGATCGACATGCTGCTCACCTTCGACGACGTAGAGCCCGTTGAGGGTAAGATCACCGCCCTCCCCGTCCAACACGGCGTTGATGTCGTTTCGAACGAGGGCGCCACCCAAGGAGATCGAGTGAGTAGAAACCGCCGCGTTCCGCTCGAGGTGAAAATGAAGCGTGGCGACATGGAACGCCCGATCGCTTTCGCGTTGGAGCTTGTAGTGATCGAGGTTGGCGCCCTCCCCGACCACAAACTCGGTCGTCGCATTGGTGAAATAGCCGATCCCGTCCGCCCCCCCATAGCTCTCCACAATCTTTGCCTGGCTTCCCGACTCCGCAACAATAAGGTTGTGCGGATGCGAGACCGCGGGTGTATCGCCGGGAGCGGAGAGGAACACGAGGTGAATCGGATCCTCGACCACCCCACCCTTGGGCAAGTAGACGAAGGCTCCATCCCTTAGAAATGCCATATTTAAAGCCGCGAAACTGTTCTCTTGGTAGTCCGCATAGCGGGCCAAGTGCGGCTCGACGAGATCGCGCTTCGTCTCCATGGCCTCGCTCAGGCTGCCCGCGAACGCTCCTTGGGGCAAAGAACGGATGGACGAGAGCTCCGGCGCAAACAGCCCGTTGACGAAAACGAGCTGACTGCGGTCCCACTCACCGAGGTCGAGTCGCACGAGATAGGCAGGGGCATCGGGCGAAACGGTAGTGGGTGTGGCGAGCTCGAACGTGTTCCGCGTGATCGGGGCGACGCTCGTGAAGCGCCACTCCTCGTCGTTCGTAGTCGGGAAGCCGCACTCCGCGAAACGTTGCATAGCCGACTGCCGCAGAGAATGAACCCAGGATGGCTTGGCCCCTAGGGATTTCTCAAAGCGCGAGAATTCCTCGAGGTAATTTCCTAGTTGCTTCGTCGCTGCTAACATGGGTGGCATCACGGCTCAAACAGCCTCGGCAGCCTGACTCGGCGCCGGCTCCTTCTCGATCCAACCGTACCCCTTCTCCTCCAGCTCGAGGGCCAACTCCTTGCCGCCGGAGCGCACGATGCGTCCGTCGTCTATGACATGAACGAAATCGGGTACGATGTAATCCAGCAGTCTCTGATAGTGGGTGATTACGAGCAAGGCGCGATCTTCGTTGCGAAGCGCGTTGACGCCATTGGCCACGATCTTCATGGCGTCGATATCGAGCCCGGAGTCTGTCTCGTCAAGGATAGCGAGCGTCGGCTCCAAGACGGCCATTTGAAAGATTTCGTTTCGCTTCTTCTCGCCGCCGGAGAATCCTTCGTTGACGGGACGGTTGATCAGCCCCTCATCCAATTCCACCAGCTTCATCTTCTTGCGAACCAAGACCAGGAAGTCCATGGCGTCGAGCTCTTCTTCACCACGATGCTTGCGGATCGCGTTGACCGCAGCCTTTAGAAAATACGTGTTGTTGACGCCGGGGATCTCGACCGGGTATTGAAAGGCCAGGAAGATGCCTTCACAGGCCCGGACCTCGGGAGTCATCTCCAGCAAGTTCTCTCCTCGATACAACACCTCTCCCTGGGTGACGTTGTACGTCTCTCTTCCCGCGAGTACTTGAGCCAAGGTGCTCTTGCCGGAGCCATTGGGCCCCATGATGGCGTGCACCTCGCCGGCGTTTACCTTGAGGTTGATTCCCTTCAGAATTTCCACGCAGCCGGCCTTGGCGTGGAGATCGTTGATTTCGAGCATCGCTGATTTTCCCTTTGCCATCGCTTCTAACCTACGCTCCCTTCCAAACTGACGCCGAGGAGCTTTTGCGCCTCGACCGCGAATTCCATGGGGAGCTCACGAAGAACTTGCTTGCAAAACCCGTTGACGATCATCGTCATCGCATCTTCGGTAGAGATGCCCCGCTGATTGCAGTAGAAGAGTTGATCCTCTCCGATCTTCGATGTGGTTGCCTCGTGCTCCATCTGCGCGGTGGGGTTCTTCACCTCGATATACGGAAACGTGTGAGCGCCACACTTGTCTCCGATCAACAGTGAGTCACATTGTGAAAAATTCCGCGCCCCGACCGCGCTCTTCTGGATTTTCACCTGCCCCCGGTAGGTGTTCTGTCCGTGACCGGCGGAGATCCCTTTGGAAATGATGGTACTGCGCGTGTTTCGACCGATATGGATCATCTTGGTCCCAGTGTCCGCTTGCTGATAGTTGTTGGTCAGGGCCACCGAGTAGAACTCGCCCACCGAGTTCTCGCCTAGCAGAATGCAGCTCGGATACTTCCAGGTGATCGCCGAGCCGGTCTCCACCTGGGTCCAGGAGATTTTCGAGTTGACTCCGGCGCACTTGCCGCGCTTGGTCACGAAATTGTAAATCCCCCCCTTGCCCTCTTTGTCGCCCGGGTACCAGTTCTGGATCGTCGAGTACTTGATCTCGGCGCTGTCGAGAGCCACCAGCTCGACCACCGCGGCGTGGAGCTGATTCTCATCCCGCATCGGCGCGGTGCAACCTTCGAGATAGCTCACATGGCTGCCTTCGTCGGCGACGATGAGTGTCCGCTCGAACTGACCGGTGGCGGAGGCGTTGATTCGAAAGTAGGTGGAAAGCTCCATCGGAGAACGAACGCCCTTGGGAATGTACACGAACGAGCCGTCGGTAAAGACCGCCGAGTTCAGAGTGGCGAAGAAGTTATCCGTGTAAGGCACCACCGAACCCAGGTACTTCCGAACCAAATCGGGATGTTCCTTCACCGCCTCCGAAAAGCTGGAGAAGATGATCCCGAGCTCGGAAAGCTTCTCCTTGAAGGTCGTGGCCACCGAGACGCTGTCGAAAACCGCGTCCACCGCCACACCCGCCAGCCGCCCTTGCTCCTCGAGTGAGATACCCAGCTTGGCGTAGGTTTCGAGGAGCTGGGGGTCGACCTCATCGAGGCTCTTCGGTCCCTCCTTCTGCTTCGGAGCCGAGTAGTAAATGATTTTCTGATAATCGATACGTGGGTAGTGAACGTTCGGCCATGTCGGCTCGACCATCGTGAGCCAGTGCCGGTAGGCCTTGAGCCGCCACTCCAGCAGCCACTCGGGTTCTTCCTTCTTCTCCGAGATCACCCGAATGACGTCCTCGTTCAATCCAGGGGGGACGGCATCGGTTTCGATGTCGGTAACGAACCCGTACTTGTACTCTTTGTTGACGAGTTCTTCGATATTGCTGGACGGGTTGCTCATTTATTTTCCTCTTGTCGAGCTCGTATGGACCGAAACCACTTCGGTCCGCCTTTCTTATTGGAGGACCGGCAGCTCTTCCATACTCTCGGGATTACCGGATTGAGGGATCTCGGACTCTTGCTCGAGCATCTGAGCGATGGTCAGCGTGGACAACATCCTGACGACGCGGTCGTGGAGTCTTTGCAGAGGGCTCTTCACGTTGCAGGTCTCGAATTGCAGGCAGTTCCCGTCGGCGGACGAACATTCGGTCAGAGACAACGTTCCATCGATCGCTTGCACGATCTCCGCCACGCTGATCTGGTTCGCGGGGCGGGCGAGTGTATAGCCACCCTTATTGCCGTGGTGGGATGCGACGAAGCCATCTTGCGCCAGTCTCTGAAGAACCTTCGCCAGAAGGTCACTGGGGATGTGGTAGGTTTCCGCCATCTCCCGGGCGCTCCAGGACGAGGCATCGTCATCTCGAGCCAGATGCATGAGTGCCATCAGCCCGTAGTCCACTTTCTTGGAGAGTCTAAGCATGATTTCTATATACGACCAGTTCGGTCGTATATATCATAGTCTAGATGCTCGACGGATGTCAAAGCATAAAATTTGGGCCGGGGACTTGGCTAGCAACTTCCTCATGTATATGGACTTACTAGCTTGGTAGGGCCAAGGTGGACGTGGACCTCCGTCAGAAAGAGTCAGTGCTGGTTTCCCTGTGTTGGCGTCCTTTTAACGGACTTTCCTCACGCGGTCTGGGAGCAAAACCCGGTCAGCGCAGACTATCGGCAACGCCTTTCACTGTCTCCGCAAGCGACCGGAGTCGAGCCTGGTCGCGTCCAGCCGCCCCGACGCTATCGCTCTCGAGCTCGGTTGCGAACGCGTCGAGCTGACCCGACGTTCGATCGCCGTCTGAGGTGCCGCCGGCAAGGATTTGCTCGGCGCGGTCGAGCGCTACCTTCAAGGCCTCGGCCCTCTCCGACGTGAGCGCCTGGCTCCGCCCCAGCTGGTCCAGATACGCCCGCGCCACAACGGGTCTCGCCGGCCAGTCGATCCGCCGCTGCTGCTGCACGTTGACGACGTCCGGGGCAAACAGCGAGGCAGCGTCGAGCTCGTTCTGCGACAAGTACTCACTCGGCAAGAGTTTCAGCACGTCGAGGCCCCGGGCGATCTCCGTACCGTAAATGTAACCGTTGTACCAGTACGCCGACCAATGGCCCCCCATGATTAGCGTGGTCGCATCGACCGGGCCGCGGTCGAAGAACGCAATCTCGACCGGTCTCGAGGAATCGGTGAAATCGAATACGGAGATACCCCCCTGATACCAAGCCTGAACCATGATGTCGCGCCCTGGGACAGGTACGAGAGACCCGTTGTGGGCAACGCAGTTCTCCTGCTCGGTCTGCGGGGCCGACATCTTGAAGTAGCTTCGGAACTGCAACTTGCGATCGACGATGTCGAAAATCGCATTCGCTCCCCACTGCTTGGGATCGGATGCTCGACATCGGGGACGCATGCCGCCGCCCCATTCGTCCGTGAAGATCACTTTGGTACCGTCGTTGTTGAACGTCGCCGAGTGCCAGTAGGCAAAGCCCGGGTCGAGCACCTGGTCGAGCCGGACCGGATTCACCGGATCGGAGATATCGAGGAGGATGCCGTTTCCGGAGCACGCCCCCGCTGCCAGGCCCATCTCAGGAAACACGGTGATGTCGTGGCACTGGTTGGTCTCGTAAGTCTTCTGCGTTCCCGGCCCATGATCGCCTCCCTTCCACAGGCCTGCGATCGCGCCGCTATGGGGATCCGCAAAGATGCGCGGCCGGCTCACGATTCGCGCGTCCCCTGGTTTCGCCAGCGGGATTTGGATGACATCGATGCTGAAGAGAGCCGTGCTCTCATCCTCGCCCGGACCTGCGTCCGAACACCCGGCGAGCTCTTCTCCAGAGCGCACCGAGCCGGTCCCGGAGCCAAAGACGTATACGTTGCCGTCGTCATCGGGGTCGGTCACCACGGTATGCGTGTGTGAGCCTCGGCACGTTTGGACAGCGGCCACCTGCTTCGGTATCCGCACGTCGCTGATATCGAAGATCCGAACTCCTCGGAAACGCGCGTCGCTGACCGGATCCGTGCCCCCCTGAAGACCGCAGTCGAGCCGGCCCCGTGTCTGCTCGACCGACATGATCAGAAGGTTGCCGATGACGGACAAATCGCCCTGACCACCCGGGCACACCACGGAGCCAAGAAGGCGTGGCACCAGCGGATCCTCGACGTTGTAGGTATTGAAACCGTGAAAATTACCCTCGAACACAACGTCTCCAGCGAAAGCGAGGTCCGAGTTCGCGAAGTTCAAGAGTCCGGCCCTTGGCGATGACGGAGACGGGTCATTCTCCTCTGCCTCGTCGTCCGTCTCGCTCTCTTTCTCCTCACCTTCCTCCTTCGACTCCGCCGGCGCTTCAGGCTCTTCTTCCGCAGCATCGCGCTCGGGCGGAACGGGTAGGCCCGCTGGCGCGTGGGGAGCAAAGAAGCCCGCCGGCTTTGGAAGTGTCGCGACCAGCTCCAGGTTCAACGCGGCCTCACCAGCATCCCGAAAGCCGGCTTTGAGATGGACCCGAGGATCGGAGGAGAGCTCCGCGAGCATGCCCCCCATACGATTGATCTCCATGCTCTGATCCGCAACGATGTCGGACGTGAACCCGAAGATTGCCGATTCCTGCGCGGCGCCAGGTTTGGAAAGGAGATCTTCGACCATGACCAAAGCACCTTGGTGGTGCTTGATCATGAGCTCGAGGAACAATCGGTCGAACTCGATCGCTCGCGCCTGCTCGAGACTGCTCATCTCCTCGTCGGTCAGCATGCCCGGCATCAGGACGGCGCCATGCGCATGATGAGCATCCACGGCGGTGACCTCCTGGTCGTGTGACCGAAGCCATTCCTGCATCATCTTGATCTCGTCCTCTTGGGAGAGCTCGATGCGTTTCGCGAGCGTGTGCATGACCTCACGCTCACTCCGCGCAGCGAGGAGCTCGGTCATTTCAAGCGCCTGCGCGTGGTGGGAGATCATCCCTTGCATGAACTTCACGTCGGCTTCGGTAAACAGGATACCAGCCAGATCCGAGGCCTCCTCCGCGGAGATCTGCCGACTGGGCTCACCGGGAGCGCCCGGATGAACGATCGGGGGCTCGGTCTGGCTCTCCGCCGTGCCGAACGGCATGAACGTCGCCATGAGCATGATGGCCGCGGCAAGCAGCCGGAAAGTGGGTTTCTGTAGTCCCACGGTTGACCTCCTCTTGATTCCGCGCGCGTGCGACGCGGGAGCGGTATTCTCTCACTAAACGAGGATTGGTGAAATTGTTCCGTCTCGGCCCGGAGGACATGCTCGGAACCAACAGGATAGACGATCCGTAGGTAACAAGGCTGCTGGAATCACGGCTTATGGTCTCTTCGCCGCGGAGAAGACCCTTGACTCATTTGTCTGGGAAGACTTCCCGAACTACAAGCAACATATCCACCCCGCACGCCGCCTTGAGCTCGAGACGCTATGGGCCTGGCACAAAAACCAGAAAGCGGCCTAGCCGCCGAAATCTTACCGCCGCCTCTATACCGGGCGCTCACCCATGTGTTTGCACAAGGGATCGATGGCATATCACACGGCGTGCCGTCTGGACAGCCACGACTTCATGGCCCAAGTCGTTTTGGATTCGAACCTGTTTGCCGTCGGCTCGGGTATCGAGGCGGACGATGGTGTCGTGGTGGCCACCCCGGAGACGCTATTGAAGATGAATGCCGCGACATTGGTGAGTCGCGCGAGCGAAAAGGATCTGTACGATCTCGCCTGGTTTTTCGAACAGGACGATCAGCTCGAGGTCCCGACCCTCATCGCACTCGGAAAGGAAGTCGATGGCGGCATGAGCTGGGAAGCCCTCCTCATCAGCCTCGTCGGGACCGAGATGGGCAAGACGGCTTGTGGCTTTTCCCTCACCCGGACTCCCGAGGAAGTCCTTGCCGAGGTAACTCGCGTCCAACGAGGTCTCATCCAGGGTGTCGAGAGCCATCTTCGGAAACAGCCAGCTCCACCCATCGCTGCGTTGATTCGAAAGCTCAAATAGATCAGCAGCCCCGCAACCAGCAGCGGCCGTCTCTAGCGAGCAGCTCATCCGCTTCGGTGGGACCCTGGCTCCCCCGCTCGTAGACGGCAAGGCGGGGGGTTCCGGACTTCTCCCAATGCTGGAGGATGGGATCGATGAGTTTCCAGGAGAGCTCGATGGCGTCGCTCCTCGTGAACAAGGAAGCGTCGCCTTGTAACGCGTCGAGCAACAAGCGCTCGTAGGCTTCGGGGATGGCGTCCTTGCCGAAGTCATCGGCGTAATGGAATTCCATGTCCACCGCGCGCATCTCCGCCACCGTGTCCGGCACTTTGGCTTCGAAGCGAAGGTGCATGCCCTCGTCCGGTTGAATAAAGAGCGCCAGATAATTGGGACGGATGGAAGAGCCCGACTCCATGGGGAACATGTTATGCGGCGGACGGCGGAACTGGATGATGATCTCCGAAGTCTTCGTGGTAAGCGCCTTGCCAGAACGTAGGTAGAACGGAACCCCTTGCCAGCGCCAATTGTCAATGAAGAGCCGCATCGCCGCGTACGTCGGGGTTTGAGACCCGGGCGCGACTCCCTCGGCATCGCAGTAGCCTCGATACTGCCCGCGAACCGTTTCCTCGGCGACTTCGGCGCCTTGAACGGGACGGATCGCGGAGAGAACCTTGGCCTTTTCGTTGCGCACTTCATCGGCGCGGAACGACGCCGGCGGTTCCATCGTGACGAGCGTCAGCAACTGGAGTAGATGGTTCTGGAACATGTCCCGAACGACCCCGGTTGAATCGTAGAAGGCCGCGCGATGCCCCACGTCCACGCTCTCCGCGACTGTCACCTGAACGTGATCGACGTAGTTTCGGTTCCAGATCGGCTCGAAGACCGTGTTCGCGAAACGGAAGAACAGGATGTTCTGCGAAGTTTCTTTGCCGAGGTAGTGGTCGATACGGAAGATCTGATGCTCTTCGAAAACAGCGTGGAGGGCACGGCTGAGGGACTGGGCGGAAGCGAGGTCATTCCCCACGGGCTTCTCCACGATGATGCGGCGCCATCCTTGTTCTTCGCGAGCCATACCCGAAGAGCCCAATTGTTCCACCAGCGGCTCGTAGAACTGCGGTGCGATCGATAGGTAGTAGAGCCGATTGCAGTGCTTGCTCTCCCCTTCGCGAAGAAACGCGTCCAATCCGGTGAGAGGCTCGTTCACGTTGCCGCGCACGTACCACAAACTCGGTGCGAACTCGCCCCAGGCGGATTCATCGTACGCATCGGGAGTAAACTCCTTGACCGCCGCCTGCATGAGCTCCCTGAACTTATCGTGAGTGTAGTCGCGCCGCGCGAAACCCACGACTCGTAGTTTCTTCGGAAGGCGCCCCTTGCGAAACTGGCTGTAGAGCGCCGGCACAAGCTTGCGCCGCGTCAGGTCGCCCGAAGCTCCAAAGATGACAATACTCGTCAATTCCGCCATTTAGTGTTTCTCTCCTAGCTCGGTGACTGGTGTGCCTCGATGCATTCTCTTAGGATCTCACGTAGTTTACTCGGCTCGTCTACGACGAAGCGGCGGTCCAGTATGTCGCGCTCCTTGAAAGCCTGGCGCTTAAAAGGCGTGGTCACAGCGATGACCCCCATCCCAGCGGATTTCGCCGCCTGCACACCGGCCGGAGAATCCTCGATGACCAGGCATTCGCCGGGAAGAACCTGGAGCTCACGGGCTACCAAGAAATAGATCTCCGGATGCGGTTTGGGATGCTCGACGTCGTCCCGAGTAGCCACTAAGTCGAACTCGTTCGTGAGGTTCAAGACTCAGAGAACACGTCGCGTCTGTACGCAATGGGACATGGTGGCCAGGCCGGTGCGGCACTTGCTTCTCCGGACATCATGGAGAAGATCCAGATTGTGAGGCCATTGGTGATCTACGAGCACCTGTGGATCGGCCAACATCTTGTCATAGATTCTGAGGCGCACCTGAGCGAATGCCTGCCAGGGTGTGGGCACGCCGAACTTTCGGTAAGCCTCGCGCCACGAAGCAATTCGAGGATGCTCGGTGACGTTGCCCTCTCGAAAGGACTCGACCAAAGCGGTCTCGGCCTCGCGCACTTGCTTTGTGATGGCTGGGTCACTGCCGTGATTATCCAACCCACGGGCGGTCACGACACCAATCCGCACCTCGGGGAAATCCTCGAAGATCTTGGCAGCGATACGAAACCGCATGGAGCTCTCCTGGGGGCTACGGTCGCGCCTGAACTCCTTCCACCGCGCGCCGCAACCGGTTAGTCTTTTTGGCTGCGCGCACGTCGCATGGCGGAGTCGACACCCGCGCTCTCTTCGAGAGAGAGATGCTGGTCCTCGGTACCGTAGAGATAGGAGTTGTCTCTCATCGACTCGATCGCGACGAGCAGATCGCGCCGAGTGACCAGTCCCACGACATGCCCCCCGTCATCCAAGACAGGCATTCTTCGAAACGCTCTCTCCAGGAAACGAGTCACGATGTCGTAGATGCTGGTCTCCATCGTCAAGGTCTCGACCGGGCTGCTCATATAGCCCGCCACCGTGCCTTGGGGCAAGCCGTCGAAGGCTTCGGCGGTCAGGATTCTCAGACAGTCCTTTTCGGATAGCATGCCAACGAGGATGCCTTCGCCATCGATCACCGGCGCACCAGAAAGTCTCTTCTTCAGTAAGGTGCGCATGGCGGAATAGATGTCTTCCTCGGGCGTGAGCGTCACGACCTGAGGACTCATGATGTCAGCGGCAGTGGGTCCAGACATCCTCACCCTCCTTTCGGGTATCGGTTGGGGCGACCCGATGGTAATTCGAGGATGGGCTCCGTCGCAAGCGGGTTTTCGGACCGGGCCGGAGCACTTCCGTAACTAATTGAAAGAACAGGCGTTAAATCGAAACCTCGTCGTCACTTTCCTTTGCGGCGAGTGGGCGATTGGACTAGACTGTTGAGCATCGAGAACCGCCCACACCTCAGCGACATCTTTCTCCGTTCTCGAAATCAGGAGGATTACTAATGAAGAGAATCAGCCTGCTCAGTTTTTTCGCACTCGCCCTGTTCGTGGTCGCGCTGGCATCGAACGCCATGCTCTACTCCGAGGCCGACGTCGACAAGGCCGTAGTCGAGGCATTGATCGAAGGCGCTTACATCAACGGCGCTTTCAACAACCTGGATACCGAGACGATGCGCGCCGGTTTCCATCCAGTTTTCAAAATCCACGGTGTTCGGAACGGTGCCCTCGGTGAGTACCCGATCGATGACTGGATCGCCAGCATCGACAAGAAAAAAGCGGCGCCCGACTTCGATCCCGCGGTCGAGAAGTACGATCATAAGTTCGTCTTCGTCGATGTGACCGGGAACGCCGCCGTCGCCAAGATCGAGCTCTTCAAGGACTCGAAGCACGTCTATACCGACTACCTTTCGCTGCTGAAGTTTAGCGACAGCTGGAAGATTACCGATAAGGTCTACTTCCGCCACGGGGATACGTAGACTTCTAGGGGCGACTGCCGTCGCCCCTGTTTTTTGCATCAACTATTTCGGTAAGTATTTCTTCGGAAACTTGGCCAACACCGTGTAGGCGGGATCCACGATGTTCGCCACGCTGCTCTCCGCCAGCTCTCCGAGGAGAAGATAAGCGTCCAAGCGGCCAAACCCGTAGTCCTCTTCCAACCACTCGATGAGCTCCACGTGCGCTAGACGAAACGCGTCGATGAGCGGTCGGGCGCTGCCCGCCACCATGATGTACTCGTCGTCCTCGAGCCGCGGCCAATCGATCTTCTTGCCCTTGATCAGATCGATCTCCAGAATGACGTCCATGGAAGTCTCGAGTCCAGTGCCGCTCACTTCCCCTTGGCCTTGCCGAGCGTGTCCGTCCCCGAAGTAGAAGTAGGCTCCGTCGTGGAAAATCGGTAGGTAAACCGTCGTGCCCGGCCGCACTTCGGGAGCATCCAGATTGCCGCCGAAGTCGCCCGGCCAGAGGCCGGCGAAGGCTTCCTCCCCTCTAGGTGCCACCGCCACTCGGCCCAGCATGGGCTGAAGATCGATCTCGATCTCCTTCATCTTGCTGTCGGGAAGCTGGGTCGTGCCGGTCATCTTCTCCAGATCCAAACGCCAAACGTAGCGACGCGGTTTGATGCGCTCGTTCAAGAGCACCACCGTCTTATCCATCGCCAAGCCTCCGAAATCGGAGTAAAGCCCGGACGCGGCGAGGTCGTGGTTGGGCACGACCTCGATCACGCGAACCACCAAGGTGTCCTCGGTGGTCGCGCCGTCGATGTAGAACGGACCCACTTCTCCCGGGAAATCTCCGCCCTCCTCGGTGTAATAAGCGCCGAAGTTGGTGTTGGAGACGAGCCTCGTTCCCGGCTTCAAATGCATGACCGGCTCACGCACAGCGTAGGTCGGGTATCCCACTGTGGGGGTGAAGTGAACGATGTTTTCTTGCGCCGTGACCGACGACGCCGAGACGGTAAGGGCAACGGCACAAACCATAAGGAAGCGCATTCCGAAGGCTCCTTTCTCAAGTTCCGACAGGGGCTTGATCGTATGGGACCGTGCAGTTAGGGTCAAGCGATAGTGCGGTATTTCAGTGCTCTCCTACTCGCTCTGGTCACGACGACCTGCCGGCCCACCGCGCCGAGTCCGAAGACCTACACCTTCGAAGGCTCCACCATGGGAACGACCTTTACGGTAAAGGTCGTGGCGGAGAACCTGACAGAAGCCAACCGAATCCGACTCCAACGTTTGATCGAAGACGAGCTTCACGCCGTCAACGGCAAGATGTCGCACTATCTCGAGGACTCCGAGCTCTCGCAGTTCAATCGCTCGCGGGAGACGACACCCTTCGTCATCTCTCAATCAACGCTCGAAGTATTTCGCCACGCGGCGGAGGTGAGCGCTCTGACGGGAGGCGCCTTCGACATCACGGTGGGCCCACTGGTCAACATCTGGGGCTTCGGTCCAGAGGGGCGCGCGGAGACACTGCCTTCGGATGCCGAGATCGCTCGAGCACTCGAGCGCTCTGGCTATGACAAGCTCGAAATCGATGAGGAGAGCTCGACTGTCCGCAAGGAGCTGCCCGATCTCTACTGTGACCTCTCCGCGATTGCGAAGGGTTATGGCGTCGATCGTGTGGCCGAAAGCCTGGAGCGCAACGGCCTAACGAACTTCATGGTCGAGGTCGGTGGCGAGGTGCGAACAAGCGGCACCAACGACTCGGGAAACGCCTGGAACATCGCCATCGAACAGCCGGTCCCCGGACCGCGAGCCATTCAAAGGATCGTCCCTTTGAGCGGTCTGGCCATGGCTACCTCGGGTGGTTACCGGAACTTCTACGATGTCGATAGCGCTCGCTTCTCCCATACCATCGATCCACGAACCGGTCGACCCATCACCCACGGTTTGGCATCGGTAAGCGTCGTGGATGAGCTCAGTGTTCGCGCTGATGCGCTAGCCACCGGACTTCTCGTCTTGGGCCCGGAAGAGGGCTACAAGCTCGCGGTGGAGAAGGAGATACGCGCACTCTTCATCGTCAGCGACGAAGACGGTGAGCTCCGGGAGCGGGTCACGCCGGCTTTCGAGGTACTTCAAAACGGCGTAAAATAGAGCTGAACATGGTGACGATCTTTCTTCTAACAACGGTGATCATCGGCCTCGCCATGCTCGTCATGGCGGTGGGCGTGCTCTTCAGCAACCGCTGCCTTCGCGGCTCCTGTGGAGGAGAAGCGGCCCTCGGTCCCGATGGCGATTCCCTGTCCTGCGAAACCTGTCCGATGCGCAAGGAAAGTCACGCTTAAATAGGAGTGCAATCATGGGAAGAACGATTGGCGAGATCATCGAAGGGCGGTCGGACTATTACTTCGTGCTCGCAAGCGATTCGGTCAGAAAGGTCTGCGAGTACATGACCGACCACAAAGTCGGAGCGGTCGCGGTGCAAGACGACGACGGGAGTTGCTGCGGGGTCTTCTCGGAACGCGACCTACTCAGTCGGGTCGTGGCTCAGGGCGTCAATCCCAAATCCACCTCAGTGAGTGAGGTGATGAGCCCGGATCTGATGACCGCGCGACCGGAAGAGAGTTGTCTGGTGGCGGCGGAGCGGATGAAGGATCACACGACCAGGCACCTTCTGGTCCTGGACGGAAAAGACTACTTGGGTATGGTGACTCAATCGGACCTCACGCGCGCCTTCTTCGATGAAGCGAGGGAGGAGAGAGACCTACTAAAGCATTACGCCTTCCCCGAGCTACCGAGCTAGCCCCAAAGCTAGCCAGTGGGCGGCTACAATCCCTGGACCGTCTCTGCGCGGGTCGCCTCTTATGTAGCGCACGACGTCGACGGTATCGATTATCAAAGACAGACTGTTGAAATCATTTTACCACCATGGCTAAACACAACTCTGGGCCGTGCGGATGAAATCCTCAGTCTTTGTTCCGTCCAGCTTGCCGTCGGTTCGGACACCGCTGCAGACGTCGACGCCGAAGGGAGAAACTTCCTCAATCGAGGCGCACACATTGGACGCGGTGAGGCCACCCGCCAAGAAAACGGGAATCGATACCGCGTCCCGGATTTTCCGGCTGAGGGCCCAGTCATGCGTTCGCCCCGTACCCCCAAGCTCTTTCACGGCAAGCTTAGGATTTCCAGAATCCAGAAGGAGCGCATCGACATGGGGAGCAACGGAGCTCGCCTCCTCCACCGAGCTCTCATTCATAACGTGGATCACTTGGACGACTCGGATCCCAGGGAGGGCGTCACGAAGCTTTTCATGCGCGCCGGGAGAAAGCTCGTCGACGAGCTGGATCGCGCTCACACCGGTCCGATTTTGCTGAGCGACGATGGAGTCAACGTCTTGACGGCTGGTCAGAAGGAACGAAGAGACCCCTGGTGGAACGCCCTTGGCGATCCGGCGGATGGTCTCTTCGGCGATGCCCCCGGGGCCGCTCGGCATCTCCGAGACCAGCCCCAGCGCGGATGCCCCGAGACGAACAGCGAGAGATGCTTCGGCTTCGCTTGCGATACAACAGATCTTGACTCGCGGTACCATCGTTCGGTCTGACTATACCGCGAGACCGAGAACGATCTATCGGGGGGCATATCCTTCGGAGGGGTGCTTGGGATTGAAAGTGAACACGTACTCCTGCAGCCCGTTTCGCAGTAAAAACGTGTTCTCTACCTCGAAGCCGGGCATCAGCCGACAAAGCTCGGGCTCCTTGTGGCGGGGGGAGGGCCGAGATCGGTCTGTTATCGAATCGTAGTCGAAAGTCGCGGCGTCCACGATCTTGAAGCCGCACGGCCGCGCCGGGATCGATTGGTGGATGGCGATCGTGGCGAAGATGGTGGTCCCTTCCTTCGAGAAACTCGCCAGGCGACGACCCATCGTCTCGATCTGCTCGGGCCGTAGGTAGTTCAGGAAATCCCACGCCAAGATGAGATCGAATCGCGTGTCTTCGGCGTAAGGAAGCAACTCCTCGAAGACTCGCGAGAGCCGGGATCCGTCGTCTTCGCCAGGCGCCAGGATATAGGACTGCAGCGTGCGATAAAGATCGGCGACGTAGAACGTGCAGGAGAACTGAGAGGAAAACTCGACGTTGGGACCGTACGCTCGCCCGAGATCGAGGATCTGGTACTTCTGGTCCTCGCCGAGCTTCTCCACCAGGCCGGGAAAGGCGAGCGAATGATACTCGCCGCCGTCCGCAGCGGGTGATTGCCTCCAGTAGGTTTCTTTCGTCCAGGGTGAAGTGAGCTGCAAGGTCGGACGCCCCTACGTATACGTCCTCGCTTCGTTCTTCTTCCACATGTCTTTTCTCCTAACGGTTGACCTGCACGAGGTAGATCACCGCAGCCAGGCCGAAAAAGGTAATCGCGAGAGTCTCTTGCATAGGCCGACTATCCTCCTTGGTCACTGATCTGCCTGTGGTTATACCCCAGGCGCCCAATTTTTGAAGTGAGGGAGTGTGGAGGGTTTTCCCCCCAGGTTAGATGTAGTGAAAACCACCCAGTCGAAAAGCTCTGGGACTTTTCGGACGCCAAAATATCGAGTTGCTATTCATCAACGTGGCAAGGCGTCGGGGAAATCCCCCAATCTAGAGCTTAACGGCTGAGTACACGACCGCCTGCATCGGAATCTCCCAAGTGCCACCCACTTGGTAGGGCGACGTTCCCTCCCGCACAGCCTGTCGAATGGCTTCCAGGGCTTCGGGGGTTTGGGCACGAAGGAGCCCACCGGTTCGTGCCGTTCCTCCCAGCATGAACTCGAAGAGTGCATCCAGCGAGCGGAGCCGCCATACGAGCGGAATTTCGATTCGCTCCGGATTCGTGAATCCGGCTTGAACAAGCACCTTCTTCGCCTCCTCAGGATCCCGATACCGAAAAAACGGGGGCCCGGGAGGAAGCGGCACATTCATATTCCCCCACTTTTCGATGGCGTCGAGAACGATCTTGAAGCCGACGGCCACGCTCGGGTCGTCCCAGACCGTGAACGCCACTCGGCCCTTCGGGCGAAGCACCCGATGCGCTTCACCAAGCGCCCGTTCCGGTCTCTCGAGATGGAGCAAGCCGAAATTCATAACCAGCGAGTCGAACCGAGCGTCGGGAAAAGAAAGCTCTTCGGCGTCCCCCACCCGATACTCAACATCCGGGTACCGCCGTCGAGCCTCCGTCACCATCGCATCCGAAAAATCGACGCCGATGACCTGGGCACCCCGCGCCGCCGCGGCGGCGGCCACGTACCCGGGTCCGGAAGCCACGTCGAGCACCTGGACGCCCTCTGTTACGTCTGCCGCGTCGAGGAGTGGCTCGATGGTCTGGGATGTAAGCTCCCCGAGACCCGTGTGGTAAACGGAAACGACTCTCTCCCACGCCTCGTGCTCGAAGGCACGAAACGAGAGATCCTTTTCGGGACCCGTCACCGGCTCACTCCGACATCAACCTCGCCGAAATCCGCTCGAACACTTGCTCGTAGGGCTCGGCGGTCAGCTCAATCTTGATGTCGGCCGCCAGGCATTCGAACGTGCTGTCGTGAAACGCGATGAGAAAGTGCCGCGTGGTCGTGTCGTCTGGCGTGTTCGGCAAGCGATATCGATTCAGTCGAACGATCTCGGGAATCCACTCCGAGCTCTTGAACTCGTAGATCCCGTACGACGTAGGTTGGTAGCGCGGTATGCCCCAGCGTGCCTCGTCGTTTGGATAGCCGAACTTCGTGATCGAGCAAAGAGGGAACTCGACGACGGCGTGGCCCGCGCTCTCGACGCTCGGCCCGTCTCCAGTCGGTCTGACGGCGTTAAAGGTCAAGAACGTGGAGTACTCCGAGGACACCAGCACCCCTGTAGAAACAGCCGCCTCCGGTCGACATCCGAGATCGAGCTCGATGATTTGCTCAGACATACTGCCGGCGCCTCCTGATGCCAGACGTGACGCTCAGCGGCGTGGTCCCTTGCCATTGTCCGCGCCGCACCTCGAATACTGCTTGCTCCATCATGTCACCTCGAGTTCTAGCGGGTCAATTTACCTGCAAAGCCCTTTTCAGCTAACATTAGGTAAAGACTTCAGCGACAACCCGACTATCGTGCGCCACCAGCTGATCGAGTTCTATTCAGTGGAATGCGGCTTGTCGCCCGATCGGCAGGAGATGAGCAAATGAACCTGAAGCAGGTTGAGAGCCAGCAGAGCGAGCTTCTTCTGCTCGTTATATGGCTCCTGATGATCTTTCTCGGAGCCATCGCCTACATCTCGTTCCGGCAAGATCAGGGCTTCCTTGTGCCCGCCTTGACCATCATTTCACTGCTCGCTTGTCTCTATATCATCGGCAAGGAACGGCGCCTCAAGAAACTGCAACACCAGCTCATCAAGAAGGGGTGATGTCTTAAGATTCCTGTCAAAGAAAAACGATGTATGGTTCCCCAAGCCCAAACCCGTCCCCGTCATGGGGACAGAAAAGGAGAACCATACATCATGGGAAAGGTACTACCGAGTCAGCGATTGCTCAAGCAGTTCGAGGAACAACTGGTATTTGGGGAGATGAATCTCTCGGAGATCGTCCGGTCGGGAGCTCAGATGATGCTTCAATATGCGTTGGAGCGCGAGGTGACGGAGGCGTTGGGTCGAAATTACTATGAGAACGCTCCGGCAACGACGAAGGAGAAGGGACGACGCAACGGGTATGAGTCGCATCGGGTCCTCACGGGCGAGGGAGCGGTAACGGTGCAAGTGCCGCAGGTACGAGAAACAGAGAAGGTGTTTCAGTCAAAGATTCTCGACGCCTACGTGAGCCGGACCGAGAAACTCGATGAACTGATCGCGCGGATGTACGTCCACGGGATGTCGACGCGTGACATTGAGGCGACGTTCGCGGACGTGCTGAGCGGCACGGGTGTCTCGAAGTCGGTGGTGAGCCGGGTCACACGGTGTCTGTCGGAGGATTTCGAGGCGTTTCGAAAACGGGATCTCTCGAACGAGAAGCTGTTGTATCTCGAGCTCGACGGCACGTACCTGCGCTACCACCAAGGAGCGGAGAGGAAAGAGCCCATCCTCGTTGCGACCGGCTATCGCGCTGATGGGACGCGAGTTCTTCTTCATATCGGTGTCGGCAACCGAGAATCCTACGAGAACTGGAAGGGGTTCTTGCAGGAGATGGTGGCCCGAGGAATGAGGGAGCCGTTGCTCATCGTGACGGACGGGAATCCTGGAGTGCTCAAAGCGATCGCAGAGGTCTTCCCTCGAAGCCTCAAGCAACGTTGCCAGAAGCACCGCCTCGAGAACATCCTGGGCAAGGCTCCGAAGGAAGTGCGCGACGAACTCAAGGCGGCCATCCTTGAGTCGTTCCATGCGAACAGCTACGAGCAAGGGCTGAAGAAGGGTCGGGAGGTGATCGCTCGGTACCGCCAACGATTCCCGAGCGCGATGAAGTGCATGGAAGAGACCCTCGAAGCGTGTCTTCAGGCGCTGCGCCTTCCTGCGGCGCATCACAAAAGGCTTCGCACGTCGAATCTACTTGAGCGCACGTTCGGAGAGCACAAACGTCGCACAAAGGTCATTCCTCACTTCTTCACCGAGGAGGCCGCGATGAAACTCTCGTTCGCTGTGCTCTTGGCCGTCGCAAACAAATGGCGCGGCGTGAGGATGGATGTCTTCGCCGCTAGGAAAGTCGAGGAGCTTCGCAACGAGCTTCTCCCGCAAGGCACGTCGGAGGAATCAGCAGCTTAACCGAGCGCGGGGAACCGTACGAAGATTTGACAGGAAAATTAAGACTTGACCTCAAGAAGCTGATTGAAGAACAAGACAAATCCACTTCGCTCGAGGCCCGCCTCAAGGAGATCACGGGGCTTTACCGCGCCATTAGCACCGTGATCTCGGTCGTCGAACCAGAACTCACGTTCGATACCGTTTTGCGCGCCGCCCTCGAGTTCGTCGAGGGCAACCGCGGTTTCGTGATGCTCGTCGACGACCGGGATGAGCGGTTAAAGATTGTGTCGGCCCAGGGCCTGAAGGATACGGTCGTCGCCCAGACACGGCAGAAAGTTGGGAAAGGCGTTGCCGGTTGGGTAGCGCAGCACTGCGAGCCGGTGCTGCTAGCCGGGGATGTGAGCTTTGATGACCGCTTCGAAGAGCCGGTTGAGAGAGAGGAAGAGCTCCACTTCTCGATATCCGTGCCCCTTCACTTGAGGGGTGAGGTCTTGGGCGTCCTCAACCTGGGCCTGACACCCAACGCCTCAAAACGTGAGTTCTCGGAATATGAGCTACGCATGACCACCGTTTTTGCCCAGCATGCCTCTGTCGCCATCGAGAATGCCCGCCTACGCTTGGCCAAGTCCATGGCCGGCGTCGCGCAGTAGTTTTCCCAGCCAACAGGAGCAAATTCATCCCAGCGGTCCCTGCCACAGAAATGAAGCCTCTCGCCACGGCGATACTTAGCCACCGCCGTCGGCTCCGGCATTTCGCAATTGCAGCAAAGTTTCACTGGCCCGCCTGGGGCTCTCCCGCTCTCCGTTCGACTGCCGACCACACGCGCAGCACGTTTCCGGAGCAGATCTTCGCGATGTCCTCTTCATGATACCGAGGCGGTTCATTTCCGCGACGACTTCCTTGCCGAGGGGACTCAGCCCATTCTACTTGCTGCTGGCTTGTTCATGCTCGAATCCCCTTTCAATAGTCGGTGGTGATCGTCAGGTGATGAGGCCAGTGGGTCTCGTGATAGTGAGTCCACAGCCGTCCGTCGACAACCGGCCCGATGACTTGCAGCTCTGGTGGACGGCGTTTGTTGATCTCCTGGGTCAATCGATGTGCTCCCCAAAGTGTGAAGGCTCGTATCTCGATCTCCTCGTCACTATCTGCGGGAATGATCTTTCGCGCGTTGATCGCCGCCTCGAGCTCGGGCGAGTACGACATCATGCCGAAAACGCGAAATGCCACTGGGACGATGTAGTCTGCGAAGATGGTCAGCTTCTCGGGGTCCTCCAGTTTGAAGAAGCCGCTCTCCCGAAACCGTCCGTGCAACTGCCACCACAGGAGCTGTGCCCGCTTCTGGAAGACGATCTCGGAACCGCGGTACATGCTGGTATCACGGAATGACGGGAACTCGGCCAACAAGCGCTCTAGCAACCCGTTGCCGTCGGCGTAGAGCCGGGGCGGACCGGCGTTCACGAAATTGTAGAAACGCCCATCGTAGCGTTCGTCCAACACTTTGCCCACTTCTCGAAAGATATCCAGACGCTCGGCCAACATGGGAATCTCAATATTGCCGCGGAAGAGCTTCTCCACGTCGACCCGCTTCACCTTCGCCAGGTAGCTTCCCTCCAAGATGGGAATCCCATTGTCGTAGGCCCGCTTCACACCAGCAGCCATACCCAAGGAGTCCCACTGCTCTGCACCGGCGTAGTCGACCTTATATATGGTGTGGGTCTCGAAATCGGTGAAGGCAAAATTGATGGTCGACGTAAGGAAGATGAAGTCCATCGTGTTCTGATCGTTTCCCTCGGGATTGAGGGGGGATCGGAAATCAGGCCAAGGAAGGGACTCGTACGCCATCCATTCGGCTACCTGGCTTACTTTTTCCTCGTGAAACCTCACATGCTTGGCACCGGTGATCACCGGCTCCAGAGTGTCGAGTACCGGATTGCCCGTTGGAACGAACTCGGTCTCACGAACCATACTTCTACCAAGTGGGCCGGCAAGGGCGGGAGCGGCCAGCAACCCCATAAAGCTTCTGCGGGAAGGCATCGTCGGTGCAACCTCCTTATCAAAGATAACGGCCGATCCTATCAGGGCTTGGCGTCATCCCCAACTGAGGAGTAACATGACCCACCATGGACCTTCTCCATATGATCTTCGGTGACATTCGGGAGGTGGTTCCCGCTCCGTTCTCAGAGTTCATTCTGGTGCTCGTTTCCATCGCCTGCGGAACGATCGTCGGCGCGGAGAGAGAACGGGCAGATAAACCGGCCGGGCTGCGTACCCTGACGCTCATCTGCCTGGGCTCGACGATCTTTACGTTGATGTCCATCGACCAGGCATTCGGAGCGCTCGACCGCTCACGCATCGCAGCGCAGATCGTAACCGGGGTGGGCTTCTTGGGCGCAGGCGCCATCCTTCGGGAACGGGGCGGCATCACAGGGCTGACCACCGCAGCCTCGATCTGGGTCATTGCCGCGGTGGGAATGGTCGTGGGAGTCGGATACGCCACCAGTGGTCTGGCCCTGGCCGGTGCCATTTTCCTCACCCTCACGGTTTGGCATCGACTCGAGGTGCGGTATCTCGGCACCTGCGAGCTGGAGGAGCTCCGCGTCGTCTTTCAGGCCGGCCGGGGAAAAAACCGGGCTCACATTCTGAGCATCATCGACCGCTACGCGATGCCGGTCGAGATTACGGAAGACCGGGAGGTGGCCGAAGATCAGCGAGAGTTGATAATCCGCTACTGCCGAGCCCACAAGACCCATCGGGCGTTTCGCGGGGACCTCGCATCACTCGATTGGATCGAGCTCATGGAATCGCGGTCGAAATGATCTGGATCCGCTTGGGCAGCATCCTCATGTTTCTCGCCGTTGGGCTGGGGGCGTTCGGAGCGCACGCCCTGCGTGCTCGTCTATCGGCCGATATGCTCCAAGTCTTCGAGACCGGTGTCCGCTATCACTTCTATCACTCGCTGGCCCTCTTCGTAGTGGCCTGGCTCTCCGAGTCCCACCCGAGCCAGTGGATCACGAGCGCCGGCGTGGCGTTTACTTTCGGCGTGCTCGTATTCTCCGGCAGCCTCTACGTGCTCTCGATATCCGGCGTCAAGTGGTGGGGTGCGGTGACACCAATAGGTGGTCTCGGCTTCTTGGTGGGTTGGCTCCTTCTCGCGTTCGGCTCGTTTCGCTCCTGACAGGAGGTGGCTTCCGCTCGAGGATCTCGAGCGCGCGCTGACGTGTTGGTTCGATGGAAACGCTAGTCGATCTCATCCCTGAGATTGAGCGCCTCGGCAACCGCGAGGCCATCCGGTTCTACAACGGTTTCCGAACCTGGACGCTTTCCTACCGGGCGCTCTACCGCCAGATCGCTGGATTTGCACATTTTCTCGATGGTCAAGAGGCACAGAGGGGCGATCGCCTGCTCCTCTGGGGCGAGAACCGGCCCGAGTGGGTCACTGTTTTCTGGGCCTCGATCGCCCGCGGAGTCGAAGTCGTCCCCCTCGACTTCAGATCCTCTCCTGAGTTGATGAACCGGATTCAAGAGAGGGTCCACGCACGGTGGCTGGTGCATGGCTCTCGGGTCACGGCGGATGGGGCAGAAGATGAAAAGCTTCGGAGACTTTCCTTCGAGGACGTGGCGGTTTTGGATGCTCACGACTTGAGGCCGTCGACACCTTCTAAGGATGACGTCGTTCAGATCGTTTTCACCTCCGGTACAACGGGCGAGCCAAAAGGTGTCGTTCACCGACATCGACACCTTTGCGCCAACCTGACGCCTATCGCTAGAGAGATCGACAAATACAAGAAGCTCGCCCTGCCCTTTCAGCCGATTCGCATCCTCGACCTGCTCCCCCTGAGCCACCTCTTTGGACAGTCGCTCGGACTCTTCATTCCCGTCTTCCTCGGAGGGTCGGCGGTATTCACGCGAGAGCTTCAACCGCGCGCGATCATAGAGACCCTGCGCCGCAAGCGAGTCTCGGTGTTGGTTAGCGTTCCCCAACTCCTCAAGAACCTGCGTCACGAAATAGAGCCGCGACTCCCATCGCCTCCGCAAGAGGGCTGGTGGAGAAACCGCTCGCTCCACCGCGACCTCGGCTGGAAGTTCTGGGCTCTCGTAGTAGGAGGGGCGCGGCTGTCCACCGAAGACGAATCCTTTTGGCGACGGTTGGGTTTCGTTGTCGTGCAAGGCTACGGGCTGACCGAAACGAGCCCGGTGGTTACCGTGAATCACCCGTTTCACACAAGCGCTGGCTCGCTCGGGAAAGTCGTTGGCGATCAGGAAGTGAAGATCGCCAACGACGGCGAGATCCTGGTTCGAGGCGCAAGCGTAGTCTCGGAATACTTGGGTGACTCCCCGAAGGGGCCTGACGGTATGGACACATTCATCGACGACGAAGGATGGCTGCACACCGGTGATCTCGGCCGCATCGATGATGAGCGACGACTCTACTTCCTCGGCAGGAAGAAGGACACCATCATCACTGCGGACGGTCTCAACATTTTTCCACAAGACGTCGAGTCGGTCCTCAACCAATTCGAGGAAGTGAAAGAAAGCGTCGTGCTTGCTCTAACCCGTGAAGGTCAAGAGCTAGTACATGCCGTTTTTCTATTGAACGATCCGAAAGGGAATGTCGAACGACTCGTTGCCCGAGCCAACGAGTCCCTGGAGCCGCACCAACGCATTCGGTCGTGGGGCACCTGGCCCGATGAAGACTTCCCTCGTACCGCTTCGACACTGAAGATCAAGCGTCGCGAAATACTGAACCGCCTGCAGACGCCCAAGACCTCACCATCGGAGGCGAGACCGGCCACCGAGTTGGCGGGAATCTTGGCGCACATCTCGAGTCGCGATTCGGCGACACTGCGAGACGACCTTCGCCTTTCCGAGGACCTGGGTCTCTCCTCGTTGGAACAGCTGGATCTCCTGTCACGATTGGAGGAGGCCTACGGCGTCGCGCTAGACGAGGAGGCCCTGTCCGAAACGCAAACAGTCGGCGCACTGAGAGCCTGGCTCGAGCAAGAGCAAGCCCCAAAGGCCGCCATTGTCCCCAAGGCTCTTCCTCTCGAGGCGGTGCCGCGATGGGATCGTTCGCGTCCGGTTCGATGGGCGCGCACCGCGCTCTCTGAGCTCTTGTTTTGGCCCCTTCTCCGCCACTACATCGAGCTCTCCGTCGACGGGCTCGAGAATTTGCAAGGACTACGGTGGCCCGTGCTTTTCGCGGCCAACCACAACAGCCATCTCGATACTCCGGTCATCATGGCCTCACTCCCCTTCGCATGGCGTAACCGAGTCGCGCCCGCCATGATGCAGGAACGCTTCCGCGCCTACTTTGATCCGCGCGGCCACTCGCTGAAAGCTCGTTGGCGAAACATGATCGAGTACTATCTGGCCACTTGCCTCTTCAACGCTTACCCTCTACCTCATGAGATGACCGGTGTGCGAAGGGCGCTCAGATTCACCGGTGAGCTCGTCGACCACGGCTCTTGCCCTCTGGTTTACCCCGAGGGTGAACGTTCCCCAGACGGTACCCTAAAGCCATTCAAGAACGGTATCGGACTCATGGCGGTCCGGCTGCGGGTCCCGGTGGTGCCCATTCACCACCAGGGGACGTTCGAGATCTATTCGCTCCACGACCGTTGGCCACGAACCGGGGCGGTACATGTTCGAATGGGCGCTGTACTACGTTTCACGGAAGGCGAGGATTACCAGAGAGCCACCGAGACCATAAGAGAGGCGATTGAAGATCTGGGCCCTGGATAACCCACGCTACTCTCGCTTTGTCGTACAATCCAGTCGAAGGAGTTTCCTGGCATGACGTATCAACCCATCGAAAACTACGGAATCATCGGCGACATGCAGACCGTCGCCCTGGTCGGGATGAACGGCTCGATCGATTGGTTTTGCTTTCCGTATTTCGACTCACCGAGCGTATTCGCCGCCATCCTCGACGACAAAAAGGGCGGACGATTCAAGATCGCGCCGACAACCGATGGCGTGACTTACAAACAGTTCTACTATCCGGAAACCAATGTGCTGGTGACGCGTTTCCTTTCCGTGGATGGCGTCGGCCAAGTCGTAGACTACATGCCGGTGACGCTCGGCAGCGAAGAGCAGGGCCGACATCAGATCGTCCGTGTGGTGAAAGCGGTTCGCGGAGTCGTTCCCTTCCGCGTCGAGTGCTCCCCGGCCTTCAACTATGCGCGAGACCGGCACTCGATGCAGATCACAGAAAAGGGGGCATGCTTCGACACGCCTTCACTGTGCATGGGGCTTGGCACGAGAAGACCGCTTCGCGAAGACGGAAACGGAGTCACATCGGATTTCACGCTCAAGGAAGGCGAGCGCGCGATATTCGTTTTTGGAAGAGTCGAGCGCGGCATGGGCTGTGACGTCCTGCTTCCCGAGCCCGAAGTCGAGGAGCTCGCGGCAAAGACCGTGCAGTATTGGCGACGGTGGCTCTCCCAGTGCACTTACCGTGGACGGTGGCGGGAAATGGTTCAGCGCTCGGCGCTCGTTCTCAAACTCCTCACATTCAAACCAACCGGGGCGATGGTGGCCGCTCCCACAACGAGCCTGCCCGAAGGGATCGGCGGGGAGCGGAATTGGGACTATCGCTACACGTGGATCCGAGACGCGGCGTTTACTCTGTACGGACTACTTCGGATTGGGTTCGCCGAAGAAGCGGCGGCGTTCATGACATGGCTCGAGGCGCGGGGCGCCGAGCTGGAGCCTGACGGCTCGCTCCAAATCATGTACGGCCTCGACGGGCGACACGAGCTGACCGAGGAGACTCTCAATCATCTAGAAGGTTACATGGGCTCCCGGCCGGTACGAATCGGAAACGGTGCCTATGGGCAGCTGCAGCTCGATATCTATGGCGAGCTCATGGACTCCGTCTATCTCTCCAACAAATACGGCTCTCCCATCTCCTATGATCTCTGGATGCACCTGCGGGAGCTCATCGACTGGGTGGCGAAAAACTGGCAGCGGAAGGACGAAGGCATATGGGAGGTCCGAGGCGGACAGCAGCATTTCGTCTACTCGAAGCTCATGTGCTGGGTAGCGCTCGACCGTGGCCTACGGCTCGCCGACAAGCGCTCCTTCCCTGCCGATCGAGCTCGCTGGGAAAAAGTCCGCGATCAGATCTACGAAGAGATCATGGCCAAGGGTTGGAATGAGAAACGGCAGGCCTTCGTGCAGTCCTATGGAAGTGACGCGCTCGACGCAGCGAATCTTATGATGCCGCTGGTCTTCTTCCTTTCTCCGACCGATCCTCGGAATCTGAAGACTCTGGACGCCACGATGCGCTCACCCAAAGAGGGGGGGCTGCTATCCAACAGCTTGGTCTACCGGTACAACATCGAAGAAACCGATGACGGCCTGGCGGGCGAGGAGGGAACCTTCAACATCTGTACGTTCTGGTTGGTGGAGGCTCTCACTCGGGCAGGTCGCTTGGATCGCGCCCGGCTCGAAAAGGCCCGAGTCATTTTCGAAGAAATGCTAGGCTACGCGAATCACTTGGGCCTCTACGCGGAGGAGACCGGTCACCGGGGCGAGGCGTTGGGCAACTTCCCGCAAGCCTTCACTCATCTGGCGCTCATCAGCGCCGCTTTCAACCTGGACCGTGCCCTGGGAACAAAAGACTAAACAGCTCCTGCATCGGTTGTGGGATCGGTGTGACAGCGTGTCCGATGGACGTACTGAGCTTTGGTGACTCACCCCCGCAGCTGCTTGTTCAGATACAGACCTAGGCTTCCCCGGGCAGACGGCCCGCCAACAGCCCCGCGATGGGTCGGGTCATCTCGAACCGGTCCAAGACGATCCGAAGCACAGCGGTTATTGGCGCCGCCAGAAACATCCCCACCACTCCCCAGATCAGCCCCCAGAAAACCAGCGCTAGAAGAATCGTGACCGGATGAAGGTCGAGGCCTTCGCCCATCAACACGGGCTCTATTCCGCTTCCGATCGTCATCTGGACCGCACCCGGCACGAGAACGATGCCCGCGATCATCCAGAAGCTGTCGAACTGAACCATGGCCATGGGGATAGGAAGCAACGTTGCGATGATCGAACCCACCGACGGGATGAAGTTCAGGAAGAACGCCAAAACGCCGAACACTAGTGCCAGGTCGAGACCGAAGAGAGCCAGAATAACGCCCGTGAGTAGACCCGTCACCGTGGAAGTCGAGACCTTGGTGACGAGATAACGCCGGATCTTCTGATCGGCCTCGGCATAAAATCCCGTCCTCAACTCGTTCGGCTGTCTCCCAGCTAGCAAGTAGATCACGAAGATGAGGACCAGAATTCCAGTCGATACCAAGCCCACTACGCCGCCTGCCGTTTGCCGGACCATGTCCAAGACCGGTAGCTCCTTGATCGCCGTCAACACCTGGTTTTGGCTCAGATCGACGCCGAGCCGGTCGAGGACGGACAAGAAGCCCTGGGCGAGACTGGCGAACCGCTCCCGATAAATTGGCGCGCTGGCCGCCAAACCTCGTACTGAAGTCGTGATCAGCAAACCCAGCAGCGTCAAGAGCCCCGCCACAACGAGGAGCGCAACAAGGATCGAAATTGCCTTCGGTACCCGGAGACGAACTCGAAGAAAATCCACAATCGGCGAGACGAGATACATGATGAAGATCGCGAGAACGAAGGGCACCATCACTCGGCGCGTATAGATCAACGCTACCGCGACGGCGACCGCCGCCAACACCATCAGCGACGCAGTCATCAACCATGATTGCTCGTCTTTTAGGGTGCGCACTTGGGCGACAGTAGGTCACCGGTCCTCGTGATGTCAACCCGTCTTCGCCCCCTTGTCGCCCTCGACAAGAAAGACGTGAAGAGAAAGCGGGCACGGCGACTCGAGAGAGCCGCGAAACGGAGCGCCGAAGCTCCCCCGGAAAAATCTGACTCGACACTACGTTACGGAAGTATCGGGAGTGAGCGTAATAGTAGACGCGCTCCCGTAACTCGGGCCGAACGTATCGCAACCTGGCCGGCTCGTCTTTCACTCTAGGCACGCCCGGCGTGACATCTTGCGACACCTCGTCCGGACGAGGTGCGGCTTGGGTGACATTTTGCCTTGCCTTACCCAGGACTTCGGCCATTCGGTCGAACTCTTTGAAGCTCCGGTCGGCCGAGAACCTGAAGTTGAACACGGTGGGCCGGGCTGGCTGGAGGGTGTTGGGCGAGATCGGAGGCCACTCGACCGCCGAAAAGGACCGTGTTCTGGGATTCGGGAAGGTAGGTCATCCCGTGGAACGCTCTCTTGGGCGGCCCGTGCGCGTCCACTTGTGACCATTCCTTGCCGTCCCAGAGCCACGTATCGTCGAAGAACATCTCGAGCGCCCGTCCACCGAAGAAAACAGCGACGCCCCGTTTTCCGTCATACGCCATTGCGTGTGCGGCGCGTGCCGGCGGCCCGTTCCGACCGACCCGTTGCCACTTTCGTTCCACTCCCACGTATCGCCCACGACGGCCTCACCGTCCCAGCCACCGAAGACGACGACGCTCCCCCTTGCCCTGTCGTAAACCATCGCGTGGTGGTCACGACCGGACGGCCCGTCATCGGAGCGCAACTCCTTCCACACTTTCCCGTCCCACTCCCAAGTATCACCGCGCGAAGTGCCTCCGCGACCAACCCCCTCGCGTCCGCCGAAGAGGATCACGTGACCACGGGACGCGTCGTATACCATTGCCGGCCACCGACGAGCCGAGGGCCCGTCGTTCGACGACAGCTGCCAGGCTTCACCGTCCCATTCCCACGTGTCGCTCTGTGGAACTCCGTCGGGGCCGAAACCGCCGAACAAAACCGTTCTCCCCCGTGCTCCGTCGAACGCGAGACCATGACCGATCCTCGGGCCGGGAGTCGCGGAACGCGTGCTCGCCTGGGCCACGATGGTGGCGGCGACGCACAATCCGGTTATGTAGGTAGGACGACTCGTCACCCAGCGGCTTAGAAAGGAGGGAACTCAGACGATCGATCTATCTCCTACAACCACGCATACTCTCCTAAGGACGCTGGCGTAGGGATCCTAGTGCGCAGAAAGACGGGAAGCAAGCTTTCTCATTCTTCCGCAAGAGAACAATTGCCCGAGGACTCACATATTAATATAATAGTATACGAGGAGGTTGAATCGTTGAAGTTTTTGCTTTGGCTCATTCTTTTCGTGCTTTGCTGGCCCCTGGCCCTGCTGGCTCTTATTGCCTATCCTTTCGTTTGGCTACTACTTCTACCGTTTCGACTGATTGGTATCACGGTGGACGCGGTTTTCGATCTGCTGAAAGCTCTTCTTCACTTACCCGCTCGACTACTCGGAGGATCCGCCGCCCGCGCGTGAGGTAAAATGCCGATTCGATGGATCGGCGAAGCACGCTCCTAACTCTCGCTTTTCTTCTCGCCGCCGGCTGCACGGATCGGCCACGGCTTCCCAACGTCATTCTCATCTCGTTGGACACGGTGCGAGCCGACCACGTTAGTGTTTACGGCTACCACCGCCCCAACACGCCAAATTTGACCCGACTCGCCCAAGAGGGTGTTGTCTGGGGATGTCCCGCCGGATGTTGAATTTGGGGTAGCGGCGGCTCCTTGGCCGGCCTAAGAATAGGTCTGCCAATAAACCGTCTCCAGAGGGGGACAAGGAGCCACCAATGCCTAGGAAATCAAAGAAGCCAGTAAGAAAGCAAACGCACTCGCCTACGGGCAAGGTAGTTGGCCAAGTCGGTCAGATACTGCTACCGATGATAGCTGGGATCGCGGCCACGAAGGCGGATCTGACGGAATGGGTGTACGAGCAAGGACTGACAGCTCTGCACCTACTGCTCAGAGAGGACGCCGAGGAGATCGCGGGGCTCAAGGGCAAGCACGAGAAGGAGCGAACTCATAACCACTGGGGGAGCACGAACGGAGAGCTGAGCTTCGGTGGTCGTCGCATCCAAGTGTCGCGACCTCGAGTTCGCTCGAAGTCGGGCGCGGAGGCGTCGCTTCCACACTTCGAAGCCTTCCGCGAAGAAGACCCGCTTCCAGAGCGAGTGTTGAATCAGATCTTGGTGGGCGTATCGACCCGAAATTACGAATCGAGTCTGGACAAACCCGCGGCCAAGTTGAAGTCTCGTGGCACGAGTAAGAGTGCCGCCAGCCGTCACCTCGTGAGCCAGACGACTAAGAAGCTCGAGGAATACCTGTCTCGGCGGCTAGAGGAGTTCGAGCTTGCGGCACTGATGCTGGATGGCCTTGAGGTGGCCGGACAGACCGTCGTCGTAACTCTAGGTATTACAATAGATGGAACGAAGGTGCCCCTGGGTATATGGCTGGGCTCGACGGAAAACTTTCGAGTGTGCACCGCGATGTTGCAGGACCTTCTCGAGCGAGGCTTGCGCGTCGATGAGTCGATTCTCTGCGTAGTGGACGGAGGCAAAGGCATCCGCAAGGCACTCGTCGACGTTTTGGGGGACCTCGCGGTCATCCAAAGGTGCCAGATCCATAAATTCCGAAATCTTCGCTCGTACCTTCCCAAGTCTCGTCACGCCTACGTGCTCCAGACGATGAAGGAAGCCTACAAGTGCAAGAGTGCCGACAAGGCGCGCAAGCGACTTCAGGCATTGGTGTCGTGGCTCGAGCGAAACGGCTACGACGAAGCTGCCGGAAGCCTTCGTGAAGGGATGGAAGAAACACTCACGGTCGTGAAGCTCGCGCCGCCCGCCTTACTTCGCCAGTCTCTTGCCACGACGAACGCCATTGAGAATCTCAACGGAACCATTCGCAGAGTATCGAGAAACGTCAAGCGTTGGAAGAGTCCTTCCATGGTTCGCCGATGAACCGCTCTTGGCGTCGTCACCGCGCAGAAAAAGTTCCGGCGTATCAAAGGCTATCGCCATATGGGCGCTCTCGTTCACGCGCTTAGAAGCAAACAGAAATCTCTTGACAGCGATGAGTTTGCTGCCTAAGAGTATTCACAGGTGCCGCCGCTACCCGACCAAATTCAACAGCGGCCGGGACATCCCCGGTTGTCTTCGAGCAAGCCTTTACGCCGACTCCGTGGACGGTCCCCGCCCACATGAGTCTCTTCACCTCTCTTTACCCCTCGGTTCATTCGATCACCCACCTCACACCGCAAAGCGACATGAGCAAAATGCTCCCCGAAATGCTGAAGAACGCCGGCTATCAAACGGCAGCGTTCGTGGCTCCGGTCCTCAGCGAGGACTACGGGTTCTCCAAAGGCTACGATCATTACTTCCGAGCCAAACGGGTGCGGCCCGCCGACATCATGGTGGATCGTGCGCTCGAATGGCTGGCCCAGGAGCCGAGTCGACCGGTGATTCGCAAACCGCCGTTTTTCTTGTTCTTGCACTTGTTCGACGCGCATCATCCTTACGAGCCCCCCTGGCCATTCGACACCGCCTACGTTCCCGCATATCGACCCAACATTCGAGAGATCAGCCACTCCCATCCCTACGCGCAGGACAAAGAGCTCTCCACGGAAGAGCTCACTGAAGTCGTCGCGCTGTACGATGGCGAGATCGCCTATACCGATTTTGCGATCGGCCGTTTCCTGGATGAGCTGGAGACACTGGGCCTCTACGACTCATCGCTGATCGTGGTATTCGGCGATCACGGAGAAGGATTCTTGGAGCATGGGCTGATGAACCACGGGAACTCCGTCTACGACGAGCTCATTCGCATTCCCCTTCTGGCCCGGTTCCCGGGAGCGCGCCATGCCGGTAAAAGAGTCGAGGAACCGGTTCAGATCATCGACGTGACCCCGACGATCCTTAAGGAAGTTGGAATGGAGCCACTGCCCGCGATGCAGGGCTCTTTCCTGTTGGGTCCATTTCAGGCAGACGGCTCTCGACGCTTTGCCTACGCCTCCGAGGCTTTTGCGGCTTGCCTACGTACGAGCTCTTGGAAACTCATCGAAAACCCGCCCAGCCGGTTCGAGAAGATTCCCAGAGCGAAGCGGGTAGAGTACGAGCTCTATGATCTAAAAGAGGATCCCCAAGAGCAGAACAACTTGGCCGTCGCACTTCCCGATCGCGTCGAATCGATGTCTCGTACCCTACACTCCATCGATCAAGAGAATCGCAAGCTACAAGAACGCATCCGAGAAGCCCTCGACGTGAGAGAGCTCGAGCTCACGGAAGAGCAAGAAAGAGAGCTTCGGGCGCTCGGTTACATCCAGTAGCCAATCGATCACGTCCCAGGCTTGATACCGGTCACAATCCATTCGGCGCGTGACCAGGCCCCCGTTTGCGGGTTCCCGAGAGAATATCTCTTCATGGTCAAGGAGAACGCTCTCTCGTCACCTTGGGGTGATTGGAGATTCACCTCGACCTCTGCGACCTCGACCACACCTTGTAGCTGATCGATCGGCGACCACGTGCGAACCGACTTGCGGGCGGCTTCTCTTCGCTCCTCTAGGCTGCGTCGAAGCCGGTCGACCCGGGATTGGATGCGAAGCCGTTCCGCTTCGTTGTTCTCCGCTACCGCGGCGCCTCTCGCCGCTCGCGCCTGGCTCACTTTTCGTTGCAGCTTTTCGATGTCGAAGAGCTCTTCACGCAGTGTCGTGGTACGGGTGATTCGCCACGACGCGATCTCGTAGGGGAGAGGAACGATCGATACTTTGGCGAGAGTCGCCAAGTCCTGATTCTTAGTGGCGGCCACGAAATCATTGGCTACGTCCTGCTGCGATCGACCGCACGCCGTTAGCATCACGGCCGCGACCAGCGCCCAGCCCTTCCTCGCCCCTGGCACGTCTACTCGGCGCGGAGAACCGCGAGAGGCTTCTTTCGAAGGATGTCCCTCGTCGTTACCACACCGACGATGCTGACTCCGAGCGCGGCGAGTGGTATTCCGGAAAGGCTCAGCCAGAAGTTGGGCTGCCAGGGGATCTCGAACAGGTGACGGCACAAGACCCACGTCAGCAAGGGAGCGCCGAGGCCGCCGACCGCACCGGCCAGGGCGCCGAGCGTTCCGTATTCGAGGAGAACCATGGTCCTGACTGTCTTCCCGCTAGCGCCTAATGTCCTCAGGATCGAAGATTCATACTCGCGTTGGCACTTGGTCATGGCCACCGATCCAACCAGAATCATGGCCCCGCTGATCATGGCGATGGCGCCCACTAGCGTGATGGCGAGTGCCAATTTCTCAACAACTCCGTGGAGCGTCAGCAAGATGTCCCGGAGATCGACGATGGATACGTTTTGGAACTCCGAAATCACGTCGCGCTGCATCCGCGCGCGGGCCGTCGTGTCGAGTGACGCCTTCACGAACCCAAGGAACGTGTGAGGCACGTTTGCAAGTGCCCCCGGTCTAAATACGAACATGAAGCCGCCGTTGCGCGCGTCGTTCCAATCCACTTCACGAATGCTGGTCACGCGAGCACTCGCTGTCCGACCCAGGATGTCGAAACGCATCGTGTCACCGACCTGAATACCGAAATCTTCCTGTAAGCCCGGCTCGACCGACACTTCGGCTTCGGTGGAGGGACTGGCGTCCCAAAAGCGACCTTCCACTACCCGCTCGTTGGGATCCAAGTGATCTCGATAGGTGACGGTAAACTCACGCCCCAACCAACGGTGCTCGCGAACCTCCTCGTACCCGTCCAGATTGAGCTCGCGACCTTGGACTGCGGTCACTCGAGCCCGCAGAACGGGCACCATGCGCACCTCGCGTGCACCGAGGGACATCAGCAGTTGCTCCGCCGGCTCGACCTGATCCGGTTGAACGTCTATCAGAAACATATCCGGCGCATCGTCTCGGAGCTCCAGTGTGAATTGCTCGAGGAGATTCGTTTCCGTACCACGCGTGCCGAGGATGAAGAACGTACCGAGCCCGACCGCGAGCAATACCATGCGAGTTTGGTTCCCTGGTCGACTCAGACTGAGGACCGCATGGCGTAGGGGAAACCAGCCCTTCCGGCCCAGAGGCTTCACGAACCGGATCAGCAACGTGCCGGTGAGATGGAGAACGAGAGCCACGGCTGCGAAACCGATGGTCACGAACGTCCCCACGCGAAGCGATCCCGCCTGCCAGCTGGCGAGCGCGAGCAGGGCGAGCAGGACGGTTGCGGCTGCCACCACTTCCCATCGATCGACGGCTTCCCACCGGCTCTTCCCCTGGATAACCGAACGATCCACCTCCTGTCGAAGAAGGAGCAGCGGCTTGATGTGTCTCGACTCCATCAGCGGAATGAGTGAGAACAGGACCGACACTAGAATGCCGATGCCGATCCCCTGGAGCATGGCCGAGCCGGTGAGGCCGTAGTCGTCCATCTTCAGCCCCGCCACCGCTCCAGGCGGAACCGCCTCCACCGCGAAGTGTGCGATGACCAGCCCGAGAACACTGCCGCCAAATCCGAGCAGCAAGACTTGAAGCAGATAGATTCCGAAGATCTGCTTGGTGCTTGCCCCGACGCACTTCAGGATAGCGATGCTTCTGAGCTTCCTACGCATGAAGACGCCCACGACACTCCAGATGCCGATCCCGCCGAGGATCACGATCACGAAGCCCACCAAGCTCAGATAGTTCTCCGCCCGCGCCAAGCGACGTCCGATCCGATCACCCGTCTCCCGATAGGATCGTATCCACGCGTATTCGCTTGCCAGTGTCTGCTTCAAGGTTTCGACCAGGGGCTCGATGCTCGCCTCGTTAGTGCGAAGGAGAATCTGGTGCCGCACGCGGCCCCCGACACCGAAGAGCTCGGACTTCGTGAAATCGTCGTAGTCAACGAGCACCCGCGGTCCAAATCGGAAAATGCCCAATCGCTGCCCTGGTTCCTTCGCGATCACGTCACGAACGGTGTAAGCCTGGCCGCCGATGGTCATCTCGTCGCCCACTTCGATACCGAGTCGCGTCAACAGCTCAGGCCGCACCACCGCGCCCCGCTCTCTAAGCAGCTCGTGAGAATAGGGCTGACCACTTTCGAGCAGAAGCTCGCCGTAAAGTGGGAACGCCGACTGGAGAGCCCTCAGCTCGATCATAGTCGCGACCGCTTTCTCATCGGCGGCGGGTCGAGACATCGTCGCCGTCTCGATGGCTTCGGTCCGCCCCAGGATCGTGTAGTTCGAGAGACGTTCGTCGATGAGTGCTCTGTTGTCGTCTGACCAGGGCTGGCTGCTCTGAACGATGACATCGGCGGCGGTGAGCGTTTTCGCCTCTTTCGCTAATGTCGTGCGGATGTTCTGGATCACAGATCGAAGGGCGACGATGGCGGCGACACCGATGGACACGCAGATGAAGAAGAAGAGCAGGCGCCTCCAGGAGGCACGCATCTCCCGGACCGCCATGCGGAGAACGAACTTCACGACGAGCTGCTCGTGGTGACGTTTTTCGAAAGCTCCCGACGGTTTTCCACTCGTCCGCCCCGCAGCGTCAGAATCACGTCCCCCTGATCGGCTAGCTCGGCGTCGTGAGTGGCGAGGACAATGGTGGACTTTCGACTCCGATGCACTCCCACCAGCAGATCGATGATGTGGGCTCCGTTGGTGCTATCCAGGTTGCCGGTCGGCTCATCGGCCAGGAGTATCGGCGGATCGTTGGCCAGCGCACGGGCGATCGCCACCCGCTGCTGCTCACCACCAGACAACTGGGCGGGATAATGATGACCGCGGTCAGACAGGCCCATCTCATCCAAAAGCTGGTGCGCCTTGGCGGCCGGGCTCGAAGCCTCGGCTAACTCCATGGGCACCAGAACGTTCTCGTAAGCGGTGAGCGAAGGAATGAGGTAAAAGAACTGAAAAACGAATCCAATCTTGTCGCCGCGGAGACGGGCCAGGCGATCTTCGTCGAGTGCGGTGATGTCCTGTCCATCGATGAAAACGCTGCCCGTGGAGGGGGAATCGAGGCCTGCGATCAATCCCAGCAGCGTCGATTTTCCGCTGCCCGACGGGCCGACGACCGCTAGAAACTGCCCGGAGGGCACATGAAGATCGAGAGTATGAAGTATGGTGAGCTGTTCAGGGCCGCTGGCGACTGTTTTGGAAACGCTCTTGAGCTCGATCATGGATTGGAGACGGTCGCCAATATCGGCTCGAGGATCGTCCAGACGTTATTAGCAAGCTCGCGTGCGCCATTCGAATTGGGATGGATACCGTCCGGTTGGTTCAATGCGCGCTCGCCAGCGACACCCTGCAGTAGGAACGGAAGAGAAGCGACGTCATACTCCTCATCCAGCCAGCGGAAGACTTGTTTGAATTCGGCGGTATACGACGCTCCCAGGTTAGGAGGCGCTTCCATACCCGTCAGGAGCACCGCAATCTCGCGCGACTGGGCGCGCTCGATCATGGCGGCAAGGTTGCGTTTCATGTCAGCTACCGGCAAGCCCCGAAGTCCATCGTTACCACCCAAAGCGAGTATCAGAATACGGACGTCTCCTTCGAGAACCCAATCGAGCCGCCGAAGACCGCCCGCCGTTGTGTCTCCGGAAACGCCGGCGTTGACGACTTCGAACTGATAACCTCGTTCGTCCAATCGCTTCTGTAGAACAGCCGGATAGGCCTCGTCTAACGCGAGACCGAAGCCAGCGGTTAGGCTGTCACCCAAGGCCACGATTTTCGGCCGCTCGGGCTCTGCAGCAACAGCAACTTGTCGCCTTGGACCGGACTCGCTCGCCTGACATCCTTGATAGGCTATCGACGACAGACCGATAGAGAAGATAACAATGTTGACTCCCGGTAACGCCGGCCGCACGCGCCCAGCTTAGCACAGCGGTATGTTACACTGGGGCCAATCGGCATCTCCGTAAGAACTCACCCGCAAGGATTTGCAGGCAGGAGTCCATCCTTGACAAAGCATGGCAAAACCTAACAAAGCTTGACGAAGGAGGTACAACGTGATCCTGAGTAACACGGAAACCATCCCCGGCAAGACGATCCGGGACTTTTACGGGATCGTCACCGGAAGCACGGTTCGAGCAAAGCACGTGGGGCGGGACATCATGGCCGGCCTCAAGAACATCGTGGGTGGAGAGCTCACCGGCTACACCGAACTCCTCAACGAGGCTCGCACTGAAGCCTTGGAGCGAATGAAACGCCAGGCGCACTCGGTAGGTGCGAACGCCGTCGTGAACGTACGCTTTTCCACCAGATCCGTTGCCCAAGGCGCCGCAGAGCTTTTCGCCTATGGCACCGCCGTCAAGGTGGAATAACCATGGAAGACTGGATCCAGATAATCTTCAATCTGGGGCTCCCGCTCGTTGTGTTGATCGGAGCGTATTTCACGGGAACGATCATCGAGCGGCGCCATTACCGGAGTCTCCGGGTTCGAGAGAACGCGTCCCGACGGTTCCTCGCCGTTACGTTCTCCTACGTTCCCGAGGACCGCGAGGTCGTGGCGTCGGAGCTCGTAACCGGAAGCGTCGTGATCTCCATCGACCACTTCAAGCGGTTTCTCGCCGGCCTGCGTATGTTGTTCGGCGGACGCATCACATCCTATGAAACGCTACTCGATCGAGGGCGCCGCGAGGCCATCATGCGCCTCAAAGAAAACAGCAGAAAGCGCGGCTTTCAGGCGGTGATCAATATGAGACTGGAGACTTCGCGGCTCGCAAGCTCCCGAGGAAATCAGGGAATCGCCGGAGTCGAAGTCCTCGCGTTCGGAACCGCATTGAGATTCGCTATAGTGACGCTTTGAACCACGAGCCTCGCCTGCCCCGAGAAGACGTCAACTACTCGCGCACTAGCGTGGGCCGAGAGACGGTCCTCCTCGTCGGCGGCTTGATCGGGGCGGCTGGCGCATTCGTCATCCTTGTCGCCCTCGTTGTGGATCTCATCGTTCCGCTCATCCCGATTTCTTGGGAAGCGAGAGTCTTCCCCGGCTTCTCGACGCTGTTCGCCCCCGAGTTAACGGACGAAAACCGTGAGCGTCGTGAGCAACTGCAAGAGCTGGTGGACCGGATCGCATCCCATTGGTCGGACAACCCCTACGATGTCCGTGCCGAAGTGATGGAGGAAAGGGACAATGCGTTCGCCTTTCCCGGCGGGCTGGTGCTCGTTACATCCGGGATGCTGGACCATGTCCAAAGTGAGAACGAGCTCGCCTTTATCGTAGGCCATGAGCTGGGACACTTCCGTAATCGCGACCACCTGCGCCATCTGGGGCGGGGCTTGGCATTCGGTCTTCTGGTCGCGGTGATACGGGGAACCGGTGGAGGCGAGTCGGCCACCGCCCTCATCGCTCTCGCGGAAAACATCACGACGCGGAGTTTCGGAAGGGCTCAGGAAGAAGCGGCCGATGCGTTTGGGCTGGAGCTCGTCTATGAAGAGTACGGCACCGTCGCCGGCGCGTGGGACTTTTTCGAGCAACTCCCTCAACCGAAGCCGAGTGTCGGGCGCCATGTCGCGAGCTACCTATCGACCCACCCTCTCAACAACGAGCGCATCGAGGCGCTGGACCAGCTTGCTTCCGAGCGCGGTTGGTCTACCGAAGGCGAAGTGCAACCACTGAACTAAGGCTCAGCCTCAAGCTTCGCCGCCTCCTCGAAGTGCTTTCGAGCCTCTTCCGTTCGCCCTGTGCGCTTGAGCAACACCGCAAGCCGGTGGTAATATCGGCCGACTTCCGGTTCTAGTTCGATCGCCCTGCGGTAAGCGTCGATCGCCTCGTCGCAGCGACCGGCCTTCTCGAGTGTAGCTGCGTGGTCCGCGGCGATCTTCGCCGCGTAGGGATCGAGCCCTGCAGCCCTTCTGAACGTGGCGAGCGCCTGCTCGAGTCGACCCCCACCGGCGTAGGCCCTGGCCATCGAGGTATATATCTCGGCATCCTCGGGAATACCGGTTCGAATTTTCTCGAAAGCGTCAATCGCCTCTTCGTATCGTTCGAGTGCGACGAGCTCAGTCGCGAGCGGTAGCAAAAGCCCGGGGCTTCCGGGAGCGAGCTCCAGAGCCCGACGGAACGCGACGACGGCTTCCTCGGCCTCGCCCACCTCCGCGAGGAGCGAGGACAGCACCGAGCTCCGCTTGCAAAACGGGCGAGCGAGGCTCGAGCGCAACGGCGTTTCGATAGGCTCGGGCGGCCTCGACGAGCTCTCCTCGCGCCGTCCTCACGAGCGCCAGCGCTCGACGCGCCGCAGGTGCTCGGGGGGCCAACTCCAGCGCACGCTTCGCTGAAGCGAGGCCCGCATCGAGCTCTTTCCTCCATTCACTCGCAAGCTCCGCGAGCAACAAATGGGCGGGCACAAAATCCGGATTCAACGAGATGGCTCTCTGGAGCCCCTCGAAGGCTTTAGCGATCGGACTTCGTGTTTGGAGTACCAGCAAAGCGTAGTGGTAGTGAGCCAGAAAGCTCTCCGAGCCGAGCTCGATCGCCTGCTCCAGCGAACGGAGTGCCTTTTCAGGCTCCTGTGAAGCGAGAAAGTAGTAGGCCTCAACTTCGTGACCGAGCGCTAAGTTTGGCTCGACTTCTAGCGCATGTTCGATGAGCAGCAGAGCCAACTCGGGCGCTCCCCCGTGCGTGAGGAAAGCTGCTTTATGTGCAAGAACCTCGGCGTGGGTGAGCGGGCGCGCCTCGATAGCCCTATAAGGAACTGAGAGCCCATCCTTTTGAAAAAGCACGCTACCTGGCGCTGATCGTAGTGGTCTTTTCTCTTCTGGACGACACTGCTGATGTTTCTCAACGGTGCATGGAAATCGCTCAAAGCGTTCCAGGCGTTCTTTTTAGCAAGACCCTTGATCACGGATGCCCCGGCTCACCTCGACTTCTCCGACCAAGCCATGGTCGCCGTCTTGCAATCGATGGATGCGTTCCTCATCGGACTCGTCTTCCTCATCTTCTCGTTCGGCGTCTTCATCGCTGAAATCAAAGCACCCAAAACCCTGGCCGGCGCGCCGTGGGCCCAAATCACGAGCATCGAGCGTCTCAAGCAGGTGCTGGTGGAAGTCATTATTGTGGTTTTGGCGGTGTTGTTCTTGTGGGAATTGCTCCTACTAGAAGAAGACGCGACGTGGAACGTTCTGGCGGCTCCGATAGGAATCGTGCTTCTTGCCGCTGCGCTCAGGCTGGTGGACTGGCGTCGCTCGGACTAATTCTCAGGGCTCTCGCACGGCGTCGACTCGAAGCTCCGCAATCGACCAAGGCTTGGTCCGCCGGCCGATTTGAAAAAGCCGGAGGCCCCGAACCGTGGTCGGCTCTATGATGAGAACTTGACTCGGCCCCCTTTCATCGAGAACCTGCCTTCGTAACCCTGGCCGGCCCATTACATAGGGGATCTCCTTCCAATTTCCCTCTTCGGTTCGGCCTTCGAGCCGGAGCCGTCGTGCGTTGCGAAGCGGACGACTTCCGGAACTGAGCTCGATCCGTCCTACGACCACCGGCTTCGGGAACCGGACTTGGATCCGATTTCCAGGTCTTTGGCTACTTTCGGTCTCCCAATACGAAGAAAGACGACCATCGATGAGGTTCGTTATGCGTTCCCGAGCCTCCGAAGCAGAGAGCCAGGACAGCTCGAGCGGGATCTTCTCGTATTGGCGACGGAAGCGCTCGGGGACCGCGTAGAGTCGCAGAGGCGGGCCGGAATAAACGCTCTCCGGCTCGATCGCGACGGTGAGCGGAAGCTCGAGGGTATAGCTTTCCTCATCGGCGGGTCGGAGCAACACGAGATCGGTGTGCGTTGACTGCAGGTGGAACCGCTCCGGCAAGTCGCTCGCCTTCAGAACCTCGAACCGCCTTTCGTGACCTCCCACGTCAGTAAGCGGACTCAACACTCGCGACCCCGGCGCAAGATGGGTCTCCATCCAGTCGAGCGCTCGGTCCCGCGTACTGGGCCGCGAGATATCGCGAACGTAGGAGATCGAGGAATGCAAAGGAAACGCCAAAGCTAACAGAATCACCGCGATCGTCGCGGGCGCCTGTCTTTGGTAAAGGCGATCTGCGGTCAGACCGACCAGCAAGGTGAGGACACCGAGCATCGGGACCAGAAAACGATCGTGGTGAACATCGGCGGTCGAGAAGACAGCCACGACGAGGACGGGAAAAAGCAAGAGAGGACCCCACTTCCGCCATTCTCTCAACGCGGGAAACACTCCCACCAGAAGGAGCAGGACGCCAAGAGCCCCAAATGCCTTGCGAAGAGTACCTCGAGGATGCCCCAAGTAGATCCAAAACATCCCGAAATAGTCCTTGGCGGATTCGGAGCGGTCGAAATAGTGGTAATCGAATTGAGTGAAGACCCCATCCATGAACCCGCGGACGTTGAGCAGGGTATATGGGGATAACACGAGAAACGTAAGCAGGGACAGTCCTCCCGCCAAGAACATGCGACGGAGACGGGGTCCGGGAGCGAGAAAGCGGTAGACGATGTAAGAAGGGACCAAGAGAATTCCCGAAAACTTCACCGCCGTCGCGGTGCCCAAGGCCATTCCCGACAGAACATCCTGCCGCTTGGCTTCACCCAGAGTGCGGAATACGAGAAGGGCGAGAAGGACGAAGGTCTCGAGCACCACATCCGGTCGTACGCTGTGGGCGGTGTGAACTTCCACCGGCGACACCGCTAGGAACAGCGCCGCCACGAGCCCCGTTAATGGACCGGCCAGTCGCGTGCCGAGGAGATAGACGAGGGCAACGCTCGCCACACCGAACGCGGCAACCAGGCCGCGCGCCGCTAGATAAGCACTGGCGCCGGCCGGTACTTCCGCGTCGACGAGCGCGAGGACGGGATAGAGAAGGTAGAAGAACAGTCCGGGATATTCGTAGAAACGGTAGTCGAGGTCCCCTTCCGACAACATCACAGCGACGTTGTCGACGAAATAGCGTTCGTCTACATGGGGAGTGTGTCGAAGACCCCAGGATAAACCGGTGAATCGAAGGGCGACGGCCAGAAGGAGAACCGTCCCCAAAGCGAGGCGGAGACGCATTCGGGAAGAATTTTAGGGCAGGCTCGTGACGGTGTCAAAGACCGAGGCTGGTCTTGATTTCCTCGACGAGCCACTCGGCCTCTCGTTTGTCCCTGACCTGTGCACGGGATTGAAAAGTGGCGAGGAGGAGGCTATGATCCGGCGGCCTTCGCCAAGGCTACGGCCAGTCAAGCTCCGCCTTCGGCAAGAGCTCAAAGGAGAAAGGATGAGGGCGTGCCGACTGAACTCAAAGAGATAGAAGTCCTACGGACCCAGCACCAATTGAGAAGTGTGTCGGAAGAGGAAGATGGAACCGGCATCGACCGGCTCCCCAAAGGTGTCTACGGATTCACCCACTCCCCTGCCGCCGACAACTTTCCGCTGTTCACAAAGCGAGATCCGAATTGCTACGAGGCACACAAGCTACCCGACGGCAGCCAGTCGCTGGTCGGGTACTTGACCAAAGAAGAGGCGAGTCAGCTCGCGTCTCATGAAAAAACCAGTGTCCTTCACCTATTTCCCAATCCGAATGAGAAGGCCACCGAGTTGGTAACTATCCCAATGGCTCGTGTGGTCGGACATGAAGAGAACTCCCAGCGCAAGGGTAAGGGGTTCGAGATCCAGGTGGCACCAGGGAAATAGCACCCTCAAGTCGTCAGAGCCGACTTGAGGCGTTCGAGGGAGCTCGCCATTGCCTGCTCGATCGCGTCGAGCCGATCTTTACTTCCCCAAGTCAGTACGTCGATACACAACATCTTTTGTGGCCCCATGGAAAAGGCCTTCAGCGCCACCGCGCCCTCTATCTCGGGCCACCTCAACTGCACCTCACTTCCGCTATCGGCTAAGACCTCTCCGGCCAGCTTGTCACCGTTCGTGAGCGTGAGCTCGTAGCGGGTCCCCGGCTCGCCGATCCCACCGTCCCTGGTGAGCCACTTCGCAAGACTGCGCTCTTCACGGTAAAAGGGTCGCAGCTGCGGCGAGGTGTACTCGGCGGGAAGCATAACCAGCGCGTGGTAGCGCGAGCGTCCGAAGTAGTTCCCCAAATAGTGCCTCAAAACCGCGGGTGCTAGCCACGTTCGCTGTTGATCGGTCTTCCTCAAGCACAGGAGATCATGAGAAAAACAGCAGATTTATCAACCCGCTACACTTGAGTGATGAGGGCCATCCAGGACAAGCCATGCTCCAAGCCGGGGTGCCACAGCTTTGGCCAGCGGGGCGTCAACATCGTTGGGCACGGCTGGTTTACGACCAAGTCGGGCCGACGTCGGCGTTACCGGTGCAAAATATGCGGGGGAACGGCCAGCATGAATACGGGCACGGCGTACAGCGGTCTCCGCTGCACTCGGAGGGAGTTCGACCAAGTAGCGAGCCTGCGAGTCGAGGGCGTGAGCATTTCTGCGACGGCACGGGTCACGGGTCATTCCCGCAACACGATCGCCCGCTGGCTCAAGCGGGCCTCGAGAGCGGCAGAGCGCTTCAACCGGCAAATGCTGCGGGACTTCAAAATCGTTGAGCTTCAGGCCGATGAACTCTACACGTTCATCGGCAGCAAGAGCAGGCCAACGTGGCTTTTTGCGATCATCGAGGTGTGCTCCCGTCTGTGGGCGAGTAGCCTCGTCGGCCGCCGCTCCGATCGAAACACCAAGGCCGTACTCAACGACGTCATCCTCCGCGGACGCCTTGTTGGATCCCCACGGATCGCCACGGATGGCTTCGAGTACTACTTCGCGGTGATCGTGCGCCTTATTGGTCCCGCGTGCGTCTATGGTCAAGTGATCAAGACTCGGCGGAACAATCGTGTCGTCCGAGTCGAGCGGCGCGTGAAGATCAGTACCGCGAGGCGGTTGAAGGACGCGCTGTTGGAGTCAGAGGATTCCGAGAACCTGAACACGTCGTTCGTCGAGCGCCTCAACCTTACAATGCGTCAAGGGTCGGCGTACTTGCGCCGTCGCTCGCCATGCCACGCCCGATGCGAAGACCAGCTCCGCGAGTACGTTGAGCTTCTGCGTTGTCATTACAACTTCGTCCGGCCGCACAGAGCTTTGAAGTTCGGGCGAGAGACCAGGACGCCCGCGATGCAGGCCGGCTTGGTGAGCAAGCGATTGACCTTGAGCGATATCTTCACCGCACGCGGTGTCTCGCTACGTCTTTTTGTGCTGGTCGTGCTCGTCTCTGTTACCGTCCACCTCACGGAACCTCGCGCAGCCGAGCTGCGGTCCTCGTGGCAGCCCGATCGAAGAACGGCTGCTTGATCAACAGCGAACAGCGCAAGCACCCGCCGCAGAAGGCCACGAGCACATCGTGCAGTACTTCATCGACCAAGGCGTCGAGCTCTCTCCGCGCGACCGCTGGGGTGGCACGCCCCTGTGTGACGCCCGCCGCCACGGCCATAGCCGCGTTACGCAGCTACTCGAAAGCCACCGCGCCGTCGAGTAGATCATATGTTTCGCCGTCTACAGTCACTGACTACCGGGATCTGTCTCGCCTGGACTGCAGGTTGCAGTACTTCCACGTCCCCGTCCTCTACCAACGATGTGGAAGCGCCGCCGGCACAGACAACAGAGACCGCCGAGCCCAGGGCGGAGTACACCGTCACGTTCGATGCCGCCTGGAGTGCGGCTACGCATCCGGAAGATTTCCCAGGCAAGCCTCACTTTTCCGGGTTGATCGGTGCCACCCACAACGGCGACCTACGTTTCTGAAAACCCGGGAGAAGGGCGTCGGATGGAATCAAGGCCATGGCGGAGAGGGGAAGCAAGACTCCTCTCGATGAGGAGATCCGCGCCGCAAAAGCCGAGGGGACGGCCGACAAGCTTTTATCCGGCGACGGTATTGCTCGATCGCCGGCAAGCGTGTCTCTCGATTTCGTCATCCGCCGGGACCACCCGCTGGTCACGCTCGTCTCGATGGTGGTGCCCAGCCCCGATTGGTTTGGGGGCGTTTCGGCTTTGAGCCTTCTCGAGGGGGACCATTGGGTCAACGAGCTAAGGGTCGAGCTTTTCGCCTACGATGCCGGCACCGATAGCGGAACGACGTACGATTCCGCTAACCGACCCACCTCGCCCCGCGAGCCGATCCAGCAAATAGAAGGACGGCCTCTTGCGGTGAGAGGCGCAGTCGCTCCCGTGGGAACGTTCACTTTCACCAGGCGCTGAGCCCTCCGGCCGCTAAATCGGCCAGCCCCGCCAGGTTCGGACCACTCGCCCATCGGAGTCTAGCTCGCTGCCACAGATGTAGGTCTTGATGTTGTAAATCTTGCCATCGCGGACTTTGTCGACGACCGCGAAGTAAAACTGGACGCGACTCCCCGGCGGGCCTCCATCCCTTGGATTCCCGCTCCGAGTACCTAGGCCCTCTCCTTCCAGCACGACTTGGTTCCCCTTCGCGAACAAGTTGGTAATCTCCCACTTCAGATCTGGAAAAGTCTCGAAGTACATTCGCATTTCGTCTCGGATCTGATCCTTGCCCCGTCGAGGCTCCTCACCCAGATCGAGATCGAGGATGTCATCGGATAGCGGCGACACCGCCTTGTCGATATCGTGCTCGGACATCCCTTCTATGTTGGTCCGCACAAGCTCCATGTTGGCCAATTCCTCTTCGGTAAACGAGCTCATATTCGCCTCCTCCTGGTTTCGCTATGGCGTTGTAGCAGACGGTGCTATGGAACTTTTCCTCCGGTCCCGCAGGATCTTGCCATCCTTGATGACCAAAATAGGTCGAGTCACGACCGTGATGTCATCGAGCGGATTGCCGGGGACGACGATCACGTCGGCGAGCTTCCCGACTTCCAGCGTTCCGACCGAATCGGCCAGCCCCGCCGTCATGGCGCCCACGTGGGTCGCGGCCCGAAGCACTTCAGTGGCCGAATAACCCCACGCCATGAACTGCTTGAGCTCGGCGTTGTAAAAGCCCGCGATCTTGTTTTGGTACTGACCCTCGACGTCGGTGGCAACCGCCATCGGAATTCCGGCCTGGTGCATCTTGCGGAAACGATCCTCGTAATGCTTGCCCGAAAGCTGGAATCGATTGTCGTCCTCGGAAGGATGGTCCCAACTCTCGCGGGCACCGCGCCGCGACGTGCTGACAGTGGGGACGAGGATCGTTCCTTGCCTCTTCATCATTTCGATGACCTGGGCCTCGTTCTTCATCGGATAGAGATGCTCGATGGTATCGGCACCCGCCGCGACCGCCCACTCCACCATCATCATGTCCCAGTCCGCGTACCATCCGGGGGTACCCGGCTTGCCGCCCTTCCTGCCACCCGCGTGAACAGAAATGAGCGCGCCCAAACTATGGGTCGTCTCCACCGCCACTTGCACTTCTTCGGCTGTGAACGGAGGAGTCACTTTCGTGAAATCGGCACCGAGCGCGAAATTCTTGCGGATGTTCCTCCGCCATTCACCGGGCGAGTCCGACGGCACCATGACTTTCTCGGGGAGCATCAACTCGAACTCCCCGCCGTGCGCCCCGGTCGACGCCATGACCTGATTCGCCACGACGAAGCGGGGACCTTCTAGATACCCCTTCTGAATCGCCAGTTTGAGGCCGATGGCCACGTTGTGGCGCGCGCCCAAGTCACGAACCAACGTGATGCCACTGTCGAGGGCCTGCTTCAGAATCGCCGCCCCTCGGAGCGCGCACAACGAATCGTCCTCGAACTCTCGAGGATGAGGAAGGTAGAACGCGGGGTGGGTGTGTGCATCGACGAGACCTGGAAGAACGGTAGTGCCCGGGACTTCGATAACCTGGGCCCCGTCCGGGACCCTTATCTGACTCCTGGGACCGATCTGGGTGATGCGGTTGCCCTCGATGACGACCGCCTGCCCCTTCTTCGACGGAGCTCCTGTCGAATCGATCAGCGTATCTCCGATGATGACGAGCGGCGGACGCGATTCCTCCTGTGCCGGAATAGTCGCGGCACTGGCGAAAGTCATGAAGAACATCAATAAGCATGGCACTCTTAGTGACTTCATTTGGACATCCTCCTTTGCCCTGAGATCAATATCCCGATGGATCCTTTGAGCCGGAGTCTACGTTAGAACGGAGATTTCTACAATGAATGGACCCCGGCGGTGAGGGCGCGTATCCTCAGTTATCGGATACGGTGACGTAACTTGGATCACCACCTAGAACTTCAGGACTTCATGACAGGCGCGGATCCAATACGAATCCCCCCGTAGTCACTACACGAAAGCGTGCAGCGTCGGGGTGATCCGGATTCAGAAGGAAGTTGGACTCCTGCGGAACGACTGCGGAAGGGACTCTTAGAATCGCGCTGTCTCGGCGCTCGAGCCAATCTGCGCCCAACTTCTGGAGAAAGGGCAGTCCCGGATAGGTACGCCAGTTTCGCGGAAGCAAATCTGTGTCGACTCGCTCAGCCCCAAGCTCATCCGGCACCTCGATCTCGATGCGGACAAGGTCTGATGGGATTAGATCGTTATCGGCGTGAACCAAGATCTCGAGAGCCGCAAGGGACAGCGACCCCGAAGTGTAGACGACTCGTCTGCCTTTCGGGTGCCAACGTCCGGACGCGAAGAGTCCGCCCCGCCCGCTCAAGGGATCGGCTGCGTGCTCCTCCCGACAGATCCGCCAGAGATGCACTAGCTAGCTATAGATCCCATAGCTAATCCGAAGCAGGACCTCTTCCACCTGGCGTTCGCCGATCTCGGTATCGAGGTAGGTCATCGGCGGCTCTCCCCCCAGCGCCCGGTTATTCTTGTGAAGCCATTGCCTGGCTTTTTCAAGCGACCCCAAGACTGCAGAAGCCAGGAAAGTGACGTGGGCAATTCGATATAGACGGTCCGATTCAATCGGGGACAATTGACGCGCCGATTTCCGCCGGGCCAACGTGCGCGAGGCAACGCCCAGCAGTGCGGCCAGTTCCTGGGAACGTACTTCCAGAGCCTTCAACAGCGCCTCGAAGGCCCCGAAAGGGAGGCCCTTACGTAACGCCTGCTGCATGCCGTTAGCGTCAGCGACCTTACCCCGAAAGACCTTCTTGCCGCCTAGCAGAGCAACGACTTCCCTCGTTTCCTCTTCCGTGCGTATCGTTGCCATTTGTCATAAATTATACTGCCAAATGGCAGGAATGTCAAATTTGGCCTGGCCCTCCGTGGACGGGAATACTTGACCCGGGGGTCAGCTGGACTCTCCCGGCCCACTTTTCCGCAATGCGAGGCCTAGCTCGCGGAGCTGTTCCTCGGTGACCCCGGATGGCGAGCCGGTCATCAAATCGAAGGCCGATGTGGTCTTTGGAAAAGCGATGACATCCCGAAGGCTCGTGCCGCCGACTGCCACCATCGCCAGGCGATCGAAGCCAATGGCAATGCCTCCGTGCGGTGGCGCACCGTACTGGAGCGCATCGAGGAAAAAACCGAACTTCATCTGTGCCTCTTCCTCTCCGATCTTGAGCGCTCGAAAAATCCGCGATTGGACATCGGCGCGATGGATACGGATGCTGCCGCTTCCGAGCTCGTAGCCGCAGCCGACGATGTCATAGGCGAGAGAGCGCACCGACCCTGGATCCGATTCCAGCCTATCGAGATCATCTGGATGTGGCGAAGTAAAGGGATGATGGCTCGAGCCCCATTCTTTTCTCGTCTCGTCCCACTCGAAGAGGGGAAATTCAGTGATCCAGCAGAGTCCCCAGGAGGACGTCTTCGCGAGATCCTCTCGCTTGCCGACCTCGAGCCTCAATGCTCCCAAAACAACCGAGGCCGCCCTCGGCTCGCCCGCGATCAGAAGCAAGAGATCGCCGGGTCCCCCCTTGGCTTGCGTGAACGTTTCCTGTAGACGGTCCTCACCGACATGCTTCGCCAAAGGGGAGCTCAGCTCGGTGTCCGTCCATCGCGCCCATCCCATCCCGGCCGCTCCTTGCGCCTTGGCGATCTTTTCCAAACCGTCGATGTCCTTTCGAGAGTAACCGGCACACCCCGGAGCGGCGATCGCTCTCACCGCGCCTCCGCCCGATAGGACACCTTCGAACACTTTGTAGCCGGAGCCCGAAAAGACTTTCGAAACGTCGGCGATCTCCACACCGAAACGGAGATCGGGCTTATCGATCCCGTAGCGATCCATCGCCTCCGCCCACGTCAGGCGCGAGAAAGGGGCGCTCGCTTCGATCCCGACCTCGCGGAGTATGGAAACAAACATACCTTCGACAACCTCGAAGACATCGTCCTCCTCGACGAAAGACATCTCGATGTCGATCTGTGTGAACTCCGGCTGACGGTCGGCTCGGAGATCTTCGTCCCGAAAGCAGCGAGCGATCTGAAAGTAACGATCGAAGCCAGCTACCATCAGGATTTGTTTGAAGAGCTGCGGAGATTGGGGCAGCGCGTAAAACGATCCTTTTTGGGTGCGGCTGGGCACCAGATAGTCACGTGCTCCCTCCGGTGTGGACTTGGTCAGAAACGGGGTCTCGATCTCGAGGAAGCCCTCTTTTTCCAAATAGCGTCGCGTCGCTAGGGCCATCCGGCTTCGAGTCGCGATGTTCCGAAACAAGCTGGGACGCCGCAAGTCCAGAAAACGGTACCTGAGCCGGAGCTCTTCGCCGACGTTCGCTTCTTCGTCGGGAAGAAACGGAGGCGTCTCCGATTCCGATAGAACCCTAAGCTCGCTCGTTGCCACTTCGATCTCGCCGGTGGCCAAATTCGGGTTGACGGACTCTTTGCCTCTCAAGACGACGTTGCCGCGCGCCGCGATCACCCATTCTGAGCCTACTCGCTTCGCCAACTCGGAAGCCTCTTTGCTGGCTTCCGGTCGCACCAAGACCTGAGTGACTCCTTCGCGATCGCGGAGATCGATGAACGTGATACCTCCCAGGTCACGGACACCGCTCACCCATCCCTTGAGCACGACTTCGCTCCCGGAATCCGAGGCGCGGAGCGCGCCGCACGAGTGAGTACGTTTCCAGCTAGTCATTGATCAGTCGGAGGGAAGTCGGGGAGATATTTGTTCTTGAGCTCGACGTAGTGCTTTGCCGAGTAGACGAGGTGCTCGAGCTCGGCCTCGGTCAAAAACCTTGCCACCCGCGCGGGAACTCCGCGAGCCAGAGTGCGAGGAGGGATTTTTGTTCCGGGACCCACGACGGCTCCCGCCGCCACGAAAGACTCCGAACCTACCACGGCATCGTCGAGGACGACCGCTCCCATGCCGATGAGGGAGCCTTTCATGACGTGACAACCGTGCAAGACGGCGCGATGGCCGACAGTGACGCCGTCCTCTACCACGGTGGGGTGCGTTCCCTCATTGACGTGAATCACGCACAGGTCTTGAATGTTCGTTCGTGCACCGATGCGAATGTAGTGAACGTCACCACGTATCACTGCTCCGAACCATACACTCACGTCCTCGCCTAGCTCGACATCTCCGATCACTTGAGCGTTTGGCGCGACAAACACACTCTCATCGAGCCGGGGGTGCTTACCCCCGAAGGGCGTAAGCAATATCTATCCTCCTTCTCCGGGACGAAGCCGGAGGAGGCCTCGCGGGAAATCGTAGGTCACCGATAGGTGGCGGAGCAACGGAGCCCCGAGCACTCCCACCGGCAGCCCCGGGTAAGGCAGCTTGTTCATATCGCCGAGCTGAAAAGACACCTTCTCGGTCGCAAACCCCCCCACCGTCAGTTTCCCGAGCTCCACTCCGGCCACCTTATTCTCGGCCAAGCCCTGCTCGCGGGCCCATTTGGAGTCGAGAAAGTTGATGGGCGCGGTGGCGTCGACAACGAAGTAGGCCGAAATCGAGCGATTAATTAATGACCTCCACATCAATAGTAGTCAGCCCTTCTTCGAAGAAAATGCCACCCGCCGGCACATCGGGTCCTTCTGGAGAGGGCTCGAGTAGCAACACCTCACGAGGGTAGTGGATCGTGAGGCGGAACGAGTTGAGAAATGTCCTGCCGATCCTACCGTAGGTGGGATATCCGTCGGCCCTGGTGATGTTGTCGCCTTCGACGATCAGCGCTCGAACGCCCCTGATCCCGACGTTGCCGACCTCGAGAGTCTCCAAATGCACCACCGGCAGGTTTTCTTTCCCGCCTAGGTACTCGATCTCCTGCGTCTCCTCTCGGCTCGCTAGCTGCATGCCGCTACCTTCGATAAGGAAGCCATCGAGAAGCACGTCGGGAATCGAAGGATCGATGAGAAGCGGAAACCCCTCACTGCCGTTGACGCGCGCGGGAACGATCGGGACCGCCAGATTCGGAATCATCTCGAAGTTGATCCAGCTTGGAGCTTCGGTTTGTGCTCCGGACACCACCATCGCCGCCAAGACGGTGCACCCGACGGTGCACGAAACCCTCTTCTTCTTCATCACCCGGATGATTCCTTCTTTGGGTTCGAAATGATCTCGACACCCGTCAGCACTGCGTCCGCCGTCCTTCCCCGTTGGCACTCGAACTGAAGGGTCGTGTGGTTGATGTTCAATTGCTCTTTCAAGAACTTCTCCGCTTGCTGGGCAAGCTTCTCCGTCTCGCTCACCCTCAGGTCGTCGACATCCAAGTGAGCCGAGAGTGCATACATACCGGAGGTAATGCACCAAACGTGCAGGTGGTGCACGTCCCGAATACCCGGGATTCGCCGCAAGCCGTCGATCACCTCCTGCATTTTAACGTCGCGAGGCGTGGCTTCGAGCAAAATTTCTACCGAGTCCCAGACGAGACGGAGGGCCCAGAAAAGGATCACCATGCAAATGACGACCGAGAGCAGAGGGTCGATGACCGTCCATCCCGTCAACGAAATGACCACCGCACCCGCGATGACCGCCACGGAAGAGAATGTATCGGTCAGCAGATGGAAGAACGCGCCCTGGATGTTGAGATCTTTGTGCTTGGCACCGCCGAGAATGACCGCTCCAGCCAGATTGACCACCAGGCCGAGCACGGCGATGACCAGCAACGGGCCGGTGGCGATCGGCACCGGGTTGAAAAAACGGTCGTAAGCCGCGAAGAAGATACCGATCGAGATGACAAACAGAGTGGCGCCGTTGAAGAGAGCGGCGAGTATTTCCAAGCGGTTGAGGCCGTAGGTGCGCCTTTCCGTGGCCGGCCGTTCGGAAAACCAAATCGCCAAGTAGGAGACACCCAGAGCCAGCAAGTGGGTGAACATGTGGCCGGCATCAGAAAGCAGGGCCAGGGAGTTGGTGAGAAGACCGCCTACCGCTTCGACGACGAAGGCGACACCGGTCAAAATCATCGTCCATAACAGCCGGCGGCGGTTTCGGACGCGATCGTGGGTGCTGAATCCGGGGCTCATGAGGGCGCTCTCGAGGAACGATAACAAACTTAGTTGCTGACCGGCCAGTAGTTTCTGGTCGGCGGGCAGAGAGATACGTAGCCGCAGGAATGGAGGTGGTTGTGGGTTTTTCAGTCTAGTGGGAAACGGTCGATGGCAGCTCTTGAAACCAGCAGAAATTCTGAAGCGACTGGATTGCCCTTTGACGCGAGGGAAATTCTGCGTCGGGAAAATCCAGTTGTTCCGTTGGTACCGCAAAGGAAGGAGGGGGTTCCCAGAGCCACCGCTCGACCAGGAATTCCATGTAAACCGTGCGTACGAGGACTTCTTCTATTTCTAGCCAGTCGCGCTTCGGAATCGCTTGAGCCATCGCTTGAACCTCCTAGCACTTCGTCTTTCACCCAATACGTAAAGCAAAACATATGCCAGAACCCAGAAATAACGGGATGATTGACCATAACTCCTTTAAAATAAATGGATTGAAATCTATTAGAAAGGCTAGCTGACACCCACCCGACGACCCACATGTCCCTTTTTTTTACATTCATCTACGGAAATTTGGATATTTTGGGATATTTATGGATAAACCCTGCGGCTTGGGTTCAGAGATCGAGATGAAGGCGCAGGGCGTCTTCGAGCTCCGACATCAGCGCTAACGGGAGCTGCCCCAGGCGTCGGCCAACCCGCTCGATCGTCACCGAACGAACCTGCTCTGCCTGCGCCTTGGAGTCGAGGCGCAACCCGCATTCCGAAGCCGCGAGGAACACCTGAAAGGGATATATGCGGGTCACGTTAGAGGTCACGGGCACGACGGTAATGACGCCTCGTTTGAGTCGCGACGCCGTTGTGTTAGCGCCGTCATTGCTTACGATCACCGCCGGCCGACGCTTGCTTGCTTCGGAGCCGCGCGCGGGCTCGAAGTCAACCTCTCGAATCTCGCCTCGAATCACTTGCGCGAAGTCTCGAGCCCATCGCCAACCGCGGAGTCCCACGCCTCGGCCTCACCGCTCGCTTCCCATTCCTCCCAAGCTTCCGCGTAGGCCGGACCGAGCCCGCTAGCGCGCAGTAGCCGAACCGCGCGCTGAACGACGGCGGACCGAGAAGCAATCCCCAGGCTCTTGGCGTAATCATCGAGGAACTCGACGTCTTCCTCTGGCAGGCTCACACTTATCTTCATACCGCTATCCTACTATGGTAGCATCAAGGTAGCAACTAGCGTGTTGGGACTCGTAGCCGACAACGAACCGCCTCCCGGAGGAGCCGAGAATGACGTCGGCGTCTCGACGTCTTTGGGCTGGAGCTTCTAGCGGACAACTCGGTCCAGACAAGTCACATGTCGGCCGCCAAATTACGTTGTTGCCAATCTGGAGAGATCGCGTCCCCGCGAGCGGTAATAAAAGCCCTTGCCCGACTTCGCCCTCAGAACCAAAGAATCGGGGGGCTGAAAGCGGCTTCCGAGGCTTCCCTCCCGCGCGCGGAGCCTATCCACGAGAACGGACAGTCCTACCGAGTCCGCGTAACGCAGCAGTCCACCGCAGAAGGGCGGGAAACCAATCCCCATCACCATGGCCAGATCGAGCTCCTCAGGGCTTCTCACGACGTTGTTTTCGAGCGACCGCGCCGCCTCGGTGATCATCAAGTCGACGCAACGTTCCACCGCTTCCCTCGTGTCGACGGAGCGACGTGTTTCGATTCCGAGAAGCTCGAGCACCTCGGGGTCCGGCCTGGGTTTCTTATCCTCATGCAGGTAGAGACCGCTCCCGGACTTCTTTCCCAGCCTCCTCGAGGCGGTGAGCTTGCCGATGACTCCGGCCGGCGCGGCACGGTCTCCGTAAGCAGCGGCCAATACTTTGCTCGCCTTGTCCGCCACGTCGATTCCGACTTCGTCCAGCAAGCGAAGAGGCCCCATCGGCATACCGAACTCGACGAGCGCTCGATCGATCCCTTCGATATCACCCGTCTCCACTAAGAGGTGGCAGGCTTCGTTCAGGTAAGGTCCGAGCACTCGGTTCACCAGGAACCCGGGTCCGTCGGCGACCACCACCGGGGTCTTGCCCAACCGTTTGGCCAATGCGACGAACGCCGCAACCGTCTTGTCGCTCGTCGCTTCGCCCCGGATCACTTCGATCAAAGGCATGCGATCCACGGGATTGAAGAAGTGGAAACCGGCCATGCGCTCTGGCTGGCCCAGCGCGCTCTGCAAGTCGGTTATCGGAAGCGTCGAGGTGTTGGACCCGATGAGACAGGTATCTGCGATCTCGGGCTCGAGCTCTTTGAGCACTTTTTTCTTGATCTTTGTATCTTCGATGATCGCCTCGAGAACGACGTCGGCCCGTGAAAAACCACTCCAGTCCAAGGTGGGACTGATGAGACTCATCTTCTGGTCGAGCTCCCAGGCGGCCATGCGTCCACGCTTCTTGCGCCGATCATAGATTCGACGGGCGGCGGCCAAACCAGCTCCCAGGGCCTCCGGACGCACGTCCTTGACACGGACCGGTATGTCTCGCGAGGACAGAGCCCAGGCCATGCCTCCGCCCATGGTTCCCGCCCCGAGAAGTCCCGCCGCCCGGACTTCCCGGGCTTTAACGACAGGCTCGACCTGTTTCTCGACTCCCGAGTCCTTCTTCGCCTTCTCGGTCAAGAAGAAGAGATGAACCAAGTTCTTCGAGACCGGGCCGACCATGAGCTCACTCACGACCTCGGCTTCCAACTCGAACGCTCGCTCGAGCGTCATCGTCAAACCGCGACGGACTACCTCCAACGCCTTGAGCGGTGCCGGATAGTGTCCATGTGTACGAGCGAGTACTTTCTTGCGAGCTTGTTGGAAGACGAAGCCCCGCCCGAGTGGGTTTCCTTCCAGTAGCCAGCCACCGAGTCCGCGTGCCCTTCGCACACCCTTTTTTCGGAAACGTCCTTGTCGACGAAGCTTCCGAACCAGCTCCACGGCGTGTTTGTCGATCTCGGTGTGTGGCACGGCTCGATCGATGAGACCGATTCTTGCGGCCTTTCTAGCATCGATGTTTCGACCGGTGAGAATCATCTCCAACGCCGGCTGCAACCCCACCAAGCGGGGAAGGCGCGTCGACCCACCCCACGCCGGAATGATTCCCAGGTTCACCTCGGGGAAACCTACACCGAACCGAGGGTGGTCCGTCCCCAACCGCCCATGGCAGGCGAGCGCGAGCTCTGTACCACCACCGACACAAACGCCGTTGATGGCGGCAACCGCCGGAAACGGCAGATCCTGGATCCTTTGGAAGATCTCTTGCCCCAACCGTGACGCTTGGGCGGCATCTTCTAGGCGGGTGACGGCCCGGATCTCCTGGACGTCCGCACCGGCGATGAAAATGCCGTCCTTGGCAGAGCGAATGACGATGCCTTCGAGGTCACTACGTCGCGCGAGCTCACCTAAGGTCTCGGAGAGCGACGTCATCACAGCGTTCGAGAGCTTATTGACTTTCTCCCCTGGCAGGTCCAGAGTCAGCCAGCCGATCCCGTCCTTGACCGTCAGGGTCAAGGCCCCCTTTTCGGGCGTCGATGTGATGGAGCTCATTTCCCTAGAACAACTTCCCGGTATCCAATGGAAAGATTATAACAGCCTGCTCCCGCTTCAGTGAGGTTCGCTTGCTCGGCAGCGGATGCAAGGAGATAATAGAAGAGACAGCGTCTTGTGCGCTAAATAATGAAAAAATCCCGCGATTCCCAAGGGATGATCAGCCCTGTTACGGGCGAGCCGGTCAGCGGTCTGTTCTCCGAAGAGGAGCAGACCACCGGTCGGGCGCGATTCCTAGAGATCCTCCGAGGCCTAGGCTCCGACTTCGTCCAGTGGGTGAAGAACCCCCGCTCTTCCGATGCGGCGCTGAGCCCCCTCACCGGCGACCGGTTGGATGAACGCCGCCCAGACGAGGATCAGACGAAGGGGCTCGCGCGGCTCTCGGAAATCGCCCGGGCTCTGTTCTCGGAGTTGCGTCAGCGGATCAAGGACCCACGCGCTTCTGATCCGGCCCGCAGTCCGCTCACCGGCGCCCCTAGGGAGGATCTCTTCGCGGTAGAGAGCGAAAGCAAACGGGCCCTCGGATCTCTGGGCGGGGTCTTCGCCGTCTACTTCGGGGTCGGTCTTTTCTACATCCTGTTGCTCGTCGTCCTCCGCTGGATGCCGGAGGGTCCGAACCGTCCCATCGAGGTCAATCTCCCCAACCTCGTATTCTTGGTAGAGGAGGGACCGGGAGGTGGCGGCGGAGGGGGGGGCAGTGAGTCTCCCGAACCGGTCTCTGCTCTCAGGATTGAAGGAGAGGACCTCGCTAAGCAGGCGATCGACATCGAGGACGAGGACCGGCTGGTCTTCGAGAAGCTGGTCGAAAAGAAAGAAGAGGAGCCGCCCGAAGAAGAGCCCGAAGAGGAAAGGGAGATCAAGGCTCCGATCGTTGAACAGTCTCCCGACGATATGGAGCAGGTAGGTGAGATCGATTCCCCCGAACAGCTTGTGGCATCCGCGGGGCCCAAATCGGGAACCGGCATGGGAGAGGGCGTCGGCCCGGGGATCGGCGAAGGTGAAGGCGGTGGTTTCGGCGGCGGGGCGTATCGACTTGGTTCGGGCGTTGTGCCTCCAGAAATCCGACGTCGGGTGCCGCCCTCCTACACCGACGAAGCGCTCGGCGGGAAGATTCGGGGAACCGTCCTTCTAGAAGTGGTCGTCCTTGCCGACGGGACGGTAGGACCGATCCGGATCATCCGAAGCCTCGACCCCGGCCTGGATCTCAAAGCGATCGAGGCAGTGAGACAGTGGAGGTTCAAGCCCGCTTTGTTTCAGAGCAAACCGGTGGATCTCCTCGTCGAGATCATCGTCGACTTCAACATCCTGTAAGTAAAGCTTCTACTTGTAGCGCACACCCCCCTTTACCACGACGAATACGCGCTTCATCGCCCTCATGTCGAGGAGCGGATTTCCAGCGACCACGATGACGTCGGCCAGTTTTCCGACCTCGAGCGTACCCAGCTGATCGGTTAGTCCAAGAGCTTCCGCTCCGATGCGCGTGGAGGCTTCGATGACCCGCATGGGGCTCATACCCAGCTCGACCATGTACTGCATCTCATTGGTGTTCGGATCTTCTTGCTGAAAGTTCAAGTAAGCGGGGGTGTCGGTTCCCATCGAGAACTTCGCTCCGGCGCGGATGAACCGGCGCGCGTTCTCGCGCGAGGTTGCTCGCCGCTTCATCATCTCGTTGTAGGACGGTCCTCGGAGGCCAAACGCATCGTCACCCGACTCATCGGACGGCCGGGCGCGACGCTCGTAGGTAGGAAGGCCGGACTGATCCGGGTGCCGCTGGTTGTAGACGAGCTTGTCCCGGTAGCGCATCAGGATGCGGTACTCCTTGGGCTCCATCGACATGATGTAGAGCGTCTCGCCCCAGCGATGTGGATCCTCGGCCCTGTTTGCGCCCGCCACCATGACCTCGAGAAGCGTGTCGACGATGACTCCTTTCTTGACGTAGGCGTCGATGATGTCCTCGTCGATGAGCTCGCTTCCATAAAAGGGGTGCTCGAGAGTATCGATATCGAACGCCGTCATGCGTCTCAACCCCTCGTTGTGCCCACCACAATGGACGTCGATGAACTTCCCGTTCTTGTGGGCCTTATCGATGATGAAGCGAAGCTGCTCATCGGTGAAGTCGTTCTTGCCGTCATAGACCTCGCCCGACATATAAAGCTTCCAATAATTGAAGTCAGGGCCGAGGAACTTATCGGTATCTTCTTCGAGGTCGTCGACGATGTTATACGCGAACTCGTTGCGCATCCAATCGATGGCATCGGCCGGCGTCTTCGCGATCTTGGTGTAATGTGCGAAGTGCTCCGGGCTCGTGAACAAAGCTCCGCCGAGGAAGATTCGAGGTCCGGCCATCTCACCACGGTCGATGGCTTGTTTGATGGGCAGCAACCTTTTCCACGGTCCGCTGGTCTGTCTTTGGCTGGTGATGCCCTGCATGAGGTAGACCCAGGCTCGAAACGGCATCCGCGCGAACGTTTCCTCCCACCTTGCCCGGATCTCGTCCATGGGGAGGTCGGCGGTGGGGGCCGGATAAATAGGGTTCAATTGAATGTGCTGATTCGAATTAATGAGACCTGGCATGATGGTCATGCCGGAGGCATCGATGACCTCGGCGCCTTCCGGAATCTGAACATCTTTCATGGGACCCACCCACTTGATGTGCTCCCCTTCGATCACGATTGCATAGTCTTGTTTCGGAGGCGCGCCGGTGGCATCGATGAAAATCCCTCCTTGAACGACAATGGACCGGACGGGACGGAACGGTGGCTCTTGCGGACCCAAGAAGACGGGCGTCTGCTGGGCACTGAGAATCATCGGCAGCAATACAAAACTCGCTACGAACCAAATGAGAGGCAACAAAACGGTGATCGAATAAGACGTTTTCTCCATCTTCCTCCTCCTCGCGACATAGACAAACCGCCATGGACTATCTCAAAACTTGGCGGCTCGGGCAACGTAAAACAAGGCTCATCTGGCAGAAAATGCGGTGCTTGGAAAACTGCGAGAATTCGGGTGGTTGGATCCTTATCCAAACGGTTGGATTAAAACCCCGCCGATTGCATACCGAGGCTCCCGCCAGATGATGCGAATCCGTTTGAACACAGCAACTTATCCAGATTCGGATTTTCGGGTCCTGCTGGCATTGGAATTGCTCTGCTTTACGTGCGTGGGATGTGGGTGTCATGCAACTCCGGACAGCGCGCCCCGCGAATGCTTCTTGGAGCACTGGGCTGAGAATCAACAAGCCCCAGACTTTCTTGACTCCCAGGCCCATTTTGAGCTACAAGGGCCATCTAGTATAAGTGTACGCTGTGTACCACATCTGTTTAGTCATAGGTATTTGGGGGGGGTATGGCTCTGATTAGCCTTGCCCCCTACTCAAGGAGGAAGATTATGAGATCCTGGTGGGCCTCTTCGTTCGTATTAGTTTTACTCTCAGCACTCCTGGCGGCTCCCGCTGGGGCTCAGGTCGGTATGACCGAAATGACCGGATCCGTTTCCGACGGAACCGGGGCTATCCTGCCCGGGGTGACAATTACCGCGACACTCCCCGCCACCGGCATCGTAAGGACCGCAGTGTCCGGTGCCGATGGGAAATATGCGTTCACGCAGTTGCCTGTCGGCAGGTGGACGTTCGAGTTCGTGTTGGCTGGCTTCGACTCCGCGCGGCTCGAGGTCATGGAGCTCAACGTGGGTCAAAGGCCTACGGTCAACGTCACGATGCAGTTGGCCGGCGTCTCCGAGTCCATTACTGTTCAAGCCGAGACGCCCGTCATCGCGACGACTCGGTCCGAGCTGTCTCACACGGTCCAAGACATCCAGGTCGAGGAGCTTCCCGTCCTCGGCCGAGACTGGTTGGGCTTCGCACTACTCGCACCGGGTGTCAAGTCGGATGGCGCCGAGGGGAGCCAGGACTCGGCACCGGTGGCTGGCATCGGGATCGGTCGCCAGGATAAGGTCCTCATCGACGGGGCGGACGTCAACAACCGCTCGACGTCGACGGGCATCGACATCAAGATCTCCAAGGAGACCATTGCCGAGTTCGAGGTCAAGACCAACCAATTCGACGCCCAGCTCGGTCAGAGCGGCACCTCGGTGACCCAGGCGATCACCAAGTCGGGAACCGACGCCTTCCACGGAAGCGGCTTCTACTACGCTCGTCAAGGCAGCTGGAACGCGCCCGACTTCTTTAGTGGGGTCAAGGACGAGGCGTTCGAGCAGGATCAGGTCGGCGGAGTCATCGGGGGCCCCGTGATTCCAGGCAAAGCGTTCTTCTTCCTCAGCTACGAGTGGCAGAATACGCCGCGTACGTGCTCATCGAACAGCGGGATCACCGCCATCGACGCTCAGCAGGTAGGCTGCGGTGACGAACGGAATCTATGGTTCGCCCGCGGAGACGCTCAAATCACCCCGAACCACCGCGTGGCGTTTCGCTGGAACAAGGCCACGCGACTGCGGCCGCATGGCACGGTCGGCGGCGGCACGGTGCCGGGCCACTCGATCGACTTTGATTTCGACTTCGACCGCTTCAACGTCTCCTTGGACTCGGTGATCGGCGGAACCATGGTCAACCGGTTCATGTACAATTATCTGAACACCGACCGCTTTTTCGCCAAGCGCGGTGAAAGCCTGCCAGAGGCTCGGGTCCCTGGAGCACTCACGACGGCAGGACCTACTCAAATTTTTCCGAGCGCCCGGCTCGGAGGCGCTATCGGCTCTGGCTTCGAGAACCCCGACTACTGGTCCATGAGAGATGACTTCTCCACGTTTTTCACAAAGGGTGGAGACCACAACCTGAAGTTCGGCGGCTACCTCGAAAGGGCCGCGCTCCAGGGCTTCTTCCTCCAGTTTACCAACGGCGCCTTCACCTACGACCAAGATCCTGGGAATCTTCAGACCTGCTGCACCTCGGAGGTACAGGCCGATTGGGACACTTCCCAGTTTGCGCCAGCCGCCCGCTACCAGCAGAAATTAGGTGACCCGAACATCGATACCAACCAAGATTTCTACTCCTTCTACGTCCAGGACGACTGGTCGATCAATGAAAAGCTCACCCTCAACCTCGGACTTCGCTACGATCTGGAGAAGGGGTCGCTGTTTAACGACCAACCAGACGCGATTCTCCAACCCGTGTTCAGTGACGACACCGATAACTTCCAGCCCCGATTCGGCTTTGCTTATGACCTCAAAGGCGATGCAAAGACCATCATCCGGGGCGGAATGGGGAGATTCACATCCCAGGCGTTCTTGAACATCGCGCTCTTGGTGCAGCAATCGAATCGCCGTGAGGAGCTGGAGGTATCGGTCATCAACGACGGTACGAATCCCAACTTCAACACCGATCCGCTGCAGGGTCGCGCGTTCGAGGACTTCCAGGCCGCAATCGGAGTGGTCCCCATCGATATCGCCATCTTCCCTGTCGGCACGCAGATTCCGGATCTGTGGACTTTCACCATCGGAATCGCGCAGGAGTTAGGACCTTCTGGGGCTCTCGAGATCGACTACACGCATCAGAGGACCAACAATCAGTTCCTGACGCGGGAAGTCAATCTCTTCTTCGACCAGGCCAACAACCGGCCGTTTCCGGTGGTGAGCGGAAACTACCCGGAGCTCGGTGGGGAAGTTGTGGGCATGGGTCGACCGAACGCGGCCTTCAACTCTATCCGCGAGTTCCGAAACGAGGCCGTCGCCCGCTACCACGGTCTCTCCGTCGCGTACACCAAGCGGTTCACCGACAACTGGTCCGCGGGTGCGACTTACCTGCTCTCCAGGAACAGAGACAACGCATCCCAGTTCGACCGGCAGCCGAGCAACCCGTTCGACCTCGACGACGAGTATGGCATTTCCGAGCACGACCAGCTTCATCGCTTCACGGCGAACTGGGTCTGGCAGTTGCCCAAAAAGTTCCTCTTCAGCGGGATCGTCTATAGCGCCTCCGGACTAGCCAGGCGTGCTATCTTGAGCGGTGCGGATCTCTACGGCACGGCTCCGCAGTCGCGCGGGCTGATCCCCAGGCCGACCTGCGGTCTCGAGCCGCGCATCGCCGCGGCCTGCGCGCAACTCGGAATTCCCGACGGCACGCGCATACCGCGGAACTCCATCCGGTCGGACAGCGTCTTCCGAGTGGACCTACGCTTCGCCTGGCGACTTCGCATCAGTGAAGGCGCCGTCTCCATCGAGCCGAGTTTTGAGGTCTTCAACCTATTCAACCGCGAGAACTACGACCCTCGAAGCTATAGCACGAACCTGGGAAGCGGGGCCTTCGGTCAGCCGGGCCGATCCTCGAACCTACCCTACCTGCCTCGCAACCTTCAGATGGGCATTATCGTGCGGTTCTAGGCCTCCGAATCCGCGCGAACCACAAAGCCCCGGCCTTCACGGGCCGGGGCTTTTTTTGTGTGGAGCTACTGTTGTATCAATCCATCACCTTTAGTCCAGGAGTATCGTTAGCAACGATAGATTTGCTAACGCCCGTATCGGGATATGCGATTCTGCTTTGTGTGAGTCCGGCATCTATAAGTGCCGCCAGCATATTGATAGTAACGGCAAACGGGTCAATAACGGGCACGGACAGCTTCATAGCTGCCAGCTTCCCTTGTAGATCTTCGGCAAGAAAAGCAAAACCCGTACAGCAAATTACTAACGTATCGGCGTGTGCTTCAACAATCGCATTTCTGGCTGCCTCCGCCAGCAATGTCGCAGTTCGCGCCGGATCGGTACCTATTTCCACAACCGGGATGCCAACCACCTGACACGACGCGAGACGGGAACTCAGCCCCGCCTTATGTACTTGTTCCCGGAAATACCGCGCAGAAAACTCACTCGTGACCAGGAGACTGAATCGACGTCCCAGCAAGGCCGCAACATGCATCGATGTATGGCCGGGTCCGAGTACCGGGATAGATACACTTTCGCGCACTTCCCCCACACCAGGATCCGCCATGCAGTTGACCATGATCCCGTCGACACCTTCCTTTTCAGCTTTAACCGCATTCTTGATCAGATCTGGCACTGACAAGCTGATTGCAGTGAGTGATTCCGTTGTTTCCAGCTCCGGTCCGGTGTCGGGGAAATCTACGCTGAAGGTCAGGTCTTCGCGGGCATAGCGCTGGCTTGTTTGTTGTAACAAATTCTCTGACAGATATTCTGTTGGAACAAACGCTCCAATTATTCTGATATGTTTCATTCAACTTCCTCCTAAATGCAACGTTCGCTACGTCCTTACATGCAACTATCCGGCAAGCGTCTGTCGGCGTTTTGCTGTGGCTTCCATGTCAACCTGGAGATCATCTCCCTTGAGGATAACCGCATAAAGTTCCTCAGCAGCTTCTCGGCTGACGTATCCGTCAAATACATCCCTACGTACAAGATCCGCGTCCCGTTCGAGGGGGTTACCATATCCGCCTCCGCCCCCGGTTCGTGCAACAACCCGCGAGCCCTTCTTCAGTAAAATGCCAGCTGTTTTCAGCACGTCATATGGTGTCTCGTCACCTTGCGGATGAATTGTGACTTGCGGTATCGATCCCATATGCCCGCCAAACAATCCCCACTGCGGCGTCTTCGTTCGGTCGAAATGGGCCTGAAAGGTAACGTCTGTTAATGCTTCATACTCCTTGATAGTGTTCAAGCCGCCTCGCCACTTACCAGCACCACCCGTATCTATTCCCATCTCGAGGCGATTAATCAGTATCGGACTGCGACTCTCCTGGGTTTCAACAGGGCTGTTACGAAAATCTCCCGCGACAGAATGTGTAATTGCACTCACCCCGTCCACACCCGAACTGGCACCCCAACCACCGTTCATCGACTCACCACCGATCCAGAATTCTCCGGTCTCCGGGTCTCTGCCATAGACTTCCAGATTCCAGGAATCTCCCGGCAACCCCGACACGACACGGTCCGGGATCGCCGGAGCAAGGGCCTTAAAAATCAAATCAAGCAACAACATAACGGGTATTGGCCGCATGCCCCCGACGGGTTCTTGCGCCCAGAAAATGGATGCCCGTTCAGCGATCACATGAACAGGAATGAAACTCCCATGATTTACTTCAGGAACAGGACTCGGATAAAGAAAGGCAAGCGCCAGTTTTGCCATTGCCTTTGTTGATGGAAGACCCGTGTTGATGTTGCCGGCGTGTTGTTTGTCTGAGCCAGTGGTGTCAACCGTTATTTCATCACCGGCTATTGTTACCTTTACCCTTACAAGCACGGGATCATCGGTAACCCCATCGTTGTCAATATAGCCTTCCTCTTCATATACACCGTCTGGAATGCTTGATATGAATTCCCGGTACTTGGCCTCGGTTACATCAAATATATCCCGCGTGGCTTGTCTGATAACGTCCAGTCCAAAACGCTCAATTAACTGCAGATACCTTTTCTCACCCACCCTGGCAGCCGCGACCATCGCATTCATATCACCCAGGATTGTCCTGGGTACTCTGGAGTTGAGGAGTAGTAAGTCAACGACATCTGAAACGAACTCGCCTCCGCGCATGATCCTGATTGGTGGTATGCGTATCCCTTCTTGGTAGATTTCGGTCGTTCCCGCCGGATGTCCGGGAGTCGCCGCACCAACGTCGCCCCAATGTGCTCTTATGGCACCAAAGCCGACAGGCTTCCCTTCATAGACGTACACGCAGACGATATCCACGTCATTCAGGTGAGCCCCGACGATATACGTATCGTTGACAACAAAAACATCTCCTTCTTTCATGTTGTCCAGGCCGTATTTGTCAACGACGGCCTGTACTGCCGCCTCCAGCCCTCCGGTGAAGTAGGGTGTACCTGGTGCCTGTGCCAGTAATTGCACCCTTTCGTTATAAAGGGAGACACCGTAATCGTGGCTTTCGTAAATGACTGGCGAATATGCACTGCGATTTAATACCGCACTCATATCATCCCCGGTCGCATAAAATGCGTTCCGGATAACTTCCGTCGTAATGGGATCTATTGTCGACCTCATCGTTTTGTCCCTTGTTTTTGTATGACGATACTTCCAACCGAATCCAGTTCCACGCTGTAGTCAGGTGGCACAATCGTAGTACATGACAACTCATTGATAACCAGCGGGCCTTCCAGGATCTCTCCCTCTTTCAGTATTGACCGATCGAGAAATCGTGTATCCACCCGTTTCCCTGAAAAAACCACTGGCCTGGTTTTTTCTGCCGCGGCATCAGTCACAGATATCAACGACCTCGGCTGGTCACCATCAGTTGATGAATTCAGGCCACGTGCTTCAACTCTGATATTTGCCAACTCACCCTCTTCCTCTGGATTGGAATGACCGTAGTTTCGCATGTACAGCTCATCGAACAGTTTCTTGAATCGTGTGGCCTCTGATGCATGTAGGGGTGCGTCTGAAGGTATCGGTACGCTTACACAGTACTCTTGACTGATATAGCGTATATCCAGATATCTTAGAAAACGCATTCTCTCAGTGGGAACTCCTTCGCCTTGCATTAATTCCGCCAGTTCGGCCTCGATGCCGGAGAAGCCACCTTGCACTTCGTTCCAGTCCAGATTGTTCAAACGTGTAGTGAATGATTTTGACAGGTCGTGACGTACATCTGCATTCAGCATACCCCACGCCGAAAACTCGCCTGCCACATTGGGAATGATCACCTTGTTAATTTCAAGTTCCTCTGCAATCAGCACTGCATGCATTGGACCGGCACCGCCAGTCGCTATCACCGCGAGTGCTCTCGGATCGATACCCTTGCTTATGGTCATCGTGCGAATGGCATTTGCCATTTTCGAATTGATGACATCAAGGATCCCCTCCGCCATCTTGTCGACCGTCAAGCCAAACTCTTTTGCAAGTTCACCGACTACCGAACGAGAGGCCTCCGCATCCAGTTGCATGCGGCCACCCAGAAAGGAATCCGGATCGATGCGGCCGAGGACAACATTTGCGTCAGTTACGGTAGGTTCGATCCCACCTGTTGAATAGCAGGCAGGTCCTGGTTGAGCGCCTGCACTCCGGGGGCCAACACGAAGTGCTCCACGCTCGCTCCATGCAATACTACCACCTCCTGCACCGATGGAATGGATGTCTACCATGGGCGCCAGAATTGGAAAGCCCTCAAAGCTTGTCTCTGAAACAACTGATTCCTTGCCGCCTACGACTAGGCTCACGTCAAAACTCGTCCCTCCCATATCGATGCATATCAAATTTGGTTCTCCGAGCTGCTTGCTTAGTACACTTGATCCTACACTTGCGCCTACCGGACCAGACCTCAAGGTCAGTAGGCCTCTCGATTCACTCTCGTTCGAATCCATAAGCCCGCCATTTGATTGCATCATGAAGACTTTCTTGTCGAATCCCTTTTCTTCCAATGCGCTAACCAATTGCACCAGGTATTTTGTGAGTATTGGCGATACATAGGCATTGATGACAGTGGTACTGGTCCGTTCATATTCCCGCCACTCTCTGCAAACCTCGTAGGACGGCGTGACAAAAATATCCGGCGCTACACGGCGAAAATAATCCGCTGCTGCCTTTTCGTGAGCGGGATTAACATAGCTGTGGAGAAAGCAGATTGCGACGGATTCAATCCCGGCCTCATACAATCGGGGCACGATGAGCGCCAGGTCGTCTTCATTAAGCGGAGTAACGACATCACCCTTTGCATTCAGTCGTTCCTCCACCTCGAAGGTAAGTGCACGGGACACCAAAGGTTCAGGATGACAATAATGCAGATCGTACATCCGGACGCGATTGCTTCTACGGATAACATAGACGTCACCAAAGCCTTTGGTTGTCACAAGCGCGGTTCGTGCGCCTTTTCTTTCAAGAAACGCGTTAAGCGGGACGGTAGTGCCATTGATAAAGAGTTCAATCCGGCTGTAGTCGTCGATAATTTCGTTAAGTGCATTAATAACACCGGCAGAATAGTTGTCAGGTACAGACGGTGTCTTGGCGATCGACATGCCGTGTTGTTCACTATCGAATACCACCAGATCTGTGAACGTACCGCCTATATCTATCCCGACTTTGAGTGAGTTTTGTTTACTCATGGTTACAATATTCTCCTGTTTATCCTAATCGCCGTCAGAATTGTGAGCCCCGGCCATTCGTGGCCTGGCTTTTTTCGCTACTTCCTGCTCAAATATTGAAAGCGCACGACCTGATCGTTGAAGTGGACGTAGCCGTCTACGTTCTGCTTGGTGGCGAGCAGGAAGTCCGGCTGGGTGATCCACACCTCCGCGGCGTCCTCGATGATCATCCGCTGCGCTTCTCCTAGAAGTGCCCGTCGCCTCCCCGGTTCTAGCTCGGCCACCGCACGGTTGACCGCCTCGTCCACCGCCGAGTTGGAGTAACTGCCGTGATTAAGGAAGGCTCCGCTCACATACCCAAACCACAGCGGATAGCTTGGGTCGTCCACCCACCATAGATTTTGATCCAGGAAGAGACGCAGCGTACGAGAAGCGCGTTGCTCGGCGAAAACCGCCGGGGTGAGCTTGACGATGGTGGCCTCGACGCCCACTTCTTTGAACGCCCATTGGAGAAGCACCGCTATCGCCTCGTGCTCCGGCACGCCGCTATCGAGCTCCAAGTCCACTGAGAATCCTTCGGGATAGCCGGCCGATGCGAGCAACGCCTTGGCTTTCTGCGGGTCGCGTTTCCCAAACGGGTAGTCACCGGGGTCGTGCCCTGGAAAACCCACCGGAACGGGTCCGGCAGTGGCCTGAGCCCGTCCGAAATAAACGTCTCTCATCACCCCTTCGTACGGCACCGCGTAGGACATCGCCCTCCGAACCCGAACGTCATCGAACGGCGGCAATTGGCAGTGCATGACCAGACTGACGGCTTGCGTGCTCGGTAGCGAAAGCACCCTAACCCCCGGCACACGTGCCACGGCGTCATTCTCTTCCGCGGAGAGACGCTCCACCACGTCCAAATAGCCCGACACGAGTAACATCATGCGATCGGCCGCCGACGGAATGATCTTCATGACCACCTTGTCTATCGCCGGCGCGCCTCTCCAATAGTTTTTGTTCGCTCGGAGCACGATCTCCACACCGCGTGTCCAGCTCTCTACGAAGTAAGCACCGGCACCCGCCGTGTTCTGGCGTAACCAGCTCTCCGCCCATCGCTCGCCGGGCTCGCTGTGGGACCGAACGAGAGCGGGATCCAAAAGTCCGCCGTTCGACAAAATGAGGAGGCGAGGCAGCAATGGATTAGGGCGATCGGTCGTGATCCGAACGGTGTCCCTATCGATGACCTCGACCGCTTCCGGGCCCGGGACGCGTCCTAGGCTTCGATAGAGAAACGCGCCGCCCGATCCCTTGACGCTGAAATTCCGATCGAAGACGCCTTTGACCGCTTCCGCGGTCACCGCATCACCGCTTGGGAACCGAACGCCTTCTCGCACCTCGAGAGTCCAGGTGACCCCGTCGGCGGCGACGCTCATCGAGGCCAAAGCCGCCCCTTCAACTTTGTCGGGGACCCAATGTTGCAAACCTTGGTCGTTTTCCTTCCACGAATTCGTCATGAGGGTTTCGTAGGTGTTCATGATGACCCCGACCGATCGCGGCGTGTTAGCGAAGACGACGTCAAAGGTCGCTGCATCGTCCGGTACGCCGACGATGAGCGTCGTCGGATCGGCGGCGGCGGACATCTCGGGTCTTTCACGGGGGGCACAGGCGGCACAGGCCGCAAGACCGAGGAGAAGGAAGAAACAAGTTGCCCGCGCTAAGCCACTCATAAACTTAAGCTTATATCAAAACGGGGAGTGGTGGCCAACATTGACTGCCGGGAGACGTTAGGTTACTCTCCGGACATGAGCGAGCGCTACCGGGTCGGTGTCGACATCGGTGGGACCTTCACCGACTTCGTCCTGTTCGACAAGACCGCCGGCACCCTCAAACTCGAGAAGACCTACACCACACCGGAGGATCTACGCCAAGGTGTGGAACGCGGACTCCGAGATGCCGACGTTCCGTTCCCGGACATCGCCGACCTGTCACATGGAACCACCATCGGCCTCAACACGTTCATCGAACGGAAGGGAGCGGAAACCGGACTCATCACGACTTCAGGATTCCGGGACGCTTATGAGATAGGACGCGGCGCCCGAACTCAACCCTACAATCTATTCTTCCGCAAACCCGTTCCTCTCGTTCCGCGCGAGCACCGGCTGGAGGTCAAGGAGCGGATCGGTGCCGACGGAAAGATCATCACCGCGTTGCATGAAGAAGACGTTCGTAAGGCGGCAGAGCACTTTCGGAAAGCCGGGATCACCTCCATCGCCCTCTGTTTCGTGAACTCCTACGCCAACTCTTCCCACGAAGAGCGGGCGGCGGAGATCGTCGCCGAAGTCTATCCGGAAGCACGCGTCTCGACATCGCACAGCCTGGCTCGAGAATGGCGAGAGTACGAGAGAACCAGCACCACGTGCATCAACGCCTACATCATGCCGCGCACCGCTCGCTATATGGACAATCTCTCGAAGACGTTGGCCGCCGGCGGCTACCGAAGCCCTCTTTTCATCAACCAGTCTTCGGGTGGCGTCGTCTCCGCCAGCACCGCAGTGGCAAAGCCGGTGATGACATTGATGTCCGGCCCGGCGGGCGGCGTCGCCGCATCGGCCTATGTCGGTGGATTGGACGGCTTCAAAGACATCATCTCTTTCGACATGGGGGGCACCAGCAACGACGTCTGCCTCATCAAAGACGGACGACCGCGCGTGACCGCCGACTCGAAGATCGAGTCCCATCCGGTGATGGTCCCCATGGTGGCCATCCATTCCATCGGCGCCGGCGGCGGCTCGCTCGCGTGGATCGATTCCGTCGGTGCGTTGAACGTAGGCCCGGAGAGCGCCGGTGCCGAGCCGGGCCCGGTGTGTTATGGGCGTGGGGGGACCGAGCCGACGGTGACCGACGCCAACCTCGTCCTCGGCCGCGTGGCGCCGGAGCCATTTCTCCCCGAGAACATGAAGCTCGACGTGGACGTGGCCCGCCGCGCGATCCGCGAGAAGATCGGCGAGCCTTTGTCACTGGACCTCTGGCACGCGGCGACCGGCATGCTGGACATCGTGAACGTCAAAATGGCCATGGCGGTGCGTACCGTGACAGTCCAACGGGGACTAGATCCGAAGGACTTCGTCTTGTTCGCCTTCGGGGGCGCGGGGCCGATGCACGCTTGCTTCGTGGCCCGTGAGCTCGGGATCGGCAAGGTGGTCGTCCCCATCGCACCGGGCCAGTTCTCGGCGCTCGGGATTCTGGGCAGCGATATCCGGCATGACCTCGTTCGTACGACGCCTGCTGGATCCGATGCCCTCCATCGCTCCTTCATCCAAGATCAGTTCGACGCGCTCGAAGCGGACGGACGGACGATTCTCGAGAAAGAAGGCGTCTCTAAAGACGACTTCCTGCTATTGAGGTCGGTCGACATTCGCTACGTCGGCCAGGAGTACACGGTCAACGTCTCGATCCCGAACGAACCTATCGACGACGGAGTGATTGACAAAGCGCGCTCCGACTTTCACGAGCTCCATGAAGTAACTTACAGCCATTCCAAACCGGACGAGCCCATCGAGCTCGTCAATCTGCGCGTCGCCGCCATCGGCCGCCGGCCCAAGATCGAGCTGCCGAAGATTGCGGCGGGCGGGGAAAAACCTCCTTCCGCAGCACAAGCGGGGTCGATCGAGATTTGTTTCGACGCCGCCCACGGTTTCACCGAGGCGGCGGTGTGGGATCGACGAGAGCTCTTGGCCGGAAACAAAATCAAAGGACCTGCCATCGTGGGCGATCCGGGTGCGACAACGGTGGTGCCGCCCGGCTTTCGTTGCTCTGTCAGCTCACATGGTAACATGGTCATAGATTTCCCGGAGGCGTAAGCCCGAGGAGTGAGCCAGAGGAATAAGTATGAGCAGAATAGACCCGATTACGCTCGAAGTAATCCGCCACGCTTCCATCGCGGCGGCGGAAGAGATGAAGACCAACTTGATGCGCACCGCTCACAATCCGATCATCTACGAAGTGCTCGATTTCAGCTGTGGGATCTTCGACCACCGGTGCAACATGATCGCCCAGGCCGACGGGCTTCCCGGCTTCCTGGGCAATTTGGCGGCCGCTATCCGCGTCGTAGTGGATGACATCGGGATCGAGAACTTCCGACCCGGCGATCTTTATCTCATCAACGACCCTTACGAGACGGGCGTTCACGTCAACGACGTGACCACCGTCAACCCCGTATTCGACGACGATGGCGAGATCATCGCGTTCACTTCTGCCCGGGCCCATTGGCTCGACATCGGAGCCAAGGATCCAGGCGGCAGCATCGACTCCACCGACATCGTGCAGGAGGGTTTGTGGTTCCGCTCGGTGCAACTCTACGAAGAGGGCGAGCTCAACGAAAGTATCTGGCGCATCATTCAGTATAATGTGCGCTACACACGGGCCATGCTGGGCGACCTCCAGGCTCAAGTGGCGGCCTCCCGCACCGGCGAGAAACGCATCCAGGAGATCTTCCGGCGACACGGCCGAGCCACCGTGCGGGCCGCCCTCGATGAGCTCCTTAGACAAGGCGAGCAAAGGGCGCGAACCGCCATCCGGGCCATGAAGGATGGGGTCTACGAGGCCGAGTCTCGTCTCGATGACGACTGCCTCGGTAACGGTCCCTTGGAGGTCAAGGTCAAGGCCATCGTGGATGGCGACACGCTCACCATCGACTTGACGGGAAGCCACGCCCAAAACGTGGGACCGGTCAACTGCGGCCTTCCGGCAACGCTCTCCGGCTGTCGAGTGGCCCTCAAGAGCCTGACCGCTCCCCATGCGCCGGTGACCGAGGGAGACTTCGCCCCGCTCGAGTTGATCGTACCCGAAAAGAACATGTTCAACGCGGCCTATCCCGCCCCGACGTTCATGTACGGTACACACCTGATTCTCTTGGGTGACACGGTGATGAAGGCACTGAGCAAGGCGCTGCCCGACACCGTCATCGCGGCTCACTACGGAAACCTCGCCGGGTGTATGTTTTTTGGGACCGACCCTCGCACCGGGCAGTTGTACATCCACCAGGAGCCCGAGAACGGAGGATGGGGTGCGGGACCTCACGGAGACGGGGAGAGCGCGCTCATTTTTAGCCTGGACGGCGACACTCGAAACATTCCGGCTGAAGTGATCGAGAATCGATTCCCCCTTCGCATGGAACGACACGAACTGAGGCAGGATTCCGGCGGGCCGGGAAAGAATCGCGGTGGCCTAGGAATTCTTCGCGAGTACCGCATGCTCGGCCACGAAGCTCGCATGATGTGCATCATGGATCGGAAAGTCGATCCACCCTGGGGCTTGTGGGACGGCAAGGCGGCGGCCCATTGCCGCACCGTCGTCAATCCCGGTACCGACCGCGAAGTCGTGCACCAAAAAATAATGGGAGAGTTGGTGCGAGACGGCGATCTGATAAGCGTACAAACTGGCGGGGGCGGCGGTTGGGGTGATCCCTTGGAACGCGATCCGGAGAAAGTTCAGCGAGATGTACGCGCCGGATACATTAGCTTCGCAGCCGCGAAGAAGGAATACGGTGTCGTCCTGGATCGAGAAACGCTCGAGATCGATCGAGAAGCGACCGAGAAACTACGCCCTCTACGAACGACCGTGACCTAGCAAAAATAATTCCTTAGAAACTCCGCAAGACGGCTAGCCGCTTCCATAGTAGTAAGACATTGATACGAAACAACTTAGAGCTAGCCTGAAAGTCTACATTGGGAATTCAGCATACAGTACACAGCTTGGCCCTCTCATTATTAATAGCAATGCGTTCTGTGTCGGCCGCAGAAATCGAGATCGATGGTCCTCCTCCGCCCGTGGCACCCGAAGTGATCGCGCGCGATGCCGAAGGACGCGTCACCATGCGTGCGATTCGTCTCGATCAACCTTTGACGTTGGACGGCATCTTGGATGAACCTGTTTACGAGAACGTCTCACCCGTAAACGGTTTCATCCAACAGGAACCCAACGAGGGTGCGCGCGCCACCGAGGATACCGATCTATGGGTGCTCTTCGATGACAAGCAGGTCTTCATCGCCGCCCGTTGCTGGGATAGCCGTCCCGAGCTCATCATGGCGAACGAGATGCGACGAGACAATCTCGGTTTGTTCCAGAACGACAACTTCGCCGTGGTTTTTGATACCTTCTACGATCGCCGTAACGCCTTTGTCTTCCACACCAACCCCCTCGGCGGCTTAATGGATGCACAGCTCATCGATGAGAACCTGTTCAACCTCGACTGGGATGGGGTCTGGGACGTGCGCACGGCTCGGTTCGACAAGGGCTGGATGCTCGAGATGGCGATCCCATTCAAGTCCCTCCGATACCAGGGCGGTGGGCCGCAAGTCTGGGGGATTAACGCGCGCCGCATCGTCCGATCGAAGAATGAGTTCAGCCATATCACGCCCATCCCGCAGTCCTGGGCGGGCCGAGGAGTGCTCAAGATGTCTTCCGCTGCAACGCTGGTCGGGTTGGAGGCGCCTCATGGATCGCAGAGCATCGAGCTCACACCTTACGCGAGAGGAGACGTCACTACCGACCTCGAAGCCATCCCCAACGTGTCCAACGAGCTCGATGGGGAGATCGGATTCGACTTCAAGTATGGCATCACTCGAAGCCTCGTCTTCGATTTGACTTACAACACCGATTTTGCCGAAGTGGAGGTCGACGAGGAGCAGGTCAACCTCACTCGCTTCGACCTTTTCTTTCCGGAGAAGCGCGATTTCTTCCTCGAGGGGCAAGGTATCTTCAGCTTCGGAATAGAGGGAGGACGACGCACTCTCCCTCCACCCAAAGTTCCGGTGATCTTCTTCAGCCGTCGCATCGGCTTGCAAGACGATCTCTCCGTTCCGATCGTAGCCGGTGGACGGTTGACCGGTAGGGTGGGCGCCTATTCCCTCGGACTTCTTCACATCCGGACCGAAGAATTCCCCTTTGCAAACGCCATGGAGACCGACTTCTCTGTCATTCGGCTGAAACGTGACCTCTTCCAGCGAAGCAACGTGGGTGTCATTTTCACCCGCCGCGCGCCGCTCCTGGACGGAGCCGGAGAGAACCTGGTTTACGGCATCGATACCGATCTAGCTCTGAGCTCGGATACGCGCGTTTTTGCCTACTACGCCAAGAGCGAAACGCCCGGGCTCGATGGCATCGACGAAAGTTACCGCGTCCGGTTGAACTACGCCGGCGACCGCTACGGGCTCGAGCTCGAGTACATGCGCGTCGGCCCCGATTTCAACCCGGAGATCGGTTTCGTGAGCCGGGACGACTTTGACCGCGCCTACGCAACGGTCCGTTTTAGCCCTCGGCCAAAATGGTGGGGCGCGGTTAGGAGGTTGAACTTCGAAGGAACTTTCGACTACATCGCCGACACTGAGGGGACACTCGAGACGCGTATCGGCCAAGCTGGGTTTCTCGTCGAGTTCGAGAATGGCGACAAGTCCGAGATCTTCTACCGAAGAAACCTGGAGTTCTTGCCGGAGCCCTTCGAGATCTCGGACGGCATCGTGCTCCCCGTCGGCACCTATCGTTTCCAGGAGATCTTTTATCGCTACGGGCTGGGCTTCCAGCGCAAATTGTCGGGCAACATCTTATTCTTCGCCGGAACCTTCTACAACGGTGAGCGTATTGGAGCGGGCTACCGAGGCCGAGTGGAGCTCGCCGAGCGTCTGTCTCTGGAGCCGAGTATCCAGTACAACCGGGTCGATCTGGTGGAAGGAAACTTTACGACCAAACTATTGACTGCACGGGTCAACTACACGTTCTCTCCGCGGATCTTCCTCAGCGCCTTGCTCCAATACAACTCCACCAACGACACCGTCGGTGCCAACATTCGCTTCCGATGGGAGTACCAACCGGGAAGCGATCTTTTCGTGGTTTATACCGACGGGAGAGACGTTCCGACTCCGAGATTCCCGGGGCTTCTCAATCGGACCATCGTGGTCAAGCTCACGAAGCTCTTCCGGTTCTGAACCATGTGGCGCGCGAACGCGGCGATCCTTGTTGTTCTCTGCGGCTTGATCACCGCCATCGGACTCGACACCAAGCCCTGGCCCTTCAACAACTACCCGATGTTTGCTCACAGGGTCAGGTCATGGCCGGTCTATTGGACACGAGGGGACGTCGCCGCGCACCTTGCCCTGATCCCCGTCGGGGTCGACGGCGAAGAGCCCCAGCGCGAGCACGTCTTGAAAGCCCGGCACTTGGCACCCCAGGCCACGACCGCGATGATGATGGCATTCAACAAGATGCTCGGAAATTGGCAACCCGGGTCCATCTTTCCGGGCTCACCGACCGAGGCGGGCGTGGCCGACCTCAGGGCGAGAGCGGAACAGAAGAAGGCGGTCCTTCGCAGAGCGCTGCTCGACTTGAACCCGGCAACGCCGGCCCGATGAGCCTCCGCTAGTCGGGGTGAGGCTCTACCTCATGAAACGAGACTTCTCGAATCCCGATACCCTCTCCATGAGTAACGCGACCGAACGGGGGCCATCACTTCGACACCGCGTCCTCATTTTCGAGGTCATGGGGGCGCCGTGAGTCGCGATGAAGGTCTGGACCGAGCTCTGGTTCCGGCCCTGGGGGCCCGAGAATCTCGGCCTCTGTCGATTGCTCGTTTCCGGGCTTTTTCTCTGGTCTCACTGGTCGTGGGATTTCACCGTCTGGACCCGCGTTTCCGATGCGTTCTGGATGCCAGTCCCTCTTTTTCATGTGCTCGGTCTCGGTCTGCCATCGGCGTCGGTGGTAGAGCCCATTCAGCGCATCTTCTTCGTGTCGCTCACCCTCGGGTGTATCGGCCTCTTTACACGAACCGCTTTCGCCGTCACGTTCTTCACGTCGCTCTATCTGTTCGGATTCCGCCAATCGTTCGGGTTCGTCACGCCTGCGGTAGGACACTTCATCATCATGTTCGGGATCTTCGCGATGTCGCGGTCTGGGGATGCGTTCGCAATCGACAGCCTGGTCCGGCGGTGGCGAGGGCGCACCAATCGCCTCACTGCGGAGGTGAAGCGAGGGGGATACTCCTGGCCGGTGCGCTTGATGCAGTTGCTCTTCATCTCGGCGTTCTTCGCGGGTGGTATCGCGAAGCTGCGTCTCAGCGGGCTCGAGTGGATCTTCTCGGACAACCTCGCCCTCACCGTGCAGGTCATCGACTTGGGGCCGCTCTCTCACTGGGTCGCTGGAAAAGTGCTCCTTGGCCAAGTGCTAGCCATGTCAGCCTTGACCCTGGAGCTCGTCTCCCCTCTGGCGTTCTTCAGTCGGCGCGCCTGCTTGGTAATCCTCCCGTCCCTGTTTTTCATGTTGGTGGGGTTCGCGGTGACCATGCGCGCCTTATTTCAGATCTTCTTTCTGACCTATGCGTTTTGGCTCCCCTGGGATCGGGTTCTTTCGATCGCGCGCGGCGAACGCCCGGGACGCCGGAACCTCGCGCGGCTCCTGCTGCTGGTGCTCCTTAGCGTGTTCGTGGGTTGGACACTCTTTTGGGGAACGTGGTTGGACGAGAGGTGATGGTTGCCTCACTGACTTCCAGGGCGTTACGATGATGAGAGTCGTGGAGCGAAAGATGCGAAGTCTCCTATTGCCAGCCGTTTTGCTACCGCTCGTCCCTTGGCTCCTCCTGAGGCAGTCGCCTTTCGAATCAGCAAGAGCTCAAACTTCCATCCAAGAATCGGCCCGCGTCGTCCTCGAGCGTAGTTGCCTTCATTGCCACGGGGACGAGAACAATTCCGGCCTCGACATGAGACGGCGGGAGAATCTCCTCAGGGGCGGGCCTCGTGGACCGGCCGTCGTCCCGGGTCGGCCGGAGGCGAGCGTCCTTTACCTTGCAGCCGCTCACGATGACGGGACCGATCTGGAGATGCCCTTCGGCGGCGATCGCTTGGCGGAAGAAGACCTCGCGGTACTTGAAGCTTGGATCCGTGCCGGCGCTCCTTGGAACGACCTCGAGGCCGCCGAGTACCAAGCACCGTCCTGGTGGTCCTTCAAACCGCCCACACATCCCGACGACCCACGAGTCGAGGAGACGGCGTGGATCGCGAATTCGATCGATACCTTCGTCCTAGCCAAACTCGAAGAGCAAGGGCTTCCACACGCTCCCGCCGCCGACCGCGGGACCCTCATCCGGCGCGCCTATTTCGATCTGATCGGGCTTCCTCCTACCCCGGCGGAGGTAGAGTCGTTCGTCGACGATTCGGCCGAAGACGCGTACCGGAAGCTCATCACCAAACTCCTGGCTTCACCTCACTACGGCGAGCGTTGGGGCAGGCACTGGCTGGACGTCGTGCGCTACGCGGACAGCACCGGATTCGAGAGCGACGAGTATTTCCCTTACGCCTGGCGGTACCGGGATTACGTGATCAAGTCCTTCAACGAGGACAAACCGTACGATCGGTTCGTGCAAGAGCAGATAGCTGCGGACGAGATCTGGCCTGACGATCTCGACACCCAAGGTGGGTACTCGATCCCCCCGCGCAAGCTAAGGCACTTGGAGGCACGGGTCGGTACCGGTCTCTACACCTTCGGCCCCATCGTGGGCGAGTCGAAGATGAACGACAAGACGTTGACTTCCGAAAACCTTACCGATTGGGTGAACGTCACCGGGGCGGCGTTCATGGGCGCAACCCTCGCGTGCGCACGCTGCCATGACCACAAGTTCGACCCCATCTCGCAGAAGGATTACTACCGGATGCAGGCGATCTTTGCCGGTAGCCACACCGTCGATATCCCATTGTCTTCGAGGATGGCCAGTTTCTGGAGAAACTATTGGCATCCGAAGCTCATCGATCTCGACGCCAAGCGAAAAGGCTACAAATCGTTCGTCTCCCAGATCAAGGATCGCGCCACCGCAGCCAAGAAGAAAGGGTTCGCGGCTGAGGTTGTTGAGGCCTATGAAGTCGTCAAGCCCACCGCCGAGCAGGCGAAACGGGCCGCTCCTCTCAAAAAAGCCATCGACGACATGGACCTCGAGCAGTACATGTCCGCCGAGGAGCTCGAAGAAAGAGACGCGCTGAAGAATCTACTCCTGAACGCACTCGTCAATTTGCCGGAGAAGGAACCGGCGAACGAGGTGTTCTATGAAGCCCTCTTCGACAATCCGACGGCGCGCGTTCTCGAGCATCGCCAGCCTGAGCTGGTACCCGACATCCATGTCCTGGAGCGGGGGCAGCTCACGAACCCCATGGAGCGAGTCGACCCCGGCATTCCCGTCGCGCTGGACGATGGCGCCATTTCCTTCGAAACGCAATCGGACTCTGTGCCGCACGTACCCCGCAGCAGGCAGAAGCTAGCCTATTGGCTGAGCCGCCCCGATCACCCGCTGACTGCTCGGGTGATGGTCAACCGCATCTGGCAATTCCACTTCGGGCAGGGTCTCCTCCCGACACCCAACGACCTGGGTCGGACCGGAGAAGCGCCCACACATCCACAGCTCTTGGACTGGCTGGCCACCGAGTTTTCCCGGCGTGGATGGAGCATGAAAGCGATGCACTGGCTCATCATGACCTCCAACACGTACAAGATGGCCAGCCGTTTCACCAGTGCCGAGGCGGTGGAAACCGATCCGGGCAACCGCTTTCTGTGGCGTATGAATCGCCGACGGATCGAGGGTGAAGTTCTTTGGGACACCGTCCATTCCGTGGCCGGCACACTCGACTTGAAGATGGGCGGACGACCGGTCATGCCGTCTTTGAGCGAGGAGGAACTCTCTAGCCTAACCGATAACGGATTCTGGTTGGCCGCGGATGCTTCCGGGCCGCCGCGTCGGGGTATCTACATCCTCAACCGGAGGGGCTTCCAATTCCCCCTGTTCGCGAAGTTCGATCACCCGGAAAACGCTCTGAGCTGCCCCCGAAGAGACGTCACGACGGTGGCGCCCCAGGCCCTATGGTTGATGAACAACCGAACCGCCTACCATCAGGCCGAGCAATTCGCGACTCGTCTGGTTGAAGAAAAGGGTGACGATTCGGGCGCTCGGGTGGCGCGAGCTTGGAAACTCGCACTGGGACGCGGTCCGACCGCCGAGGAGGCCGAGGAAGCACTAGCCCTTCTCGACGAGCTCGCAGGAGGCGCCGCAGGAACCAACGGAGACGAACTGGGGCTTCAAGCGTTGACCGAGCTTTGCCTGGCTGTTTTCAACCTGAACGAGTTCGTTTACATTGACTGAGAGGTTTTCGATGAACCGATTCGCCTGTGGCCGCGAGGTCAAAGTGAAAAACCGCCGCGAATTCTTGACCCAATCGGCATTTGGATTCGGGGCGCTGGCGCTCGGCCATTTGCTAGATCGCGATGGGTTCGGCTCCGCTTGGGCCGGGCAGGACGCGGTTTCGAGCATCAACCCGCTCGGTCCTCGACCGCCACACTTCCCCGCCAAGGCGAAGTCGGTGATTTTCATCTTCTTGCGCGGCGGCCTGAGCCAGGTGGATAGCTTCGACCCCAAGCCTGCGTTGGAGCGCTTCGATGGCCATCCGCTTCCGGACAGCTTTCGGTCCGACAATCTGAACGCCCAGTTCATCAAGATATCCGAAGCGAAATTGATGGCCCCCTCTTTCTCTTTCCGCCAGCACGGCGAGTCGGGTCTCCCCATCTCGGATCTATTCCCCGCCCTCACCGCACACGCCGACGACCTGGCGGTCATCCGCTCCTGCTACCATGACGCATTCCTTCATGGACCCGCCACCACTTGGCTCAACACCGGATCGATCCGGCTCGGCCACCCGAGTGCCGGGGCCTGGGTACTCTACGGGCTAGGTGTCGAGACGGACAACCTCCCCGCCTACGTGGTGATGACGGATTCCGGCCTAAGAGTTCCACTTCCCGCCGACATGTATGGTTCGGGGTTCCTGCCCGCCATTTACCAGGGCACTCGCGTCGAAACCGAGGGCGCTCCTTTCGAGAACCTTTCTCCGCCTGCCGCGATCGGGATGACGCGACAACGGACGATCCTGGATCAAGTGCAGACCTGGAACCGAAGACACCTCGAGGGCCGGGAGGATGACACGCGCCTCGAGGCGCGCATCGCCAGCTACGAGTTGGCCTTCCGCATGCAGACCGGAGCGCCGGAGCTGGTGGACGTGTCGCGAGAGCCGACCGCGGTCCGCGAGAGGTACGGGCTCGACCAGGAAGTCACGTCCAGGTTCGGACACATGTGTTTGCTTTCCCGTCGGATGGTGGAACGGGGGGTTCGGTTTGTGCAGCTCTTCAGCAACGACTGGGACGGCCATGAGCAGTGCCCGAAAAACCACCAGGAAAGCTCCGACAAGATCGACCGGCCGGTGGCCGGACTGCTCGCCGACCTCAAGGAACGAGGGTTGCTAGAAAGTACGCTGGTTGTTTGCGCGGGAGAGTTCGGGCGGACACCGGTGATGCAGGGAACCCGAGGAAGAGACCATAACCCGTACGGCTTTACCATTTGGATGGCCGGGGGCGGTGTCCAAGGTGGCAAGGCGATCGGGGCCACCGACGAGCTGGGGTTTCTCGCGGTCGAAGACAAGGTTCACGTCCGCGATATTCACGCCACGATGCTTTCCCTGCTCGGTCTGGACCACGAGAAACTGACGTTCCTGGTCCACGGCCTCAAGGAGAAACTCACCGGAGTCGAGAAGGTCGAGAACAACCTCTACCAGAAGTTGATCAAGGCCTAATGAAGAGCGTTTTTCTCTTGATCGTGTCCACCGCATGGCTCGCGGCATCGCCTGCCTATGTCGGTCTTGTCGACTTACGCGTCGAGCTTTCGACGCCCGACGGCATCAAGATCTCCAAGGGCCCCATCGATGTGGAGGTGCGGCAAGAGGCGGAACACTACCTCCTTTTCTTGAAGCAGGGCGACAAACTCTTGGCGGTCCTAAATAGGCGGAGCGTGGACGAAGGCAACTCCGAGGTAGTGGTCCCTTTCATGGGCACGACCTTCCTCCGGCCGAAGGACCAGGTCATCGGCACCGAGGAAGAGCGCCGGTTCAGCAAATCCGGGCGCCCGATGTACGAGGAGGATACTCGCGAGTGGAAGGCGACGCTCCGCGGCTATCGTTCCAAGGCAAGGGACGGTAAAACCGTTTGGTTGGTCTTCCAGGAGCGCGGCGAGACGTACGGCGATTGGACTGTGATTCGTTTTCCGTTAGTCATAGATTGAATCCAGCCCCGGGTGCGCTTCGGGGCTCCGTTTGAACCACGCGATTACCATCCGCAAAAAAGCGTGTCGAAAGGTAACAAAAAATCTCGTCCGGACGAGATTTCCGCGAAGTCCCGCTACATTCTTTCCGGCGGAAGCGCTCGCCACACGGCCACGGTGATCCTTCGTAGCCAGCGGCGGAGAAACGAAACGTGGCGCTCGCCATCGCTCACATCGCGGAGATGTCGAGAAGAAAACAGAGCGCCTAGGTCTCGATCCCGTACACCCTCTTCGCGTTCTCCGCGAAGACGTTCCGCGCCATCTTCTCGCAGTCTCTCTCCGTCCAGCCGTAGTGGGAGCGATAGTCGTTCAGCACCTTGGCCATGACGCGGCGCATCGTGTCGGCACAGTAGCCCATGATTTCAGGCACGGTGTCCGAGTCGCTTCCGTGCATCAGTTTCTCGGAGGGTGCGAGGCCGAGGAACGTACGGAGGAGCTCCTCGAGGACGCCCGGGAAATTACAGTAGAAGGACACGTCGGTGTACACGTTGGGGAATTCACTCAGCAACGACGCGACGTGGTGATGGTACGGATAACCCGAGTGGATGATCACGAACTTCGTTTCCACTCGTTTGATGTCGTCGTCTTGGAACACGTGGTAGAGCCCGAGAGGACTGTTCCAGTCGAACCGGAGCGCGGGATGAAGAGCCACCGCAGAGTGGATGATGATCACCAGACCAAGCTCCCCCGCCTTGACGTAAATGTGCTTGAGTAGAAAGTCCTGGTACGACCGCAAGGCTCGGGCTAGCTCCGGATCGTCATAGAGAGGTACGGTTCTCCCGGGCACGTAAGCCGTCGGTTCGTTCGTGAAAAGAGCCTTGAGATCCCGATCCGCTTGGGCCTTCTCTACTTTCTCAACAGAGAGAGGACGGTAGTAAGCGACGGGGATCTTGAGCCCGGCGCAACCGTTGGACTTGCATGTCTCCAAAACCCCATCGATCGACTCGGTGACATCTCCGATCTGCTGGGCGCCCTTCGCCTTCGCCCAGTCCGGCTGGATCAGATCGCCGATCGAGTAGCTCCACCTGAACCGGTCGTTGGGGACGAGGGCCTTGGGCCGCACCGGTTCTTTTCCGCGACTCTGCAACAAAATCCCGGTGATCTTCTCTCGGTCCATGATGGCGCGGATGTAGGCGGTGTAGTCCCCTCCTTTGTGCCTCGTCTGAACCGAGTTCACGCCCTCGATCGTGGGCTCCACTCCGTAAACGCGGGCGACGTAGTTTTGAATCCCTGTCTGGCGCGGCATGAGCTCGATCTGTTTCTTGAACGTTATCGCCAACCTCGCCCGTAGGTCGTCTTTTCCTGGATAGTCGTAAACCGGCGTTAGGGCATCGACGAAAGAACCGTTCCAGCGATCCTGGTACTCGGTGAGCGTCATCCGGTCATGTTGGTGGACGTGGACGTCGATGATCTCCATATCGGATAAGTTGACGGAACCTACCGTGTAATTCCCGGAGCTCGACTGTGCCCGGGCTCTGCTGCCGCTCAGGAATCCGAGTGCTCCGCCGAGGCTGAGCGTCTTGAGAAAATTGCGTCTAAACATGTTTCCTCCTAGGCCTCGATCCCATAAACCCGTTTCGCGTTGTCACTTAGAACGTTCCGCGCCATCTTCTCGCAATCCTTCTCCGTCCAGCCGTAGTGCGTGCGATAATCGTTGAGGACTTTCGCGAGGACCCGGCGCATGTTGTCCGCGCAGTAACCCATTGTCTCCGGCACGATCCCGGAGTCGGCTCCGTGCATGATCTTCTCCGAGGGTGCTAGTCCAAGGAACGCCCGGAGAATCTCCTCCAGCGTTCCCGGGAAGTTGGAGTAGAAGGAGACGTCGGCGTAGACGTTCGGAAACTCACTCAGTAGCGAGGCGAGATGATGATGGTAGGGGTAGGCGGCATGGATGATGACGAATTGCGTCTCCACCCGCTTGATGTCGTCGTCCTGGAAGACGTGCCAGAGCGCGAGCGGGCTGTTGTTCTCGAACTGCAGGGCAGGATGTAAGGCGACAGCAGAATGGATGATGATCCGGAGACCCAGCTCTCCCGCCTTCACATACATGTGCCTCAACAGAAAATCCTGGTAGGACTGCAACGCCTTCTGAAGCTCGGGATCGTCGTATAGAGGGATACGGTGATGTCCGCCGTAAGGAGCGTCGCTCGCGAGCAGGGCCTTCAGGTCCCGGTTCGCTTGCCCTTCCGTGACCTTTTCGATCCCCAATGGGCGGTAGTAGGCGGCGGAGACCTTGAGCCCGGCACATCCGTTGGATTTCGCGGCCTCCAAAACACTGTCCATGGCCTCGGTGACGTCGCCAATTTGCTGCGCGCCCTTCTCTTCGGCCCAATCGGGCTGGATCATGTGGTTGGTGTAGTAGCTCCAAGCGAACCGGTCGTCGGGGACGAGACTCTTGGGGCGTACCGGTTCCCGGTCTGCCGACTGCAAGAGGATCGCAGAGATCTTCTCGCGATCCAGGATCGACCGGATGTAGGCTGTGTAATCGCCGCCGATGTGCTTGGCTTGAATAGAATCGACGCCTTCTGGCGAAGCTTCGACCCCGTAGGTTCTCGCCATGTAAGCCTCCATGCCGACTTGGCGCGGAATCCGATAGAGATGCTCCTTGAACGTGACCGAGAGTCGGTCGCGGAGCTCTTCCTTCCCGGGATAGTCGTAGGCTGGCGTCAAAGCGTCGACGAAAGAGCCGTTCCATTTCGCATGAGATTCCGAAAGGGTCATTTCCGCGGGTTGATGGACGTGGACGTCGATGATTTCCATTTCCGATAGATCGATGGAGCCCACCGAAAAGTCCTGCGGGGTGGGCTCTACCCGCGCCTCCGCTGAGGCACTCCGTCCCGCCAGAACGCCGAAGGCTCCACCGAGAGTCAAATAGTTCAGGGACTTCAAGAAGTTGCGTCGAAACATGAGAACCCTCCTACGGACCTCTTAGCTCGTCCAGATTTCTCCGAAAACGCGATGAAAATTTTCACCGATAACTCCTTCGATCGTGGACGCCGGATGGCCACGTTTCGCCAAGGTCACCGCAATGCCCTCGAGCCTACGGGGGTGGTTCAGCGTAGAGATGTAAACGGGGCGTTCCTCCCCCTTAGACGAGATGCCGAGACCGCGGCGGTGGGCGAGAACCTCTTCCCGGGCTTTCATGTACTCCGGCGTTTCTTCAACGGGCGTGATACCTAGATCGCTCCCGATGCCGACGTGACCGGTGCCGCAGACGTTCAGTGCGTGCTCGATGTGCCGCATCATCAGGTCTTCCGAAGGTGCACCAGGACCTCCGCCCAGGAACGGCACCATGTAGATGCCAACGACACCTCCCCGATCCGCCATGGCACGGAGCTCGCGATCTTCCTTGCTGCGGGGGTGCGGCGTCACCTCCCGACATCCGCTGTGCGTAATGAGGGGTGGCTTCGATGACGCCTCGATCCCCTCGGCGGTGGTGCGGGTTCCGCAATGGCTGAGATCGACTGCGATGCCGAGCTCCTCCAACGCGCCGATGGCCTCTCGACCGAGAACGCTCAAGCCAGCGTTCCCGGGCTCGAGACAACCGTCCCCGAATTGATTCCGGGTGTTGTAGGTCATCTGAATCACCCGCACCCCGAGCTGATGGAACGTTTCGAAGAGCGTGAGGTCGTCCCCGACCAAGCTCGGGTCTTGGAAACCGAAGACCAGCCCGAGGCGGTCCTCCCGTTTCGCACGAGCCAGGTCCCGATGATGCCGAATCAGCGTCAGGTGGGAGGCATGCTCGTCCAATTGCCCCATCCAGAACGCGATCTTTCGCACCGTCTCTTCGAAGGTTCGCTTGCTGCCTCCGACCGTCAAGTTAACCGCGGTGAGGCCGGACGCCTTCACGTTGTCGAGCTGGATCTGCGTCAGCGGACCGGGTGGCGGCCAGAGAATGTTGACCGTGTTCGGACTCGCCAAGCAGTCGATGGAAATGCCTTTCCTATAGATCTCCTTGGCCTCCTCCTCGGTGACGTTTCCCTGATGGGCCGCCGCCCATCGCCGCGGTAACAAAGCGCCCGACGCCGCGAGGAGCGCTGAAAGGCCGCCAAGAAACTGGCGGCGACTCCACGAAGACTGGTCGTTGTTCGACACTTTGCGAACCTCCCTTATGGTTACTTACCGGTTCAAGAGTGGCATCACCTGGTCGGCAAATCGTTTCATCTCTTCGATGGGATGGTGGAACTGCAACAAAAGCGTATCGAGCCCCGCATCTTCGAACGCCTGAATCCGCTCCGCAATGTGCTGGGGTGTGCCGGCTAGCCCACAAAGTGAGCCGTTGTTAGAGCCCAGTCGACGGCCGAGCTCGGCTTTATCGAGGCGGTGTTCCTCCCATTTCATCGTCGAGTCCCCACCTTTGATAACGCCGATGGACCGCATCGCCGCCAACCGTTCGACTTCTCGTTCGACCTGCTCCTCCGTGTCGCGACACACCACGAAGGCGATGGTCCCAAACCGAGGAGGCTTCGGTCGACTGCTCTCTGCAGCGAAGGCCTTGACGGACTCGATGATCTCTCCCACTTGCTCGGCGGGACGACCGTTCATCAAGAAGATGTCCGCGAAACGCGCCCCTAAACGCTCCCCGGGCTCGGAGGTACCCCCTATGTACACCGGAGGGTGCGGTTTCTGGACCGGTTTCGGTGCGATGGTCGCTTCCTTCACCGAGTAGAATTTTCCTGAGAACGTGAAGTCGTCCTCGGTCCAGACTCCTTTGATGATTTGGATATAGTCTTCCGAGCGGGCATAGCGTTCATCGTGCCCGAGGATTTCCGCTCCCAATTTTTCGTATTCGGGGAGCCACCACGCCGAAACCAAGTTGATCGCGAAACGGCCGTTGCTGATGTGATCGATGTTGCTGGCCATCTTGGCAATCACGCCGGGCGCACGGAAACCCGCCTTCACCGCGGCGATGATCTCGATTTTTTCCGTGACCGCGGCAAGCGCGGCCGCGGTCGTCCAGCAGTCGACCTGATTCCAATCGGCACTTTGAGGATTGATGAAATGCTCCGCCAGGAGCAAGGTCTCGAACCCATTGCCCTCCGCCAGAAGCGTCTGCTCTTTCACGTGTTTGAAGCTCGCGTAGTTCTCTTGTGGGTCCGAGGAGGCAACCCAATTCCCGTACACCGTGGGCCAGAATCCTAGTCTCATGTTTGGGGCTCTGTTCTCGTAAGGTCAATCGGTTCGATGACGCCCATAATGTAATGCAAGAGGGCGAATCCCAGGAGCGGAATCGCTCCCGCCAGGTAGAATACAGGTGCGTAGGAGAAGTGATCGACGAGCTATCTGGTCAGCATCGTGAATAGGATCCCACCCAGCGCGGACCCCGTCCCGGAGAGGCCTGTCATCCGTCCCACCGCACCGGGGGGCAAGTCGAGTGAGGTCCTCGCCCAGCGACGTGGTGTCCTGGAAACCGAAGACCAGCCCGAGACGGCCCTCTCGTTTCGCTCGATCGAAGTCTCGATGGTGTCTGATCAGCGTGAGGTGCGACGCGTGCTCGTCCAACTGGCCGGTCCAGAAGGCGATCTTGCGAACGGTTTTTTCGAAGGTTCGCTTGCTGCCTCCGACCGTCAAGTTAACCGCGGTGAGGCCGGACGCCTTCACGTTGTCGAGCTGGATCTGCGTCAGCGGACCGGGTGGCGGCCAGAAAATGTTGACCGTGTTCGGACTCGCCAAGCAGTCGATGGAAATGCCTTTCCTATAGATCTCCTTGGCCTCCTCCTCGGTGACGTTTCCCTGATGGGCCGCCGCCCATCGCCGCGGTAACAAAGCGCCCGACGCCGCGAGGAGCGCTGAAAGGCCGCCAAGAAACTGGCGGCGACTCCACGAAGACTGGTCGTTGTTCGACACTGCGAACCTCCCTTATGGCTACTTACCGGTTCAAGAGTGGCATCACCTGGTCGGCAAATCGTTTCATCTCTTCGATGGGATGGTGGAACTGCAGAAGAAGCGTATCGAGCCCGGCTTCTTCAAACGCCTGGATACGCTCCGCAATGTGTTGGGGTGTGCCCACGAGCCCCGACAGAACGCCGTTGTTGGTGCCCAATCGGCGCCCCAGCTCGGCCTTGTCGAGCGTCGTCGCTTCTCGCGCGATCGCGGAGTCCCCGCCTTTGATCACATCGATGGTCCGCATCGACGCGAGCCGTTCGATTTCTCGTTCGACCTCTTCTTCCGTATCGCGACACACCACGAATGCCATGATCCCGAACCGAGGAGGCTTCGGTCGACCGCTCTCCGCGGCAAAGGCCTTGACGGGCTCGATAATCTCTCCCACATCCTCGGCGGGCCGACCGTTCATCAAGAAGATGTCCGCGAAACGGGCCCCTAAACGTTGCCCGGGCTCCGAAGTACCCCCTATGTACACCGGTGGATGAGGTTTTTGAACCGGCTTGGGGGCGATGGTCGCCTCCTTCACGGAGTAGAATTTTCCAGAGAACGTGAAATCGTCTTGGGTCCATACTCCTTTGATGATTTGGATGTAGTCTTCCGAGCGCGCATAGCGTTCATCGTGCCCGAGGATTTCCGCCCCGAGCTTTTCATACTCCGGAAGCCACCATGCCGAAACCAAGTTGATCGCGAAACGGCCGTTGCTGATGTGATCGATGTTGCTCGCCATCTTCGCGATCACGCCGGGGGCGCGGAAGCCCGCTTTCACCGCGGCCATGATTTCGATCTTCTTTGTGACCGCTGCGAGTGCAGCGGCCGTCGTCCAGCAGTCGACCTGATCCCAATCGGCGCCGTGAGGGTTGATGAAGTGTTCCGCCAAGAGCAAGGTCTCGAACCCGATGCTCTCTGCGAGAAGCGTCTGTTCTTTTACGTGATCGAAGCTGGCGAAGCTTTCCTTGGGGTCGGAAGAGGAAACCCAATTCCCGTATACGGTCGGCCAAAAACCTAATCTCATGGTTGGGACTCCGCGTCACCGAGCACAACAATCTTGATGGGCTCGATGACGCCCATAATATAATGCAAGAGGGTAAATCCCAGGAGCGGGATCGCCCCCGCCAAGTAGAACACCGGCGAGTAGGAGAAGTGATCGACGAGCCATCCCGTCAACGTCGTGAATAGGATCCCACCCAAGGCGGATCCCGTCCCGGAGAGTCCCGTCATGCGTCCGACCGCGCCCGGAGGCAGAATGTCAGCACACAGCGTGACTTCGGTGGTCGTCCACACCCCGAACGAAAACGTGACGACGCTGATGAGAGCCATGCACACCCAGACCTCTTCCACCGAGGCCGCGGGCATACCAAAGAGCATTCCGATCGCGGCAAAGAAGAGCACGATCTTACGCGAGTAGGAGAGGTTTCCGGTGCTTCGCAACAGCCGACTCGATAGCCAGCCGCCGAGGAAGCAGCCGACGTCGGCGGCCAGGAAGGGAATCCACGCAAAGAGCCCGATGGCCTTGAGACTAAACCCTCGCTCGTCGCTCAGATAGCTGGGGAGCCAAAAGAGGTAAAACCACCAGACGGGGTTGACCGTGAACCGGGCCACGATGATTCCCCAGGGTTTGCGGTATCTCAGCAAATCGAGAATCGAGGTCTTCTCCTCGCCCGCCGTCTCCAGCCGCCCGTCATAGATGAGCTCTTTTTCCTTGGGTCCAAGTCGTGGATGGTCTTCGGGGCGAAAGTAAAGGAGCCGCCAGGCGATGAGCCAGAGGAAACCGAGCGCCCCGGTGAAGAGAAAGCAGACCCTCCACCCGAAAGTGAGCGTGAGGACTGCCACGAGGGGGGGCGAGATCAAGGCACCGATGGCCGTCCCGCCGGCGAAAAGGCCGACCGCGAACGAGCGCTCCTGGGCGGGAAACCATTCCGAAATCGTGCGCATGGCGGCGGGCACGGTCCCCGACTCGCCGAGCCCGAGGAGGAACCGGAAGACCGCGAGGCTACTGAGCCCCCGGGTGGCCGCGTGCATCATACCGGCGATCGACCACCACCCGATGAAGAGGCTCAGCCCCAGGCCCGACCCCATCCGGTCGACCAAGCGTCCGGTGATGATGGGGCCAATCGTGTAGGCGACTAGAAACGCGTTGACCAAATAGCCGTACTCGGTGTTCGAGAGCCCGAGATCCTGGCGGATATAGGGGGCATTGACGGACAGCGTCTGCCGGTCCACGTAAGAGATGACGCTGGCAAAAAAGAGTAGGCCGACCATGTAGTAGCGGAGATGCTTAATGTGGGTCATGGACAGACTCGAGTGCACGGTATACACCGTTCGGCGCCAGATTGCATCCCTGTAAGCCCCATGCTATGTAGTCGGGCGAACTCTCGATTGGAGGACGCCGATGAGACTCTCGCTCTTCGCTTTACTTGTTCTATTGATTCCTGGGACGGGTGAGCCCCAGGACCCCGGTCAAGATCTGGGGCCGCAGAGCCCTCCGTACCGACCCGATCGACCCATTGCCATCGTCGGTGGGCTTCTCATCGATGCTACCGGTGCGCCACCTCGCCTCGACCACGCGGTCATCATCGAAGGCGAGAGGATTACGCGGGTCGGGCCCATGGATGAAGTCGCAATCCCGGAGGGAGCGCAGGTCATCGACGCCGCGGGCATGACCATCATGCCGGGGCTCATCAATTCCAATCAGCACATTCAGCTCAACCCGATGTATCCCAACCACCGCTTCTTCGCGTATCCCGCGGAGACGGTGAGCCTGACGCTTGCGGCCCTCAAGGCACGCTGGGAGTACACCTTCGCAAAGATGCCTCAGCGTTCCTTCGTCTACCTCATGCAGGGCGTGACGAGCCAAAGACACACCAGCGGGCCCCTGGCACGTTTACTTCCGGTCAAGAAGGCGATCGACGAGGGAAAGATTCCTGGACCTCGATTGTTCCTGGGAGGAGCGCTCTTCAAAAGCGAAGTTGCATGGGAGAAATTCGTAGAAGATGAGGCGATCCCGAAGGAGGCGGTCGACTGGATGCGCAACGACTTCGCCTTCAACGTCATCGCCGACCTTGAGCGGGACACGGATGCGTTCGTCGGTCCCGACTTTCACTACTGGAAGCTTGTGTTGGGCGACGAGCGATTCGACGGGAAAAACGATTTCACCGATGAAGAGATCCGTTTCATCATCGACAAGGCACACAAGCTCGGGAAACATGTCGACGTGCACACCGGGGGCAACAACGACGGTCTGAGGCGCATGCTGGCCTTCGATATCGACACCGTGCAGCACCCCTTCTACGGCAACGAGCTCATCGACCTGGACATCATCGAAGGATTCAAGAACAAGGGCGTCGTGGCGGCGACACTCTTGACGGTCATGGTGGCTCCCGCCGAGCGAGCGGCCGACCCTCATCGTTTCAACGAGACCGTCTATTCCATGACGGTGGAGCCTAAGGAGCACCGCCTCCTCATGCAGTACCGCGACAAGATGCTCGCCAACTTGCGGACACCTGACCAACCGGGCCTCGCCATCTATGGCGGAGGTCGCGGACAGTCTTTCAACGAGATTCAGGAGGCGATGCGGATCTCCCGAGAGAACATGCGTCGCTTCATCAAAGGCGGCGTGAAGTTTTGGATGGGCACGGATACCCCGACTTTCTTGAATTACCAGCAAGAAGATCCCAACGCCCACGAGATGAGGTACATGGTGGAGATGGGCATGACCCCGATGCAGGCCATCGAAGCCTCGACCCGGAACGGCGCCGAGGCCCTCGGGGTGCTCGACCAGCTAGGAACTATCGAGGAAGGCAAGCTCGCCGATGTAATCGTGGTGGCGGGAAATCCGCTCGACGACATGAAAGCGATGAAGCGTGTCTATGCCATCATCAAGGGTGGGGTCCGCTACAAATAGCTAAGGACATCGATCAATTCATCACTGCAGCGCAGACAGCGCTGCTCAGCGTGGCCCCTTCTTGAAGTCGAATCGCGTCTTTACTTTCTCGTGAGAAGTGACCTGGCCAGTCCGGATGTCCTCGTCTGCGGCTTCCATTCTTCGCTGGAATTTTGCGTCGGCCTCGATCTGGTCCAGTCGCGCCTCCATCTCGGCGTAGAGTTGTATCGCTTCGCGGACGACATGGCTCCGATTTTCGGCACGGTCGGCGGCGAGCTCCTCGAGTAGCTCCTCGGTCCTTTTGTCGAGAACGAATTGGCGACGCACAGGATACCTCCTACCCGCATTGTAATTGCACGCTATCAGTACCTATGACAGAGGGATGGGGCTCACCGGGCCTTCGCTCTGACATTGCGGGTAGTTTCGTTACTGATCCATCGGTGCGCGGGTGATTGGACAGGAGTCCGTCAGCTCCTACCTCGGCGACAATGTCACGAAAACGCTCGGCAGAGCTGCCATACGATTGAAACCAGAAGCTTGCTGGTGTCTCCGGCGTGATATACCGCGCAGTTCGGAGCCAAAGTAGGCGAAAGCCGCAGCCTCTCAGTCCACAATTTCGAACTCCCGAACGATATCCGGGTCGCCGTCGTAGTGCACGAGGACCAGATGCTCTTCGTCCAGGAAGCCGGCGTGTGGAGAACCGGCGGGTGTAAAGAAGTAGCCTCCCGCCTCTAGGGTACGACGACCTTTAGCGTCGGCTGCGCTGCCAGCCAAAAGATATCCCTCTTCGTTACTACCGGAGATGGCGGCGAAACGGACTCTCTTTCCGGCCGGGGGGACGAGCCTCAGCAAGAACGTCCAGGCAGGGTCCCCGCCTTCGGGGCGCCGCAGGACTTTGCACCAGCCACCGTACTCGCCGCTCTCGGGATTGGGCGGCGCACCCTTGAAATAGAGATCCCAGGGCTCCCACGGCAGATCGTTGACCGCCACGCTAAAGAGTTTACGTGCCATTTGCCTCCCTCTTAGAAAGTTGAGTCCCCCTCCACCGGAATAAGTCGGTGAACGTCCGATCGATGTCGAGACCGACACGGAAGTTACCGTTCATGTCTGGAGAGTAACCGAACGTCTCCGCGCTGTCAACGTTCGCGACCCACCACCTCTTAGGTTAAGCTTCGGTTTATGAATGGCTTAGGGCGGATATCTTGCGGCCTCTTCCTTCTCACTGGGTGGGCCTGTGGACATGCCGAGCTGACCGATGCCGGCGACCCGGCCACGCTTATCGTCGGCGTGCCGGACGATGCGGCGACCTTCGACAGTCCCTTTGCTTCGACGCCGCGGTCGGTGGGTGTCATCATGAACACGTACGAGACGCTCATGACGCATTCATGGGAGTTGAATGAAAAAGGTCTGCGACATTGGATTCCCGACCGCCTGGAAGGTGCCGCCCTGGAGTCGATGACCGTCGCCGACGACGGGGTTACCTGGAATCTCAAAGTGCGACCGGGAGTTCGGTTTCCGAGCGGTCAAACCGTTGACGCCGAGGCGGTCAAGCAAATTTTTGATCGAAATTTCGGGGTCAAAGGGTCGGGCGGCGCCTTTCTCTTTCGAAGCTTTGGACGCGTCCCCGACCCGGAAGCGGTCGAGGTCATCACCAATGACACCGTGCGGATCACGACCGATCGCCCCAACTCATTGCTACCCCGCATTCTCGTTTTGCCGAACGCCGGACCCTTAGATCCCGAGCTCGTGCGGTCCCAAAGCGAGCCCGAAGACAAATGGGCCGAGACTTGGCTGCGCCAGAACACCGCGGGTGCGGGTGCTTACTTCGTGGAGAGCTGGACCCGAGGCGTCGAGATCGTTCTGCGGGCCAACAAGAACTATTGGAGGGGCGCACCGTCGATCGACAAAGTAGTCATGAAGATCGTTCCCTCCGCCGCCAATCGCATGATGTTGCTCGTGTCGGGCCATTTGGATGTGGTAGAACGTCTCTCCGCGGAAGAGAACGACGCGGTGGCGCGCGTACCCGGAGTCAAAGTCCTTTCGCTACCGAGCACGCAAACTGTCAGTTTGGTCATGAACTGCAAGATGCCGCCCTTCGATGACGTTCAGGTTCGCCACGCGTTGTCGTACGCGGTGCCGTACGAGGCGATCATGAGGGACGTCTATTTGGGTCGGGCGCAAGCGACCGCCGGACCGGTCCCGGTTGGTTTTCCCGGACACCAGCCCGGCGACTACCCGTTTGGGAAACGCGATCCCCAGAAAGCCAAGGCCTCGTTGGCATCGTCGGGCTATCCTGAGGGGTTCGCGGCGGAGCTGGCGCTCGATAGCGGTGTGCCCGACCACGAGGCCATTGCGATCCTAGTCCAATCGGCGCTCAAAGAGATTGGGGTCGAAGTGACCATCGTCAAACTCACTCCCGCCGTCTACGCCGAGCAACGCGCCTCCCGCTCTCTGCGGCTGTTCTTGGATCAGAATCTGTGGTTTGTGGACGATCCTGCTTATCCACTTACGTTAGGTTATGTCAATGGGGCTTTCTTGAACACCGGTGAGTGCTCAAACACCGCGGTGGATGAGATGATTGACCGAGCGGTGGCGGAGCTGGAGCCGATAAGCCGTCGGGAGCTTCTCGCCGAAGTACAGCAGAGGATTATCCAAGAAGCCCCGAGGGTGTGGATCACCCAACCCGACTTCCTCCTGGCGACCAGGCGGAACGTAGTCGGCTACGTCCACTTTAACGATCAGATCGTGCGCTTCCAGTACTTTCGTAAACAGTAGATGATCTGGCAGAGGTGATGTCTTAAGATTCCTGTCAAAGAAAAACGATGTATGGTTCCCCAAGCTCAAACCCGTCCCCGCCATGGGGACAGAAAAGGAGAACCATACATCATGGGAAAGGTACTACCGAGTCAGCGATTGCTCAAGCAGTTCGAGGAACAACTGGTATTTGGGGAGATGAATCTCTCGGAGATCGTCCGGTCGGGAGCTCAGATGATGCTTCAATATGCGTTGGAGCGCGAGGTGACGGAGGCGTTGGGTCGAAACTACTATGAGAACGCTCCGGCAACGACGAAGGAGAAGGGACGACGCAACGGGTATGAGTCGCATCGGGTCCTCACGGGCGAGGGAGCGGTAACGGTGCAAGTGCCGCAGGTACGAGAAACAGAGAAGGTGTTTCAGTCAAAGATTCTCGACGCCTACGTGAGCCGGACCGAGAAACTCGATGAACTGATCGCGCGGATGTACGTCCACGGGATGTCGACGCGTGACATTGAGGCGACGTTCGCGGACGTGCTGAGCGGCACGGGTGTCTCGAAGTCGGTGGTGAGCCGGGTCACACGGTGTCTGTCGGAGGATTTCGAGGCGTTTCGAAAACGGGATCTCTCGAACGAGAAGCTGTTGTATCTCGAGCTCGACGGCACGTACCTGCGCTACCACCAAGGAGCGGAGAGGAAAGAGCCCATCCTCGTTGCGACCGGCTATCGCGCTGATGGGACGCGAGTTCTTCTTCATATCGGTGTCGGCAACCGAGAATCCTACGAGAACTGGAAGGGGTTCTTGCAGGAGATGGTGGCCCGAGGAATGAGGGAGCCGTTGCTCATCGTGACGGACGGGAATCCTGGAGTGCTCAAAGCGATCGCAGAGGTCTTCCCTCGAAGCCTCAAGCAACGTTGCCAGAAGCACCGCCTCGAGAACATCCTGGGCAAGGCTCCGAAGGAAGTGCGCGACGAACTCAAGGCGGCCATCCTTGAGTCGTTCCATGCGAACAGCTACGAGCAAGGGCTGAAGAAGGGTCGGGAGGTGATCACTCGGTACCGTCAACGATTCCCGAGCGCGATGAAGTGCATGGAAGAGACCCTCGAAGCGTGTCTTCAGGCGCTACGCCTTCCTGCGGCGCATCACAAAAGGCTTCGCACGTCGAATCTACTTGAGCGCACGTTCGGAGAGCACAAACGTCGCACAAAGGTCATTCCTCACTTCTTCACCGAGGAGGCCGCGACGAAACTCTCGTTCGCTGTGCTCTTGGCCGTCGCAAACAAATGGCGCGGCGTGAGGATGGATGTCTTCGCCGCTAGGAAAGTCGAGGAGCTTCGCAACGAGCTTCTCCCGCAAGGCACGTCGGAGAAATCAGCAGCTTAACCGAGCGCGGGGAACCGTACGGAGATTTGACAGGAAAATTAAGACTTGACCCTGGCAGACATCGTGCCCCGATTCGAACGCGCGACCCACAGATTCGAAGTCTCTACCCTAGCGTTCATCGCAGGCGGTGCCCGTAGCGTAGGAGCACTATCGCGTTTCCGGAATCTCCACCAGCGTAAGGAGGACGAACATCCAGACACAAGAGGTGCTACAGACTGTGGCAGCCAGCGACACCAACGCTGTCTGCTACCTCGCATTCTCGCCTGACGACAGGTTACTAGCGGCAGGAGCTTTGAGCCGGAGAGTCTGGAATATACAGTCTGGAGTGGTTGCTGGCACCTTCGAGACGGGACAAGGTGAGGCCATCGTTAATACGTTGAAGAAGTGGGACGGTAGGTCGAGTGTTCAGCTGACGCGTGACATGCAGATTGTTGACGACAATGCACTGAGTAAGCTAGCCAATTACCAGCAAGCTCATCTCCGACCCGAAGGTCTGATCGCGGATTCCGTGGCTGTTGGGCTCATCCCTCTCCCGCGTGGCAGATCGGGATCCTGTCGCTGACCTCGCGGGGTTTAGATCGATCCTCGGCGGTGAGATGCGCCTATCTAGCTGTCCCACGGACCGCTCCTCGGGATAGAAATGCCTATCTGTACTCCACGAAGACTGGTCGTTGTTCGACACTGCGAACCTCCCTTATGGCTACTTACCGGTTCAAGAGTGGCATCACCTGGTCGGCAAATCGTTTCATCTCTTCGATGGGATGGTGGAACTGCAGAAGAAGCGTATCGAGCCCGGCTTCTTCAAACGCCTGGATACGCTCCGCAATGTGTTGGGGTGTGCCCACGAGCCCCGACAGAACGCCGTTGTTGGTGCCCAATCGGCGCCCCAGCTCGGCCTTGTCGAGCGTCGTCGCTTCTCGCGCGATCGCGGAGTCCCCGCCTTTGATCACATCGATGGTCCGCATCGACGCGAGCCGTTCGATTTCTCGTTCGACCTCTTCTTCCGTATCGCGACACACCACGAATGCCATGATCCCGAACCGAGGAGGCTTCGGTCGACCGCTCTCCGCGGCAAAGGCCTTGACGGGCTCGATAATCTCTCCCACATCCTCGGCGGGCCGACCGTTCATCAAGAAGATGTCCGCGAAACGGGCCCCTAAACGTTGCCCGGGCTCCGAAGTACCCCCTATGTACACCGGTGGATGAGGTTTTTGAACCGGCTTGGGGGCGATGGTCGCCTCCTTCACGGAGTAGAATTTTCCAGAGAACGTGAAATCGTCTTGGGTCCATACTCCTTTGATGATTTGGATGTAGTCTTCCGAGCGCGCATAGCGTTCATCGTGCCCGAGGATTTCCGCCCCGAGCTTTTCATACTCCGGAAGCCACCATGCCGAAACCAAGTTGATCGCGAAACGGCCGTTGCTGATGTGATCGATGTTGCTCGCCATCTTCGCGATCACGCCGGGGACGCGGAAGCCCGCTTTCACCGCGGCCATGATTTCGATCTTCTTTGTGACCGCTGCGAGTGCAGCGGCCGTCGTCCAGCAGTCGACCTGATCCCAATCGGCGCCGTGAGGGTTGATGAAGTGTTCCGCCAAGAGCAAGGTCTCGAACCCGATGCTCTCTGCGAGAAGCGTCTGTTCTTTTACGTGATCGAAGCTGGCGAAGCTTTCCTTGGGGTCGGAAGAGGAAACCCAATTCCCGTATACGGTCGGCCAAAAACCTAATCTCATGGTTGGGACTCCGCGTCACCGAGCGCAACAATCTTGATGGGCTCGATGACGCCCATAATATAATGGGGTCTACGCGGATTCGTGTGGGTAAGTCCTGACGGAAAACAGTGTAACTCATTGTGTGGAAAAGGTATCCAGACTTCATCAGGTGCTGAAAAGTGGTCCATTTTTCGGATAGGCTAACCGAGTGAAAAATTCCCAGTCGATCCGCTCGCTGTTTGCGCTGCCAGGTTTCGTGGCTGGTGCCGGATTGAAGGGTGTATTCGATGACCGATACGCCCGCGTCATCCAGCTCAAGAGGCGAAAAAAACAGCTGTTTGCTCTTACTGTGGGCAACGGTGCCGGGGGCGCTATGACAAGCAAGTGTGCCGGGTCCGCGACCTGTCGTTGGCAGGCTGGCGGATCTCTCTGGAATACGAGCGTTGGCGCGTCAACTGTCCTGGGTGCGGCGGTTTGCATGTAGAACACCTGGACTGGCTGGCGAACAACTCGCGCTACACCTAGCGTTTTGCGACGCATGTGGGCAAGCTGTGCCGGGATATGCCGGACAAGGCGGTGGCCGAGATGGAACGTCTGCGCCTCCTAGTTGAAGGGGTCAACAACAAAATCCGTGTGCTGCAACGACGCGCCTACGGCTATCGCGACGAGGAATATCTCAAGCTGAAGATCGTGGCGGCATTCCTTCCGCCATTACCCAGAAATGCCGTCTTCAACCCACACGAATCCGCGTAGACCCATATAATGCAAGAGGGTAAATCCCAGGAGCGGGATCGCCCCCGCCAAGTAGAACACCGGCGAGTAGGAGAAGTGATCGACGAGCCATCCCGTCAACGTCGTGAATACACACTCGCCGGCCAAAGCTGAGGTGAGGACAGCCGCGAGAGGCGAAGAGATCAGCGCGCCGATGGCCGTCCCGCCGGCGAAAAGGCCGACCACGTAGTAGCGGAGATGGCGAAGGTGGGTCATAGAGCCACGAACCAGTCGATGGGAATCCGTTCTTCACAGGATACGAGCGCTCCACCCTTAGTAGCCAAGCTGGCTCAGGTCCCCTGCCGCTTCGCAATTCCGGCCAGCAACCGAATTAGAGCCATACCAACATTCAGGCCCTTATCATCCCTATCGCAATCCGGGTCATACGCCGTCACTGAAGCGCCCACAATCTTGAATTTTTCCGCGACGTGTCGCACTTCAACAACTGAATCTCGGACTTTTCCAGCCGAGCCCACTCCGCCTCATCGAAGTCACGCGACGCGACCCCACCAGAGCCACGCGCCGCTCAGGCATAGGACGAAAACCAGGTATCGAGCTGGTCAGCGCTCGCCAACACGCACCCGTCACCATCGCCACCGGCATTCCATCTATAAAGCCGCTAGTCGTTGTCTCGGGCGTGTGGAAGTCACCATGAGCATCAAACCACAGCAGCGCAAGTTCAGGTTTCCCGACGCCACCGATTGCCCACCGTACTGTTGCAGTTACCCGCGAGGATCAAAGGAAACTGACGCTTCTCGAGCGTGGTGCGCACCTCCCTTGAGATTTCTCTGGGAAGCCCAAACGTCGTTTCGACCTCGATTGGAAACTCCGCATGGTACTCAACGACCACGGTCTCAACGTCATTTACTAGCTGGCCCACGAGATCTAGCGCGCCATTCTCGACGAAATGGAATGGTCCCCGGCCCATTCGGCTTTCTCGAAATCCCGAGTCGTATGGTACCTGTATTAGTCGCAGTCCTGGCATCTTCCCGGTTCGGCGTCCCAAAGGGTTCGGACCTCGTCGTCAAGCCCAGTCAGCTCCCAGCGCGTGAGCGCCACCGGAATCGTGCCCGCGGCGAGAAACACGTCGTGGAACTCGCCAAGATCGAAGACCGCTCCCAGCTGACGGGAGCGGTCGGCAACCAGCCGGTCGATCTGGACCTTGCCCACGTACCAGTCGATGGCGTAGGTGGTTCGGCGCAGCATGTCGTAGAGCTCCGCGTCGATGCGGTAGCCTTCTTCCGAGTTAAAGGGAACGTTCTCCGCAATGAAACCGACTGCGTCCTCGACCGTAAACTCGTTGAGCTGGAGCTTCACGTTGACGATGCAGCGCGCTGACCGCGCGATCAGGAAATTAAGGATGAGCTCGCGGGTGCGGGGCAGATGATCGAGGAGCCCGGTCCGCATCAACATCTCTTCGACGTAAAAACTCCAGCCTTCTCTTCCGGCCCGATCGCGAAAGTTCTCGCGAATCGGGGTTGGACCCTTCCGGACCCGATCATCGAAGGCATGACCCGGTATGACCGTGTGAAGCAGATCGGGTCGCGGGTCGCGGTATTGGATCTCCTCCCAGAGGTTCCTTTTACCGCTGGGGCGCTCGACCCATGGGTGCCTACTCTCGCGGGCTTTCGTGAAGTCTCCGATGTCCTCGGGAACAGAGAGAATTCCGTGCTCGGCGATAAACGCCCGGATATGACGCTCCGCCTCTTCTTTTCGATGGGAGTACTCCTCCGCCGACCCCACGGGCTCGAGCTCGGGTAAGCCCCGATTGCGGTGGCGCTCCCAAGCGAGCATCGCTTGCATACGCCGGAGCTCTTGAGTTGCGACGGCGAGTATTTGCTCGGCGGTAAAAGGCATGAGGCGGGCGTTTTTCAAATACCAGTCGAACTCCTCCCGCCCGACTCCGGGAAAGTCGTTCGCCCGGCCCGGTGCGCGCTGCAACCAATCGCGGTAGCCCTCCAAAGCGGTCCGAGCCGCTTCCGCATCGGCCGATAGCTGGGGATGATGTTGAGCGAGGCGTTGCTCGAGATCCCGAAACCAGCCGATGATCCCGGCGGGAGGAACTTCTCGTTGCGGCCCGCCATGAAAAACCCCTACCTCGAGCTCGAGATTGCGAACCGTGATGCGCGACAACGCCGGCGACCGCTCTTTGAGATTTTTCTTCCCCTGCTCCAAGACACCGGGAAGCGCCCGCAACTGGATGCGGAGGTCGCTGAGCTTCGCTTCACTTGCGGGAAGCTCAACATACGGAATCCCCTGCATTCCGTTGAGATAGTGGCCGGGATTGCGGGACCGATTGCGAACGACACGATCATCGAAATCCCATCCATCGAGAAGGGAACGCACCAGGAGGTAATCGATTTTCTGAGTCCCCGGCCAGGCGTCCGGATCGATAGCGTCGAATCGTTGCCGAAGCTCCTCGAAAGCACGACGGTTAGCCAAGAGTGTGGAGGGGCGATGATCCGGTAATCCATCGACCAACTTGGGCTCTCGGTGCGCGACGACGTCTTGATAAAGCACGACTAGCTGCGAGTCGTCGTCGGCTGCGAGCGTGCTCCCGGGTTCCAGGAGAATCGATGTCACGAGAAAGACCCACGTTTTTTGCATGGCAGTCCCTAACTCAAAACCTCGGCGATCTTCGGCGCCGATCGCAGGGTCAGTGCGACGAACGTCAGCGTGCCGTTGGTGCAGCCGCTGGTGGGCATGGTGGGTGCCCCCACCACGAAGAGATTCCCGTGGTCGTGGGTGCGTCCATAGCTGTCGCACACGCTCTCGGCAGGGTCGGTCCCCATGCGACAGCCGCCGCCGGGATGAGCCAGCAGCATCCCTCCCCAATTCTCAGTGAGGACTCTGCCGCCGTTGGCGCGCGCCATGCGCTCGAAGACACCGAGCAGATGCTTGCGAACTCGATCCTCCCGCTCGATGGTGGCGGCGTCGAAACGCTGTCCGATCTTCGGCATCGGATCGCCGTAGCGGTTGCGATTCGACGGATCCAACGTGAGCTTGCTTTCGATATCCGGATGGACGTCGTAATTGCCGCGTACCCGAGCCGAGGCGCGCTTCGTCCGACCCCGCCAATCGTCGAGCAGCTCGTCTCCGAACAGCAACCGTCCTTTCCCATTTCGCAGGCGCGCGGTTCGAGCGTAGTCGGTATCCCATATCCTAAGATCGTGACGCACGTAGGGCTGGTCGGTGGGACACCTAAGGAACTGCCGCGAGACCAAACTGTTGGTCTCGTTCATACCAGGATAGAGTCTTGCGTCCAACTCGACGTCCGCCCAGCCGAAGGCGTGGCCGTTGATGTATCGACCCACCAGACCGGAGCTATTGGCAATGCCATTCGGAAACCGGGAGTTGGCCGATAACAAAAGAAGATGCGAGCTCCAAGCGTATCCGCTGGCAATGACGAAAGCCCTCGCTTCGTACTCGACCGGCTCGTCCGGACGATCTTGGTGACGCGCTTCGGCCTTCACGATTCGAGAGTTGCTATCGTGCAAAACGAGCTTCCGCACCAGGGTCCGATCGTGGAGCTCGAGCTTCTTGGCGTCCAGAAGTTTCATATACGTGAAGTCCGGTGAGTACTTGGCGCCCGTCGGGCAGATGTTGCAAGTCGCACAGCGCATGCAAATCGAGCGGCCATCGTAGGGCACGGTGTTCTTGGCTACCGGCGTGACCCAGAATTGGATGCCACTCTTCTCGGCCCACGCCTTGAGCTGCTTCAAGTTGTAGTTGAGCTCCATGGGCGGCATGGGATAGCGCTCCGAGCGCTCGTCCTCGGGGAAGGGTCCCGGTTCACCGGCGACGCCCATGCGTCGCTCGGCCTCACAATAGAATCTCTCGAGCTCTTCCCATGCCAGAGGCCAGTCGACCGCCAGTCCGTAGAGGGAACGTAATCTCAGATCTTCTTGAGAAAAACGATTGGTCGTTCCGCCCCAATGAAGCGCCAGGCCTCCCACCGCCATCGTTTGAAAGAGTATACCTTCTCCCTTTTGGTCTTCGATGTGGTCGCCGGGCCACGGGTTTTCCCCGTACTCGAGGTATCGCTGGCGATAGCGCATCCGGTTCTCGAAATCGAAGATGCGATTTCCTGCCTCGACTACCGTGATGCTTGCGCCAGGTGCGAGCTCGGTGATTTTTTCGGCGAGGAGCGCGGCGGAAATTCCTCCACCGATGATGCAGATGTCACTTTCGAAGCGACGCACTAGTCTTTACCGGGAAGTGGTGACGGCTCGTTTCCCGCGCCAGGCAGCCCTCGACAGGTCTTGCGTCCGATGTCGGCTCGGTAGCAGAGGTCGTTCGCCTCGCTGCGGTTGAAGTAGAAGCTCATGAGATCCGAGACGATATGTCGTCCGTCGGGAAGGGAAGGCAGGTCTTCGATGCCGGCGTCGGCCAGTGCTTTCTTCAGAACTGTCGTGAACGATGCTGCGTTCTGCCCTGCGGCGGCGATCGCCTGTAGCTGCGCTTCGTAGACCTCGACCTTGATCTCGGGAGTGCGCGGGGCGTCAAGACGACCCGGCTGGTGGGGCATCTTTTCACCCGAGGAGTACTCGCGAAGCCATCTCAGGAACCCGGTGACGACTTGATTGACTCCGGACTCGCCGAGGGAGCTTGGCAGCACACTGGCGCCGATGTGCCGAAGTGTAGCCACCTCTTTTTCATCGAATTGAATCGGCCTGACGAGCGGCCTCGCCCAGCCGAACCGCCCCAGAAACGAGGAGGCCGGCAGGAGCCAACCGAGCCAGTTTAGGAAGGTTCGTCGCTTCATTGAGTCCCGCCGCCAGGATGAATGCTATTCTTATCACACTGACCTTCGATGTATACTGTCGACGGCGCTGACTGGGCTGCTTGACATCCTGTCTGGAGCTGGGTAGTTTCGTGGGAACGCTCTAACTCGGTTGATCTGGCCGTCAGCCCCGAGAGCTGGAGGTTCGCGATGGCTCCAACACTTACCCGGATCAAAGTGGCACCCACCGGTATGCGCCTCAACGAGTGGGTCGCCATGGAGGAAGGTTTTTACAAGGACGCCGGCTTCGCAGTCGACATGCAGTGGGAACAACTCAAGGCCGAGCAGGGCTCCTGGGACACATACAAAGAGCGGCCGCAGGACTTGCCGTTCCTGAAAGGAACCGCGGAGATCACGTCTGCCTGCGCCTGGGGTAGCGTCTGCAATGCCGGCGCAGGAATGGGAAAGTTCATTCCGGACGTGTACGGCATCTCGCCCTGGGCAATCTACGTGCGCCCCGATTCCAAGATCGGGAAGCCTGAAGACTTGAGGGACGTTCCGATCGCCGTCGGCTCACGGGCCGGCAGCCACTTTAGCGTGCCGCTCAACCTAGAGCCGATCATGCCGCTGGAGAACATCAAGACCGTCGGTTTGGGCGGTTTCGGGGTCCGCCTGAAGGCGCTCGAGAATGGAGACTTCGAAGCGGTCAGCCTGCTCCCGCCGCAGGTCGACATGGCGCAGCAGCTCGGCTTTCGAAAGATCATGGACGGAGAGTTGAAGACCTTGTGGTGGGTGGACTCTGACACGGATACCGAAATGCTCCGACTGTACTTCGAAGTCCTCGAGAGAGCCGAAAAGGCGATCCAGGCCGACACGGCCCGTTACTTGCCTCTCTGGAAGTACAGCAACCCGGAACAGTACAAAGACCATGCGTGGGATTACAGCTCTTTCGGACGCGGCGAGCGCTTCGTTCACGCGCCTCTGCCGCGAAAAGACTTCGACGACATCATGGCGCAAGTCACTCGCTGGGGCCTGGACGAACACCTAGAGGAGAGGGCCTTCGACAAGCTCACTTTGACCGTCAAGTAGTTGGCGGTCTCGCCCAAAAGCGCGCCCCCTTTTAACACTTACGGATGACCGACCCCATCGTTTCGCTCATAGCACCTCGCCGGGTCGCGGTCTTCGGCGGGTCGAACGATCCTCGAAAGCTCGGTAATTTCCTTTTAGAGAATCTGAAGCGTTACGGATACGAGGGCGACATCCTACCGGTCCACCCTCGCGAGAAGCAGGTTGCAGGGCTTAAGGCCTACCCGTCCCTGGAAAAGCTGCCCGAAGATCCCGACGTCGCACTCATTTGCCTTCCCGCGAGCTCGGTACGCCCGGTGGTGGCGAGTTGTGCCGAAGCGGGCATCCGATCCGCCATTGTCTATACCTGTGGCTTCGGGGAGGGCGATCAACACGACGAGGCCGAAAAAGAAGCACTGCGCAAGCTCGCCCAAGAGAAGGGCATTCGGATCTTGGGTCCTAATTGCATGGGGGCCTATAACGTCGCCGGGCGCTTCAACGCCACCTTCTTCAAGGACCTTCCCACCGAGCCGGGTGAAGTAGGTTTTATTTCTCAAGCCGGATCAGTGGGCGGGATCCTGTTTCATGGCTTGAAGGATCTGGGGGTAGGGCTGTCCAAATACTTCGCCACTGGCAACATGGTCGATATCGACCAAACCGATCTGCTGCTACATCTGGCGCAGGATCCCAAAACGCGTGTGATCGCGCTTTACCTCGAGACGGTCCAGAACCCCGCTCGTTTTCTCAAAGAAGCGGCCAAGGTGGCTCTCGAGAAGCCGACGGTCGTCTTCAAATCGGGGACCACGGCCGTAGGGGCGCGTGCCGCCCTTTCCCATACCGGGAACCTCGCGGGGGAGACCGAGCTCATATCGGCCGCCCTGGCGCGCCTAGGCATCCTCCAGGCAAAAACCACCGAGGAGTTTCTGGACGCCATCAAGGCCTTGAGTACGTCCTCCGCTTGCGTCCCGAAGAGCCGCCGGCTCGCCATCTTGACGATCTCGGGAGGGGCCAGCGTCGTAGCCAGTGACGCCTGTGAATCCCACGCCCTAGAGCTCCCCGAGCCAACCGAGGAGACGCGGGAAACACTGCGTCACCTCGTGCCGGCCTTCGGCTCGACCAAGAACCCGGTAGACATGACTGCACAGATCCCGGTGGCGAATTATGCGCCGGCGGTGGCAGCGACGATGAGCGATTCCCGGATAGACGGCTGTATCGCAATGAACGTGAACCTCGATCTCCCCGAGTTCGGGGACGCCTTTGCTCGAGCGGCCGCCGCCGGGGCGCCCGTCATCGCTTTCGTTCTCGAAACGCCGAAGATACTGAGCCGATTCCAAGAGGCGGGCATTCCTAACTTCCCTACCCCAGAGCGCGCAGTGAGCGCCTATGCGTCACTCGTTCGTTTCGGGGAGATCCAGGCTCGGGCGAGGGCCCGTCGAGACGAACATGATAAACCGGGGACCAGCATCCCCGATCCCCGTCTCGCTTCCATCCGCACCGGCGGCGGCACCATCGACGAAGTCACGACCAAGAAAGCGCTGGCGGACTGCGGCATCGAAGTCGTAAGCGAGGAAACGGTCTCCGTTTCAGACGACGCCGAGAGCGTCGCGGTGAGACTCGGTTATCCCGTGGCGGTCAAGATCCTCGACCCCGCCATCGGCCATAAGACGGAGGCGGGTGGCGTTCTCTTGGGGATTGCAAACAAAAAGGAGCTCGACGACGCAGTGCAGAGTATGAGGGAGCGCTTCGGAAAAGAAGCCCGGCTCGTCATTCAAAAGATGGCACCGCCGGGGATGGAATGGATTTTGGGAATCAAGCGTGCCGCGGGATACCCTCCGGCCGTTGTCTGTGGAGCGGGAGGAGTGCTGTCCGAGCTCGTCCGTGACGTCTCGGTTCGCCTTTGCCCCCTGGATGAACATGACGCGAGAGAGATGATTACCGAGACGCGCGCCGGGAGGCTGCTCGGCGGATGGCGGGGTAGTGGTCCTTTGGATCGTGAAGCGTTGGTTACGACGCTGCTGCGGCTTTCGGAGCTTGCACTCAACAGTCCGACCCTTCAGGAGCTCGATGTGAATCCTTTCATTCTTTCTGAGACCGGCGGCGTGGTCGTTGATGCGCTGGCGGTAGTGCAAGACGCGAGGTAAGAACCATGTCGGTGATGAGCTGGGATGAATTCTCCGTCGACGAACCCATTTCTTTAGGCCGGGAGCCGAAAGATCTCCCGAGACTGAAACGGCCCGACCTGGAGCTCGATCAAATTACAGGCTACAGGATCTATCGCAACATCTTTTCTATTTGCGAGCAGATGGACGCCACCGTCAAGGCCTGCGCCTATTCTCCGATCGTGGCGATCGGCAAGGATTACTCTTGTGCGGTCTTCACCCCGGACACGCGGCTGATCGCTCAGGCGGCCAACAATGCCGTTCACTTGGCCTCGATGCATTTCGCGGTCGAGGCCAGCGTGCGCGAGGTGGGAGTCGAGAACCTGAAACCCGGGGATGTGATCGCGGTCAACGATCCCTATCGCGGCGGCAGCCACTTGCCCGATCTCACCGTCACCCGCCCGGTCTTCTACAAGGACAAGTTAGTCATGCTCGCCGCCAGCCGCACCCATCACGGCGACGTCGGCGGGGTCACCCCCGGAAGTTTTCCGATCAGCGATTCCAACTTCGCGGAAGGACTGCGTATTCCTCCCGTCAAATGGTACGACGCCGGGAAACTGAACGAGGATTTGAGCAAGCTCATTCTGAACAACGTGAGGGTCCCTATCGAATACTGGGGTGACTTCGAGGCACAAGTTGCCGCTGCCAAGGTCGCGGAGCGAAGAATTCTCGCCCTTATCAATCGATACGGAGTCGACGCCGTGATCGTGTCGGTCATGGACTACATGGATTACACCGAGCGGGGTTTACGAGCCGAATTGTCCCAGATTCCAGACGGCAGCTATACCGCAGAAGACTTCATCGACGGAGATGGCATCAACACCCAGAAGTACCGAATCCAAGTGAAAGTGACTATCGATGGCGACAACGCGTACTGTGATTTCAGCGGCACCGACCCACAGGCCGAGGGACCCATCAACGCCGTCTTCGGAGTGACGGCTTCTTCTGTGGTCAATGCCTTTCTACACGTCACGGATCCCGAATTGATGCCCAACCACGGGTTTTATCGGCCCCTGCACATTAAGGCACCGCAAGGCACCATCGTAAACCCTAGGTTCCCGGCTCCCGTCGTGATGGGCAACATCGACACCGCGATGCGCATCGTCGAGGTCATCTGGCAGGCCCTGGTTCCGATCATTCCGGAGCGCATCGTGGGGTGTCCGACCGGCGTCGGCAACAACATGCATGGCGGAGGGTTCGATCCGCGTAGCAAGAAGGCAGACCCTTACGTCTGGAACTTCTGGCCGCAGGGCGGATACGGAGGGCGCGCCACCAAAGACGGATGGCACGCCACGATTGGAGAGGTGGGCAACGACTTGGATTTTCCGGCTGAGGTGTGGGAGTTCCGATACCCGTGGCTCATCGAGAAGTACTCGCTTTCCAACGGCTCCTGCGGTCACGGCAAGTATCGCGGCGGTTGTGGAACGACGTGGCGATTGAAGGCCATCGGGCACAACTCCGTCGTCGGAGTCACGGGCGATCGGGCCCGAACACCCGCATGGGGGGTTCTCGGCGGATGGCCCGGCAGCACACTCAAGTTTCTGGTGCACCGCAAAGATGGCACCACGGAGGAACCGGCGCCTGAAACTGTGAAGGTATCGGGCATCAAAATTAGTGACGGGGATTCCGTCGAATCGATTGTTCATGGCGCGGGAGGATACGGTCCTCCATTCGAGCGCGACCCCGAGGCCGTGCGTCGCGACGTGCAGGATGAGATCTTCGAGTTCGAAATCGCGGCCAAAGTCTATGGCGTCGTTCTCGATCCAGAGAGCTTGGAGATCGACATGGACGCAACCAAGGCGCTGCGCAAGCGCATCAAGTCGTCCTATTCTGCGCGGTACGAGAAGGACCCGGTGATCGTGCGGGAGCCCACCTACGGCGACGCGACGAAACTCGGCCGGAAGGGTGGCCAGTCATGAAGCAACTCGGAGTCGACGTCGGCGGGACCTTTACGGACGCGGTCTTGTGGGACAGCAAGACCGGGGAGATCCGCACCTCGAAAGCGGCCACCACACCCCATGACGTCAGCGAAGGCGTAATCTCTGCAATCAACGAGCTCACGACCGCCTACAACGAAATCGACGTCATCGTGCACGGGACAACGGTGGGTATCAACACCATGCTTCAGAAAAAGCTACCCAAGGTGGGGATGCTCGTCACCAAAGGCTTTCGGGACCTCCTGGACATCCAGAGGATCTACAAACATTGGGGAAAAACGTATTGGTCCTCTCCCTATGACCTGCAGAGCGACAAGCCTGATCCGATCGTCCGGCGCTATTTGAGAGGCGAAGTCGATGAGCGGGTCACATACCCCGGAACCGTGATCAAAGTTATTGACGAAGACAACGTGCGCGAGGCGGCAAGCGCTCTATTGAAAGAAGAGGGCCTCACCGGGATCGCGGTCGTCTACCTCTGGTCGTTCCTGCACCCGGATCACGAGCTCAAGACGAGGAAGGTGCTACGCGACGCGGGGTATCAGGGCAACATCGCGCTCTCTCACGAGGTCGCACCGATCTTCCATGAGTTCGAGCGCATGATCACAACCGTCATCAATGCCAGCCTCATGGAAGTCATGGGGCGCTACATAGCGAATCTCGAGAAACAGCTGAAGGACCGAAAATTCAGCGGGCGGCTGGCGATCATGCAGTCCAGCGGCGGGCTCATGGACGTCGAGATGACGAAGAAGCGGCCCATCTACACGCTGATATCTGGTCCTGCCGGTGGCGTCACCGCGGGCAAAGCCATCGCCGATTTGTGCCAGATCGGCGACGTGATCACCGCGGACGTTGGTGGCACGACGTTCGACGTATCGGTGATCCAAAAGGGTAAGGTCGAGACGGTCCTCGAGAAGAACTTTCTTGAGTACCCGATACGGATTCCGTTCCTGAACATTCATTCCATCGGGGCGGGCGGGGGCAGCATCGTTTGGATCGACAAGGGGAGCGCGCTCCGAGTCGGCCCGGAGAGCGCCGGTGCGGAGCCGGGACCCGCTTGTTACGGGAACAGCGAGCTACCCACCATCACCGACTGCAATCTAATCTTAGGTCGTTTGGACAGCGAAACCTTCTTCGGCGGGCGCCAGAAGCTGGATGTGGACCGCGCCCGAAGCGCCATGGAACCCCTGGCCAGCCAGCTCAGGCTCAAGGTCGAGGATGCGGCCGAGCTGGCGGTCCAGGTCGTCAACACCAACATGGCAGCGGCGATCTCCATGATGACCGTAGAGCGCGGCGTCGATCCTGAAGAATTCTCGATCATCGCTTTTGGAGGTGGCGGAGGATTACACCTCGTCGACATCGGAGTGGAGATGGGCGCGCGTTCCGTCATCATGCCGAAGACCGCCCCCCATATGTCTGCCCTAGGATTGGCGGTCACCAGCTACCGGCACGTCGCCTCGTTCACTAAGCTCCAAACCATTCAATCTGTCCCGGTGGAGGAGATCGAATTCGCGTTCCGTGAACTGGAAGAAGAGGCCACTAAGGTCCTGCAAGACTACGGCGTGAAGCCACAGGACATCGAGCTGCACCGCATCGCAGACATGCGTTATCACAAGGAAGAGTGGAACACGCAGGTCGATGTACCTCGGCCACTCCCTTCTGTTGAAGTTCTGGCGAACTTGTTCAACTCCATCAAGTCCGACGTGTATGCGACCGAGAGAACCATCGATGAACCGATCGACGCGGTCAACTATCACGTCGTCGGCATCGGTCACCCGGCGGAACGAGAGTTCGACTGGACGGTGCTCAGCGCGGACGGTGGCAAATCGGAGAGTCGAGGACCGCTCAAGTCCACCAAAATGTTCATAAACGCGAAGTGGGAAGAATCATCGGTCTATGATCGCGGCAGCCTCGCAAAGGGCCAGAAGATCGCGGGCCCGGCGCTCATCGAAGCCGATGCGCAGACCGTTTTCCTTCCCAAGGATTATTCCGCGGACGTAGACCCTTGGGGCAATTTGGTGATCGATTTGAAAGGCTGAGCAGGGTGCTCGACAGTTCACACCGCACCCTGCGCGAGGAGCCATCAGCTGTCCCGAAGCCGCTTGCCGGCGAAGGGACGGCGGTGGGGTCAGATCGTGTCGGCCGCCAAAAGAGGTCGGTGCTACTAATCGACACCGCCAGGCGGGCTTTCAGATCGTGGTGGCCGTCAAACGAAGTCGTGCCATCGAACAAGGTGGCCAGACGGCGGTGGGGCCCCGCCGCATTAAGGAGCGAGCCCGGCCGCGGAGTCGGCCGACGAAAGGTGCGCCGAGCGAGGAGCGAGCGCGCACTGATGCAGAAAATAGGAGAGACCTCATGATTCGAGTCATGTTCTGTGGCGGAACCCTGCCGCCCTTCTTCGAGGCCCCCTTGGAAGAACGGAAACAGGTGTTCGAGCTATGCAAAGAGGTCTTCGGAGGGTGGAAGGAACGTTACGGAATCGAGGTGCTCGCGACGTTGGATGACGACCAAATCCAAATTGGCCCGACGACCGGTCACCCATGGACCTTCTATATCCTCTGTGACGTGCCCGAGTACGAGGCCGTGCCCAAGGTCGTGGATCAGTTACGTCACGGTGACCCTCCGCTTTTCAAGTACATCAAGCTCGAGGCGAGAATAGGTCGGCCGCTCGAGGTCATAGGATTGAACAAATGATGAAATGGGAGACACGGTGAATGCGACGAGCTAGTTCCGTTTGTTTGGCGGCCGCGCTGGCGTTGCTGCCCATGGAGTCCATCGGGGCCGCCGGTGGGGATCTGTTCATCGAGGGAGGGACGCTCATCGATGGCACGGGGTCGGCACCAATTCCGAATCCCGGCATCCTCATTCAGGAAGGACGGTTCGAGGCGGTGGGAGACGTCCGGTCCGTTCCGAGCGATGCGAAGCGCATCTCGGCAGAAGGAAAATGGATCCTGCCGGCGATGTTCGAGCTGCATGGGCACATCACGTTTTACCTAGCCGACCCGCGGGAACCCGAAGACGACGTCACTAACGCGTTCCGGACCGAGCGCTTCCTCGAGCGTTACCAAGAAATTGGAGTGACCACCGTTCGTGATCCGGCATCGCGCAATCGGGTGGGTTACTCGGTGAAGCGCGCGCAACGGGAGGGTCTGCTTGGGGGCGCTCGCTATTATGTCTCGGGACCTATCATAACCACGACCGGCGGTCACCCCACCGAGATTCAACCCCTCATGCTTTCGATGTGGGCGGTGGAGGCGGACGGCCCATGGGAATTCCGCAAACGCGTGCGCGAGGCGGTCAAGCTCGGAGCCGATTTCATCAAGCTCACTCCGCCGTTCAACGCCGACGAGCTTGGCGCCGCGGTTTCGGAGGCTCACTATTGGAAGCGGCGGGTCACGGTTCAGGTGGGCGGTGCGCAGGATCTGGAGAGAACCTCCGCCCGGACCGCGGTCGAAGCGGGCGTGGACAGCCTCGAGCACCTCTACCCCTATGGCGGACGTGAAGTCATCCAACAAATTGCCCGCAAGGGCATCTACGTCATCCCCACGCTCGGTTACCACCTGAGAGAATTCGAGGGACGATACACGCACAAGCCGGGCTGGCTGGCAGAACAGTTAGGTCACACCCGCGACAATATGATGGAGGAGTTCCGGCAGATGGTGGACCTCGGCGTGAAGTTCGGGGTCGGGATTGACTCCAACGCTCAAGACCTCCCAGTGATTGACCAGCTGTATTTGCAGGAGCTCGAGGCGCTGGCGACGGCCGGGTTGTCACCGATGCGTGTGATTCAATCGGCTACTTTGCACTCGGCCGAAGCGATGGGGCTTGGAGAAGAAACGGGGAGCATCGCGGTCGGGAAATGGGGAGACCTGATTGTGGTGGACGCGGACCCACTCGAGGAGCTGAGTGTCCTGGTGGGCCCGGAAGTGGTCGTTCAGGCAGGAGAAGTCGTTCACCGCCGGCAGGCTCAGTAAGAAACTGTGGAGTGAACAAGTGACGGACACGGAGCTGAAAGGAAGGGTCGCCCTCATCACCGGCGCCGGACGAGGCCTCGGTCTCGGCGTCGCGGAGGAGCTCGCGCAAAAGGGCATGCATATCGCCGGCATGGATGTCCGAGAAGACGAATTGCGTGCCGCGCTCGAGAAGGTGGGAAGAGAGACCGGGATCAAGACCCTAGCGATCCGAGCCGATCTGAGACAGGAGGAGGACATCGTCGACGCGGTCAAGGAGACCGTAAAAACCTTCGGTCAGATCCATGTCTTGGTGAACAACGCCGGGATACGCGAGGTGGCTCCAATTTGGGAAGTGGACACCGAAATGTGGGACCGCATTCAGTCGGTCAACCTGAGGGGCGAGTTCCTGTGTACCCGCGAGGTGCTGCGCCAATCCATGTTGGAAAAAAACGAAGGTACGATCGTGTTCGTGTCCTCCGTGGCTGGCAAGAGAGGTTCCAAGAACGGCTCCGCTTACGCGGCATCGAAATGGGGCGTCCTGGGCCTCGCCGCGTCCGTTGCCCTGGACCTTAAGGACACTCCGATACGAGTCACTTCCATCACGCCGGGAAGAACGGAAACGCCGATGGCACGCGAATCCGAAGTGTGGGATCCCGATATCGGGTGGCTCGACGCGGTAGCCGTCGCGAAGGCGATCGTCTTTTGTATCCAACAAGATTCGGATACCATCATCCCCGAATTACACGTGCTCCACCGCGCCGAAATCTAGCCGTAAACAGCCCTCGAAACACGCCTAGAGCGCCTGCCACTCGTTGAAAGGGCGCGAGGAATCTGCGATCATACGCCGGCGATTGGAGCTTTATTCAAGGTGATTCCCTCCTTTATTCCCTCTCCCTCTGGGAGGGTAGGGTGAGGGCCCATCGAGGAGGATCGAGCCGGGTGGAGACGACACTGAGCGTGTTCTTGAACGGCATCGGCGGCGTTTTCGCCGGCATGGCCGTACTTTACGTCACGATGAAGATCCTCGCTTTAGTGGCCAAAAACCCTCCCAGAAAGCCTGGAAAGAAGGACTAGCGTTGGCCTTCCTGGAGCATATCGGAATCTTGTCGGTGACTCCCGGCATGGTCCTGATGTGGATCATCGCTTTAACGCTCATCTATCTGGCCATCGCCAAGAAGTTCGAGCCTCTGCTATTACTCCCCATCGGCTTTGGTGTCCTGGTCGCGAACCTCCCCATGACCCACCTGATGGAGCCCGGCGAAGGGTTGCTCTGGCGCTTCTATCACTACGGCGTGGAATGGGAGATCATCCCTCCCCTCATCTTCCTCGGGCTCGGGGCACTCACCGACTTCGGCCCACTACTCTCACAACCCCGGCTGATTTTTCTGGGCGCGGCGGCGCAGACCGGTGTCTACGTGACGTTTTTCGTTGCCCGTGGCTTCGACTTCACCCTCAAAGAAGCGGCCACCATCGGAATCATCGGCGGGGCGGATGGTCCGACGACGATTTTCCTCGCCGCCAAGCTCGCCCCCCACCTCTTGGGAGCCTGCGCCGTAGCGGCATATTCGTATATGGCCCTGGTGCCGATCATACAGCCACCGATCATGCGCCTTCTTACGACCGAGGCGGAGCGCAAGATCACAATGAAGAAGGGCCGAAACGTCACCGCCCGAGAGAAGCTATTTTTTCCCATTGTGTCGACGATCGTGATCATCTTGTTGGTTCCTCGGTCGGCACCCCTGATAGCGATGTTCATGCTGGGCAATCTGTTTCGGGAGTCCAAAGTCGTCGATCGACTGACCGACACCGCTCAGAATTCGCTGATGAACATCGTCACCATTTTCCTCGGGATAAGCATCGGCGCCACGATGAACGCCGCCAATTTCCTGAAGAAAGACGTTATTTTCATATTCTTCCTCGGGTTGTTTGCGTTTATGATTGGCACGGCGACCGGCGTACTGTTGGCGAAATTGATGAATCTGTTCACCAAAAACAAGATCAACCCTCTGATCGGTGCGGCAGGAGTTTCGGCGGTTCCCATGGCCGCCCGGGTCGTCCACAAGGTCGGCGCCGAGGCGAACAAGAAGAACTACCTCTTGATGTTCGCCATGGGGCCCAACCTTGCGGGGGTTATCGGCACCGTCATCGCGGCGGGTATCTTCTTGGCAATGCTGCAGTAATCACAAAGGAAGCGAAAAATGGCAGAAGAAGTACGAGCCCCACTGGCAGGCAAGGTTCTATCGTTGGCTGTTGAAGTCGGTTCCAAGGTAGAAGAAGACGATGAAGTCCTCGTTATCGAAGCCTTGAAGATGGAGACGATCGTGTACGCACCCAGCGATGGGACGGTGCAGGAGATCAAGGTCAAAGCGGGCGACCAAGTCGAGGAGGACGACCTTCTGGTTGTGATGGAATAAACATCAACTTGGAGCGGAAACAGCGGGGAGAAAATGATTTTCGAGCTCAACGAAGAACAAAAACTTGTCCAGGATACGGCCAAGCAGTTCGCGCAGGAGGATATCGCGCCCACGCTCGTCGAAGAGGAAAAGAACCACGAGTTTCGACTCGAGCGGGTCAAGAAGATGGGTGACCTGGGTTTCTTCTCCTGCGCGGTACCGGAAGAATTGGGAGGTAGCGGCATGGGCTTCTTGGAGTCGGTGCTCATGGCCGAGCAGGTGGCGAAGGTGTCGGCCTCCTGGCGGCTGCCCTTCAACATGCAGAACCTGGGCCCTGCGGTGACGGTTGCCAAGTACGGCACCGAGGAGCAGAAGAAGAAGTACGTTCCGGGATGGGTGGCGGGGACTCAGATCGGTTTCTTCGCCATGACCGAGCCGGATTTCGGCTCCGACGTCGGAGGCATGAAAACGGTCGCCAAAGACAAGGGCGATCACTACGAGCTACACGGCACCAAGATCTGGGCTTCCAATGCGGTGCAGGGGGATGCAGGACTGCTTTATGTCTCGACCGATCCGGAAAAGAAGCACAAAGGGATAAGTTGTTTCATCCTCGAGCCGAAAAAACTCGAGAACCTAACTACCCAGAACATCGAGACCAAGCTTGGTCTCCACTGTGCGCCCACCGGAGAGATCGCGTTCAATGGAACGAAGATCTCGAAGGAACAGATGCTCGGCAAGCCCGGGGAGGGTTTCAAGATCTGCATGTGGCAACTGAACAATACGCGTCTCGGCTGCGCCGGCGGAGCGCTGGGCGTTGCCGGAGCGGCCTTGGAGCTATCGATCGACTACGCCAACCAGCGGACCACATTCGGAAAGCCCATTTCCCAGCACCAGATGATTCAGGCCCAGATCGCCGACATGGTGGTGGAGCACCACGCCGCACAGCTTCTCGTATACCGGGCCGCCTGGTTGAAGGACAACGGGAAACCGAACCAGTACGAGACGTCCATCGCGAAGCTGCAGGCGTCGGAGGCTGCCGTTCATGCAGCCAACGAGTGCATGAAAATCTACGGCTCCTATGGATACTCCACCGAGTATCCGGCCGAACGACTGTATCGGGACGCCAAATCTCTGCAGATCGTGGAAGGTACTTCCAACATCCAGAAGATCATCATCTCCGGAATCGCCACCGGCCAGAATCCCAATCGCTGAAAAAAGCAAAACCACTAGGCAGGATCAAATGAAACCGTACTTCGAGAACATGGACGAATTTGGAAAGGAGCTGAAGCCTGCCCGCGCCAAACGGGCCGCGGCCAGCGCCGAGGAGCTCCGTAAGGTAGAAGCCGACATCAACGCCGCGAAAAAGAAGGTCGAAGAGGCCGGCTTCCCGACCGAAAAGATCAACCAACGGGGAGCGATGACCGTCTGGCAGAGGTTGGAATACCTCATCGACCCGGGCACCTGGCACCCACTCCACTCGCTCTACAACCCTCTGGACAACGAAGAGGGTACGACCAACGTCGTCGACGGCCTAGGCAAAATCTCCGGCCGGTGGGCGGTGGTGATTGGTTTCGATAACAAGATCATGGCCGGCGCTTGGCTCCCAGGCCAGTCGGAGAACATCCTGCGCGTGACCGACCTCGCCCAGCGTTTCAACATCCCACTGGTCTGGCTGGTGAATTGCAGCGGTGCGAAGTTACCGGAGCAGGAGAAGTTCTACGCGAACCGCCGCGGTGCCGGAACGCCTTTCTTTCGACATGCGGAGCTCGAACAGGCAGGTATCCCCGTTCTCGCTGGTATCTACGGCACCAACCCGGCAGGAGGCGGCTACCAAAGCATCAGCCCGACGATTCTCCTGGCCCATAAGGACGCCAACATCGCGGTCGGTGGGGTGGGCATCGTTTCCGGGATGGCCCCCAAGGGGGGTTTCGATGCCGACATGCTCGAGGAGCTCATCGCCATGACCCGTGAATTCCGAAGCCGTCCGCCGGGCGATGTCGACACCCACTTCGGCCACACGGGTTTCTTCACCGAGGTCTACGACGAGGAAACCGGCGTCCTGGATGGCATCAAGAAGTACATGGAAGGCATGCCCGCCTACGGACCGGATTTCTTCAAAGCGGCGGAGCCGGCGGAGCCGAAATTCCCAGTGGAGGACATCTACAACCTGCTGCCCTTCAACCAGAAGGAGGTCTATGATCTCGATCAGATCTTGGCCCGCCTGGTGGACGCCAGCCAGCACATGGAGTTTCGTCCCGATTACGGCCCCGAGGTCTATACCGGCCTATGCAAGATCGATGGCAAGTTAGTCGGCTGCATCGGCAATCGGCAGGGTTATCTAGGCAAAGGCTACCCCGAGTACGCCGACTATCCGGGCATGGGCGGCAAGCTATACCGTCAGGGCCTGATCAAACTGAACGAGTTCGTCATTCACTGTGGGAGAGACCGCATTCCTGTTATCTGGTTTCAGGACACGTCTGGCATAGACGTCGGCGAGCTGGCGGAAAAGGCGGAGCTCCTTGGCTTGGGACAGGCGCTCATCTATTCGATACAACAGACCGACGTCCCGATGATGCTCGTGGTGTTGCGAAAGGGCACCGCGGCCGCCCACTACATCATGGGTGGCCCCACCGCCAACCGCCACAACGCTTTCACCTTGGGTACCGCGGCGTCCGAGATTCAGGTGATGCACGGCGAGACGGCAGCCGTGGCCACCTATGCGCGACGAGCGGTCAAGGAAAAAGACGCCGGTCGACCACTCGATTCGGTGGCAGAGAAAATGAGCGAGCTCGTTCAAAAATACCGCGACACTTCGCAGCCGGAGTACAGTGCCCGCTACGGCATGGTCGACGAAATCGTCAAGTTGAAGGACTTACGGAAGTACCTGCAGGCCTTCACCGGGGCGGCGTATCAGAACCCGAAATCGATTTGCCCCCGCCACCAGATGATTCTGCCTCGAATCATCAAGGGCTGATGGGTCGGAAGGCGTGGAGCCGTGGGAGGCGGCGGCGAACCATTCGCCGTTCTTCTACGCCAACGAAGACGCTCCGGTCGTCGGCGTCCGTGCCATGGTGGGCATGGCCTGGGTTATTTGAACGACATCCGCTAGCACATCGTCACAACGGCCCCCCTCTTCCGAGCCTGTCACGAAAAGTAACAATCCGCCCACTCTCGGGGGCCGCGCGGAAGGCCGGGGTAGCGTGTTAAGCCATTCATAATAAACGGTTTACACGCAAATCCCGTCCGTTGGCTCGATACTTGCTTTGTCTCTTCTCGTAAGCAGGAGGAGTGTGCCATGTAATTCGGAACCGAGCCCGCGATGATGCAGGTCGAGAGGGTGTGGCTGAACCCGTTGTTTCGGAGACCGCCGTTCATTCGTTTTCGTCAAGGTCCCCTTCGTAGCTGAGACGCTCAAAAAGCACTCATTCAACCTCGCTTCACGACCCACCTAGGCTCCACACCTCCAGAACAGATCGTCGGTGATTCGTCTGCCCTGCGGGCGAGCGCCTCGCCGAGTTGTTTTTACTAAAACTGGAGATTCAAGAAGAGAAGAAGTCATGTGGAAGACCGTATTGAAGAGAACTGTGCTGGTACTCGTGGTCTGCGGATTCACGCTCACCTGGTCTCAAAGTGGACGCGCGGTGGATTGCCTCGTCGAGCGTGGTGACGACCCGTTGGAAGCGTTGGCTACGTCAATTCAGCACAACGTTTTTATCGGGCTCGACAACTCGAGCTCGATGAAAACTCCCGTTCCTGGCGACCCTCTCGGAAGGAACCGTTTGGATGTCGCCAAGGATGTGCTGGAGCTTGTGATCGGTGGCGTCGGCGATGCGGTCAACTGGGGCTTCTTCTATAGCGTGAGACAAAGCGCTGCTACCCCCGGTCTGGGGGACGCAGGCTGCGCGGTCCCGCAAGAACTGCACCCAGACGGCTCGCTCAAGACAGGCACCGACGCAACATTCGATCCATCGATCGGCCCGACACACAGGAACAACAACTGTGTGGGTCTCGAGCAGCGCGATTTGACGATTCCCGTCGCCTGCGGAGACAATGACAACAGGGAAGAAATCCTGAAAAAACTCCGCCCGCGAAGTGAAGGGGGTATTAGGAGCAACGCCGGCACCGCGAACGCCCCTTCGCTCGATCAAATCGCCAACATCATCGCCAACGACTTCATGGGACCCGATCGGCCGGCGGGACAGAAGAACATCATCATTTATCTTTCCGACGGTGCGGAAACCTGCGCTTGTGGACGCGATCCCGACGGCGACGGTACCACATTGCCCGACTTCATCGAGCTGCCACCTGGACTTCCCGGTTTCGAGCCGTCGCCGACGCAAGCTGCGGCGGTTATGAGAGTGGACAACACACCGGGCACTCCCGTGTTAGAGAACATCGGCGCCTTCAACAGTAGCTCTCGTTTCCGGCGCGGCTACAACGCGGGTGTGATGGCCCGCCATGCGCTCGCCCGCATCGATCCCGCTTTCGACGGCAGCGAGGGGGACATCTTCATCGGGTACATCTTCGATCCGAACATTGAGTCCAAAAAGGTGGCCAACCACTGGGCCTGGCAGGCTTCCGGCTTCGGCTGGACGACTCCGGCTCGTCCGGAGTGTCCTGTCGGAGGAGGGTTCGGCTGCTCTCGACCGGCCTTCATCTCCGACGACGCGGAGGAGCTGGCCGCCCAGCTGTTCAATGTTCTGGCTCAAGTGGGTGTGCCGGACGCAACGCTTGGCCTAGCTGCATCGGTAGTCGGCTCCGTGCCGGACGTGATTCACACAAACACCAACCCCGCCCTGACGGCAGCGGACATACTGGCCAGCGGCGTAGCCGACACCGAAGCCCGAGGGCGAAGAGCATCCCACCGAAATAATGTTCTGCTCACGTCGCAATTCACCACCCCGGGGTTCGACGGAACCCTCAAGGCTTTCAACACTTTCGAAGTGCAGGCAGACCAAACTCGTATTGCCGATTTCACCGAGCTATGGGATGCGGGCGAGTTGCTTAGGGATCGCGTGCTCGCTACCGATCCGCGGAGGATCTATTTCAACCGCTCGGACGGAACCGGCGGCCAGTTGAGCTCCACGTTGGGTTCGACGACTCTCGCGCCAGGCGAGTTGAGTGTAGGCATGGGATTTCTGAGTGGTCTCGATCCCACCGGTGTCGGAGCCAAGAGCCCCACGGATGCGGCCGAGATCGTCGAAAAGGTCATCCAAGGCTGGCGGCTGGTCATCGACGAGACGGATGGATTCTACAAGAGCGATGGCGTCACGCTGAACTTCTCGGAGTTCGAAGAGGACGGAACGCCTACCTGGAAACTTCGTGAATCGACGATGTCGTCTCCAGCTATTGTCCTCGCGCCGCCACGGCCCCCCGAGATAGATGTGCTCGAGCCGTCGGCGGCATACCGCACGTTCTTCGACACACACATCAACCGGTTGACGGTGGTTTACATGGGGACCAACGGAGGGATGATTCACGCCTTTCGTGCCGATAACGGCTACGAGCTCTACGGTTACATTCCTCATGACCTGCTCCCCAAGCTGCGGGACCTCGTGCAAAATCTCGTGGCCGGTGCCAACGGCGTCGTAAACCATCAGTTCGGCGTCGCATCCTCGGTCACCATCCAGGATGTCTTTCTCCAAAACGCACCGAGCGGCAGCCCCGAGTGGCGCACCGTGATCTCCTTCGGACGAGGTCCAGGGGGCAAGTTCTTGACCGCCTTGGACGTTACGGAAGTTGGTGATTGGGATGGAACCTCGAGCAACAGTCTCCCCACGGGCTTTCAACGCCCCGACCTCCTCTTCACCGTCGGCAACCGGGATGGAGTCCCTGATCTAGACGTGAACGGAGAGAGCTACGATGGCTTGGGCGAGACCTGGTCTATTCCGGTCATGGGGAGAGTGCAGAACGGCACTCCCGAAGGGCAATGGGTGCTCTTCGCTGCCTCGGGCTATGGCTGTGTGGGAACGGAAGAGGGAAGATTTCTCTACGTGCTCGCGCTCGAGGACGGAGTCGTATACCGGAAACTGGGACCGATTCCGGACGTAGTGGATGGCGCCGCGGGCGATGTCGGGGTCGATCAAAACGCGATGGTTGCGACGCCCGCTCTCTTCAACCCGCACGAGCCGGGTGCGAACGACGGGAGGGACTTCGTCACCCGAGCCTATATTGCGGACCTGCAAGGGTTGGTGCACAAGTTGGATTCCACCGACCCCGATCCGGCGAATTGGGAGTTCGGCGTGTTCTTCGAGGTGACCAGCGAAGCCGACGTTTCTCCCGGGCAAGGACTGCACAACCAGCCTATCTCCAGTCAAATCGCGATTCTGAAGCTCGCCACGACCAACCAAATTCTGCTTTTCCTGGGGACGGGAGGCGATCGGCGGGTCGCGCTGGATGAGCCAAACCGATTCAAGTTCGTGGGCATCGAGGACACCGACAACGTAGGGACAGTCGCTGTCGCCGACGCGGCCTTTACCGGAAACCTACTGCTTACCGATGACGGAGATCCCTTTTTCTTCGATCTAGAGGAAGGGCATCGCGTCCACGTAGCGCCGGTGGCTGCCAGGGGCACCGGCCTCAATACCAATGGAGTGGTCTTCTTTGCCTCGACCGTCAGGAACTTCGACCTCATCATTTGCATCCAGGACTTCTCCAGCAGTCTTACGGCAGCGGGCGTCACCGGTGGGCTCGGCTCCTTCGATTTGAGCTCGGCGGCCGGGATCCAAGGCACAGTCGACTTGGGTGCTGGGAGAACGACCGGGTTATTCCACCGTGACGAGCACCTATACGTCAGCAGTAGCGGTGGGCTCGGCCTTGCTGGAGCAACGACGGTATTGGGAAGCGACACGTTTCCAAGGCCACCGAGCTTCGACCCGACCCTACTGGTCCTAGTGGAGTCGTTCCGTTTTTCTCCTTTCTAGAGAAAGTCGGTGGAAAGTGGCTGATCCAGTGCGACATTTGGAACTCGGACATGCCAGTTCCGACCGGCGGCACTGAGTAGCATCAATGACTGGCGCACCCGCGAGGCCGACCGGTCCGCGGGTGCGTCGATTCTTCTATTCTGATGTCGGGGAAGCTCAGTTCATCGAGCAGGAGCCCGGACCGCGGGGGTCACCGCAAGGCCCACAGGGCCCGGGAGCCTCACGAGCCACCGCCGCCCCGTTTCCAGTATTCACCGCAAAGACCGAGAGTTGCTTCTCTAGCTGCTCGCTCTCACAGGCTGGGCAGCGGGGCGCGTCCTCGCTCGAGCTCAAGACAAGCGACTCGAACCGCTTGTCGCATTCCAAGCAGGCATATTCGAATATCGGCATAGCGTAGATTATAGCGCGATTTGTCCGAAGCCGTGACCTCGAGCCCTAGAAGCCGTGGCCCTCCCGCCTCCGCCAAGGCTATGGCGCGGTCGCGTAGGCTAGTCCGTTTTTCATCAGCCTGCTAGCGAATCGGAGCGCCGCAGGCCTCGGCGGCTCTCCGAACCTGCACTCTAAGTGTGTCCATCGTTGTTCGCCCGGTTGCCGTCTGAATCTCGCCGTCTACATCGTCCAGCGTCTGGATCACGCCTTCCACTTCGGCCTTCACGAACTCGCAGTCCGATGAGTTGCGGATGATCTTGTTGGCGGCGGCCTCAGCTTCCTTGACGACGTCGATGTCGGAGATGGCCGCGCCGACCTGCTCACCCAGCCCTTTCTCGCCATCACCGCAGCCCGCAGCCACGAACAGGAACCCGGCGAAGAACCAAATGCTATGCTTCATAAGGTTTTCCTTTCGAGTGACTTGTTTTTATCAGGATAGCATCGCGAAGCCTGGTCTGCGATAAGGGAGACAATCTCCCCATTTTTTGGGTCCTTACCTATGAGCGCCATTCGGCAGGATCAGCCTGGGCTCACTTGACGTACGCAGTGCAATGTCCTACACTACATTACAGGGTTGAATATGGAATCTCAGATAAGCGTTCGCGTGCCCGAGGATTTGCGGCGTGCTTTGGAGGAAGCCTCGCAACGGATGAACCGCAAGAGCGGCGAAATCGTTCGCATGGCTCTGCGGCAGTTTCTGGCCTTGCCGCCTGGACCCGCCGAACGCCCGGCGGAACGAGTGCGGGGTCTCATCGGCTCGCTCGAGTCAGGGATGCCTGATTTAGCCGAACAGCATCGCGACTACATTCTGGACTCGCTAAAGAATGCCCGCTGAGCTCCTACTGGATACCGGCGCCCTCGTTTCGCTACTCGACCGGAGCCAGACCCACCATCGTCGATTCGTTCGTTTCTTCGAAGACTGGCACGGACGTGTGGTGAGTAGTGAGGCTGTTCTCACCGAGGCTACACATCTACTGGGACGGGTTCACGGCGGTCGGAAGGCGTGCCTCGATTTCTTCCTGGCAGGAGGGGCCGTGCTCGTGCCATCGACCTTGGGCTCGCTGCGGCGCTCGAGAGAACTCATGGAAATCTACGAGAACCTTCCTATGGACTTCGCAGACTCCACCCTCGTGGTCCTTGCGGAGGAACTCGGCACCAATCTCGTGCTCACAACCGACCGGCGGGACTTCAGTACTTATCGAATAGCTAAGCGCAAGCGCTTCAGAGTCGAGCCGCGTCTCTAGGCTCCCATCATACGCTGAATCTCTTCTTGGTCCTCCTCGGGCGAAAGGCCTTCGCACGTCCCCGATAAGAGCCCAGCATCTTTGCGCTGGGGCGCGCGTAGCCGTCGACAGCGGTTCCAACCTTTGGCTCCATGGGCACGGGACGAGGAGAACGTGGCGTGTTTGACGATGAGGTAGTTCGGTGAGCGTTCGAGCTCGTTGTCGGTACCCAATAGACACGGCAAGGCGTTATGACAAAAGCGGGCGACGTCCGTCTAAATCTAAGCCGTGTCTGAATGGGAATCGGAGACGCCCTTGCACGATGGGGTCTAATCTCCTACGATCTTCTCCTCATATGGTTACGACAAACAAAAGAACCGATCGACGAAACACGCTTCTGGCGGAGCTGGGGAGTGTCTACGACCTCGCTCTTCCCGAGCTTCTCTATCGAGCACAGGGCGTCCACCGGGCGTCTCACGAGCCTTCGGACATCCAACGTTGCGCGCTCCTCAGTATCAAAACCGGCGGATGCCCGGAAGATTGTGGCTACTGCGCCCAGAGCGCTCATTACGATACCGAGGTACCGTCGAGCGCTCTCATGACGACCGAAGACGTGCTCACCAAGGCACGCACCGCGAAGGAAGCGGGCGCCACACGGTTCTGCATGGGCACGGCGTGGCGATCGGTGAAAGACGGCAAGGATTTCGACGCCGTTTTGGAAATGGTCCGGGGGGTACGAGATCTCGGAATGGATGCGTGCGTGACGTTGGGGATGCTCAACGAAGCCCAGGCACGAGCGCTCAAAGAGGCCGGGCTCACCGCCTATAACCACAATCTTGACACTTCCCGCGAGTACTACCCGAACATCGTGACCACGCGCACCTACGACGACCGGCTGGCGACCCTGGACGCGGTAGAAGAGGCCGGAATCTCGGTTTGCTGTGGCGGCATTCTAGGGTTGGGAGAAAGCGTGGAAGATCGCTTGAAGCTCTTGGCGGAGCTTCGGATGCGCGAGATCCCACCGGAAAGTATTCCCATCAATGCTCTCATGCCGATGCCAGGAACTCCTCTCGAGGACGCGCCTCCCGTGGACGGGCTCGAGATGGTCCGCTTGATCGCGACCACACGAATCTTCTTCCCGCGCGCACGCGTGCGACTCGCCGCAGGCCGAAGCCGTATGAGCCGGGAGCTCCAGTTCCTCTGCTTTTTCGCGGGCGCGAACTCGGTCTTCTTCGGTGAGAAGCTCTTGACCGCACCCAACCCTGAAACGAGCGAAGACGACGAGCTGTTTCGTTCGATGGGACTTCTCTCCTAGGCAGTCCAGGCGCGTGAGCGACGCGATCGTTCTCGGCACCGATACCGATGCCGGGAAGACAACCTTTGCCCTCCTTTGGATGGCCGCCTTTCCGGAGGACTATGCCTATTGGAAACCGGTAGAAACTGGTCCCTCTGACACCGAAACCGTCGAACGACTGGTACCTGACGCGCGTATGCACAGGCCGCTTGCCCGCTTCCGTGACGCTGTTGCTCCCGAGGTCGCCGCGGAGCGCGAAGGACGTTCGGTACCCGAGGTCGGTGAAATCTTGGACGCCGTTCCCGAGGACACGCGTTCTCTACTCATCGAGACTTTTGGGAGCCCCCTCTCGCCGCTCCGTCCAGACGCGCTGCAGATCGAGCTCATCCGCCGTTTCGAAAGGCCGAGTCTCCTGGTCGGCTCGACGGCTGTGGGCGCTGTCGGACGAGCCCTTCAGTCCATCGAGACGCTTCGCGCGTACGGCATCGAGCCCCGCGCATTGGTACTCATCGGGCCCGCGGACCCATACGCCGAGTCCAAGATTCGCCAACACGGGGGGCTCGACGTGTTCACGCTAGAGCCACCAGCAACGTTCGACGAGGAAGGCGTGCGACTCTGTGCCGAGAAACAAATCGATGTCCTGCGCTCCCTCTACGAAACGCTCGAAACGCTCGTGTCCGGGCAATCGGTCGACAAAGACTGGGTGGGGCGCGACCGGCGCTCGGTGTGGCACCCCTACACCTCTCTCAAAGATCCCGATGAGCCACTGAACGTCGTCGACTCGCGCGATGAGTTCTTGATTCTGGAAGACGGCCGACAGATCATCGATGGCTTCTCTTCGTGGTGGACCATTCAGCACGCACATCGCTACCCCCCACTCATGAAGGCCCTCCGCGAAGCCGCGCGCCGATACGATCATGTGGTTTTCGCGGGCGTCACCCACCCCCCCGCCATCGAGCTCGCGGAACGGATGCTCGCGAGCATGCCCTGGTCGGGTGGCCGTGTCTTCTATTCTGACAACGGCAGCACCGCGGTCGAAGTCGCCCTCAAGTTGGCCTATCAGTTTTGGTGTCACCGCGGCGAGCCAGGGCGACGCTTGTTCGTCGGCTTCGAGGGCGGTTACCACGGCGATACGTTCGGCGCGATGGCGGTGAGCCGCGATCCTCTGTTCTTCGGTACCTTCGAGCCCTTGCTCTTCGAATCGCGGATCGTCCCGCTTGCACCAAAGAGCCTGGATCGATTGCTCGAACGGGAAGGAAGTCGAGTCGCCGCAGTCATCATCGAGCCGCTGGTGCAAGGGGCGGGCGGCATGCTCATGCACTCTCCCGAAACCCTTGCCGCGCTTGCGGACGTCGCGCGGAAGCACGGCGTGCTCTTCATCGCCGATGAAGTCATGACCGGTGGCGGTCGCACCGGAACCCTTTGGGCTCACCAGGCGGCCGGTATCACGCCCGATCTGGTCTCTGCGGGGAAGACCATCGCCGGGGGAATCCTTCCCATCGCCACCACTCTGGTCGCGCCTCACATCGTCGAGGCCTTCGACACCGAGGATCGGTCCCGCACGTTTTTTCACGGGCATTCCTTTACTGCCCATCCGCTTTCGTGTGCAGTGGGTGTTGCCAACTGGAGGCTCATGGAAAACGGCATCGGCGAAGGGCCGAGACAGATCGAGAGCTTTTGGCGGGAGCGGATCGAGCCGATGCGCTCGCGACCGGGCGTCAAAGACGTTCGCATCCAAGGAACGATCGCCGCTATCGAGCTCGACCTCCCGGGAGGCTATCTCGCCGACGCCGGCCGCCCCATACGCCAGGTGTGTCTGGAGCGGGGCGTGTACCTGCGACCGCTCGGGAACGTCCTCTATTCCCTCCCACCATTTCGTACGTCTCGAGCATCACTCGAACGGATTGCCGACGCGATGGAAGCGGCGCTGACGGAAGTCTTGGAAGCTAGCAACCCATGACATGAGGCGCCGAATTGGGCCATGACGTGCCGAATTTAGTTGATCAGGTGCTGTTTTGGAGCATGAACAAACCCCCAGGGAAAAATCTCGTATCTGGACTCCTCCTGTTTTGCAAGTGTTTTAAATCTTCAACGTTGGTCCTCCGCTAGTGAATTTGTTCCCCGCTTTGCGAAGCTCTCGTCGGTATTGGCAGCGGTAGGTCAACCTAGCACTCGTATCTCCAGCCTGTGAGTGGAGGGGGTTGGCCGCGAATGGGCGTTTCCCCTCCTGGCCAAAATGGAAATCGCGCGTCTGGACGAGCGAAGCCACCGGCTGAGGCCGATCCTAGCTTCCGGGACGTAGTCTCGGGCCAAAAACACTCGAAAAAAATGTTAAGAAAAAGCATGACAGCTTTCGTGCAACAAATCTCCTCTCGATGACGCCGCTTTTGAGAACATCACTCACGTTCGCTACGTAGCGTTCTGCTGCGTTCTCCACCTGACAGCGAGCTGGATCGGTCGGCCAAGAAACTGGTCTGCGCCGAGAAACAAAACGTCGCCCAGCTCATCGCGCATATCGCCGAGATGTCGAGGCGGAAGGTCGCGCTGGAGCTCGGTTACAAGAGCACGTTATATCTCGTTCGCATCGAACCCAAACCGGTGTTCGAGCCGTCCATCCGAAGACGCTCCGCCCCGCCGGTGCCCGTGGAGACGGCTCCAGCGGAAAGTCCAGCGGCTCCTCCGCGCGAGTTGACGACGAGCAAGCGCCAGCTGTCGACGAGCTCGCCCAACATCCTCCAGCCAGCCCGGTCCACTGTGATCAACTTCATGTTCTCGGCCGATCGGAGCTTCAAAGAGAAATTCGAGCGACTGGCCGAAGTCATGGGTGCGGAGAATGCGCAAAGGCATATGGCGGAGATCTTGGAGCAAGCTCTCGACATCGCCCTCGAGAAAAAAGACCCAAAAAGGAAGCTCGATCGGCGGAAGGCGAGGCAAAAGGCCACCAAAGCCACACCTCGTCCGGAGGAGATGTCGGAAAATGTCGCGCCGGGCGTGCCGAGAGTGAAAGACGAGCCGGCCAGGTCGCGATACATTCCTTCCGAGATAACGGGGCGGAATTCATCCAACGGAAGATCGATAAGAGGCGGAAGATCGATGAAAGGCGGGGGGGTCAGGAAGTACTCAAGAACAAGTTACCGCTGCACCGAGCTCCATAGCGGCTCGCTCACTGCACGAGCGCTGACACGGGGCGTGGCGACGCTGCGTGACTGACTCGTAACTTGTCACCCGGCGAGGAACTGATAAGCCACTAAACACTCGCCAACAACGCTCGTGTAGCCAAACTCCTTGACGCTCGGGCGCTTGCGCCCTTTTCTCCTCTTTGGTCCAGGTCTTGCCAGAAGAACCAGAAGAGACGTCGGGTCGGGGAGGACCAACACCCATGGATGTTTTTCTTCAAGCCTGCATCAGTGGTTTGGCCCAGGGCTGCGTTTATGCGCTGGTGGCTCTGGGATTCGTCCTGATCTACAAGGCGACGGAAGTCGCGAACTTCGCTCAGGGCGAGCTCATGATGGTGGGGGCCTACATCCACTTCTCGCTCGTGGTTTTCGGCGGGCTCGATCCGTTGCTGGCCCTGCCGGTGACGCTCCTTCTCGCGGGACTCGTGGGCGCCACCATCGAACGGGTGCTGATCCACCCGCTTGCCGACGAGCCTCCTTTCGTACTGCTGACCGTCACCATCGGTCTCGGGATCCTGCTGCGGGCAACGACGGGGATGATCTGGTCACACGACACGCACAAGTTCCCGTCGCCCATCCCCGATGCCTCCTATTCCTTGGGTGGGGTCATCGTGTCTTCCGTCGATCTCTGGGCTTTCGGCGCGACTGCCATGGTCACCGCCTTGCTCTATATGTTCTTTCACTGGACGCGATTGGGAACCGCAATGCGGGCAGTGGCGCGGAACCGTTACGCCGCGCAACTCATGAGGATTCGCGTACAGCGCATCTTCACGCTGACCTGGGCCCTCTCGGCGGCCGTCGCGGCACTCGGGGGCATGGTTCTCGCCGACGCCAGTTATTTGCACACCATGACGTGTCGTTTTTGGCGATGAGCTGTAGTCTGAAGACCATGACCTGCTATTTTTCGCCATGAACGGATCGTGGCATCACCGAAGGCCGCGGACTAGATAGAGATAACTCCTTAAGATTAGCCGGCAGCCTCCCTACAGATTACTCGGTCCGGAACGAGTGGCTGCGGCGTCACCAGCTCCTGCCCCCGATTTGACATTAGCTTTGGCCTGGGATAATTCAGCTTCAGCGTTTTCGGTCAGGAGGCCCAAACAATGAAAGAATCGACGACCTGGTTCGGCCTATTGAGCTTGCTGTGCTTGTCGAGTTGCGGCCAGGAGGGAACGTCGGCGGCGAATATCGACGTCACGACGGTTCCATCGGTCGTCTACACGGTCACCGAGGGGATCGCGAAACCCGAGGGTGCGACCGCGGATACCCAAGACTTGAGTTGGCTCTTTCATCTGGTCTTCAAATCGCGCGAAGCCGAACCGCTGAGTTTCGACGAAGCGCACATCTCCTTCAGGCACGGCGAAGAAACCCTATGGCATGAAGCCCTGTCTCGGGAATATCTCGCACGCATGGAGTGGATCGAAGGAGCCTACCAACTGGATACGAGCTATTTTCTCGACAACGTGATGTTCGGAAAAGAAGTGGCGACCGAGCCGGAGCTACCGGCTGAAGAAAGCGTCACCTGGGTCCGAATTCCTTTCGTGCGACCCGCCTACGCGGACATCGACAATATCCACCTCATGTTCCATCTTCGAGACGGCCGGGGAGCGGTGCGAACGGTCGAGCACTCGATCCCGCTGACGCGCCACGAGCAGCACGTGAAGCTGCGGCTTCCCTTCTCCGGAGCCTGGGCGGTCGTCAAGGGAAACGACGTCAACTCGGGCCACCGCCGCACCGGTTTTCGAAACCTCACCACCATGGGTTGGGATTTCGCCAGGGCCGACGGGGAGAGCTTCGGCGAATCCGTGCTCGCGGCCGGTGATGGTGTCATCGTCGACGTGCGCAACGATATCGAAGACTACGGTCGCGGCGAGACGCCGCCTCGCAAGCGCCTGGAAGAGGACGGAGATGTATTCGCGGGAAACCTCGTCACCATCGATCATGGTAACGGCGAATACACGTTAGCCTGCCACCTGGCACCGGGAAGCGTGACGGTGGTGGTCGGAGACCCCGTGACGGCAGGACAAGCTATCGGAAAAGTTGGAAAGGCAGGCCTCGTTCACTTCAACATGATGAACGACGGCGAATGGCTCGAGGCCCACGGCGTCCCATCGCTCTTCAGTGATTTCGAGCGCGTCCTTCCGGGCACCAATCCCCAGCGCATCGAAAGAGGTAATCCAAGGACGGGCTGGCTCGTGGCTCCCGTGGAGGGAGCTCCTACGTCGTAGGAAGGAGGCACATGGGACATAAACACGTTCGCGTAGCGGTCGATGATCTGCCGTGGGAACCGTGGGATCTTTATTTCAAGGGTGCACCCCCCAATCCCGAGAGCGGCGAGTACGGTGGCTGGGTGCAAAGTCCTACGACGGCCCGAAGGCGAGGACACACACTGGACGTTCTTGCTGAAGCTCGTCCCGCCGGCCGGGAAGAAAGTGCGGTTCGTGGCCATCGCCGGGAGCAACGAAGAAGGTTATCTCTTGTCACGCAGTGCGATCGATGCTCAGGGACGTCGTACCCTACAGGCGGGCAGTTATCTGTTTCACCGTGCGGGGGCTCCACATGCCGGCTTCTTGGACGAGGAGCATCTGGTCCTGGTGCACTACGACGGCGATCCGGACATCGTTCAGGAATTCGAGGTCGTGGACTGAGAGGCCGGAATAGGGAGCGTCATCCCGTCCCTACTGTTCCGTTGCCCGCACCGTCGGGTACTCGATGCCTAGCTGCTCGAGGTAGGTGTCGTACTTCGACGGGTCGTAGTAGTACTTCCGCATCTCCTCGCGGAACTCGGCCATAGTTCCGGTGTTCAAGTGGACGGCGGGCGAGTCAGACTCCTGAATGAAAGGCGTGTATTTCACGTCCTTTGTCTGCACGTCATTGAAGTAACTCCAGGCGGCTCCAACCTTCTCGGGATCGAGAAAGAAGTCGAGGGCAGTCAACGCCAGCACCTTGGCGCCAGCGGTTGAGCCTTTGTGCGCGATCGGCGTCGCCATCGCCACGGCGCTCGACCAGTGGTGGCCGCCACCCCCCGTTGCGAAGTTGGCCGGGTAGCGAAGCGTCACGGTCGGTACCAACCAGGACACGTCGCCGAGGGGATGTCCCGCCGGATGTTGAATTTGGGGTAGCTGCGGCTCCTTGGCCGGCCTAAGAATAGGTCTGCCAATAAACCGTCTCCAGAGGGGGACAAGGAGCCACCAATGCCTAGGAAATCAAAGAAGCCAGTAAGAAAGCAAACGCACTCGCCTACGGGCAAGGTAGTTGGCCAAGTCGGTCAGATACTGCTACCGATGATAGCTGGGATCGCGGCCACGAAGGCGGATCTGACGGAATGGGTGTACGAGCAAGGACTGACAGCTCTGCACCTACTGCTCAGAGAGGACGCCGAGGAGATCGCGGGGCTCAAGGGCAAGCACGAGAAGGAGCGAACTCATAACCACTGGGGGAGCACGAACGGAGAGCTGAGCTTCGGTGGTCGTCGCATCCAAGTGTCGCGACCTCGAGTTCGCTCGAAGTCGGGCGCGGAGGCGTCGCTTCCACACTTCGAAGCCTTCCGCGAAGAAGACCCGCTTCCAGAGCGAGTGTTGAATCAGATCTTGGTGGGGGTATCGACCCGAAATTACGAATCGAGTCTGGACAAACCCGCGGCCAAGTTGAAGTCTCGTGGCACGAGTAAGAGTGCCGCCAGCCGTCACCTCGTGAGCCAGACGACTAAGAAGCTCGAGGAATACCTGTCTCGGCGGCTAGAGGAGTTCGAGCTTGCGGCACTGATGCTGGATGGCCTTGAGGTGGCCGGACAGACCGTCGTCGTAACTCTAGGTATCACAATAGATGGAACGAAGGTGCCCCTGGGTATATGGCTGGGCTCGACGGAGAACTCTCGGGTGTGCACCGCGATGTTGCAGGACCTTCTCGAGCGAGGCTTGCGCGTCGATGAGTCGATTCTCTGCGTAGTGGACGGAGGCAAAGGCATCCGCAAGGCACTCGTCGACGTTTTGGGGGACCTCGCGGTCATCCAAAGGTGCCTGATCCATAAACTCCGAAATCTTCGCTCGTACCTTCCCAAGTCTCGTCACGCCTACGTGCTCCAGACGATGAAGGAAGCCTACAAGTGCAAGAGTGCCGACAAGGCGCGCAAGCGACTTCAGGCATTGGTGTCGTGGCTCGAGCGAAACGGCTACGACGAAGCTGCCGGAAGCCTTCGTGAAGGGATGGAAGAAACACTCACGGTCGTGAAGCTCGCGCCGCCCGCCTTACTTCGCCAGTCTCTTGCCACGACGAACGCCATTGAGAATCTCAACGGAACCATTCGCAGAGTATCGAGAAACGTCAAGCGTTGGAAGAGTCCTTCCATGGTTCGCCGATGGACCGCTCTTGGCGTCGTCACCGCGCAGAAAAAGTTCCGGCGTATCAAAGGCTATCGCCATATGGGCGCTCTCGTTCACGCGCTTAGAAGCAAACAGAAATCTCTTGACAGCGATGAGTTTGCTGCCTAAGAGTATTCACAGGTGCCGCCGCTACCCGACCAAATTCAACAGCGGCCGGGACATCCCCGTCGCCGATATCGTCCGAGCCTCCTCCAGTGCGAGGTTTCGGAGCCGGCCCACGGATCTTCGTGAGCTCGGTCCGGAGACCGGCAACACCAGACCACGGGCCGCGGTTTTCCTCCTCCGGGTCGAATCCCATCTCCGCCTGTAGAGCCAGGGCCAACGCCACGTCCGCCTCGCTCCACTCCGGCAGACCGACCTGTACGATATTCTCGTACATCGTCTCGGCGATCACCTTGTTGAAGTGCCTCGGCCATGCGGACCCCAGGATTTGCAACTCCACCTCGGTGTCGGTCATCGCCGCGGCAGCCTGGCTGATCGTCTCTCCGATGTCGAAGAGGCGCTTGATATGGTCGTAATCGAGCTCGCGGTAAAAGTACCAGACCGATGCCAGCGGAGGCACAACGTTCGGCTGATCGCCGCCGTTGGTGATCACGTAGTGGATGCGAGTGGGAAGACGGAGGTGCTCGCGACGAAAGTTCCACGCCGTGTTCATCAGCTCGACTGCATCGAGCGCGCTTCGACCACGCCAGGGAGCACCGGCGCCGTGCGCCGCTTTGCCTGTAAAGGTGTGCTCCACCGAGACCAATCCGCTTCCAGCAGCGTCGCCCCAGCTCACGTTGAGGTTGTGACTGACGTGAGTGAACAAAACCATGTCCACGACATCGAACAGACGCTCCCGCACGAGGTAGGCTTTGGTAGCCACCAACTCTTCTGCAACTCCCGGCCACAGCATCAAGGTACCGGGGATGCTCTCTCGCTCCATGATCTCTTTGAGCACCAGGGCCGCCGTGACGTTGACGGCCTGGCCGGAGTTGTGCCCCTCACCGTGACCCGGAGCTCCTTCGATGATCGGAGAGTGGTATGCCACCCCCGGTTTCTGAGAGGCTTTGGGGATGCCGTCGATGTCGCTGCCGAACGAGATCACCGGTTTGCCCGATCCCCAACGCGCCACCCAAGCAGTGGGAATGCCGGCGACTCCTCGCTCCACGCTGAAGCCGTTCTCCTCGAGGATCCGCGTCACGAAACGGGACGTTTCAATTTCTTGAAAACCGAGCTCACCGAAACTGAAGATGCTGTCGACCATCACCTGGGTGAGCTTGGCCCGGTTCTCCACCTCGACGAGAGCCTCTTTCTTGAGACGTTCGAGCCGGTCATCGGACGCAGCTACCGCGGGGGACGCTGCGACCGCGGCTTGGCTCAGCAAGGCAATCCCCATCGGCATCGCCCATCGCACGAGCATCGGGCCTCCTCTCATCTATGGTAAGCAGTCACGCCGCCTGACCGACAGGAGCTGGAGCTTTCCGCTTGCCAATCGCAAAGCCCGCCACCGCAAGGAGGCTCAAGAAAATCGCCACCACGATGGAAACCTGAAGATATCCCAGGACGTGTTGCGACTGAGACATGTCGGCTGGCTGGAAGCCTTGGCCGGGCGCGTGGAAGTAGTTGACAACACGTAAGCCTTCCGTCACCGCGATGCCGTACACGACCAGCAAAGTGAAGCATGCTGCCATCATCACACCCACCAAGACCATGTGGCCATAGCCGCCGAAACCGCGGGCGGGAGCGCGGTAACCGTAATAGAAAGCCAAGCCCATCGCCAACAGTGTGAGGCTGGTCAGCCAGGTTCCGATGGCGTAAGGAACCCCTAGTGCTCCCACCAACATCCGCAAGACGGCCACGGACGCCAGCAGCAAGAAAGCGCTTCGCAAGTATCCCAGGGACCGTGAGAGCAAGAAGCCGAGACTGGCAATGCCCAACGACAAGACAACCGAGAACCCGAGGACGATGAGCTGTCCGACGATGTGATCTCCGATTCCCATGCCGGCCGGCGCGTTCCCGGCCCGCGGGGCATGGAACCAACCGTGAATACCGCCGAAACCCTCGACCAGTATCGCCAAGATGATGAAACCGTACATCGTCGCCGACAATAAGAAGGCGACGGGGAGCAAGTGGCGATACCCTCCAAAGCCGCTGGCCTTCGCTCGCTGACCGTAGATGAGCGCCGCGAGCGCGGTGACAATCGTCATGCTGACCAGATGGGTAGCGCGATCATAGGGAACGCCCGAAGCCCCCACGATGAACCGAAGGACTCCCATGGCGAGTATGGCGATGATGCCGGTACGGACGAAGTGCAGATAATCGGAGAGGCTCTTACCAAATAAAGACATGACTCACCTCCGGAAAGAATAGCGTCACAGTCGGCGCCGAGTATACCCTGACCGTGCCCGTCAATCCCGTGACAATTCGCGCGGGAGAGTTTCTACGGGGCCTTGCGATCGGACTCCGACAACTCCGAAAGGTGACAGAGGAACCGGATGTAGGTTTCGATGCCTCGGAAGAAATTGGGCAGGTGGTGCTTCTCGTTCGGTCCGTGAATCCCGTCGGTAGGCATGGCAAATCCCAGGAGCACCAACTCGGAGGCAAGAACGCTTTGCAACAAACCAACCACCGGGACACTTCCGCCTTCCCTCCTAAAGATCGGCGAAACCCCCCAGACCTCTTCTAAGGAGATGGCCGCGGCCCGAATGGCGTTCGAGTCGAGTCTTACCTCGGACGCTGGCGCGTGGTGTAGCTCCCGAAGCTCCCACGACACCGTCGCGGGCGCGTTCCGACGGAGGTACTCCGAAAGTTGTTGGTAAACCGCGCCGCTGTCCTGGTTGGGTACTAACCGGGTCGAGATCTTCGCCGACGCTCGGGCCGGAATCACCGTCTTCGCGCCTTCACCGGTGAATCCGCCGGTTACCCCACAAATTTCGAGGGTAGGACGCGTACCGACTCTTTCGAGCGTCGAATAGCCTTTTTCGCCCCAAAGGGCGCGGACGCCCGTCTCCTCTTTCCACTCTTCGTCGGAATACGGAGCTCGAAGAAGCTCCTCGCGCTCCTTCGCGCTCAAGTCCCGAACTTTGTCGTAGAAACCCGGCAGCGTCACACGACCGTCCTCGTCGTGCATCCCGGCGATGAGGTCGCAAAGTACCTGGAGAGGATTCTGAACCGACCCCCCAAACACACCGGAGTGCAGATCTTTCTTGGGACCCCGCACTTCGAGCTCGTAGAACGCGTTGCCTCGTAACGAAATATCGAGGCCGGGAAGATCCGCTCGCTCGATCGGTGAGTCGCAGACCAAAACCGCATCGCAATCGAGCTTCTCCCGGTATTGGTCGAGGAAACCGGGAAGCCCGGGCGAGCCGATCTCTTCCTCCCCTTCCCAAAGGAGTTTCAAGTTCACCGGGAGCCCACCTTGCTCCATCAAGGCCTCTACCGCCTGGAGAAAAGAGATGATCTGTCCTTTCATATCCGCGGCTCCGCGCGCGAAGATGTCTTCGCCACGAATCGTAGGTTGAAACGGTTCACTCGTCCATTCGTCGAGAGGGTCGACCGGCTGGACATCGTAGTGGCCGTACACGACTACCGTCGGCTTGCCGGGAGCCTTCAGCCACTCGCCATAGACGACCGGGTGGCGGTCGGTGGGTACGATCTCGACGCTGTCGAAACCGAGAACGCGCAACCGGTTCGCTAACCAATCTGCTGCGCGTTGAATGTCTGGTTGATGTTCGCTCAGAGTAGAAATGCTCGGTATCGAAAGAAGCTCCTTCAGCTGGGCGAGGTGGCCCTTACGGTTTTTTCTGGCCGAGTCGATCGCGGAGTCGATTGCCGTCACGAGGTTGTCTCCGGCTTCCAATCGTAATGGATTTTGGCCTCGTCAGGCGTGATGTAACCCATCTCCAAGTCCTCCTCGATGGCGGCTTGGTCTCTTCTTTTCGGATCCCCGTACCCTCCACCTCCACCGGTCTTGAGCAAGACACGGTCACCCTTCTCGAGAGGGAATGCCGTGGTACGCGCAAGCTTTGCCACGACTTTGCCACCACGCCAAACCTCCAGCTCGTTGGTGGCACCGTCTAAGCCTCCCTCCACACCGAACGGCGCGAGCTCGGTCCTTCCCAGCGCGCACGTCAACCGAAAGGGCCCGCCAGTGACAACCTCGAACTCGTAGACCGTACCCAGCCCGCCACGCCATTGGCCGGCACCACCCGAATCCGTTCGGAGTCCATAGCGGCGAACGAGAAGCGGCGACGTGGCCTCGATCACCTCGACGGGATTGTTTCGCGTGTCGCCGTTGGTAATACAGCACAGAGCCGACTCGCCCTGGTGACCGTTCCCGGCGCCCCAACCGCCCGCGTTCGGGCCCTGGAAGGTGACGAGTTTCGGCGGATCCTGGCGATCGTCCCATCCCGCCATCGCAAGCCCCGCAATGGTTCCAAAGTGTCCGGCTGGAAGATCGTTCGGTAGAACGGAAGCCAACGCACACCACACCGCATCGATCGCCCGACGGGCGGGCTCGCCGTAGAGACTGACCGCGGCCGGCCGCGTGGCATGAACGACGGTTCCCGGACGCGCCGTGACCGTGAGGGGTCGGAAACTCCCGTCGTTAGTCGGTCCTTTCGGATCGGTGATGCACTTCAGGATCACGCGGCAAGCCGAAACCAGCGAACACAGAGTCATGTTGTAGGCGGAAGGATTGGCGGCAGCGCTTTCCGTGAAATCGAGGTGAAGTGTCTCCCCGCTTTTCTTCGCACGGACGCGAATGCGAGTTCGCGGTCCTCCAATCCCGTCATCGTCGAGAAAATCCTCTCCTGTATAAACGCCATCAGGGATTTCCAGGAGCCGCTGACGAGTCAGGGTCTCGTTAGCGTCTTGGAGCTCTTCAATGGAGTCGGCCAAGGTGGGACGACCGTATTTGCGGGATAGCTCGACCGAGCGCGTAGCACCTATCCGCGCCGCCGCGAGCTGAGCCTCGAGATCCCCGAACCCCTCCTCGCTTAGACGCACGTTGGAGCGAATGATCTCCATCACCCCGTCATTGACTTCTCCCCGGTGGTGGATTCGCACAACGGGGAGCACGAGCCCCTCGCCGTAGATTTCTTGCGCATCGGGTTGGACAGATAGTGCAACCGCGCCACCCACGTCGGTCCAATGTGCACGACTGGCGACGAAGCCGATGAGCACTCCCTCGTCGAAAACAGGGCTCACCGCGGTGACGTCGTTCAGATGCGTGCCACCCCCGACATAGGGATCGTTGGTCAAGAAAACATCACCGGACCCTAGGTCGTCACCGAATTTTTCGATCACCGCGACCACCGCCCAATCCAGCGTCCCCAGGAACATCGACAACCCGCTCGCCTGCGCCGCGAGTCGCCCCCGCGCGTCGAAGACCCCGGTGGAGAAATCAAGTACTTCGTTGATGATGGGATTGAGCGCGGTCCGGATGATGACCCGCTTCATCTGCTCGGCGATGGCGTGCAGGTGGTGGCCGATGACTTCGACAGTAACAGGATCTAAAGGCAAGGATTAAACCTCGATGACGAGCATTCCGAACGCATTGACTTCCATGGTTTGTCCCGCATGCAGAAGCGTCGAGCTCGCCGCCTCTTGGATAATCGCGGGCCCATCGATACGTTCGCCGGAAACCAGAAGCTCGCGATCGTAAATGGGGACTTCGGTTGAGCCGTCGCTATCGAGCCAAACTTGCCGAGTGCCTTTCCGGGCCCGGCCAGGCTTTCCCTCGGGCAGTCGCTCCACCTTGGGCTTTTCGAGAATCCCCTCCGCATCGAGCCTCAGGGTCACCAGCTCCACCGGCGCCTGCGGACGAGAGTAGCCGTAAAGCTCCTCGTGGGCCCGGTGAAACTGTCCCCCCACGTTTTTCAAGGTGGACTCGTTCGCCTCGAAAGGAACTTTTACCGTATAACGTTGGCCCACGTATCGAAGCTCCAGGTGACTCCGAAAAACCACTTTGCCCGGATCGAATCCCTCCGCGCTCAGTCTTGCGGCGCCTTTCCTCTCGCAATTCAGCGATCGACTGCGTGAGCGCATCATCATTGAGTTGCGACAGCAGGCGTCCGTACGTACGCGAAAAGCTTTCCCGAAGATCGCTGGTCAGAATGCCCCACGGGGCCAGATGTGCCGGGAGTTGCGGGCTAATGACTCGCGGGATATCTAGCTCCCGAGCGAGCGAGGCGGCATGCATTCCACCCGCACCGCCGCAAGCGAAGAGCGTGAACTCCCGAGGATCGTGGCCCCGTTCGATCGAAACCAAGCGCAACGAACCCACCATCTGCGCTTCGAGGATGCGAATGGTGCCCAAAGCACAGGCTTCGGGACTCAGACTCACCTTCTGCGAAATGCCTTCCATGGCTTGGCGAGCCAATCCCGCATCGAGACGCATCTCTCCACCGAGGAAACCGTCCGGATCGAGCAGTCCTAAAACAACATAGGCATCGGTCACCGTCGGCTCGCTACCGCCTTGGGCGTAGCAAGCAGGACCGGGACTCGCACCAGCGCTTGTCGGACCGACCCTCAACCGGCCCGCACCGTCCACCCAAGCGATCGTGCCCCCGCCCGCACCGATGGAGTGAACGTCGACGATCGAACCAAGGAGTGGTAGGCCCGCAACCGACGCCTCGTGGCTCAACGCCGGCTCGCCATCTGTAACGAGACTCACGTCGCAAGAGGTACCGCCGATATCCAGCGTGATCAGGTTCGGATGCCCTGCGACCTGCCCGAGTCGTGCCGCGCCCTGAACGGCGGCGGCCGGCCCCGACATCAAAGTCGCAACCGGTGCACGAACCGCGACTCCCGCTCCCATCAAACCGCCATCGGATCGGGTCACGAGCAAAGGCGCTCGGCAGCCTTGCTTCTGCAGAGACGCATCGAGCCCCTCCACGTAGCGCTCGGTGACGGGGCCCAAGTAGGCACTCATGACCGTCGTGGACGTGCGCTCGAACTCTCGCCACTCGCGAACCAGCTCGTGCGATGCGACGACCGTCAACTTCGAAAACCGGCCCCGGATGATCTCGGCGGCTCGCTTTTCGTGGGCTGGATTCCTGAAGGCATTCACGAAACAGATGGCGAGCGACTCGACACCCGCTTCGGTAAGAGACTCCACCACCTCCACCATCTCCTTTTCGTCGAGTGGCGTGATAACCGTACCTTCCGCACCGATACGCTCTTCGACCTCCGCACGCAGGTTACGCCGGACGAGGGGCGGTGGCTTGGTATAAAAGAGGTCGTACATCCGCGGTCGATTGAAACGGCCGATCTCGAGAACATCTCGGAATCCTGCGGTCGTCACCAGGCCAGTCCGGCTCCCGGCTCGTTGCAGGAGCGCGTTCAGCGCTACCGTCGAGCTGTGCCCAAAGAAAGCCACTTGGGCGCTCGAGACCGCGGTCCGTTCGAAAGCCCCGAGCACCGCGTTCTGCGGACTCTCGGAAGTCGAGGGCACTTTGACGGAGAGGAGTGTTCTCCTCTCGGCATCGAATGCCAGCAGATCGGTAAACGTGCCGCCGGTATCTACACCAATCCGATAACGTGTCATGTTCCGCCTTGACTTACTATCTGGGCGTAACATACTACTCCACGAAGGCCGGGCTCGACCACGCGACGCCACCATCTTCTTGAATGACGCGCACGTAGACGTACTCGCCCGGCTCAAGTCCGTCTAGCGTCAGAGGCCTGCCCCAATCGCGCCGTCCTTCGCCGGGCAGGCTTTCGACAACCTTACCGCTCCGAATCACGTCCACGCGATCGATGGGCGCGGTCCCGGCGACCGCAAAGCGAGGCTGGTCGTCGAGCCAAAAGCGAAGCCAGATGCGGGGTCCGTTCGTCGCATAGACGCGGCGCGCTCGCAGCGATTCGAGAACACTTTCACGCGTGAGGTGCTCGGAAAAGATAGCCGCAAGGCCGCCGCTCGGTGCGGCGAGATGAGCGAGCCCGGGATGGCCGTCGTGGCTGTCGCCGCTACCAATGAAGCCGAACTGCACGCCGCGGTCGAGAACGTCCCGCACGAAGTTCCCCGGCACGGCACTGTAGATCTTTCCCGGGGAGTCCGCGGCTTCGCTGCTTCCGTGCACCGATACGACTTCGGTCACCGGCTCCAACTCCGGATCCGGCACGAAATCCCAATTGGTCGAGACCGGACCGCCGGCCGAGTGATGCGCGATGGTCATCGCAGCACGTCCTGAAAGAGCCTCCCATAGCTGGGCCGGCGTCTCGTAGGCGGGATCGAGAGAGCTCAGGATCTCCCCACCCTCTTCGAAATAGAGCACGTGGCGGTGGCCGTGAAGCCAGTTTGTCCACTCGTAGCCCTCGATCACGATGAACCGACCCGGCTCGTCGTACCGGCGGCCCACCTCCCGGATCGCTTCCCACACGTCCGGGCTCTGATCGAGAAAGTGCATCCCCCAGTGGTCGTGGTCGGTGAGCGAGACGAGGTCAAGCGCCGCGACGTCACGGGCATACCAGAAATAGTCGTCCAGTGTTCCGGTGCCGTCCGAAAGCTGTGAGTGCCCGTGGAGATCCCCCCACAGGATGCGCGGAACGGCCTCGCGTACCACCAGCGGGTTGCTCTCGGAAACCATGTCACCCGCTGCACCCATGACGCGATACACTCCCGGCTCTTCGACCGTGAAATCCACATGACCCACTCCCCGATCGGAGAGCGCGAGCTCTTCCGGCAGCTCCAGGGTAGATGGACCGACGAGCTCGACGCGCCCTTCGAAGTCGACTCCAGCGTTTCCGAGTTCATCGAGGATTGCGATGGTCAATCGGACCCGTTCGCCTGGGCGCGCGGTGCTCTGCAGCGTGAGCACGAGCAGCGCCGCCGGACCCGCCGCAACATCCACTGTCGGGACTTCCTTTATTGATGAACGCACACCGTCGCCGTCGCCATCCACGGCAAGCCAGATGGAGGCGTGCGACTCCGCGTAGCGATCCACTCGAGCACCGGCGGGACCCGCGCCGTACACGATCCGGACGCGTTCGCCCTCTGCGAGAGCCCGCCCTCGAATCGCTATCGCCAGAAGTCCACTGCCCGGTGCCGTGGTCTCGAGCTCGACCCCGGGAGCGTCGGTTTCGACCTCGGTGTAGCCCGGCGCCTCGCTGACTCGGACCTGCGGCGGATCCCAACCCCAAAACGGCGAAGGCTGAAGAAACAGCGCGCCTCCTTCCGCGATCCCGTGAGGTCCGGCTTCGTAGACGATCTCGAAGCGCTGCCGGCTTCCGACCACGATGGGTCCGGGCAGCGGCTCGGCAAGAAAAGCTCGGCCCCCGCCATCCGACGCATGACGTACCCTCTCAAGATCCTCGCGTAATTCTTCGTGGGTCGAGGTCTTCGCGTCTAGCGATAGCGTTCTCGCTTCCTCCGAAGCGCAGGAGGCAAAGGTGAGAGCCAAGAGTGTGAATCGAAAACAGTTCATCTTCGCGTACGTGGCGTCCGCGCTCACTGCACGTAACCGAGGCTCCGTAAACGCTCTAGCTCTTCGCTACTCACCCCCTCGGTGAGCTCGGCATCGCTGGGCAGGCGCCGTGCGTCCACCCACCGCTGCCACGCCTCGAGGTGTCCCTTGAGCTCCTCGACTTTGTCGGGATGCTCAGCTGCGACGTTGACGAAATTGAGCGGGTCCTTGCGATGGTCGAAGAGCTCGTACTCTGGGCGATCCTCGGGACGTTCCTTATTGTGGATCAACTTCCAGCCTTCCCAGACGATCGCGGTGCCGTTGGCCGTGTCCGGGTCACGCATGGCTTCGTTCCACGTACGCTCCGAGACGGCGGGCCGGCGCCGCCATCCTTCGGGTCGATTCGGATCTTCTGCCGACATCAACGGGACCAGACTCTGGCCCTGCATCGTGTCGGGAATCCGAAGACCAGAGAGCGTGATGAGCGTCGGTGCGAGGTCGATGGACGGCACCGTCTCTTCGATTACCTTCCCTGAAGGCACCCGACCCGGACCCCACAGGATCGGCGGAACGTTCGTCATCTCGCCATAGAGGTTGTTCGAGTTGAAGTGCATGTCGTGATCGAGGAACTCTTCACCGTGGTCGCTGATGAAGCCGACGACCGTGCGCTCCTCGAGCTCGAGCTCGCGCAACTTGTCAAAAACGCGGCCGATCTCAGCATCCACGGCCAGTATCGAACCGTCGTACCAGTCGATCTCGCGCGCAACGTAGCGATCGGTGTCGATGCCCGCCTTTTCCAGCTCCTTTCGCTTGGCCATCGCGAGCCGTCTGAAAATACCGGCCTCGATGAACGGACGGACTTGGGCCATCTCGCCGTACTGTTCGTCTCTCCACGCGGGATCGGCCCACTCGTTGGTGTAGGGCGCGTAGGTCTCGAAAGGCGGATGCGGATCCAGGACATGGAGGAAGACGAAGAATGGCGTCTCCCGGTGGAGCTCCAGCCACGGCAGGAGACGGTCAGTGAACGCTTGTGCGTTTTTGCTGTCACTTTGTCCTTCGTGCGATTTCTTCCGCGGAGGATATCACGGCGGCCTAGGAGATGAGCCGAATCGAATACGCCCCGCCAGGGCATGTTGTTTCGGCCGAAGTGCTTCGATAACGTGTCATTTCCGCCCTTGACTTACTAGCCGGGCGTAACATACTACTCGCTCAGAGCGTCATGGCGAAAGACACACTCATCACCACCGTCGATTCCCACACCGCCGGAGAGCCCACGCGGGTCATCACCGAAGGCCTCCCGCCCATCCCGGGTGACACCATCGGTCAACAGATGGCCTATTTCCGAGAGAATCTGGATCACATACGCACCGCTCTACTCCACGAGCCCAGGGGCGATCGCCACTTGGTCGGTGCGGTCGTCCTTCCCTCCAATCGTCCAGACGCCGACTTCGGCGCTTTCTATCTAGATCACAGCCGCTGCTTCAGCATGTGCGGTCACGCCACAATTGGTATAGGAGTGACGCTTCTCAAGATCGGACGCATCGAGGCCGTCGAGCCCGAAACCAAAGTGATCTTGGATACTCCCGCCGGGCTGGTGACGACAAGGCTTCGAGTCGAGGACGGACGTGCGGTGAGCGGCACCTTGACCAACGTGCCTTCCTTTCTCCACACCAAAGACATTCTTGTGAGTTTCGAGGACCAGAGCGTTTCCGTCGATCTGGCCTTCGGCGGAAGCTTCTTCGTCGTGGCGCGAGCCGAGGACCTAGGCGTGGAGATTCGGCCGGACAACATTTCGGAGCTCGTTCGTTATTCGAGCCTCATCGCGCAGGAGGTCTCAAAGACGATGACTCCGACCCACCCCGCGTATGACGAGCCTGGGTACGAGAGTCTTGTCTACTTCCACGGCGATGCGCGAGGCTCGAGCGCCGACTTCCGAAGCCTCGCCGTGGGAGGGAGCGGAAACTTCGACCGTTCCCCGTGCGGCACTGGAACGTCCGCTCGCCTCGCCGCACTCTACGCCCGCGGCGAGCTCGGGCCGGGAGACTCGCTGCGCGTCGAGAGCGTCATCGGCACATCGTTCGAAGCCAAAATCACGGAGGTGTGCAAAATCGGAGACTTCCCCGCCATCGTCCCGGAGATTACGACGTCTGCCTTCGTCACCGGATACCATAAATTCCTCATCGACCCCGACGATCCCTTGAAGGACGGGTTCCTCCTATAGATGTGAACGAGCTCGCCTCTATCATCTTCAGCCTCGCGCCGATTGTTCTGGCGATCAGCATCGGAATCTGGCGCCGCCGGCAGATCGTCCGCCAGGAAGAACGAGACGGCCGTTGAGCGTCGAGCTCGCGGTCTTCCTGGCCTATCTTATAGGTCTTCTCGCCTTCGGATTCTACTTCTATGGGAAGACGAAGGACGTCGAGGACTACTACGTCGCCGGCCGCGGGCTGGGTCGATGGGTGCTGGCCTTTACCCACGAAGCGAGCGACCTATCGGGTTTTCTGCTCATGGCGCTCCCTGGGTTCGCTTACCTCTTCGGCATGGCAGGGGCGTGGATGGTCTGGATCGGGACGACGGGCGTTCTTTTTGTTTTCGCCATCAACTCAGTTGCGGTGCGGCGATTCGGTCTGCGCTACGGAGCCATTACCGTCCCCGACATTCTCGAGACCCGATACTACGATGAGGAGAAGAAGCACCTTCGCATCGTCAGTGTTGTCTTCATTGTCACCTGTACGTTTCTCTACGTGAGTGCCCAGTGTATGGTGGCGGGCAAGATCCTCGAGCTAGCCTTCGGGCTCAACTATACGGTCGGCGTTCTCATCGGCGGGGGCGTGATTCTAATCTACACCGTCATGGGAGGCATGCGGGCCGTCGCTTGGACCGATTTTGTGCAGGGGATCCTCATGATCGTCGGCGTCGTCCTCGCCTGTGTCCTAGCGGTGCGCGCCGCAGGAGGCATAGGAGCCGTTTTCTCCGGACTGCGAGATATTGACCCTAGCCTGACCACGCCGTTTCCCGATTCCGCGATGGTGCTGATGGGCATTGGATTCATTCTTGGCGGAGGTTCCTTCTCGTATCTCGGCCAGCCGCACCTTCAAATGCGTTACCTCTCCGCTCGCTCCAACCGAGACCTGGCCGACGCGCTCGTCGTCTCTCTCGTCATCGTCTCGATCTTCTCCTTCGGCGCGTTCGTGGCGGGCGCGGCAGGAAGAGTGATTTATCCCGAATTGAGCATGCTTCCAGGAGCGAGCCACGAGAACATTCTGCTTCATCTCTTTAGTGACCAATTCCCCGGTCTGCTGAGCGGGCTCTTGCTGGCCGCAGCGATGGCTGCCCTGATGTCAAGTGCAGACTCGTGGCTTCTCGTCTCGTCGAGTGGAGTAGCACGAGACCTCTACCAGAAAGTCCTGAGGCCCAACGCGAGCCAAGAGACGATGCTCAAAGTGAGCCGCTACGCGACCGCGGGTATTGCCATTCTCGGCATGGTCACCGCTCTCATCCCCCGCTCGATCATGTGGGCGGTCTGGCTCCCGTGGGGTGGGCTCGCCCAGTTCGGCCCGGTGCTCGTCTTGGGTATGTACTGGAAACGAGCGACGCGGAGGGCGGCGCTGGCCAGCCTCATCTCGGGATTCACCGTCAACATGGGCTGGTATCTCCTCGGCTGGCACGAGATCCTCAATCAGGCCGTGCCTGGGATGTTCGTGGGTGTCGTGGTGCTGGTCGCGGTGTCGCTCGCGGACGAGCCCCCTCCGACGGAAATAGGCGAGCTGGTCGACTATGTCCGTACCGGCCGAACTAGTGAACGGTAACAGGCATTGGAGGGCGTTGCCGGCACGTTCCGATGGGAGATTGTCGGGAGCTACGAGGTTCCCGCCGAAGCCACGGCAGTGCATCAGCGGGCCCGAGAAGCAGGCCGCCAGGGTGAGTATCAGCGGGCGATCGGCTCCGGCATTGGTAAGTAGTCAGAGGTTGGCACCGTTCGCCGCTGAACGGCCCTGTTCAGACCGAGTTAGCCTGCTGACCGTCGTCATTCTGAACGTGGAAAGGCTCGCTCTTGCGATTGCTCTCGGATATTCTGCTCGTCTTGACAGCTTTCGTGCGACAAATTCAAGATGACGCCGCCTTTAAGAACATCGCTCACGTTCGCTAGCTAGCGTCCTGCTGCGGTCAGGTTTTCGCGACTATCAGTCCCCCACCAACCAGCATCGGGCTTGGTGAGATTCAGAAACTTGAAATATGGGTGGTTCTTCCTCTCGGCATCGAGCTTCGACATAAGGGCAGCGGTTGGCAAAGCGGCAACCTGACACCGGGCGACTAAGCTCCGTCACCTCCCCTTGAACCGACCCGCCATCGAGGCCGGCAGCTGCCAGCAGTGCTTGGGTGTAAGGATGCGCCGCCTGCGAGAAAATCTCCTCGGTGGTGGCACTCTCAACAACCTGGCCGAGGTACATCACCAAGACTCGGTGCGCCAAGAAGCGAACGACACCGAGATCGTGAGAAACAAAAAGATACCCGAGTCGTTTCTTCTCCTGGAGATCGATTAACAGATTCACGATCTGGCCGCGTACCGAGAGGTCGAGTGCCGAGGTGGGCTCGTCCAAGAAGACGAACTCTGGATCGCTGGCCAGTGCGCGGGCGATGCTCACTCTCTGAAGCTGCCCCCCACTCATCTCGTTTCTCCGCCGGCTCGAGAACCTTCGGTCGAGACCGACTTGAGTCAAGAGATCTCCGATCCGCTCGTCCCTTTCCGACGCGGGGAGGTGGCGCAAGGAGTCTCGCAACGTCCCTTCCACCGAGTAGACTGGATTCATCGATCCGAGCGGATTCTGAAACACGATCTGCATGCGACGCCTGAACGGGCGCAGGGCTCGCGTCCCAAGCTCTTGGATCTCGACGCCATCAAAATTGATTCGCCCTTCGTCGGGCTCCAAGAGACGAACCAAGCACCGCCCGACCGTCGACTTGCCGCATCCACTTTCGCCGACGAGGCCCAGTGTCTCGCCGCGCTCGATCTGGAAAGACACCCCATCGACCGCAGTCACGCTATCGTGCCCGGCGAGAAGCCCATGACGCCGGAAACGCTTGGTCAGTCCGTCGACGTCGATGAGCATGTCTAGATCGTTTTCTCTCGGTGGAGAAGACACCGCACCCATTGGCCGATGTGAATCTCGTAGGGCAACGGCTCGAAAGATCGGCACTCGTCCATCACGTCCGGACATCGGTTCGCAAAAGCACACCCCTCGATCGGATTGCGGAGATCCGGGACATTCCCCGGAACGAACGCCATGCGGTCGGCCTCCGGATCCAGACAGGAAAGCAATGCTCGGGTGTAAGGATGACCGGGACCTCCAAGGACCTGGTCGCGGGACCCGAACTCCACGACTTGACCGGCGTACATTACCGCCAAGAAATCGCAAGCCTTTCCGGATGAGACCCATGTCGTGCGAGATCCAAAGCAACGTGGTTTGAGCCTCGCGTACGCGTTCCAGCAATTTGGCGAGCACCTGTTGCTGTACGGTCACGTCCAAGTCCGAGGTGGGCTCGTCGGCGATGAGAACACGGGGCGAGCAAATCAGAGCCATCGCGTTCATGACGCGCTGGCACTGTCCCCCGGAAAGCTGATGCGGAAACGCGTCGAGCTGTTCTTCGGCATCGGAGAGTCCCACGTCCCGCAACATCTTTGTGGCCGATTCGAGAGCTTCCTCTGCACTGCCCCCATGGTGCCGCCGGTGAAGGCGTGAGATCTGTCTTCCAATGGGAATGAGAGGGTGGAGCGCTTCTTTGGCGTTTTGGAAGATGATCGCGAGCTCCCGTCCTCGGACGCCTTCCCAATCGTCTTCGATTAGAGTCAGCAAGTCGCGGCCGTCCAGGCGAATGCTTCCTGAAACGATTCGCGCGTTTCCAGGGAGAAGCCCCATGGCTGCAAGCGCCGTCATGCTCTTGCCGGATCCAGTTTCCCCTACAAGGCCCGTCACCTTCCCGGGCGCGAGCTCGAGATCTACCCCCCGGAGCACCTGGACGGTATGATTCCCCTCACCGATCTGCACTCGTAGCCCCCGGACTCGAAGGCTCATGCTTCCCTGTCCACCACGGCGTGAATACGATCGCCTAAGAGCTGAAAGGCGTATACGCCGAGCACAATCGCGATGCCTGGAAAAAACGAGACCCACCACTGACCGGTCACGATGTAATTGGCACCTTGCTGCACCATGAGTCCCCATTCCGGTTCAGGAACCTTCACTCCCAGGCCAAGGAAAGAGAGACCGGCGATGATCTGAATGGACCAGGCGCAATTGATCGAAAACTGGGCCATCACCGGGCCCACCGTGTTGGGCAGGATGTGACGAAAGACAATGGCCGGCGTTGTGTGCCCTGCGGCCCTCGCGGCTTCGACGAACTCCGCGGATCGCATCGGTATTACCACGCTGCGTACGATCTTCACGTAGACCGGTATATTGATCACGGCAATGACCACCACCAGGTTGGTCAGCGTCACACTGAGGGCGGTTAGGACGGCCATCGCAAAGAGAACGACCGGAAACGATTGGATGATTTCGGTCATTCTCTGAAGCACGTTGTCGGTCCATCCCCCGAGATAACCACTAAACGCCCCCAGGATGGAACCGAACACCATCGCCAAACCCGCAGCAGAGAACGCGAGGAGGAGATCAGTCCGAGCTCCATAAAGGATGCGGGTGAAGATATCCATCCCGAATCCATCGGTCCCAAACCAGTTCTGGGTGGATGGCGGCAACAAACGCTTCGCTGAATCGAGACCGACGGGGTCGTGACTCATGAAGAGCGGACCGAAAATCGCCAATAGGAACAAGAACATCAAGAGCCACACCGAGCGGGATCCGAGAAGTTGGCGCACTAGGCTCGCGTCCTGGGATCGATAAGGAGTTGTAACAAATCGAGAACCAGATAGACGGCGACGTAGATGAGCGCGCTAACCAAGACGACCCCTTGCACCGCGGCGTAGTCGCTCGCGTTCATGGCCTGAAGAGCGTATAGCCCCATCCCCGGCCAGGAGAAAACGCTTTCCACGAGCAACCGTTCCACCGAGCAAGAAACCGAAGGAGATGCCGACCATGTTCAGAACCGGCAAGGACCCCAGCCAAAAGGCGCGAAAAATCCACTCGCGGCGCGGCAGTCCCAGCGCACGCGAGGCGATTATGGGATGAGAGCTCAGCGCAGCCGCTCAGGCTGACGCGGATCTGGTTCAAAATGGGGGCCTGGACCGCGAGCGCGAGCGTGAGGCTCGGAAGGATCAAGGTCCGGGCCGCCAACCAGAAGAGCGCAAAGTCTCCCGCTACCAAAGTGTCGATGAGCAGGAGTCCGGTGAAACGAGGGGGCATCGTCGCCAGAGGCAATCGACCCATCGGCGGCGGGAAGAGTTGGAGCCTAAAGAAGAAGACGTAGATCAACATCAACCCCAACCAAAACTGAGGCACCGCCACTCCGCCGGTGGAGACGATGCGAGCCACGCGATCCCATAGGGTTCGCGCCTTGAGGGCCGCCACGGAACCGAGTGGCAAGGCAATCATCATTGCCAGGACGAACGAAACCAGCGCGAGCTCGAGCGTAGCGGGAAAACGCTCATAGATATCTCTCGTAACGGGATTGGATGTCGTCCACGCATCCCCCAGGTCGCCGCGCAGGAGATCTCCCATGTAGATGAAGTACTGTTCGACGATCGGCCTATCGAATCCGTACTTGGCCATCGCTTCTTGGATCGTGGCCTCATCGGCACGATTCCCAACGATGAGATAGACGGGATTCCCGGGGAGCAGTCGGGCCACGACGAATGTGACGAGCGTGACGCCCCAGACGACAACGAGCCCGAGGGCTAGCCGCTGTAAAGCCTGCTGTACGAGTTTCATCCGTTGAGCACCCGACTCTTGAATGTCGACACGTCCTCGGGGGATCGAGTACGATCGCCTCCGGGTCGGTGGCTTAGTGCCCTGTATCAGTAATTCGTCACCTAAATCTCGGCCCCTTTTGCGCGCTGGCTTCGTTGTGGCTCCTTGAAATATCCAGATATGACGTCGTCGCCACGCCTCGCCAGCCCACAAAATGGCCTCGAGCTTTAGGCAACGATCTACTGATACAGGACACCAAGTTATCAGATCGACCCGGTGAATCCACTTCGACTTAGCGCAGGTACGAGACCATGAGCAAATGTCGCATCGCAGTAGACATCGGTGGCACTTTCACGGACCTGGTGATGCTGGCGGAAGACGGCCAGCTGCGGGTCGCCAAGGTTCCCTCGACGCCGAAGCCACCAAGAAGCTAAGAAGTTAACCGGGGTCAGATCCACTTTTATCACAACGCTCGGATCCAAAATTGTGCGTGGCGTGCACAAAACTGGATCAGGCCCATGTAATAAAACGGGGTCTGACCCCTGTTACTTAAGGTAGCGGTCGAAATGCTCGGCTAATCTCGTCATTCCAAACCGGGCGTTGTAATCCTTGGCGGTCCATTCGTGGGGAGAATTCGGTATCACCACGAACTCGAAGTCCTTTCCCAGCTTCATGAGCTTCTCGGCAAGCGCGATCGAGTCCTTGAACAAAACGACACTGTCCTCCATCCCGTGAATGATCATCAAGTGATCCTCCAGGTCCTCGCCGTAGCTATAAGCGGAGACTTTCTTGTAGACCTCTGGATGAGTGTTCGGTCGCCCGGCGACGTTCACCTGCCCGGTCATGGCATGCCAGACATTTGTTGCGGGGGCACTGGCCACGCCCGCTTTGTAGACGCCGGGTTTCTTGAAGAGGCTCATCGCCGTCATCAACCCGCCATAACTACTTCCCCACATGCCGACGCGCTCCGTGTCCGCGTAGGGCAACGTCTTCAGATACTCGACACCGCTATAGAGATCCTCGATGTCGATGCCTCCGTAATCCCGAATCAGAGCCTCCCGAAAGGGGCGGCCGTGGCCGACGCTCCCCCGTGTGTCCACTTGAAAGACGATGTAGCCTCCTTCGAGGACGAAATACTGCTGGATCAGACTGTAGAGTCCGCGGAATATTTGTCGATCCCCCCATCGCTTCCGCACCGAATTCGGGTAGACCGGCCCGAGAATGACGGGATGCTTCTTCGACTTATCCAGGTTGGGCGGCTCCAGGAGACGACCATGGAGCGTCACGCCGTCGAGATGACTCTTGAAGGTGACGTACCGCGGCTCGACCCAGTCGTATTGCGCGAACTCCGCAGGAGGGGAATTCGTGATGCGGCGCTCCGCGGAAGTGCCTTCGGAGTCGGCGATGTAGAGCTCGGTTGGCGTCATGTCGCTCGAGTGAAGGAGCGCCACCTTCGACCCGTCCGGAGACGGGTACGGATGATGGACACCGGGAGTCGACGTGATCTTGCGGATGTCTCCTCCATCCTCGCTCATCCGGTAGACGTGTCGCTCGTACGGACTCTCCTGGGTGGACACGAAAAAGACTTCTTTGGTGTCAGGCGAGGACCACAAGAAGGCCGTACCCGACTCTCCGACGACGCTCCAATCGCCCGTAGTGAGCCGCTTCGCATCCCCCCCACCGGCTAAGTCGAGTGAGTACAAATGGTGCCGACCCTCTTTGTCGGAGATGAAAACGATTCCCTCGCCATCGCTTTGCCACGTCGAGCTCCACGCTGATGAAACTCGTGTCGCGCGGTAATCGTGCCAGACTTCTCGCAGGGAGCCATCTTCGGGATTCGCGAGGAAGAGCCAGCGGTCTTCGGCATTTAGCGGAGACTGATCGATCAGCAACTGATTGCCATCGGGGGACCACGCGAAGTTGGCGACGCGGCGATCCGTATTGTCGGGAAGGTTCAACTTCTGTAGCTTGCCGGTCCGAACCGCGTAAACGGCCAGATCGCGCACGTGGTCGTTGTCCCCAGGGTAGTCGCGGCGCACCCGATTGGCCACGGTTTCCTCCCCCAAGTAGTTGGGAATGATGATCTCCCGCACCCAGCTCCGGTCATCGATATGGAGCGCAATGTAGCGGCCATCGGGCGACCACCGGTAACGGCTCACCTCGACGTCGGGGCGAGAAAAACCCGAACCGCAACAGGTATTCAGGAGAGAGTTCCCAATCTTGGGTTTCGCCACCCGCGTCGCACGAACCAGCTCCTCCTCGTGATTCCATAGCCAGAGGTCGCCGTCTTTGATGAAAGACAAGAACTTGCTGTCCGGCGAGAAGGCGAGAGCCCGACCGGAAGCGCCTAACGGCTTCAGACCGCTGCCATCCACGTCAATTCGGTAGAGGCTGCCCCCGGAAACCACAATGAGACGCTTCCCGTTGGGCGTCCAGACGGCTTGCGACACACCGGCATCGCCGAAATCGGTGACCCGCCGGGGCTCGGCTTCACCGCTGGCACTGGCCACCCAGACGTCCCGCGCCGTTTGCGCTTTGTCGTTCCACAAGAACGCGAGCCGCGACCCATCGGGCGACCAGGTGGGCCGCACGGGCGACGTACCACTCAGGTAGGGTGGCGACGTGATGCGCTCGATGGTGAGCTCTTGCGCCGGCAGCGCCCCCCCCACCACCGCGAACGCCATAGTCAGAAACATCAATCTCTGCAGACCCGCCATGATCAACCTCCTCCCAACCGGTTTCGACGCCCGTATCTTACATCGGTTCCTTGTTTTGTGGACTTGTCAAATGGAATCTGTTAAAGAGGGCAGATGTTTCCCGACGTTCCCCGAGCTCTCCTCTCCAAGAATCCACTGCGGCACCTCAAGTTCTATGGCCCCGGTGCGATCGTCGCCTCCGTCACCATCGGAGGAGGCGAGACGGTCTTCGCTTCGCGAGGAGGCACTATTTTCGGCTACGCGCTCTTATGGTGCTTCGTTCTGGGTGGAGTCCTGAAAGGAATCCAGGTCTATTCCACCATGCGCGTCATGACGCTGACCGGCCTCCATCCGGTGGATTATTGGGTCCGCATGAAAGGGCCTCGAGCCTGGTTCCCCTTCCTCATGATCGTCGTCAGTTTGATAACGATCCCCAGCATGTTCTCCGCCCTTCCGAAGTTCCTTGCCACCCTCATCGTGTCCCTGTTCGAAGTCAGAACCGAACGGTACGAAGACACCCTGAACCTATTGGCGAGCGCGATTCTCATCGGCTGTGCGGTCCTGGCACTCCGAAGCTCCTATCGAGCCCTCGAGTGGACCATGACCGCCATCTCGTTCTTGTTCGCCGCCTTCATCGTGGCGGCCTTTCTCGCCGTCCGACCCGACACGTTGGCTATCCTCAAGGGCGTGTTCCTTATCTCGGTGCCCGACTACCCGGATTGGATTCGAGAGACTTACCCCGCCATCGCGGCGCGGCCTCCATGGTTGGAGATCCTGACTGCCGCCGGGATCATCGGTGGTAACGCCGTCGACTACACCGCCTACCTGAGTTTTATTCGCGAGAAACGCTGGGGCCTCGCGAGCCCGACGTCTTCGGGCACACCGATCGAGAATCCTCCATCCCCCGCCGCCGAGGATGTTACCAAGGGGATGAATTGGCTGCGAGCGCCGCGTTTGGATACGCTAGTTTCCTTTGGATTCGTCACCCTCTTCACCGTGGTCTTTCTCGTGCTCGGAGCTGAGCTTCTCGCGCCCGAACGTGCGGTGCCTGAGGGACCGGCCCTACTGACCGTGCAAGCGCGCTTCATGACGGAGCTTCATCCGTCGTTTTTTCCCCTTTACGTTATCGGAATCATCATGGTCTTCTTCGGCACCATTTATGGAGCGATGGAGCTTCACACGCGCGCCTTGTTCGAATGCGGGCGAGTGACCTACCCGAAGCTAGCGGACAGTCTTAGCCGGCCTCTCCGAAGTTTTAGGCTCTTCGTTGTCATCTACGCGGTCTCGAGTGGCCTGCTCCTCATCTGGAGCGGTTGGGACCCGGTCGCCATCCTGACACCGTCGGTTCTTCTCGGTGGCCTCCTCGCGGCGGGTATGTGGTGTTTCACGATGTTGTGGGTCGACCACCGCTTCTTGCCCGCCGCGTTCAGAATGGGAAGTGCACTCAAGCTCGCCCTCTGGGTTTCTGCCATTTTATTGTTCGGGGCCGGAGTGACCTCCTGCTACTATTACGTCCTCTCGTTTTTCCAATAGAGGTGTGAGATGGATTTCGGTATTCAGTTCTCTCAGCCGGCTGTCTTGGGGGCGCCACCCGCCACCGCCATGAAGGGATATCTCGGCCTGATCGAGCTTGCTTCAAAGCACGGCTTTCGCTCGTTCTGGTCGGGACAGCACTTCATGGCCGGCAAGTATCTTTTGTTTCAGCCTCTCACGCTCGCGGCGCGGGCCGCGGCGGCTGCGCCCGGGATGCAAATGGGGACATCGGTTCTCCTTCTCCCCATGCTGAACCCGGTAGACGTTGCCGAGCACGGGGCCACCGTGGACGCCATCACCAACGGTGGCTTCATCCTCGGAGCCGCACTCGGCTATCGCGATGAGGAGTTCGCCGCGGCAGGCATCCGCAAGGAAGACGTCATCGAGCGTTTCGAGGAATCGATCGAAGTCATACGGCACCTCTGGGAGGAAGCGCCGGCTAACTTTTCAGGCACCCACTTCAAGATCGACAACGCGACCATCAACCCGGCACCTACTCAGAAGCCGAGACCGCCGATCTTGATCGGCGCCTATGCTCTGCGGGCCGTCAAGAGGGCGGGGCGGATCTCCGACGGCTGGATCATCCCACCCGAGCTCTTCGCTTCCCTCCTGCAAAAACGATTCGAGCTCTTTCGAGAATCCGTCGAGTCCCATCGGACCCCAGGGACCATCGCCATGATGAGGGCCTTCCATACGAGCCACGACCCGACTGAAAGGCAAGCGGTCGAAGAGCTCCTCGGAGCTCACTTCCAGAGGAAGCGTGACTGGGGGATTCTCAAAGGAGAGGAGGTCACCAAGACCACTGCCCTCGATCACGCCCGCGAAGCCGCCATCATCGGAGACCCGGAAGCGTGCATCCGTAAGATCGAAGCCTATCGAAATCGCTACCGCCCCGAGCACCTCATCCTGCTGATGGGCTTCCACGGCATCAGCGCCGAAAGCCTCGAGAGGTCGATCAAGATAGCGGGCGAAGAGATCATCCCCCACTTCCGGACATGAGCGACAAGTTCTTCTACGGATGGTGGATCGTCGTCGCCGCCGCCGTCGGCCTCTTCATGTCTTCCAGTCCCATCGTCACTTATACCTTCGGCGTGTTCCTCATCCAGCTGAGCGGCGAGTTCGATTGGACGCGCGGGCAGATCTCGCTGGCTTTTTCTCTATCCATGTTGGCGTTTGCCGTGGCGCAGCCCTTTGTCGGCCGCATCCTCGATCGGTTCGGCGCCCGAAGGGTCATCGTCCCCGCGGTGCTCGTTTTCGGCGCGAGCTTCGCGTCGTTATCGCTCCTGACTTCGCAGCTTACCCACCTCTACGCCGTCTTCTTAGTCATGGGGGTGGTGGGCGGTGGCACGACGTCGATCGCCTACTTCGGAGTTCTCAGTCGATGGTTCGTAAAACGCCACGGCATCGCGCTCGGACTCGCGCTCGCGGGTAATGGGCTGAGCGCCTTCATGATGCCGTCCCTGGCGCAGTTCCTCGTGGATAGCGTCGGCTGGCGCCAAGCCTATTTGGCGCTCGGGCTCATGACCGTCGTGGTGAGCATCCCGATCGTCGCGCTTCTACTGCGCGACAGCCCAGAGGCGATGGGGTTGGAGCCCGACGGCCACCCACCGACAGACTCCCAATCGAAGAGTCCCCCCGAGGAACCTTCGTCACCGATGGGTGGGATGAGAGGGATGAGCGGGCGAGAAGCGCTCCGCACCTCGACCTTTTGGGTCATCGTGATCCCTTTTCTTCTCATGTCGACGGCCCTCGTAGGTTGCATGACGCACTTGGTGCCGATGCTGACCGATCGTGGGGTCGCGATCCAGACTGCAGCCTTTGCGACGTCTGTCATGGGCGGAGCCACGATGATAGGGCGGATCACCATCGGCTACTTGCTCGATCGTTTCTTCGCGCCCCGGGTGGCGATGACATTTTTCGCCGTCGCGCTATTCGGCATCTTTCTCCTGTGGAGCGAGGCGACCGGTGCCTTGGCATTTCTGGGTGCGTTCGTCATCGGCTTCGCGGCAAGTGCCGACACCACGCTCCCCTACTTGGTAACGAAGTTTTTCGGCCTCAAGACGTTCGGAGAGATCTACGGCCTGGTGGTAGCGTGCAACGTGATGGGCTGGATGGCTGGCCCGGTGATCCTGGGATTCGCTTTCGACTGGATGGGATCGTACCGAACGATGCTCGGGGCGTTAATGGTCGTGCTTCTGGTGGCGATCGGCCTGATGGGGCTTTTGGCGTCACGACGCCCCGTGGAGACGAACGGTTAATCCGTAGGTAGCCGTCCTTCCTTGCGAAGGACTAGAATGTCTCACCCGTCGTTCAGCCTCTTCTCAAGGAGCTCGCCATGAACGGAAGTCGTCTCGTCATCGTAATAGTTTTGGCCGTGTTCTCAAGGGCCGTCCCGCTCTACGCTCAATTTGGCACGAACTACGCCGCCGCGAAGCACGGCGGTAATTACATGCACAACTTCTACTTTCCGCCGGCACCGAGCTCGACGCCGTGGGCGCCGGATTGGTCGCCCGACGGTGAGTGGATCGCGGTCGCCATGAGCGGCTCCATCTGAAAAGTCGACCCGAAGACCGGCCAAGCGTGGGAGCTGACGTACAACGAGAAATACCATTCGCTTCCGGATATCTCGCCCGACGGCAAGTGACTCGTATACACCCGTCCCGTCCACAACGGTCAATGGGCGGGAGACGCAATCGCGATCACCAAAGACAATAACTACGGCAACGACCGCTTGTACTTCGGACCGTGGGACATGGCGATCACGCCGACTTGGCTTCCGGACGGCCGTGAGCTTCTGATCGTTTCGAACCGCAACGTGCCATTGGGCTCGGGGAACGTCCTACGGGTGCCGGTGGCGGCGGATGGGGTCGAAGAAGCGCAAACGGTGTTGTCGGAGCAGACGCTCTACCGCACGCGGCCGGACGTCTCGCTCGACGGCAAGCGTTTCATCTACGCGTCGACCGGAGGCTCGGCGGATCAGTTCACGAATCTCTACGTGCAGCCAACGGTGGGCGGTGAGCCCTACAAGATGACATTTTTGAGTCAAGCCCATTCTTAGTTGAAACTCTCCACGGCTCACGATTACGCGACCTTCTTCTTCGATACGGTTGATGTCTTCGCCTCGATCTTCAGTTCGCGCTTGAGAGCTTCGCGAAGCTTGGGAAGAGGACGGTAGCCCACCACCTTCCTGAGGCGCGGTTCGATGTCCACGAGCGCGGTCGCCAGCCATCGCTGGCGTTGGCTCGAGTGCTTCCAGTGGTCGACCTTCGCGCAGCGTTCCTCGACGAGAACATTGACGGATTCAAGGCAGTTCGTCGTCTTGAACGAACGGCCCAACACCGCGTACACGCCGAGACGATGCATGGTCAGTGTCTCCTCGAGTCCTTCCTCCAAGCTGCCAGCTGCAGATTGGTTTCGCTCTTCTAACTCACCGTGAAGTTGCTCGAGCGCAGCGAGGGCCTCTTTGTACTCCGCCCTGTTGTAGGCCCGCTGAAGCCGCTTGCGCAAGGACGCCTGCTCGCCTTTGGACAGGTAGCTCACCACGTTTTCACGTTTGTGCCATTGGCAGCGTTGTATCAGGGCCCGCTTGCGGAATGCCTTCTTGACTGCCGCGTGGAGACCCTTGCCGCCATCGATGATCACCAGCAGACCCTGGGAGATATCCAGTCCCCGATCGAGAAGTGAACGCAGGAACGGCGTCAACACTTGCGCGTTCTCCGTGTCTGTCTCCACGAAGCCCATGAAGCGTTTTTCCCCGGAAAGCGTGATGCCCAGAGCCACCACCATCGTGGCGTCGGCGAACGTCTGCCCGTTCAGGAACAGCGCCACCACATCCTCGCCGGACAGCTCCCGTTCCTGCATCTCCCGGAGCTTCGCCGCGCTCGCTTGCACGAACCCTCGGGACACCGTCGAGCTCGACAGTCCGATGGCGTCCGGAATCCCTTCCGCTGCCGCCTCGTAGTTGCGACAGGAGATTCCGTACAGAACTCGTTTCAGCAGAAGATCATTCACCTCACCGCCGTGGCTCAACGCCTCGTACGAGCGAAGCGGAATCTCTCCTCCCTCGATGCTCTGAACCCGGGGCACACGGATCGGTACCCGCTGGCCGGCAAGCCCTACCGTGCCAGGGTTGCTTCCGTGGCGGCGGCCACGCGCCCACTCTTCCTTGCGAGCGTATCGCTCCCCACCCAACGCTTTCACTTCGTCGTCGAGCAACTCGTGAACGCGCATTAGCCCCAGCGGGACCAACGAACGAATCATCTCTACCTTGGCATCCAGCTCGAACTCCGCGTACTCCTCGCGACTCACGATCTCGACCTCACCCAAACGACGTGACTTCTTGCGTTTCTTGACCGAACGTAGCAGACTTCCCATCTCGGCTCCTTTCTTCGCGGCTTGATGTTGTTTTGTCCAACGTCATCAAACCACGGGGTTCGGAGCCGTTTCAATTTTCAACTAAGATTGGCATACTTTCTGAGCGGCGCGACGCTTATAGGAGCCAATTTGAGCGGAGCCGATCTTAGAAACGCCAAGCTCTATGGGGTTCCTCCACCACCGCTCCGGAGGCAGCCGAAACCTCCGCCTCCAGCGCCTCGACTAGCATCCAGCGAGCCCCTTCCGGAGCCAGCGCATCCAGCTTTCCCGCGAACTCATCCTTCTTTTTTTTCGGTGGATCCTGTATTCTCCAGCATCGGCGTTTCCTTCCCCCGGTTGTGCTAAACCGGTGTTTCCGTTCTCGTGTTCAGAGGACTAAACTACTGGCAATCCTCCTTGCCCCGGCGACTGGTTGGATTCTACGGGATGCGGTTGAAAGGCCCTGTACCTGTGCCACCCGCCGCTAACGCGCGCAGATGATTCAGGATGTCAACGGTCCTTAGCGGCAAGCGGAGGGGGTTGTGTTGCGGGAATCGAGGGCTAGAGTGTCCACACGGCGGATGAAGACAAGGGCATTACGAACGAAAGTTCGAGGTCCTTTCACAATCCTGTTCATTACTCTCCTGGCCGGCGCCACCGAGATTACCTGCCAGCGGCCGGCGAGTTCCGCGCTCACCGTTGCTATAGCTGGCTGGCCTGGCTCTCTGGATCCGGACTATGCCAGGACCCGCATTGGTTTGACGCTTGCGTTCAACGTTTACGAGCAGATTATGAAAAACGAACTCAAGAGTCTGCCCAACGGATCGAGGCTCGGGGACCCGAGGGTCAAGTCTTAATTTTCCTGTCAAATCTCCGTACGGTTCCCCGCGCTCGGTTAAGCTGCTGATTCCTCCGACGTGCCTTGCGGGAGAAGCTCGTTGCGAAGCTCCTCGACTTTCCTAGCGGCGAAGACATCCATCCTCACGCCGCGCCATTTGTTTGCGACGGCCAAGAGCACAGCGAACGAGAGTTTCATCGCGGCCTCCTCGGTGAAGAAGTGAGGAATGACCTTTGTGCGACGTTTGTGCTCTCCGAACGTGCGCTCAAGTAGATTCGACGTGCGAAGCCTTTTGTGATGCGCCGCAGGAAGGCGTAGCGCCTGAAGACACGCTTCGAGGGTCTCTTCCATGCACTTCATCGCGCTCGGGAATCGTTGACGGTACCGAGCGATCACCTCCCGACCCTTCTTCAGCCCTTGCTCGTAGCTGTTCGCATGGAACAACTCAAGGATGGCCGCCTTGAGTTCGTCGCGCACTTCCTTCGGAGCCTTGCCCAGGATGTTCTCGAGGCGGTGCTTCTGGCAACGTTGCTTGAGGCTTCGAGGGAAGACCTCTGCGATCGCTTTGAGCACTCCAGGATTCCCGTCCGTCACGATGAGCAACGGCTCCCTCATTCCTCGGGCCACCATCTCCTGCAAGAACCCCTTCCAGTTCTCGTAGGATTCTCGGTTGCCGACACCGATATGAAGAAGAACTCGCGTCCCATCAGCGCGATAGCCGGTCGCAACGAGGATGGGCTCTTTCCTCTCCGCTCCTTGGTGGTAGCGCAGGTACGTGCCGTCGAGCTCGAGATACAACAGCTTCTCGTTCGAGAGATCCCGTTTTCGAAACGCCTCGAAATCCTCCGACAGACACCGTGTGACCCGGCTCACCACCGACTTCGAGACACCCGTGCCGCTCAGCACGTCCGCGAACGTCGCCTCAATGTCACGCGTCAACATCCCGTGGACGTACATCCGCGCGATCAGTTCATCGAGTTTCTCGGTCCGGCTCACGTAGGCGTCGAGAATCTTTGACTGAAACACCTTCTCTGTTTCTCGTACCTGCGGCACTTGCACCGTTACCGCTCCCTCGCCCGTGAGGACCCGATGCGACTCATACCCGTTGCGTCGTCCCTTCTCCTTCGTCGTTGCCGGAGCGTTCTCATAGTAATTTCGACCCAACGCCTCCGTCACCTCGCGCTCCAACGCATATTGAAGCATCATCTGAGCTCCCGACCGGACGATCTCCGAGAGATTCATCTCCCCAAATACCAGTTGTTCCTCGAACTGCTTGAGCAATCGCTGACTCGGTAGTACCTTTCCCATGATGTATGGTTCTCCTTTTCTGTCCCCATGACGGGGACGGGTTTGAGCTTGGGGAACCATACATCGTTTTTCTTTGACAGGAATCTTAAGACATCACCACCCGAGTAAGCAGGTCCCGCAGCTCCTGGACAAAATTGAAGTGTCAGACGACGGAAAGACTTGGACTCTCACTGTCCGTAGAGGCCAGAAGTTCTCCGATGGGACACCGATAACCGCAGAGACCCTCCGTTACCTGTTTGAGCGGGGCCTGGCCCTTACGGACTCGGGGTCCTCTTTCATCTACACAAAGGTCATGGGGTTGACTGACATCGCGAACGTGAAGATCGTCGGGCCAATGCAGCTCACGGTGACGACGAATCACATCATGCCCTACTTCCCGAAGCTGTTCACCCTGTCCAACACCGTTGCGAAGAATCCTGCGGTAATCAGGCAGCATGCGACTTCTGGGGACCCCTACGCGAAGGCTTGGCTGGCGCAGAACACCGCAGGCTACGGTCCTTACAGCATAGCCTCATCTACGCAGGGGACTGAAATCATGCTTCGCGCCAACCCGGACTATGTTGGTGACCCGAAACCGAAGATGGCAAACGTAATTCTTCGCGTTGTCCCTGACTCCGCAACACGGTTGCAACTTCTCAAGACCGGCGCAGTGGACATAGCTGAGTATTTGACACCTGAGCAAGTATCGTCGCTCAAAGGTGCAGATGGTATTACCGTTGTTTCCCAGCCGGGGGATGTCCCGGCCGATGTTGAATTTGGTCGGGTAGCGGCGGCACCTGTGAATACTCTTAGGCAGCAAACTCATCGCTGTCAAGAGATTTCTGTTTGCTTCTAAGCGCGTGAACGAGAGCGCCCATATGGCGATAGCCTTTGATACGCCGGAACTTTTTCTGCGCGGTGACGACGCCAAGAGCGGTTCATCGGCGAACCATGGAAGGACTCTTCCAACGCTTGACGTTTCTCGATACTCTGCGAATGGTTCCGTTGAGATTTTCAATGGCGTTCGTCGTGGCAAGAGACTGGCGAAGTAAGGCGGGCGGCGCGAGCTTCACGACCGTGAGTGTTTCTTCCATCCCTTCACGAAGGCTTCCGGCAGCTTCGTCGTAGCCGTTTCGCTCGAGCCACGACACCAATGCCTGAAGTCGCTTGCGCGCCTTGTCGGCACTCTTGCACTTGTAGGCTTCCTTCATCGTCTGGAGCACGTAGGCGTGACGAGACTTGGGAAGGTACGAGCGAAGATTTCGGAGTTTATGGATCTGGCACCTTTGGATGACCGCGAGGTCCCCCAAAACGTCGACGAGTGCCTTGCGGATGCCTTTGCCTCCGTCCACTACGCAGAGAATCGACTCATCGACGCGCAAGCCTCGCTCGAGAAGGTCCTGCAACATCGCGGTGCACATCCGAGAGTTCTCCGTCGAGCCCAGCCATATACCCAGGGGCACCTTCGTTCCATCTATTGTGATACCTAGAGTTACGACGACGGTCTGTCCGGCCACCTCAAGGCCATCCAGCATCAGTGCCGCAAGCTCGAACTCCTCTAGCCGCCGAGACAGGTATTCCTCGAGCTTCTTAGTCGTCTGGCTCACGAGGTGACGGCTGGCGGCACTCTTACTCGTGCCACGAGACTTCAACTTGGCCGCGGGTTTGTCCAGACTCGATTCGTAATTTCGGGTCGATACGCCCACCAAGATCTGATTCAACACTCGCTCTGGAAGCGGGTCTTCTTCGCGGAAGGCTTCGAAGTGTGGAAGCGACGCCTCCGCGCCCGACTTCGAGCGAACTCGAGGTCGCGACACTTGGATGCGACGACCACCGAAGCTCAGCTCTCCGTTCGTGCTCCCCCAGTGGTTATGAGTTCGCTCCTTCTCGTGCTTGCCCTTGAGCCCCGCGATCTCCTCGGCGTCCTCTCCGAGCAGTAGGTGCAGAGCTGTCAGTCCTTGCTCGTACACCCATTCCGTCAGATCCGCCTTCGTGGCCGCGATCCCAGCTATCATCGGTAGCAGTATCTGACCGACTTGGCCAACTACCTTGCCCGTAGGCGAGTGCGTTTGCTTTCTTACTGGCTTCTTTGATTTCCTAGGCATTGGTGGCTCCTTGTCCCCCTCTGGAGACGGTTTATTGGCAGACCTATTCTTAGGCCGGCCAAGGAGCCGCAGCTACCCCAAATTCAACATCCGGCGGGACATCCCCGCGCCAAGAAAGTGAGATGGTAATGGCCGTCGTCGAGAATAAAGAAAACAAAGAACCCAATCGCGGGCGAGGAGATCATCCCCCACTTCCAAACATGAGCGAAAAGCTCTTCTACGGATGGTGGATCGTCGTCGCGGCCGCCGTCGGCCTCTTCATGTCGTTCAACCCGATCGTTACCTATACGTTCGGCGTCTTCCTCATCCAGTTGAGCGGCGAATTCGAGTGGACACGGGGGCAGATCTCTCTGGCCTATTCCCTAGCTATGTTGGCGTTTGCGGTGGCGCAGCCCTTCGTGGGCAGGATCCTCGATCGGTTCGGGGCCCGAAGGGTCATTGTCCCCGCAGTTCTCATTTTCGGCTCGAGCTTTGCGTCACTATCCCTCTTGACCTCGAAGCTCGCCCACTTCTATGGAGTCTTCCTTCTCATAGGCGCGGTGGGCGGGGGCACGACATCGATCGCCTACTTCGGGGTTCTCAGCCGGTGGTTCGTAAAGCGCCGCGGCATCGCGCTTGGCCTCGCGCTCGCGGGAAATGGGTTGAGCGCTTTCGTCATGCCGACACTGTCTCAATTCCTCGTGGATAGCTTCGGTTGGCGGCAAGCCTATCTGGTGCTCGGACTTATGTCCGTGGTGGTAAGTATCCCGATTGTCGTGCTCTTACTACGCGAGACCCCGGAGGCGATGGGGTTGGAGCCAGACGGCCGAGTAACGACGGACTCCCAACCGAAGCGCCCCGCCGAGGAATCTGTGTCGCCGATGAGCGGCCGAGAAGCGATCCGCACCTCGACCTTCTGGCTCATCGTGATCTCTTTTCTTCTCATGTCGACGGCCCTCGTAGGTTGCATGACGCACTTGGTACCGATGCTGGCCGACCGCGGCCTCACCGCCCAGACCGCCGCCTTCGCGGCATCGGTCCTCGGCGGCGCCACGCTGGTAGGACGGATCACCGCCGGCTATCTGCTTGATCGGTTCTTCGCGCCCCGTGTGACGCTGACGTTCTTCGCGTTGGGGCTGTTCGGTATCTTACTCCTTTGGAGCGAGGCCCCAGGTGCGCTCGCGTTTCTGGGTGCGTTCGTCATCGGCTTCGCTGCGAGCGCCGACACCACTCTTCCCTACTTGGTGGCGAAGTTTTTCGGTCTGAAGGCGTTCGGAGAGATCTTCGGTTTGGCAGTAGCGTGCAACATCCTGGGCTGGGTGGCCGGCCCGGTGATCCTGGGTTTCGCCTTCGACTGGATGGGGTCCTACCGAACCATGCTCGGGATGTTGATGGTCGTGCTACTGGTGGCGGTCGGCCTCATGGCGATTCTGGCGGCGCGACGCCCACCCGAGCTCAGCTAGCCGCCGTTGCGTTCAAACTGAGAGAACATCTGCTCTCTGCGCAGCCGGGTGTGCCGCCCCGATAGCTATCCTCGCTGCAAGTCTTGTCGGGAATTCCCTACGTTCACTCGCTCGACCTGACTACCACCATTTCTCTTTTCAAACACTGAGATCTGAACAGCGTGAGGCACGCTTTTTGCGGAAGGTGAAGATCCAGATCAATGTGAGGTAGGACCCGTTTTCCGGGGATGTCCCGGCCGCTGTTGAATTTGGTCGGGTAGCGGCGGCACCTGTGAATACTCTTAGGCAGCAAACTCATCGCTGTCAAGAGATTTCTGTTTGCTTCTAAGCGCGTGAACGAGAGCGCCCATATGGCGATAGCCTTTGATACGCCGGAACTTTTTCTGCGCGGTGACGACGCCAAGAGCGGTCCATCGGCGAACCATGGAAGGACTCTTCCAACGCTTGACGTTTCTCGATACTCTGCGAATGGTTCCGTTGAGATTCTCAATGGCGTTCGTCGTGGCAAGAGACTGGCGAAGTAAGGCGGGCGGCGCGAGCTTCACGACCGTGAGTGTTTCTTCCATCCCTTCACGAAGGCTTCCGGCAGCTTCGTCGTAGCCGTTTCGCTCGAGCCACGACACCAATGCCTGAAGTCGCTTGCGCGCCTTGTCGGCACTCTTGCACTTGTAGGCTTCCTTCATCGTCTGGAGCACGTAGGCGTGACGAGACTTGGGAAGGTACGAGCGAAGATTTCGGAGTTTATGGATCTGGCACCTTTGGATGACCGCGAGGTCCCCCAAAACGTCGACGAGTGCCTTGCGGATGCCTTTGCCTCCGTCCACTACGCAGAGAATCGACTCATCGACGCGCAAGCCTCGCTCGAGAAGGTCCTGCAACATCGCGGTGCACACCCGGGAGTTCTCCGTCGAGCCCAGCCATATACCCAGGGGCACCTTCGTTCCATCTATTGTGATACCTAGAGTTACGACGACGGTCTGTCCGGCCACCTCAAGGCCATCCAGCATCAGTGCCGCAAGCTCGAACTCCTCTAGCCGCCGAGACAGGTATTCCTCGAGCTTCTTAGTCGTCTGGCTCACGAGGTGACGGCTGGCGGCACTCTTACTCGTGCCACGAGACTTCAACTTGGCCGCGGGTTTGTCCAGACTCGATTCGTAATTTCGGGTCGATACCCCCACCAAGATCTGATTCAACACTCGCTCTGGAAGCGGGTCTTCTTCGCGGAAGGCTTCGAAGTGTGGAAGCGACGCCTCCGCGCCCGACTTCGAGCGAACTCGAGGTCGCGACACTTGGATGCGACGACCACCGAAGCTCAGCTCTCCGTTCGTGCTCCCCCAGTGGTTATGAGTTCGCTCCTTCTCGTGCTTGCCCTTGAGCCCCGCGATCTCCTCGGCGTCCTCTCTGAGCAGTAGGTGCAGAGCTGTCAGTCCTTGCTCGTACACCCATTCCGTCAGATCCGCCTTCGTGGCCGCGATCCCAGCTATCATCGGTAGCAGTATCTGACCGACTTGGCCAACTACCTTGCCCGTAGGCGAGTGCGTTTGCTTTCTTACTGGCTTCTTTGATTTCCTAGGCATTGGTGGCTCCTTGTCCCCCTCTGGAGACGGTTTATTGGCAGACCTATTCTTAGGCCGGCCAAGGAGCCGCCGCTACCCCAAATCCAACATCCGGCGGGACATCCCCCGTTTTCCGAGAGAGGATAGACACGATGCAAAACATAAGAATGCTTTTTCTCGTGCCGGGCCTGCTCCTGGCGACCATCGGCTGTTCGACCAGCAGCCCTACAGCGCCGAGTCAAACGCCGCCTCCGCCGGTGGTCATGAATGACATCGATACGAGTTCTGAGTTAGGGGAGATGTCCGTAACGTATGCGCATGTCTTACCCAACGTTTACAGCGAGATCTACGTTGCCTTTATCGGACTGAAGCGGGGCAGGAGGCTCTTCGTGGACCTACACAAGGGTTCCACTGTCAATGCTCCGATTATTGAAACACAGAAGGGCAGAGTTGATGACATGGGTCTTGCGCACTTTACCTTTCGCATCACCCAACGTAGGCGGTACTACGTCCACGTGTCGGTCTACCATGGTGAGGCATTTAAGGACGACACGGGCGTGCGCATCGAAGTTGATTGACGTAAAACTTTGAGACGAGCACAGAACTGGAACAAGTCGCAACGGCACTAGCTTGCGGATCCGCCGTTCCCACTCCTCTTCGAAAGAAGCTTCTCCGAGAGCCAGGGGCCTTTTCCTTCTTCGCTCCAGGGACAGACCTCGATGCAGATCCCGCAACCGGCGGTCTCGGTAAAGTAGAAGATGCATTTGTCGAAATCCACGTACCACTTCTCGCCGCCGCGCACCGGCTGTTTCTCTTGGTAGATGGCGTCCACCGGGCACTCGCGCACACACACGTTGCAACGGGTGCACAGATCATCGACCCCGATATCCACCGGCTCGTCGGCCACGAGAGGTAGGTCGGTGACCACGGTCCCCAAGCGGAAGTTCGAACCATACTCCTTCGAGATCAAGGAGCCGTGCTTTCCGAGCTGCCCGAAGCCGGCATCGATGGATACCGGGATGTGCAGCAGATCGCCGCTATTGGGGTTGCCGTAGGCGCGTGCCGGCCAGCCCATGGCGCGGATCGCTTCCGATAACTGAGAGGTGATGCGCCCGACCTCCGAGTAAATCCGCATTACCTCCGTCGCGGAGACGACGCCCGGGACTGCTTTCATCTTGTCGCGGTCCATCACCACCCCGATCGCGATAGCGTTTTCGTAGGGGACCTCTTGGCCTTCGTAGACGTAGCCCGGTTTGATGCGCGTCACACCGACTAGGCCCGCCCCCAATGCCTTGGCGCGCTCCTTAATTTCGTGCGTCATCGCCGCTGGGTCATCGACCGCACGCTGCGTCTTCGCGGTCGGGCCGGCGGACTTTCTCAGGTGCCAGATGTTGCGCATGATGCGGATGACGACTTGCCAGGGATTGACGTAGGCGAAGAGGTTGTCGAGTCGATCCCAAGGCAGGACGTCGTCGCCGTCGTTGTGGAAGACGTGAGACGCCTGTCGCCATTCCGTCTCGCCCCGGCCGTTGATCTCATTGCCCGACCGAGGCTGATGGCGATACGCCAGCGTGGTATGGGAACTGACGTCGGTGGTCTTGAAGCTCATATCCAGTCGATCTCGTCGATGTAGATTTTCTGTTTCGAGCGCTGTTTGTCGTAGAACTCCTTGCGAATCCTCCGGCCGTGGATGAAGTATCCATAGCCGGTCGCAAAGATGCGGTACAGGAGCCTTAGATTATCGCCGAACGTGCGAGGAGGCTCTTGTCCCTTGGGATGTTTGGGGCTAACCGTCCGCATAGTCTTCGAATCTCACCCTAATGGTCCGTCGCACTACCACTCAGCTTGTCTCGCACGACGCGCCCATCGGCAATCACCATGCGCATCTGCCGCACGTTCTGAATGTCGCGCAATGGGTTGGCGGCTACCACCAGCACGTCGGCGAGCTTACCCTTTTCCAACGTCCCGAGCTTGTCCTCCATACCCAGTATGTCCGCTCCTACGCTGGTCGCACTAGCGAGAATCTCGGCATCGGTGAGCCCCGCCTTCTTCAGAAGATCGAGCTCCACAAAATAGTCATCCGGATAGCGGGTGTCGTTCTCGAAGGGAATATCCGAGCCCACGCCGATCTTGATCCCGGCCTCGCGCGCCTTCGTCACCGGCGACAAGATGTTCTCGTTGGTGACCGGATAGCGGCGCGACATCGTGTAGTAAAAGCCGCTGGGCGGTATCCCCGCGGACGGGTAGCCGTAGTTGATGACATTGTAGAAAGCGGTGATGGTCGGGACGAAAGCGGTCCCATACTTGGCCATTGCCGCAACGTCATCATCGTCCATGTCGAGAGGATGTTCGAGCGAGTCGAGCCCGGCCTCGGCTCCCCAGATGATGTAGTCACCGAAGGCGTCGGCCGCAACGCGAATTCCATGCATGTGGGCCTCGTCGATCGCCGCCGTCACTTCCTCGCGCGAATAGGGGGCCATGATCTTGATCCAATCCGCGTGATTACGGATTTGCTCACGCACCGCGAGCCGCCAGTCATCGGCCCCCGTCGCGATGCGACGGTTGGATTTCGGGCCAGGGCTCTTCGGCTTTCCGGTCGCGGTAGAAGTCGTCTCGTCGCCGTGTCCGCCTCGGATAGATATGCTCCTGCCGCTCCAGAAGACACGCGGTCCATCCACCATGCGACGTTCAACGGCTTCCTTGAGCTTCAAGGCGACGTCGTTGTTGGTTCCCACGTCGCGCACCGCGGTGATGCCGCCGTCCAAGAACTGACCGAGCTTAACCACGCCCCGAATCGCCCTGGCGGCATCGGAATCCGCGTATCGAGAAAAGTCTTCGCCCCATTGTTGGTTGAAGTGCATGTGCAGATCGACGAGACCGGGCATGATGTAAAGACCGGTGACGTCTACCGTGCGAGCCACGTTGCTCGGGATCGACACCTGACCCGCCGGACCCACATCGAGAATCCGATCGCCCTTGATCACCAGCACCGCGTTCGCGATCGGATCGGCACCGGTTCCGTCGATGAGCGTTCCACCTCGCACCACGAGAATAGAGTCGGCGGATCGATCCCGCGGCGGAATGGGAACTCGCCTGGGATCGTCGGTCGTTTCGAGCCCTTCGAGGCTCTGGGTGCCGTACTGCGCTTCGGCAACGGCGGAAAAAGTTAGGACTGCCGCAAAGAAGACGGCTAGACACCGAATTGTGAATGTCTCTTGCTTCATCTCTAGAGCTCCTTACTTCATGGGGCGGACCAGCCACCCGGTCATGGGATTGCCCAGCTCGAACGCCATCGGGTCTCCCGCCATGCGGATTTTTTCGAAGCCAGAGAAGAGCGCAGGCATGCCTTTGGCCTCGAGCCAGCTCTCTCCGTCCATCAGGTTGAAGTGGATGTGGGGGTACTGGGCGAGCCCCGAGTTGCCGACGCGGCCAAGGAGCTGGCCGGCCTTCACTTCATCTCCCACCTTGATCGGCACCGTTCCGCGCTGCATGTGGCAAGTAAGAGAGTACTCGCCGTTGCCGTGGTCCAGAACGACGAGGTTGCCCGAGAAGACGTCTCCGTCGTTCTCCAGCACCTCACGCGGCGGGGTCTCACCGACCCCGAAGTCCTCGATGTCGTTCCGAACATGCACCGCGACCCCGTCGCCCGCGGCGTAGACCGGCTCGTCGTAGCACCAGTAGTCCGCCGGGGTCTTGCCATCGGTCTTGTACGGCAGTCCGTTGGGACCGAGCTTGGTGATGTCCCAGCCGTACATCGTCAAGGAATTGATCCCGGTACGTCGATGGCCGGTGATCAGATCGTTCCCCGCACTGATCGACCAAGCACCTTCGAACGGAAGGCGGAGCTTCACTTTCTGACGGTAGTTGACGATGGGCACGGTATGTCGCGCGATACCCTCACGACCACTCTCTGACTTCAGCCAGAAAGTCATTTGAACGCTATCGACCTCCGCGTGCCAAGGACGGCCGATCGGAATGCGCACCCACGAAACGGGCTCCCCTGGAAGCAGTTCTGGCCCGGTGGGCCGCTCGAGGGACGCCATGCGGTGTTCCTGAAACTCGATGTTGTCCATGAAGTACTTGGTGGTGTCGTCGAACTCGCCCTCGATCCATTCCGTCCGCTCCATGTAGGAACGCGGGAACGTCTCTTCCCAGACGGACTCGCCACCACGTTGGAACTCGGCGTTCACGCGTTCTACCCGAAGCGGCTCCGACTCGTTCGACTGAAGCACGAGATGAAACAACCAGGTCAGGTTTTGGGTGTGAGCGTGGGCGCCCCTGGGATTGTCCGCCGGGGCGTAGTACGCGCCCTGAGTCGCCGCGTACACGACTTTGGGCACCTGATGAATACTGACGTCGAAGGTCGCCGGCCCGGGGCTCGAGCAAGCCACCAAAGCCAACCCCACAACCAGAACGAACAAACTCAGAGCCCGCATAGTTCCTCCACTAATCGTTGGTCCATCACCCTCACCCTACCCTCTCCCCAAAAGGGGAGAGGGTATAGAGGAGGAAGGGCACTATTTAAAGCGAACCCCACCTTTGATGACGACGGCGACTCGCTTCATCGCCTCCATGTCGTCGAGCGGGTTTCCCGCCACGACGATGACGTCCGCCCACTTCCCGGCTTCGATGGTGCCAAGCTTGTCCGATAGCCCCAAGATCTCGGCACCGTTCTTGGTCGAAGCCTCGATGACCTGCATCGGGCTCATCCCCATCTCCACCATGTAGCGCATCTCGTTGGCGTTCGGGTCCTCTTGCTGGAGGTTCATGAACGCTAGGGTGTCCGTTCCCATAGAGAACTTGGCGCCCGCGCGGATGAACCGGCGCATATTTTCTCTCGATGTTTCGCGGCGCGTCTGACGCTCGGTGTAAGACATCCCCAACCTGCCCTCACCGTGGATGACGAGCTCCTTCTCTTCAGGGTGCCACCGGTTGTAAACCATCTTGTCCCGGTAACGCATGAGGGTCCGGTAGTCCTTCGGCTGCATCGACATAATGTAGCTGGTCTCGTCGAAACGGTGCGGATCCGCGGCGTGATTGGCCCGCGCGATCATCTGCTCGAGGAGGGTGTCGACGACGATTCCCTTCTCGACGTAGCCATCGATGATCTCCTCTTCGATGAGCTCTCCGCCATAGAAGGGATGCTCGAGAGTGTCGAAATCGAACGCCAACATTCTCCTCAAACCGTCGTTATGGCCTCCGCAATGGACGTCGACGAACTTCCCGTTCTTGCGGGCCTTGTCGATGATGAACCGGACGTCCTCATCCGAGAAATCGTTCTTGCCGTCGTACCTCGAGCCCGACATGATGAACTTCCAGTAGGTGAATTCGGGTCCGAGAAGCCGATCGGTATCTTTGTCCGGATCGTCCACGACGACAAAGGCAAATTCGTTTCTCATCCACTCCTTGGTGTCGGGCGGAGAGTCCCCGTAGCGCGCGTCGAAGCTCTGCCGGCTCCAAAGCAACGCCCCTCCCAGGAAGATGCGAGGCCCGGGAATCTCCCCCTTGTCAATGGCGTTCTTTACGGGGATCAGGCGCTTCGCGGGCCCACTCGTATTCCGCATGCTGGTCACACCCTGCATGAGGTAGACGAACGACCGTCTCGGCATCCTCGACCAGCTTTCTTCCCACTGGGCCTTGAGCTTCTCCATGGGGAGGTTCCCCCTCGGGGAGTGATAGAGCGGGTTGAGCTGAATGTGTTGATTAGAGTTGATGAGCCCCGGCATGATGGTCATGCCGCTGGCATCGATCACCTGGGCACCACCGGGGATCGTTACGTCTTCCATGGGGCCCACCCAAGTGATGTCCTCCCCCTCGATCACGACCGCGTGATCGAGCTTGGGGGGAGCACCCGTCGCATCGATGAGGGTGCCACCCTGTATAACGATCGGCCGCTCCGGCCGGAACGGAGGCTCTTGCGGTCCCCAGATCCTCGGGGCCTGAGTCGCCCACAACGCGGGTACCAGAACCAGAAATCCAATTCCTAAACCAAGTAGTTTTTTCACTTTCTTTCCTCCTCTCGCCCGTTACGTGTTGATCTTATAAATCCGCTTCGCGTTCTCACTCATTACATTGCGGGCGATCTTTTCGCAGTCCTTGTCCGTCCAACCGTAGTGATAGCGATAATCGCTCAGAACCTTGGCCAGCACGCGACGGAAGTTGTCCGCGCAGTAGCCGATCTCTTCGGGGATGTTGTTGGAGTCGCTCCCGTGCATGGTCTGCTCGGAGGGAGCGAGGCCGATGAACGCCCGTAGCACCTCCTCCAGGACTCCCGGGAACTTGGCGTAGAACGAGACATCGGTGTGGACGTTCGGAAACTGGCTGATGAAGGCCGCGACGTGGTGGTGCAAGGGGTAGCCGGTGTGGATCAAGACGAACTGCGTTTCGACCCGCTTGACCTCGTCATCCTGGAAGGACTTATAGAGACCGAGTGGGCTGTTCCAATCGAACCGGAGAGCCGGATGCAACCCCACCGCAGTGTGGATGATGACGCGCATGTCGAGCTCGCCCGCCTTGACGAATATGTGGCGGAGCAGATAGTCCTGATAGGAGTGAAGCGCACGGGTGAGCTCGGGATCGTCGTAGAGGGGGATCCCTCTGGGAGTGAGCGCCGATGGCTCGTTGGTCAGGACGGTCTTCAGATCTATGTTGGCTTGATCCCGCTCGACCTTCTCAACGGTTAGCGGTCGAAAGTAGGCCATCGAGGTTTTGAGACCGACGCAACCATTCGAGGCACAGGTTTCGAGGACTTGGTCGACGGCTTTAATGGCGTCCTCGACGGCCTCCGCCGAGTTCTTCTTGGCGAAGTCCGGGTGGATGAGATCGTTAAAGGAGTAGCTCCATACGAAGCGGCCGGCCGGTACATAAGTATCCGGTCGAACCGGATCCGAGCTACGCGATTGAAGCAGTATGGAGCTCACGTTCTCGCGATCCAGGATCGAACGGACGTAGTCGGTGAAACCGCCTTCGATTCCCTTCTTCACCACCGAGTCGAATCCCGCGAGATTGGGCTCCACTCCGTACACCCGGGAGACGTAGTTGTAGTAGCCGGTCTGGCGAGGAAGGTTGTAGAGGTGTTCTTCGAAAACCCCGGAAAGCTTCTGCCGGAGCTCCTCCTTGTGTTCGTATTCGTAAGCGGGGAGCAACGCGTCGACGAACGAGCCGTTCCATTTAGCATAGTTTTGTTCGAGCGTGATCGGGTTCGGCGGATGGACATGAACGTCCACGATCTCCATTTCGGCGATATCGACGGAGCCTACCTTCAAATTGGGACGCTCCGCGGATTGAGCCGAAGCGGGCTTCGCTTCGAGCCCGGCAAGTACACCCGCCGAGCCGCCGAGTCCCAAAAGCTTGAGAAAATTTCGTCTCCACATGGGAAATCTCCTTATTGAGTTCCTGGTTCTGACCGGGTTGGGCCCGAACCCAGGTGACGTATGAAGTGCTGATCGATCTTCCTGAGTACGTGAGTCGCGAGATAATCCTTGGCACGTGCGTTATGTACCGAGTTCGGAAGGGGAACGATCTCGAAATCCTTTCCCAACAGCATGAGTTTCTCCGCTAAATGCATCGAGTCCCGGAACAAGCAGATGGTGTCTTGCATTCCGTGGATGATCATGAGCGGGTCCTGCAGGTTCTCCGCATACCGGAAGGCCGAGCCCTTGCGGTAGAGGTCAGGCCGCGCGTTGGGGTGAAAGAACAGATCCACTTCCCCGGTCGTGGCATGCCAAACGTTGGTGGCGGGGGCGCCGGCCACACTCGCCTGGTAGACACCCGGCTTCTTGAAGACCGACATCGCAGCGAGAAGGCCCCCGTAGCTCCATCCCCAAATGCCGACGCGATCGGGATCCACGTAGGGGAGCGTCTCCAAGTACTCGACGCCACTGTGCAGATCTTCGATGTCGATCTCGCCTACGTTCTCGACAAACTGACTCCGGAACTCGCGGCCGTAGCCGACGCTTCCTCGAATATCGACGAGCAGAACGAGATAACCACGCTCGAGCGCCAGGTACTGCTGGAACGTGTCGAACGAGGTAGACCATCGATCGCGAACGGTGTTCGAGTACACCGGTCCGAGAACCGCGGCGTGTCGCTTCGACCGATCGAGATTCGGCGGCTCGAGAAGTCGCCCATGGAGCATGGCGCCATCGGCGCGGCTCTTGAACGTCACGTAACGAGGCTCGACCCACGAATACTTCGCGAATTCCTCGGGTGGGGAGTGAGTGACGCGCCGCTCCGAGCCGTCTCGACCTGCTAGGGCTGACACGATATAGAGCTCGGTGGGACTCACCGCGCTCGATCGAAGCGTGGCCACTCGCTTTCCGTCCGGTGAAACGAACGGTAGGTGTGAACCTGAAAGCGTCGTGACTTGCGTGACCGAGCCGCCAGCTTCAGACATTCGATAGACCGGTCGTTCGTACGGGCTCTTCTTGCTGGCGATGAAGAAAACCTCCCTCGTCTTGGACGACACAGTCAGACTCGCCCCCTCGGACGCGACCCCCGTCACGCTCCAATCACCGCTGGTAAGCTTCTTGGCCCGGCCCCCGGCGAGGGGCATCGAATACAGACGAAACCAACCGTCGATATCCGAAATAAGGACGACCGCGTCCCCGTCCGAGCGCCAGACCGAAGTCCAAAGAGAAGACGCCGACGTCGTGTTGCCGCCCTTCGCCTTGTGGTCGTGCCGGAGCTCCCGTACCGAACCTTCCTCCGCATCGACGATATAGATCCACCGATCCTCGCCTTCCTCGGAGAACTGATCGACGAGCAGACGAGAGCCCTCAGGGGAAAAGCCGAAGCTCCCGAACCGTCGATCGGTTGGATCCGGAAGGTCGACCGTTCGGGTCCGACCGCTCGCAAGGGAGTAAATCACCATCGTGCGAACGAGATCGTTCTCACCCGGGAGATCGCGGCGAAGGATCTCGATGTGAGTCTCCTCGCCGAGGTAGTCGGGGAAGAGCATCTTTCGCACGTTTCGTCGATCTTCGTAACGAAGGGCGATGTGGCGGCTATCGGGCGACCATCGATAGGCCATGAAGGCAGAGTCGGGGGCGTAGAAGGATGCTCCAGGGAGATGACCGAGCGGCGGCACTCCGACGTCGGTCGCCTTCACCAATTCTCGCGTCTTCTGATGCCACAGATAGAGGTCACCGCCCTGCAGAAACGACAGGAAACTTCCATCCGGGGAAAAGGCGAGCGCGTGGCGTCCACCGGCTTCGCGGGTGAGCCGTTTGACCTCACCCCCATCGGCGCCCACACGGAACAAATGCCCGTCATAGGCGAAGACGAGCGCCTGGCCATCCGGCGTCCAAACGGCTTCCGAGACACCCCGGCGCGATCGCTCTGCGAACTCTTGTTGTAGCGCCTCGAGAGAGCCCGGTTCCGGACCCGGGCCGCCGAGGGCATGCGACGTCTCGGCCATGTCGGTAATCCGTTGGAGCTCGCCCCCTGCCGCGGCGACGACCCAGGCGTCCCGAAAAGGCATGGCTTCGTCGTTCCAGAGGAACGCGAGCTTAGAGCTATCGGGCGACCAAGCCGGCTTCGCAGGCGCCGTTCCGATCAGGCTGGGGAGGGCGGCTAGCCTTTGGACCGTGAGCTCCTGAGCCGCTGCAAGCGACGCGACGGAGAGCAGCGCGCCGACGGCGGCGAGATCTAGAACTTGTCTCATCGAGTTCCTCCGACACCCTGAGTCTCCATTCGGTCTCGAACGACTTCGCCGTCCTTCATGACCAGTATCGGTCGCGGCAGTCGAGTGGGATCTTCTAACGCGTCGCCGGGGACAATAATAATGTCGGCCCACTTTCCGGCCTCGAGCGTTCCGAGGCGGTCATCCAACCCCGCGGCCTCTGCCCCGACCCGCGTGGCAGCCTGGATAATCTCGGCCGTCGAGTACCCCCAACCCACCCAGCGTTTGATCTCTTCCATGTAGAACAAACCGATGTCTCCCTGATCCTTTCCGCCGGTGTCGGTACCGATCGCCATCGGGATTCCGGCGGCATGCATGGCCCGGAACCGAGCCTCGTAGTCCTCGGGTCGCTTCTGGTTACGAACTTCCCTCTCGGTGGGTGCATCCCAGCGATCGCCGGCAAACCGTCGCGTCGCGTGAAGTGTCGGTACGAGAATGGTACCGTTGTCCTTCATCAACGCAATCACTTCGGCTTGGTTTTTCATCGCGGCCAGATGCTCGATGGTGTCGGCACCCGCCCGGACGGCCCACTCGACCATCATCATGCCCGGATACGGCGGGCCGACCGCATCGACCGCGAGGCGAGCGCCGAAATTATGGGCCTCATCGGCCGCCAATTGGATCTCCTCGGCGGTGAACGGCCAGGTGACCTTGACGTAGTCGGCACCCATCTTGAAATTCCGGCGAATGTTCTTTCTCCACTCGTAAGGTGAGTCGGACTCCAGGACCCACTTCGGTTTCTCCATCCGATCGCTTTCGCTACCGTGGCCTCCAGTGGCGCTTACGATCTGGTTGCAGATGATGAAACGCGGTCCTTCGATATAGCCCTGTTCGATCGATCGTTTCAAGGCGATGGCCGTCAAGTTGCGGGCCCCGGAGTCGCGCACCAGAGTGATCCCGGAATCGAGTGCCTGCCGCAGAATTCCGGAAGCACGAAGCGCCGTCATCGCGTCAGTCTCGAAGTTCCGTGAGATCGTGAAGTGGGCGGAGTGAGTGTGGAGATCGGTCAAACCGGGGAGCACGCTGTTGCCGCTGGCATCGATGGTGCGCGCCTCGGGCGGAATCGAAACGTCGGAGCGCGAACCCACAGCGCGGATCGTGTTGCCCTCCACGATCACGACGCCGTTGGCGATGGCCGCCGCCTTCGTACCGTCGATGATCTTGCCACCAACGATGGCGATGACGTCCTCGGACTGGGCCGGGCCTGCATGCGCGGAGCCGAGCGTCAGGACCATCAAGACGGAAAAGGCGGTGGTAAGACGAGATCGCACTGGACACTCCCCTTTTGGTGATTGCGCCGATTGTGCCGATCAACGAGCGGGCGGGTCGACTGTATACAGAAAGAACCCCAGGGTGTCAAGCAAACCCCCTGTCAGAGAGAGGTTTGGAGATTACCTTGCAACGAAGATAAGTCTTCTGACAAGATAGCCGCCCCTAGCAAGAAAAGTAGGGAAAGGAGCGGAATGATGAAGAGCTTTTCTTCGATACGAATTTTGGTGGCAGTCTTTGCCGCCGCATTATGTGGCGCCGGAATTGCCACTGCACAGCACGGCGTCCAGAGCCTCGAGGGGCTGGACACCACCGACGACCTTCGACGAGTACCCATCCCACCCCGGGATCGATCCAACGACCCCATCTTGGTGGTGAAGGGCGGCACGCTCATCGACGGCACCGGCGCGGCGCCCATCACCGACGCCACCCTGGTCATTCAAGGCGACCGCATCTTGGATGTCGGTCGCAACGTCCGCGTCCCGGCAAACGCTGCGCGCACCGTCGATGCGAGCGGGCTCTACATCGTGCCTGGGCTGATCGATCTTCACGTCCACTTCACTCAGCAACGCGGCGATGACTTCGCAAAGTACACCGACTCCGACTCCGCGGCGACGATTCGCGGGGTCTTGAAGCTCGGTCAACTGCTAGACGGCGGTATCACCGCGGTGCGCGACGCCGGCACGCGCAACGATGTGGCCTTCAAACTCAAAGAAGCCGTCGACCGGCAATTGCTGGATGGCCCTCGTGTGTTTTGGAGCGGAAAGATCATTACGTCGCGTTCAGGACACGGCGACGAGCTCACGGGAACGGCCTCCGGAAAACCTCAGGGTGCGGGTGGTGCCTCCGAGCTCGGAGGAGGACCCAACGTGCGCGTGGCCACGGGTCCGTGGGATTGGAGACTCGCCGTCCGGGAGCAGATCCGCCGACACGTCGACTGGATCAAGATCGGCGCCCCATTCACGAAAGAAGAAATCGCCGCCGCCATCGATGAGGCGCACATGCACGGCATTCCTGTGATGGCGGACGCCTTTGGCGACTACATCGCGTGGGCCTCGGAAGCGGGGCTCGACAGCCTCGAGCATCCGTTGGACATGTCGGACGCCACGTTCCAGGTGATGGCAAAAAACAAGACCGGGTTCGTTCCCACGATAACCGCCTTTTACAATCCCACCGTGCTCGGGTATCCCACCGCCGGCATACCTCCGGGGGGGTTCTTCTACACCTGGTCCCGCCGTTTCAAGGTGAGCCACGAACGGAGCTTGGAAGCGGTTAGCAAGGCGAGGCAGGCCGGAATCAAGATCGGCGCCGCCACCGACATTCCATTCGAGAACGAGAAACGGTACCCCTCGGATTATTTCACGGAGCTCGGCTTCCTCAAGGACGCTGGGTTCTCGGATGAAGAAGTGCTCGCCTGCGCCACGCGAACCGGGGCGGAGATCCTGGGGATGGACGACAAGCTCGGAACCCTCGAGAAAGGGAAGCTGGCAGATGTCCTCATCGTCGCCGAGAATCCGCTCACCGACATTCAGAACGTCCGCAGCATGAGAATGGTCATCGCCGACGGACGCGTGGTGAGGGATCGCTTGGGAGGTTCCAGCGCTACCGAAGATTAGGCCGAGTGCACGGACCTAGCCGGGAGTACTCTGTTCGGAAAGAGTAGCCCAGCCCCGGCTCCCGAAGCGGCTGACAAGCCGTCGAGCCGCTTGTGCCTGCGCGCGGTCACATGTTGCCGTTTTAAGGAACCCGTTGCGGCTCTGGGAGGATGAGCTGCGGTTCTATGGAACCGGCTGCGGAGGTCGACGACGGGAGTGCGATGAACCGACACCTGTTGTGAAGCCTAGTTTGTTTCTCACGTACTCCGGACGTGAGAAACAATTCGGATTGCCGGGAGTGTGGATAGTTGGTCCACACCTGTGACAATCTCGGCGATCGGGCGGGCATCCCGCGGATTGACCCCTTTATCGGCGCTGGAGTTTCGATGATGCCTTCTGACACGCTGAAACTGGCCCGGCTGCGTGTGCTCAATGGTCGGTCAGTTCGCGCTCATGCCGGGTGCCGACCTCGCTTCCATGCTCGAAGCGTCCGTGACGGAGAAACTCGAACGGCTCGAGGCCAAGCGCCTCGGTAAAGTCAAAAATCCGAGAAAGAAACTCGAAGATGCGGACACGTCGCCGGGAGGGCGCGGAATTCCTGCTCCGGTGAAGCGCTTCGTGTGGGCGCGCGATCAGGCGCAGTGCAGGTTTGAGAGCAGCGGCGGTCGACGATGTCCCGAGCGCCTAGGGCTGCAATTCCATCACGACGACCCCCACGGGTTCGGCGGCGATCGAAGTGCCAACAATGTCAGCCTCTTGTGTGGTCCGCACAATCTCTACATGGCGGAGATGGATTACGACAGAGACAAGATGGAGCGCTATCGTCGTCCGGACCGTGCACGCGAGCCCGCGCCTGTCTACTCTGCCCGGCGAAACGTCATGGAAGCACCCTCGCCGAAACCGAGGCGCAACGTGTCGCCTGTGACCTTCACGTTGAGCGCGTGCACGCCGCCCGGCTCCTCGATGGTGGTCTCGCCCCCCACGACGTGGAGGGACCAGTTTAGCGTTAGCTTCAACGACTCGCCGTCCTTCTCGTAGGGCCCGGCGTGTGCTCGCCCGTCTTTTCTTCCTTCGGGGTCGCCCGCAGGTTTCATGGTGTAGACGAGCGCAAAGTTCCGATCCGCGAAGACCAGAATGCCTGTGGTCGGGCCGGTCTTCGCGCCACCCTCGTAGCCTTCCATGAGCCAGGCGCCGGTCAACCCGTCCGCGGCGACGGATGGGTTCTTCTTGTATTTCTGAACCGTCCCAGCGTCGAAATTCATCGTCAGGAAGTCGCCGTCTCGTTCGATGCGGCCGGGGGCCTTCCTCTCTTCGGCCATCACCTGAGCCTTGCCCGCGACGCGCTCAACCCACCACGGGACGCTGTAGACGAGGCGGTCACCCTCGACCTCGTACGTTCCGCCATGTCCGCGCATGGATTTGCCCTCCAACGCCATGTCGAAGACGAAGGCAAAGTGCCCGTCAGCCATGACCATCAGCCCACTTACATCCAGATCCCCGTAGCGGTCGTACGCGACTAATTGCCAGCTCCCGTGCAAACCTTGCTCACCCGCGGAAGGGCCGGCGTACAGGGCGCTGACGAGCAGAGACAGTAGAACCAGCGTTTTCCGAATCGAGATCATCTTGAGGCTCCGCCCTTGCCGGCGCGGTGGAATTTTTGGACCGAGTCGCCGCCGAGATCCAGAGTCAAGGAAGCGCCGGCCACCGTCACCTTCGTTGTGCGCTGGGAAGAGACTTCGTCGACCGAGCCTTCGCCCCCCACGACTTGCATCGACCAAGCGACAGATAAGGTCATCGCCCCGCCGTCTCGCTGGTAGGTTCCGGCGTGAGCGCGCCCGTCCTTTCTGCCTTCGGGGCCCTCTTCGGGCTTCATGGTGTACGTCAGCGTGAAGTTGTCACCGGCGAACATCATCATGCCCGACGGGGGACCGGTCTTGGCGCGACTCTCGTAACTCTCCATCAGCCAGGCTCCGGCAAGATCACCGGCGTCACCGGAGGTGAGCTTCTTGAGCTTCTGCACCGAGCCGCTCGCGAACCGAATCACCAACAGGTCGCCGACCTGCTCGACGCGACCCTCGGCTTCTATCTTGTCCTTCATGACCTGCGACTCCCCGGCTACGTGCTCGACCCACCACGGAATCATGAACGTGATCTCGTCATCCGCGAGGCTATATTTGCCGCCATGGCCGCGACCCGACCGACTCTCATAGTCCATTTTGTACACCATAGAGAAGTGACCGTCCGCGAAGATCATTATTCCCGAAACGGGTACGTCCTTGTTCTCGAATTGATAACCCTCGAGGGACCATGCCCCTTCGAGCCGGTCCGCGTGAACGGCCGGCGTAGCGACCAGTAGGAACATCGCGGCTAGTGTCCAAATCCTTTGCAACATGACTCTTCCTTTCATCTTTCGAAACCTAGCGACGGTGAACGATCTCGCCGGCCTGGATGACGACTTCGGGCGCGACGAGCGCTTCGATATTTTCGAGTGGATCCGACGACAGGACGATGGCATCACCCCACTTCCCCCGCTCGATGCTGCCCGCTTCATCCCCGAGACCCATCGCTTCGGCGGCGTGGAGCGTCGCCGACTGAACGACCCGCATCGCGGAGAGGCCGCCGGTCATCATGCCCTTCACCTCTTGGAGGTAGAGCTCGTTGATGGTCGGTAGGTCCTTGGCGTTCGAATCCGTTCCCACGCCAAATTTGACACCTGCCTCACGCATCTGACGGAATAGCTCCATCATGCCGTCATAGGTATGTCCCAACTCTCTCTCGAGTAGCTCAGCGGTATAGGTGTATTCACCGGCGAGCTCACGGAGGTGGTAACCCATGGTCGGTATGACGTAGATGTTCTTCTCCACCAATTGCTGCACCACTTCTTCTCCGCCAAAGGGGTAGAGATGCTCGACGCTATCGACGCCGGCTTCGACGGCGATGCGCCCCGAGACCGCATGCAGATCCTGGGGCCCGCCCACGTGGGCGGTAATGCGGAGCTTCCAGTAATGCGCTTCTTCCACGGTGGCCTTGAGCTCCTCGAGGGTGTACGGCGGCGTGACCTTGATCAAATCCGCACCCTGCTTGACGGCCTCCCGCACTTTCTTACGGAACTCCCACGGGCCATTCGCCTCGACCGCCCAGATGGGCGGAATGAGGGGTTGGAACTCGGTGGCATGCCCCCCGGTAGTGGTGATGAGAGGACCGGAGGTATAGAAGCGGGCACCTGCCATCAAACCGCTACGTTGCGCCCTCTTCAGTGAGTAGCCCACGTGATAGCGCGCCGCGACGTCGCGCACCGTGGTCACACCGATCTCCTGATACCTCTCCAGGAATCGCTCGGAGCGAATGGCATTGATGATGTCATCTTCCAAGTCTCTCGCCCCGACCAGCTTGAACGTGATGTGCCCGTGAAGATCGAACAGTCCGGGAAGAATCCACCTCCCCGCCGCCGATATTCGGACCGCGTCCGCTGAGGCGTTCGAGACATCGCCGATGGCGGCGATGCGTCCATCGCGAATGAGGATGCCGGGATTCGGCCGAGGAGCGCTGCCCGTTCCATCGATGAGCGTGCCGCCCTCGATGATGATGTCCGCGGCCAGAGCAGGGGTTGCCGCTAGGGCCAAGCTTAGAAACACCGCTGCTGCTCTGCTCAATTTTGCCCTCCTGTCACTTCATCGGAACTTGGTGCCGCGGGACGGGGCCCCCTTCCCAGGTAGCGATCGAAGTGCTCCGTGATTTTCGTCAGCACGAACCGCGTTTCGTAGTCCCGCTGACTGTAGCTGTGGGTCGCCGACGGGAGAATGACGAAGTCGAAGTTCTTGCCCAGCATCATCAGCTTCTCGGCCAGCGTGACCGAGTCTTTGAAAAGCACGACGGCATCCTGGAGCCCGTGAATGAACATGAGACGATCTTGGAGATCTTCGCCGAAAGACACGGCAGAGACCTTCCGATAAACCTCGGGGTGCGTATAGGGTTGTCGCGCGTTGTCGGTCTGGCCGGTCATGGCGTGCCATACGTTGGTTGCAGGGGCTCCCGCCACTCCGGCTGCGTAAACGCCGGGCTTCTTGAAGAGCGACATCGTGGTCATGAGCCCACCGTAGCTCCACCCCCAGATTCCGACTCGGGCCGGATCGACGTAAGGGAGTGACTTCAGATAGGCGGCTCCGCTATGGAGATCCTCGATGTCGATACCACCGTAATCGAGGAAGAGATCCTCGCGAAATTTCCTCCCATAGCCGCTGCTTCCGCGGAGATCGACCTGGAGCACCAGGTAGCCCCGCTGGGCCAGATACCGCTCAAAGGTGTCCCGGATCGAACGCCATTGGTTGCGTACGTTGTTGGAGTACACAGGCCCCAAGATCGCGGCGTACTTCTTGCTTGGATCGAGATTGGGCGGCTCCAGCAGTCGTCCATGGATGACGGCGTCATCGATGCGACTCTTAAATGTCACGTATTTCGGTTTCACCCAAGCGTGGCGCTCGAACTCTTCGGTCGGAGAATGGGTCAGCCGCAGCTCGGTGCCGCCCTTGGCGTCCATGACGTAGAGTTCGGTCGGTCGAGTATCGCTCGAGTGAAGCAGCGCCAACTTGGTGCCGTCCGGTGACAAGATCGGATAGTGCGTCCCGGGCAGCGACGTGACTTGGTTCACCGAGCCGCCCTTCTCGGACATGCGATAGATCTGTCGTTCATACGGATTCTTCTTGGTGGAGACGAAAAAGATCTCGCGCAGCTCGTCGCTGACCCCGAGCGGAGCCCCCCCGAAACGGGCCGCAATGACGCTCCAGTCGCCATCGGTCAACGTCTTCTGACTTCCGTCTTCCACCGAAACCGAGTGCAGACGGTGCCGGCCATTGAGATCGCCGGTGAATAAGACGGCCTTCCCGTCGCTTCGCCATATCGACGCAGTCAGGCGTTGAGAGTTCCGGGTCCATCTCTCGGTGTGCCAAGCCTTCTTGAAAGAAGCGTCCTCCGGTGTAACGACCCAAAGCCAACGATGGACCGCATCTTCCGAGACCTGGTCGATGAGGAGCCGCGCCGGCGCCGGCGACCAGCTATAGCCGGTGACTAAGGCGGCCGTTTTTTCCGGGAGCTCGACGCGGCGTGTCCGCCCCCCGCCGACGGAATAGATCTCGATGGCGCGAATGTGGTCGTGATCCCCGGGATAATCGCGTCGCAGGTAGCGCATTTCAGTCCGCTCGCCGATGTAGTTTGGTATCGGCTCTTGGCGGATGTCGCGCCGATCGTCGAGGTGCAAAGCAACGTAGCGACTGTCCTCCGACCATTCGTAGGAGCTGTACTCCCTGTCGAGCCGTGTGTACCGAGCGCCGTCGACGGCGCCGATTTCGGCCACGCCGATCTTCGTGGCCTGCACCGCTTCATTGATTTTTTGATTCCAGAGCCAGAGGTCGCCGTCCTGGAGCCAGGAAAGAAAGCGGCCGTCGGGAGAGAAATCGAGAGCGCCCCGGTCGGCTTCGGCGTTCGTAAGCGGGCGGAGGTTCGCGCCGTCCGCATCGACTTTGAAGAGGTGATCGTCATAGCTGAGAATCAAGCTTCGACCATAAGGACTCCAGGTTACGTCCGAGACCCCCCTGAGGCTCCTTTCTTCGTAGTCGCGCCGGAGTGCCGCCAGTGGATCTTCTCGAGGAGCTTCAAGTAAATCGGAGCCGCCACTCAAGCCAAGGTCCGCCGCGAAATCGGTGACCCGGACCGGCTCTCCCCCGCCGGCCGAGACCACCCAAACGTCGCGGAAGGGGTAACCGCTATCGTTCCAAAGAAACGCGATTCGACTGCTATCCGGCGACCAAGCGGGGTGGGAGGGGGCCGTTCCCGTCAATCGGGGGAAAGACGTGATGCGCTGGATCGTCAGATCTTGCCCCAGCGCAGGGTCGGACCCCGCACCAATAAAGAGGATGACCGCGAGCAACCAAGGGACCACCTGCACAATAGCTATAGCTTTAGACCTCATGCGCACGAAGCCTAACGGCTCGAAGGCGGGATTTCAACTGCGTGAGGATTCGACTAGCGGGAGGGTGACGGTGCGAGAATTGTGCGGGAACGGGCTCATCGAACAAATAGAACCTACCGCAAAACATGACTACTGGCCCGTCTGTCTCTCTCTTCTCATCTCTTCTCGTATTTTGTTGACATATGGAGAAACCGATGTATCCTACTCCGCTCAACGGCGTCTTGTGTTCCAGTCCAGGGTTCTGGCCAGTGCAGGAGGCGACATGCTCGGAGTTCCGAAGTTCCCGAAGGGATCGTCCGTGCCGTGCTTGCTACTCTTGACTGGCCGGCAATCTGGTAATCCTCGGTCACGGCAACGGCGAATACTCTCTCACCTGTCACATGAAGCCGGGGAGCATCCCTGTCAAGGCAGGCGATCAGGTAAAGGCCGGTGAGGTCATGGGTCAGATTGGCGGCTCAGGAAATGTTCATACCGTCGGTTTCCACTTCAATTTGATGGATGGCCCAGAGTGGATTGACGCCAAAGGATTGCCGCCGTTGTTGAGTAACTTCGAACTAGTGCCTACGGCAGGGTCTCCTAAGCTCATCGAGTTAGGGAACCCGAGGAGCGGTTGGGTCGTCCGCCCTGCCGAGTAGCGGTTCGTCCCTCGAATCTTGTCTTGGAGGAATGTCATGAAACGCTTACACGTATGGAAAGTGGCGCTCGGCCTGCTCGGCGTGTGCCTTCCCCTCGCCGCCCAAGGTACTTCGCAAAGCGGTTACCAAAAGTTGGTCACCCTCGACCAAGAGTTCCTGGACTTCACGAAACCCAAGCTCGTCGACGGCATCCGGGATTACGGTTCCGATGCGATGAAGGTGCAGAAGAAAGGCCTCGAAAATTTTCGGCAGCGTCTGGCGGCCATCGATGCCGACTCCTGGCCGATTAACCAAAAGGTGGACTATCTCCTGGTGTGGGCCAGGCTCAACGAACTCGACTTCGCCCACCGCGTGATGCGACCTTGGACCCGAGATCCGATGCTCTACCTCGACCTGGTGAACAAATTGCCCTATATCGAGGTCCCTGTCCCCGAAGGCAAAGCCGCTCCGCCAGGTACGAGAAAGCTTCATCCGGTTATCCCGCGCATGTCCAAGGCCGAGTTCCGCACCAAGTTACAAGGGGTGCCCACAATCATGGACCAGGCCCAGACCAACCTGACGGGGCCCGTGGGTGAGCTCGCCCATACCACGCTTTCCCATCTCGAGAATTTCGACGGTGTGGGAGCGAAGGAGCCCTACCGCGATGAGCCGCCTGCGGGCACCATCGGTTGGTACCAGCACTTGTGTGAGCGGCTCTCCCAGCACCAATCGGACCTCGTCGCCGATTGCCAAAACGCCCTCAAGGCCATCGAAGCTTATCGGGACTGGCTCAAGGTGAACGTCGACGAGATGCCCCAGTCGGCTGCCATCGGAATAGATAATTTCAACTGGTACCTCAAGTACGTCCGGCTCTTACCTCTCACGGTGGACGATCTCAAAGCCTACGGTGAGCATGAGCTCCAACGCTACCGCGTTAGTTACATCATCGAGCGGAACAAGAATCGGAACTTACCCGAGCTCAAACTGACGCAGTCCAGAGAAGAGCACCAGGAGCGGACACGGAAAGCGGAGAAGAAGATTCGAGCTTTTATCGCCTGGCAGGACCTCTTGACCATCCCGGATTACATGCCCGCGGAGTTCGAGACCGACGTGTTCTGGAGCCAGAGAGCGAAGACCAAACGGCACTTCTGGGAGGAGATCCAGTTCCGGAACGCGCTCAACAATCACATCCACGCGTCCATCCCCGGACACCGCTTCGACGTAAGGCTCCGGGACCATCTCGACAGCCCGATCCGTCGTACCTATAACGACTGGAATCGCAGGCAAGGATGGGCGGTCTATCTCGAGGAGATGTTCATGCTGGCCGGTCTCACCGATGACAACCCTCGCGCCCGCGAGCTCTTCTACAGTGCTCTCATGAAACGGGCAAGCCGGATCTTCGCAGAGACCAAGATGCACAGCGGCGAGTTCACGCTGGCCGAGGCCAATCAGTTGATGATTGACACCGTTCCCTTCATGGAAGAGGACCTAGGACGTTACGACTTGGAGGGTTATCTACGCCGCCCAGGCGGCGGGAGCAGCTACCTGATTGGAAAGATACAAGTCGAACAATTAATGTTCGACCGGGCAACGCAGTTGGGAGATGAGTTCGATCTGAAGGCCTTCCACGACGAGTTTCTGTCCAAGGGCATCATCCCAGTAACCATGATTCGCTGGGAAATGACCGGTTTGGACGATGAAGTAAAGCCGTTGTGGGCAAAAGCGGTTGGGCCGAAACCGTCGGAAGATTAAGCTCCGTCTAGAGTCAACCGCCCGCACCGCCTATTTTTTTTTGCTCTGGGGGTATTGTTCCAACTAGGCTTGAGAATAGTTCTATGACCAAGGAGGTATTATGACTCGCATAGCGAACCTGCTCATATTGGCACTAGGGATTTTGGTCTGTGGTGGATGTGGTGAAGGAGGCCAAGATACTACGGCGCCACAGGCGGCGGTGGATTTAATCATCCATAACGCCAAGATCGTTACCGTGGACGAAGGCTTCTCGATTGCGGAAGCGGTAGCCATTAAGAATGGCAAGTTCGTTGCCGTCGGGACGGACAGCGAAGTACTTGCCATGGCGGGTCCGCAAACACGGCAGGTGAATTTAGAGGGTAAGACCGTTCTGCCCGGGTTCAACGACACCCACAGTCATGTGGTCAAGATGGGCCTTAACCTTCCGGCGTCGATCGATCTCACCTCGGTGGAGTCCATAGCTGATATTGCGGAGGTCGTTGCCGAGCGTGTGGCAAAGTCGGAGCCTGGCGAGTGGATTTGGAGCGAGGGGGGGTGGTGGCAGTTCATGCTGGCCGAGGGGCGTTTGCCGAACCGCCATGACCTTGACCCGGCATCGCCGGACAATCCGGTGGTCCTACGAGGGGGGCACTACTGGATCGTCAATAGCGTGGCGCTGGAGCGTCTCGGCTACACGAAGGAGACACCGGATCCTAAGGGGGGAGAGATCTGGAAGGACGAGAACGGCGAGCCCACCGGGTTTCTGCTAAAAGCCGCGCGCGATCCTTTGCGTCAATACGTTCCCAAGCTGACCCGGGAGGAGCAGCTCGACGGCATTCGTCAGGCGCTTAGGCGTGTCAACAGTTGGGGTATGACGAGCTATCGGGAAGCGGGGGTACCAAGGAGCAAGTCGAGATGCTGCGGGAACTCTACGACAACGGCGAGCTGACGGCCCGGGTGGACTGGTGCTATGACGTCGACCCGAACACACCGGAAGACGAGATCGACGCTCTGTTCGAGGCCCTCGGCCCCCCCGGCCAAGAATGGGGTGACGGGATGTTTCGGGCCGATGGGCTTGCTGAGATAGGCTTGGATGGCGCTGAGGAGTCCGGGTTTTTTCGCAGTGCATACGTAGGTCGTCCAGATTATTTTGGGGTGCAGGTCGTCTCCCAGGACCAGTTCAACATGTTCGCGGCTGCTGCGGCTCGCCATGGCTGGCGTCCGGGCCCGCATGTGGTGGGCGATGCCGCCATCGACGTAGCGCTCGAGGCGTTTGAATACGCGAATGCCCGCACGTCCATTATCGGTAAGCGTTGGATGCTCGATCACGGCATACAGCTGTTGCCGGACCATTATGACCGGGTCAAACAGCTCGAGTTGATCGTCAACGCGCAGCCCAGGCACAACTACATTATCGGAGATAAGTTCACCGAGTTCTGGGGTAAGCAGCGAGCTGACATGTCCTATCGATTCAGGGATTGGATTGATAACGGCATCATGCTGGCTCTTGGAGCGGACAGGCCTGCTTCTCTTCGGTCAACTCCTTTGATGCAGATCGATATAGCGGTCACCCGGCAGACAGGCTGGGGGGGCGTCCTTGGCGCGGACCAAGGGATTTCCCGCGAGGAGGCTATCCGGGCGATAACGCTCAATTCGGCTTACACGTCTTTCGAGGAGGACAAGAAGGGCTCGATCGAGCCGGGTAAGTACGCGGATCTTGTCGTCTTGGCTGAGGACATTCTCACCGTTCCGGCCGAAGACATCAACGACATCGAGGTTGTGGCAACGGTGCTTGCTGGAGAAACGGTCTACGGGTCCCTCACACAGGAAAGCAAAAGCACACAAACAAGCAGTCTAAGGTGACCGGCTCAACTGACGACCTTACGTATCAAAAACGAGGTTCATCAGGGCATAGATACGAGCGGATGACTAGCACCGCGTCTCTCACCGGCTCGGCTGAGGAGCTGCGGGAGGACGCGCTCGAGTTCATGGCTAGGGTCCTCTTCTAATCCTCCTCGTCGTAGTCGGTGGCCGCCGTCGATGATTTGTCACGGACCACCCGCCCGTCGGCAACCACCAGCCGCATCTGTTGCAAATTTTGAATGTCTTCCAAGGGGTTGGCCGCGACCACCAAGACGTCCGCCAGCTTCCCCTTTTCCAGAGTTCCCAATTTGTCCTCCATGCCCAGGATCTCAGCACCAACCCGAGTGGCATTGACCAGGAGCTCTTCGTCAGTATAGCCCGCCTTCTTCAGCAGACTGAGCTCGATGAAGTAACAACTGGGATACCGTTTTTCCTGCTCGACGGGGATGTCGGTCCCCACACCAACCTTGATCCCCGCCTCGCGTGCCTTCCGCACCGGCTCAAGAATATTTTCGTTCGTCACCGGGAAGCGGCGAGACATCATGTAAAAGAAGCCACCGGCGGGAATTCCGGCCAGTGGATAGCCGTCGTTGATGAGGTTGTAAAAGCCGGTGATCGTGGGAACGAAAGCCGTGCCTTTCTCGGCCATGAGCGCCACGGTCTCATCGGAGAGGGCCAGCGGGTGCTCTAGGGCGTCGAGGCCGGCTTCGGCACCCCAATCAACGTAGTCGCCAAAAGCGTCCGCGCCGACTCGAATTCCGTGCATATGGGACTCATCGGGATCTTCCTTGACAGAGACCACTGATAATCCTATCCTCCCGAGCCAGGGCGCGAGGATTCTTTGGACCCTAGCCGCCAGATTGGGCCGGCTGCTCGTCGACGTCTATGCAAACAGTGCAAGCGCTGAGCTTGCGAGGGAGGGGAAGATGAATTCCTACCGTTTGGTGTTGTCATTGACGATCTCACTCGTTTTTTCCGCTCACGCGCTCGCCCAGTCCCATTCGCTGAAGGAGGCGGCGGCCCGCATTATTGAGGCATCGCAGGGCAACACGAGGGCTCTCGCATCCCTGCAACATCTTACCGACTGGATTGGTCCACGTCTTACCGGCTCGGAACAGGCCGCCGAGGCGGTGCAGTGGACCGCCGAGAAGATGCGGAAAGACGGTTTCGAGAACGTTAGGCTGCAATCGGTCACCGTACCGCGATGGGTTCGAGGCACGGAAACCGGGGAGCTGCTGAGTCCATCTCGACAAAGGATGCCGCTCACCGGACTGGGGGGCAGTGTGGGCACCCCTCCGGAAGGCATCACCGCTGATGTCATTGAAGTCTCGACCTATGACGAGCTGGAACAGCGCCGGGACGAGGTGAAAGGAAAGATCGTCTATTACCACACGCCCCTGAATCCGCGTGTGCACCCGATGGACGCCTACGGTTTCGCCATTCGTTATCGGAGCCGTGGAGCCGTGGAAGCCTCCCGATATGGGGCGGTCGCTTCGATGATCCGTTCCTTCGGCACCCGAAGCTTCGGTACCCCGCATACCGGTGGCACGTATTACTCCGACGAGGTTCCGCCCATCCCCCACGTCGCCCTGGCCACCGAGGCCGGGGACCTGATCCATCGCTTGGTTGCGGCGGGAGAGACACCCAAGATGCGGCTCGTCATCACTAGCCGACCCGAGGGAGACGTGGAGTCCGCCAATGTCATCGGAGAGCTTCCGGGGAGGGAGATCCCCGAGGAGATCGTGGTGATCGCGGCGCACCTCGACTCCTGGGACCTGGGGACGGGAACCATCGATGCGGCCTTCGCTTGCGCCATTGCCATGGAAGTGCCGCGTCTACTCAAAGAATTGGGTATGGTGCCCAGGCGTACCATTCGAACCGTGTTGACCATGACCGAGGAGTTGGGGAACCTCGGTGCCAAGCGCTATGCCGACATGAGTGCCGAGGACCTCGGCGCCCATTTCGCCGCCATCGAAGGAGATGCCGGTCCCGATCAGCCGTGGGGATTCCGAGTCACCCGGGGCGATGCCGCAGGGGGTACGCGAGCGGCTCCCATTGATGGAGCCGATTCCGTCGTGAAGAATGCGTTCGCCTCGATCCAGCAGTGGGCGCGCTTTTTGGAGCCTGTCGGGGCCACTTGGGTGGATTACGGAGGTATCGAAGGCTCTGGGCCCGATATCGTTCCTCTAGCTCGAAAAGGTGTTCTGGCGATTTCGATGCGCAACGACCAGTCCCGCTACTTGCACATTCACCACACCGACGGCGATACGTTCGACAAGATAGATCCCCAGAGCTTCCGGCGCAACTTGGCTTCCATGGCGTTCATGGCCTACGCCCTAGCTGAAACCGAAGAGAACTTCTCGGAAGTTAGCGAGACCAGTGAACCATGAAACAGACATCGACCTTACGGTCGAACGGAGGTGTTATGAGACTTTTTGGCTTAGCTGTCTTGTTGTTACTAGTATTGATACCGATCCGCCTCGCGCAGGCCGGCGATCCCGCTTTGATGGGGGTATGGAAGCCTATCAACTACCACATTGCCGGCACGGACCATCCAATGGAAGGACTCATGATATTCACCGAGGGTCACTTCTCGACCAACGTCCGTTATTCGCAAACGAGCAAAGATCTCGATGACAGCAACGCTAACGCAGGCACGTACCGGACCGAAGGGAACAAGTTGATCTTTACTTCCGACCTCGCCGCCCACATTCGCCCGGGGAAAGCCGAGGAGCCCATCCACTACAATCGAGGCGGCGAGGAAGCGGGAACCTACGAAATCAAGGGGGACAAGCTCATTATCACGTTCCCGTCGAAAAATCGGTATGAAGCGGAACGCGTGAAGTAGTAAAACGCTCCGGCCGTTCCCATGCTATCGCGGCCCTCGCCCTAGGTGCGTGTCGAAGTAGCCGACCAGCTTTCTCAAGCCGAACAACGAAACGTAGTCTTTGGTTCCCCATTCATGCACCGCGGTCGGGAGCACAACGAAGTCGAAGTCTTTCTCCAACATCATCAGCTTTTCAGCCAGCACCACCGAGTCCTTGAACAGCACGATGTTATCCTGCATCCCGTGTATGATCATCAGGTGGTCCTCCAGGTCTTCGCCATAGTTAATCGCGGAGACTTTTCGGTAGACCTCGGGATGGGTGTTGGGTCGACCGGCGACGTTGACCTGGGCCGTCATGGCGTGAGTGATGTGCGTAGCGGGTGCCGAAGCTACTCCGGCGGCATAGACCCCCGGTTTCTTGAAGAGAGACATCGCGGTCATCAGCCCGCCGTAGCTGCTACCCCATATCCCGATGCGATCTCGGTCGACGTAGGGGAGGGTTAGAAGGTGCTGCACGCCGCTATGTATGTCTTCGATGTCGATACCGCCGTAGTCTCGAAAGAGTTTTTCGCGGAAGGCACGCCCGTATCCGACCGTCCCCCGTACATCGACCAGCAGCCCAATGTACTCCCCTTCGAGCGTGAAATACTGTTGGAGCGTGCTATATAGGCCTCTCCATTCTTCCGCGTCTCCCCACCTGCTTTTTACCGAGTTTGGGTACACCGGCCCGACGATGACCGGATACTTTTTCGATCGGTCGAGATTGCGGGGCTCGAGAATACGCCCATGCAAGGTGACCCCGTCCACGTGACTCGGAAAAGTGACGTATCGCGGCTCGATCCAATCGTGGTCGTAAAAATCCTTTGGCGGTGAATGCGTCACTCTCTTCTCGGGCTCCCCTCCCCGGCTGTTCACGATATAGAGCTCGGTAGGAGTGAGGTCGTTAGAGTGAAGAAGTGCCAACTTCGAGGCGTCGGGCGCCCAGAACGGATGGTGCACTCCGGGCATCGCGGTCACCTGCATAATCTCGCCACCGTTCTCCGGCATGCGATAGACATGCCTTTCGTAGGGACTCTTCTTGTTGGCGACGAAATAGACTTCCTTAGTGGACGATGAGACAAAGATGGTGGGCGCACCCGACTCGCCGATGACACTCCAGTCTCCCTGGGTGAGTCGTTTTGGTTTTCGCGTTCCGAGTGGAAACTCATAGAGATGATGACGGTCGTCTTTGTCGGAAATGAAGACTATTCCTCGCCCGTCGCTCTGCCAGGCGGACTTCCAATGCTGGGTGGTCCTCGTCGCCCGATAGTCGTGCCAGATCTCCTGTAACGAGCCGTCTCTCGGATCGGCGAGCAAGATCCATCGATTTTCCGCACTTTGATCGTACCGATCGACCAACAGGTGACTATCATCAGGCGACCAGCCGTAGCTAGCAATGCTACGGTCGGTGTTGTCCGGAAGATTCAGCCTCACCAGGCGACCGACGGAGACCGAATAGATAGCGATGTCCATCCCGTGGTCGTTGTCTCCCGGGTAGTCGCGGCGAAGTAGGTCCACGTCGGTCTCTTCACCCAGATAGTTCGGGATTATGACTTTCCGCATACTGCGGCGGTCTTCGACGTGGAGCGCGATATGGCGACCGTGAGGCGACCATCGATAGGAGCTCACTTCCATGTCTGGACGGGAGTACCCAGCTCCACAGCAGGTATTGAGCGGTGAACCGCCGACCGCGGGCCGAGCGATATTGGTTGCCCGAACGAACTCGTCGAACTCGCCATTCTCCCGATTCCACAACCAAAGGTCTCCTTCCTGAAGATAGGACAGAAACTTGCCGTCGGGAGAGAAGGATAGGAGGTACTTGTCGCCGGGGGTGCGAGTGAGTCGTTTGAGACCGGTTCCATCCGGATTGATCTGAAACAAATCGTCTCCGCCCTCCGGCATGGGCGCTCCCGAACGGTTCCTAGGAACGTCCGTCCCGCTGGTCTGGATCGCGAAAATCAATGCGTCACCGTTGGGAGTCCAGATCACCTCCGCGACACCTCGATGTTGGCGCGCGGTGACTCGTTCCACGAGCGACCCGTTGTCGCTAGCCGAAGCGTAGAGGTCATCGAGGCCGGAAGCCATGTTGGTGACCCGTTGCGGGTTCTCCCCGTTAGCTGAGACCACCCAAACATCTCGGAACGGCATGGCCTCGTCGTTCCACAAGAACGCCAGCCGTGTGCTATCCGGTGACCAGGCCGGGTTAGCCGGCGCCGTCCCGCTCAAATAAGGGAGTGAGCCAATGCGCTCCACGGTCAGAGGCTGGCGCTGCGCGTTCACGGGACCTTCGTTGGAGAGCAGCAAAAACAGAGCACCCAAAAGGCTTGTGATGCGCGCGGTTCTCACAGAAGCCGACATACTGCCCCTCCTTTCTTCTTAAACCCTAGGGCTGGATCCTCAAGGGAGTGAAATCGGCGGGAGTGATTTTAGAACCGCCACGGAAAAATACGAGCACAAAAAGAGGGCTGACTCTTCTGGGGCCAGCCCTCGTATCAAAACGCTTCTGCAGGTGACAACGGTGCTTATGGTGAGGTAGGGCTTGACTGTGTGAGAGACCCGTAGGCCACCCTCACCCGCGGCGCGCGGGTGAGGTGGCGGAACCCCAAGAGCTAAAGGCCTCGAGGCAGGCCAGGGTTAGAAGTCAAACTTAATACCCGCGCGCAGCACCCGCGGTTTTAAAAGCTCGGCCGGAGTAAGATATTTCGAATTGTCAAGCCGAAGGGCGTTCATCCTAATCACCGTGTTCGAATTGAGGACATTGAAGATGTCGGCGATTAGCGACACCCTAGCGTCTCCGCCAACAGGAAAACCCCATTGGACCCGCAGATCGAGAACAGTCTCTGTGTCGAACGTGTTAGTGCCAGCGGCTTCACCGGCGACGTCGATAAAAGTCTCGGAGAGGATTTCGGGGGAATCACTTTGGAAGATGCGCACCTCCGTCGCCCCTCTTGGAGACTCTTGACTGAATCTTTGATAGTTATCCGTGAGGGGAAAGCCGCTCAGCCGCTGCAGGAATCCGCTGAAAAGGAATCCATAAGGAGCCACGTAGGTGGCCTGCAGTTTAAATTGGTGACGCCGGTCCATCGCTAGATCCCCGAACGCGTTGATGTAAGAATTGGGGTTGGTGTAGTCCGCCCATGTGGAGCCCGCAAACGAGTTCGATACATTCCCTTGCCCCCGACCGACAACGTAAGAGGCCGAAAGTTGCCAGTTGTCACTCATCCTCTTGTCGAGGACGAACTCGACGCCGTCGTACTTCCGACTGAGCGGTGCCGGATCGCCAGGTCGATCACCCGGATTGGTCTGACGGATCGCCGGCCGACGGCCCAGGAATTCGGTTGGAAGCGTAAAGATGTCCAGTGGCTGGCCATTCAGCGGATTAGTCACGGTGATCCGTTGGTAAGCCGAAATTGGAACCGCGTCGTTGACAAAGCCGATTAGGTCGCCGTCGCGCTTGAAAATCCCCGTGGCTGAAAGGGACAGCTCCTCACCGAGCTGGTGTTGAAACCCTATCGTATAGACGTCGGTGTACTGGTTTTTCAAATTTGGATCGGCGGTTGGAAAGGCCGTCGGGTCTGGACGACTATCGCTTCTTAGCAACGTCTCTTCGCCCGCTTGCCACATACGGTCCCCGTTTAGATCCACCCAGTCGAACTCGCGGAAGGCTAAAACAGCGGGATTGATGGTGTTCAACCAGATGGCCATAGGTTGGCTGTAGTATCGTCCAGCGCTCCCCTTGATGATCGTTCTGCCACTCCCGGTGACATCCCATACCACGCCGAGCCTCGGAGCTATGTTATTGAAATTAATGATACCGCCCTGCTCAGGAAAGACCTGTAGAGGCTCAAAGGCTCCACCTCCGACACTCGACTCGGTAACCGTCCCGTTCGAGTGATCGTACCGGATACCAAGATTCAATGTCACCCGTTCTCGCAAGACCCACTGGTCCTGAAAGTATAGGTTCCAAATATTAAACTCGAAGTTCCTGTCGGACGGAGAGTTGTACAGCCGAACCCGAAACGGATCCCCATTGAAAAGTAAATGGTGGACGTCTGGCGTTTGGGAAATGCAGGCCTCACTGCAACCAGTTAGCTCATTGGCGCCTCGAGCCCCTTGGAGAAAGCCTAGGGCCAAGTTCGGCGTTTTCATGAACTTGATTCCCATCTTAAATTCATGGCTTCCGCCAGCCCAATTCTCTTTGAAGTGGGTCAGGTCTGCCCTGGCCTGATGTCGGTTCCGCTCAACTCTGCCGATGGTATGAAAGTCACCGCCGCTGATGATATCGGTCGCTTGGTCTACATAAGCCGTGGAGCCATCGTTGTTCGGGTTGCTCACCGGAATATGGTAATATCCAAGGGCTCCCCGAACTTGAAGAAGTGTGCTGTCGCTGATGACACTGGTCCACTGCAACATTGGGATGCGGTTTGTTTTTACAAGAGCCATCCACGTTCGCGGGTCGTCTGCGTTGCGGAAACTAGCGGTGGCTGTGAAGGGGAAGTTTGAAAACACCCGGCGGTGGTATGAACCCATCAGTGTGTTTGAGTCAGAGAGCTTTACGGTTCCTTTCACGAACAACTGTTTCTCGGTGTTGCCTAATGGGACTGGGAAATCCGACTTGATCTCCTGCGAATCCTGATAGCGATAATTTGCAAAAAACCAGGCCTTTTCCTTCTTAATTGGACCTCCCAGGAAACCCGAGGCGTCCTTGACGTGCTCGAATCCGCTCGCGACCGTGAGTCCTTGTGCCCTTAGGTCGTCCGAGACATTATCGGCTTCAGTGCCCCTATTCTGAAAATAGAAGCTTGCTCCTCCGCTGAATCGGTCACCGCCCGATTTGGTGATGTAGTTGAAAACGGCTCCGCTGGCATCGCCATACTCGGCAGTAATGCCCGCTGTCGTGAGTTGGATTTCTTGGATTGTGTCGATAGACACCTGCGTGGAGGTAGCGCCGGTTAGAGAGTCGTTCGTATAGATGCCGTCCAGGCTGTATTCGTTCTGACGCACGCTTCCGCCATGAACGACATTGATGGGAGAAAAGTTGTAGTTGGCATCGATCACACCGGGGAGGAGGTTCAAGATCTTGGTGTAGTCTCTCGCGAAGGGTATGTTCTCCAGGGTGTCCGGATCGGCGAAGTTGACGAGTCCCGAGCTACGGTTATCAATCAGGGGGCTCTCGCTGGTCACGGTCACCGCTTCCGCCACCCCCGCCAGCTGGAGCTGGACAGCTACTGGGAGGGACTGTCCGGCCAACAGGAGAATCCCCCCACGCTTGAGGGACTCGAATCCCTGGATCTCGAAGCTAAGGGCGTACGTCCCTGGAGACAGGTTGACGAACCGGTAGGCTCCCTCTGCTCCCGTCGCCCGAACCTGTTGCCCACCGAGAAGCTGCGGGCTAGCCACGGTCACGCTGACGCCCGGTAGCCGCGCGCCCGTCGAGTCACTGACGGTTCCAAAGATGATTCCGGCCACTTGCTGAGCCGCTGCCGTGGGAGCTGCTACCCAGCCACACGTCATACAACCCAGAAAGAGAAGCAAATATCTCCAGCTTTTGAGCCTCATAAAATCTCCCCCCACTAAATTAGAGTCTTTTGTCATCTGCCATCAAGAGCTTCCCACGGAGCGTACTGAGTCCCCCGTGCGTGCATCCTTCATACACGACCACGTCTTCCAATGCAAGCACACCGTATGCCACTGCCCACCAAAGGGATATTTACCTCGTAAAGGATTGAGAAAGCATCAGGTTCCATAGTTCCCTGAAAAATAGGAAAAATGGCGAATATCCAAAAGGATGGGGTCATCCGTGCCCCGGTCAAGAGACAGAGCCCACTCTCGGCCCGAACATCCGCGGTGGAGATAGCTTGTAAGCACCTGCCAAGACCGGAGATATGTTCAAGGCGTAGTCCTCGTGCCCCGCGAGCGGCGTTGATTCGAGATTTCGGATTGATTCTGTTCGGAAAAATGGAGCGGGGACGTTCCGCTCGGAATAAAGTCTTCGCTTGACCGGTAGGGACTACTGGTGCTTGATCACTTTCCCCTCTTTCATGACGAAGCTCACTTCCTTGAGAGTGCGAATATTCTCTAGCGGGTTCTGGGGAGTCGCGATCAGATCGGCCGCGAGGCCTGGCTTAACGGCGCCCCGGGTGTCCTCAACGCCCAACATCCGTGCGGCGTTTGTCGTCAAGGCCTGAAGAATCGCTTTCGTCGGCAGTCCTGCTTCAACGTAGTTATCTATAAGGGAGATCCCCAAAACGCCTCGGGTCTCCTCGGGCACCACAATGCCCACATCTGCTCCGAAGACCAGGGTTATCCCTGCATCGTACAGCCGCTTGAGCTCTCCCAGTCGCGCCCGGTAGCGTTTTTCCGGGTTGGGAATGCCTCGTTCGCGGAGCATCACCATCGTGTCCAAATTTGGAATGACGGCCACGCCTTTTTCCTTGATGAGACGAAGCGTTTCATCTGTGACAAAAAGAGCAGGCTCCACCGAACCGACGCCTCCCTCGACCACGTTGCGGACCCCCGCATCGGTTGCGGCGTAGGCGGCCACCTCGAGGCCTGCCTTGGTGACCTCTTCAACGACGAACCGGACGTCTTCGACCGAGTAGATGTACGGCTCATAATCGACCGCGATCTTGATCACCTTGGCGCCAAAATGAATGTTCTCCCGGATGGCTTTTTTCAGCTCATCCTTCGTGTCCGCGTGGAGGTAATCGGGGGCGGAAGAATACCGCCTCTCGCGATGCACAGGAAGACCACCGCCAAAAGGAGCAATCAGGCGGCCGGAGTTGATAATCGTCGGTCCCAGTACGATGCCGTTCTCGATGGCTTGCCGGAGGTCGGTGTCGGCGTAGTTGCCTGCAACGCCGTCGTCACGGATGGTGGTGAACCCCGCCTCCAGGATTTCACGCGCGTGTACCACACCCAGAATCGCCCGGTAGCCGGTGGTCGAGGTCATGAGGTTGAGGAACAGGCCTCTGGTCTTGGTGTAGCGGGCACAGACATGCGTGTGACAATCGAAGAGCCCGGGCATCACCGTGCTATCCGAAAGATCGATCACGGCAGCGCCGGCCGGAATCGTGACGTCGGCTCCCACCGCTTTGATGGTGGGACCCTCGACGAGAATGACGGCATCATCAATAGTGGTGCTGCTTTCTGGATCCACCAGCTTGCCAGCCTTGATTGCGGTCACCTGAGCCTCGGAGTCCGTGGGCTCGAGGGCACCGATTACCCCCATTGCAAAGAGGCCTAGAATCAAAAGAGTCCTTTTCATGGTTTTTTCCTTCGCGCTGGTTGCAGATGAGACGGCTCGTCATGGAGAGAGAACGTAGCTGCGGAGGAAGAGTCTAAAGGACGCTATGGAGTCTGTCCAATCTACGTTGTGGACGGCCGGTTGTGGACGGCGGCTCGAAGCAAGGAAGCTTGACCGGGAGAAGCGTCTCAGACTATACGTCAGGCGCCAAGCTTGTGGATGCCGAAAGTTGTTCGAACGAGGCCTTCTTTGAAGGAGCCCGGGCGTCCGCCACGGGCGCAGGATGGGAGGGATCGAATGATTAAGGGTACCGAAAGGACCCGTCTATCACCCGCGCTTTTGACCGGCCTAGCCGTCATTCTCTTGGGTGCGACGGCTTGTCCCGTCGTCGAACAGAACGACGCCGTGGACCCCAGCTTTCTACCGGCGTTGCGATGGCGACTGGTAGGACCCTAATACAAAGTTGGTCGTTGAATTTGCATCTCGACAACGATATGTGAGTATAATTCCGATAGCAGAGAATCAGAGCGTGAACGGGGGTGGAAGATGAAACCTAGTGCGGGAGAGGCTCGGGAGCTTGGCGGCTCGACTCAGCTAGTCGTGGGCGGTAAGAAACTAAAGTGGGTCCTGCCGTTCGCTTTGATCCTTCCCTGTCTCCTGCTGGGGGGCTGGAGCTTCTCCCAGCAGGTCGATCGACAAAGCGAGCTCGTCGCCAAGGGCAGGGAGCTATTCTTCAACGAGACCTTCGATGGAAACGGCAGAACCTGCATGACCTGTCACCGGCCCGAAGACAACTACCGGATCACGCCCGAGTTCATCGCCACCCTCCCGGATGACGATCCGCTCTTTGTGGCCGAGTACAACCCCGATCTCAAGGAGCATTTCGAAAAACCCGATTTGATGCGCAAGTACGGACTCATTTTGGGAAACCAGGATGGGGATGACGACCTGGAGAACAAGTACGTCATGCGCACGGTTCAGACCCTTCGCAGTGTCCGTACGTCGATCAATGGCTCCGCATTTGAGGGGTTCGAGAACAAATTATCTTACCTCCCGCCACTCACGGGTTGGGCCGGTGACGGCTCACCGGATGGAACGCTCCGTGGCTTCACCAATGGAGCCATCAAAGCACACATGACCAAGACGCTGAACCGGGTGCCAGGCGTCGACTTTCGGTATGCGACGGACGAAGAGCTCGATGCCCTGGAGGCGTACATCCTCACCCTGGGAAGGCAGGAGGAGCTGAGCCTTCCCCTCCCTTTGAAGGGTGAGGTAGCTCGGTTGGGACAAGAGCTTTTCATCGACAAAGATCAAAAAAACGCCCGGTGCAACACCTGCCATATCAATGCTAGTGGTTCGGCCATGAGCGCCGATGCCCGAACCCAAGGGCGATGGGTGAACCTGGGGAGCCTTCACCTGAATACCGGTGAGGAGAATCTAACCAATCCCTTGCTTCAGATGCTTCCCATCGACGACGGCTTTGGTGTCGTGGGGGTGACAACCTATCGCGGTGAGACGCTGCGGACGGGGCTCTTTCGAATGAACACGCCTCCCGTTGTCGAGGCGGCGGATGCCGGTCCTCTCTTCCACGCCGGCTTCCTTAACTCGGTCGAGGAGGTGGTGGCCTTCTATAACGAGGATGCCTTCAACAATTCGATCTCAGGGCGCAACATGGCACGCGATTTTGGCGGTCCCACGAATCTGAGTGCCACCGAGGTGCTGGCGCTCGGTGCGTTCCTCAGAGTCATCAACGCGCTGGACAACATTCGGGAAAGCACCGAGCTCCTGGAGGAAAGTCTGGAACAAGGTTGGTTGGAACGTGAAGACAGGAAGCGCTTGCTTCGCGAAGCCAACTACGAGACGGAGGACGCCATCATCGTGCTGGCAGGTGTTAATCTACATCCCATCGCCGTGGCGCGCCTTAGGATGGCGCAAGAACTTACCGAGCAAGCTCTGGACAGTGCGCTCTCCAGAAACCGTCTTACCCAGCAAGCCATCGAGGCCCACAAGAAGGCGAGGCGAGAGCTGGTAGAAAGCCCTGAGGAAACCCAGGCCGGGGGCAAGGGCTGAGCCCGGCCTTGTCTTGTCCGCCCGGCTCTACGCCCCCCAGATCTCTCGATATACGCGAAGCCAGTTCTCTCCCATGACTTTGCGGACGTCGGCGGTCGACCAACCCCGCGCGATCAAGGCGCGGGTCAGGTTCGGCGTCTCGGAGGGATTCTCGAAGCCCTTCACGAAAATCGATGCGTCGACGAACATGTCCCGAGGGAAGATGGCCCGATTGACGTTGCCGTAGTCGATGTTCCGCCCTTCCACGAAATCGGTTGCGAATCCGATGTGGTCGGCACCGACCAGCTTCCGCACGTAGTCGAACTGATCCACGTACTCTTCCACCGTCAACTGTGGGATTTCGTCCAGGTGAGCATTGGTCCTGTTGCGCACCAGGAAGTCGTTCACCGGTGTAAGGCCAATCACTCCGCCGGTCTCGACCACCGCTTCGATGATCCGGTCGCTGACGCACCGCGGGTTGTCGTTCAGCGCTTCCACGTTGCTGTGACTGCAGATAACCGGGCGGCCGGCCGATATCTCGATGGCATCGAGACTCGTTTGCTCCCCGGTGTGTCCTCCCACGTCGAGCGCGATATTCAGGTGATGAATTTCTTCCACCAGGCGGCGCCCCGCCCGCGTCAGGCCGAGATCGTCCTCCAGACAGCCCCCGCCAAAGATGTTGGCCACGTTGTACACCGGAAGCACGATGCGGAGCCCCAGCTCGTAGTAGGCGCGAAGGACGGTTTTGGGAGGACCGAACTTGGCATTTTGCGCGTCCCCCAAGACGTCGGCACCCTGCCAGCCGAACACCATGGCCAGCTTTCCTTGCCGGCTGGCCTCTTCGATTCCCTTGACCGTGGTCGCGACGACCAGCTCGTCTCGGTGGGCGTCGATGAAGTTGTAGTCGTCCGCAAAGGACTGTACGCCTCCTTTGGACCTATGCCAGCAATCGACGCCTCCCGCCCTGAACTTCGCCAGGGTGCTTTCCATGAGCGCTATGGGGTTCAATCCGTCCACGACGGTCGTCGAGCGGTGGATCGCCGTCGCATCCTGCTCGGCGCTTTCGCCCCTGTCCTGTCGGTGCGCCGCGGAAGCTTCGGCAAGGGCAGGCTCTCTGCCCCAGGCCGTCGAGCCCCGTGCCAGGGTGGCAGCCGAGGCGCCAAAAACCGCCGCTTGTCGCATGAAATCTCTACGGTTCATCACTCTTCTCCTCTGAGCTCCCAGGCCTCACTCACCCGCTGGCCGAACCAGCCAGCTCTGGAGTGGATTCCCGCGCTCGATGACGCTCACCCCGGGTCGGGCAGCGTCGTTGAAGCCCGCCACCGTCCGCTCGAAGTTACTGAACAACGCCGGCAATCCCTTAGCCTCCAGCCATTCCGGTCCGGTCATTAGATTGAAGTGAACGTGGGGCACCAAGGCATTAGAGTTTCCCACCCGGCCGATGAACTGACCCGCCTTCACGGGGTCGCCGACTTTGACCGGGATGCTACCAGCCAGGAGATGGCAGGTCAACGAGTACTCACCGTCACCGTGGTCTAAGGACACGAAGTTGCCGGCAAAAACATCCCCGTCCTCTTCGAGGAGCTCCCGCGCCGCGGTCTTTCCGATAGGGTAGTCCGGTATGTCGTTTCGGACGTCCACCACCACCCCATCGCCGGCCGCGTGCACCGGCTCACCATGGCCGTAGTAGTCATTGGGTTCTTTCCCATCGGTTCGATAAAGGAGACCGTTCTCCCCCACTTTCACGAAATCCCAACCATAAGTGGTGAGACCGTTGAGACCGGTGCGCCGGTGGCCGGTGGAGAGATCGTTGCCCGCGTAGACCGCCCAGGTGCCCTCGAAGGGAAGCCTCAGGGTGACCTTTTGCTGGTAATAGACGACGGGAATCGTGAACGTTACGACTCCCGGCTTGCCTTTCGCGTCGCGCATCCGGAAAACGAGCTCGATAGAATCCGCGTTGGCGAACACCGGCCGGGAAAAGGGGATTCTGACCCAAGAGACATTTTCCCCGGGCGGCAAATCCGGTCCGGCGTGCTTCTCGCCCTCCGGCTTCCCGTAGACCTTGGTGAGATAGTATTCCTTGGTCATTGCGTAGGCCCCCTGGATCCACTCCATGCGCTCCAGGTACCCTCGGGGGTATATCTCACGCCAAACGGTTTCCTCTCCGCGTGTAAAGACGGCTTCGACTTCCTCGATAGCGAGGGCTTCGCTTTCCTGCGACTCGATGACCAGATGGAACAACCAGGTGAGCTTGTAGGGATCGGAGTTGGCGACGCGGGCGGGCGATGCCGGGTCCCGCTCGATGCCCTCGACGGCGGCGTAGACCACCGAGGGCACCGTCCGGATACTGACGTCGAACGTCCGACTCTCGCTTCCGGAGCATCCGAGAACGGCCGCGAGCAACGCTGAGAGTGCGGATAGAAAAAGAAGCTTATGAAACCTCATGACGCCTCCTCATTCCGATGGCTTTCCCGTGGCCCGGCGGAGTACCCGACCCGGCTTGGCTCCGGTGTGCTTCCCGTTGTCGACCACGAACTGCCCATTGACCAGCACGTAGTGGATACCGGTTGCATAATGGAGTGGTTCTTCAAAAGTCGCGACGTCGGCAACGGACTGAGCATCGAAGACGGCGATATCGGCCTTGCTTCCCACCGCGATCTGTCCCCGGTCCCCTAGCCCTAAGCGACGGGCTCCGTGTAGGGTCATCTTGTGAATGGCTTCCTCGAGCGTCAGGAGCTTTCCTTCGCGTACGTACTTCCGGAGCACGCGGGGGAAGCTCCCGAGGAAACGGGGATGAGCTCGGGCGCCGTGGAAGGTTTCGAGGGTGATGGAGGATCCGTCGGATCCGATGTGAACCCAGGGAAGCAGGAGCGCCCGGGCGAGATTTTCCTCGGTGTTGTTTAGCGTCATGGAGTAAGCGCTTCCTCGCCCCTCCAGGACGACATCCATGATCGCCACCGCTGGTTCGACGCCTCGCTCGGCGGCGATCTCGGCGACCGTCTTGCCGTTGGTGGACTCGTTGGCCGAGCCGACCATCATTTTTTCCCAGCGAGAAGGATCGTCACGGCCGAGCTCCTGGCGGATGCGGCGACGCACCTCCTCGTCCTTCAACCGCGCGAGCATCTTCTCGACACCGCCCTCCTGCACCCACGGTGGGAGCCGGCCGCGAAGGCCGCCCATTCCTCTGAGATAGGGGTAGACGTTAGCGGTGATGTCGAGACCGCGCTTGCGGGCTTGGTCGATGGCGTCAACGAAATCTTGGTAGTGGAGGCGGGCAGAGGAGTTGAGGTGCAGGATCTCGACCGGTATTCCTACTTCACGAGCGATGCGGAGGGCCTCTTGGAGTCCCCGCAGGGGATCCTCTCGCGTCTCTCTCAGGTGCGTTCCATAGACCCCGCCGTAATCGGCGGCGACCTTCGCCAACGCGATCAGCTCCTCGGTCTCGGCGAAAACGTTGGGGACATAGGAAAGCCCGGACGAAAGCCCCACCGCGCCTTCCTCCATGGCTTCGGCCACCAAGCGCTTCATTTCCTCGAGCTCGCTCTCGGTCGGGGGCCGGTCCTCATAACCGATGACACACGCCCGCACCTGGCCCGAGCCGACAAAGGAAGCCACGTTGGTGGCGATGCCTCGTTCTTCGAGCACCTTGAAGTAGCCACCGAGCGTCGTCCAGCTCGGAAGCGATGGTTGGTCGCGCTCTTCTTCGGCGCTGAAGAATCTCCGATCGGCCTTGCCCTGAACCGGACCGGCCGAGGACTGCTCGCCGAGAAGCTGGGTCGTGACCCCCTGAAGGACGAAACTGGCGGCCCGCCCGTCCTGGACCAGCGCCCGCTCGGAATGGGTGTGCATGTCGAGGAAGCCCGGTGAGACGACGAGTCCTTCGGCATCGATGACGCGATCGGCCGAGCCTTCGCTGTTCGGGCCCATCGCCACGATGGTGTCTCCTCGGATGGCGACGTCGGCCTGGATCCCAGGCGCTCCCGTTCCGTCGATCACGGTTCCGTTTCTGATGAGAACGTCGTAGTTCTCCGCGGTTCGCGTCCCAAAGGCTGCGATGGCGGCCAAACAGATGATCCCTTTCATGAAAGGGCTCTCCTTACTGAATTATCTATTCCTTATCTCCGGGACAGTCAAACCGGAGTTGAACTCTCTGGATATGTCGCGGTTCGATTTGATAGAGTCTTCGTGACTCCAAACCGACATCTGTTGCCTGAGGAGGAGGTGATCATGATGAGACCGAAAGTTTCGTCGGGAAGCCTTCTTTGGGTGACCCTTCTTCTCCCAGTGGTTTTGATGCCCCTAAGCTGCTCTCCATCTGAGATCCGCATGCAGGCGGACCTGATCAAAATGACATCGCCCTACACTCGGGCGGAAGTGGCGGCGGCCATCGATGAGGCTCACTTACATGGATTTCGAGTGACCGTGGACGCGTTTGAACACTTCGTAACCTGGGCCGTGGAGGCAGGAGTGGACTCTGTTGAGCACCCGTTGGCGATATCAGACCAAACGATCGAGTTGATGGCGACGAAGGGAACCGGTTTTGTCCCCACAATTACCGCCTTTTACAACGTCTTGACCCATGGCTACCCCTCCGCCGAAGTTCCTGCTGGCGGATTCTACTATACGACGTCCCGGCGCTTTCACGTGAGCCACCACAAACACATGGAGACCGTCCGCAAGGCACTGGAGTCGGGCGTCAAGATGAGCATCGGTACCGATATCCCGTTTGAGAACGAGAAGCGCTATCCCAACGACTATTTCACGGAGATGAAATCCTTCAAGGATGCCGGGTTCAGTAACCAACTGATACTGGAGTCCGCTTCGCGCGTGGGGGCCGAGATCTTGGGGATGTCGGACAAACTCGGAACGCTTGAAAAGGGGAGGCTTGCGGACGTCCTGGTCGTAGCCGCCAACCCACTGGCCGACATTCAAAACATACGAGAGCAGCGTTTGGTCATTGCGGACGGCCGTGTGGTGCGAAACAAACTCACTGCCGATGCAACGGGACGAGAAAGATAGTCATCGGCAGTTATAGGATTCGAGGAGGTCCACCGTGAAGGAAATAGCTCTTTTTTCCGTCTTGATTTCTTTTTCTCTTTCCGCCTTTTCGCGGTCTGCGGAAAGTCCTAACCCGCCCCACGCTCAGGACATCCAAAACTTATTCGAAACGATAGACAAAACTAAAGAGAGACATATCTCCTTCCTGAGACGACTCGTTAGGGGCACAAAGGAAGGAGAGGAGTCCGTTCAAAGACTTGTGGCTGAGAGGTTCAAGGAGCTCGGTTGCCAGGTGGACGTTCTGAGGGTGCTTCCAACAAGCTTAACCTTGAAGAAACAATTTGCATCGGACGATCTTGTCGATTTGACCGAACGCGTAACCGTAGTCTGCAACTTGCAAGGTTCAGGTAACGGCAGAAGTCTCCTGTTTTTCGCTCACCCCGACAGCCAACCGGTGACCTCAACGTCTCGAGACTGGAATCATGACCCATTCGAAGCGACCGTTGAAGACAATAAGATCTTTGGGTGGGGCGTCGCAGATGACCTGGCAGGTGTAGCCATCATGGCCGAAGCGGTTGATGCAGTACGTACTGCGGGAATACCTCTGCAAGGAGACGTGTATCTGGGTAGCACGGCGAGCAAGAAAAATGCACGGGGCATCATCGCCCTGCTGAGCAGAGGCTACCACGCAGACGCCTCCATTTACGTTCATCCCGCGGAGTCAGGTGCGGGATTGAACGAAATCAAATCTATGGCCTCTGGTTTGCTGAGATTTCGAATCAAGGTCTCCGGGCAGCCGCCTAGTACGACTGAACCAGATCAGACAGCGTTCGCTCATCTTGGGACGAATCCCATTGACAAAGCGAATCTGATTATACAGGCCCTGGAGAATCTCGACACGAGGCGCGGCGAAACAATCCACAATAAGACTCTCGATGCGGCCATTGGGAGATCGACTAACCTGCTGATCGGGCATATCAGCTGCGGAACCGCCAAACGTCTCTACCAGATGCCGAGCGAATGCGTGATTAGTGCCAACGTAACCTTCCCGCCAAATGAGGAGCTTAGCAAGGTGCGGACGGACATTGAGAGCGCGGTTGCCGACGCGGCTAACGCCGACCCCTGGCTGGCGGAGCATCCCCCATCAATCGATTGGCTTTTTGGCACGCCCGGGGTCGAAGTGCCTGTAGAACATCCACTTTATCAGACGGTTAGTGCCGCGATCCAAGCGGCCACCGGTAAGACCCCTCATCTCAATCCACTCCACTCGGCAAGCGATATTCGAAACCCAATTCTGTTCAGTGGCATCCCTACTGTGGGTATAGGCCCGCTTGGAGGAGGCTTGAGCGTGACAGGAGGAGAGAACGAGTGGGTCGATCTCGAGGACTACATTATCGCGATCAAAGTATGTGCAAAAGTCATCGTAGAATGGTGTCGGTAGCTCTCATGCCAACAGTCACCTGAGGCGGAGGGTTTCTCTCAAGCGGGCTAGCTTTGGATCGTCCGGCCACCGCTCGAGACCTTCCTCGAGAAAGCGAAGGGCTTCGCTGTGATCGCCAGCCTGGGCGTGGGCGCGGATGAGACTCACGCAGATTTCGGGCGAGGGCGCGAGGTCGAACGCCTGTCGCAAGGGCTCGAGGGCTGCTCGGCTCTGCCCGGCTTGGTTGAGGGCGGTGCTCAAGTTGATGTAAGCCTTCACGAGCTCGGGCTGGTGGAAGATCGCAGCCTCGAAAGAGGCAATCGCCTTCGACAAATGACCGGTGCGGGCCTCCAGCGTACCCAGGTTGTTATGGGTCTCAGAGAAGTAGGGGCGTAGCTCGAGGGCTCGACGATACGACTCTCGCGCCTTGGGATAATCCCCCAGGGCCGCCGAGACGTAGCCGAGATTGTTGTGTGCCTCGGCAAACCGAGGATTCAAGGCGACGGCTTTCTCGAACGCCTCTGCCGCCTCTTTCCATCTTTGCTGGTTGAGCATCACCGTGCCGAGGTTGTAATGGACCTTGGCCGCCGCCTGACCCCGCTCGATGGCCCTTTCATAGAGCCCCTCGGCGTGGCTCCAGTAGCCCCGCTCGGCAAACGCGTTTCCCAGCGCAAAGTCGTTCCGGAGGAACTCGCCTATCAAATTGATGCCATCGAAGGGGAGACCGGCCCGCTCCCTCTCTTTGCGGGTCCGGGGGATTCGCCCCGAGTCGCGGGCAACTTGATCGACCCCGACGGCGCCGCGGTAAACCTTGACAATCTTTCCTTGCTCGTCGATGAGGAAGCTCATCGGAATGGCCAGTTCGGAAACGCGATCGTAGAGATTGGAAGCCAGGACGCTGTAGATCCCGACCATCTCTTCATTGGCCAGGAGCAACGGGAAGTCGAGCCCCAGTTCCGACCGGAACGCCCGCACCGCTTGGTCTGCCGGCGGCTCGTCCACCGAGACGGCGAGAAGGGTGACGCCCGCCGCTTCCAGATCCGATCTCTCGTTCTTGAAGTCCACGAGCTCACCGCGACACGGGGCGCACCAGCTTGCCCAGAAGTTCAGCAGCACTTTTTTCCCTTTGAGGCTCGCCAACCGGTGGGTCTTACCCTCCAAATCGCTCAATGTGAAATCAGGAGCGGGCAGAGGATCCAGAAGCCACGTTCCCCCCGAGGGGCTTGGCTCGACTTTCTCCCAGCTCGGAACCGGACTCGCGCGGGACGGCCGGAAAGGCTCGATCTCGAAGTCGTCCTCGCCTTCGACTACGCGGATGAGGTGATTCGCTGGGACAGAACCGAGCGTTTGTGCCAGGCCACTGGGCCAGCGGATGACGACTCTTTCTACCTCCCCCAAACCCTCGAGACCGAAATGCAGTCGGCGGCTACTTTGAGATAGGTAACCGCTGGCCGCCCTCACCGTTTTCTGGCGAACGCCCCGGCTGGTGTGGACCTCGACTCGGGCACCTATGGCGTCACGATTGCTCGAGCGACCTTCCAAGACAAACCGAACCGAAGCCCGCCCGTTGGCCAGGTCGTTCCGCAGCAGCCGAAGCTGGGGTGCGTTTCGGTTCTTGAGCGCGATGTCCACGTCGCCATCGAGGTCGTAGTCGAAGCCGACGAACGAGCGCCCGTCCTGGGGAAAGTCGAGTCCGCTGATCCCGGAGGCATCGATGAAGGTGCCATCGCCGTTGTTGAGGTAGAAGCAGTTGCGTTCGTGGCCGCTCCAGCTTCCGTTGCCGCGGATGAGGCGGCTGATGGCGTTCCAGCCTTGTTCATAAAGCTCCACCGCCTTTTCTTCGGTGGGCGAGCGCGACACGACCTGCCGCCAGAAGAAGCTTCAAAGATCTTTCGTCGAGGTATTGCTAATGTAGCCGTTGACGGAGTAGAGGTCGTCATCCCCGTCGTTGTCGCAGTCGAGGAAGTCACTGCTCCAGGCCCATCGCCCAAACTCCACTCCGGCCTCATCACCTACGTCTTCGAACCGGTTTCCTCCCAGATTGCGAAACAGGCTGTTTCCCTTGGCGTGACGCACATAGCTGGCCCGTGCCTCGTCGGTCTGGTAACCGGGCTGCCCGGTCAGGCGGAGGCCGGCGGACGACCACATGTTGCCCACATAGAGATCGTCTTTGCCATCGAGGTCGTAATCCGCCCAGGCCACGCTCATGCCCGAGCCGATGTCCTCCACGCCCGCCTTTCGGCTAACCTCGACGAATCTGCCATCGCCAAGGTTCTGATACAGATTGTTCCGGCCGAAGTCGTTCGCCACATAGAGGTCGAGCCATCCATCGTTGTTGAAGTCGCCCCATGAGGAGGAGAAGCTGAAACGGTCGTTTCCCCCGTCTAGGCCCGTGCTCGTGGTGACGTCTTCAAAGGTTCCGTCACCCCGATTCCGAAACAGAATGTTTGGAGGCCCATTGGTGGCATCGTGATAAGGGTAGGGCAGCGCCAGCGCCGTATCTTCCCCGGGAGCGCCGAAGTATCGGTAGCAGGTGACGTAGAGATCCAGATCGCCGTCGTTGTCATAGTCTGCTAATGACGCCGAGCTCAGAGTAGCCTTGACCCCGACTTTCCTCTCAAACGAAGCTCGAGAGAGCGCGAATCTCCCCTGACCGTCGTTCAAAAGAAGCACGACGGTCCAGTTCTGGATCACGACGAAGAGGTCTTGATCGCCGTCGTTGTCGACGTCGCCGAATAGCCCCATGGAAGTACGCTCGAGAAGATCTACGCCGGCCTGCCGGCTGATATCCTCGAAAGTCCCGTCAACCCGGTTCCGGTAGAGTCGGTTGGGAAGTCCTTGCGGCTGAGCCACAAAAAGATCTTCGAGTCCGTCACCGTCCACGTCTCCCACCGCCAGTCCGCTGTGGCCGTAGAGATCGATGCCACTGGCGGCATCCATCCGGGTGCGGAAATGGTCGATCCCCACCCACATCTGCTCCCGGTAGGAGGGCGCGTTGGCCCAGGCCACCGTGCTCACGTCGGTAAAGAAGGGCTTGGCGGTTCGCCCTTCGGTGCCAGGCTCGATCTTGAGGCGGTTCATTTTCCAGCCGTCACCGGAAGCGACCCAATTCACTCGCCACCAACCTCGACGGGCAAGGATGTCGTTCCCCGCTCCTCGTCCCGAGAGGTCATACAAGATCCGAGTCCATGCCTCGGACGGCTCGACATCTGAATGGGCCCCCACTTGGATACTCACGATCTTGAACTCGAGAACAGAAAAGGAATGAAACTCCTGGACCCAAGCCAAAAGAGCCGAGGGTGCCTGCCCCGCCCCGATCGAGAGCTCATCGTTGTAGCGATACCGGAAGAGACGAACACCCGAAGGTGCGGCTACCGTCTGGCTGGAGACCGGCTCTAGAGAAGCTCCCTGAAAGTCGCTATGGACCAGCGGGGCGATCGGTCCCGGGTCACGATCTCGCAAAGCCTCTTCCAACGCATGGAGCCTCTCTGCGATCGCCTCCGAAACGACCTCGGCCGTCCAACCATCCTGTCCGGGATCGACGGCAACGAAGAGCGACTCCACCGCCGAGCGGTTGGGCGCATAGCCCCGCACCGGGAAGACCTCTTGGTTCTCGCTCGCTTGCTCGGAAGCTTCGCCAGCCCGCGAGGTAGGAGCAAAGGAAAGGAGCAGGGAAACCAGAAGTACCAGACGAGAGAACGACTCACTCATGATCGAATCACTTCGCTCTAGCCCGGTTCGCTGACTCGCCCGGATCCTATCACGGGTCTCCGCCTTGAAGATCGCCGTACACAGTGTATCGTGGAAGCGTCGGGCGGCAGCTGGAAGCTTGTGGAGTTGAAGAAGCGATGAAGCTGCTCTTGACGCTGATCTCACCATATCCTCCCCTAGCGCAGTGTTGGTGGAGAAAGCAAAAGGAGTACAGAATGAAGACTAAAGCCCTTCACACGAGCGTGAATTTGAAATTGTCAACCATACTGCTCATTGGGGCTGTCTTGATTGGACCACCACCGGTTTTCGGCCAGGGGAGCGGCATCGAGGTCGAGGAGAAGCAGTTACCTCCGGGAAAAGATGTTTTCAATCTGGACCTCAGCGAGACCGAGGCTTTCTCAAGCAGGGAGAACTTCGAGGTGGTGGGACATAGCTACTTCAAAGGCCCTTAGCTCACCCCTTTCGCTCAAGAAAATGGGTTGGGCGCTGGATTCAACACACCCCGCGTTCACAACGGGATTGCCCTCCTGGGCGGCTACAATGGCCCTCCCACCCTCTTTGGCATCCTCATAGCTGATATTAGCAATCCGAAAAACATGGAGCCCCTGAGCTTTATCCCCTTGAACATCCTGACCACGGCATGACATCCACCGGTGATGTCTTAAGATTCCTGTCAAAGAAAAACGATGTATGGTTCCCCAAGCTCAAACCCGTCCCCGTCATGGGGACAGAAAAGGAGAACCATACATCATGGGAAAGGTACTACCGAGTCAGCGATTGCTCAAGCAGTTCGAGGAACAACTGGTATTTGGGGAGATGAATCTCTCGGAGATCGTCCGGTCGGGAGCTCAGATGATGCTTCAATATGCGTTGGAGCGCGAGGTGACGGAGGCGTTGGGTCGAAACTACTATGAGAACGCTCCGGCAACGACGAAGGAGAAGGGACGACGCAACGGGTATGAGTCGCATCGGGTCCTCACGGGGGATGTCCCGCCGGATGTTGAATTTGGGGTAGCGGCGGCTCCTTGGCCGGCCTAAGAATAGGTCTGCCAATAAACCGTCTCCAGAGGGGGACAAGGAGCCACCAATGCCTAGGAAATCAAAGAAGCTAGTAAGAAAGCAAACGCACTCGCCTACGGGCAAGGTAGTTGGCCAAGTCGGTCAGATACTGCTACCGATGATAGCTGGGATCGCGGCCACGAAGGCGGATCTGACGGAATGGGTGTACGAGCAAGGACTGACAGCTCTGCACCTACTGCTCGGAGAGGACGCCGAGGAGATCGCGGGGCTCAAGGGCAAGCACGAGAAGGAGCGAACTCATAACCACTGGGGGAGCACGAACGGAGAGCTGAGCTTCGGTGGTCGTCGCATCCAAGTGTCGCGACCTCGAGTTCGCTCGAAGTCGGGCGCGGAGGCGTCGCTTCCACACTTCGAAGCCTTCCGCGAAGAAGACCCGCTTCCAGAGCGAGTGTTGAATCAGATCTTGGTGGGCGTATCGACCCGAAATTACGAATCGAGTCTGGACAAACCCGCGGCCAAGTTGAAGTCTCGTGGCACGAGTAAGAGTGCCGCCAGCCGTCACCTCGTGAGCCAGACGACTAAGAAGCTCGAGGAATACCTGTCTCGGCGGCTAGAGGAGTTCGAGCTTGCGGCACTGATGCTGGATGGCCTTGAGGTGGCCGGACAGACCGTCGTCGTAACTCTAGGTATCACAATAGATGGAACGAAGGTGCCCCTAGGTATATGGCTGGGCTCGACGGAGAACTCTCGGATGTGCACCGCGATGTTGCAGGACCTTCTCGAGCGAGGCTTGCGCGTCGATGAGTCGATTCTCTGCGTAGTGGACGGAGGCAAAGGCATCCGCAAGGCAC